>JASGJV010000011.1:0-72124 GCA_049840695.1 Nitrospira sp.
CAGCGCTGAAATGCTCGTCTACGGCAATCACACGCGCTTCAGGGGCATAGCGGCGGAGAATTTCGCCCTCAAAGCGCATCCGCAGCCCTTCGACGCCGATGGTTTTTCCAGCGAGATCGAGGTCAGCGAATGCAGCCTGAAAGGCGCTGCCAAAGCCCTCTTTATCCGTCCACGAATAAAGCGTGGGAGGCAGCCGATGGCGCGAAAACAATGGGACTTCCAGCTTGGGGATGACCGCGACGGGTTCGCCCGCTTCGGCAGCAGCCAGACAGTCTGGGTGTTCCAGCATGTACGAATGCTGCCGGTCAGGTAGCGCAGATTGGAAGCCGGGATGAGTGCGATCACATCGAGGTCGTGCGCGTCCATAATGGCGCGTAGATGATTTAAGCGCTGAATGGTCATGGCAAGGGCGATTCGTGTGCTTCGGACGCCTGCTGAATGGCATTTGCGTAGAGCGCAGTCAGCTTATGCACCATCGGCCACTGTTGGAGTCGCCAATCACGCGCCCATCGACGTTGACGGGAACCAGCCCCGCGAACGTCCCCGACAAAGGCTTCGTCGGCATCGTAAACATCGGTGAAGCGAGAAATTCTTTTGATAAACGGGAATGCCATTGGCCTTGCAGCAGTCGCAATAATTTTTCCCCGCGAGAGTGCCATTGATGAAATATTCCCCGGTCGAAGTCCAGACTTCACCCGCCTTGACCATGAAGAAATTGGTGGCGTTACAGGTGCTCACAAAGCCATGAATATCGAGCATGAGCGCTTCGTCCGCGCCCGCGTCTATGCTTCGCGTAAGCGCAATCACTTCATGCAAGCTCACTCCTGGCGACAGTTCAGGCGCGGATCAACAGAGTCGGGCGATCCGCGCCGCACCGTCTAGGTGAACAGGCTGATGCCCTGCTGCGTGATGAGATTGGGGTGCTTGTATTCCGCGATGATGACGATGGTCTCGCGCCGCCCATGGCAGTACGGGGGTCTTGCGAAGGCGTCTTTTTGATGCCGCGCGTCACCATCAGAACGACACTAACATCCGTCTCCATGTGGTTCGGACTATGAGGTGTAGATAACGCTTTGCGTACTGGCTGCGGGAACCAGTCCCATGTCGAGGGCGATAGCTTTTGCGCCCTGCAGCCGATCCAGATGCTCGTCGAGAAATACCAGAACGCCGTGATGGAGACGAATCCCCTCCCAAACGCCATCGCCGATCAGAAAGCCGCGTCCGAAAACGGAAATTTTAGCTTCGTTGCGAGGAACCAGATCGCCATTGACGTAAATAAGCACATCTTCGTTGCGTGGATCCGGAGGCATCAACGTGCCCGATGTGGCATAGGCCTCCAAGCGCCAATCAGTACCTGCTCAGCGCCGGATTGTAACAAACATCGATTGGGGGTTCATGATCGTGGCACTGCTCCGGAACATGTGATGCTTTTGCGCCGGAAGTGGAGCAAACAAGGGCGAACTCGAGCGTTCGCCCTTTATAGTTCAGGGACGCCAGACGGGGAACGAGTTGTTGCCGCTGTATCGGTGACGCGCTGCACGTTCGTCATCCGCATTCATCACGAAGATTTCCTGCCCGTCCACATAGAGGGCGAACGCGATTTGTTTTCCGTCGGTAGGACGACGCAGGCGCATAACCATCCGGCATATTGTTGATGATAACTGCGCCATTTCCCCCATCGCTGTCCATTACGTAAATCGCCGTGTTGTCGGTCCACTAGATTGTGCTGAAAAACAATCTGACCATTCTTGGATGACCACGATGGATAGGCGTCTTCATCGGTATTGTTGTGAGTGTCTGCGCAAAGCCGCTGGATTCAATGTTGATGAGTACACTTCTCGTTGCCCGTCGGATTGCCCATGAAGGCAATCGTCTTGCCATCGGCGACCAGGTTGCCAGCCCCACATTCTCAGGAAGATTTTCCACCACGTGCAAATTCTTGCCATTAGCGTCCACAATCGAAATTTGAGCGCTGCCCTGGTCGGTATAGAAGGTTATCGAGAGCTTGGTGCCGTCCGGCGACCATGACGGATAGAAGTTGAAGTGGATATGTCATCGATCAGGCGGTGGGCATTGCTACCATCCGCGTCGACGACATAGACGGTCGCACCATCCGGGTTATCGCGATTCGACATGAAGGCGATTTCGTCTGGCCTTCTCTAGCCACCAGTTTGGATATTGACGGGGTTATTGGTGAGGTTAGTCACCGAGTGCCATCGAGGTTCATAAGGTAGATTTCGTTGTTCAACGTCCGGTCAGCGACAAAGGCGATTTGACCCTGTCCCCCACCATAGCCAGCGGCGAATGGGGGTTCGACGGTTGCGTTTGAGGTGAAACCGTCGCCGGAGCGCTGTCCACCGTCGCGGGCGAGGTTGCTGTGGCTGGAACTGCCGTATCCGTTTGGGTTGGGACATCCACCACGACTGCCGCCTGACTTGGTATGATTTCAGGGGTCTGCGTCACGGAAGTGCTGTTGCTGCGCGAACTGACCACCAAGATGATGACGGCAAGCACAGCGATCATCTCGGCGCCCGCCAGCATGATCGGAATCCGCTGGATGATTTCGCGGGAGGCGCGGCTGGCGGCTGAGGTACGGTGGCATTCTGCTGCTGCTTCGTTTCAACGGCATCACGAGGGTGCGTGTAGACGCGGCCTGTGTCCCCATTTCAGTGGCAGGAGGCAGCGGCGTCGGAGCGGTTGGCACCCGCTTGAGCAGCGATTCCGGGTCGAAGAGCGTGGGCGTGATCGACCTCGTCGGTTGCTTTGACAGGATCGACGACGTCGACGCGCGTGCGCTTAGAGCCGTCGAGAAAGCATCGGGCCATGTCGCTGGCGGAAGCATAGAGCGACTTCAGGTGCGCTTGGCCGTCGCTTCGGCGATTACGCGCTCGGCGCTCAGTGGCAGATCCGATCGAAGTCCGTGCGTCGAGGGCATCGGCTCGTTGAGTGCTTAAGCAGCAGCGCGACGGGTGTTTCCGCCTCGTAAGGGTCCGGCGTCCGGTGACCAGTTCAAATAGAACAACGCCGAGCGAATAAATATCCGTAGCGCGGCATCGAGCGGCAGGCCGTTGGCCTGTTCGGGACTCATATAAGCAGGCGTGCCGATGAATCGCGCTGCCCGTTAGATCGCCGCCGAGGACGCTAAGAATACCGAAGTCGCAGCCGGTGAATCTTGATCGTCCGCAACTTCTCCGGTCCTGCCGTAATCTGTGGCTCCGGCTGACGCTCGCCGTTCGTGAGGACCGGAAACGAGGCCAGCGTCGTCAGGATGCAGATGGACAGGACGGCCACCACCCAAGCGAAGTAGAGTGAGTAACGCATGGCCTATTCGTATCATGGTGCGACGGGAAGTCAACGAAATGGTCGTTTTTCGCCATCACTCTTCGTTGCTGATCGTTGCATGCCGCTGCCATCCATACGATTTCACACGCGCGGTACGCCTTTCTCCTTCCTGCCATTGCGCAAGTGCTGTCCTGTCGCTACAATCCGCTCGCTTACCGCCACCGGCGGATATCGTCTCACCGACAGGCTCGTAGCCTCATGCTCCTCTCCTTCGTGATTGTGTATCTTGCCTGCTCTGTCGGGATCGGGCTGTATGCCGCGACTCGCGTCCATAACACCAAGGATTTCGCGGTCGCCGGCCGGTCGTTGCCTCTCCCGGTGGTGACGGCGACGGTGTTTGCGACCTGGTTCGGGGCCGAGACCGTGCTCGGCATTTCCGCCACCTTCGTCAAGGACGGGCTCAGAGCGGTCGTTGCCGATCCCTTTGGATCGAGTCTCTGTTTGATTCTGGCCGGCTTGTGGTTTGCCCGCCGGCTTTACCGATTGAACCTTCTCACGATCGGCGACTTTTACCGGTTGCGTTACAACCGGGCGGTTGAAGTGCTCTGCACCCTCTGCATCGTCGCCTCGTATCTCGGGTGGGTGTCGGCGCAGATCAAGGCGTTGGGACTGGTGTTCAACGTTGTTACGGACGGAGCCATGAGCCAGTCCGCCGGTATGGTGCTGGGCGCGCTGATCGTTCTGACGTATACGACATTCGGCGGCATGTTCTCCGTGGCGATTCTTGATTTCGTGCAGATCACCATCATCATGGGCGGCATGCTGTACATCGGGTCCGTGATTAGCGGCCTGGCAGGTGGTGTGGGGACGGTCGTCACTCATGCAGCGGCGGCGGGGAAATTGGATTTTTTCCCGCCTGCACGGATCGAGACGTGGATTCCATTCGTGGGCGCCTGGGTCACCATGATGTTCGGATCGATTCCTCAACAGGATGTGTTTCAGCGGATTACGTTGGCGCGGGATGAAGGGACCGCGGTGCGGGGATCCGTGCTTGGCGGAACGTTGTACTTTTTCTTCGCCTTCGTGCCGATGTTCCTGGCTTATTCCGCGACCCTGATTGATCCGGCTGAGGTCGGGGATCTGCTGGAGCGGGATTCTCAACTCATTCTCCCGACTCTGATTGTGCAGCACACACCGATGGCTGCACAGATTATTTTTTTCGGCGCCTTGCTGTCCGCGATCATGAGTTGTTCCTCGGCCACGCTGCTCGCGCCGTCAGTAGCCTTCAGTGAGAACATCGTCAAGAGCCTGTTGCCCACAATTGGTGATCGGGGCCTGCTGGCGGTGATGCGCTCGGTGTTAGTGGGATTTACCGCGCTGGTATTGCTGTTCGCGTTGAACTCGGAAGCCAGCATTTTTAAGATGGTCGAAAGTGCGTACAAGGTGACGCTGGTGGCGGCCTTTGTGCCATTACTGGCCGGATTGTATTGGCCGCGTGCGACCACACAAGGTGCGCTACTTGCCATTGTCGCCGGACTCGCCACCTGGCTGACATTGGAGGGCATGGTCACGCCGGATCAGGTCTGGCCGCCGCAGTTGGTGGGCGCCTTGGTGGCCGCATGCGGAATGGTGGTGGGCTCGCTGATGCCTCAGTGGATTTCACATCCGGCCACCAGCATCGACGCTCCGGTCGGGCATCGATCTCACAGCATGCCGATGGAATCGCACACCGGGACTCATCAGTCGCGCTAGGCGGGAAAGACGGAGTGCAGGATCTCGCGAACCAGTCGGATCAAGTCTTCCGGTGAAAACGGCTTTTGTAAAAAGGTTGTCTGTCCCTGACTCTCGCCGCCGGTGACCGGCAGATTGTCGCTGTACCCCGACATATAGAGCACCTTCAAATCGTCGAAGTGGCTTCGCAGCCGCATGGCAAGCTCCTTGCCATTCATACCCGGCATCACCAGGTCGGTGACCAATAAATCGATGTGCAGGTTACTGCGTTGGATAAGATCCATCGCCTGGAACCCGTCCTCCGCTTCATGCACGGTATAGCCATGCGTGCGAAGAATATGTTGAGTCAGCAAACGGACCGAGGGCTCGTCTTCCACGAGAAGAATAATTTCTGTCCCTGTTTTCCGGTCTGATTCGACGGGCGAGGGCGGCAGTGCGATATGCGGCGGCGTGGCTTCCGGAAGAAAGACCGTCATGGCGGTGCCCTGGCCCACGGCGCTATCGACGGAGATCGTGCCTCCACTTTGATGCACGATGCCGTAAACGGTGGAGAGGCCAAGGCCGGTGCCCCGACCGGGGGGTTTGGTCGTAAAAAACGGCTCGAAGATTTTGGCCTTAGTGGCCGGATCGATGCCGGTTCCTGTATCGTGCACACGCAGCCGGACATAGGTTCGTGTCGTGCGCGAATCGTGCCCGGGCCCCCACACTTCGTGGGGAAGCACCTGGCAGGTATCGATGGTCAAGGTGCCGCCATGCGGCATCGCGTCTCGGGCGTTGACGGCCAGGTTGAGCAATACCTGTTCGAGTTGCACGGCGTTGGCTTTGACCCATCGCGGGCTCGGGTCGAGCTGTAACACGATGGTGACGTGTTCGCCGATCAGGCTTTTTAACAACGCCATGAGATCTCGGATTACCCGATGCAGATCCAACGAGACCGGGTGCAACATCTGCTTGCGGCTGAAGGCCAGCAGTTGGCCGGTCAGTGCCGCGCAGCGTTCGCCGGCGCGCTGGATTTCCTGCACGAAATACCGGGCCGAAGAATTCTGGCTCAGCTCCTGAAGGAGGACTGCGCTATAGCCGAGAATGACGGTCATGACATTGTTGAAATCGTGCGCCACGCCACCGGCCAATCGTCCGACCGCTTCCATTTTTTGCGCCTGCCGCAATTGGTCTTCCAGTTCGCGGGCATCTGTAATGTCTTCCGTGATGCCGCTGAGACTATCGACTTCGCCTGTGTCGGTGCGATGAATGACCATCCGGTCGTGTATCCACCGGATTTTTCCGTCTGGCCGTACGATGCGATAGAGCAATTGCACATCGCGTCCTGTCGGACGAGTCAGTTCCGCGTCGTACACGTTGGTGACCATGCGTTGATCGTCCGGATGGATGCAATCGCGCCACAGTTTGGGGTTCTCATAAAACCGAGCGGCCGGCAGTCCCCAGATTCGCTCGAACGCCGGGTTTACGTAGAGCACTTGAGGCGGGTGTGCTAAAGCGAACCACACGCCCTGGTTGAGATTGTCGGTGAGGTAATTGAACCGCTTTTCGCTCGACAGCCGGGCCCCTTCCGTCCGCCGGTGTTGCCGGACTTCCTCCTCCAGCCTGGCGTTGGCATGGGCCAGGTCGGAGGTGCGTTTGTCGATTCGTTGTTCAAGATCACTCTGGGCCGTTCTTAATTGTTCCTCGATCACACGGCGATCATGTATTTCTTTTGTAATGTCCTGGTTCAAGCGCTCCACGGCTTCGGTGCGGGCGGTGAGGGACTGTACGAGGCTGAGTTTTTCCAGCTGTAGCCGAAGGGAGGATAGCAGCACATGGTTGAAAGTCCAGGAAGAGTGAATGGACGCAAACAGAAACAGCGTGCCCATCACTCCCATGATCAGATGAAAGTCATGGTTGCTGAAGAAGAGATGCCCCAGCATGGGAAGAGTCACGGGCAAGGCGTAACACAGAAACAGAGGAAAGGAGACAGACAGAACCGAGACAGCCCCGGCAGTCATACCACCCAGCACAAAAAACTGTACGAGTTCGTAGGGCAGCGGAATTTCGGGCGTGAGAAAATAGACGCTGCCTCCCCAGCCGACGCCGGCCATGGTGGTCGTCACCAGCATCCAGCGGTGCCAGTCGGCGCTGCTCCACGTTGAAGGAGTCGTTCGACGATAATTGTAGATGAGGATCGCCCGCGCACCGGCAATCAACCAGAGGAGGGTCACCCAGAGAACGAGCGGCTGGTGCGGAACGACGCTCCATTCCACTGCGGCAAGAATGGCCGCATTCACGGCGCTCGCCAATACGCCGGTGGGCATGTTGCGGTACAGAACAGAGACTTGCTGTGACTGGAGTTCCTGGGCTGGATCCGTGTGGGCCGGGCGATCCATGGGAGGACCTCGCTCGATAACAGATGCGCCCTGCACGTGCTACCCGTTAGACGGCGACGATCCACACGCGCCGTCGGATAGGCTACTCTAGCACGATCGATGACAAGGCGGGCATCAAAAATTCACACGGAGGTTGAGTGATCCGACGTGTAAGGTGGTGCGGTATGTTCCATTCACGGTCGGATTCACATTGCCAGCGACGGTCCTGGCTTCATACAAAATGGCCTGATAAGCGAGATCGATGCCAAGTCCCTTGGGACTCAGTTTGCTTGTCCCCCCGCAGGGTATCACCCCGAGGAACCGTCCGTTGTCCCGGCACATGAACCCGACGCCGGTAGATACCGCATGGTTGTCGCCGTTGGGGATGGCGGGGTTGAAGGTTTGGTCAGGAATCGCTTTTTGTGAATGCCAGTATCCGGCGCGCAGGGCGATATCCCAATCCGGCAGTGGTGCCGGGCTAAGCCACTTGTGTTCCGTTCCGATCATGATGGTGTAGCCGCTCACCCAGTTGGCCGGGGTGGCGACGGTGATGCCGTTTGAAAGATGTGAATCCAGGTTACGGACCGATTTCCACCCGGTATAGTTGACATCTAACTCCAGTTTCCATTCGCGTTCTTTATTCCGGACGGGCCAGAGGGCAATGCCTCCCGTCAGGACCTGTGGCACCACGAACGTTGTCCGCGCGTCCGCAATATGGGTGCCGCCGGCCAGCAATTGGCCGTCGAGATGCAGGGTGGCCTGGCTGCGATAGATGAGGCCGATATTAACGAGAGGCTTGCCATCTTCATTGCGCAACGGGGTATACAGCAGGCTGGCATTCCAACCGGCGGCTGTGTCGCGTCCGTTTAACTCCATGCCGGTGCCAGCTGGGATGCCGAGGCCGCCCGGCCAGCGAAATTGCCGTTCGACCTGTCCTTCGCCGAACGCGCCTGAAAACGTATACACATCCGCTCCCAGTCCAATGGCGAGATCCGGGTGTGGTCTGAAAGCGATGGACGGACGAATGTCGATCAACTCGAAAGCGGCCTTGGTGGTGGCTGTTGAAAAGGGGCTGCTGTCCGGCCAGCGGGTTAACGTGCCGAAGGGGCTGAAGACGGCGAGGCCGACCGTAGTGCTGTCGGATGAGCCGATGCCTAGGTCCTTCAGATTGGCCGTAATGTAGATGTTGGACGGGGGTGGCACCGCCACGCTTCCGCGGAGATCTCCATTGGCCTGCGTCCCTGCACCATTCTGAAAGGAAAAGCCGCCGGCGATGAGCGTGGTGCCGGCTGAGCAACTGCACCCCTCGCAACTGGGTCATGCCGGCAGGGTTGTAATAGCCGGCGGAGGCATCATCCGCTTGCGCCATAAAGGCGGAGGCTTGGCCAGTCGCCGAGGCACTGTGATCGTAGATGCGGAAACTTCCCGCGAACACCGAGGCTGCGTTAATTGTCGCCAGGGCCGCGAAGAGTGCGCCGCAAGCCAGGTGTGGCCAAATAGGCCTGGATGAAAGAAGGGGCGTAAAGAAGCGCATGGTGCTCACCGGACGTTCCTCATGTGAATAAGTCTAGGTACAAGATCGTAGCCACATGGTCTTGTGCGGCTCATCTAAGGGAAGGGAGAGTATTTTGTCAAGCAGGACCAGGCCCGGCGGATTGGCAGGCGTCGCAACGAATGTGTTTTTATGCACGGGATCGCGTATGCTCGGCGACATGGGGGTCCGGCGGTGATGTTCGTGAGGCGGTGGCTTCTCCGCGCACTTGTGGCAGTGACAGGCATTCTCCTCCTCGTCGTCGGGAGCGCCCTGGCTTATGGACTATACCTTTCCGCCAGTCTCGCGTTGCCGGCGGGAGATGAACATCCTCCTCGTCTCATCTACGGCGCGCCGTTTCTCTTGAAACCTGACTTGGATGTGGTCTCCTCGCACCTGATCGAGCGCCTGACCCGGCTGGGCTATCAGGCGGTCGAGACGGCTGTGCGTTCACCAGGGGAGTTTCGCGTCAGCCCTGGCCAGATCGATATTTACCTGCACGAATTTTCTGATTTACACCTCCGGCCTATGCCGACGCGGTTGGTATTGGAGCAGGGTCGGGTGGTACGGGTCTTGTCGATTCAAACGGGCGACGAACTCTTTCCGGCCTATCTCGAGCCGCAGCTGATCAGTGGGCTTCGCGGCGCGTCGCGGCAGGTGCGGGAATGGGTGTCCTACGACGATCTCTCTCCGCGCTTTCTCGATATCCTGCTCGCTATCGAAGACCGGCGGTTTTTCAGCCATCCGGGCATCGATCCCATCGCCGTTGGGCGTGCCGTGTGGACCAATGTGACCAAAGGAACGGTCATCCAAGGCGGCAGCACCATCACCCAGCAATTGGCCAAGAACCTGTTTTATTCCCCGCAGCGGACCTTCGGACGAAAGCTGAAGGAATCCATCGCCGCCTTAGTGTTGGAGGCGAAATACCGGAAACAAGCCATTCTCGAAAGTTATGCCAACGAGATTTATCTCGGTCTGGTCGGCTCCGTGTCGGTCTACGGCGTTGGTGAAGCGGCCCACCGGTATTTCGGGAAGCGAGTGGATACCCTCAGCCTGGAAGAGGCGGCGTTGCTGGTCGGCATGATTAAAGGACCGAATACCTATTCGCCGTTGAGAAATCCCGCCTTGGCCAAGCAGCGTTGGGACGTGGTGCTGGGCCGGCTCCATGAACAGGGCCTGATCAATGACGAGGCCTGGGCTCAAGCAATCAAAACGCCGGTGCAGGTCATACCGCCGCAGGACACGTTGGCTGATGCGCCGTTTTTCGTTGACTATCTCCTGCGGCAGGTGGAGGAGGCGACCGGCGCGCCCTTGCACGAGGGCGTGAGGGCCTATACGACCCTTGATCCTGTGCTGCAGCGACTGGCCACCCAGACCCTGGAAAGCGGACTCGTCAAGCTGGAGACGGCCTATCCGGCATTAAACGGCCATTCCACCGCCTTGCAGGGTGCGCTGGTCGCGATCGATCCCAAAACCGGCGGTATTCTCGCGATGGTGGGCAGCCGGGACTACCGCGCCAGCCAGTTTAATCGGGCGGTGCAGGCGAAGCGCCAGCCAGGCTCGCTCTTCAAGCCGCTCGTGTATCTCGCGGCGTTGGAAGCGCGTCGCGAATTGAACGGCGGACCACCGGTGACGGCGGCCACTTCGATCGTCGATGAACCGGTGACATTTGAATCGGCCACCGGCCGGTGGACGCCCCAGAATTACGACCATAAATTCCACGGGACCGTATCCTTGCGAACGGCCTTGGAACAGTCACTCAATATTCCGGCGATCAAGATGGCGCAACTCGTCGGGACGAAACGCATTCTGCACCTGGCAGAGAAACTCGGAATCCGGAGTCCGCTAGCCGACAATCTTTCCATCGCCCTCGGCACCTCCGGTGTGTCTCTCCTGGAGATGACCTCGGCCTTCGGCGTCCTGGCTCATGAAGGGGTCAGCATGGCTCCCACGGCGCTGCAGGCGGTCATGACTTCGGAAGGAGATCCGGCGTGGCATCATACGCCGGCGAGGCATCAGGCGGTGTCACCTCAAGCGGCGTACGTCATGACGTCGTTGCTCAAGGGCGTGGTAGAACGTGGAACTGCGGCGAAGGCCAAGGCGATGGGCCTGCGAGGAATTGTGGCAGGCAAGACAGGAACCACGGACGGCTATCGCGACGCCTGGTTCATCGGATATACGCCGGATGTGGTGGTGGGGGCATGGGTGGGATTCGACGATGAGGAAACGTTGCACCTGACCGGCGCGCAGGCCGCATTGCCGATGTGGGTGGATTTTGTGCGCCAGATTCTTCCGGCTGCACCGCGCGACTTTGTCATGCCGCCGGCCGTGATCACGCGTGACATCGATCCGCAGTCTTCGCAGTTGGCGACCTCGAAATGTCCTCAACGTTCGACGGAGCTGTTTATCGAAGGCACGGAGCCGTCGATATACTGCGAAGTGCATGGCAGTGGAATCTGGGAACGGATGAAGCGGAGTTTTGGTTTTTTCTAGGTGTCATCGAGAAGCTGGTGTAGGCTCGGCTCATGTTGAGTTGGTTCTCCGGTTCATCCGCCACTGCCTGCGACAAGGAGCTCCAGATGATGAAGAAGCCCGGCTTTGTAGAAAACGACAATATCACCCTGCTGGCCAAAGGGGTGTTGCTCAAGGGAGAAATCCATGTGGAAGGCACGGTGCGCATCGACGGCCGGCTGGAGGGAGATTTGAAGACCAGCGGAACGGTGGTGATTGGCGAAGACGGAGTCGTCCAGGGCACCATCGCGGCCGGCACCATTGTCTGCAGTGGAAAAATCAAAGCCACGGTGCGGGCCACGGAGCGGATTCAGTTGCTGAAGACAGGCCTCCTCGTCGGCGAGGTGCATGCGCCGGCATTCTCCATGGAAGACGGAGCCAAATTCCAGGGTCTGTCCGATATGGGCGTCACCTCGTGGGGCGATGACGCGCAGAAGCTTCCCGGTAATGTGCGGGATATTACCTCACAACGTCCTAAAGCGGTGGCCATGGCCGGTGAGAACGCCTGAACGGCGTATCTCCCCACCTCCCGGGCGCCGGATTCGACCCCTTCACGCTCCCCCTTCTTCTGGCGGCGCGGCGAAAGTTCTCCGTGCAGGCGCTGATCGCAATCCGGCGCGTGACATCACGGGCCGGTTCTGCTATCAACGGCGGAGGCACGAGCGTCTATAGTTCTTCATGAATCGACGACAGATTTTTGCAGTCTGCTTCTTCGGCGTCTTGCTGGCCCTGCTATATCAGATGGCCCTCATGTTCCGCCCCTTCGTCTTTCCAGTCGTATGGGCGGTGATTCTGGCGCATCTCTCTGTTTCTCGGGCCGATTCTCGTCGGTCTGTTCCTCACTGCGCTGCAGATTTACCGCGACGAATACCAGCTGTCTCCTGCCACGCCGCTCGCCAAGTCCTGACCTACGTTGATCGCCTCTCCGTCAATCGAGAGGGATCGTAATCGTCATCCCCCCGATGACATCATTGAGGGCGAAGTCCCGTTTAGGGCTTAAGGGATGACTATTGTGGCATTTGACGCAGGCGGCTGAAATCGCGCGATCCGAATAGACCGCTTGAAAAAATTGTTTGCGGCCGCTGGTGACAATACCGGTGAAGGGCCGATCCGGGGTATGGGCGAAACTTTCCAATGCCTGCCGCTCTAAATCCGTCGCCGGGGCGTTGCGTTGATAGATCGGCCAGAGGCTGATGAGGCGGTAGCGAATCCCACGTCCGGACTCCGCGACCAGCTTGCCCGAGTGTTGAAGGAATTGTGCGGGCAGCGGCAGGGCGTTTTCATGCTCCCAATGTTCCACGGCGGAGACGATGCCTTTTGCCTGCATGCGATTGACGACCTGGTTGGTATAAATCGTCCGGTCGGCATCGAGGACGGCATGGACGAAGTCCGCGACCTTCTCCGGGGATATGCCCGTGCTTGCCGGCGGCGTAAGGTCCTTCGCCTGCAAGGAGTAGGTAGAGGCACAGGCCAGGATCAGTGCCGGCCATACTGTCCATGATCGGAAGAGTGTCAGGATGAGATGCATGGCTCCTCCTTTCGTACCGCAGCCTTATCTGCCGGCAGCGTAATAATGCAGGTGGTGCCTTGACCCTCCGGTGGACTCTCCATCCGTATTTCCCCGCCGAATTTCCTGATCAACCGTTGCGCCACGGTGAGCCCGAGGCCCGATCCTTCGCCCTGCCCCTTGGTCGTATAAAATGGATCAAAGACTTTCCCGAGATGCTGCTTGGGGATACCGGGGCCGTTGTCACGAATCTTGATCGTAATCAGATCGTCCTGCTCATCCGTGGTGAGCCACAAATTGCCCTGTCCGTTCATTGCCTGAATCGCATTGGTGAGGATATTGATGAAGGCCAGCCTGAGCTGGTCGGGAAGTGCCGTCACGAGGGACACAGGAACATAATGTTTTTGCACGTTGATGCCCAGGCACTCGTGTGACGTCTGTACGATAGCCAGCGCCTGTTCCAGCTGAGCGGTCACATCGACCGGCATCCGTTGGCTCTTTGATTCGCGCGTCGCCACTCCGGTGAAGTCACGGATGATGGCCGCCATCTTCCGGCCGTGGCCGACGATGTCTTGTGCGTAGCCTTTGGCGCGGGCCAGGTCCCCTTCTTCTTGGATGGCTTCTCCGAGGCCGAGAATGCCGAACAACGGATTATTGAGTTCGTGGCCAATGCCGGCGGTCAGCACGTCGAGACTGCCTGATTTTTCCGCCTGAATCAGCTGATCCTGCAAGCGGCTCTCATCGGTGGTGTCCCGGAGAACGAGGCCGAATCGCTTAGCCGCGCCGCTACGGCTCTCCAGCGGAAACCACTCGTACTGATACAGATGTGGTCCAATACGCAGCTCGCGCCGGGATGAGGACGGTACCGGGCCGAGTGACTGATTGAGCGGATCGCGTGCCGGCTTCAGCAACCGTTCGCCGTCGGGCACGGGAAGCGTCAGCGAAATGCCGTCTTCCACCAATCGTAGATCCCGCCGCAGAGCCTGGCGGTGCTCCTCATCGATCGGCAGGAGGTCGAAAAGCGGGCGCGACGACCAGTTATCCGCCTGCACTGCGTCGACTGAAGCCTTATTCATGTATTGGACCAGGCCGTCCTGATCCACCATGATGATAGGAGTCGGTACGGCATCGAGCACTTGGTCAGTGGCTTTTTGGAGATACTGAACTTCTTGCGTCTTTTCTTCGACTTGAGTGCTCAAGCCGGCGAACGATGCTTCCAGTTGTTTGTGCATGCGGTTGAATTCCACCGCCAAGTCTTCCAGTTCATCACCCGTGCGAATTTGAATCGGCTCCTGTAATTCTCCACGGCCGATCAGTCGGGCTGCCTCCTGTAAGCGGCGGACCGGCGTCACAATCCGGCTGGCGGCAAAATACCCCAGTGTGGCCAGCAGGAAGAGGGCGACCGAGGCCAGGATCAGCATCCAGGTCATCAGGTGACGGATCGGTAGGAAGAGTTCATCGGACGACTGCCAGACGAACGTGTGCCAAGCGCCCTTCTCCAAGGCCCCGTTCGTTGCGCGACTGGTTTCAGGAAGAATCGCGAATCCGATAATGGCGGTGCCTTCTCCGCCATGTCCGTCGCTGCCGGCCGTGACCCAGCCTGGTTCCCTGACAGTCACGTGGGGAATGAGCGCCGGGTCTGACAGCCGAACGCCCGTGGGGAGAATGGGGCAGCTCAACACGACCCCTCGACTGTCGATCAGCATGACGTGGCCGGTCTTGCCGAACCGTATGGGATGCGTCGAGGGAGAGAAAAATTCCTTGGCATCGATGACGCGATGGAGGACCCCCACCACTTCATAGCGCAGGCTGTCCATGATGGGCAGTGAAATGCTGAAGACATAGGCGTTGACCTGTTCATCGAAGTGTAGATCCTCGATAAAAAGCTGGCCTGCCCCATGGTTGTAGGTGCCTTTCCACCATTGACTGTCCGAATTGGAGAAGTTGGGGAAGGGGGTCAGTGCGGCGAACAAATTGCCCTGCACGTCCGTGATGAACAGCTTCTTCGTGGCGGCGCGTACGACTTGAGGAAGCAGCAGGTCTGACTCATTCTGAGAACCGGCGTAAAAGGCACGGAGCAGGACGGCGGTGCGGTTTTCAGTAATGGCTTTGATTGCGATCGGATCACGCGCGGCCCAGCGCGCTCCTTGTTGATTCAATGTCGCGGCGGACAGGGTCTTATCGGCGGTCTGCAGGAGATCGCGATGGTGCTCCAGGTGACGAATGATGTCCGGGTGTGTAGCGATGCGGGACGTTCTGGCGACTTCCTCGGCGACCAGCAAGTCCAGCTTTCGGGCGGCTTCCGTGGCTAAGGCCTGGAAGCTCTCGCCGCTGACGACTTGAATTTCCTTGGAGCCCTGGAGGAAGGCCATGCTGAGGCCGAGTAGCAGGGGCACCACGCCGACCAGCAGCATGGAGACAATGAGCTTACGTTTCAGCCCCCATCCCAGCGGATTGGAGAAGGGGCGCCAGGTGGTCATCTTAGGGGCGCGCATGATGTAGTCGGTTGCACCTGTGGAAATTCGATCCGGAAGGTGGTGCCCACACCGACGTCGCTTTCGACGCAAATGTGCCCTTCCATTTTCGAGATTACCGACATCACATTGTACAACCCCAGCCCCGTGCCTTTTCCGGGGGGTTTGGTGGTGTACAGCGGCTCAAAAATTTTCGAAAACGCCTCCCTCGGAATCCCGCATCCCGTATCACTCACCGAAGCGCTGACTTGTCCGTCCGGGCCGACGTTCGTCTGCAATGTCAATGTCCCCCGGTCCTGAATGGCCTGGACGGCGTTTGTAATTAAATTGACGAAGACATGGAGCAGTTCGTCGGGGTTTCCTAACACAGTCGCGTAGTCGACATACTGTTTGACGACTGTGACATCCTGTAGTGTCACGGCATAGCGGGCGATCCTGAGCGCTTCGTCCAGTTTGGTGTTGAGATTAACCATGACGTCCTCCCCGGTACCGTCGCGTCGTGCGTACCGGGTCAGGTCGCGGCAGATGGCGCTGGTGCGTTTCACGGCCTCCGTGATGTCGCGCGCCTGTTCGTGAACGACGGCCAAATCCTGCTCGTCCGTCAAATTTTCTGCAAGGCCAAGGATAAGCTGCAATGGGTTATTGATGTCATGCGCGATACCAGCGGCAAAGGAGCCCAATCCGGCCAGTTTATCGGCCTGAAACAATTCGGCCTCCAATTTCGACTGGTGCTGGACGAGTTTCCACAGTAACCGTGTAGTAGCCCCGCTTAGAACTTCGGCGCCGGGACGCTTCGTGGCTTGAATGAAGGGGGCCATGGATGGATCACCGGTCACATCCATAATGAGGTTGACGCCATGATTCCGGATCAGATCGTGAACCTGCTCTTCCACCGGCACATTGAGATCCCTCGCTCGTTGAAGTCCGGGTGCGGCGGGGTCCTTGTCCGTAATACCCACGATGTCAACGTCGGGGATCTGATGAAGGAGGTCCAGAAGCGCGGTCCCGCCTCTTCCTGCTCCGATAATCGCAATTCTCGTGCTGCTGGTTGACATGCCTTACTCCGGGTGGAGTCTCAGGAAACCCGTGTGAAGTGCGCGTCGCCGTCGGGGAGGTGATCAGGCTCTCCCCAACGCGAGTTGTGGAGACGGAGGTGGCAGGGCCACCTCACTAGAGCTGGGCGAGTTCCCGTTGCTCCATTGCCCTGGCCACGGCGGTGCGAAGCTTTTCCCCTTCCACCGGTTTCACCAGGTAATCGACCACGCCGCTGCGCAGAAACGAGGTGGCCATATCAGTGTCAGGGAAACCCGTGAGGACAATAATCGGGACGCGCGGCCATTCCTGTTGAAAATAGGCGATAGCTTCAACTCCGTTGATCTTCGGCATGCGGATGTCACAGATGAGCACGTCCAGCAGCAGGCGGTTTTCTCCGGTATTGATCGTCTCAATGGCCTTTTCTCCGTTTTCCGCTTCCAGCACCTCGTACCCCGCTTTCTGCAGCGTCATCCGCACAACTTTGCGAATATCCGGCTCGTCATCCACGACGAGCACGCGGCCATTGCACGGGGTTTCACTCATAAAAAAGCCTGATTTGAATTCTCCCATGATCCCCTCCTTGGTGGTGTGATGAGGTTTTAATTCGTGACCCATTTGATCATAGGGTAAAGCAACAGATGTGCCTCGAAGCTCAACTGGAGGAATCGCATAATTTCAGCGGGTTAGCGGCGACTCTACGAAGAGGGCCCAAGGGCTGGTGGTTGAGATCCACCAATCCTGATGAAATCCACCACCGGGCATGTTCTCCCTGGGGAGTCATACAGGTGGATGAAGGAAGACCCGTCGTGGAAGTGCAGACGTCGAGTGGTATTCGACCGAGCCCGTACATCATTTAGCCGGCGGGTTGCCAAAGGAGTGCAGATCTTCTCATCCCTAAGACGTTGCTGAGCCACGACGTATTTCCCTGGCAACCGGTCCCCGGACTTTATCAGTCGTACTTTGTCTACGCCGGCAAATTGAACACCATCCCTCCGGCGAGGGCCTTCTTGATTCCGCCATAGGGTAAGATCAGAAAGTATTTCCCCCGGCCCCTGAATGGTATCCGGTACCACAGCCGTGTTGACCGGGAGCGTGGCTGGGCATCCGAGCGCAGCCGCAACAAGAGCAAGGTCGTTCGTAGGAGCGGGCGTGGCAGGCGGGACATCGTCTGAGTCTCTTTTCTGCTTATGCATATGGCATGGACTAAGTATCGCTTCGGAGTGTGACGGGCATCCGGGTAAATCGCCATCCGTGGAGCAGCGGGACGCTCCTCACAATTGCTCTCACTGCGTCACATTGCCTTCGGCTTCCTGGATGCGTTATTCTGCTCATAGATGATTACCGCCGAAGCCGTCACGACCTATATCCGTCAAGTGTTTCCCGATGCCGCTGTCACGGTGATTGACAAGACCGGTACGCAGGACCATTTGATCGTACGCGTGACCTCCACGGGATTTGCCGATAAGAATCTCCTGGACCGGCATCGCATGGTGTATCAGGCGTTAGCCGGTCCGATGAAAGACGGGCGCATCCATGCGCTGGAGATTACGGCCACGACACCGGATGAAGTGAAAACATAAGGGGGAACAGATGGCTGACCCGATTGAAGAAGAAATTCAGCGAGAAATTCAATCCAATAAAATCTTGATCTACGGCAAGGGAACTAAAACCATGCCCATGTGCGGGTTTACCAGGGAGACCATGCATTTTTTTGAAAAGTACGGGTATCCCTATGAACTCATCGACGTCTTATCTCAGCCCGCCAAACGGGAGGCGTTGACCAAATTGACGAACTGGCCGACCTTGCCGAAGGTCTTCATCAACGGGCAGTTTTACGGCGATACGGATATCCTGGACCCGATGGAAGCGAAGGGTGAGGTGATGCCGCTACTGAAGAAGGCCTTCGGCACCGAGTCGTAGGGTTTTCGGGCCTGCAGCCTGGTTCATGATTCCTTCCCGGCGTTCCGCCGGTTCTATTTCGAATGAGGGCGCCTTGTCTGCGATCGGACGAGGCGCCTGAATCATTGCTCTCCCCGTAAATTCTGCGAAGCCACCCCTAGCCCAAAGGGTTGTGATCACTCATGGGTGAGGATTATTCAGTCAAGAGTCCACTCTGCGTCGATCTTGATGGCACGCTCATCAAGACCGACTTGTTGTGGGAATCTGTGCTGGCGCTTCTCAAGCAGAATCCGCTTTCGATATTCCTTCTCCCGTTCTGGTTGCTCAAAGGTAAGGCCCATTGTAAGCATGAGATTGCCCAGAGGGTCACGCTTGACGCAAGCACGTTGCCCTATCACGAGGATTTGATCGCGTTTCTTGCCGAAGAACGACGGGCCGGGCGGAAACTGGTATTAGCGACGGCGAGTCACGTGAGTTTTGCCCAGGCAGTAGACGGTCACCTGGGGTTATTCGATGGGCAGGTGTTCGGGAGTGATGCCTCGGTCAATCTTAAGGGCGCGCGCAAGGTAGCGCTCCTTGTCGAGTGTTTTGGAACTCGCCGGTTTGCCTATGCAGGAAATTCCCCGGCGGATTTGCCGGTGTGGGCTGAAGCCAACGAAGCCATTGTCGTTAATGCGTCCACCGGATTGGCGACCCGTGCGCAGGCCCTTGCCCCCGTGAGCCGGGTCTTCAGTCAACCAGTACGTTGGTTCAGACAGGCTGCCAAGGCCCTACGGGTACATCAATGGGCCAAGAATGTGCTGGTGTTCATCCCGGTCGTCGCCTCCCATCAAATCACGAATCGAACGTTGCTGGTGCATGCCGCGTTGGCGTTCCTGTCATTCAGTCTCTCGGCGTCTTCCGTGTATATCATCAACGATTGCCTTGACCTGGCTTCCGACCGCCGGCATCCCCGAAAAAAATCCCGGCCGTTTGCCTCGGGCAGCCTGTCGATTCCATTCGGGCTCTGCCTCGCTGTTGGTTGTCTGGTGGCCGGCGTGCTATTGGCGTTCGCGCTTCCCCGGGAATTTTTCATGGTGCTGATGGTGTACCTGGTACTGACGACGGCCTATTCGTTCTACCTGAAGCAGTTCGTGCTCCTGGATGTGATTGTGCTGGCTCAGCTGTATACGGTTCGGGTGTATGGCGGCGGAGCTGCGACCGAGGTGGTGCCGTCTCATTGGTTATTGACGTTTTCGTTGTTTCTCTTCCTCAGCCTCGCCCTGGTCAAGAGATTTACCGAGCTGCGTGTGACGAGTCAGACAGAGGAAAGGGAGCTGCATGGACGAGGATATTGGGTAACGGATGTGGAGCAGATCTCCAGTATTGGCACCGCGAGCGGATTGCTGGCAGTGCTGGTCTTGGCGCTGTATATCAGCAGCAAGGAGGTATTGCTGCTATATTCTCATGCGGAGGTTCTGTGGCTGGTGTGTCCTGTGATGTTGTACTGGATCAGCCGGATCTGGATGCTGGCGTACCGCAATCAAATGGATGATGACCCGGTTGTGTTTGCCGTGAAGGATCCTGAAAGTTATGTGACGGCGGCCCTCATCGGCGCCATTCTCTTCCTGGCTAAGTAAATACGAACCGCTTAAATGCCCCAGCCGCCGCTCAGATGGAGATTCGCCCCGTTGACGTAACGCGCTTCTTCGCTGAGCAAGAATCTTACCGCAGCAACTGTGTCGCCCACGCTTCCGACATATCCTGCCGGAATCCGTTTGACCACTCCTGCCAGTTCTTCCGCGGGCGCACTGCCTGAATCAATGAAGCCGGGTGAAATCGCGTTAGCCGTGATGCCATAGGGGGCGAGCAGCTTCGCCAGCGTGCGAGTCAGGATCAAGACCCCGGCTTTGGCGATGTAATGTCCCGTCACATCAGGCTGGGCCACCATCTGGTCGGCATTGGCCATGCTGAAATTGATGATCCGCCCATGTTTCCTGGCTTTCATGCCTGGTGCGACTGCCTGTCCGAGGTAAAAAATCGGATGAAGATTTCCATCGAACATCTCGCGCCAGCCTGCTGTCGTTTCGTCGAACAGGTTTACGCGATGGTAAGGGCCTGCTCCGTTGATCAACGCGTCGATTCGTCCCCATTGCGCCTCTACCTGTGCGACCAACTGCTTGGACGCTTCCGGGTCAGACACATCGCATTGCACGGCGAGGGCTTGGCCGCCGCGTGCCACGATGGCTGCGCTGGTCTCTTCGGCGGCTGCGGCACTCGTACGGTAACAAATCGCGACGGACCAGTGTTGTGCGGCAAGGTCGAGGGCGATGGCGCGGCCGATTCCCTTGGCTCCGCCGGTGATCAGTGCGACCCGGTTCGGCATAGGTCTCCTTCTAAGCCCGGCGTTCGCGCAGGCGCTTCGCGAGCAATTCCAGCGTGCCCGCCGTTCTCGTTGAATAGACGCGTTCCTTCTTCGAACGTTTCTTATCCGTGACGCAGTCCTCAATCATGGCTTGCAGATCCTCCAGCCTGTCCACATCGTTCCAGGGGGAAAGAATCGCGGTTTTCAAGCCTTCCGCGGCAGCTTTCTGCTGAGTGAGCGCCAGGACCTGGTCTGTCAACCAGGGAATATGCGCAAAAAGTTCCGGGTGAGGCCTCGTCATGCCGATCAGGTAGTATCCGCCATCGTTGGCCGGACCCAGGACGAGATCATGCCGGGTGAGTGCTGCAAAGGCATCGCGATAGTGCGTGAGCGGCAGTGAGGGGACGTCGGTCCCCACCAGGCAGATTTGTCGATAACCGCGGGCGAAAAGCTGATCGAACGTGTGTTGCATGCGAACGCCGAGATCGTCGCCTTCCTGATCGAGGAGTGTCACACCGTGGCGCGCTTCCATAATGCGGAAAAACACGTGCGTGCTCGAGGGAGCGCAGGCCAGAACACGATCGAGCGGGAGCTTGAACGTGCTGGCCGCCGCTTTGGTGCGTTCGAGGGTATCGAGGACAAAGCTGCCGTGAAGCGTGGCGGCTTCGTCTTCGGTTAGGGCCGGACAGAGTCTGGTTTTCACCTGTCCCGGGACCGGCGCTTTGGCGAAGATCGCCAGGGCTGCGGATGCCGACTGTTTACGGTCCGAAGGTTGGGGGCTCATGAATTCATCTCACCATGCTGTAAAAATGTTGGAGTCGATGCGGGCTGACCCCGATCCAGTACAGGAAGCGAAGGGTCCACATCAACAGAATTGTGCGAAGAGGACCCTGCTGCTCCCATCGACGGAAGGCGGTCACGACCTGATCCGGCAAGGAGGCGAGTGACCCGGCTCGCTTGAGCCGCCGCGTGAGTTCGATGTCTTCCATCAGGGGAATGTCCGCAAATCGCCCGATCCTCTCGAAGACCTCACGCCGGACAAAGATGGCCTGGTCGCCTGTGGCGATCCCGCTCCAGCGCGAGCGCAGGTTCATCAGACTGCTGATGACGAGGGCCTGCAGGCGTGGGGAGTCGAAGCGGACATTGAAGCGTCCGCCGACGCAGGCTGTGTCGGACAGCACGGTCAAGACGGCCCGCCGCGCATTCGGCGGGAGCAGGGTGTCAGCATGCAGAAAGAGCAGGACATCACACGCGCTCGCGGCCGCGCCGGTATTGAGTTGCCTCGCGCGGCCGCGAGGGGCGGTCAATACACGCATCGATCCGATGGCGGGCAGTGGATCTGTATCACGTCGCTCGGCGAACGATTGCGCAATGGCGACGCTGTCGTCTGAACTACCGCCGTCCACGATGATCAACTCGTCAAACCCGAAGGCCCGGATATGCGCGAGGGTGTGAGCGAGGCAGCGGGATTCGTTCAGCACCGGAATGATGACGGCAATGGTCATCGGCGCCGGAGGAGAAGCGTGGTGAGGGGCCCCGCGGCCATTCACGTGGTCGGTTTGGGGTCCTTGAACATAAAGTACATGACGATGGCGACGGTGGACCAGAAGACCACCTGCTTATGCCAGAACAAGACTTCGCCGTAATGAAAGAAGGCCAGACTGATCAGGACGGATCCTGCCATCAAGGAATAGCGGACAGTCGGATTTTCCACGACCGCGTTCGCCCAGACGGCGATGCCGCTGAAGTAAATCAGGAGCGGGACGACATTAATTTCAAATCCGCCGCTGATGGAGAGAAACACGTCTAAAAAGCCGATGAAAATCAGGGCCGTGCCAATCATCATCCCGAAGACGTGCGCCTGCCGTTCGGAGGTGCTTTCGTCGTCCGGGCGATGTGGAGGCGGCCAGGACGAACGGGGAGAGGGATCTGGGAGGTCGCTGGGAGGTGGCATGTTCAGGCCTTAAAGTGTTTGCTGAGGGTGAGAGCTTGTCGTTGGTATGACGAGCCGAGCGCCGTCCCATACACTTGCGATGGGACGGCCAACATTCGATCATACACTACTTTGAAGAAGGTTTGCCCGTCATGAATCAGGAACGGCACATCGTGCGGGCGAACTTCAAGCACGACCTGCGTGCCACGCATCGTCCCGTCGCCATACCCGAAACCGGGGTCGAAGAACCCCGCATAGTGCGTGCGCAACTCGCCGCAGGCCGCTTCGTATGCCACCATTTCAGCGGCATACCCGGAGGGGACCCGGATTCGTTCCTTGGAGGCCAGAATGTAAAACTCTTCCGGCTCCAACAGCAGGCTGTCATGCCGGTGCCTCTTGAGCGGTTCCCAGAAATCCAAGGCCGCATAGTGGCCGATTTTGGCCAGGTCAATGACATGACTGTTCTTCTTTGCCCGATAGCCGATGACTGCATCTTCGTGAGCGCTCCCCGTGAGGTCGATCCGCAGGAACAGCCCTCGTTCGGTCCGGAACTCTTTCTGCGGGAGCGGTTTCGGCGAGGAGGCATTGCGGAACAGCAACGGATCGGCGTCATGCAATTTTTGTAGCGCCGTATCCGAGACCGTGGCGTCGCCGCGCACGAATCGGATTTGATTGAGGGAATCGCCGGTGCGCACCTTGATGGCGAATGATCGGGGGACCACTTCCAGATAAAGGGGACCTGTATAGCCGGCCCGGATCTCATCAAACCCGGCGTTCAGGTCGGTGACGACACGGGTAAACACGTCCAGGCGCCCTGTCGTGCTTTTCGGGTTGGCACGGGCGCGGAGCGTGGCCGGCAGTTCGAGGTGTTCCAGAAGCGGTACCAGATAGACATGGCCCTTTTCCAGAATCGCGCCTTGCGTCAGATCCATCTCATACATGACGAGATCAGACTGATAAAAATCGAGCACATTGAGACGGCTGCTGATGGCCGATAACTCGGGCAAGAAGCTGCTGATGAGCCGATAGGCTTTCCTTCCCAACCGCAAGTCCAGACTGGCCGGCTGGATTTGCCGGTCTTCAATCGGGTCGTCCGACTTGATGGCGCCACGGGCAATCAATTGGGTGATGTGCTGGTAAGGCAGAATTCCCTTCGAGGAAGCGGCACGTGTCACAGGTGCTCACCCCCTCCGTCACACCCGTTCCCGGCAGCCGCCCAGGAAGGGTGCGCGCCAACCATCGGCAACTCGCGGCCTTGAGGGGAACTGGGCTGGGGATAGTGGTACGTATTGTTTTCGTAGTTTCTCAGCACCGCACCATCTTCGTCCAGATTGACGAGGTAGTCTCCCGGAAGCAGAGGAATTTTCCCGCCGCCGCCAGGGGCATCGATCACAAAGTGCGGGACCGCCATTCCGCTGGTGTGACCTTGTAAAGACTTGATGATCTTGAGCCCTGTTTCCACGGAGGTCCGGAAATGATTGGTGCCTTTGGTCAAGTCCGCCTGATACAGATAGTAGGGTTTGACGCGCGCCAGCAGAAGCTGGTGCATCAGCCGTTTCATGACCTCGGGGTCATCGTTAACCCCCTTCAGTAACACAGTCTGTGCTCCCAGGGGAACCCCGGCGTCCGCCAACATGCCGCACGCGCGCTTCACTTCCGGCGTCAGTTCATCCGGATGGTTGAAGTGCAGATTCATGTAGAAGGGATGATATTTCTTGATGATCTCGCAAAGTTTCGGCGTAATACGCTCGGGCAGGCTGCCCGGTACGCGTGTGCCGATGCGGATCAATTCCAAATGGGGAATGGTGCGGAGCGATTTGAGGATTCGTTCTAAGAGGTGATCCGGCAGTAACAGCGGATCACCACCGGACAGGATCACGTCCCGCACTTCATGATGCTCACGCAGATAGGCGATGGCCCGATCCAGCTCTCCCTTTTTGAGGAAGCCCGGTTTGCCGACCAGCCGCTTTCGAGTACAAAACCGGCAATAGATTGGACACTGGTTGGTGACCATCAACAGCACACGGTCTGGATACCGGTGGACCAGATGGGGCACCGGGCTCATCAGGTCTTCTTCGAGCGGATCATCCTCCGCATCGGCGTCGGCCATTTCAGCGCGATCGGGCACGACCTGCTTCCAGATCGCGTCACCCTTCTCCTTGATGGTGGCCAACACGGTCGGCGTAATGCGCATGGGGTAGTCGCCCACGATGTCTTCGACTTCTTTGGGGTTGACACCGAGCCGCTCGGCCAGGTCTTTTGGCTTCACCACGCTCTGAGCCAGGATGCGTTTCCAATCATCCACGTGTCTATCCTTTCACTGATGCCGTTCCAACCGGCCGGGCCGTATCGGCCGGCGGCTGGTCTTGGCATCTCGTCTGATCCGTAATCCTCAACGGCCGCTCTGCGGATGTCAGCGACCTCACGGTTGCGCCTTCTCGTAGTGTGTCTGCAGGTGGGCCAGAATATCGTGGGTTTCGGTGAGCACCGTGTCTCCGTCTTTCAGGACCGGAACATAATATTGGCCCGAGACCTCGTAGACCTGTGTGCGCATCGGCCGGAAGTCCGGCACGACCACGTCTTCGTAGGACAGGTTCAATTCACTGAGACGATCCCGAACGACCGCACAATCGGGACACCATCGGACATGATAAAAAGTCAGAGCCATGAGTCCCTATTGGGCAAAAGAGTGAGTGCCGTAGACTGAACCGATGAGCGCATTTCCGCCATCACGCCAGCCTACGTAGCAACGCTTGGCGCGATCGCACAAGGCGCCATGATTGCGTTGACCATGCCATGAATGATTTTCTTATTGGCAGGACAGAGTGTTGCAAGAATTCCCCCCAGTTCGGCCTTGTCACCGGTAACAAAATAATAGGGGGATAAGCGAACCCGTCCGGACATCGGCACCACGGTGTCGCTTCGCTCATCCCAATAGGAGGCTTCGAACAAGCGGCCCTTGTGGAATTCTTGAAGCACGTAAGGGGTTGCGGAAAAGGACTGAAGCGCCTGCTCCAAGGCAGCAGCCCATTCGACTTGCGGCAGGTCATGCCCGATGGAGACGCCCCGGCTGCCCCAGGCGAGCTCGGAGAATCCGGAGGGTTTGACCACCAGCTGCCGTTCCTTTTGAGTCGTGTGGGCCAGACGGTGAAAATCCGATACGGCCCGCCCGCTGATGAGCAGATGCGGGATGACGGCCGTCGGAGGGACGGGTTGCGGGTCGAGAATCCAGGTGCGAGGAAGTAATTGTCCCAAGTTCGTTCTCGTTTCGGCGGTCAACGTCTGCTCCCAGAATGGTGCCAGTTCAGGGTGATGGAACAGCCCGAAGGCGAGCTTTTCCTCCAAGGCCGGCTTGTAAGGCGGCGTGACGGCCACCTGTCCCTTCTTGGCAGCATACATCATGAGCTCGGATTTCGGGATGTTCTTCAAGTCGAAAAGCTCAAAAAAACGGTAGAGCAATCCGATGGTCCGCATGCCCTGTTCATCCTGGAGATACAGCCCTTTATCGGTACAACGAACCGCCCGCGGTTCGACAGAAAACGCCTGGAAACCGATGTCTCGCAAGCGCTGGGCCATCCATTCCATCTCCGGTCGGTATTCTTTCGCCTCGTTGGAGACAACAATCGCCAGACAGCCTTCCTGGTCGCCCTGCTGAGCGCGCAGCATCGCGGCGAACCCTTGCACCATGCCGTCCCGACCGGCAATCAGGGGAGACCGTTCGGAAGGTGTAGAACCGGGCGAAGGAGTGACGCCGAGCTGATCATCATAGGCGCGTGCCATACAAGCCGTCAGGCCGATTCCGCCGGGAACGGAATCGAGTTCCGTGATGACCATGCCCTCGGCAGTCGGGATCACATCCGGCCGGATGATGCCGGGTATGAGATTTTCGAAACCGGTTCATCCGGCTGAAGGTGATCAGGGATTCCGGTTTGCCCTGATCGAGATAGGCCGCAACCCAGCCTGGTTGGGTGCCGCGGACACTTTCTTGATAGAGACGGTTCAATGCGCGGTAAAAAGCCAGGAGGTCCTGCCCTAAGTGCTGAAAAAATAGAGCGTCAGACGAAGAAAGCAAAAAGGGCGTCGGGGAGAGACGGAATCGTCCCGGCGAAACTCCGGAACCGGCCGTGGCTGTGCCTTGTTCCGTGTGGGCCGAGCCATAGACGCCGGCATGAACGAGCGCATCACGGATTGCGAGACAACGTTGGCGGGCTTCGTCGGAGTTCAACGGCTCACGTGAATATTGTGCCAGTGCCAATGCAATATCCTCGATGCTCGCAGCGCAGTCGCATGCTTCGCAGTCGCGGTCGGATTCGAGGTGGAGCAAATCGTACCATGGCCTCTCGCACTGGTACAAGTCGGCGAGCCGCCAGAGAGGCTCGTCGGCATTCTTATGATCTGCTCAGCAGAGCTTGGGACGGCAATCATTTAGAATAGTACGACCACGTGCAGGTTAGTGTTACAATGCGCGCCAGCTCATGACGAGTCCACTCGTTCCAGTCTCCCCGGCGAGTCCCACACGGCCCGCAGGGCAGTCTCTCCTGCAGATCGTGCCAAGTACGACCTGTCTCCATTGCGACGTCTGTTGCCGGTTTCCCGAGAAGGACAGCTTCTTGCGCCCCTTCTTCACTGGCGATGAGATCCGTGCAGCAGTGGAGGCCGGTCTGGCACCGGAACTCTTTCCGACTCCCGAAGGCGCACAAATTCATCTGGTCCCGAATCCAACTGGCCAAGGATATGTTTGCCCGGCCTTTGACAGTGAGACCTCGCACTGTCGGATCTATGAGGTCCGCCCGCTGGACTGTCGCCTCTATCCGTTCGCCTTGATGTGGGATGCCGAGCGCACTCATGTCCTCCTGGGGTGGGATTCGAAGTGCCCGTATATGCGCGACGCTCCCTCGTCACTGGTTGATCAGGCGGTCGATGCGGTGGCGCAATGGATTGAAGCGGATGAGCGGGTGGAAACGCTTGTGCGGTACCCCAGGCTCGTCGGGCGGTTTCAGGACGACGTCATCCCTTTGCGCACATTGGCACGGGTGACCGAACGTGTGCAGCAAGGAAAGACGCGGGTACGTAGACAGGCTCTCAATATTCAGGATCGAGGTCGGATAGAGGCCGCACTGGACGCCACCGCCGGTTTTCGAGAAACTCCGCTCGCCGCCGCCTCATTCGCCTATCATTACATCTGGAAACATCGGTTGACGTACACATGGGCAGAGCTGCAGGGGCACCTGTGCCTGTTCGCCGAATCCCCCGACGGGATATTCCTGGCCTTGCCTCCGCTGGGGGAAGGGCCGATCGATCAGCCGACAGCCGAGGCCTTTCGTCTGATGCGGGAGTGGAACGGGGATTCGTCCGTCACCAGGATGGAGAATGTGCCTGAATCTTTTGTGCCCGCCTTGCGTGCGTTGGGATATGAGGTGAGTGAAAAGGAGCCGGACTATCTGTACGCCGCTGCCGATCTGGTTGACCTTGCAGGAGAAGCGTACCGATCACCTCGCGCAGCCTGCAACCGGTTCGTGCGTGAACATGGCGGGCTCCTTGAGCCCTATGACGCTCGCGACCAGACGGCTTGTTTGAGTCTCTTTCGTGAATGGAGAGAACAGAAGCTGCGGACGGAGCCGGATGAGTGGGCCAATGCTTTGATGGACGATGCCGCCGGAGCCCATGAAACGGCATTGTCGGCACCTACTGAGTTGGGGCTGACTGGTGCAGTGGTGCGGGTCGGGGGGCGCATCCGGGCCTATACGCTGGGACTGTGGCTTAATCAATCAGTGTTCTGTGTCTTGCTGGAAGTGGCGGATCGGGATATGGTGGGGGCGGGCGCGTTCGTGTTTCGTGAATTCTGTCGCCAAGCGCTCGCCAAAGGCGCATGTTGGATCAATACGATGGATGATTCCGGTCTTCCGAGTCTGGCGAAAGCCAAGCGCTGGTATCATCCTGCCCGATTATTGCCGAATTATCTTGTGACGGAGTTCCGACGATGACGGCCTCGCCCCTTCCTGGTTTCCCTCGCCGATCCTATCCGTGGCTTCCTGTGTTGATTGTTGGGGTGACGATCGTCGCGCTGGTGATCGGCGTAGTCATGTTGCGCTCGATCGAGGTGCGGATGGTTGAGGCCACCGGAGAAAACCTCACGCTCGCTTCGGCGGAGATCGCGGACAAACTCGACCGGTTGCTCTTCGAACGTCATGCGGATGTCCGCATGATGGCGCGGGCGTTCACTGACCGGTCTGCCGACAAGAAATACATCAATGAATATCTGCAATGGATGAAAGAGACCTACGCGCCGGTCTATCTCTGGCTGGGGGTGACGGATCCTCATGGACGGATGATTGCGGCAACGGATTCATCCACCATCGGCCAGGACTACAGCCGGAGCGGCTGGTTCGACCGGGTTCGGCAGACCCACACGGTGCAGGTCGATGAAGTCGAGATCCATGAATCGAACCATAAGATCGAATCGGTCGCCTTTACCTCGCCTATTCTCAGCGTCAGCGGGCAGTTTCTTGGCGCAGTCACCACCCGCATCGGCCTGCCGATGCTGGAAGATGTCCTCATTGAAACCGTGCGCGAAATTCAACAGACCGACGACGCGGCCGGTCCGTTCGAATATCAATTTCTGACTAAAGGCGGTTTGGTGTTTGTAGATTCGTCCTCCTCCAACATCGACCGGGTCAATTTGCGTGAACTCAGTGTGCCCTCGGTCTTGCGCAGCAGTTCCGGCAAGGCGGGATACGTTGAAGAAATACATGTTCGCCGGCATGTTCCAGTCGTGACAGGCTATTCCCAGACCAAAGGGTACAGCGATTATTCCGGCTTGCAGTGGACGATTCTGCTCCGCATGGATCGCGACGTCATTCTGTTGCCGATCCGGGCGATGATGTGGAAACTCGGCATTGCCGGGGTGGTGGTGTGGCTTCCGATGGTTGGATTGCTGTTGTGGGCCACCGGACGGTTGCGTGAGCAGCATCGGCAGGCGCAGCAAGAGAGCGAGTGGGCCCGCGCGGCGGAAGCGGCTCTCTTGCAAAGCCAGGAACGCAACCGCGTCATCGTCGATACGGCGTTAGACGCCGTCATTTCCATGGATGCCGGCGGCATCATTACGGATTGGAATGCGCAGGCCGTCAACATTTTCGGGTGGGAACGCGAGGAAGCGCTAGGTCGTCGCGTGTCCGAGACGGTGATTCCCGTCCGGGACCGAGAAGCACATGAGCGCGGGCTGCGGCATTTCCTTGACACCGGTCAAGGCGCTCTTCTCAATCGGCGTATCGAGATGATGGGAAGTCATCGCGACGGGCATGAATTCCCGGTGGAAATCACTATCTCTCCGGCCAGATTGGGCGACGCCTACATTTTCAGCGCCTTCATTCGGGATATCACCGCGCGCAAACGGACCGAACGCCAGCTGGCATCCCAGTACGCCGTCACCCGTGTATTGGCGGAATCGCGTACCTTGGAAGAAGCCGGTCCCAAGATTCTCCAGGCCATCTGCGAAAGCCTGGAATGGGAACTGGGCATATTCTGGCGGCTCGACCGGCAGGGCAGCGTGCTGCGTTGCCTGGATGTGTGGCAGTCACCGGGGCTGAATGCCGAAGAATTTGTTCTCGACACCTGGCGGCATACCTTCGGAATCGGCAAGGGACTTCCCGGGCGAATTTGGCAGGCGGGGGAACCGACGTGGATCAAGGACGTCGTGCAGGAGGCGAATTTCCCTCGCGGCGAAGCGGCTTCCCGCGTGGGATTGCACGGCGCCTTCGGATTCCCGGTTCGAGTCGGGACGGAGGTAGAGGGGGTCATTGAACTATTCCGGCGCGAGATCAAGCAGCCGGATGAGCAACTGCTGAAGATGGTCGCCGATGTCGGTCTCAAGATCGGACAGTTCGGCGAACGGGCCCGCGCAGAAGATGCGCTGCGACGCACGGAAGCCCAGCTTCAGCAGTCGCAAAAAATGGAAGCTGTGGGGCGGCTCGCCGGAGGCGTGGCGCACGATTTCAATAATATGCTCACAGTGATTCGCGGATACAGCGAGCTGGTGCTGAGCCGCCTTTCGCCGACCGACGGATTTCGAAAAGAGCTTGAGGAGGTGAAAAAGGCGGCTGATCGTGCGTCCGGTCTGACCGGGCAATTACTGGCGTTCAGCCGCCGGCAATTCATCGCGCCGAAGGTGCTGGACCTGAATTCGGTGATCCATAATATGGAAGGCATGCTCCGGCGCTTATTGGGCGAAGACATTGTTGAGCTCTGTACTGTCCTCGATCCGGGCTTGGGGCAATTGAAGGCGGACCCCGGTCAGGTAGAACAGGTCATCATGAATCTGGCCGTCAACGCCCGCGATGCCATGCCGGATGGCGGCCGATTGACTGTCGAGACGGCCAATGTGCAATTCGGCCAGCGCCGCAACCGCCCGCCGATGGGCGCAGAGCCTGGTTCCTACATCGCTCTTATTGTGCGCGATACCGGCCACGGGATGGACGAAGATACGCAATCCCACGTCTTCGAGCCATTTTTTACTACCAAGGAGAAGGGCAAGGGGACGGGACTCGGATTGTCTACGGTCTATGGGATTGTGAAACAAAGTGGCGGTTTCATCGAGGTGGAGAGCAAGCCGGCCCGGGGGGCAACCTTTAAAATCTTCTTTCCGCGCGTGGAGGCAGTCAGTGAGGAAACTGAATCAGTTGCCGTGGGCGGTGATTCGGTCAGAGGGCGTGAGACTGTATTGCTGGTCGAGGATGAACCGGGCGTGCGACGCCTGGTCAATGAAACGTTGCGGCTCCACGGCTATACGGTGTTGGAAGCCCGGCATGGCATCGAAGCGTTGCTGACCGGTGCCAAACATGCCGGCCCCATCCATTTGCTCCTCACCGATGTGGTCATGCCGCAAATGAGCGGCCCGGAAGTGGCTGAAAAGCTTGCGACGGTCCGTCCTGAAGTCAAAGTGCTCTATATGTCCGGCTACCCGGATCACCCGGCCTTCTCCAAGGGTGGCATTGATACGGAGCATTCCTTCCTGCAAAAACCCTTCACGCCCACCACGCTGGCCCAAAAAGTTCGTGAAGTGCTAGATGGGTCGAAGGTCGGCTAAGCAGAGCGATTCGTCCGGGCTCCCTGTCGGTCGCTTGAACTTTCTGCGGGTTTCCGTTTATCGTGACGCACCATGCACGTTATTCATTTTCAGGCAGGAGAGGCGGAATGAGCGAGGGGCGAGTGGCGACGGCGCCAAAAGGGCAGGCACAAGACATCGACCACTACCGGATCACGCGCGAACCGTTTTACGCCGACGTGCGAGGCGAGGTCGGGCTCTTTACGATCGCGGCGCAGAGCCGCATGCCGGTGATGCTCAAGGGCCCCACGGGCTGCGGGAAGACGCGGTTCGTCCAGCACATGGCCTATCGACTGGGGCGTCCGCTCATCACCGTCGCCTGCCATGAGGATTTGACCGCCTCCGACCTTGTCGGCCGCTATCTCTTGAAGGGACAGGAGACGGTATGGATGGATGGTCCGCTGACCCTGGGCGTGAAGCAGGGAGCGATTGTTTATCTGGATGAAATCGTCGAGGCCCGAAAAGACACCACGGTCATCATCCACCCTCTGAGCGATGACCGGCGTCTGCTGCCGATTGAAAAAAAAGGACAGGTCATCGAGGCGGTGGATGACTTCATGCTGGTGATTTCCTACAACCCCGGTTATCAAAGCATTCTGAAAGATCTGAAGCAAAGCACCAAACAGCGGTTTATGGCCATCGAGTTCGATTATCCGCTGCCGGATATCGAGAGCCGGGTCGTGGCGCATGAGGCCGGTGTCAGTCCCGAGATTGCCCAGCGACTGGTCAAAATTGCGGAGAAGGTTCGCAACCTCAAGAATCACGGGCTGGAAGAAGGCGTCAGCACCAGATTGTTGATCTATGCGGCGACCTTGATCAAGCAGGGCGTGCCCGCGGATCGCGCATGCGATGTCGCGATCGCCCGGCCTATTACGGATGACCCGGACATGTTGCACAGCATCATCGAGGTCGTGAAAGCGATTTTCTAGCCGTTCGTTCTTCGCGCGTCACCGACTCTGCGTGCTCCACAATATTGTGACCAACCACAAGTCCGGGCGGGAATCCAGATCCGCAGCAGAGCAGGTCGTTCGCACCACACCTGAGGGTGTCGTCATTTCCGTTCATGTCCAGCCAAAAGCCTCCCGGACGCAATGCGCAGGGCTTCACGGGGGTGCGATCAAAATTCGTGTGGCCGCACCGCCAGCTGATGGTGCGGCGAACGAGGAATTATGCCGGTTCCTTTCTCGCGCATGCGGCTTGCCGTTGAGTGCCGTCGAGATTCTCAGCGGGGCTGGTAGCCGCCAGAAGCGAATTTTAGTGAGGGGGCGTTCCGCCGAACAGGTGCGCGCACAATTTCAACTTGAGTAAGCCGCGGTTGGGGCGCACCCATGAATGCATGGGCACTATTGATGCGAGGATGTTATGCATGGTGAGCCGGATGTCGAGGTATGGCAGCGGTCGTCTTTTCTGAAAAACATCGGATCTAAAACATCTCGATACGCACTGTCTCTCATCGTCGTAGCCGTGAGTGGCTGTGCAGGGCCTGAACCCATCTTCAAGTTGACGACCTACTTACAACTCCACGGACAGCAACAGGCCCAGAATGAAGCCGCGGTTTGTGCGGTGAAAGCCGAGCGGGCCGGATTGCAGCCTGGAACAAATCGCAGTGGCAATGCCGGCGCCGGCGCCGCCCTGGGCGTCATCGGGGGGGCGGCAGTTGGAGCTTCGGCTGGGCTGGTCGGAGGGCCAACCGGTATCGCCATCGGCGCGGCAGCGGGGGGCGCCGTCGGCGGAGTGTTAGGCCTGTTCGCCGGAACCTATAAGCCCTTACAACCACAACAGGACTATGCGGCATTCGTCGAACGTTGTTTGAAGGAAAAGGGTTACGAGACAGACGGGTGGCAATAATGAATTGGTTTTCGATGAATGGCCGTGCCGGTTCAGTGGTTCAAAACGTGAAACAGCCCGAATAGTCGGCCATCAGGCATTGAACACGAATAGAAATCCGTTCCAGGCGCTCCAATTGTTGCGGCGTTCGGGGCGGAACCGCGTACCTCCCTCAGCCATTCAAGATCCTGCTCCAGTTTTCTCAACGACCAGCGTGATGTGCCTGGGATGCGCGTCTCCTCGTGGAGCGCCTGCTCCACGATGCTGCGGAACGAGGCCACTTCATCGGCAAATTCGACGCGATGCGCATCAAAAGAATAAGGTGCCTCGTCTTCCGACATGAGCGCGAGTAGCTGGCGTAGCCACTCCACCGTCGCGGCCATGCGTTCGTAGTGGAGTGTGCTCGCGACGTCCCCTGCTGTGTGATAACGGGGTGAGCGTGCAGCGGAGAGAAACAGGAACGGAGTCTGATGGTTGCGGAAGACATCGTAGTCGCTGAAGGCTTTGTGACCATGGTCGGGAATTTCTTCGACGAGATGGATTCCTCCACGGTAGACGGTGAGGGGTGACACCTGGGCTTGAGTGACCCGTCGATACAGTTCAGGGCTTTTCTCTGCGCCGGTGGCAAAAATCGCGTCCTTGAGCGGAGCCCAATGCACGCCTCCCATCAAATCCATGATGATCGCGGCTTGAAGATGCTCGGCAGCACCGACTTCCGGCGGCAAGTGGTGGAACAAAAACTGTGATCCCATTTCGGCCGTGCCGAAATAGGGCAGTTCCTCACCGTTAAACCCGACAAACATGATGCCGTAGTGAGAACGTCTCGTCAGGTTTCTGGCCGTCTCAATCAGGATGGCGATGGAGGATGCGTTATCGTCGGCTCCAAGGAAGGGATACCCGAGATGATCGTAATGGGCCCCGATCACAATCCAATGGGTGCGATCTCTGTGATCAATCGGCGGGATTACGCCGATGACGTTGTCCCCCACGCGATCCGAAATGGTCTGCCGATAGCCGCCAAGTGAGGCAAGCGGCTGCAGTCCGACGAGGCGAAATTGGTCTTCAATGTATTGCGCTGCCTGGCTGTTGCCTGGCGTTCCCGGTTGGCGACCAGCCAGTGTTGGGCTGGCGAGGAAGGACACGTGGGTCTTCAATCGTTGCGCCGGGTCTGTTGTGACGGGTAATGCTCTCGGATCAAGAGCCTCCATTGTGTGGAGGCAACCGGCAACGGTCAGGCAGAGCAGTGCCGCGAGAATTGACAGGCCGTAGCGGTAGGGAGCCATGAAACCGTGTTCCACCCGGCTCTTCACGATTGAGCGGAGGAATCAGGAGCAGCGGGGGAATCCGGCACCTTCGGTGCCATGGGCAGCGCTTTATGGCGAAGAGCCCGGCCCTTTTCGGGGGTCGGATCGGTAATGACGCCGTAGCATTGGCGGCCTTCATGGTCCTCAGGCAAATACTCGGTGATTGGCATGCCGTCTTCACGGACAAAGAGCAGGCAATGGCAATATTTATAGATCTGCATTTCGTCGCAAGCACACATCCAGCGACGCAGTTTGGCCTCAGCCTGTTTATCCGGGTAGAAATTGCAAGGGCAAAGCGGCTTTCCCAACTCATCGACGTGGGCGGCCAAGCCCAAGACCACGGCGTTGGTCACGGCAGGATTCGGGTGCATGGCCGTGCCGCTCTTTTCGGCGAAGCCTTTGACATACTTCCACATTTTATCGAGACTTTCTTTGCTTGGCTCATCCATCCGTTCCTCGCGTCCCAATGGTTCAGTCCAATAATCGACCGGTGTCAGGCAGTTCCGCCTGCGAAGACACAGTTTACAAGCGAAATTGTGTCCTTTACAATCCACCACTTCCCTCAAAATGGATCACAGCAATGGTGCCCGGGCACTCCTTCCCACAACTTGTTGACCGATTGGCCGACCAACTCGGGCCGGGCCCTGCTGCAGCGCTGGTTGACGCGATTGTCGCCTCGGCCACTAGACCTGACGCGCCGGCGGGGGTGCGGCTGTTGCTGGAGGAACTCACGGACGCTGCGCCCAAGGCGGCCAGGAGTGCGATCGACGCTCTGTTGGAATTGCAGCGCCGGGGATTGCTGGCCGAGGTTGTGCCATGGCTCGATCTGGGAGTCGCCATCGCGGCTGATTCGGGGGCATTGGCATTACGATTTTTCAAAGAGAGTCCCCTCCTGTTGGGTCTGCTCGATCCACCTCAGCGAGCCGTCGTATTGGCTGCCGGTCTGGAGTTGGCTGAGCGTCAGGCCAATGTGGCGGTGGAATTTGTTCGGGTTGCCCCGGAAGTGGTGCGCGTCCTGCCCCCAACCGACTGGCCAAGGTGGACGGAACTGGCCTGTGAGTTATCGGAAACCGATTTTGCCTTGGCGGTCGAGTACATCCGTCAGATTCCTGCCATCGCTCGCGTGCTCTCCCTCGATACCGTACGAGCCTGGATGCAGTTCGGAATGACACTCATTGTCAACAATAGTCTCGGTAAGCCGGACTATCTGGGAGCGCTGGAATTCTTCCGGACGAGTCCCGGCATCCTTGAGGATATTCCCGATCAGATATCACGCCACCAAGTGATTCGCGTGGGCGCGCAGATAGCAGAGCGGTCGCCGGAGATGGGTATTGCACTTCTGGCAGAAGCCCCGTCGATCCTGCGCGGGCTCCCCACTGATGAATGGCGGAGGCAGGTCCTGCAATATGGCCTCATACTCGCCGAGCGCGATGCCGAAACGGCCTTGGCCTACATTCGCCGTTGCCCTGAATTGATCGCACTAATCGGATCGGGTGAAGGAGCGCAACAGAAATTTCAGTCATGGTTTGCCTCCGGGATGGACGTGCTGGAGTATAGCGTGGAAGGGGGCCGCGCATACTTTGGCATGGAGTCCGAGAAAGCACTGGGCGCCTTGTCGCAGGCCATGAGCGGGGTGCCGTTGCGGCAGATCGCCAGGCGGGTCAAGTTATTTGCTCAGGCGCTCTGCGGCCGCGATCTGAGGATCTACGATCTGCCCGACTCGCTGGAATCAGCGCAGCCGATGCCACGTGCCACGGTCAGTGACGATGGGCGGAGCATCGGATTGCCGTCGCTCGTCAGGCGACACCCGACCTATGAGGAGAATGTCCGTCTCTATATGGTCATGGCCGCGCATGAAGCGGGACATCTGGAGTTCGGGACTTTCGATGTGCCTCCCGCCCGTTTGCAAGACCTGAGTGAGGGATTGACGCAACGATATGGACGCAAGGCCTCCCGGGAAGTCCGTACTCTGGGCGATATGTTCGCACGGTATCCCCAACCGGGACTCATCCGCGATCTGTGGGTGCTGGTCGAAGATGCCCGTGTCGAATATTTGCTGCGTCGGGAATATCCGGGTCTGAGCCGTGATTTGGCTTTGATCGCCAAAGATGCAGTGCAGGTTCGAAGTCTGGCGCATGGGATGACGGTGCGCGAATTGGTCGTCGATCAACTCCTGCTCCTTTCCACGGTCGAGACCGGTTCCGTTCCACTTCCTGATGCGCTCAAGCATGAGATCACTCACCTCTGGAGTCTTTGTCAAACCATCTTCCATCCGCTGGCCACTGCGGAAGAGGCCGTACGATTGGCCGACCGTCTCTATCTCTCGATGGATGAGTTATTGGCAATCCGTCGCGAGCCTATTCCCAACTCTGACGAATCGGAAGCGCTCGAACAGTCAATTCCTGCGCCGAAGGCCTCAGAGGATCTTTCCGACACGTACCGTCCAATGGACAACTGGGACTATCGTGGCGCCATGGACCCCAACCTGGTGCGAGATCGAACAGAAACTGCACCTGAACAGAGTCCCGCGTCCGGTCAAGGAGATAGTGAAGGCGGAGCCGGGTTAGCCGGTGATTCAGGCGGATCGTCCGGTGCCGGTACGGCGCGTTCGCAGCAGATGTCTCAAGATGTCTTGGTTCCGGGCCGGCGGCAGCCCTCGCTGGTTGAAGAGATGTTGGTGGTCGAAGGCGAGGGGGCGCGGTCTGAAGATGAAAAAACCGAAAGGGGCAAGGCGGTTCGCTATCGAGAATGGGACGCCGCCATTCAGGACTACCGGATGAATTGGTGTCGTGTGGTCGAACGCGATGCGGTCGAAGGGTCGTCGGATTTTGTGGAACAGACCCTGGCGGCCCAGCGTGGGCCGGTCGCGCTCCTGCGCCGCTATTTCGAAAGTCTGCGCCCTCCGGGATTGCGGCGCGTCCCCGGCCAATTGGATGGTGAAGATCTGGACATGGATGCCGTTATCGGTCGTCTCGCCGATCTGCAAGCGGGAATGGAGCCCTCAGAACGGATCTATGTGCGGCGAGAAAAGCGGGAGCGCGAGGTGGCCGCGGCGTTCTTGGTTGATCTCAGCGGGTCTACCAGCCGTCAGGTTGAGCAGGGGCGGAGAATCATTGATATCGAAAAGCAGGGATTGGTCCTGTTGTGCGAAGCGCTCTCGGCGATCGGGGATCAATTTGCCGTCTATGGTTATTCCGGGCAGGGGCGCCATCTGATTGATTTCGTAGTGGTCAAAGATTTTGACGAACTGGTAACCGGTCGGGCGGGAGCGAAGCTGGGAGGGATGGTTCCCTTGCAGCAAAATCGAGATGGCGCGGCTATCCGGCATGCGACGACGAAGTTGCTCGCTCGTCAGGCAAGAACGCGATTGTTGGTCACGATCAGCGACGGGCGTCCGCTGGATGACGGCTATAAAGACGACTATTCATTGGAAGATACGCGCATGGCTCTGCGGGAAGCCCGGGCCAGAGGGGTTGAACCGGTCTGCATCACGATCGACAAGCAGGCGGATCCCTATCTGCGACGGATGTACGGGGATGTGCGCTATGTGGTGATTGATCGGGTGGAGGGGTTGCCGGAGAAGCTCCCGAGGATTTACCATCGGCTGACGGCCTGACCAGTCACGCAGAGGCCCTTTTCAGCATTGGAGCATACGAACCATGATTGAGCAGCCTCCCCGACCGACCGTGCCGCCCTGGCTCTATAAATTGTTCACCGGACATCAATATCCCTATGTGAGACGGCAGGCCAAGTTTGCCAATCGAGACTTTAAACCCGGCGAAGAGCGTCCGGAGCCCACGAGAGAAGCGATCGACGTCAAGTTTTGGGAAATCTATCCGCGGTGCACCGCCAAAATTTTGGAGGAAGTCAAAGCCGGCATGATCGTGGTGTTTCACGAGCTGGGTGAATACCCCCCGGGCGGGTATCAGGCACTGGTGGATGCGCCCGAAGAATTTCTCGCAGAAAAGTATGGGAAAAAGAAGATCAAAGTGAATTTCTATGACGGCGATAATTTTGTCTGCACGATCAATTTCAAAGTCGGCGGCTGGACGGGTCACGAACCGGCGTGAAACGTGTGAGGCCGGGGCGAGGGCGACTTCGTGCCTGAGGTGTCACAGTTCACGCTTCACGAGGTGAAAATAATGGGACGACCAAAGATCACAGTGGTGGGCGCGGGAAATGTCGGAGGAACGGCCGCGCAGCGGTTGGCAGAGAAGAATGCCTATGATGTCGTGCTCGTCAACATCGTGCCGGGAATACCACAAGGGAAAGCGCTGGATATCACCCAGGCCGGCCCCGTCTGCGGATACAGTACCCGCGTGGTGGGGACGAACGGATATGACGAGACGGCCGGGTCATCTATCGCGGTCATTACGTCGGGGATTCCCAGAAAGCCGGGCATGAGCCGGGATGAGCTCCTTGGCACCAATGCCAAAATCGTCAAGACCGTGGTGCAGGAATTGGTGTCCCGTTCACCGAACATCATTTTGATCCTGGTGACGAATCCTCTGGACGCCATGGTGCATGTGGCACGGAAGATCAGCGGGCTGCCGAAGTCACGCGTACTCGGCATGGCGGGCGTGCTGGACACCGCACGGCTACGATCATTTGTTGCGGAGGAACTCGATGTGCCGGGGACGGATGTGCAGGCGATGGTGTTAGGTGGTCATGGAGATACCATGGTGCCGCTGGTTCGCCAAACGACGGTGGCAGGGAAACCCATCACAGACCGGTTGTCATCTGAGCGTCTGGCAGCCTTGATCAAGCGCACGCAGGACGGCGGGGCCGAAATTGTGGGATTATTGAAAACCGGCAGCGCATTTTACGCGCCGTCAGCCGCCGTGGTGGATATGGTCGAGGCGATCATGAACGATCAGAAGCGTGTGGTTCCCTGCGCGATGCTCTGCGAGGGTGAATACGGATTGAAGGACGTTATCGTCGGCGTGCCGGTCATGCTCGGCCGCGGGGGTGGAGAATCCATTGTGGAATATGATCTGACAGTCGAGGAACGGACGGCGCTGCAGGCCTCATCCGATGCGGTGAGGGACCTGTGCGGCGTGGTTGATCGTCTGTTGACGGCATAGGTGGCCCCCACCAGAACACCGAGGGTGGCCGGTTGCTTGACAAGGCTCGGCAGCCTGCAGTAGAGAACGTGGTTGGCAATAAACCGTTACAGTTGGGGGGCGTATGAAATTTCTGGAGGATCCGTATCAGACATTGGGCGCAGGAGTCGCGCTTGCTGTCGGATTGATAGTCATCTATCTAGGCATGGCCGGAGTTGGAGCGGGTGAGGCCGATTGGTTCGGTCTGGTTGTCCGCTGGGTCCACTTTCTGGCGGGCATCACCTGGATCGGACTGTTGTATTTCTTCAACCTGATCAATGCGGGCTTTCTCAAGAGCTTGGACGGCCCGAACGAAGAACATCGTCATTCCAAAGCTGATGCCTGCCGCGCTGAACTGGTTCCGGCATGGGGCCACGGTGACCGTGCTGGCCGGCATCGTACTCTATGGCTATCTCTATTCGAAGGGAGGTACGGGGGCTATTGCATTGGGAATCGGCGGTCTTCTCGGAATCATTATGATGGGAAATGTTCACGGGATCATCTGGCCGAATCAGAAGAAGGTCATCGCTGCGGTGGCCGCTGCCGCACAGGGTACGCCGGCTCCACCGGAGATGGCTCAGTGGGGGAAAACCGCTCTCTATGCTTCGCGGATCAACTTCCTGTTGTCCATCCCGATGCTGTTCTTCATGGGTGCAGGGAGCCATTTGAAGTAACGTTACGCAATGACAGAGTCAAGGGGGGGATTGGTCATCCGAGAGGATGATCAGTCCCCTTTTTCATGCTCTCACTCGTGAGGTGAGTGATCAGCTCTCGCAGGGAGTCTTTGGGCTGAGTTGTCATAGGTCCATCAGGCCTAACTGCTTGAGATTCAGGCCTAATCAGGCGAACGTCGCTTGACGGCTCTCAAAGCGCAGCCGTATAGTAGCTACCTGCTAACCTGGGGGTGTAACCCCCGAAAGGGAACAACGTGACCCTACCTCAACCACGGGTATTGCAGAAACTTGATGGGGCGCCCTGGGAAATCGACCCCTACCTCAAGACCGGCGGTTACGATGCCTGGCGAAAGTGCCTGAAGGAGCTCACGCCGGCTGATGTCGTCGGCGAAATCAAGAAGGCCGGTTTGCGCGGGCGGGGCGGAGCAGGGTTCCCAACCGGTATCAAGTGGGACAAGGTTCTCAACCATCGCGTACCGGAGCGGTACTTTGTGTGCAATGCCGGTGAGCATGAGCCGGGAACCTTCAAAGACCGTCATCTCCTAAAGCATATACCGCACCAGTTGATTGAAGGCTGTCTGATCGCCTCCCGAACGGTCAATGCGAAGGCTTCCTATATCTACGTCAACCATGAGTACGAAGAAGAAGAAGCGAATTTGAGAAAGGCCATTGCCCAGGCGCGGGAGCGTGGGCTTTTGGGAAGGAACATTCTCGGCACGGGTGTGGACCTGGAACTGGAGGTGTTTTCCGGTCACGGCAGTTACGTGGCGGGAGAAGAGACGGCGATGTTGGAATCGATGCAAGGGCGTCCCGCGATGCCCCGGCAAAAACCACCATTTTATCCGACGGATTTCGGCTTGTACGGGAAGCCGACGCTGGTCAACAACGTCGAAACCTTGTGCAATATCCCCCAGATTCTGAAGAATGGCGCGGGATGGTTCACGCAGGTGGGGACTGAGAAGTGCCCAGGCACCATGCTGTTCTCGCTCAGCGGTTCAGTTAATCGGCCTGGCGTCTATGAAATGCCGATGGGCGTGACCATCAGGGATCTCATTGAAACCTGTGGCGGGGGCGTTCCGAACGGTCGCAAGATCAAGGCGGTGTTTCCGGGAGGTCCTGCGTTCTCGATGGTGACGGCTGACCAATTGGATCTGCCCATGGATTTTGATTCGCTCAAGAAGGCCGGGACCGGGCTCGGCTCAGCCGGGACCATTGTGATTGATGATGCCACCTGCATGGTGGCGGCGACCCTCAAGTATTCGAATTTTTTCAAAGGTGAAAGTTGCGGGCAATGTCCACCTTGCCGAATGGGCACGATCAACTTGGCCACGTTGGTTGAGAAGATTGAACGAGGAGAGGGTACCCAAAAAGATTTGGACTCGCTCCTGCAGTTGTGCGGTTTCGTGAAGGGGACGGGGTATTGCACACTCATCACCGGTGCCGCAGTTCTGGTACAAAGTAGTTTGCGATTATTCCAACATGAATTCGAAGAACATATTCGAATGCACCGTTGTCCATTCCAGCCGGCGCAGACTGAGACCGGAGCGAAGGCGTAGAGGAGTCGTCACATGCCGCGCGTGAGTTTTCTCCATCCGGATGGGCGCAGTGGAGAGGTCGAGTTGAACCTCACCTTGCTGGACGCTGCCAAGTCGCTCGGTTTCGAGCTCAATCACGACTGCGGAGGCAACGCGTCCTGTACGACCTGCCGGGTCGAAGTGCAGATGGGCGGGGAGAACCTGTCCGAGATTGATTTCGATGAACAGGATCTCTTGGATCGTGAAGCCCTCTCTGAGCCGTGGCACCGGCTTGGTTGTCAGGCGAAGGTATTAGGTGATGTGGTCGTTCGCGTTCCCGAAACCAAATGGGTGCAACCCACTTCAGCGTCGTCCGGCGAATTCGGGAAAAAGGGGGCCGGGCTTCCGTAAGTTCTCGCGAGATGGTAAAGTAACATAACGTGCCGAACACGCAGACTAGAAGGAGGACCAACGAATGGTAACGATTACGCAATTGGCAGAGCAGAAGATAAAAGAACTGATGACCGAGGAGAAAGATGTGGTCGGTCTGAGGATTTATGTTCGTGGCGGCGGTTGCCACGGATATCAGTATGGAATGGCCTTCGAGTCAAAAATGGCCGATGATGATACGGTCATCGAAAAGGGTGATGTGAAAGTCATCATGGATTCTCAGAGCGCTCCGCTGCTGCAAGGTGCGGAAGTCAACTACGTCGATAGCCTGCAAGGGTCCGGCTTCTCGATTAAGAATCCGCAAGCCAAGACCACCTGTGGCTGCGGCAGTTCCTTCAGTGCGTAAGAACCTTCCGGTTGTGATCCAACCGGAGCGCAAATGTTTCGTTGAGTGACGGATCAAGCCGGGAGTGGCTCCCTCGCGGGTAGCTCTCCCGGCTTGTTCGTTTGATAATCTGTCTGGAGAGTCATCCGGATGTCTGAGGCCACCATTACGCGCCGCTACCGTTTTTGCGCTGCTCATCGTTTGCACACCGATCAGTTATCGTCCGACGAAAATTGCGCCACGTTCGGCAAGTGCAACAATCCCAACGGACATGGGCATAACTATGTGGTGTTCGTTTCAGTGAGGGGCGACATGGACCTCCTGACCCATCAGGTGGTGGACGTGTCCCAACTTGATGAGGTCGTCCAGCGAGTTATCGTGCGACGATTTGATCATCAGGATTTGAACAGGGATATTGAGTTTGCGACCCAAACGACCACCGGAGAGAATCTGGTGGTACTCATTTGGAAACTCTTGGTCAATGAAGTCCCGGGGGGACGTCTGGTGAAGGTCGGTGTGATCGAGACGCGAGACAATTATTTCGAATATTCCGGTTCCGCGAAGCAGGTGCGGAGAGAAGATGGAGTGAGGCATGGCTAAAGTCGTTTCCGGGTCCCGCGCCAGACGGTCGCGTGTCACTGCACCGCACACCGCCGAGGACCCGATCGAAGGGTTGATGACGCAGCTGCTGGTCGAGTTGGGGGAGGAGCCGGACCGGAATGGTCTGCTGAATACGCCCAAACGTGTCGCGAAAGCGATGCGGTTTATGACCCAAGGCTATCGTCAGGACATCGATCACTTACTCAATGGCGCCCTCTTTCCCATAGAGTACGATGAAATGGTGATCGTGAAGGATATCGACTTCTTCAGCATGTGCGAGCATCATTTATTGCCGTTCTTTGGAAAGTGCCATGTGGGATATCTGCCGAACAAGAAGGTTGTGGGACTCAGTAAGATTCCTCGGGTGGTCGATGCGTTCAGCAGGCGCCTCCAGGTCCAGGAACGCCTGACGGTGCAAATCGCCGAAACGCTCAAGAAAAAACTGAATGCTCATGGTGTCGCCGTAGTGATGGAAGCGCGGCATCTCTGTATGATGATGCGCGGAGTCGAAAAGCAAAATACCGTCGCCGTGAGTAGTTCTATGCTAGGTGTGTTCCGTACGCAGCAGCAGACTCGAGAAGAATTTCTCAATTTGATTCGCGGCAGCAGCGTCAAAGACGGTGGCTAAATTTTCTCGCCGATTGACCGCACCTCCTCGACGAACCCTCGCAATAGATCATTAAACAGCTCAGGTTGTTCGCAATTACTGACGTGCCCGGCAGTTGCAATGACGGCCAGCCGAGCATTCGGTATGTGGCTGGCCAGCAATTGAGCGTCGACGAGGGGCGTCGTGTGATCTTCCTCCCCCATCACGATGAGAGTGGGGCATAGAATGGCCGACAGATGCGCAACGGAATCACGCCGTTCAGCCATCGCCATCAAGTTGACGAGAATTCCGCTTACCGGGTTGTGTCGGATAGTCCGGCGAATAGACTCCACCAGTTCAGGTTTGTTCCTCAGCGATGTGGTGCCAAGCAACTTCGGCAGCATGGTATTCGCGACCGCTTCGGTGCCTTGTGTATAGGCGATTTGCGCCAGATGAAAGCGCCCCGTCCTTCCCTCCGGACTATCCGCCTGTGCTCGAGTATCGGCGAGGACGAGTCCAATCAATCGATTCCCGTATGTTCGTGAAAATGCCAGGCTGACGTATCCTCCCATGGAAAGCCCTACCAGCACGGCCTGTGGAATGTTCAAGTGGTCAAGCAGTGCGGCCACGTCGTCCGCATACTGGTCGAGTGAAAAGGACCAGAGCGGCGCATCCGACTCGCCATGCCCGCGAAGATCGACCGCGATGGTTCTGAATTGTGTGGACAGCGCCTTGATTTGTGGCGTCCACATCGAGCGATTCAACGGAAACGCGTGCAGGAACACGATCGGAAGGCCTGAGCCCTCGTCATCATACGCCAATCGAATACCCTGTGTTTGAAAAAACATCGGTCCACCCCTGTGAGAAAAGATGCTGGGTGGGTGGTAGCATTAGCAAGGCTGAGAATCAAGGGGATGGTCGAGCCAGGACACGGGTTTGCGGTATTTCCGTGGCGACGTATAAAATGCAGACAACCTTGCATCTGAGAGTAATGATGCCCGTTCACGATTCTACAGGCGATCTATTCGCTTCATCCCCTCCGTCACAATCGGCAGCGCCCTCCGGGAAGGTGCCCCTGGCGGAACGCCTGCGTCCTCGAAGTTTCGATGATCTCGTTGGTCAGGACGACGTCGTGGGACCTGGGCGTCCGTTGAGAGAGGCGATCGAGCAGGATCGGCTCTCCTCCGTCATCTTCTGGGGTCCTCCAGGTTGCGGCAAAACTACGTTGGCCGGGTTGGTGGCGCAGTATACGAAATCTCAGTTCGTGCCGTTCTCAGCCGTCACCGGTGGGATCCCGGAACTGCGCGAGATCATCAAAGCTGCGGAGCATCGGCGAGCGAGGGGAATGGCAACGATCCTCTTTGTCGATGAAATCCATCGGTTCAATAAGGCACAGCAGGATGCTTTTCTTCCCCATGTCGAGCGGGGAACGGTGGTGCTGATCGGCGCGACTACGGAGAATCCGTCCTTTGAGCTCATTGCACCCTTGCTTTCACGCTCCCTCGTGATTGTGCTTCAGTCGCTGACAACTGACGCCCTCGGCTCTATTTTAGATCGGGCCGTGGCTGATGCAGAGCGTGGCCTGGGTTCGCTTCGTCTCACGATACAGCCCGCGGCACGAGACCGGTTGATTGAGTTCGGGAATGGTGATGCGAGAAGTCTCCTGACGACGCTGGAATTTGTCGCCGGCCACGCGCCAGTAGGGCCGGATGGACGACGGATCATCGATGAACAGGTGTTGGAATCTGCGCTGCTCAAAAAGGCCCTTCGTTACGACAAGGGTGGCGATGAACATTACAATTTGATTTCAGCCTACATTAAAAGTTTGCGTGACTCCGATCCGGATGGGGCCCTCTATTGGCTTGCGCGTATGCTGGAGGGAGGAGAGAATCCCCGGTTTATCGCGCGACGCATGGTGATTTTCGCGTCTGAGGACATTGGCAATGCCGAACCCCAGGCGCTGGTGGTGGCCAATGCCGTGGCGCAGGCGGTGGAGTTCATCGGACTGCCGGAGGCTCAGATCAATTTGGCCCATGGCACGACCTACCTCGCCTCGAGGCCAAAGGACAATGCGTCCTATGTGGGCCTGCAGGAGGCCGTTCGTGATGCGCGGCAGCACGGCAACCTGGGCGTGCCGTTGCATCTCCGCAATGCCGTGACCTCACTCATGAAAGACATCGGGTATGGCAAGGGGTACCGGTATGTTCATGATGATCCGGAGGCCAAATCCGAGCAAGACCACCTCCCTGAACGGCTCAAAGGGTCGCGATATTACCGTCCCCGGACGTCCGCCGATGATGAAGAAAGGGACTAGACAAAGCTGATTATACGGTTATACTTAGCACCGAGGTCGCTATGGCTCGTCAGACCAATTCAACCGAAAGTGTCAGCGAACGCCGGAAGTACGTCCGGGCGACTCTGATCGGATCAGCGCTGGTTTCCCCCCAGAACGGGGCCAAGGGATTTACGGCGGTTCTGAACAATGTGAACAAGATCGGCGCGGGACTGCATTCGAAGGAAACCTTGCCGATCGGTTCCAAGATCATGGTCTCCTTGGCATTCCTGGATCCCGATCGTGTTGAGCAGCAGGAGAAGTTGAGCGCCACGGTAGCCTGGGCGAAACCGTGGGAGAAGGGGATGTTGCTCGGCGTGGTATGGGATGATCTGGTGACGAAAGAAAAGAACCGCTGGTTGTATTACTATCTGGAAGAGACGCTGAAGTCGACGAACTAACCGAGTGCCGTCAGTTTTCCCCGTACCTCCTGCAATTCCTCCGACAACGATTCCCAGCGTGCCGTGAGCCGTTCCAACTCTTTCTTCCAAGTTTCCTGCTCCTGCTGCAGTTCGCTCCAGCGGCCGAGCTGCTGATAGAGCGCCGGATCCGCGAGTTCCAGCTCTCTCGCCTTGACCTTGGATTCCGTGGAGGCGATCTCAGATTCCGCGCGCGAGACTTGTTTTTCGAGGCGTGCCTGGGTTTTGCTTAAATCCCGCCGCTCTCCGCCGGAGGACTTTTGTTGTACCTGCGACGCCATGGCCTTCGTGGGACCTGACGATTTGTCATTCTTGGCGGCGGCAAGTTCCGCGCTGCTTTCCTTGATTGATTCGAATTCCTGCGCCTTCTTCCACAAGAAATACTCGTAGTCGCCCAAATACGTCTTGGCCTGGCCTTCGTCCACCTCGACGATCATGGTCGCGACGCGGGCGAGGAAGGTCGGATCGTGAGAAATGAACACGATCGTCCCCGGGAAATCGGTCATCGCATCCGTCAACATATCCACGGAGGCGGGATCGAGGTGGTTGGTCGGCTCATCGAGCAGAAGGGTATTGGCCGGTTCCACCAGCATGCGAGCCAGGGCCACACGATTGCGTTCGCCGCCGCTGAGCGCCTTGATGGGCTTCTTCTGGTCGTCACCGGTAAAGAGAAAAGCCCCGGCAATGCCGCGCAGAAAATTGGTTTCCGCCTGCGCCGAGACCTCGGCCAACGATTCCAGAATCGTGTGGTCGTGGTTCAAGGATTCTGCCTGGTGCTGGGCAAAGTAGTGCAGCGTGACTCCGTGGCCGACATGGCGGGATCCCTTTTCGAACGGCAATACGCCAGCCAGCATCTTGAGCAGCGTACTTTTGCCGGCACCGTTTTCACCTACCAGCGCGATGCGCTGACCGCGTTCCACCGTAAAATTGAGGGACCGGTAGATAACCTTCTCCCCATAGCTCTTCGCCACGCCCTTGAGCTCGAGCACGTGCCGGCCGCTGGCCGCGGGAAGCGGAAACTTGAACCGCACCCGTTTGGTATCGCGTTGCCGTTCGATCAGCTTGACTTTATCCAATTGCTTGATGCGCGACTGCACCTGCTTGGCTTTATTCGCTTGATATCGGAAGCGGTCGATAAAGCTCTGCACCCGCGCGACTTCCTTGCTTTGACGATTCGCCGCCGCCTCAATCTGTGCATCACGGGCTGCACGGAGTTCTTGGAACTTCGTATAGTTTCCACGATATTCCTGAAGGGTCCGATCCCGGAGTTCCCAGATGTGCGTGGCAATGCCATCCAGGAATTTCGTGTCGTGACTGATCACTAACAACGTCAGGTTGGATTCGAGGAGAAATCGTTCGAACCAGCGCTGAGTCGGTTTGTCGAGGTGGTTCGTCGGCTCGTCCAACATGAGCACGTCGGGGTTCGACAACAGAAGGTGTGCCAGTGCAACGCGCATGCGGTATCCACCGGAGAGATTCTCAATCGGCCGGGAGAAGTCTGCTTCGGTAAAACCCAAGCCCGAAAGAATACGTTCGGCCTCATGTTCCGGGTAGATGTCGCGATGTGCGGCATCCAGCACGGTTTTCCCCACGATGGTTTCCAATTCCTGGGGCAGGTAGCCGACGCGGAGACGGGGGCGTTTTCGGATGGTGCCTTTATCGGGAGACTCTTCGCCCAGAATCATACGGAAGAGCGTCGTTTTTCCCGCGCCATTGGGGCCGACGAGACCGACACGCGCTCCTGGCCTCAGATGTGCAGTAGCCCCTTCGAGCAGAACTTTCGTGGAATATTGCTTATGGACAGATTCAAGCTGAAGCATGGATCAGTAGTACTCGGGTCTGAGGTGAAACGTTCGGCGAGGTACCCGCTGCGGCGTGTCAGCTCCCGCCTGTGAAGCGGGTGGCTAGCGTATGACTCGTAGAGTTCGGATATCCCCGCACACATCCGGAGTGTTGGTCGGACAAGCTTGATTTGGTGGAGCTGGCCGGGATTGAACCGGCGACCTCGTGAATGCCATTCACGCGCGCTCCCAACTGCGCCACAGCCCCACGCAAGCTTGGATTTTATGTGCACAGGCAGCGAGAAAACGAATGCTGCTGCAGACGTAACTCCGCAATCTAGCATGGGCGGATTTTACCAGTCAAGAAAAGGGTGGTGAGGCGGCGATGTGCCGCGCCCTTTTCGTGCTCGCGCAACGCGCGGCCTCAGAAGGCCTACGTTGGACGCGCAATGTAAAGGGCGGTACATGCCACCTTGTGAGAGCAAGGAAGCGGCGGAGAAGATCCAGGATCATCCGCCGTCTAAGAGATGCGGCGCCAGGAAGGAAGAATACTCAGCCTATCCGTCTTAGGACGCATGTTGGAGGTGACGCAACCAAGGGCGGAAGCTCGTTCTCGAAAACCCTGCTTGACAAACCGCGGTCCGAATCCTACCATGATGCCCTTCCGGCTCTGATCGGTACGAGGTCAGAGCCTTTTTTTCGAGTTCAGACGGGAAGAAGGAGCAGAGGCAGCGAACAATGGCGAATCTCGTCATCATCGGCTCCCAATGGGGCGACGAAGGTAAGGGGAAGATTGTCGATATTCTGGCCAAGGATGCCGACATGGTCGTGCGGTACCAGGGTGGATCCAACGCCGGCCATACGGTCATCAATGCGCGAGATACGTTCATTTTCCATCTTATTCCATCCGGCATTTTATATCGAGGCACCCGGTGTCTTATCGGCAACGGGGTCGTGGTTGATCCCGGAGCATTGATCGAAGAAATGGATCATCTGCAGGGGCAGGGCGTGAAGATCGCGAAGAATTTCGCCGTCAGCGACCGCGCGCATTTGATATTGCCCTACCATAAGGCCATCGATAAAGCATCGGAGCAGTCTAAGGGTGTCCGTCGTATCGGCACCACCGGTCGTGGGATCGGCCCTTCCTACGGCGATAAAATGGCGCGGATCGGCATTCGCATGGGCGATCTGCTGAATCCCCCGCTCTTTAAACAGAAGCTGGAAGAAAACCTCGTTGACATCAATTGGCTCCTTGAGCAGTTGCACAAGGTGGACTGTTTCGAGTTGGAAAAGGTCTATCAGCAGTACATGGCCTATGCTGATCGATTGAAGAGCTACATCCTCGATACGACGCTGGTCGTCAATAAAGCCGTTGACGCCGGGAAGACGGTCCTGTTTGAAGGCGCGCAGGGGACGCATTTGGACGTGGATTTCGGCACCTATCCCTACGTGACCTCGTCGAGTTCTTCGGCGGGTGGCGCCTGTACGGGAACCGGCGTGGGGCCGACCAAAATCGATGCGGTGATGGGCATTACCAAAGCCTATACGACGCGCGTTGGCAGTGGACCATTCCCGACCGAGTTGACCGATGAGGTCGGCGGGTGGCTTCAGGAGCGCGGAAAAGAATTCGGGGCCACTACAGGCCGGGCTCGCCGCTGCGGGTGGTTTGACAGTGTAGTGGTTCGACATGCGACGAGGGTCAACTCGGCTCTCTTCTCTCGCGGTCACAAAATTAGATGTGTTTGGACGGCCGCAAAGAGTTGAAGATCTGCACCGGCTATCGGGTTAACGGCAAGCTTCATCGGGACATGCCGTCCGATTTTGCTGGCCTTGACCAATTGCGAGCCGGTGTATGAACGTATCCCGTGGATGGAGTGCTCCCACAACGGGCGTCACCACCTATAAGAAATTGCCGGCGGAAGCGAAGCGGTATCTTGCCAGGATCGAGGAACTGGCTGAGTGTAGAATTGATATGATCTCTACCGGTTCACGTGCGGAATGAAACCATCATTCTCAACAATCCGCTCAAGGCAGGCGGCCGCAAGCGCGCGTCGCGTTTACGATAATCTCTGTATTTTTTGTGTGCTCACGATGTGCGCCGTAGCGATACGGGACGCGTCAGTGGTATGATCCCTCCCGTCACGATCCTCGCGTGACGATGTGTCGTCTCCATTTCGGAGAGTCGGTAGCTCAGCTGGTAGAGCATCGCCCTTTTAAGGCGAGGGTCCTGGGGTTCGAATCCCAGCCGACTCACCATACAAATCAATCACTTCTGCAGTTCCCCCCTCTGCCGTCCTAGTCTCATAAAGCGACAAGGTCCATAGGACAACGGATAGGCTTTTTCGAGTCCTTCCACGGCGGATCTCAGTTTTCGGTCCCACTCCGGGCCCCCATGAGAATAGTTCGCCGTCATGCCGGGCATCCGATGGCCCAAGAGCGCTTGACGGACTTCGTAATCTACACCGATGCGCTGGAGTCTGGTTGCGAACGTATGCCGCAGGTCATGAAAATGCAGGTCATGTATCCCGACTCGGCGGCAGGTTTCACTCCAAGTATTCTCTTAAATGCCCGCTGGTGAGTCCATCGGCGAAAGACCCGGCCATCCGCAAGAGATGGAATCTCAGCGCCTAAGGCAAGCATCGCGGTACGGTTCAACGGCACTTCTTGCGGAGTTCCTTTGATACGACTTGCGGCTGGCGGAAGACACAGCCAGTATCCATCCTCTCGCTTCTTCACCCACGAACGCTCGATCTCCAGGATCTTCCCCTCTCTGAGGCCGACCGAAACTGCCACCTGGATAATGCGCCACAGCTCTTGCCGGCATTCAAGCTTGGTTGGGTCATTCTCTCGCATCTTGCTGATGAGTGAGAGTTCTCCTGGTTCTGCGATTCTGGTTCGTTTTTCGGCGTCCGGGAGCTCGACATGTTTCAGCGGATTTCTGTCCAGTTTCTCGTAGCGCACAGCCACATTGAGAATCCGATTGAGGACCTGCCATTCTCGGCGCACGGTGCCGGCCGTGGCCCCTTCGTCCAATCGGGCCTTCACATATCGGAGCCCATCCTCCGGTTTGAGGGACGAAAGTGGCTGGTGTCCAAAACGATGACTGCAGGAGAAGTCATTTCGGACGCAGGCATGGCAGGACAAGATGTGGTTCTCAAGAATTCCTTTTGGTCGCGTGCGGTCGATGCGTTTTTTTACTTCGAAGGCCTGCCAATACAGCGGGAGGACATCGCGAAGGGTCATGAGCGAACGCGGCTTCTCGTGTTCTTCGTTTTGAATCTTGTGAATCAGGTCGATGGCGCACTGTTGGGCTTGATGGGGCGAGAGGTCGTAGCCGAGTAGGGGACGATACCGTTGCCCCTTCCACCGGAAATAGAGGTCAAAGGCAATCCCTTTGGTCGTGCGTCGCTTGGTAATCGTATAAGCCATGGTCATCCCCGATACTTTGGGTTCCGATGGTAAACAGTGGTATGGGCCGTGTCTAGTGGGAAAACCGGCTCGCTAGAATCCGCCGACTGTGCTTCCCCATCACCACTTTTTAACCAGGCGATCAGCTCATCTTTGAGAAATCTGACTTCTCGCGATCCCGGCATGCGATGCCTCGGAATATCCTTCCGCTGATACAGCGTGGACTTTGACACGCGGAGATAGACTGCCGCTTCAGCCAGGGTCATGATTTCCAGCGTCGCGCTGGCTTGCCGCTCCTGATTCATTCTTTTCCCGCTCTCACTGAAACGCCTCTGCACTGTCCGGCTTGGGTCGAAGAGTGAGCCCCCAGTGGGTACGACTCGGGGCCGTGGAGCAGCGGGACAGTCCTTCCGTGTCTCCCCCCTCCAGGCCTGCCCGCTGCGAGAGCCCCGTGCCGCCTCCTTCGATTACGCCCCACCCTTGGTTCGTGAAGGGTGGGGCTAGAACATAATTTCAGAAGGAGGCAGACATGTCCGTTGATAGCTCTCTCGGTTCCTCGAACGGTGGACGGCCACTGAGCCCGGTTCGGAAATACGGCATCCCCCGCTACCGTGTCGCGCTGGTTCGCGAAGGCCGTGCCCTTCCGGCAGCGGAATCGGTCCATACGTTGGAGGGTGCGGTGGCCATCCTCCGGCCGTTGTTTGAGGGCCTGGACCGGGAACAATTCCTCATCTGTGGCCTGGACGCCAAGCACAAGCTCATCGGCATCAATGTGGTGTCCACCGGCTCGCTGAACCTGACGATTGTCCATCCCCGTGAAGTCTTCAAGCCGCTCATTCTCATGAATGCCGGTGCCTGGCTCTGTGCCCATAATCATCCGTCCGGGGACATCACGCCCAGTCCCGAAGATCGCATCCTGACCAAACGACTGCGCGAGGCCGGCGACCTCTTCGGGATTACTCTCCTCGACCATCTCATCCTCGCCGAAGAACACTACTACAGCTTCGCCGACCAGGGCTGGCCCGGCGCTTAGCGCAGGAGCCGCAACACCCAGGCCGCCCCGGCGGCCACCAGCGCGAGCCCGATCGCCGCCGTCCCCCAGGCGACCAGGTCGGTAGCCAAGGCATTGCCAATGGTTTGAATCTGTTGCGCCGTCATGTTGGAACTCCTTTGCCATTTCCTGACCGTCTCGATGGGGAGAAAGAGGCAGGCTGCTGCCAGCCTGCCTCCATGGGCTCGCTCAGCCCACAATTGCGCGGACGCGCTTAAAGGCGTAGATCGCCAGTGCCACGCCAATCAAGGCCGTGGCCCACAAGAGCAGATCGGCCCGCACCGTGGCCACATCCGCCGAGACCGGAAACAACTGCGCCTGCGACAGCGCCGGGATGCCCAAGGCGAACACGAACGCCATGAGCAGTCCCCCAAGCCCTTTGACCCAACCCCATCCCTTCATACGGCACCTCCTTGTGCTGTTGGTGGTTCCGTCCACCCACGCCGCCGGATGACTCGCCGGCGGTCGAGCGCCTCAATAGCTTTGAGGCAGAATCAATTTGATGATGAGGCCGACCGCAAAGCCGCCGAGCCAGAAGATGGCTGTGAAGTAGGTCATCGCCTCAATCGCCGGCAGGTCCATAGAACACTCCTTCGCCAATGAGCCGCATCGATCCTTCCTCATAGATTTCAGAGACCATGAGGCCATAGCGTCCGGTAATCTGCGCGGCCGTCAGGATCTCGCCGCTGTCCAAGAGATACCGCCAGCCTTGACGGTCCTTGCTCATTCCCGCACCACCGAGGATTCGAACTGGTCGCTTTGGGACGGGCGGAGTCGTTGATGCCGGCGCAGCCACGCCCAATGGGTTCAACAGGCTGGCCGAACCGGAGACTGGTGCGCCGATGGTGGTGGTTGGGACAGGCGTTGATCCAGCGGCCGAAGTCGGCTTGTTCGCACTCAAGGATGACCAGGGCCGCCAAACCATGAGACCGAGTGCGAATAGGCCTGCGGCAATGCCGATCGCCACCCGCGCCGACTTGAAGACGGTATGACTTCGTTTCTCTTCTCGAATAGCTGCCGAGGCGTAACTCGAATAGTAGGCGTAGATGGCCGGCGAATAGGTGCCGACGAAAGCCCGGATGACCTCATGATCTTCGGGGTTCCCGCGCACCTTGCCCTGGTACTTTTTCGACAATCCCACAAACGCCAGCTTCCGAAACTTCACAGTGGCCTCGATGAGTCGCGTGACACCCTGCGACATCTGGCGAAAGTCTTGGCTCATGAGCAAAATATCGACGCCATAGTGCCGGTGAGTTTCGAGCCAGCGCAGCAGACCGGGTTCGACCTTCTGCATGGACCGAAACACGGTCTGGGCTTCGTCGATAATGACGGCGGAGCCAAGTTCGACATGCGGAAAGGCTTGGAGCACTTCGACGGAGTCCTTCCAAATCGTGATCTGTTGTTCGAGAGTTTCGAGGTCGATACCAGTGAAGAGGGACAACCGATCCAGATAGATCCCATCGACGGCGATATAGAGCCGTTGGCCTTGTTTCACCCAGGGCAGGAACTTCTCGCAGATCGCGTGATACGACTTGCCCGAGCCTGGCACGCCTTCATACAGTTCGATCATCGAAGACTCCTGAGATACACCCAGATCCAGAGCGCGAGGATCACCGTCCAGGCATAGGCCCAGCCCATCACCAGCTGGTTCATGAGCCCCACCGGACGAACGGAATAGTTTGCAAAATGAATCTTGTCCCCATGGCGCTCGCCACGATGGCCAGCGCCTGACTCATGCCCGTCGCGCCCAGCACCCACGCATACTGATCCGGGATCACCGGCAGGGTGAGCCCAGCCGTGCCGATGGTGGCGAGCGTGCTGTCCGCCACAGAAAGGAGCGAATCCCAGATGCCGAGTCCCCAATCGGTGAGTGAGAAGAAGAACTCCTGCAGCCAGCAATAGATGAGGGTGAGAATCGCCGTCATGTCGCCTGGCCTCCTCCCACAAAGATGATGCGGTAGGCAGCAATGGAGGCTGTCGCGATGACGAGCGTTCGCAGGACTGTGAAGAACCAGGCCCATTGATTGAAGTCCACCTGCTGGCTGCCAAAAAAGGCCGACGGCAGCGCGATCACCGGTAAGGTCGTCGGCCAGGTGAGCGACTTCAACAGGTTCAGCGTCCCAAGTAAGCCACTGGTCGCCCAGATGGTTTGATGCGCTTGTAGGACCGTGCCGAACGTCCGGTTCTCGTGTGAGCCGACGGTACAAGACGTGGTTGCTTGCGTCTCTTCGTGCTGCGTGGTCGAGCCGTCCGGATTCTGGGATGTGGTGGTGGTTGTGGTCGTCGTCTGCTGTTGCGTGTTCTGCTGTGGCGTACTGGCCGGAGGCGGCACGGTATCGACGACAACAATGTCTCCGGCAGGCACCGGCTTCGGCTTCACGGTCGTCTGGCATCTCCGTCGGCGTCACCGCTTGAGAGATGGTGGTATCGGCCGGCTGAGTCGTGCCAGTGGTGCCAACGGGATTCGTATGGGCTTCGACGGACTTAGGATCGCTCGCCGGGAGGCCCCCGACGAAGTTGGCTACTTGCTGCTGTGTCGGCGGGATCAAACCCTCTTGAATCGGTGAGGTGGAGCCGGGAATGCCTTTTCGATGGCACACATACAAGGTATATCCGCCGACGGCAGGACCATTCACAAAGAAGTTTCCGGTGAAGAAGACGGCAGTACTGAGGCTTTGAAACGGCCCGACGACCCAATCATGCTGATATTCCGTATCCACCGCGCAGAGCGGGACATTGGTCGCGCTGAATTGAATGGTCGCGTTGGGATAGGCCGGATTGCCTGGCGTATTCGTGCCGAAGCCGGGGAACGTCTGCACGCCTGCGTTCGAGCTTGTGACCTGCCAGCCGCCCGGCGTGGATGCAGCGGATTTCACGGCCGAGAGGTCTGTTTGCGAGTAATACATCTGAGCCAGGACCAAACCTGCACTGACCCCGAGGGCAGCCCAACCAACGGGGCCGGCGACCATGCGGACCGCCATCGAACTGGCAGAAGGGGCTAGCGCGGCTGTGGCGACTTGGGAGGCGAGCGCCGACCGTTGAGCCGCCAGGTACGCGATGCGTTCGGCCTGAGCCACCACCCTCGAATACTGCGTTGCGGTTTGGCTGAAGGCTTCCCCCGGCGCAACGCAAAGTGAGACGAGAAGGGCCCAGACAAACCCGAGATACGTCATGAGCGACAGGACTTTCACAACCGTCCGACTCCAAGGCCGGCGAGGAAGGCCAGTAACAAGACCGCCACGAGAATAATGGTGAGATCCACTGGCCTTCCTCCTCCTGCCGTTACTTCAGGACTTCCAATCCAGACAAATCGAAGAACACGCGGCCCGTCTGCTCGAACTTCCGCACTTCGATCGACGCACGGGCCTGTTTGCCTTCGGCCTGCTTGCAGACCTCGATCAACGGCATTTGATCCTCCGGAATCCCCAAACGCAGAACCCCCGGATCTTTGCCCTTCACATAGAAATCCACCGATCGGTAGACCTTGCCTTCCCGGCTCCTCCGTTCCACATAGCCCTGCACTGCGCCCTCCGCTTTGACTTGCATCGTCGAGACCTCCTGAATAGTGAGTGAATTTCGAGTCAGCCAAGCGCCTGACCCACACGCCCCGGCCTTCGAACCGGGCTTTTAGCCTGAGACAGAATTCCGAATCGCATGCCGTACAGCTCAGATACAGGGCGCCTTGTACCCATTTGCACCGACAGCCTCTCGTGCCACAGCCTGGACACATGCGTCGCCACGATCCGTTATGAAACTCTAAGGACATAGGGATTCCCTCGCTTCCGCTGCTTCAGCAACGCATAGTGCTTCTGCGTCCATCGCTTGGTGCCCCCATAGATCATCTCGAACAGAAACTGATCCCCTCGACAGGCGACGACCACCGCGAGCATGGGACTGATGGCGTTCGCCAACCAGGCGGCCACATCATCCAATCGTTGTTGAATGCGTTCGACGACGAGCCGGCATCGCATGAAGCCTTCAGTCAACGCTTTCCACCAGCCAACCAACGGCGCCCGATACTTCTCATAGGATTCCGCCTCTCGCGTGGTCTCGCGGAAATCGACATAGGAACGTAGCACGCCAACCAAGAAGGCTCTCCAGTCTTCGGGATCGAGCGTGAGGAGTGCTTTTGCGCAGGCTTGGGCCCGATCCTGTTTGAATTCCAGTTCCCATCGGACTCCGTATAAGGCCGCATCTTCTCGGCCTCTGGATTGAAGTTCCAGCCGCTTGTCATAGACTCGCAGCATGCTTTGGCTTTCCCGACTGCCGAAATACAGGGTCTCCCCAGTGCGGGTTCCCTCACGATGATTGGAAGCTTGGATGACTTTGAATTGCTTCGATCGGCTCACTAATTGTCCGGCCTCCACGGCCAGCCGGACCGTCTCCACTGCGACAGAGGCCTCCCGGTCGTCCAGCGCCACATCGATACGAGTGACATGGCCTTTCTGGGCAAAGATCCAGGCCAACACGGTCTTCAATTTCGTCTCGTCCCACTGGGAGACAATCCCGGCCGACAAATCCACGTGCACTTCCTTCGGATTGCGAGGAGCACCCGTCCCCAGTTTGGCGACGCCCGTCTTGCCCTGCGTCATGAGTTGCGCCACGGGATAGCCGCGAAAGCCGCTCTCACTTTGGAACCAGTCGCCACCAATCATCGCAATCACGTCGGCGACCTCCGCTTTGGGAAGCGTGAAGGCGAGCCAATCGATGGTCTGTGTGAACCCTCCAGAACCGTTCATTTCTTCCCCCTTGGCTTCTGTGCGATAGACGCCCCCGTCTTACCAAGTCGGGGGCTGGGCCGTTGCGCGCGCCGCCGGCTGGCGCCGCCGGTCGCGCTGCGCTGTCCCTTCTTTCTCTGGGCTTCCACATGGGACGGCCAATGCCCCTTGGCCCGGAGAGCTTCCTTTACCCGTTCCAGGTCGAAGCGGACAAACCGACAGAATCGATCCACGGGAATCTCACCCTTCCAGTAGGCGCGGCGGATGGACTTCACACTCACTCCCAGTTTGGCGGCGAGTTGGTCGGCAGTGATCCATAACCTTCTCATGGCATCTCCTCTCTCACGATGATGTCGCATGGCACGGCGCTGACCATACGCATGCGGGCCGTTCCGGTGAAAGATCCCTTGAGGGGACACGAGGGGACAGGAGGGGACACTGGGGGACAGAAATAAGAGGCGGTGGGACGACAATGGTTTAACTCTCTCAAGAGCTATTCATCATGCCTCACTTCGCTATCGTCCGATGAGATCTGCTCCGACCCAACACAACGTCCGCGCCAGTCGCGATGAATCGAGACTCGCATGGCCCGTCAGTCACAGTTTTAGGCCTGAAGCATCGTGTTAAGTAGCAGTACATATTCAACCATCTGTGATCCGCTCGACACCAAAGTTTTATAGAAAAATGGCGATAGGGCCGAAAAAGGTATGGCTAGAGCTATATGGCCCTATAGTGCACATTCTAAGATCTGAAATTGGAGAGCGGTAGTGTGCAAATGAAGTGCGAGCGACGCTGCAGTGAGAATGCAATTGAATAAGCACTAACTAAGAGTCAAAGGAACAATACCGCAGGAGTAAGAGCAAAAAACGTAATGTCCTGGGACAAAAAATGCTCGGCAGGGACTCCGGGTAGTGTTCTAACGTCGTTCGCAACCTCTGCCGCATCATGGCATAGTCATCGAACAGAGGAGGGTCATGCACACTCATCGATGGCAGGTCTAAGCTGCCGGACAGAAGAGCCACCAGCAGACAAAAAAGCGATAGTCACAGACCTGCCAATTCTTCGGTTCGCCCTACAGTTATCTCATTAGCGAAACGGCAACTGGCGTCTCTGCCGAGATTGGAGCTCTTACCGAAGAGAGCCTGAATGAAGGGCGGCCAGCAATCTCGGCGAAGCGGATCGCCTGCCGGTCGGAGGGGCGAGGACTGGACTATGTAAGTGTCCCTGTCACTTCGTTTTGATGAAAGACAGGGTCATTGCGCCTGCGCTATACTCCGGCTGGATTTGACTATGAGCCTGATTAAGTCAAAACAACGCGTCGCTGACCATGGAGAGGTATTCACTCCTCCGTGGATGATTGAGGCGATGCTTGAGCTCGTCAAGGGCGAGACCGAGCGGATCGACTCCCGCTTCTTGGAGCCGGCGTGCGGGAGCTGGTAATTTCCTTGTGCGGATTCTGCAACGGAAGCTCGCCGTCGTCGAACTCAAGTTCGGGAAATCCGATTTTGAAAGGCGCCACTACGCCCTTCTCGCTCTTATGTGCACTTACGGGATTGAGCTTCTCGCTGACAACATCGCCGAGTGTCGTGCAAATATGCTGGAGATTCTTTCCGATTACATGAATCTCGAGGAATCGGATAACCTTTATCAGGCCGCTTCCTACGTGCTGTCGCAGAACCTCGTGCACGGCGATGCGCTGACGATGCGCACCCACGACGGTCAGGCGATTACCTTTGCCGAGTGGGGATACCTGGGCAAGGGCAAGTTCCAGCGGCGCGACTTCCGCTTCGACAGTCTCGCTCTTTCGTTGGCCTTCAGCGCGGAGGGCTCGCTCTTTGCGCACCTTGGCAAGCACGAAATCTTTACTCCGACCAGGACTTGGCCGCCGATGACCGTGGGCGATCTGGCTGCCGGGTTAGGGCAGGTGGCATTGGCAGTATCGCCCAAGGAGGAGGCATGACGACTGTGGCTGCTTCCGTGCCAGTGCTTCGCTGGGCAGCGCAACGCGCTCGCCTGGCCGACGACGACCTGGCGGCACGCTTCCATAAGTGGCGATTGTGGCTCAGCGGCGATGCTCAGCCCACGCTCAAGCAACTGGAAGACTTCGCGCGCCTCACGCACACGGCCTTCGGCTACTTCTTCCTGCCCCAGCCTCCCGAGCTGGCACTGCCAGTGCCGGACTTCCGGCACCCTCCGCAACGAGATGCTCGCCGAACCAAGCAGCGACTTACTGGACACCCTTTACTTGTGCCAGCAGCGGCAGGACTGGTACCGCGACCATGCCCGCATGCACGGCTTCCCGGCCTTGCCATTTGTCGGCAGCGCGAGCCTGCAGGAATCGCCGGACGATGTGGCGCAACGCCTGCGAGAGAGGTTAGGCCTATCCACCGAAGCGCGTCGTCAGTTGTCCACTTGGACGGACGCGCTGCGCCAGCTGATCGCCAAGGCCGAAGATGCCGGAGTGATGGTGATGGTGAGTTCTGTGGTGGGCAGCAACAGCCACCGCAAGCTGGATGTGAACGAGTTTCGCGGCTTCGCGCTGGCGGACGGCCTTGCGCCGCTGGTCTTTTTGAACGGCGCAGACAGCAAGGCTGCGCAGATGTTCACGCTTGCGCATGAGCTGGCCCACCTGTGGCTGGGCGCAACAGGCGTGTCGGATGCGCAGGCGGGGCAGCTGCCTGAGCAGCAAACCGAGCGATGGTGCAACCAGGTAGCGGCGGAACTGCTGATGCCCATAGAGGAGCTGCGAGCAGCGCACCAGCCCGATGCGCCGATTCAAGACGAAATCCAGCGGCTTGCACGCGAGTTCAAGGTCAGTACGTTGGTTGCCTTGCGTCGCCTGTTTGATGCGGGCTACATCAGCCAAATTGAGCTATGGCAGTACTACCGGGAGGAACAGGAGCGGCTGCGCACGCTGAAGGAACGCAGTAGCAGTGGCGGAGACTTCTATCACAGCCTGGGTGCACGAACCAGCAAGCGCTTTGCCCGCGCCATCGTGTCCAGCACGCTGGAGGGCTTGACATCGTTTCCAGACGCCTTTCGCATGCTGGGTGTGCGCAAGACAGCCACGTTCTACGAAGCGGCGCGTGAGCTCGGGGTAACGGCGTGAGCTATCTGCTGGACGCCAATGTGTTCATGTCCGCGAAGAACCTGCACTACGGTCTGGATTTCTGCCCGGCGTTCTGGGAGTGGCTGGTGCACAAGGGCAACACCGGATCGGTGTTCAGCATCGACAAGGTGGCCGATGAAATCGAGGCCGGCCAGGACGAGTTGTCGGACTGGGCAAGAACCCACGGCGGTGGGCTCTTTCGACATACGCCGCCGGCACTGGCGCCGCAGTTCACCCAGGTCGGCACATGGGCCACCGGGCAGCAATACACACCGGCCGCCATCAACACCTTTCTGCAGGCTGCTGACTTCTATCTGCTCGCCCATGCGCTGGCCGGTACTCATGTGGTGGTGACCCACGAGGTTCAGTCTAACTCGCCGGGTCGCATCAAGATACCGAATGCATGCGTGGGTCTGGGCGTGCGGTTCATGACGCCATACCAGATGCTGCGTATCGAACATGCTCGCTTTGTCCTGGGCACGCACGTATGAGCGAGCAAGCCGCCTTCGCGCTTCGCGGCCGCAACCCGGATGTGTTGACGTGCATCGCCAACCTCTCCAACGACGAGGTCTTCACGCCGCCGGAGTTCGCCAACCGCATGCTGGACACGCTGGCCGAGGCATGGGCAGCGGGTCACAATCGCGCGAGCATCTGGGCGGACAAGAAAGTGAAGTTCCTCGACCCGTTTACCAAATCCGGCGTGTTTCTCCGCGAAATTACCAGCCGTTTGACCAAAGGGTTGGAGAAGGAAATCCCCGATATCCAAGATCGCGTTGACCACATCCTGACCAAGCAAGTCTTCGGCATCGCCATCACTCATCTCACGAGTCTACTTGCGCGGCGGAGCGTCTACTGCTCTAAGCACGCCAAGGGTACGCACTCTATTGCCAAGACCTTCGTTAGCGATGCCGGCAACATCTGGTTCAATCGCATGGAACACAGTTGGGTGGACGGCAAGTGCAATTATTGCGGCGCAACTCAGAAAACCTTGGACCGTGGTGAAGGTCTTGAAACTCATGCGTATGCGTTTATTCACACCAACGACATCAAGACTCGGATGGCCGAGTTGTTTGGAGGCCATATGCAATTCGACGTGATCATCGGCAACCCGCCGTATCAGATGAAGGGCGGCGCAGGCGGTTCGAGTGACTCCTCGATCTACCATCTGTTTGTAGAGCAGGCGCTGAAACTTGACCCGCGCTTCCTGAGCATGGTGATTCCATCAAGGTGGCTGGCTGGCGGCCGTGGTATGGACGAATTCCGAAAGACAATGCTTACGGGCAAGCACATAAGCCATCTTGTTGACTACACCAAGATGTCAACGGCATTCCCGGGCGTCGATTTCGAGGGCGGTGTTGGTTACTTTTTGTGGGACAGAAATCATCAAGGCGACAGCCAATACAAGCTCGTGCTCGGAGACGAGGAGCAGCCTGCGGTTGTTCGCAAGCTCGATGAGTTTGACATCTTCGTGCGCGATACGCGCGCGGTCAACATCCTGAAAAAGGTTCAGCACCTTAGCGATCCTTCGATCAGCGACATCGTGAGCGGAGACACGCCATTTGGCCTAGCCACGAACTTTTCTGATTATAAGGACCAACCGTTTCGCGGATCGGTCGCCCTCTACCTAACTGATCGTGGGAAACGCCTGGTTGGTCACACCGCTCGATCCGTCATCCGAAAGAACGTGCATCTAATTGATCCATGGAAGGTACTTCTCCCAGAGGCTTACGGCGAGCGAGGCGCAATCCCTGCCCTGGTTCTTGGCCCTTCCATCGTGGCTCCCCCTGACTCGGTGTGCACGCAGACGTACTTGGTTGCGGGGCCGTTCGCGAGTAGAAAGGCGGCAACTTCTTTCCAGAGCTATACCAGAACTCGATTCTTTCGTTTCCTCGTCTCGCTTCGCAAAATCACCCAGCATGCACTTCGGTCAACATACGCTTGGGTTCCTGAGCAGTCGTGGACCCGCACTTGGTCGGACGAAGACCTTTTCGCGAAATACGGCATCACGGTACAGGAACAGGAATACATCGAGTCGCAGGTCCGAGCAATGAACCTCGACGACAATGGCGATGAGTAAGCCCACCATCGAGAGAATCCTCGAACCCAAGCCGGAATCTCGGCCGCGCATCTACGCCTATTCGATTGCCGACAAGCCGCACGCGGGTCTCCTCAAGGTCGGCCAGACCACGCGCGACGTTAAAAATCGTGTTGCTGAACAGGTTAAAACCGCTGCGATCACGAACTACAAGATCGAAATCGACGAGTTCGCCGAGCGCCACGACGGAACCATCTTCAGTGACCACGAGGTGCGCATGGCCCTCGTGAAGAAGGGCTTCGAGAACACTGAACTGGAATGGATGCGCTGCTCGGTCAAAGATGTGAAGACCGTGCTCACCGAGCTTCGCACGGGCCAGCGGTTCACCGGCACGCATCACGAGACGTTCGCGATGCGCCGCGAACAGGCCGCGGCCGTAGACAAGACCCATGCCTACTTCCACTCGATCTGGAAAGAAGACATGCACGCGGTCCCACGCTTCCTCTGGAATGCGAAGATGCGTTTCGGTAAGACCTTCACCACCTATCAGTTGGCCAAGAAGCTCGGCGCCAAGCGGGTACTCGTAGTGACCTTCAAGCCCGCCGTCGAGGACGCATGGCAGACGGACCTCGAATGTCACGTGGACTTCGAAGGGTGGCAGTACCTTTCCCGCAATTCTGGCAGCGATCCGACTAATGTCTCCGCTAAGAAGCCGCTCGTCTATTTCGGCTCCTTCCAAGACCTGCTGGGTCGCGATGCGACGGGAAACATCAAGCCGAAGAATGAATGGCTCCACAAGGTTAAATGGGACCTGGTGGTCTTCGACGAATACCACTTCGGCGCGTGGCGCGAGACTGCGAAGGAACTGTTCGAGGGCGAGGAGGAGGAAATCGTCAGGACGGAAGCCCGGCTCAACGACGCCAAACGACTGATGGATAGAATCGCTGATTTGCAGGAGCCGTTGGAGAAGGAGACTGAGTTCCTCCCCATCACGACCAAGGCCTACCTCTACCTCTCCGGCACGCCGTTCAAGGCGCTGGCTACGGGCGAGTTCATCGAAGAGCAGATCTTCAACTGGACTTACACTGATGAACAGCGCACCAAGGAAGAATTTGCCGCCAAGAATTCCGGCAAGTGGAACCCCTACGGAGCGCTCCCGCAGATGCGCCTCCTCACCTATCAGATGCCGGACGAGCTAGTGGCGATCGCGAGCGCCGGGGAGTTCGACGAGTTTGATCTCAATGCGTTCTTCGAGGCATCGGGAACAGGCGCGAAGGCTCAGTTCAAACACAAAAGCGACGTGCAGAAGTGGCTGGACATCATTCGAGGCTCGTATGCCCCGCAAACGGTTGCACATCTCAAAACTGGAACACGCCCGCCATTTCCATATTCTGACATCCGCCTGCTGCCGTATCTTCAGCACTCATTCTGGTTCTTGCCAAACGTTTCGGCCTGTCAGGCAATGGCGAACCTGCTGGCCGAAAAGCACAACACGTTCTGGTCCGATTACAAGGTTGTCGTCGCAGCCGGCACATTGGCAGGCATCGGCCTCGATGCGCTACCGCCTGTCCGCAAGGCTATCGGGAGTGGATTCGAGACTAAGACCATCACGCTCTCGTGTGGGAAGCTCACGACCGGTGTAACAGTTCCCCAGTGGTCGTCAATCTTGGTGCTCCGCAATCTCAAATCCCCTGAAACCTACTTCCAAGCCGCATTTAGGGTTCAATCACCCTGGTCCATCAAGAATCCCAACGGGAACAACCCAAACGAAGAGGAGATCCTCAAGCCCGTCTGCTTTGTGTTCGACTTTGCGCCCACGAGGGCGCTACGGCAGCTCTCCGAGTATGGCATCGGCCTGTCGCCCAACGAACCGAACCCGGAGAACGCGGTCAAGGATCTCGTGTCGTTCCTACCCGTGCTGGCCTATGACGGCGCAAATATGACGCAGGTCGATGCGGGGGGCATTCTGGACATCGCGATGGCGGGTACCTCAGCCACGCTTCTGGCTCGCAAATGGGAGTCGGCACTATTGGTGAACGTGGACAATCACACGCTCCGCCGCATTCTGGATAACCCCGAGGCGATGGCTGCCGTTGAGCGCATTGAGGGGTGGCGTGCGCTCGGTGACAATATCATTGAGACCATCATCAACAAGAGTGAGAAGGTGAAGGAGCTCAAAAACAAGGCCAAGGATAAGGAGCTGACGGCCAAGCAGAAGAAAGAGCTCACCGAGGAGGAGAAAGAATACAAGTCCAAGCGCAAGCTTGTTCAGGAAAAGCTGATCAAGTTCGCCACCCGCATTCCGGCGTTCATGTATCTTACCGACTTCAGGGAGAATACGCTGCAGGATGTTATCACTAAGCTCGAACCGGACTTGTTTCTTGCTGTCACCGGCCTCACGGTGAAGGACTTCCACCTGCTTGTGCGGCTGAAGGTATTCAACACCGAACAGATGAACCAGGCGGTCTTCGCCTTCCGCCGCTACGAAGACGCCTCGCTTCGCTACACGGGAATAGAGAGCCACCCGGGGCTGACCCATTATGGGCTATACGACACCGTGGTAGCGAGAGATTGAAAGGATGCCACCACACTTCGAACGCTCGACAAGGTCAAGACGCCTTCGGTGGCTTAGATGGAGCGAGTGGTCAACCGTGAAGGTGGCAAAAGCAATATCTGCTGCCTGGGAAATAGTTGATGCCCGCAAGACTTATGAGTGAGGCAATTACAGAAATTACAAATGGGGCGAACCAGGCAATGCTGTTCGCCATTACAGTGCCGGCGACCGGATTGTAGTGCTATGCGCCCAGCCTACGTCAGAGTTGATCTTGGAGATCCTGCCGATAATCAGGCGCCAAGGTTCGTGGTCTCACCGGCTCCCTTCCTCTATCACGAGGGAGAGCTTCAGATGTCAGGAGAGGCAAAGTTATACGGAGCGAGGTCTTACTCGGGTTTGCGTCTAGTCCTAAGAGATAAATTTCAAATTCCCGATTCCATGCTCCCGCTAGCAAGGTATTTCAAGCGTAAGAAATCCGAAATCGTAGACGAAGAATGTTATATCTACAGGACCGTCCCGGAGGGGGCTGGGGAGCCTGAATGGCGCATCAAGGCTCGCCAAGCCATCATGTGGGCCATAGATGAGCCACGCGGAGATTGGCCCGAAGACAGCATCTCCGTCAACGGAAAATCTTGTTACTCAATGGAAGAATTACAGCTCGAACTTGAGGCCATTGCCGAGGCGGCCAGCGGCAAGATGAAAGCCAAAGACGAAGCGTATCAACCGGATTACGATGTGCTCGTGAAAGAGGTGCTCGCAATCCATCCGTACGTATTCTGTTATGAAAATCTCCCAAAGAGCCGCAAGCGGTGAAAGAAGAGTAGCACATATCCGGGAGGTGCTATCTCGCGTGCTGTATTACCTAACCTGGAAGTTGGCTGTTCCCAGTTCCTGGCCCTTTCTTTGGAGCCCACCACTGAAGGCTATGGCCGTTTCCTTTACCCTCTCCCGACCCATTCTCTTCGTAATAAATCTCGATAGCAACCCTTGAGCAGTCAAAACCCTAGTCCGGTATCGACGGCTCCCGGGCAAAAATCTGTTGTAGGTATCGGTCTGGACCCATTTACGCTGTCTCCTCTGTTGAGAGGGATCTTGTTGGGCCCGTACTGGTTGGCGCCGTGGGTGGTACGGCCTCATCGGTAGCAAATATCGCCGTGACTCCCGAGCGAGGCGTCATGATCACGGGCCACCAAAAAGGAAGCCCACGCCAGCCTTTTGCTTCATCGCCGTTTTGGCGAAGGAGCATAAGGACCGGAATGTCCTCTGCCTTGCTTCGAGCTAGATCCTTTTGTTGTTTGGTGTCCGGCGCATTAGAGAATCGTCCTTCCTCGCGGTATCGCGCGACGTTACGGTCTTTGGCTACCAGCAGCCACACCTTGCCCTTCACGTGAGATTTCTTGCAGGTACGCGACAGGTGCTCCAAAGCCGCAATATGCGCTTCTCGGTCATCATCCGTATCATCACCGAATTCGATGTTCGCGTACGCCAGTTTCAGGAGTTCAATGCCTTCAGCAATGTCGATGAGCACAGGCTCTTGCGAAGCGCCGATCAGTTTCTCAATCCGACCGTCCAAAGCATTCAGGTTCTTACCTCCGTGCGATTTGTACACCGTTTGAAAACCGGACAAAACCAATCGTCGTCCTGGCCGTATACTTACAACGTCTGAGAACAACAGTTTATTGGGAGAACAGGGGATGAGCCGGTTAGAGGCGTCTTTCTGGATGAAGTAGACACCGCTATCATGCGCACCAGATTCGAAAGCCTCCCTGAGTGCCGCATCGAATTCATGTATTCTCTTCATCACCTGGTATACATGCTGGGGAGCATAGAACCGCGTCACGGCTAAATCTGCGGTCGCGCGAGCCCCGTACATCCGGGAATGCTGAAGGACGGTATCCTGCTGGAAGCGATTGGGATTTCTTCCGTAATAAAAGCCAATCAAGTTACTGATAGTGATGCCTCGGTCAAGGATTTGGCCTCCGATGAACATGTTGAATGGCGTTCGCAGTTTGAGCTGTCCGTCGTCAGCGAGCAGTTTCTTTATGTCATTGTCCGAATTCACCTTCGTAATCATAAGCTGACCCGCATCCAGTGATTGCAAAACAGCTTTCGTCACATCTTCAAGGGTAGGCAGCGACACGCCTTCAAGTTCAATCGACCTCTTGAGGTCCACGTAAGCAGCCCGGACCAATTCGTGGAAAAGAGGGCTATCAGCACGAGCCTGGTCAACCAAGGCATCCCTAACGGCGCCGGCAACATTCTCCTGCCACTCGTGTGAGCTGCGGGATTGCTCCGTGTGGAACAGAAAGCTATATTTCTGCGGGCGTTGACCAGCCGTGCGCTGTTGCAATTGGCGGATTGCTCCTCCCACGAGAAAAGTCGCAACAGCATCCCTAAGAACCGCCACATTTCTCTCTGTCAGAACTCTATCAATCTGCAATCTGCGCCGATCTTCTTTTTTTAGTGCATCCCGCTCGGCCAAGGGAACTTCGCGATAGAAGTAGAACGCCGGGGAGTCAACCTCGGTGCTCTTCTCGAAATATTCTTCGCCGCCAGCATACTTGCTATGCGTTGGGAGCAGCACAGTGAACGCCGGACGCTTGGGCTTGAAGAGTGAGCCTCCAGGGATAGCAATCTCATCCTCGGGTTGCAGGTACAAGGCATAGGGAGTCGCGGTAACCTGCAAGAACGCGGACTTTGTTACCGACTCACGAAGTTGATCGATTTGTTGCGATATGATGCCAGCTGTACTAATGCCACTTGTCTTGCGGAAACTCACCGAAGCCAGGTCGGCCTCATCGTCGATGATCAGCACGGACTTGTTGCCCAGCTGCGGATACTTCTCCCGAAACAGGTTCAGGAGTCGCCGCAAATTATCGTCTTCTTTCTTCACGACAAAGACAAGCTTGTGAGTTAGTTCATAAGGCGTAAGGTCGGGCACGGACAGGATGTCAAAGACCTCGACCTGATCAGCGGCGATGAACTCCGTGAAATCCTTTTTCACTCGGCTCAGCGTCTGTTCCGCAAGGGATTTTGTGCCCTTTGTCAGGATGACAGCCACATCGTAGCCCCTGTCAAACGCTCGCGCGATTACTCCGAGGAACGCTCGCGTTTTACCGCTCTGCACTCTTCCTAGGAGGATGCCAGGCCGGTTAGTCGATGTGGCTTGCCTTTGGAGCTGCTCCACAACTTCCTCGACTTTCGCGCGCAATTCTGGTGGGTCCTCGCGATTGGTTGCCAGTTGATCGTAGAAAAGTTCTACCTCTGCTACTGAATCCGCGGATTCTCGTCTTGCTAACCAAAGCTTCACCTGATTCTCCGAAAACACCGGCCCGGCCTTCAATTCAGCAAGCGGATTAGGGAAGTCAGGGAAACGTTTTCGCCAATTTGCAACAGCAGAAGGACTTACATTCGCAAGCTCCGCAATTTCAAACACTCCAATGAGCGTTTCGGTCATAAGTCCTCCAGGTGTGAACGTTAATATTGTCCTATGTTAACGTAGTTCACATGGCGTGTAAATAGCGTTTTCGATGAAATATTTTTTAGGGCGTCGCGCCAGCAATATTCATTTTAATACAATAAGTTAAAGGTCACCCCTTCTTTGACTTGGAGATTCCCAGGACTGAGATAGGAGAATTTGGCGGTCACACGAAACTAGCGGGATGCAGATGCGATTTTCCCAGCTGTCTGGTTCCAAAAGCCCCCCTGAGGCGATTAGTATGCGGTCTCACCGAAGCTTGATTCGCATCGCTTGCCAGAGATCTGCCCTAAGGAAGGATTAATGTTTGTTGTCGATTTTTATCGGCGGGTGCCACTCAGTTATCGGATATTACCTGCGGCGTTTGGCGGGTATCCCTATAGTTGATACGCAGATAAATCAGGCTAGTACGTAAGGAGGTTGCAATGGTAAGACGGTTCGGTGAACGTGGATATGACCAAAGGGAGGCGAGGGCCCAGCAAATTTATCAAATCCTCATTTCCGCCGCGCATAACCGCCAAATAATTACTTATAAGCTTCTTGGAAAACTTATCGGGTTTAAGGGCGGTGGTGTGATGGGTCAGATGCTGGGATGCTTGGCGTATTGGTGCGGTGAACATAAGCTCCCCCCTTTAACATCATTAGTTGTTAATGAAAAGACGGGGCTAGCAGGCGATGGCATTCCCACCAAGAACTCACACATGTATCGAGAGAAAGTCTATGCCTTCGATTGGTTTGGGGTAGTCCCACCGACATCTGAGGAGCTTCGCCGGGTATATGAGGCAGCGCAATAAAAGAGTTGTGACCGATGACCATAAAAGCCTTATGAATGGATTTAAATCTTAGTTGTATAGAATAGACTATTATACTTACTTTGTGTCGATCATGTTGTCGCAATATGGCCAGCCTCATCATAACCCCAACCTTTCGTGAACAATTCGTGGGCGGTATCTCCCGATGGCCGACTGCGCTCAAGTAAAACAAGTAGTTCACTCATCCCTGCTGTTCCCGCTGCTCGAATTCTTTGCGATCAATCCGCAGCATTTCTCTGGAAGAAGAAATGTTTTTGGCAAGGCGCATCACCACTGAGGAAGTGCAGAGGGGACCGGTTTCGATGAGGGCGTCACCCAAGGCGTTACCTATCTTGACTTCTGGCTGATCGAGGTACGTAGCTAACCGTTCACTGTGTTGAGCTATGTCAAGACTCCCTCCTGAGATCGAAAGTAGCTCTGCTGCAGCTGCAGCTAGAAAAGCTGCCGCCCGCTCACCTGTAGTGGCTTTCATTTCTACAGCCAGAAGCAGTCTAGATGCCATTACAAGTTTAGGGATACGATCTTGGTTGTCCTTCCTCGCCATATTAACTCCTTCGCTATTTTTTCCGCTCGGGTGAGACAGATGTCCTTTGACTATTTCTAAAGGCAGGCGCTGCTAGGAACGTTATCACAATGTACTATGCCTAAACGGTAAGGGAATGTATCTTGCGAATTTCATCATCGAACGGGCCTAATGACTTCAATTGGAGGACGCACATCTAAAATGGCTAGAGAGTCTTTCGTTGAGCGAATGAAAGAGCATCAGATATTTTGGGCGCGTCAGAGTGGATTCGAACAACTATTAGAACCGCGAAGAGATAGTAGGTCTTCATGGGTGTTGAAAGTAGGATTTAAGGAAAAGAATCTCAAAGAGAAGTCCTGGTGGCAGTACATCAAAGGGAAAGAGCACAGGTGGGCCCGGAGTTTGCTCTCCAGTCAGTGTTTTGCCGTGAACCTCTTTGCGCCGCTAGTAGAGAAGCCCATGCTGGCCAAGCGAGTACTCCAAGTGTTGCTGCCACATCGAGCAATTGAGAAGGACGATGCGGTAAGCGTGTTTTTTGAACATACCCCGAAGGGCGCTCGAGAATGGTTAGGAGAGGTGAAGACTCATCAACCGACACAAGTTGACGTCGTTTTCACAATTCAACGATTCAAAACCCATATTGGCTATTTGCTCCTGGAAGTAAAGTTTACGGAACGCGGGTTTGGAGTGTGCCGGGGAGCGGTTAAATCGACAGGTGAAAAGGCAGGCAACCCCGATTCGTCTCGTTGTCTGAACCTTCAGTCCATACTTGCGCAGCCAAAAGAAATGTGTTGGCTGGCTGATGAAAAGGAGAATGGCAGGCATTATTGGGATTATATGCAATCTCTCGACGCTCCATTTAACTTTCCCATCAATGGTCCGTGTCCCTTTCGCAGTCTGTACGAGCTTAATGCGCAACGAGGTCCTAGCTCTTGCGTTAGTCAAAAATGTATGGTGAATGGGCCGAGTTCGGAGTATGTATCCATCGCGGCAATGCACAGGTCCGTCAACTTTCAGAAGCTATTGCAGGAGACAGATGCCCTCCGAGCGTTCGGTCAGTTACTCCCGCGTCAGAAGATACTCGAAATAGATCCACTTAATGTACTACGGACGGCAAGGAAGCACGATGCGTCCCTCTCAGAATGGGCGGATTGGATGACCTCTCTCGCTATGAGCTGCAATAAAGAAGTGCGGCCAGTGCTCCAATTATCTGTGAGGTGTCGCTGTTTGGCTCACGGCTGCACAGGACTACGTCGTGCCAGTGTAAATTTTTGCATTCCTGATTAGTCGTCGGAAAATGAGATGGAAAGTACGAACAACGAGACGAAATACAAAGAATTCATGTCATCCGTTGAGAGAATTTATCTCGATAGTCTGGACGAGAGAAAACGAACTGCGTCTCAGTTTAATGTGTTTGATGCTCTAGGGCTAACTCGTTCCGAGGTCGATCATTCGAACTTCTTACGTTTCCTTTGAGACCCAAATGATCTACATGGCCAAGGTGATACATTTCTGAGAGCATTTATTGCGAATATTGCTAATGTAGACTGCCAACTTGATCTGAAGACAACCTTAGTAACGCAAGAGCGAATCCTAGATGAATTTGGACGCATCGACATCGCAATCCATCTTCCAGACAAACGCATTCTCCTGTTGGAAAACAAGGTAGATGCTAAAGAAGGTGATCGCCAAATCGGTCGTTATCTGGATTTGGCTAGCCACTCAGAGAAAACCTACTATCGGAAGGTGCTGTTGCATTTATCGTGTTTCCCTATTAACCTTAGCAATGCTTAACTGAACCAGTAACAAAAACATGAA
>JASGJV010000012.1:0-18827 GCA_049840695.1 Nitrospira sp.
TGCCACTGATAGCGGGCTTCTGATTGTGAGCGGGCGCGGGAGGCCCGTCTCCTATATCGGCCGGCAATGCGACTCGAGAATGCTCGCGATCGGTCCGCGTTGAGTGTGCCTGCATCGATGCAGGAGCCGGTATCACACGACTCGAAGTCCGTTGTGCACTCAGACGACCAGCAGTGGCACCATCCCAAACGGCTATCTCGGTTGTGTTTCATTGATTGAGGGATCCTTATTCCTAGCCAGGTGCGCGTGACCAATCTATGGATGTTCCTGCGTGAGGCGGCCATAGAGTTGGGTGCACTGTGGACAGTATCCACCGGCAAAACTCAGATCGTGTGAAGCCAGGTTGTGTTTCTGCATAAAGGTCGGCAGGTCAGACCATGCCGCCGAATCGCTATCACTAGTTTGATTATCTTCAACACGCCAACAAAACTGACACTGTGTAGATGTGGGGCTCATGGTCCCGCTCTCCTACCTAGGTTTCGAGCGTCTGACAGAAGCGCATTCAGCCTAGTTCACTGAATGGCACCACCATAACCAATGTGTCGCCGACTAACAACTAGGTGATGTCCTAGGTAGCGGCGCATTGATGGGCGGGTTCGAAACGGCGATGTGCGGGTGATGCAGCGGTTGGCACTAGGCGGAGGTCAATCCATGCGCCAGCGCATATTTCGTCAATTCAGCTGTGGTGCGGAGATTGAGGTGAAAGATAATCTGGGCTTTATGAAATTCCACGGTCTTGGGGGAGATGTTCAAGAGCGCCGCGATTTCTTTGATGGTACGTCCTTCTGCGATGAGCTGTAGCACTTCGCGTTGGCGGGGCGTCAACTCCTGCCGTTGTGCAAAGAGGCCGCTCTGCCCGGCAGACAGACCAGTCACAATATCCCGCGTCAGAAGCGAAGTCACAAAATACTGTCCCTTCAAGACCGCATCAATGGCCTCGTCCAGTTCTCGGGCGGCGGAGCGTTTCAAGAGATAGGCGGAGGCCCCGGCTTTGAATGCTTCACTGACGTAAGCCGGATCGGCATGCATCGTGACGAAAATCAGTTTCACGTTCGGGGAGGAGCTTCTTCAATTGGCGGCCCGCGTCGACTCCATTCAGGAGCGGCATGGAGATGTCGAGAAGAATGAGATCAGGACGGAGCTGCATGGCAGCTTCAAGCAGGGCCCGTCCGTCTTCGACCGCGCCGACGACTTCGCAGCGTTGTTCAACGATGCGCCGAAACCCTTCCAACACCAGGGTATGGTCGTTGGCCAATAGTACTCGAGGTGGGGTAGTCATACGGAAACCTCCGCGCGAGGAACATGGATTGAGAGGCGAGTGCCTTGTCGAGGGATCGAATCGATGGTGACGGTGCCGTGGACGAGGCGCACCCGTTCCGCCATGCTCACCAGGCCGAGGCCGCGCGGATTATCGACCACCTGCTGCGTATCGAATCCGACGCCGTCATCCTGAACGGTGAGGGTGATCCCTTCGGCTGTGGAGGCCAAAGAGACCCGTGCCTGCGAGGCATGGGCATGTTTCGTGATATTGGACAGGCATTCCTGGGCGATGCGATAGAGACAAGTTGACACCGTCTGAGGAATGGCTTTGGGAGGCGCAATGACTTCAAACGAGATAGCCAGATTGGAGCGGACGGCGCACTCATCAACCAGACGCTGCAACGCCACTGAAAGTCCGAGATCGTCCAATATCGACGGATGGAACTGATAGGCCAAATGACGAACATCGTCGGAAAGCTCGGTCAGCCGATCCTGGATCGAACGAAGTTCTTTGCTGCAGCCAACCGCGGAAGCCGGAAGATTGGCTTCCAACGATTCGGCTTGGACGACGAGCATGGCCAGGCGCTGGTTGATATCATCGTGCAGGTCTCTCGAGATGCGCCGGCGTTCTTCTTCCTGGACGGTCAGAAGGCGGGCGGCGAGGTCGCGCAGTTCCTGCCGGCTCGTGGCGAGGGCCTGTTCGCTGTTACGGAGAAATCCTTCGGTTTGGATGTGGCCGGAAATTTCCTGCATGAGGCTGCGATTGACATCGGCTAGTTCCTTGGTACGGGCATCCACTCGCCCCTCCAATTCATCCTTGGCCTCGCGTAGTTGAATCTCCGCCCGCTGGCGCTGCTGCAGCAGTACTGCTGAGATCCAGACAATGATCAGGCTGAACATGCGGTTGCTGACACCGACCCACATAGGGATCGAGGTGTGCTGAGGACCCAGCATCGCACCGGCAATGATCAATGGCGTGGACGCTATCGCGGTGAGGAACGGTAACCGCGGGTGAGAGGAGGCAGCTGCCAGAGTCACGATTCCGGCATAGAGCACGCCGACCGCAATGCCCATGGGCACGAGTAGATCGATGGCGAACAGCGCGGCGCTTAAGCCGATGATGAGGGGTAGAATGGTGTGATTGCGATCACGCATCGCCGGCCTGTTGTTTTCTCATTTCACCGCTTCCCTGTCTCGTGCTGCAACGGCAAAATGCCAGAACATTCAGCAAACTACTCGTGCTCCATCTGTTTTTTCAGCCGCCGGTCCAGGGCGAAGCGGGTCAATCCCAAATGTTTGGCGGCCAGCGTTTTATTGTGGTCTGACAATCGCACGACTTCTTCGATCAACGCCGACTCGATATCCGCCAACGTCTGTTGCCCCAGGACCATCTCAATGCGAAGCGAGGGATGTTCGCCTTGCGCCATGGCCACCGCCACGTGCGTTGATGCTTGGTCGCGCAGCTCTCGCGGAAGGCACCCCGCGGTCAAGGTCTTATCGTGACACAGAATCATGGCCCGTTCGATGATATTGTGCAATTCGCGAATGTTGCCGGGGTAGGTATAGCGCTGCAGCAATTCCTTGGCGTTGGGTTCGATGTCGAGGACCTCTTTGCCGAATTCTTTCCCGAAGCGCAACATGGCCTGCATGCAGAGTGGAAGAATATCTTCCGCGCGCACTCGCAACGGCGGGAGTTCAAAGGTCACCACGTTCAGGCGGAAGAAGAGGTCTTCGCGGAAGCTGCCGCGAGCCGTCTCTTTCTTGAGATCGCGATTGGTCGCGGTCATCAGGCGAAAATCGACTGACAGGTCCTCCGTGCCGCCCAAACGCCGAAAGGTCCGTTCCTGGAGTACACGGAGCAATTTGGCCTGCATGGCCGGATCTAAATCGCCGATCTCGTCCAGGAACAGCGTTCCGCCTTCGGCCTTTTCCAGCAGCCCGCGTTTCCGTTGGTGTGCGCCGGTAAAGGCGCCTCGTTCATAGCCGAACAGCTCGCTTTCGAACAGCTCCTTGGGAATGGCTGTGCAGTTGACGGCCACGAACGGGCCGGCTGCGCGTGGCCCGTTACAGTGGATGACACGCGCAAGAAACTCTTTGCCGCTGCCCGTTTCTCCCTGGAGCAACACGGTTGATTTGGCGTTTTCGGCCACATCTCGAACCTGACCGAGCAGAAGCTGCATCGCCGGACTGCGCGCATCGATATTGGCCAGGGCGTAGGCGCTGTTCTGATCTTCGAGCGCAAATTCGACCCGGTGCCTCAGCGCGAGAAATTCCAAGGCGCGATCGACGACGGGGTTGACGCCGGAGAGATCAACTGACTTGATCAGAAAATCGTAGGCGCCCAAGCGCATGGCTTCCACCGCATTTTCGACCGTCCCATACGCGGTCAGCATGATGATGAGCGTCTGCGGGGCGAGGGGGCGAATTTTTCGTAGAGCCTCGATGCCGCCCATGCCGGGCATTTTGAGATCCAGGAGAATCAGGTCCGGGGCCTGCTGAGTGACGGCACTGACCAGGTCTTCTCCGGATTCAAACCCGGTGACGGTGTGGTGGCGCCGTGAAAGGCGCTTGACGATAGCGGAGCGAATCGCCGGTTCGTCATCCGTAACGTAGATCGTGGCCTGCATGGTCCCCTTCTTCCTGCATTCGTTGCGGCTGTTGGCGCACGGGAGTCCACACGCGAACGGTCGTACCGCGTCCCTCTTCACTGTCCAGGGCGATGTCTCCTCCGTGCGCGTCGAGAATATTGCGGGAGATCGCTAATCCCAAGCCTGTTCCGCGCGGCTTCCCGCTGGTAAAAAACGGTTCGAAAACGTGCGGCAAATGACTCTGGCTGATACCGCTGCCTCGATCCGTCACCGTAATTTCCAGGCCTGGTTCTATCCCGCGCGCCTGTTCTGCCAGCGCGACAGTAATGGTCTCCCCTTGTGGCGTGGCTTCGATCGCGTTCTGCAGGATATTGAGCAACACCTGTTTGAACTGATCGCGGTCGGCCTGGATCATATAAGGAGCAGCAGGAGCCGAAAGACGAATGGCCGCCTGCTTGCGCGTCAAAGGTTCATCCAAGACCTTCATCACTTCATGCACCAGCTGTGCCATGTCGAAGACAAACGCCACGATTTCCCTGGGGCGGGCATAGTCAATGATCTGATTGACGATCCGATCCAGACGTTTCGTTTCCTGGAGAATGACCGCTAAGTCTGGCCGCCGCGGATCATCAGCTTCAGTGTCATCGAGCAGCAGGGAGGTCGTTGAGCCGATGCCGACAAGCGGGTTCCGGATCTCATGCGCAATGCCTGCCGCCACCTGTCCCAGAGTCGCCAGCCGCTCAGCCCGGCGCAGACGGGTTTGCATGAAATCGAGCGCCGTAATGTCCACGTTGAATCCCTGATACATAATGACCTGCCCGGACTGATCTCGGATGGGGATACGCCGGCTCAAAACTTTGCGGATCGTGCCGTCTGCGTGGAGAAACCGGAACACCGTTTCGTACGGCTCTCCCTCCACCACCGCCTGGGCGAATTCCGCAATGACCCGGTCTCGATCCTCCGGATGAATGGCGCGCCGCACGGCGTCAGGATCTTTTTCTTCCGTCGAATTCAGTCCGGCGAGCAGGCTATTGTAGCGATTGCTGAAGACGAGCGTCATCCCTCGGGTGGTGAAGATGCCGAAAGGAGCATGGTTGACGATGCTCCGATACTTGGCTTCGGACCCGGCCAGGTCCTGGTTGAGCTGGCGCAAGTTCCCCTCCGATTGTTGCAGGGCTTCAATGTGAGAGTGGATAGCGGTACTCATCGCGTGCATGACGCGCGCCAGATTGCCGATTTCGTCCGTTCTCGTCATGACCGGAACCTGCGGGATCGGGTTGCGGTCAGAGGTCACCACTGCCGTGGCAAGGCGGGCAAGTGGTGTGGTGATGGAATGGGCGATCAGGTGCAATGCCGCTACCATGCAGATCAAGGAAAAGAGTCCGCCGCCCAGGATGGTCATCAGCATCGTGTCGCGATCCTGCGCGATCTTGGCCAGTTTGGTATTCAGGGCCGTCTGCGTGAGATGTTCGAATCGACCCATGTCTTGCCGGATCTTCAACATCAACGCCCGACCTTTGCCCTCCTCGATATACTCCCGCGCTTCGCCCGGGTGCTCGGCCTTCACCGCATCGATCAGCACTTCTTTCTCGCTGATGAACTGTTTGACCAGTTGCTGTACGGAGGTGATGAGCGTCAGCTGATCATCCTGCTGCGACACCTGGGCTTCCAACGTGCGGCCGATGTTCAGCACATGGTCTTGCGCGGTGCGATAGGGGAACAGGTAATGTTCCTGGCTCGTCAGCACAAAGCCCCGGAAGCCGGTTTCCAGATCGACCACCAGGCGGAGGTATTCTGAGGCCAGCCGTTGAGAATAGTAGATATCGTTCAGTTGACCTTCGTCGTCGGAAAAGGTTGTGACGCTGCGATAGGTCAATATGCTGAGCAGCAGGACGGTGAGCGCAGGAATCACCGACGCAAGAAATAACTTGCGGGCGATGGGTAGATTGCTTAACAGATCACTCAAGGCAGATCTCAGTCTCCGTCGCTATCGTAGTCTGCACTCCCACCACTGTGCAACTTTGCCGCCTTATTCGGGCCTCAGTGATTGCCCGAGCCGATGACCGTTCCAGTCGCCTGCGGGTGTCGATCAATTCATCCTCCTGCGCTCGAACCAGCCGCATCGCCGAGGAATGAGCGGTTTCGCACCGTGCGCCCGTGCGATCCCGCCCGTATCCATGCTGATTTTGTACGTCGTGTGATCATGCGAAGGCTGCGCTGGCAGATGCGGCAAGTCGCCATTCGTCGCCTGATGATTGCCTGAGACGGCGGTTCTGCGCGAGGCATGGGCCTTGCTCAGCTCGAGGATCGTCAAGTCTCGGTGACCGGGTCGGTGAATCGCGAGGAGTGCGAGGAATGGCGAACCGAACAAGGAGGAGACAATGGATTATGTGAAGCCGTACGGCGTCGTGGACAGTATGTTGGCCGGTGGCGCCCTGAAGCTCAGCTTACCTCCACGCCAGCTGGTGCTACGTGGCATGTTGGCCGGTGCCTATCTCGGCATCGGGACGAGCATGGCCGTGACGGTCGCAGTCGAAACGGGCTATTGGATCCTCGGAAGTTTGGTGTTTCCGTTCGGATTGGCACTGGCTATTCTACTCGGCGCGGAGATTATCACCGGCAGCTTCGCGCTGCTTCCCGTCGCGGCGGCCCACGGCCAAAAGGACGCCGGACTCTCTCGTGTTTTTGCAAACTGGGGGTGGGTGTTCCTCGGCAATCTCCTCGGCAGCGTGCTGTATGCGACCTTGTTCGCGATTGCGCTGACCACCGGGGGGGATGCGCCCATCAATGCCGTCGGCAACAAACTCATCGCGATCGCGCAAGCGAAAACCACCTACTACGCGTCGCACGGCTCCGCGGGTCTCCTGGCGGCATTCACCAAAGGCATGTTGTGCAACTGGATGGTCAGTCTCGCCGTTGTCGCTGCCTACATGTCAACATCGTTGTCCGGCAAGTTTGTCGCGATCTGGGGTCCGACGCTCCTGTTCTTCTCCCAAGGTTTTGAACATGCCGTCGTTAACATGTTTCTGATGCCGGTCGGCATGATGCTCGGCGCGGACGTGAGCCTCTCGACTTGGTGGCTCTGGAATCAGATTCCCGTCACCCTGGGTAATCTGGTCGGCGGCATGCTGTTTACGGGGTTGGCGATTTACGCGGCGCATCACGCGACCGCGCCGGCTGCAGCCGCAGCTCAGGCTCCGGCTCAACCTGTGACTGCCCGGGGCGATCAGGCGGGCTATTCACCGTCGTATTAGAGGTGAGGAAACGTCGTCATGGCTGCGGTGTATCTCAGGCGATTGCATGGATGGCGATTCGTGCTCTTCAATGCCGTCCTCGGCTTGTCGCACATCGTCGTCTTATTCAACGCCGGTTCCTACATCGCCTTGTTGCCGCATGTCTCCGGAGATCTGGGCGGAGTGCTTCCGAGTTTTCTGACCTGGGCGCAAACCGACTTCATGGTCGGGCTGGCGTTGGGCTTTCCGCTCGCGCGGTACCTATCGGGACGGATCGGCGACTACCGTCTCTTGATCGGCGCGTTCATCGTCTATAGCGTGGCCTCTTATCTGTGCGGCGACAGTCGAACCCTCGCTCAATTCGTTCCTGCTCGTATCGTGCAAGGTATTGCCGGCGGCATTACCTTGCCGATTGCCCAATCCATGCTCCTCAATGAATATCCCAAACGGCTCAAGGCCGTGGCCCTGACCGTCTGGGGACTGTTTAGTATCACGCCTTTCACCATCGGCATGCCGGTGGGAGGCTACATCGCCTACATGCTCGGGTGGCGTTTCCTCTTTTATCTGGATTTCGTGCTGACGCTCGTGATTGTCGGTACGCTGGGGGCCCTGTTGTACGGCCGCGGCTTCCATCGGCGATATGCTCGATTCGACCTGGTCGGGTTTCTGCTGCTCGCGGTTCTGCTATTGGGACTGCAAACGTTGCTCAACATGGGCAACGATTTTGACTGGTTGGACTCGCCCTTTCTTCAAGTGATCGCCGTGGTGCTGCTCATCGCCTTTCCTTGTTTCATCATTTGGGAGCTGGGTGAACGGCATCCGACGCTGGATCTCCGGCTGTTCCTGCATCGCAATTTTGTCATCGGGATCATCAGCCTGACACTCGGGTTCTTCTCGATCCAAGGTTTGTTGTCCCTTCTGATCGTCCAGATTCAGCTCATTCTTGGTTATTCCTCGAAGTTGGCCGGCCTGGCGCTGTTGCCCTTGGTCTTGCTGAGCGCACCGATCATCGCCGTCATGCATTACCTCTGCAAGTATGTCGATGCCCGCTGGCTGGTGTGCCTCAATTGTCTCGGTTTTGCGTGGACGTTCTACTGGATCGGATTGTACGACGATCCGCACTCCTACGAAGAATTATTCTGGCCGATGGTGGTGGAGGGAATCTTTCTGGGTTCCTTCTTTACGCCGATCACCGTATTGACCTTACATGGCCTGTCCGGTCCATTGGTGATGCGTGCCGCAGAAGTCGCCAATCTATTGCGTGTCGCCGCGGGTGCATTCGGGATCACTTTTCAAGGCATCGTCCTGTTCCGGCGCATTCACTTTCATCAATTGCATTTGGCCGATCATTTCGGAGGCCGGCAATCGATTTCATACGACCCGCTGGGACAGTTGGCCGCGAAATTCCAGGCGGCAGGTTTGTCTCCTTCTGAGGCCCAGGCCAAGCTGGGTCTGGTGATCAGACAGGAAGCGGCGATACTTGGCCTCAACGATGCGTTTCTCGTGGCCAGCTTCATCTTCATCGGGCTGGGGGTGCTGGTCTGGTTCGCGCATCCGACGCATCTGCCCATCGCCTCCAGTCCTGAAGACGATCTGCGCGTGAGACGCGCGGAGGAATTGATAGAGGAGGTGCCATGAGACCGGGTTTAGCAGTGGGACAGCGGGTGCTGACGAGCCTTGGGATCGGCTGTGCGTTGCTCTTCGGGAGCTGCGCGTGGATTCCCAAAGGCGACCCTCCCGCGCAATATCTTGATCCGCCGGAGATGACGGAGACACTCGCTGAGATCACGAGCCGGCTGCAGAATTGGCCGGACGATCATTGGTGGGAGCAATTCGGGAACCGGGAGCTGAACGGGCTGATCGAAACCGCGCTCAAGGACAATCCCGGGCTGAAGCATGCGTCTGCGCGGTTGCGGCAAGCCACGTCGCTCGTGAAGGTGGAAGGCGCCCGGTTACTGCCGTTCCTGGAAGCTGATGCCTCGTTGACCTATGAGCGCATCTCCCAACATGGCGTGTTCGCCGCTCTGAATCCCGAAGTGGCGGGAATTAAGATCATGTATGGCATCATCAACCCGCTCAGCTTCAGGTATGAATTCGACTTCTGGGGGAAGAATCGAGCGATGCTCGAGGCCGCTCTGGGCCACGCGGCCGCCGAAGAAGCGGAAACCGCCGAGGTGCGGTTGCGATTGACCACCGGTATTGCCCGCGCCTATTTCCGGGGGCAGGCCCTTCAGCAGCAACTGACGATCGTGAAGACGATTGTCGGCATCCGCCGCGATCTCAAGAACCTCGCGGAGACCCGGTTCCGTCTGGGTCTCGACAACGATCAGCCTTTTAAAATCGCTGTCGCCGACTACGAGGCGGCGTTCAAGCGGCAAGCGGCCATCAGAGATCAATTGGACGTGCAGCGGCATTTGCTGGCACGGTTAGCCGGGAAGGGACCGGACGAGGCGGCCCATCTCTTCGCCAAACCCATGGCCAATATTCCCAAGCAGATCCCTGCGCCGGACCACCTTTCGATCGGCCTGCTGGTTCATCGTCCGGATCTGGCTGCAGCCTTGTATCGTGCGCATGCCGCCTCGCGTTTGGTCAGAGTGGCGACGACGCAGTTTTATCCCACCATCGATCTCACGGGGTTTGTGGGGTTCAATGCCCTGACGCTGGCCAAGGGAACCGACAAGCTGGCGAATTTTCTCTTCAGCGGTCAGAGCTTCACCTATGGCCTCGCGCCGGGGTTGCGGATGCCCTGGTTTGAAGGCGGCCGGTTGCGGGGGGAGTTGGGCGCGCAGCGTGCAGAATATGACGCCGCAGTCGAACTCTATAACGACACGCTCCTCGATGCGATGCGGGAAGTGGCGGACAGCCTCAGTGCCTGGCACACGACCAACGAGATCATGGCGTCGCACAAACGGTTGGTCGCGTCACTGGGCGAAGACTGGCGGTTGGCAAAAGTACGCCTCGTCAACGGCCTGGACGATGATCGCGAAGTGCTGCGTCACCGGTATCCCGTGCTCGAACAGGAGTATGCCCTGCGAGCGTTAGAGAGCGATCAATTAGTGGCCGCCGTCGATCTGATCGAATCGTTGGGCGGCGGGTATCACAATCCGGACATCGAAAAGCGACCGAAACACAACCCGAGTTAAATGTATGACCACCACAACGGCAGATATGTCTCAACCTCCGCAATCTCCAGGGGGACCGCCTCCGGCGAACTCCTATCGCATTCATCCGAAGGCCATACGGGCGCGCCGGAACCGGCGCTTATTGGTCGTCGCCCTGCTGGTCTTGATCGCCACCGTTCGGCTATCTCGTGTATTGGTACACGCATGATCGGTTTTGGGTCCGTACCGACAATGCGTACGTGACCGGCAACCTGGTACCGGTAGCGGCGCAGGCGTCCGGGATCATCACGCAGGTCTTGGCGGAAGAAACACAATTCGTGAACCGCGGCGACTTGCTTGTGCGCCTGGATGAACATCAAGCCTATGCCGCCTTGGGAAGGGCGCGGGGACGGTTGGGTGAGGAGGTCCGTCGGATCGCGGCGTTGTTCATCAATCGCAAACAACTGGCAGAGAAGCTGCGGTCGCGTACTGCTCGCTTGGAATTGGCCGAGCACGATATGGACCGGTATCAACGGGCGTCCCCGAGCGGCGCCATCTCCAAGCAGATTCTGCAGAACACGGCAGACAAAATCGCGAGCCTGGAAGCGGAGGTGCGGGAGACACAGGCGGAACTCGACTCGCTCGATGCGCAGATCGGCGGCACGACGGTGATGGCCCATCCGTCGGTCGATCTGGCCAAACACCAGTTGATTGAGGCGCATCTGGAATATGCGCGCCAGCAGATCCGCGCGCCCATCTCCGGCTATGTCGCCAAGCGAAAAGCGCAGGTGGGAGATCGCGTTCAACCAGGTGCCTCGCTGATGACCATCGTTCCACTGGATCATCTGTGGGTCGAGGCCAATTTGCGAGAAACGGAATTGCAGCATGTGCGGCCGGGGCAACCGGCTTTGGTGAGTGTCAGTCTGTACGGATCGAAACAAACGTTCCATGGCACCGTTGAAGGCCTCGTGCCGGGCAGCGGCAGCGCATTCGCCTTGCTTCCGCCCGATAACTCCACCGGGAACTTCATTCACATCGTCGAACGGGTGCCGGTGCGAATTGCGCTTCCCGCGGATGAACTCCGGGAGCATCCGATCAGGCCGGGGCTGTCAACCATGACAAGCATTAACATTACCGAATCGGGGCAATCGGTGTGGACGTCTCTCGCCACACCATCCACGGCCGAATATGAGACGGACGTGTACGCCGATGAACTGCCGACGGCGGAGTCCATGGCGAAAGAAGTGATGGCGACCAATTTGGTGGTGAGCGAGTCAGGGGATGGCATTGATTCACTGCTCGAAGACGAGGGGGCCATCGAGCCGGTGAGCCCCAGAAAAGACATGGATAGGTTGTCGAACGAGGGGAGGCGGGCTCCCCAATTTGATCGGCCTCGTGAACGGAATGATCGCAGCCCGAGTTCATTCGTCCCGCGACGGAGTCCCGATCTGGGAGCCACCACCTTTCCCCTTACCCCGTCGATCGGCCCCGATTCCAGATCGTTGGGCCCCGAAGCGGGGCGCGGTCCTTCGCGGCTGAAACCCGGTTTTGGTCCGGATGAGGAACGGCGCATGTTTGGTACCACCGGCAGGCGTTAGCCTTCCTGCGATGAAATCGAGCCATTCACATCGGTTGACCCAGAGAAGCCAGGCGCGAGACAGATTATTTTTCGATGAAGATTGCGGTCCCAGTCTGGAATGCGCCGTCTGCTCGTCTTATGATGCTCCACGCGCTCCGAGCAATACTGACATCCAACGCTCGCCTGGCTTGCTGATCGGTCCTTGCCTCTCCTGCCGGCGCTTCGCTCCAAGGCGCGCTCTCAGCGGTTACAGATAGCCCTTCTTCCGGGCCGGAGACACACGCCGTGCAGAACGTGACGCTTAATTACCGTACGCTCCTGTCGGTCACCAATGTGCTGAATTCTCAGCGCAACCGGCAGAGCCTGTTCCGCGCCATCACAGATCAGTTGACCAAAGTGGTCCGGTGGGAACGGGCAGGGATCACGGTCTACGATCTGGAGGCGGATGCGTTCCGATTTTATGCGTTGGAGACGAATCTGCCCAAGATTGTGTTGCGAAGCGATGCGATGATTCCGCGCGCACAAAGTGCTGTGGGATGGGTCTATGATCATCATCGCGTGCACGTGCGGCCTCACCTTCGCGAAGAGCGGCTGTTCATCGAGGATGAAAGTTATGCGCAGGAAGGCCTTGGGCGTATGATTAATCTTCCCATGGTCGTACAGGAAGCCTGCCTTGGTACGTTGAATATCGGGAGCATCGAAGCAGGCCCTCCCGATCCTGACGATGTGGATTTCCTCCAGCAGGTCGCAACGCAGATCGGCTTTGCCATTGCTCACGTCAATGCCTATGAGGAAATCAATCGTTTGCGGGAACAACTTGCCCGGGAAAATGTGTACCTGACCGAAGAACTTAAAGCGACCCAGGATTATGGCATCGTGGCGGGACGGAGCCGGGCATTCGAAGCGGTGCTGACACTGGCGCGGCAGGCGGCCCCGACGACCGCGACGGTGATGATTACCGGAGAAACCGGAACGGGCAAGGAGGTCCTCGCCCGGGCTATTCACGAGAGAAGCCTGCGGCGCGATCGGTCGTTTGTCCGGCTGAATTGCGCGGCCTTGCCGTCCGGGCTGATTGAAAGCGAACTCTTTGGCCATGAACGGGGCGCCTTTACCGGTGCGGATCATCAGCGAGTTGGACGATTTGAACTGGCCGACGGCGGCACCTTATTCCTCGATGAGATCGGCGAAATGCCTCTTGAGGCGCAGGCCAAGCTCTTGCGTGTCTTGCAGGACGGGCTGGTCGATCGTGTCGGCAGTGCGAAGCCCATTCCGGTTGATGTACGGGTGATCGCTGCGACAAATGCCAACCTGGAACGGGCGATTCAGCAGGGGCGATTTCGCAGTGATCTGTACTATCGACTGAATGTGTTTCCGATTCATATGCCGCCGCTCAGAGAGCGGCCGGAAGACATTCCCATTCTCGCCCGGCATTTTCTGCGGTTTCATGCCCGTCGCTTGAAGCGATTCTGCGAAGATTTTGATGCGCCGTCGATGGAGCGCCTGGTGCAATATGCCTGGCCTGGAAATGTGCGAGAACTTGAAAACCTCATCGAGCGAGGACTGATTCTCTGTCACGATCGAAGATTGCGTATCGATCCGGCCATGGTCAATCTGCCCACAACGGTGGAAGCGAGTCCGCGCCGGACCTTAGTGGACGAAGAGCGCCGCCATATTCTTCAGGCACTGACTCTGCTCGATTGGCGAATCGAAGGGCCAGGCGGTGCGGCTGAACAATTGGGCCTGGCACCCAGCACGCTTCGTAGCCGGATGTATCGGTTAGGGATCCGGCGTTCTCCCCAGAATAAGTAAATTCTTTCCCTTCCTCAAAAAGCGCGCGCGGTTCCGGTCCCACGATATGTCGTGGTGGAAGAAGGTTCGTCCACCGCGACATAACGTGGCCGGTAGAGCTTTAGAAACACCTCTCATCATCCATGCGATTAAGTTCAACTTTTTCAATGGCATGCAATTCATTGTCGAAGATTGCTCCATGGCATACGTGCTGCATGGGAAGGCTGCGTGATTTTTTTGTTTATCCTTCATTAATCAATTTAACGAAGAGATGTGGTGTTCGATGTCGACCGATACGCGCCGTGGCGTAGCTGAAAGACCGGGTCACTATCGCCGCGGAGAACCACATGTCTGGAAAGGGGTTGGTTCAGGTCATACGACGCCGGTCTTCCTTAATTGAGTTCGGTGTTATGACCATGGCACCGGAGTCTGTTTTGTATTTTTACGAGGAGGGATTTTCATGTTGCAATTTTCCCGCAGACAGTTTCTCAAGATCTCGGCGGGCACCGTCGCGGCCGTGGCCGTGGCGGATAAAGTCCTCGCCTTGACCGCGCTGCAGCCGGTCATCGAGGTGGGCAACCCGCTGGGTGAGTACCCGGATCGGTCCTGGGAGCGTGTGTATCACGACCAGTATCGCTACGATTCCTCGTTTACCTGGTGCTGCTCCCGAACGACACGCACGGCTGTCGCATCCGGGCCTTCGTCCGGAACGGCATCGTCATGCGGGTGGAGCAGAACTACGACCACCAAACCTATGAAGACCTCTATGGCAACCGCGGAACGTTCGCCCATAACCCGCGCATGTGCTTGAAGGGCTTCACCTTCCACCGTCGCGTGTACGGTCCCTATCGGTTGAAGGGCCCGTTGATGCGGAAGGGCTGGAAGCAGTGGATGGACGACGGCTCCCCCGAGCTGACGCCCGATGTGAAGCGCAAGTACAAATTCGACAGCCGCTTCCTCGATGACCTCAACCGGGTCTCGTGGGATACAGCCTTCACCTATGTCGCCAAAGGCGCGATTACCATCGCGACGCGCTACAGCGGGGAAGCCGGCGCCCGTCGTCTCCGGGAGCAGGGCTATGCGCCGGAAATGATCGAAATGATGAAGGGCGCGGGCGTGCGCTGCTTCAAGCATCGGGCGGGTATGCCGGTGCTCGGCATCGTCGGCAAGATGATGAACACCCGCTTCAACGGCGGATGTTTGCCGTTGCTCGACTCCTGGATTCGCAAGGTGGATCCGGACAAAGCCCAGGGCGGAAAATATTACACCAATTACACCTGGCACGGCGACCAGGATCCGTCCCATCCGTTCTGGAACGGGACCCAGAACTGCGACGTGGACCTCTCCGACATGCGCTTCTCCAAGCTGAACACCAGCTGGGGCAAGAACTTCGTCGAGAACAAGATGCCGGAAGCGCACTGGAAGCTCGAGTCCATCGAGCGCGGCGCCCGCATCGTCGTCATTACGCCGGAATACAACCCCACGGCCTACCGCGCCGACTACTGGATTCCGCTGCGGCCGGAAACGGATGGCGCGAACTTCCTCGGGGCAGCCAAGATCATCTTCGATGAAAACCTGCAAGACATCGATTACATCAAGGAATTTACCGACCTGCCGATCCTCATTCGGACGGATACGCTCCAGTATCTCGATCCGCGCGATGTGGTGGCAGACTATAAGTTCCCGGATTTCTCGAAGAGCTATTCCGGCCGGATCCAATCCCTGAAACCCGACCAAGTCGAGCGCCTCGGCGGCATGATGGTCTGGGACCTGGCCAAGGGCCAAGCGGTCCCGTTGCATCGGGAACAGGTCGGCTTCCACTTCAAGGCGAGCGGCATTGATCCCGCGTTGACCGGCACCCATCGCGTGAAATTGCTCAATGGCCGGGAAATCGACGTGATGCCGCTCTATCAGATGTACCAGGTGCACCTCCAGGACTACGACCTGGATACCACGCACCAGATCACCCGGGCGCCGAAGGACCTCATCGTCCGATGGGCACGGGATTCGGGCACGATCAAGCCGGCGGCGATGCATAACGGCGAAGGCGTCTGCCACTATTTCCACATGACGGAAATGGGGCGGGCGGCCGCGTTCATTATGACCATCACCGGCAACATCGGCAAATTCGGCACGGGCTGCCATACCTGGTCCGGCAACTACAAGGCCGGCATCTGGAACGCGGTCCCCTGGTCGGGCGCAGGCCTCGCGGTGCATACCGGCGAGGATCCGTTCAACCTGACCTTGGATCCGAACGCCCACGGCAAAGAGATCAAGACCCGCTCCTATTACTATGGCGAAGAAGTCGGGTACTGGAACCATGGCGATACGGCCTTGATCGTCAACACGCCGAAGTACGGCCGCAAGGTGTTCACCGGCAAGACCCACATGCCGAGCCCCAGCAAAGTCCGCTGGGTGACCAACGTGAACATTCTCAACAACGCCAAACACCACTATGACATGGTGAAAAACGTCGATCCGAACATCGAGATGATCGTGACCCAGGACATCGAGATGACCTCGGACGTCAACCATGCCAACGTGGCGTTCGCCTGTAACTCCTGGATGGAGTTCACCTATCCGGAAATGACGGGCACGGTCTCCAATCCGTGGATCCAGATCTGGAAGGGCGGCATCCGGCCGTTGTACGACACCCGAAACGATGCGGACACCTTCGCCGGCGTCGCCGCCAAGTTGGCGGAAATGACCGGGGATGCGCGCTTCCGCGGCGTGTTCCACTTCGTGTACATGAACCGCGTCGATGTCTATCCGCAGCGGATGCTGGATGCCAGCGCCACCTGCTACGGGTACAGCGCGGACGTCATGCTGAAGTCGGAAAAGGGCTGGATGGTCATGGGCCGCACCTATCCGCGGCACCCGCTCTGGGAAGAGACCAACGAGTCGAAGCCCCAGTGGACGCGGTCGGGGCGGATCGAGACCTACCGCATCGAGCCGGAAGCCATCGAATACGGCGAAAACTTCATCTCCCACCGGGAAGGCCCGGAGTGTACGCCGTATATGCCGAATGCCATCATGACGACCAATCCCTATGTGCGACCCAACGACTACGGGATTCCGGTCACGGCGCAGCATCATGACGATAAGACCATACGCAATATCAAGTTGCCGTGGTCGGAAGTCAAACAGCATCCGAACCCGTTGTGGGAAAAGGGCTACCAGTTCTACTGCGTCACGCCCAAGACCCGCCACCGGGTCCATAGCCAATGGTCGGTGAACGACTGGGTGCAGATTTATGAGTCGAACTTCGGCGATCCGTACCGCATGGACAAACGGACACCGGGGGTCGGCGAACACCAGTTGCACATCAATCCGCAAGCGGCGAAAGACCGCGGCATCAATGACGGCGACTACGTCTTTGTCAACGGCAACCCGGTGGACCGGCCCTATCGCGGCTGGAAGCCCTCGGATCCGTTCTATAAGGTTGCGCGCTTGATGATCCGGGCGAAATACAATCCTTCCTATCCGTACCACGTGACGATGGCCAAACATGCCCCGTTTGTGTCTACGGCGAAGTCGGTGAAGGGCCACGAGACGCGGCCGGACGGTCGCGCCATCGCGGTGGACACCGGCTATCAGTCCAACTTCCGGTACGGGGCGCAACAGTCGTTTACCAGAAACTGGCTGATGCCGATGCACCAGACCGACTCACTCCCCGGCAAACACACGATTGCCTGGAAGTTCAAGTGGGGCTTTGCCATCGATCACCACGGGATCAACACAGTGCCGAAGGAATGCTTGATCCGCATCACCAAGGCGGAAGACGGCGGCATCGGCGCCCGCGGCCCGTGGGAACCAGTCCGGACCGGCTTCACGCCAGGCCAGGAAAACGAGTTCATGATCAAGTGGCTGAAAGGCGAGCACATTAAGATTAAAGTGTAACAAGCGCAACACGTGAGAGGTGAGACGTCACAACAGGGTCTCACCTCTCGTCCCGCGTTTATCGTCTACCGGTTTACGTCTAACGGAGGATTCACAATGCCAGAAGTCTATAACTGGCAACTGGGACGGAAGATGCTGTATCCCTACGAGGAGCGGCATCCGAAGTGGCAGTTTGCCTTTGTGTTCAACATCAATCGCTGTTTGGCCTGTCAGACCTGTTCGATGGCCGACAAGTCAACCTGGCTCTTCTCGAAGGGGCAGGAGTATATGTGGTGGAACAACGTGGAAACCAAGCCGTACGGCGGCTATCCGCAGTTCTACGACGTGAAGATCACCCAGCTCATCGAGCAGGTGAACCCGGGCGGGCAGGTATGGAACGTGCGGGTCGGCCGCAAGCACCATGCGCCGTACGGGGTGTTCGAAGGGATGACCATTTTCGACGCGGGCGCCAAGGTGGGCCAGGCGGCGATCGGGTACATTCCGACGGACCAGGAATGGCGGTTCGTGAACATCTACGAAGACACCGCGACGTCCATGCGGGCCTTGGTCGAGAACGTCGACAAGTCCGGCTTTACGCGCGATGAACCGTGGCGGCTCTCGGGCTCGAGCTTGCCGGAACACGAGACGTATTTCTTCTACCTGCAACGGATCTGCAACCACTGCACGTATCCCGGCTGTTTGGCCGCCTGCCCCCGTAAGGCGATCTACAAGCGGCCGGAAGACGGCATCGTGTTGATCGACCAGAACCGGTGCCGCGGGTACAAGAAGTGCGTGGAGCAGTGCCCGTTCAAGAAGCCGATGTATCGGGGCACGACCCGGGTGTCGGAGAAGTGTATTGCCTGTTATCCGCGCATCGAGGGGAAAGACCCCTTGACGGGCGGCGAGCCGATGGAAACGCGGTGTATGGCGGCCTGCGTGGGGAAAATCCGCATGCAGTCGTTGATGCGCATCGGCGAAGACGGCCTGTGGGCCGAAGACCGCTGGCATCCGCTGTACTACACGATTCGGGTGGAGCAGGTGGCGCTGCCCTTGTATCCGCAGTGGGGCACCGAGCCCAACGGCTTCTACATTCCGCCACGCCATGCCCCTCGCGGCTATGCGCGGCAGATGTTCGGCCCGGGCGTGGATAACGCCATCGAGAAGTACCTCGTGCCCAGCCGCGAACTGTTGGCGGTACTCCAGCTCTGGAGAGCCAGCCAGCAGATCGTCTTCCGGTACGATGTCATTCCGGGTCCGAAAGTGTTTGAAACCCAGATCCACGGGAAGCGGTTCGACATGTACAACGATACCGTGTTGGGCTTCAACAAGTCGGGCAAGGAAGTGGCGCGGATTCAGGTCGAAGAGCCGATCTACATCCGGCCGGCCGAGCGCGTGAACT
>JASGJV010000013.1:0-31836 GCA_049840695.1 Nitrospira sp.
AATCGTGGAAATGATGGCCGCATAGGTCGATGGGCGACCGATGCCCTTTTCTTCCAGTTCACGGATCAGCAGCGCCTCGTTGTAACGGGGTGGAGGCTGGGTGAAATGCTGCTTCGAGACAAGGCCCGGCATGGTCTGCTGCTCCTGCTCTACCAGATGCAGCGATTCTCCTTCACGGAGTACGGGAAGCTGCCGGTCCGATTCGTCCTCCGACTCTTGCTCATTTTTCGGCTTCTGCGACGGCAATTCCTTGTCGGTCCCCTCCAGGTAGACAGCCGTATGGCCGGGGAATTTGACGACGGTGCCGGTTGTACGAAACACAAAGCGTTCTGGTATTCCAACCGGACTGGAATCGACCCTCGTCACATCCAGGATAGCGGGTACCATCTGTGAGGCAATGAATCGATTCCAGATCAGCTTGTACAGATTGTATTGATCCTGCTCGAGAAACTGCCTGATGGATTCAGGGTCACGAGCCGCCATCGTTGGCCGAATGGCTTCGTGCGCTTCCTGCGCCGCCTTTTGTGTCTTGTACACATTGGGGGTCGCCGGCACCTTCTCCGAAACGCTCGCGAATCACGAGCCTCGCATCCTCCGTCGCCTCCTGCGAGATTCGCGGCGAATCGGTTCTCATATACGTAATGAGACCCATCGGACCTTCAGCGCCGATTTCCACGCCTTCGTACAATTGCTGCGCCAGAGTCATGGTCTTCTTGGGCGTGAAATGCAATTTCCTGGCGGCTTCCTGTTGAAGTCGGCTGGTGATGAACGGCGCGACTGGGTTCCGCTTTTTTTCTTTCCGCTCGATCGATTGAACGACAAATGCTTTACCTTGCACGGCATTGAGAATTTGCTCGGCCTGCGCGCTCGTAGCGATATCGGCATCCTGCCCGTTGATGGAATGCAGCTTCGCCTCGAAGGCCGGAGGGTTGTCTCCACGCAAAAGTGCGACAATGGACCAATATTCCTCCGCTCTGAACTTTTCTCGTTCCTGTTCCCGGTCGCAAATAAGCCGCACCGCGACGGATTGAACGCGTCCCATGCTGAGACCACGCCGCACTTTTTTCCATAACAACTGACTGCCCTGATACCCTACGATACGGTCAAGCACCCGGCGCGCCTGCTGAGCCTGAACCAGCTTCATATCGATTTCGCCGGGGGACTTCAGACGCGCGTTTGATCCGCCGATTTGTAATTTCGTTAAAGAGCACACGGTAGACCTTGCCGTCTTTCTTCTTCCCCTTGCCGTGCAGTTTCCTGTGCGATATGCCAGGCAATCGCCTCCCCCTCACGATCGGGGTCCGGCGCTAAAAACACCGTATCCACCTGCTGAGCTTTCTTTCTTAATGTCTGCAAGGACTTTGGACTTGCCCTTGATCGTGACGTACTGGGGCTCAAAGTCGTGCTCCAGATCGACGCCCAGTTTACTGGTCGGCAAATCTTTGACATGCCCGACGGAGGCCATGACGGAATAGCCTCGACCGAGATACTTGGTGATGGTTCGCGCCTTGGTGGGCGACTCAACGATGATCAGAGATTTGGCCATGTGGCTCCGTGTTCCTAAGTACCTGCGCCCAGACTACCACACCCACTATAACAAATATCGAGACCCTGTCGGCTTGACTCGCTCACTGGATCCTATCAGAGACGCACATACTCGGTGTTTCTGCCGGGCAATTGGCGGACACAATTTTTCAATTCCAAGGATAGCAATAGTGCAGTGACTTGCGCGGCCGCAAGCCCGCTGCGTCGAATGACATCATCGACCGATTGCGGCAACACCGATAAGGCATCATACACGATCGCCTCCTCGGTCCCTAATTGCATTGCCGGTCGTGCGACTCTCGCGCGGTCGCCGAGCCGTTCGCGAAACGCGGCATCCAATTGAGGCAACAATTCATCTAGAATATCCTGCGCTGACTCGACGAGCCTTGCGCCATCCTTGAGCAGACTGTTGGGCCCGCGACTATTCTCCGCCTTCACAAAACCAGGCACCGCAAACACCTCACGTCCCTGTTCGCCGGCTAATCGCGCGGTGATGAGAGATCCGCTTTCAACCGCCGCCTCCGTCACCAGGACGCCTAACGACAGCCCGCTGATGATGCGGTTCCGGCGTGGGAAGTGGTAGCTGTGCGGCGCGGACCCGAGCGGCAGTTCTGAGAGCACCGCTCCGTGCCGCTCGATTTCCTGGCGGAGCGTGCCATGATCGGCCGGATAAGTGCGATCCAACCCGCATCCCATGACGGCAAGCGTCCGGCCCTTGGCGGCAAGCGCCCCGCGATGCGCGGCGGCATCAACTCCGCGGGCCAACCCACTGACAATCGTAAAGCCCATCTCTGCCAACTCGCAGGCCAATTCCTCGGCAAACACCCGGCCGGCGGAACTGACTTTCCTCGTTCCGACTATCGCGACGGCTTGCCGATCACCTTCCAGTAGGGTTCCCTGGAAATACAGCAGCGGCGGAGGGTCCGGAATCGTCTTGAGAGGCACAGGATACTGCGGATCGAGATACGTCAAAACCGTGACCTGACGATGCTGCAACGCCGCCAGTTCCCGGTCAAGCTGTTGGACCGCCTGTGCGTCCGGCCCACGGCGAATGGCCTCGATCAACGGGGCTCTGCAGCCAGCATCTTCAAGGCTCGCTTGCGTTGCCGACAGCACCGCGTCCGGAGAGCCCATCGCCTGCACCAGCTTGAGCAGAATGGCATCGCCCACACCCGGGATCGCGCGGAGCATCAGCCATGGGCGGAGGGATCGACTATTCACCATCGTCCGAGTTCATCAGGCATGGCCGGTACGACTCAGTGACCGTGGTGCGGGAAACGCTGTCAAAGACGAGACGTTCGCGTAAAACCGATCCGGGCGGCGCCTTGTTGCATTACATCACGACTAAGTCGAACTGCTCCAAATGCAGCCGATCATCTGGAGTCACAAGAATCTTGGCGCTATACCGCCGCTCAAGTTCCTCGACCCCAGACTGTTCCTGTTCCTGTAACAGCAGGGCGACAGCGGGATGCGCGCCGACGACGACACGCTGCTGCTCGATTTCGTGACCGAGCCTCCGCACTTCCCTGAAAATTTCGTAGGCCACCGACATGGGAGATTTCGTATACCCGCGCCCGTCACAGTAGTGGCACGGTTCAGAGAGAGAACGCAGAAGATCCTCTCGCACCCGTTCACGGGAAATTTCGATCAATCCAAGATCAGACACTCGGGAAATCCTGGTCCGGGCTTTATCCGAAGACATGGCATCCACCAGGGCGTGATACACCTTATCGCGGTTCTTTTCCCGCTCCATATCGATGAAATCGACGATGATGATACCGCCGATCCCCCGCAACTTGACTTGGTAGGCAATCTCCCGCGCCGCTTCCAAGTTGTTACGTAAAATGGTCTCTTCCTGATCGCGTTTGCCGACAAACCGGCCGGTATTCACATCGATCACCGTCATGGCTTCGGTGTGATCGATTACCAGATACCCGCCGGACTTGAGCCATACTTTCCGGCTCATCGCGCGGGCGATTTCCTGCTCCACACCCAGGTAATCGAACAGGCTTTCTTCCTTGTCATAGAAATGTATGCGCGATGTCTGCTCCGGAGAAAACCGTTGCACGAACCCCTTGATCGCGTTGTATTCCTCACGCGAATCAATCAATAACCGATCGACCCGACGACCGAAAAGATCCCGGACCACGCGAAAACTCAGGCTCAAATCGCTATGCAAGAGGCTCGGGGCAGGCTGCTGATCACGCTTCGTCAGAACGTCCTGCCACAGGACATGCAGGAACTCGACATCAGAGCGCAATTCTTCTTCCTTCACCCCTTCGCTGACCGTCCGCACGATGTACCCGAACCCCGGCCGCCGAGCCCGTTTCATGATTTCTTTCAAGCGCGCGCGTTCCTCATCGCGGGGAATCCGGCGGGATACGCCGATATGCTCCACCGTCGGCATGAATACCAGATACCGTCCGGGCAGAGACACATAGGTCGTCACGCGTGATCCCTTCGTGCCGATCGGGCCTTTGGAAATCTGCACCATGACTTCCTGTCCTTCGGACAGCAACTCTTCGATGGGTTTAGAACTTTGCCGCTTGGGCTTCGGAACTTCAGAATCTTTATTATCTTCGTCATCGCCTTCGACCAGGGTGTCTCCCGGCTCCACATCGATAGACAGATCGGAGACATGCATAAACGCCGCCTTCTCCAGCCCGATATCGATGAAGGCCGCCTGCATCCCCGGCAAGACTTTCGCCACCCGTCCTTTATATATATTGCCGACGTAGTCCTGATCTTTGGCCCGGTCGCCATAGAGATCAGTCACGACACCATTGTCCAGGACGGCAACGCGGGTTTCTTCCCGCGCGATACTGATTGCAATCTCCACACCCATACACACTCCTTTAACCCCAGATAGGTGGGATCGGCAGACGCACGCGGACGGATGTCCGGGTTCTCTCGTCTCGCCGGGGTCCGGCGCCCATCTGGTTCACATGGTTATTTCACAACAAGTCAGCCGCTGTCCAGGCATCGCCTAGTAAAACAGGGTCAGCCGACGTCGCTTCACATTCAATAACAAACCCAATGACGCCATCGTCATGATGGTCGCGCTGCCCCCATAACTCACCAGAGGAAGCGGAATCCCGACGATGGGAAACATCCCTGCGGTCATACCGATATTGACCACCACGCAAAAACACAACATGGCGACGATACCGGCCGCGAGTAATGCCCCGAGCGTGTCTTTCGCACGCGCGGCAATTTCCAATGACACCCATATCAATGCAATAAACAGAGCCAACAGGACGAGGACGCCGACAAAGCCCCACTCCTCCGCATAGACGGCGAATACAAAATCGGTATGGCCTTCGGGCAGGAACTTCAACTGACTTTGAGTGCCTCCGTACAGTCCCTTTCCGGACAGTTCCCCTGACCCAATGGCAATTCTCGATTGCAGCGCATGATAACCCTTGCCGCCCGGGTCATAATCAGGATCCACGAAGGCCATGACCCGTTCGCGCTGATAATCATGCAGTGATGCCCAGACCACTTCCCATACAAATGGGAAGAGCATGACGGAGAGCAACAAAATGATGCCCAACGCCTTCGATCGGACGCCGACCATCAATAACATGGCTGCATAGACGGCCAAAAAGCTCAACCCGCTGCCCAAATCCGGCTGCTTCAGGATCAACAACAAGCCCGGCAACACAATGAGTCCCGGCAGCACCACCCGATGCAACCATCCCACACGCGATGCCCGAGAGTAATAGTTGGCCAGCACGAGAACCAGAACCAATTTGGCAAATTCAGAGGGTTGAAACGCAAATGGCCCGATGGGAATCCATCGCTGGGCTCCGCGGCTCGATTTCCCCATGAACAACACGACCGCGAGCATGATTAAAATGACCGCGTACGTTGGATACGCCAGTCGCGCAATCTTGTGATAATCGGACAGATACATCACCAGGAACGCGACGGTTCCAAGCAAGATCCAGACCAGCTGCTTGAGATAAAAGGGAAAGGCGGTGTCCTGAGAGTGCGTCACGCTGTAGATCGACAGCACCCCGACTGACAGGATGACGGCGATCAGCCCCATGAAGCGAAGATCGAAACTATCCAACCCCCGACTGTCGATCACCCGATCAATCATCACGTCTTCGGCCGCGCATCGACCGGCACGGCAGGCGTCTTGGCACGCCCGTTTGCCGGAGCCCCCTGCAGCACCTGGGGATAGGATTTCACATAGGCTTCAATCACGTCTTTCGCCAAGGGCGCGGCAGCCGATCCACCGTGCCCCATGTGCTCAGCAAGGACGGCGACGGCAATGCGCGGCGCCTCCACAGGAGCAAAAGCGACGAACCACGCATGGTCCCGGAATTTTTTCGGGATGTCCTTCTCGGGCCCGGTGCGGAGCGCTGCCGTCTGAGCGGTACCGGTTTTTCCGCCGATCGTGACCAATGGAGACTTTGCTCGCGTCGCCGTTCCTTTCGTTACCACATCGGCCAAGGCCGATTTGATGAGCGCAAGGGTGGCCGGTTTGACTGCCACTTTTCCGCGCACCGTTGGCGGAAACTCTGCTCGCTCTCCGGTCGTGCGGTTCATCACGGCCTGCACCAGGCGCGGCTTGATGGAGAGGCCGTCGTTCGCCACCGTTCCGATCACACTCGCCATCTGCAGAGGCGTTACCGTGACATATCCCTGTCCGATTGCAGCGGAAATGGTTTCGCCCGGGTACCAGGGCTGATTACGCGCCTTCTGTTTCCACGCGGTAGACGGCACGATGCCCACACGTTCCGACGGCAACTCGACTCCTGTCTCCTGGCCGAGGCCGAATTGCTTCGCATATTCCGCAATCGTGTCGATACCCATGCGCTGCCCAACTGTATAGAAATACACGTCGCAGGAGTGGATCAACGCTTCATTCATGTCAACTGATCCATGCCCGCCTTGTTTCCAGTCATGAAACAATCGATTCCCGAACTGATAGCCCCCATTGCACCGCACCATGGTCGAAGGCGTGACCGTGTTCGATTCGAGCGCGGCCGCCGCCATGACGACCTTGAATGTCGATCCGGGGGGATATTGTCCCTGCGTCGCGCGATTGTTCAGCGGCCGCCGTTCGTTCTGAACAATTTCGACCCATTGCTTGTTCGTCAATTCTTTGGACAACACGTTCGGGTCAAACCCGGGGCGACTGGCCATCGCCAGCACATCGCCATTCGTTGGATCGAGTGCCACGATGGCGCCTGATTCATCGCCCAACAGGTCCTCAGCAAGCTTTCTGCAGCTTGGCGTCGATGGTCAGATAGAGATCATCACCCGCGAGGGGCTTGTCTGACACGATGGCACGTTTTTCATGGCCGAGCGCATCCACTTCGACACTTTTTTGCCCCGCGCGACCGCGTACCTGCCGGTCAAACCATTTTTCCACGCCGTACTGCCCAACGATACTGCCCTGGTGGAGATCCGCGAAATCCGGCTTTTCAAGTTGATCGGCCGACACTTCCCCGACATACCCCAACAAGTGCGCCGCGACATCGCCTGCTGGATAGTTTCGCTGCGATTCCACCTGAATCATCACCCCCGGCAAGTCCAATCGGTGGGACTCGATCAGGGTGGCCTCCCGCAACGTCAGCCGGTCTTTCACCTTGCGGGGTTGCAATTTGCCGCCCCTCCCGGTAGACAGTTTTTTCTGGATCACTTCCGGGTCGAGGGCAAGGAGCGAGGCCAATTGCCCAACGAGCGCCTGTCGATCCTTCACGTCTTCCAGCGTCACGTACAAGGCAAAACTCGGCACATTGTTCGCCAGCAAGACGCCATTCCGGTCGAAAATCAGCCCGCGCGCCGGCTCAAGAATCACGGAACGAGTTCGGTTATTCTCAGACAAATCCCGATAGTACGGGCCTTCCCGAATTTGGAGATGCCAGAGGCGCAAGGCGAGCAACGCCACAACCAGCAGCAAGCCCACACGCAGAATGACCAGGCGCCGCTGGAGATCGAGAAGATCGGAGTCGTTGAATCCTACGGTCGCCATTGCTGATCTGCGCCGGTCTCTTCCCAGAGACCGTTCCTCGATTAGAGGGCTCCCTCCGTAACCATACGATCATCAGACCAGCGTTGACGGAATAAGAGATACAGTCCAGCGCCCACAGCCGCGTCGAGCCCAGCCTGCACCAGCACAGTCGACCGCACGCCCAGCCAGACTTCATCCAGTCCAGCCGGATTCATCGAATAGAGAAAGACCGCGCTCGACAGGCAGGAAATGATGGCGAGGCCAGCGGTCATGACAGCCGGAGTGATATGGGCCATATGCCGCCCGGCAAGGCCGGCGAGAAATCCGCTTCCGCCCTTCGTCACCACATTGATCCACAAATCTCCCGCAGAGAGCATATCCTGAAAGCATCCCAAAATGAGGCCGAGAATCAAACCGTCAAGCTCTCCACCGAGAAATCCCACTAGGCAGGCCGCTATCAGTCCGAGGTCGGGACGCACACCAAAGACGCTGGCATAATGCAGCAACGTCGTTTGCAGGGGAACCACCACCAGCGCCAACAGCAGGTACAACAGGAACTTCATGGCTTCTTTCTGTCTCCATGAATGGCCTGAAGCAGCTTCTGGGCGGCGTCGGCATCCTCGTAGGGAGCGGTGATGACAAGAACTTCATCCAGCTTCGAGAGATCGACCTCCGGCTCGATTTCGGCAGACTGGAACAGATCCCCTTCCGATTTTTCGACCTGAATCAGGCTTCCGATGGCCAACCCCCGAGGGAATGCGCCGGTCAGCCCCGACGTGACCACACGGTCACCGGCCTGAACTCTGGACAACAGAGGGATGTACTTGAGTCGCGCGCGACCGTGGCTGGTTCCTTCGACGATGCCTTCATCACGGGTTCGCTGCACGACACCGGCAATCGCATTATTCGGGTCCGTGACCGAGAATAACACCACTGACGAGGTCGAGTTGGTTTTCACCACCCGGCCGACAACCCCGGCAGGGGTGACCACCCCCATTTCAGTTCGCACTCCGTCACTCTCGCCTTTGTTGAGGATCATCCCGCGGTACCAGTTGGTGGCATCCCGCCCGATGACCTGCGCCGCCAGGGTTTGGGACGGCGATTGCTGTTTAAAATTCAGCAAGACCTCATACCGCTGCACAGCGGTCATCGATTCGCGCAACTGATTATTCTGCCCTTTGAGCAATTCGATGTCGCGATGAAGCTGTCGATTTTCCTCATGCACACTCTGCAAGGCGACATAACCATTCCACATGTCGGCAATGCCGTGATCCACGGAGGAAAATGCGGCGAGTGGCAAACTGAGGATTTGACCGAGCGGTCCACCGACGTACTGCAGCAACCTCTGGCTTTGGCTAGGAAGAAGAAAGAGGGCGACGAGCAGGCAGGCGAATAAGACGATGGCGAGACGCCGGGTGCCGTATGTTGAGCGCGATATAGCCATCCACACTCGGGATGGAGGTCATCGAGAGGTACTGCACTGCGACATAACGGATACCTTGCGAAGAAGGTCCAACTCATCGAGAATCTTCCCGACGCCCAAGACCACGGAGGTCAGCGGGTCATCGACCGTAATGATCGGAAGATTCGGTTTCTTCACGAAACCGAGTGTCCATTCCCTTCAACAAGGATCCGCCGCCAGTCAGCACGATACCGCGATCGATGATGTCTCCGGCCAATTCAGGCGGTGTGTTTTCGAGCGCCACCTTGATGGCATTGACGATGGTTCCAATGGGTTCCTGCAAGGCTTCTCTGACTTCCGCATCATCCACCACCAGAGTCCGGGGGATGCCGGAGATCAAGTCACGCCCCTTGATCATCATGGTCTTCCGCTCTTCGAAAGGATAGGCCGACCCGATTTCGAACTTGATGCGTTCGGCCATATGCTCGCCGATGAGCAGATTATATTTCTTCTTAATGTAGTTCATGATGGCATCATCCATTCTGTCGCCGGCCACTTTGACCGACTCGCTGTAGACGATGCCACCCAACGAGATTACCGCGATGTCGGTCGTGCCGCCGCCGATATCGACCACCATATTTCCAGAAGGTTCGGTAATCGGCAAGCCGGCGCCGATGGCGGCTGCCACCGGTTCTTCGATCAAATACACTTCACGGGCACCGGCGAGTTCGGCAGAATCACGGACCGCCCGCTGCTCTACCTGCGTAATCCGCGAGGGCACGCCGATGATGATGCGGGGCCGCACGAATGCCGTTCGATTGTGAGCCTTTTGGATGAAGTGGCTCAGCATGGCTTCGGCTTTTTCGAAATCCGCGATGACGCCTTCCTTCATCGGACGTACCGCGAGAATGTTCCCCGGGGTGCGTCCCAGCATGCGCTTCGCGTCGGCACCTACCGCCATCACCCGTTCCGTCTTTTTTTCCACGGCGACCACGGAAGGTTCGTTGAGGACGATGCCCTTCCCCTGGACGTCACGAGAGTTGTCGCCGTCCCCAAATCGATCGCAAGATCGTTGGAGAACCACCCGAACATATCACTCATGAAAGCCACTAGGACTCTCCCTTCACACGATTTCTGCGTTCAGCAAGCATCGGGGCATTCAGTCCGATACATCCAGCTGTCCGCTCTCCAGCACCTGCGTCTTGGCAATTTCGTCACCCAACCGCCGGCCTTGCTCATTTCCGATAACCAGCAAACCTTCCAACGACAATACCGCGCCCCATCCGATCCAACCCACATAGGGTATTTCAAATGCCAACTGCGCAAACCCGCAGGGCAGGTTGCGAATGATCGACTCCCGGAATCCCGCCGGGTCCCGCGTGCGCGGGACGATGGTTTGGAGCCCGATCAGCCGCTTTCCGACACTGCGACCACCACCAAACCCGTCGGCCAACAGGATATAGGCAAGTCCGGCCAGGACACCGATGGGAGGGACCAGTTTGCTCACCGCCGCTACGATGAGGAGGTCGATCATTTTCGCGATGAAGCGGTTCAGCACCTGGGCCTTGGGATAGACGCCCAGTTCGACCGGGCTGCGCCCGATTGCCTCCTCCGCCACCGGAAATCTCCCCAATTCTTCGACACTATAGCAAATCTCTTTGACCTGCACAAACAAAGTCGCAATCTTCTCGCACCCGCTCTCCGCGCACTTCTTCCTCTTGCCTTTGTCGTCATCGCCTGAGTAGAATCCGCGAAACCCTGCCGAGAAGAGGCGCATTCGATGATCAAATTATTACGCGAAGCTGCACACGACTACCCGTGGTTCCTCAAATCCATCATGGGCACGCTTGCCCTGGCGTTCGTCATTACGATGGGCTGGTGGGGATTCGGCGACCAGGGCGGCAATGTTGTGGCCTCGGTCGGGGATCAGGTTGTGCCGCTGGATGAATATCGTCGCGCCTATGAAAATACGTATCGCTTCTACAAAGACAAAGGGCAGAACGACATCAAGGATGAATTCCTCAAGCAGTTCGTGCTGGAGCAACTGATCGATAATCGCATGTGGCTGCATGTCGCCAAGGAAATGGGACTCTCGGTCTCCGATGAAGATTTGCGGAAAGCCATCATGCAGCGAACGGAGTTTCAGAAGAACGGCAGCTTCGATCCCGAGTCCTATCGGCGGCTGCTGGCGGCGAATCGCTTAACCCCCGCTTCGTTCGAAGCCATGGAAGCCAAGGACATTCTCACCAACAAGGCTCGCCTGGTCATCATGGATGCCGTCGCCTTGACGCCTTCCGAGTATGCAGAGGCACAGACGCTTGTCTCACGCGAAGGGGAATCTGATCCGGCGAAGGCCGCCATCGCGAAGGAACGGATTTTCCAGAATTTGCTATTCCAAAAACAGCAGCGGGCATTGATGGCCTATTCGGAATCGATGAAGAGCAAAGTTCCCGTGAAGATCCACAAAGAGCTTATGTAAGGGCGGACACTCCCCTCGCGATCAACATCGCATCCCCGTAACTGTAAAACCGATACCGGTTCGCCACCGCCTCCTCATAGGCAGCCCGAAGCGGTTCCAATCCCACAAACGCAGAGACCAGCATGAGCAGCGTCGTCCTCGGCAGGTGGAAATTGGTCACCAGCGCGTCGATGACCTGAAATTCAAACCCGGGTGTGATGAATAACCCGGCCGGCCCCTGGAACGGCTGGATGCCACGACCTCCGCATCCGGCAGTTTCCAGCGCACGCACCACCGTCGTCCCGACCGCCACTACCCGATTGCCTCGCGTTTGCGCCTGGCGAATCTGCTCGACCGTGCGTGCAGTCACCTCCACCTGCTCGGCCAGCATCCGGTGTTCTTCAATCCGCTCGCTTTTCACGCTGCGAAACGTGCCGGGGCCCACGTGCAACGTCACCTCCGCCAATTCAATGCCCTTGGCGGTCAGCGTCGCCACCAATTCAGGCGTAAAATGAAGCCCCGCAGTCGGGGCCGCAATGGCGCCTTCCTGTTGAGCAAACATGGTCTGATACCAGCGCTGATCGTCTTTGGAGGGCTCGCGTTTGATATAGGGCGGGAGCGGCATCGTCCCGGTATCGTGCATGAGCTCATACACGCTCGTCACACCGGTCACCTTCACGGTCGTCCTGGCCTGGCTCCGTTCCACGATTTCCCCGCAACCGCCGCCGGGAAAATCAATCAGCGCGCCCGGCTTGAAACGTCCCTTGATCAATACTTCCCACAGGCCCTGTCCCAGGTCCTGCACAAACAGCAGATCGAGCAGCTTCCCCGTCGAGCGAGCCTGGCCAGGCACTCGCGCTGCCATGACCTTGGTATTATTCACCACAATGAGGTCCCCGGGCCGGAGCAGCGATGGAAGATCCGCCACGCGACGATGCATCCGAGCGTGGCTGCTGCGATCCATGACCAAAAGGCGCGCATCATGGCGCGGCATCACCGGATGGTCGGCCACTAGCGACGGATCAAATGGGAAATCGAACTCGCTGAGCAGCATCAGGGGGTTGGAATGACCGGCATCATCAACTGCGAGAAGGCAGAGTTACGTAATTCGGTTCCGGGGTAGTAATACTGCAGGATACTGTTGTAGGAATACCCGAGTTCCGCCAATTCTTTTGCGCCCCACTGGCACAGTCCCACCGCATGGCCTGCGCCGTACCCGGCGAACACCACCTCGGCGCCGATTGATTCCACCTCGAATTGCGTACTGGGGATGACGGTATACCCCGCCGCCTTGCGAAGGTCTTCGCCGCGTAACAGCGTCTCTCCGCCGGAATGCAAAATCCGCAAGCGCGCGACTCTTCCCGCACGACTGAAGGCGATCGGCGTGATCGTCGCGATGGTTCCGACGGCGAATCCCTGGTGGCGCAGGTTCTTCTCGAGCTGTTCAATTTTCACACTGGCCTTCCACTGATAATACGGCGATTCCAGATCAAAGGGACATTCGACACCCTTGAGGTACGGGAGGTCTTTATTGGCCCACACATTCACCGCATCTTCAGTCGGTCCCGCCGCGGTGGAGGAGAAGGCGGCATAGATCGGCGCCTGCTGATGCGTGACGATAATCCCTCGGGTCGATTCGACGGCATCTTCAACTCGACGATCGACCCCGGTACGCCCCCGATAGACCTGATCCTGTATCGTGGCCATGACGTCATAGTCCCGAGCAGCGCTCAGCATCTTGTTGTACAAGGCATACGTCCGCGCCGCCACGGCCTGCACCTTCAGCATCTCCGGATGCCAGGCCGAACTGACTTCGGATGGCACCACGCCCTTCACATATTCCTCCAAATCCACATGATTGACGACAGTAACCGCATGCCCTTTGCGCGACACTCGCACGGTTCCACTGATCGGAAGCGGAGTGGCGGCGGATCCTCCCTCTTTCCCCACAACCAGGGTCAGATTGTGGCGCAGGGAGCGGATGAACACTTGTCCGCCCGTAACACGTCGACCATCCACATGTAAGCCGTCCGCTCGTGCGGTGAGATGGATCGGGCCATGCAGGGTTTTCGTGTCGCCCGTCTCCATCACCAGGGCCAGGGGGCCATCCGAGCGCACGTCTACGAACGGCGCTTCCTGTACGAGTAAGACACGAATGGATTCGGCTGAGGCTGTCTGTGCGAAGACGATACCAGCGAGCGCCATGACTCCCGCTGCGACGAACCTGAGGGCGCGATGTGGAATCAGCGGCGAAAGATCCATGAAAGGATATACAACACGACGCTCAGCAGAATGCTGAGCACAAGACTGGTTGTAATCGGGACATAGAGGCTGAAACGCTCTCGCGTAATTGAAAGGTCGCCAGGTAACCGGCCGATCCATCCGAAAGCCGCGCCGGCACCGGACCATCTCTCAAGCAACGTCAGGAGCACTCCAATACCGGCCAGAGCCAACCCAGCGACGATGAACAGCCTACCGATACCGTTCCAGGCACCCATAGATCATTGTATCAAACATTCGGCAATTTGAACGGCATTGAGCGCGGCGCCCTTCCGGAGATTGTCGCTGACGACCCACAGATTCAATCCATTGGTGATGGATTCGTCCACGCGCACCCGTCCGACATACACCTCGTCTTTGCCGGATACATCAAACGGCATCGGATAGAGCTTCTTCACCGGATCGTCATAGACAATCACCCCTGGCATCTCTGCGATGGCTGCCCGCGCATCATTGGCCTTCAACGGGCGCTCGAGCTCCACGTTGATCGCTTCCGAATGGCAGCGCAGCACGGGGACCCGCACCGTGGTCGCGGTGACCCGGAGCGTGGGCATGTCCAGAATTTTGCGTGTCTCCTGCACGATCTTCACCTCTTCCGAACATTCCCCGCCGTCTCCGAACGACCCGACTTGCGGTAAGAGGTTGAAGGCGATTTGATAGGGATAGACCTGCACTTTCACATCCTGAAAGGAGATCAGCGCCTTGGTCTGGTCCACCAATTCATCCATAGCGGCCGATCCCGTGCCGGACACCGACTGAAAGGTGGTCACGACCACGCGTTTGATTCCCGCAACATCGCGCAACGGCTTGAGCGCCATCACCAACGGAGTCGTCGTACAGTTGGGAATGGCCACGATGCCGCGCTTCATAGACTGCAGCGCCGCAGCATTCACCTCCGGCACGACGAGGGGGACGTTTGGATCCATCCGAAACACGGCACTGTCGTCGATGACCACGATGCCCGCTGCGCCCAATCGCGCGCCATAGTCCCGGCTAATGGCATCGGTAGCGGAGATGAACGCAATGTCTACTCCGGCAAAGGAGGAAGCCTCCGTCAACTCCTCTACTTTGTATTCTTTGCCCTGACAGGAGAGGACCTCACCGGCCGAACGCTTCGAGGAAAAGAGCCGCAGCGTCTCAATCGGGAAATTGCGTTCTTCCAGAATCTCGAGACTTTCTTTCCCGACCGCTCCGGTCGCCCCGAGCACCGCCACCGTATAGGCCTGTTTCTTCTTCAACATGATACTGTCCTTACGCAGTCGCCGTGAGAACCCTGATGCGGTGATTGAACGTATCCGCCACATACACGGTTCCGGCCGCATCGACTGCTACGCCGAATGGATAACTGAGACTGCCTGCCAGCGCGTCGCCGCCATCGCCTCCGAACTGTGCGACGCCGGTCCCTGACAAGCGTGTGATGGTTTTCGTGCGCCCATTCCAGAGTCGAATCAAATGACTGTCTGAATCCGTGATATACACGTTGCCGTCGTGATCAACGGCTAGGCCGGCCGGGCGTGAGAGACTTGGTGATGCAGGCTCCTCAGGGCCCTGATAACGGTAGCTGCCGCCGTCTCCCGCCACCGTGGCAATCTGACCCGTCGCCGGATCAACCGATCGTATCCGGCTGTTGAAGGTATCCGCCACATACAACAGCCCATCATCACCTACCGCCACGCCGCTCGGCCCTGCCAAACTGGCCTGCACAGCGGACACTTGATCGCCGCTGTAGGCCGCCGATCCATCGCCGGCCGCCGTGGTGATGATGCCGGTCGCGAAGTCAACCCGGCGAATGCGATTATTGCTTTGGTCCGCAATGTATAAAGCGTCATCGGTCACAGCTAACCCCGTCGGTTCGTTGATTGCCGCCTGAGCCGCCGGTCCGCCGTCGCCGGAATACCGCGCCTGACCTGTTCCGGCGACGTGCGTGATAATCCCGGTTTTCGCATCGACCTTCCGGACGCGATGATTCATCGTGTCGGCAATGTAGAGGTTCCCCCAGCGATCCACGGCCACGGCACTCGGAAAGTTCAGCCGCGCGCGGCGAGCCGGTCCCCCGTCTCCTGATTCCTGTTCAATCGTCAGACGTCCTCCGGTGACATACCGGACGGTGCCGCTCAGGTCCGTGACCTGCGTGTAGGCCTTCGTGCTGTCTGCCGAGGTCTCGGCAAAAGGATCCTCTTCTTCTTGCGGTGACAGCGCGACAGGTTCCGGCGCCATCATGGCTCCCGTCGTTCCGCCAGGACCCATTCCAGCGACCGTCGTAATCATGCCTGTTTTCCGATCGACCCGGCGCACGACATGATTTTCAGAGTCCGCAATATACACATTGCCTTCGCGATCGATGCAGAGCCCTTTCGGCTCATTCAACGAGGCAACACCGGCAGGCCCCCCGTCACCGGCATATCCGGGTTCGCCGTTCCCTGCCAACGTTGCAATGATTGCGGATGGTGTGGCGCTGATCGTCATGGCCTAGGCGGGAAGATTCTTCACGATCGCATCACCCATCTCAGTGGTCCCGACCAACCGCATGCCTTCTGCATGAATGTCTTTGGTGCGGAATCCCAGTTCAAGGGTCTTTACAATTGCCTGCTCGATGGCCGCCGCTTCCTTGTCCAACTGAAACGCGTAGGACAACATCATGGCACCGGAGGCGATGGTGGCGATGGGATTGGCAATATTCTTTCCGGCGATATCCGGCGCGCTTCCATGAATCGGCTCAAAGAGTCCGACCTTAGCGCCGACACTGGCGGAGGGCAACATGCCGATTGATCCGGTCAGCATCGCGGCTTCGTCGCTCAAAATATCGCCGAAAATGTTATTACACAGCAATACATCGAACTGACGCGGATTGCGCACCAACTGCATGGCGCAATTGTCAACATAGATGTGGCTCAAGGTCACGTCGGCATAGTCTTTGTGAACGTCCGTCACCACCCGTCGCCATAATTCGGACGATTCCAACACATTGGCCTTGTCCACCGACATGACCTTCTTGCGGCGCTTGCGGGCCGCTTCGAATGCCACCACCGCAATGCGGCGAATTTCATCGGTCGTGTAAACCTCAGTATTAAACCCGCGCTCCCCGCCGCCGGGCATTTTCTCCACGCCCTTCGGTTTGCCGAAATAGATGCCGCCGGTCAGCTCGCGGATCACGAGCATATCGATCCCCTCGATGACCTCCCGCCGCAACGTCGAAGCATCGGCCAGCATCGGATAGAGTTTTGCCGGGCACAAATTCGCATAGAGGCCTAGCTGTTCGCGAAGGCCAAGCAAGGCCCGCTCGGGACGGATACTGTAATCCAGGCCTTCCCATTTGGGTCCACCAACGCTCAACGAGCAAGACGGCATCGCTGTGTTTCGCGAGGGCAAGCGTCTCTACAGGAAGAGGAACTCCGACCTTGTCGATGGCATGGCCACCCACATCTGCCGCTTGAAATTCAAACGTGTGCCCGAACCGCTCCGCCACCGTCTTGAGGACCTTGACGGCTTCGGGAACAATTTCACGGCCGACTCCATCTCCGGCCAGGACTGCGATTTTTGCTTTCACGTCGCCCTCTCCTCTCTCGGCTATTCAACGACCGCCTCATCTTCCGCCTTCCAGGCGGGATCGACGAGGCAGAGAAACTCTATCGATTCCGTTCCCGTATTGATCAGCGACTGCTTGGCGCCCGGCGGCACATAAATGACAGAGCCAGCCTGAACCGCCACCGATGCCTCTTCCACCTTCATGACGCCACGCCCGGCGATGAAGTAGTACACCTCGGACGATTTCAGGCGATGCCACAAGGACTGCTTTCCCGGATCGAGCAAGCCATGGGCGAGGCTATAGCCCAGCTCCAGCGCGGCCTTTCCCGGATGCAGCAATTCCCGCAATCTCGTGTGATCGCCCGCCAGAAATTCAGGACAATGTTGAAGGTGCGTACTGAACATCGTGTGCCGGTTATGACGATGGGAGCGATTAAAGATGTCGCCCCGCCCTGACCAGCACGGATGTACTGACCAGGACGGAGGAATCTACCTTGCAGGTTGGGATCAAATCAAGCTGACCTTGTGAATCCCTTCGGCTTGCTTGGCCGCAAAATACGCCAACTTACTTGAGGGCATTCAGATAGGCCCTGGCAGCGGCGGTAATGATATCCGTATCCGTACCATGGCCGGAGACGGTCCGGCCATCTTCTTCGAGTCGCACTGAGACTTCTCCTTGCGCGTCTGTCCCGCCGGTGATGGCATTCACCCCGAACATCAGCAGTTTGCTCTTCGTCTGCGTCATGGCAGCAATCGTCCGGTAGACTGCGTCCACCGGGCCATCTCCCGTGCCGCTGTGCGACACCACTTTCCCGTCAATCTCCAGTTCGACGGTGGCTTTCGGCGTCTTATTCGTTCCACTTTCGACCTGAAACGACTTCAGGACCACCCGTTCGGACATCTTGGCCACTTCTTCGGAGATGATGACTTCGAGGTCTTCCTCGTAAATTTCTTTCTTCTGATCCGCCAGCCGCTTGAAACGTTCAAAGGCGTGATTGACCTCATCTTCCGTGAGCTTGTAGCCCAGGTCTTCCAGCCGCTGCCGGAACGCATGGCGTCCTGACAACTTGCCCATCACCAATTTGACCTGCTCCAGCCCCACGGACTCCGGTCGCATGATTTCATAGGTGGTCTTATCCTTGAGCAACCCGTCTTGATGAATCCCTGACGTATGGGCAAAGGCATTCGCGCCCACGATGGCCTTATTCGGCTGAATGACCATGCCGGTGATCTTGCTCACCAGGCGGCTGGTTTTGGATATCTCTTCTGTGACCACCTTCGTGTCCGCCCCATACCAATCCCTACGCGTCCGGAGGCCCATCACAATTTCTTCCAGCGAGGTATTGCCGGCTCGTTCGCCGATACCGTTGATGGTGCATTCGACTTGACCGGCCCCCGCCACCACTGCGGCGAGACTATTGGCCACCGCCATTCCCAAATCATTGTGACAATGCACGGAAATGACTGCCCGGCCGCTGTTCGGCACCGTGTCCTTAATTCGCTTGATCAGGCCACCGAACTCTTGCGGGACCGCATACCCCACCGTGTCAGGAATGTTGATCGTTCCGGCACCAGCCGCAATCACCGCTTCAATCACTTCGCAGAGGTACGCAGGATCCGACCGGCTGGCGTCCATCGGAGAAAACTCGACGTCATCCACGTAGGTGCGTGCCAGTTGCACCATGTCCACGGCTCGTTTTTTTGCTTCTTCACGCGTCATCCGGAACTGGTGCTTCAAATGGATATCCGACGTGGAGAGAAATGTATGGATGCGCACCTTAGGCGCGCCCTTCAACGCCTCCGAGGCTCGCGTAATGTCTTCCGGCCTCGCGCGCGCAAGGCTGCAGACTATCGGCCCCTCAACCTCCAGGGCTATCCGTCGCACCGCCTCGAAATCTCCAGGCGAGCTGTAGGCGAACCCGGCCTCAATAATATCCACGCCGAGGCGTGCCAGCTGCTTGGCGATCATAAGTTTCTCTTCGACGTTCATGCTCGCACCCGGCGATTGCTCGCCGTCCCGCAACGTCGTGTCGAATATTCTGATCATCCGAGTCATGGCCTACCTCCCTCTTGAGCTCCAGCATGCTCAAACGGGCCTTCCAACGCGGCCGCAGGCGGAGAAAACACCGGAGGCGTACCCTCTCGGGTACGTTGAGGATGTTCTCAAGCCGAGAACAAAGTTGGAAGCCCGTTTCAGCATGCTGGCAATAAAAAAGCCTCCGCCCCACGACAGGGACGAAGGCCTTGCGAGCTTCGTGGTACCACCCTGATTCAGCGCCGGATGAAGACCGCCTTCACCAGGCACCCTCATTAAATCCGTGACGCGGATCATTCGGGACTCATTACCACCTCATCTTCGAGGCTTCACAAGTCCGGCTCGGAGGCGAGTTCAGGAGGCAACCGGCTGGTTCGCACCGTCCACCAGCTCTCTCGATTCGGCTAACGCTCCCTACTACTCCTCGTCAATGCCGTTACGACTCCCTTGTCTCGACGACCGCTCCATCACCTTTCGCGACCGGCTTGCCTGCACTCTTGGCGATCATTGTCCAGAGGCGTGCAATCGGACCTGACACCGCGTACCCAGTGAACGTTACGAACAGCATAGCTTGAGGCCACGCGACAATCAACATCAAGGCCAAAATTCCCCAGACCAGATAGGTGAAGTGATCGCCTCGTCGGAACTTCATATCCTTGAAGCTGCGATATTTGATCGTACTGACCATCAGAAATGCCAGTCCAAACGTAATCACCAAGATCAGCAGCGGTTTCACTTCCGATCCCAGCTGGGTGATGTGGAGATCAAAGATTACCAGGGAGGCAATGACACCCGCAGCCGCCGGGATCGCTAAGCCGGTAAAGTACTTGCTGTCGGATGTACTCACCGTGGCATTGAATCGAGCGAGGCGCACCGCGCCCATGGCGACATAAGCGAACATGACCGCCACACCGAACATGCCCTGTCCACTCAGCGCGTAAGAATAAATCAACACGCCCGGCGCGACGCCGAAGGACACCACATCAGAGAGAGAGTCGTACTCGATACCGAACTGACCGGTGCTGTTCGTCAACCTCGCCAGCTTTCCATCCAACATGTCGAAAATCATGCCGACGAGGATAGCGATCGCAGCCACTAAATGCTGCCCGTTGAATACGGACAGGATGGCAAACACGCCGCAGAATAAATTGCCGGTTGTACAGAGATTGGGGATCAGGTACATCGCCTGACGCTTTCGATGCCCCTTCGCAAGCGGAGGTCGCATGTTTGGTGATTTCATCGGAGTTCCCCCACGATGGTTTCGCCCCCCTTAACGCGGTCGCCCAACGCGACGCAAATCCTGGACCCGAGCGGAAGAAAGGTATCCATTCGCGACCCAAACCGTATCAACCCAAACCGTTCACCACGCTGCACGCGATCGCCCTGCCCGACCCAGCAGACGATCCGCCGGGCAATCAGCCCTGCTACCTGCACACACAGTACTTTGGCCCCCGAGTCAGTCTTGAGCATCACGGCGTTCTGCTCGTTATGCAGCGTCGCTTCCGGCTTGCTCGCCACAAGGAATTGGCCGGGTTGATAACTCACCCCTTCGATGGTTCCAGCACAAGGCATCCGGTTCACATGCACGTCGAACACGTTCAGAAACACCGTGACCCGAATGCTTTTGTCCTTTAAATACCGGGGCTCGAATTCTTCTTCGATCGCAATGACCTTGCCATCTCCGGATGAGACGACCACATTCGGCTGCTGTGGAATGGTCCGGCTGGGGTTCCGGAAGAACCAGGCGGTAAATAGCAAAAAACCAGCCGCCACGACCGTGGGAACGGTCCAGCCCGCCAGCCCGAACAACAACGTCGCGCCCGCCAGACCACCGACAAACGGCAACCCTTCTTTGACAATCGGTATTCCGACGGCTCGATCAGCCATACCCCTCCAGGCCTTCTATCATGCTACCACGAAGAATCCGCCGGTTGAGTTAGTTTTTGTTCTTATCGACGAGTTGGTCCTTTTTGAGCCATGGCATCATGGACCGGAGCCGGCCGCCCACTTCCTCGATCGGATGCCCCTCGCCCTTTTTCAACAAAGCGTTATAGACCGGTCGGTTGGCCTGGTTCTCCAACACCCATTCCTTGGCAAACTGCCCGCTCTGAATCTCGCCGAGAATCTTCTTCATTTCCTGCTTCGTCTGCTCCGTCACCACGCGCGGACCACGGGTAATGTCTCCATACTTCGCCGTCGTGCTGATCGAATAGCGCATGTTGGCAATGCCACCCTGATAAATCAGATCGACGATCAGTTTCACCTCATGGAGACATTCGAAGTAGGCCATTTCAGGCGCATATCCAGCCTCGACGAGCGTTTCGAATCCGGCTTGGATCAGAGACGTTAACCCGCCGCACAACACCGCCTGCTCTCCGAACAGATCCGTTTCCGTCTCTTCTCGAAAGTTCGTTTCGATGATGCCGGCCCGTCCGCCGCCAACCGCACTGGCGTAGGCCAAGCCAACCTGACGGGTATTCCCGCTGGGATCTTGATGTACGGCCAACAAGCATGGCACCCCGCTGCCCTTGGTGTATTCGGACCGAACGAGGTGGCCTGGCCCCTTCGGTGCAACCATGAACACGTTGACGTCCGCCGGCGGCACGATCTGTCCGAAATGGATATTGAATCCATGACCGAAGGCCAGATAGGAACCGGGCTTTAAATTGGGCGCAATATCCTGCCGATAGATAGCCGCTTGCGCTTCATCGGGCGCGAGAATCATGATGACGTCCGAGGCTTTCACGGCATCGGCGACCGGCATGACTTTGAGGCCGCTGGCCTCCGCTTTTTTCCACGAGCTCCCCTCACGCAATCCCACAACGACCGTGGCGCCGCTTTCCTTGAGATTAAGCGAATGCGCGTGTCCCTGGCTGCCATAGCCGATCACGGCCACTTTCTTTCCACGGATGAGCTGTAAGTCGGCGTCCTTGTCGTAATAAATCTTCATACGTCACTCCTGAATGTTCATAGGGCACATGGATGGAAACAATCGTGCACAGAGAGGATCCGCGCGTTATTCTCGAGCGAGCTTCTTCGGTTGGCTGACGGCCGGGCGGATCGCCTCACGCGCGATCGCCACTCGCCCCGTCCGGATCAGTTCCTTGATGCCGAGCGGCTGGAGCAAGTTGATGATGGCCTCAAGCTTCTTCGGATCGCCCGTCACCTCAATGGTATAGGTCGACGGTGTGGAATCAATCACATTGGCGCGGAAAATATCGGCGATTCGCAGCGCTTCAGCGCGGTCTTCCGCCTTCGTATGCACCTTGATCAGCGCCGTCTCGCGCGAGACGAACTCGCTTTCGTTGAGGTCCACGACCTTAATGACGTCGATCAGCTTGTTGAGCTGCTTTACGATCTGCTCGACGATTCGCTCATCCCCTGAGGTGACGATGGTCATCTGGGACATGGACGGATCAAGGGTCGGAGCGACCGACAGACTTTCAATATTGAATCCGCGACCGCTGAACAGCCCGGCCACGCGAGATAAGACGCCAAATTTATTTTCGACGGTGACTGAAATGATATGTTCCATCACAATGCTCTATACTGATAGCTGTCGGATGACAGCGTGTTTTACGCGGTTAAAATTGTATCTTTATTTTCATCCGATCCGGTACTGGGCACGCCGGCCATTCGCTGTTTCAATTCAGGCGGATCTGCGAGAATCATTTCGTGATTGCAGCCGCCCGCTGGGATCATCGGATAACAATTCTCATAGGGATACGTGGGCACGTCAACGACCACGGGCCTGTCGGTCGAGATGGCCTCCTTCAACACCGCATCGAGGTCCCCCACCTTGCCGGCACGCAATCCGACTGCACCATAGGCTTCCGCCAATTTCACAAAATCCGGCGTGGTGTCCAGATAGCTGGAGGCATAGCGACCTTCGTAGAACAGGTCCTGCCACTGGCGAACCATGCCGTGGAAACGATTATTCAAAATGATGACTTTGACCGGCAGCTTCGACACCACCGCGGTGGCCATTTCCTGCATGTTCATCTGGATACTGCCGTCTCCGGCCACGCAGAGCACCAATCGATCCCTGAAGGCCGCCTGGGCCCCCATGGCGGCAGGAAAGCCGAAACCCATCGTGCCCAATCCACCAGAGGTCAACCAGCGATTCGGCCGGGCGAGTTTAAAATACTGCGCCGTCCACATCTGATGTTGCCCCACATCCGTCGCCACGATCGGATCACGATCCTTCGTCAGTTCATACAACCGTTTGACGACATGCTGCGGCTTAATCGCCCCATCCGGCTCTTGCTGGTAGGCCAGCGGATGCGCCTGCTGCCATTCACGGATTTGGTCCCACCAGGGTTTGCGAAGATCCTTTTGATTGCCATTGACCGTGGCGCGGAGAATTTGATTCAACTCCCGCAGCACCGCCTTGCAATCGCCCACGATCGGGATATCGACATGGATGTTCTTGCGAATCGAGGTTGGATCGATATCGATATGGATCACCTTGGCGAAGGGACAAAACTCCGACACCTTGCCGGTGACCCGGTCATCGAAGCGCGCGCCCACGGCGATCACCAGGTCGGAATAATGGACCGCCATGTTGGCGCAATAGGTCCCGTGCATGCCCAGCATTCCCATCGATTGCGGATGTTCGCCGGGAAATGCGCCGAGGCCCATCAAGGTCATATCCACGGGTATTTGAGTCATCTCCGCCAATTCAAGCAACTCTTTCGACGCCTGCGAAAACACGACACCGCCGCCGACATACAGAATCGGCTTCTTCGCCTTCATGATCGCTTCGGCGGCCTGCTTGATCTGCCATTTATTACCTTCGTAGGTCGGATTGTATCCGCGAATGGCCACTGAGCTTGGATAGGTGAAGTCGGCCTTGGCCATGGACACATCTTTGGGGATATCCACCAGCACCGGTCCGGGACGCCCGGTTGTCGCAATGTAGAACGCTTCCTTAATGGTCGTCGCCAGATCGTTCACATCCTTCACGAGGAAGTTGTACTTTGTGCAGGGGCGGCTCAGGCCGATATTATCCGCTTCCTGAAACGCATCGTTCCCGATCAAACTCGTGGACACCTGCCCGCTGATACACACGAGGGGAACTGAATCCATATAGGCATCGGCCAACGCGGTAATCACATTGGTCATGCCGGGACCGGAGGTCACTAAACAGACGCCTGCCTTCCCGGTGGCCTTGGCATACCCTTCCGCCATATGCCCGGCACCCTGTTCGTGGCGCGTCAAGACGACCTCAATATCGTTTTGCTGGTGCAGCATGTCGAAAATTTTCAACACGACACCGCCCGGCAAGGCGAAGATCGTTTTCACGCCTTCAGCTTTTAAGCATTCGATCAGGATTTCGGACCCTGTGAGCTTCATATCACCCTCCCCTTCGCGCATCATGGCGAAGGACGTGTGCCGTCACTGGAAACAGCAGCAACGCTGCGTCACTCTTGCGACACAGACTGCTACGATCTTTCTGAAAAATCAACGGGTAAGATGGGGGATCGTATCACCCGCCTGCAAGTGAGGTCAAGAGAGTCGCGACAGGCACTCCTTGAGATGCAGACTAGTGTTGACCACCGCCTCGTGATATAGGAACATCCTGAAATTGTGAGCCTACCGCCAATGAGTTCCATGCGCCTTACGATCATGTCTCGTCGCGAATGTCACTTGTGCCATGTGATGGCCAGGGTAGCGGCCCAGGTGCAGGAGGATTTCGCGTTTCATCTGACGATCGTTGATATTGATGAGGATGACCACCTCCGACAGCGATATGGTGATCGCATACCAGTGGTGCTGCTGAACGACCGGGAAATTCTTTCCGGCAAGGTCACAGGCGGAGATCTGCGGAAGGCGATAAAAAAGGCGCGTTGGAGAGACCCTATAAGCCGGATTCTGTCCCGCATGAAGCTTGCGCTCACACGGGGGTGATCATTTCTCTGGGACTCGAGTTGCCCCGAGCCTCAAGCAACCTACCCGAAGACTTCGGCCGGGCCGGCCTTTCCGCTGAGCTCCTGCGAGCCCGCGGGCGTCTCCCTATTTGGTCTTGCTCCGGACGACGCTTACCGTGCCGTTGATGTCGCCATCACCGCGGTGGGCTCTTACCCCGCCGTTTCACCCTTACCTGAGCCGCTGGGAGTGACGGAAGTCCCTCACGCGGCCATCGGCGGTTTGTTTTCTGTGGTGCTGGTGTCGGATCGCTCCGCCTGGATGTTATCCAGCGTCCTTGCCCTTGGAGTCCGGACTTTCCTCCCGCCGAGCACGCTCGACGAGCGAGCACCCGTGTCCCCCCAGCGCGCGGAGCAAAGTATACGAGTCGCTCGAAGGGGATTCAAGCGAGAAGCCGGGTGGACTTAATGCACTGCGGGCAGCTCGTGGTTCGGTGCGGGCGGCTTCGATTGATAAATCGGCATCGCCTCCGTCATCCATTCCTCCAGTTGCTGGATCCGGGTTTCATGGCTAGGGTGTGTGGACATGAATTCGGAGGGAGATTTCCCCCCGGACATCTCGCCCATTCTTTGCCACAATTGGATCGCCTCACGCGGGTCGTAGCCGGCATCCGCCGCCAGCAAGACACCTACATAGTCTGCCTCTGATTCGTGTTTGCGACTGAACGGAAGCAACACCCCGACCTGCGCGCCGACACCCAATGCCGCCATCCCCGCCTGTGAGAGAACCGGATTGGCGCCGCTGACCCCGAGCGCAATCCCGATCGCCTGCATGGTCGTCTGCGCCAACGTATTCTGACTCATGCGTTCCCCGCCGTGGCGGGCCAACGCATGGACAACTTCATGTCCCATCACCGCAGCAAGTCCGGCCTCGGTCTTGGCCACGGGAAAGATTCCGGTATACACCGCGATCTTGCCTCCCGGCAGGGCAAAGGCGTTCATGGTCTTGTCGTCCTTAATGACCGTCACTTCCCATTCGAATTGGTTGGCCATCTCGCTGTATTTGGATCTTTTGGCGGCCTCAATCACTCTCGCTGCAACGCGTTTGACCGGTTCGATCTCTCGCGGATCGGTTGACGGCTTCATTTTGGGATCGCTCTGGACCTCGGCGTAGGCCTGCGCGCCCATCTGCACTTCCTGCGACATCGGCACCATCATCAACTGCCATCGCCCGGTGTAGGGATTGGTTTGGCAACCGGTCGTCACCAACATGGTCAGAACGCCGAAACACAGCCACAGCATGTTCGTTGGGCGGGGGGATTTCGACCACCCCTCATGGCTCGATTTCATCTTCATCACACGCCTCCGAAAATTGACCAGTCTGGTTTGCTCTGCTAGATTACCGCGCCGCCCCACCCGTTTCCACTGGGAGTTTCACCGAGTGCCTGCCACCACGTCACACTCCTCACTGAACCGTATTGGAATCGACGAGTCCGGCAAAGGCGACTATTTCGGGCCGTTGGTGATTGCCGCCGTGTTCGTCACACCGGCATCAGAACAGGACCTCGCGCTGATGCAGGTCCGTGACAGTAAGAAAATTTCGGATGGGCGCATTCTCGAAATGGCCCCCGATATCCGGATAGTGTGCCCCCACAGCATCGTGGCGATCGGCCCGCAGCGCTACAATGAGCTCTATGCCAAGATCAACAACCTCAATCGCCTCCTCGCCTGGGGCCATGCACGGGCGCTGGAAAACCTGCTTCAGCAGGTTGACTGCGATCTGGCGATTGCCGACCAGTTCGGCGACGAACGATTGATACTCAGCGCGCTTCAGGAGAAAGGGAAGCAGATCCGGTTGGTGCAACGCACGAAGGCGGAAACAGACTTGGCCGTGGCGGCCGCATCTATACTTGCGCGCGCGGAATTTCTTGTGCGCCTCCAACGGCTCTCGCAGGAATTGCACACCACCCTACCGAAGGGTGCATCTCCGGCCGTGGAATTGGCCGGACGTATGGTGGTGAAAAAGTACGGGCAGGACCGACTGGGTACCGTCGCGAAGTTGCACTTCAAAACGACGAAGCAGGTGCTGAACGAAACCTAGACGGATTCGCCGAGCTCGAAATCCTTCGCCTGGTCTTGGACCAGAGGGCGCTTTCCCTCCGGAACAGGCTCACCTTCCCAATACAACATTCTATAACAATAGGGGCAGGTATAGACGTCATCCCCGCGCTTGACCTGGGAAATCAATTGAGGCGGTACCTGGAGGCGGCACCCGACACAAATACCATCCTTAATCAGCGACAGAGCCTGGTCTTTTCGAGTGGCTTTCAGCTTGTTGTAACGTGCCAGAAGGCCCTTGTCGACCTGCCCTGATAATGTCTTCTGCTGTGCTTCCAACTCGGCGAGTTCCGCAGCGAGCACGCGGTCTTTCTCGTCGAGTACAGCTTTCTCTTTAACGAAAAGAGCTTCTGAGTCTTTCAATTGCACTTGGGCAGAAGCAATCGTCCGTTGAATCTGCTCGATCTGCTCCATCGCGAGGAGGATTTTCTCTTCGATCTCCCCGCGTTTTTTGTTGGCCAGTTCCACCTCGAACAGGTGGGCCTGATATTCCTGGTTCGTCTTCAACTGGGCGGCGCGATCTTTCATCTTGCCGATGCGATCCTCGTGCGCCTCCAGATCCTTCTCGTGGCTTCGCCGCTCCTTGTTCAAAGTCTCGATCGAAGCTGTCGCGTCTTGCACCATCCGCTTCGCTTCCCGAAGAGGAGCCTCATTCACTGCAAGCCGTTCGGGTATTTTTCGCCGTTGTTCTTTGAAGTCGGCGATGCGGAGATCGAGCTTCTGCAATTCGATGAGGGGGGAAAGCTGTGGGTTCAACTGGCTCCTTGTGGGTTGCGCGAGAGCAACGTCGGCATGACGCCCTCTCGCACCGGAATCATCGTGAGGCGCTCAGGCTGGTGGGCCCACTAGGACTTGAACCTAGGACCAGCTGATTATGAGTCAGCCGCTCTAACCACCTGAGCTATGGGCCGCAGCCCTGCCGGCCAGTGACCTGGCCTCAGCCTGCATCACGGCACACCTGGTTCGAGCGGCCTGATTCTAAAGCTGCCGATCGGACAGAGTCAAACCACTCCTGACGACGACGATTAGAGACTCTCCACGAAACTGCGCAGCTTCTTGCTACGGCTCGGATGCCGGAGCTTCCGCAACGCTTTCGCCTCGATTTGCCGAATGCGCTCGCGAGTCACCTCAAAATCCTGCCCGACTTCTTCAAGGGTGTGATCGGTCGCTTCTCCGATCCCAAAGCGTTTCCGCAGCACTTTTTCTTCCCGAGGGGTGAGGGTTTCCAGCGCGCCATTGATCTGACGCTGTAAGTCATACCGAATGGCCGCTTCCAACGGCGAGACCGCTTTCTTGTCTTCAATGAAGTCGCCTAAGTGGCTGTCTTCCTCCTCGCCAATCGGGGTTTCGAGAGAAATCGGCTCGCGCGCGATTTTCAGGATCTTACGTACCTTGTCGAGCGGCAAATCCATGCGTTCGGCAATTTCTTCCGGCGTTGGTTCGCGACCAAGTTTCTGCACCAGATGCCGCGAGGTCCTGATCAGTTTATTGATCGTTTCAATCATGTGGACCGGAATACGGATGGTTCGCGCCTGGTCGGCGATCGCACGGGTAATGGCTTGCCTGATCCACCAGGTTGCGTAGGTACTAAACTTATACCCGCGTTTGTATTCGAACTTATCAACCGCCTTCATAAGCCCGATATTGCCTTCCTGGATCAAATCCAGGAACTGTAGGCCACGGTTGGTATACTTTTTTCGCGATACTCACCACCAGACGCAGATTGGCCTCGACCAATTCCGCCTTCCCGCGCTTGACCTTTTCCTCCGCCACATCGAGATGCTTCACTGCATCCTTGATCTCTTCAGCAGAAATCAGCGCTTCTTCTTCCTCAAGCTGGCGTATACGGCCCTTGGCGGCTTGATAGTGCTTCTTGACGTCCTGCAGCACTTCTTCGGAGAGCCCGGTCCTGCGTTTCACCGCTAGCAAATCTTTATGCGTTCGGCACAACTTCCGCAGTAATTCGGCACCGGCTTCGCCGCCGACACCGAGACGACGCTGGCAGCTCGTGACTTCCCGCTCCGACTGACGGAACAGCAGGTTGAGGTCGCGCACCCGCTGGGTCATGCGATCTTTCAGGACGCCATGCAGATTCACCGACTCCATCTTGTCCACGACCTGGGCGCGCACCGTGTCGATCTGCTTACGGAGTTTCTTTTGCTTCTCGGGATCGGCACCGACGTGGCGAGCCTTGTCGTAGAGATCTTTGAGCGAGGCGGATACCTTGCGAACGGCGTTCAGAGAGTCCAGCGTTTTCACCCGGAGCTCTTCGTAATCCTTTTCGACGGCTTCTTCCTCAAAGTCCTCTTCGGTCTCCACGACCGGCACGATCTCGCGCACATCGATCTTGCCGTTTTTCAGCTGATCGCGGAGATTCAGCACGAACTCCAGGGTCATCGGCAGTCCGTATACGACCGTGGCGATATCTTTCTTGCCCTCTTCGATCCGCTTGGCGATCTCAATTTCGCCTTCGCGACTCAGCAGAGCCACGCTGCCCATTTCTTTCAAGTAGAGCCGGACAGGGTCGTCGGTACGGCTGAGAGCCCCAGGGGGTCAGATCGATTTCCTTTTCGTTTTCTTCAGAGGAGTCGGATTCTTCGCTTTCCTCCATCGCCTCTTCGCCTTCCGCGGACTTCGGAGCGCGCTCCGTCTCAGCCGACTCCACAATCTCGATGTCCATTTCACCGAACATGGTCATGATCGTGCTGAATTGGTCCAACGAGACGACATCCGCCGGTAAGGTGCTGTTGAGATCGTCGTACGTGAGGAAGCCCTTCTCCTTGCCGAGATTAATGAGCTTCTTCACCTCGCCGAGTAATTCTTGTTTCGGCATACCTACTCCTTCACCGCAGACGTCAGCGCAACCGGCATCACGCCGGCTTTCCGAAATCCGCATATCGTTAATCAATCCGTTCAGGCGATGCACGTCGTCTTCCCGCCGCTCACGTTCCGCCACCTTCAATTCTTGAATCAAGAGGCCCATAGTCCGCTCGCGGCCTCGCCGCTCCAGGGTCTCCAAACAGCCGGCAATATGTGCCGGCACATCGTCATAATGCTGCTCCTGCATCGACAGCTCCGACACCAGCGAGCCGCAGACCTCATCCGTGATCAATGCGTCCAGCAGGTTCCGGACGGATACCCTGCCATCTTCTGCCAGATGCTGCAAGGCACATTCGATCAACCGCTTGTAAGCCGGCGTCGGAAATGCGTCCGGGGACAGTCTCCGGAGATCCGCGGCAGACAAACTCCCCTGCACAAGCAAATGCGCCAGATCGCGCTCTTCAGGATTGGGCTTCAGTCCGGACGGGACGGAGAGAGCCTTTGTTCGGTCCGGACGACGCTGATCCTCCGAGACGAGCGTGGGATAGCGATCAATGAGGCTCTGCTGACTGAGGCCCAACCGTTCGGCGACGAGCCGAATGCGTTCTTCGCGCTCGATCGGATGTGCGCTTTTCTGAAGAATGCGTAAGACCGCGTCCACGGCCCTGATCCGGTCCTCCACGCTGCCCGACTCAGCCGTGCGGAGGCTGTGCTCCATGGAAAAATCCAACAGGCTTGGGGCCGTGCGATGCAAGGCCGCAAACCCCTCGGCGCCCTGTTGCCGGACATACGTATCAGGATCGTCCCCCTCAGGAAGCGAGACGACCTTGACGCTCAAGCCGCTATTGACGAACAGATCCAGCGAGCGCAAAGCCGCTCGCACTCCCGCCTGATCGGGATCGAAGAGCAACACGATATTCGACGCGAACCGGCGGATGACCGTAACGTGCTCGGGGGTTAGGGCCGTCCCCAAGGTCGCCGCCACATGGCGAATGCCGGCCTGGTGCAATGCGACGGCATCGAAATAGCCTTCGACGATGATCAAAGTGTGCTGCTGGCCCGCTGCTTCACGAGCTGCATCCAGTGCAAATAGCGTCTGTCCCTTTTTAAACAACAAAGTCTCAGGGGAGTTCAAATACTTGGGCATCCCGTCTCCGAGAATCCGTCCACCGAACGCCACGACCCGCTTACGCAAATCCGTAATGGGAAACATGATCCGGGAGCGGAACCGGTCGTAATGCCCCGAGACTGCGGTTTTCTGTGAGCCGCTCTGATCGCGTGGGATAGAAAGGCCGGCTGCGACCAGATCCGCCGGAGCAAACCCTTCTTTCAGCATGGCTTTAGTCAGTCCGTCCCATTCCGGCGGAGCGTAGCCGATGTTGAATTGCGCGGTCGTGTGCTGCTGAATGCCCCGACTGTCGAGATAGGCACGCGCCTGGGCGCCGACAGGCCCTTGCGTCAACATACGCTGATACCAGGCTCCCGCGGCCGCATTGAGACGTTCCAATCGCCCAAGTTGGGTGCGCGCCTCATTGGAAGATCCGCCGGTTGATTCAGGAACGTCCACCCCCACCTTGCGCCCTAAATCCCGAACAATTTCCGGGAAAGCTGCTCCGGTTAATCTCATCAGAAACGTATAGACATTGCCGCCGGCCCCGCAGCCGAAACAGTGGAAAATCTGCCGCGATGAGCTGACGGTGAAGGAGGGGGATTTCTCTTGATGAAAGGGACACAGGCCCTTGAGGTTCTGCCCGGCCCGCGTCAGCGCCACATGCTGAGGTGCTGTTCGGGGATCTATCGTGTTTCCCTATTAACCTT
>JASGJV010000014.1:0-145067 GCA_049840695.1 Nitrospira sp.
TATTGCTAAGGTTAATAGGGAAACACGATTAATCCCGAACAGCACCTAGGGGAGTTCAAATACTTGGGCATCCCGTCTCCGAGAATCCGTCCACCGAACGCCACGACCCGCTTACGCAAATCCGTAATGGGAAACATGATCCGGGAGCGGAACCGGTCGTAATGCCCCGAGACTGCGGTTTTCTGTGAGCCGCTCTGATCGCGTGGGATAGAAAGGCCGGCTGCGACCAGATCCGCCGCAGCAAACCCTTCTTTCAGCATGGCTTTAGTCAGTCCGTCCCATTCCGGCGGAGCGTAGCCGATGTTGAATTGCGCGGTCGTGTGCTGCTGAATGCCCCGACTGTCGAGATAGGCACGCGCCTGGGCGCCGACAGGCCCTTGCGTCAACATACGCTGATACCAAGCTCCCGCGGCCGCATTGAGACGTTCCAATCGCCCAAGTTGGGTGCGCGCCTCATTGGAAGATCCGCCGGTTGATTCAGGAACATCCACCCCCACCTTGCGCCCGCAATCCGAACAATTTCCGGGAAAGCTGCTCCGGTTAATCTCATCAGAAACGTATAGACATTGCCGCCGGCCCCGCAGCCGAAACAGTGGAAAATCTGCCGCGATGAGCTGACGGTGAAGGAGGGGAATTTCCTCTATGAAAGGGACACAGGCCCTTGAGGTTCTGCCCGGCCCGCGTCAGCGCCACATGCTGGCCCACGATTTCCGCGATGTCCACTCGGTCTCTGATTTGGTTGATGACGTCGTCCGAAATCAGGCCTTGGCCCACGGCGGTCCTCGCTAGTGCCGCAGGGATCCGACCGGTCCATGCCCGGCTGGATGCCTTTGACGCGATCTAAAGTTGACCGTTCACCCTAACAAACGGTCCGCATATGTGTCAATCAAGGTGCAGCGCGGATTATCCCGGAGGCCAGGCCATGCGCCTTCCGCCGAGGACATGCAGGTGAAGATGAAATACGGTTTGCCCGCTGTCCGCTCCGGTGTTCGTCACAATGCGATAGCCCGACTCGGTCAGGTTCTTCATCGCCGCAACCTTAGAACAGGTCAGCAGCAGATGTCCCAATAACGCCTCCTCTCCCTCCTGGCAATTCTGGACCGCCGCCAGATGACGTTTCGGAATGACCAAGATATGGACAGGGGCCTGGGCATTGACGTCTTCGAATGCCAACACGCGATCATCCTGATGCACAATTTTCGCGGGGATAGCACCGTCTACGATACGACAGAAAATACAGTTATCCACTCGCCTCCCCTTCCGGTACGGGCCGAATCCCGGACTTGCCAAATCTGGCACCGAGTTCTCGATACACTTCACCCAGCGTTACATCATGGTACCCGAGAACCAGGAGGGTGTGAAAAACAGATCGGCCGTCTCGTAAATGATCTCGTCCCGCTTCTGATTCTTCGCGGCAATAATAACTTCGCCGGCCTCTTCAGCCACCTTTTTAAGAATGCGATCGACATTGCCTTGCAGTAGCTTGGAGACATAGGAGTCCGGCTGCGGGGCGGCCTTCCGCGCCAAGATCGTTTGATAGAGACGTTCCAGAATTCCGCCACCGGCGTCCTGCGTCTTACTTCCGTCCGCTTGTCCCTGGTCACTCAATCGGGAAAAGAAGCAGGCACGTTCCCCGGTATGGCAGGTGGGCCCGACAGGCTCCGCCTTCACCAGAATGGTATCCCGATCACAATCGACGAACAGATCCTTCACTCGTAGGAAATGTCCTGAAGCTTCTCTCTTTTCCGATAATTTCCGGCGGGAGCGACTCCAAAAATGAACGGATCTGGTGGCCAAGGTCTTCATGAGGGCTTCCTGATTCATATAGCCCACCATGAGCACGGTGCCATCGAACCAATCCTGAATTACGGCTGGGATCAACCCCGTCCGTCAAATGCCAGACTCTGGCTATCGCTCGACATCGCAAGCTCCATCTATGCGGCCCCCAGCCGAATCGGAACTCCACGGTCACGCAAATAGGCTTTGGCCTGCTGAATGGTGTGAGTCCGGTAGTGAAAAATCGAGGCCGCCAGCACCGCCTCGGCCTTCCCTTTGACCAGCCCGTCATAGAGATGCTCCAAGGTGCCGACTCCGCCCGACGCAATCACCGGAATGGACAGACTCTCCGACACAGCCGCCGTCAATGCCAGGTCATATCCGTTTTGGCGGCCATCCTGATCCATGCTGGTTAACAGAATTTCGCCGGCGCCGTACCCTGCCATGCGCTGGGCCCGATTCGACCGCATCAAGACCGGTCGCGTTTCGTCCGCCGTGAGTATACACCTGCCACCCGGCCACCAGCCTCCGCTCGCTTGGCATCAATGGCCACCACAATGCATTGCGTGCCGAAACGCTGAGCCGCCTCACGAACAAATTCCGGTTGCTGAACCGCGGTCGTATTGATACTGACCTTATCCGCTCCGGCATTCAGTAATATGCGAATATCCTCCAGCGTGCGCACGCCGCCCCCGACCGTCAAAGGCATAAACACCCGGGCGGCGGTTCGCTCCACCACATCGATGATAGTCTTCCGATTTTCGTGCGAAGCGGTTATATCCAGGAAACAGAGTTCATCGGCGCCTTCACGATCATAGATGGTCGCGACCTCGACGGGGTCGCCCGCATCACGCAAATTGACGAAGCTGACCCCCTTGACGACTCGACCGTCCTTCACGTCCAAACAGGGAATGATGCGCTTAGTCAACATAAGAACTCGTAACGCATGAACCGTGCAACGAAGCGGCTCTTTTCCTGCTCGTCATACGCGATTCTCAACGACTTCCGATGGCGGCGAGCGCGGCTCGATAATCCAACTTGCCGTCATACAGGGCCTTGCCAACAATTGCGCCTTCCACTCGAGGACCGAGTGCACGGACTGCCAGCAGATCCTCCACCCGAGTGATGCCGCCGGACGCGATGACCGGAAAAGATGAACAGTTGACGACCTCCCGTAACGCCGCAAGGTTCGGCCCATTCAGCATGCCATCGCGGGCAATGTCGGTATAGATCACCGCGCCCAGCTCGTTCTTGGCCAACTCATGGAGGAGATCAATCGCTTTGGTTTCGGACACCGCAGTCCATCCCTTCACGGCGACCTTGCCGTCCCGTGCATCAAGGCCCAGCAGGACACGCCGGGGGAACTCGCGACAGGCCTGAGCCAGGAAGTTGCGATCGGTGAGGGCAGCCGTCCCGAGGACGACCCGTGCGACTCCTGCCTGGAGATATTTCCGCACTGTCTCAATGGTACGGATACCGCCCCCGACCTGCACTTTTACGCTGACAGCCTTCATGGCGGCTTCGATTTGGGGAAGGTTCTTTGGCTCCCCCGTCCACAGCGCCGTTGAGATCGACGATGTGGATGAGATCTGCGCCCTGCTCCTGCCAGCGCCTGGCGACTGACGGCACATCCTCGGAATACACTGTTTCCGCTGCCATATCACCCTGCCGAAGTCGCACACAGCGGCCATCTTTCAAATCGATCGCCGGAATTACACGCATACCCTCACCTGTTTCCTCACGTTTATTTCCCTTCACCCCCTGCTTCGCCGAATGGAAACGCATCGGCCAATTCAGCCGCCCCATAGGCCGCCAATTCTTCAGCCGTCACGAATGAGCCATAGCGCTGAACAAACCCGAGAACATCTTCCGTCATCGGCCGCTGCTTTTCGTAGTAGTTGCCTTCCCACAGGACCATGCCATCGGGGGCCACCAATTTCACTTCAAACCCCACGGCAGCGGGAGGATCGGCGCCCAAGCGGCTGCCGACACGCTCTTGATAGACCAACACCTTACCGCTGAGCGCGGCATCGGCCTTGAGCCGCTGCGCAATTTTGTGAGCCGGAATGGCTTCCGCAGAGGCGGCTCCTCCTGAAAGATCACGTGCCGTCGCCATCGCTGCCTGAGGAGAGATGACGTGCAACCCCGGCTTGCTCTTCAACTTCGCCCACATCAGATCGGTGATTTTTTCGCCCGCACCAGGTGGGACAAGATTCGTTCGCCGCACCGCTTGATCGGTCGTGGGCGGAACCCCGACCGCCATATCGGACCGTCGGACGCCGGAAGGCACAGGAAAGGATGGTCCGCTCGTTTCGATGGCCTGAGGCGTCGCCATCGTTTCAAAGGGAATCAGCACGATGTTGTGAACCTGATACTTTCCAGCTTGAGCAGAGGCCTTGGTGGTGACTTTGGTTCCGCTGCACCCTGTGGTCAGCACGACCGCCAGCAGAATCATCAGGACCCGTGGAACCCTGGCACTCACGTCCAGGCCCCGAAGTTTTTGATCACCTGAAGACCGACAGCCTGACTCTTCTCAGGATGGAACTGGCAGGCGACAACGTTGTCCTTCCACACAGCGGATGCGAACGGCGCTCCATAGTCGGTCACCGTGGCAACGACCGCAGGATCGGCTGGCTCAACATAGTAGGAGTGCACGAAGTAGCAGTAACTGCCCGGTGCGATCCCGGCAAATATAGGGCCAGGCCGCATAATTCGGATATCGTTCCAGCCCATATGCGGCACCTTCAACGAGGCATCCAGCACAAACTTCTTCACGCGGCCGGGAATGATTCCCAGGCCTTTGTGTGTCCCAAACTCTTCGCTTTCCGTAAACAGCAGCTGTAATCCTAGACAAATACCCAAAAACGGTTTGCCGGATTGAATGGCCGTATAAATCGGCGCAGTCAACTCATATCGCTCCAGATTAGCCATGCAGTCCCCGAAGGCCCCCACGCCAGGCAGCACCACATGGCTGGCATCCGCAATGACGCGAGCGTCGCGCGTAACCATAGCCTGATGGCCCACGGCCTCAAACGCCTTGGAGACGCTACGCAGGTTACCCATGCCGTAATCAATGATGGCAATCATGTCGCATTCACAGACGCACGATGATAACCGCTACTGATCCCCGCCCTCAGAGGGATTCCGCTAAAGACTTCCCTTCGTCGAAAGAACCGCTCCAGACAACCGCTCTTCGGGCATAGTGGCTTGATCCAGTGCTCGCGCCAATGCCTTGAAGATGGCTTCCATGATGTGGTGAGGATTGCGACCATATTGGAGGTTGATATGCAGATTTAAGCCGCCATGAGTCACGAAGGCCTGGAAAAAATCCTCGAAAAGCCCCAGGTCGAACGTCTTGATCTTCCGGTCCGGCAAACTGACGTTATACACGAGATAGGGCCGACCGCTCAGATCCACCGTCACCTGCGCAAGGGTTTCGTCCAGAGGCACCGATGCCCAGCCGAATCGCTTGATCCCCGCCTTTTCACCCAAGGCTTGATGCAGCACCTTGCCCATGACAATCCCGACATCCTCCACCGTATGATGCTCGTCGATGTCGATATCACCTTTGGCCTGTACGGTAAGATCGAAAAACCCATGTTTGGCTAACAGATCCAACATGTGGTCAAAAAACCGAATGGACGTCTCGATCTTTCCCTGGCCTGTACCGTCCAGGGTCCATTCGACACGGATATCGGTTTCCTTTGTCGCGCGATGCAGCGAGGCCTGTCTGGGAGCTCCGGTGTGTTTCATGAAAACCTGCTTTGAGCTGATTTGGCATGCGCATCGAAGCCTTCGATATGCGCCAGTCTGACGATATGATCCTTGGCTTTCGTCAATTCTTCCCTGGTGTAATGAACGATGTTGCTGACCTTCACATAGTCATTGACCGACAACGGCGAAAAGAAACGGGCGGTGGCGCCGGTCGGCAGCACGTGATTCGGACCGGCCACGTAATCGGCCACGGCAGGCGGTGTATAACGACCGAGAAATAGTGCGCCGGCATGGCGAATCTGCTCCAGATAATCAAACGGACGATCAACCGATAGGGTCAAATGTTCAGGCGCGATGTCATTTGCCACTTGAATGGCCTCGTCCATGGTAGGAACGACGAAAGCGACAAAATACCGCGCAATTGATTTGGCCGCGATCTTTTCTCGCTGTAAGCCCTTCAACTGTACCTGAATGAGGCGTACGACCTCTTTGGCCAGCGATGCGGAGGTGGTCACCAGGTAGAACCTGAGCATCTTCGTCATGTTCAGCTTCGCACAATAAATCGGCTGCGACATGCGCCGGCTTCGCATCGTCGTCCGCCACTACCAACAGCTCGCTTGGACCGGCCACCATATCGATACCGACGGTGCCATAGAGCAGCCGCTTCGCCGTCGCGACATACATGTTTCCGGGGCCAACAATCTTATCCACTTTGGCGATCGTCTTCGTACCGAAGGCCATCGCGCCGATGGCCTGTACCCCTCCGACCCGATAGATTTCATCCACCCCGGCAATATCCGCCGCGACGAGCAAATAGGGGTTGATCTCCCCCTTCGGCGTTGGCGTGCACATGGACAATGCGTCGGACTCCCGCCACCTTCGCAGGAATAGCGCACATCAGCACCGAGGAAGGATAGACGGCCTTGCCTCCCGGCACATACACACCGACAGCATCAAGTGAGGTCACCATCTGGCCGAGCGTGGCGTTCTCCTCCTGGTACATCCAGGTCTTGGTGCGCTGCCGTTCGTGAAACTGCCGCACGCGGTCTGCAGCATACCGGAGCGAATCCCCCTCATCTTTCCGAATGTGGTAGTAGGCGTCCTTGATTTCCTCCGGTGTCACCCAGTGGGATCTGATCAAGCGTTAACGAGATCCGATCAAACTTTTTGGCATACCGCACCACCGCACGATCCCCGCCTTTTTCCACTGCCTGAAGGATCGCGCGCACGCTTTTCTCGACCGTGGCCGCCTGCGAACGAGAGCGGGTCGTGATTTTGCGTAAGGCTTTGGCAAAGGCTCGATCGGTACTCTCGAGAATAGTCATGACATCCGTCCTGCCGCTGCGCCGCCTGTCTCTGGCGCCGCATCATGGGAACCCACGACTGCCCGCGTGGGATAGGTCGGCCGCGCTACTCGGCAGCCACGGCTGTCCGCAGCCGATCAATCAACACCTGTAACGGTTCATGTTTCAATTTGAGGCTAGCCCGATTGACGATCAATCGGGCGGTAGAGTGGGTGATCACCTCCACCTCCGCCAGATCATGGGCCTTTAACGTACTGCCAGTCTCAACCAGATCGACAATGCGGTCGGCCAATCCAACAATCGGTGCAAGCTCGATCGACCCATAGAGTTTGACGATCTCAACCGGCATCCCGCGCTGATTGAAGTAGCGTTCGGTGACGTTGGGATACTTTGTCGCCACCCGGATCTTCGATGACCACCGATCCGGTGATGGCTGTCCCTGCAACGCGGCGACCGAGATTCTACACGCTCCCACCTTTAAATCCAACGGCTCATAGACATCACTGCCCTGCTCCAGCAAGACATCTTTCCCTACCACGCCAACATCCGCGGCTCCATGTTCGACATAGGTCGGCACATCGGTCGGCCTCACGATCAAGAAGGTCGCATTGTTGGCCGCACAGTCAAATACCAGCTTCCGGCTTTCTGCCGACAAGCCTGTGCTGTAGTACCCGGCCTCCTTCATAAGTTGGAGAACCGGTCCCAGCAACTTCCCTTTCGATAGCGCGATCGTGAGTCCGTTCGGCTTTTCGTCTTGCGATCTCCTCGCCTTCACGTTCACTTTTCCTTTCTCCGCTCGATGCTGGCCCCCAAGATGCGGAGCTTTTCTTCCAACCGTTCATAGCCACGATCGAGGTGATACACGCGCGACACTTCTGTGGTACCTTCCGCCGCGAGACCAGCGACGATGAGGCCCGCGCTGGCACGAAGATCGGACGCCATCACCGGCGCGCCTGTCAATCGCTCCTTGCCCGTAATCACCACTCGGTTGCCCTCGACTCGAATATCCGCCCCCATACGACGCAGCTCTTCCACATGCATGAACCGGCTCTCGAAAATGGTTTCCGTGACTACGCTGGTCCCTTCGGCCACTGCCATGAGCGCCACAAACTGGGCCTGCATATCGGTGGGGAAGCCGGGATGTGGACTCGTTCGCACATTGGTCCCCTTTAAGCGTCCCAGCATCTTGAGATGAACGCGTTCTTTTTCCTCAATCAGTTCGACGCCGGTTTCCCGCAATTTCATCAACAAGGGTTCCATGTGCTCAGGGCGACAACGATCGACGACCACCTCGCCGCCGGTAATGGCTCCGGCCACCAGATACGTGCCGGCCTCGATGCGGTCGGGGATGACCTCATGGTCGGCTCCATGCAATTCGGTCACGCCCTCAATCGTGATCATGTCCGTGCCTGCACCGGCAATGCGACCACCGCGCTTGACGAGGAATGCTGCAAGATCGCTGATTTCAGGTTCTTTTGCTGCATTTTCCAGCACCGTGGTGCCGTCTGCCAGCACGGCCGCCATCATGAGATTCTCGGTACCGGTGACGCTGGGCGTATCAAAGTAAATGCGACTGCCTCGCAAACGACGCGCGGTTGCCTTGATGTATCCATGCTCGATTTCGACCGTGGCGCCCATTTTTTCCAAACCGGCTAAGTGAAAATTCACTGGTCGCGAGCCGATTGCGCACCCTCCGGGAAGCGAGACCTTTGCCTCACCGAATCGAGCCACGAGCGGACCTAACACCAGAACCGATGCCCGCATGGTGCGGACTAAATCGTATGGCGCTTCCGTCGATGCGATGGCTTGGGCTTCCACAACCGTCTGATCACTCTCCTGCGAGACCGCAATGCCCAACATGCGCAGCAATTTGCCCATGGTGAGCACATCCACCACCCGAGGCATGTTGGAGAGCACACATTCGCCACCGCCGAGAATGGTGGAGGCTAGAATCGGCAATGCCGCATTCTTTGCCCCGCTGATGCGGACCTCGCCTTGGAGTCGACGCCCGCCTTGAATAAGAATTTGATCCATTAGTCTAAAGGAATCATTGGTGCATCATCGTTGCACACAGGCGTCAATACGATGAAGATGATGAGGGTTCTTCTTTCTTCTCGAAACAGACGACACGATCAATGCCGCCCTCGTCCTGTAAGACCGCATAGGTATGAAACCGACCGCGTTGTTCAGCATGACGGCAGACAGCAGCTGCCTGACCGAGCCCTACTTCCATAAGGAGGACGCCTCCCGGCTTCAAATACGCCGGAGCCTGCTCAAGCAGTCGGCGATGCACGTCCATGCCGTCCGGACCTCCCGCCAACGCCACCCGCGGCTCGAACCCCCGCACCTCCGGTTGCAGAGTGGCGATATCGCCATCCGCGATATAAGGAGGATTGGAAATGATCACCTGTATCTGACTCATTAACCCTTCTTGTGAAATCGGAGCCAGCAGATCTCCATGGAAACAAGAGATCCGTGAGTCCACACCGTGCTGTGCCATGTTAGCTCGTGCGACCATCAACGCATCGGCAGAAGCGTCGATCGCCAATATGCGGGCCGTCGGCAGGGCCAATCCCACGGACACAGCCAAACAACCTGACCCCGTTCCCACATCCACAATCGTTGCGGCTGATGTCTGCGCACACCGACGGACAGCTTCATCAACCAACAACGCGCTCTCAGGACGCGGAATGAGGACTGACGGCGTGACGCAAAAATCCCGACCGCAAAACTCTTGTGTTCCAAGGAGATACTGCAACGGCTCACGATTGGCTCGCCGTGCAATCAGTGCCCGTACCCCCTCACATTCTGCAGGCGTTATGCCGCGTTCTGCATTGACTCGCTGCATGAGCGGCGACAATTTTAGAACCTGTTCTACCAACCAGGCGGATTCCAAAGCAGGCTGATCGATGCCTGCGGCATCCAGACGAGATTCGGACTCTCTCAGTAGCGCGCCGAGACTCGATAGGGAACAGGCGGCGTCTGCCAACTGCTGCCTCATTTTGTTTCCAGGCTGGCCAGATGTTCGTAGTGAGCTCTCAGCGCCTGTACGATTTCTTCCAGATCACCTGTCAATACTTGATCTAGCTTGTGGACGGTCAGGCCGATCCGGTGGTCGGTCACACGGTTTTGAGGGAAATTGTACGTGCGGATTTTCTCACTCCGGTCGCCGGTCCCAACCTGCGACTTACGGTCTTGCGCAATGGCCGCCTCTTGCTTTTCCCGCTCAGCGTCAACAATACGCGCCCGCAAGGTTCGCATGGCTTTAGTGCGGTTTTTCAGCTGTGATCGCTCATCCTGACAGCTGACGACGACTCCTGTCGGAATGTGCGTGATACGAACGGCCGAATAGGTCGTATTGACACTCTGTCCACCCGCGCCCGAGGAACAAAATGTATCAATGCGCAAATCTTTGGGATCAATGTGCACATCCACTTCATCCACCTCCGGCATGACCGCCACCGTAACCGTAGAGGTGTGTATTCTTCCACTGGCTTCGGTAGCGGGGACGCGCTGTACGCGGTGCACTCCGCTCTCATACCGCAGACGGCCGTAGGCTCCCTTTCCCTCCAGCAAAGCGATCACTTCACGGTAGCCGCCGATGCCCGTCTCAGAGGCATCAACCACCTCCAGACGCAGGCGATTACGTTCCGCGTACTTCAGGTACATGCGGAAGAGATCTCCCGCAAATAACGCCGCCTCGTCTCCTCCCGTCCCAGCCCGAATTTCGAGAAACACATTCTTCTCGTCACGGGGATCCTTCGGAGTGAGGAAGTCCTTGGCACGACCTTCAATTTCCAACAGCTGTTGGGTCAAATGCTCGCTCTCTTCCGCAAAGAGCTGCTTCATATCAGCCCCGGTTGCGGAATCCTGCAGCATCGCCGTCACTTCGTGGAGTTGCTTCTGGGCTTGAGAATAGGCGGTAAACTCCTGAGCGGGCTCCTCTAGCTCGGTTCGCTCTTTATTGAGCTTATGAATCATCCCCGGCTGATTGAGGACAGTCGGATCCATGAGCTGATTCGTCAACTCCTGGAACCGAGCGGCCATCCCTTCCCATTTTTTGATCAGACCATCTTCCATGTCTCGCCCATTCCGGCCATAGCCGTGAAGCCCAAAAAACAAGAGACCCTGCCCCAAAAGGAAGCAGGGTCTCTATGATGTCCTGACTGAGGCCTACTTGTCTTTTTTGGCGTACTTCTTTTTGAACCGTTCGACACGCCCTTCCGTATCGACGATCTTCTGGGTTCCGGTAAAGAACGGATGGCACCCTGCGCAAATGTCGACCTTAATGTCACCAATAGTGGATCGGGTCTTGAACGTGTTCCCGCAAGCACAGAGCACTGTAGCTTCACGGTAGACTGGATGAATTCCCTTTTGCATACCTGCTCCTCTACTGACCTTGATTCATTGACTCGCCCTGCTCGCCAGGGTGCACGACTTTACACTGGAGTGGCCTGCACTGGCAAGCGGGTGCCTACCGATTCATGGATTGCAAAAACTCTTGATTCGTTTTGGTACCGCCGATCTTGTCCATGAGGAACTCCATGGCTTCCATGGTGCCTAACGGACTTAAGACCTTGCGCAGAATCCACATCTTGTTTAAGCGATCACGGTCAACCAAGAGCTCTTCCTTACGAGTGCCAGACTGACTGATATCGATGGCGGGGAAGAGCCGCTTGTCAGCGAGACGCCGATCCAAGTGGACTTCCATATTGCCGGTGCCTTTGAACTCTTCGAAGATCACATCGTCCATGCGGCTACCGGTGTCGATCAGCGCGGTGGCCATGATCGTCAGGCTGCCGCCATTTTCAATGTTTCGAGCTGCACCGAAAAACCGCTTCGGCCGCTGGAGTGCATTAGAGTCAAGACCGCCTGAAAGAACCTTTCCGCTGGGAGGCGCAATCGTGTTGTAGGCCCTGGCCAACCGGGTGATGCTATCAAGCAGAATGACCACGTCTTTTTTGTGCTCGACCAGGCGCTTGGCTTTCTCCAACACCATCTCTGCAACCTGCGCATGCCGCTGAGCCGGCTCGTCAAAAGTGGAGCTGATGACTTCAGCTTTGACCTGACGCTGCCAATCAGTGACTTCCTCTGGGCGCTCGTCGATCAGAAGAACAATGAGGGTAACTTCCTTGTGATTCTTGAGAATGGCTCGGGCGATCGCCTGCAGCAACATGGTTTTCCCGGTTCGCGGAGCTGCGACAATCAAACCGCGCTGGCCCTTACCAATAGGTGTCGTAAGGTCCATCACGCGCGTGCAATATTCTTCCCGATCAAACTCCAGATTTAAACGTTCCTCCGGATACAGCGGGGTGAGATTGTCGAAGAGGATCTTGTCCCGCGCGACTTCCGGGTCCTCATAATTGACTTTTTCCACCTTGAGCAAAGCGAAGTAGCGTTCGCTCTCTTTCGGTGGGCGAATCTGGCCTGACACGATATCCCCAGTTCTGAGATTGAATCGGCGGATCTGCGACGGAGAGATATAGATATCGTCAGGTCCTGGCAAATAATTAGAATCTGGCGCTCGAAGGAACCCAAAGCCGTCCGGCAACGTCTCCAAGACCCCTTCACCAAACACCACCCCGTTTTTCTCAGTCTGCGCCTGCAGGATGGCAAAAATCGAGCTCCTGCTTCCGAAGGTTTGCCGCTCCTTCAATCTTTAAATCCCGGGCCACCTCATTCAGGTCGGCAATCGACTTCTGTTTGAGTTCCGCGAGATGCATAACTTCCCCTTTAACCTGTGTCATACCTCTTCCCTATCAGGCTCTCAACCCGATAGCCCCCCAAAATGAGAAAAACGATTTAGTACTCATGAACGAATTCACGGAAGTGATTTGTCTAGGTATCAACCTGTTGGTTGTCTAATGGCAGGATCGCTTTTGATGAAGGCGTTGTTGATTGTAAACTTGCAGAAATGAAAGTAACCCCCTGTTGCACACTCGATGCTCAACTACCTGGGATTTTTACGATTGGAATGGGTTCGGAAGCTGATGCACAGAAGGTAATGCGTTTTTCAGAATCGCGAAGTTAGTGTCATTCTAGCGTCAGGCCTTCTCATTGTCAACAATTAAACCCCTGCGCTTACGAAACAGTCTCCACTACCACCTCCGTTTGCCAATGGACAGCGCGGGAGCTCCGTACAAGCTCCTGTGGCTAAGGAGCCGCTCATGGACCTTTGGTTGCAGGCCAACAACCATTATGTTAAAGATCGCGCGAGGAATTTTTTGTGGCAAAATCAGATCACGACACCCCGGATCGCATTTTCACACTGGCAGAAGCCAACGAACTGCTTCCCCAACTCAATCAACGGTTTGGCACCATACGGCAGGCTAAAACCGTCATCGCGAACACAAAAGACGAGATCAGCAAAGCCAGCTCAAAAGCGACGTCCGGAGGCGGAAGCTCTGTCGGCGCACTCTATATTCGGGCCCTCCATGAAATAAGCGGGAGTCTGCAGGCAATCCACGAGCTGGGAGTCGTCATCAAAGATGTTGATCTCGGACTCTGCGACTTTCCCTGTAAACTTGAAGGTCGCATTGTATACCTGTGCTGGAAATTGGGCGAAGAAGAAATTCGGTGGTGGCACGAAGTATCTTGTGGATATAAGGATCGCCACCCTTTGGATGGCAGTGGCATATAACAGGAATCCCAATGAAATTTGTCATTCTAGGATTTGACGGGCCTGAGGGACAGGCAAAGCGGAAGATTCACCGAGCGGCCCATCTGGCCAAGTTGGAACCTCTGAACCGGCAGGGAAGAGTCCTTCTTGCCGGTCCCTTCACTGACCTGGCTGGCAGCCTGATCATTATTGAGGCAGACTCCCTCGATGAAGCGAAACAAATCGCGCAAGAAGACCCCTATACCGTTCACGGAATCTTCGAACGTGTAGAAGTTCATCCTTTCAAGCAAGTACTCCCTTATATCGCTTAGCCTTCCTAGGATACCCCGGCACTCAGACACGATATCTTTACGCAAGCTGTTCACAAAAAATGGGCACAGTCACACTGAGGAGCCGGCGACAACTTCGAGCTTTGTCAGATTGACAACTAGAAAGATTGCCACCTATAATGCGCACTTAGCGTTGTCTGGGAAGATGTAAGTCTTGTAGTTCAAAAGACCTAAGTGCCTTCTCACGCGCTGGCCCTAAATTTTCCCCAGGTGGGCCTTCTGCTGTGTTGCAGAAAAACATTGAGAAAGCATAGAGTGACTTGACCCCACGCTTTAACCGAGGGTGTCCCTTCTCCAAGTTTGTTAACCCCAAAAAGAGAGCAGGTTCGAATGACTCAGTATCGCGTGTTACCAGGCCCAGAACACTTCCTGCCACCGGCCGCGGCTTCGATGGGAATCTATCTTCCCAATCCAGGCGAGGCACATATCAACGGCGTCATCGTTCCGGAAGAAAAAGCCTACGAAGAAGCCGCACGCCAATTTCTCATGGCTCAGGTGCCAACCATTTTCCCAGGACCTCTTGTCCTCTGGGCCTGGAATGAAAAGGCAGCCAAGAAGGCTGCCGCCGTCCGAAGTCTCTACGAAACACTGAAAGAGTGCGTGCAGCCCGGGCAAAAGCCGATGCTGATTCCGATGCCGGACTATCGCCCCAAATACCCGAAGATCAATCCAGAAGTCGAAATCAATCCTAACCATCCCAATCTCACAATCTGGCACAACAAGATCGACTGCTGCATGTTCATCGGCGTCCACTGCCACCAGGCGAATTTATCCCTCAAGATTATACGCGGCGGGACATCTTGCTATACCGTCGCGATGTGCGCGCAAGCAGGACATGAAGACGCCATGCTCTCCTTCAGAGATGCCTCAGTGGAAAAAATCCTGAAGTTGGGCGAGTGGATTCGCAAACTGAAAGGCACCGTTAAACCACGGCTGGCATCAGCTAAGACGAGCGCTTCCAACTAGTGAGTTTGAAGCACTTCTAACGATTAGAAAGGAGGCCGAGTCCATGGCGGAAATAAAATCCCACATAGGGACACAGAATAAGAAGGGCCAGACATACACAGATGCATGGAAGATGATGCATGAAGCCCCTCGCAATCCCTCTTTTTATACCGGTAGTGAGGTCATTAAAGAAGCCTTGAGACGAGCAAGCTGCGATGTAATGATTGCGTATCCTATTACGCCTCAGAGTGAAGCTGCAGCCCTCATCGGTGAGTTATTCGCAGAAGGGTATATCGGCGATTACTTCCGGGGAGAGAGCGAGTTCGCCGTCATGTCCCAATGCGCCGGCGCTGCATTCGGAGGAGCGCGAGTCTTCACAACGACAGCGGGACCCGGAACCATGCGCGCCATGGAAAACTTTCCCATGTGGGCCGGTGCGCGCCTACCCATTCAGATGATCGTTACCTGCCGAGGCATCAATTCGCCGCTGTCTATTCAGCCGGACACTATTGAAATCTCCTACCTCTTAAATACGGGCATGCTTGTTTGGCATGCAGAGACGGCACAAGACTTCTTTGATTGGATCCTCAAGGGATTCATGGTATCTGAGGAGCCGGAAGTACATTTACCGCTAGCCCTGTGTTGCGATGGTTTCTTTGTGACCCACACCAAAGACGTCGTCAATCTAACACCCGCTGACATGTGCCTCCCACCTTACGATCCGTACCGTTCCCCGGTGCCTTGTATGGACATGGAGTGTCCTCCCGTCCGTATGATGCGCGATCCCTTTATTATGAAGAGCAACTATATTAGCTATGCCACTCATGCTTCCTGGCAACAGGAAATTTGGGCAGCGATAGAGCGATCACGCAAACACACGATCAAGTGGATCAATGGTCTCATTGACACTGAAAACACCGATGCAGAAGTCGTCATTGTCGCCTCTGGTACCGCCGTGTCTCAAGGGCGAGAGGCCATCCGCCTGCTTGAGGACGAAGGTGTGCGTTGCGGTTTGGTCAAGGTAAAATCGCTCCGCCCATGGCCCGGAGAAGAGATTCGCGAAGCGACGAAGAATGCAAAACATATCTTCGTGCCCGAGTTCAATGTGACGGGATGGCTGGCAAAAGAAATTAAAGCCACTATTCCCAATAGCTGACCGTGTCCATGCCGGTCCGCACGTCTGCGGCGGGATGACCATGCCACCGGAAATTATTGTCTCCGAGATCAAGACAGCCCTCGGCCTGCGCTCTGAGTCGCTTGCCGGCAGAGGCAGTTGATATTGTTTCCTGTCGGTAAGCAGTGACCTGAGCCATCAAATTCGAGATCGTTAAGCCTTGAGGAGGCATACAATGAGCAAAGAGCGAATCAAAATTTCGCCGGATCTATATGACATCATGCCCTCGGACTATCAGGATTTGGTCCAGAGTGCGACCTATGGGAAAGAAGACCGCGGCTGGAAGGATATCGGAACTTCAAAAGAATTGATTGAACAGCATTCCTTGTGCGCCGGATGCCCTGAGTCTATGGCATTCCGGTATATTCTGGCTTCCCTGCCCAATCCTGAAGATACGGTCATGGTCGGGTCAACGGGCTGCACCAGCCTGGTGTTTCCCATGGTAGCCGTGCACAACATTCACTCTCTCTTCGGCAACCAGAATGCGATTGCATCCGGTTTGAAACGGGCGCTCAGCGTACGCTTCCCCGATCGTGTCAAAGATGTAGTCGTCCTTGCCGGCGACGGCGCCACGGTAGACATTGGTCTCGATATGACCTTACAGGCGTGGTTTCGCCAGGAGAAATTTACCACGATCTGTTTTGACAACGAGCTCTACGCTAATACTGGCGGCCAAGAAAGTGGTTTGATGCAAAAAGGGTTCGTCGCAAAAATGGCCCCTGTTGGTAAACTGTTTGACAAGGTTCGTTTACCAGAAATTGCGCGAGAGTCCGGTTGTCATTACGTTGTCAATTGCACCGTAAGCAAACCGTCACTGGTAGAAAAGGTCATCCGCAACTCTGTTTTGATCGCACGTGAAATTGGGCCAACGTACGTCCAGCTCTATACGCCCTGCATTCTCGAAATTGGCAAGAACAGCATGGAAGGCCTTCAGGAGATGCGTGACTCTGAAAAGCCGACCGAGCGTTTTGCCTATAAGGAGTATGTCAGCGAGCCGGCAAAGCAGTTCTTAGCTGAGCTGGCAGCAAAAGACAAGGAACGCAAAGCTGCCGCCAGCAGCTGGCTGGAAAAGCCTAAGGAACCGGAGGTCGTTCATGATCAAGAAAAGACTTAACATTCGCATGTCCGGATTAGGTGGCCAAGGAGCCGTGACGGCAGCCCATGTCATGGCCATGGCCGCCAATAAGGATGGAAAATTCTCTATTTCAAATCCCTTCTTCGGCGCTGAAAAACGTATGGCGCCGGCAGAAAGTTATTGCCGGATTGGGATTGAGCGGATTTATGACCGAGGAGAACTGGTCTTCCAGACGTCATTGAAGTATTCCACCCTCAGGTCATTACGATGGGCAAAAGCTATACGATGCCTTTCTATTCCGGCGTGAAAGAAGGCGGAGTCGTGATCATTAACTCCGCACAACCCCTTCTCTCAGAAGAAGACATTACTCGCCTCAAAGACCTGAACGTCTCCCTGTTCTATATCGCGGGAACCGAACTGGCGATTGAAGTCGCAGGAACTGAGCTTTCAACGAACATGTCGATGATCGGTTCTGTTGCGGGCATTACCAATGCGTCTCGATGGAAGCTTTGGATGGTGCTTTACAGGAACGGTTTGGGAAGAAATTTGTCGCATCTGGCGGAACGGCCTCCTTGGACGAAGCCATCAAGAAGAAGTTCGCCAAAAGGAAATGCTGCTGGCCAAGAATTTGGCGACAGTCAAGCGAGCATACGAGATCGCAAGCGAATGGGCCGAAAAAAATAAGGTCGAGTTGCGAGTCGGTAATCCTGCCGTTGCGGCTTAACGAGAGAGAAGGAACCACGTCGCATGTATAACGTAGCGCAAGTTATCGACGAGAAGTGCGTGGCGAAAAAGGGGTGCCGCCTGTGCATCATGTATTGCCCTGAAGCCAACTGCCTGGATCTCAACGTCACGAAAATGGTGGCCGAAGTCACGATTGATCGCTGCAAAGGTTGCGAGCTGTGCGTCGTCGTCTGCAATGCCGCCAAACATCAAGCGATTGAAATGCAGGCAGTCAGCGCTACCGGGCAGCTGATGTCTCATAAGTCCGAGTCTGCAGCCCTCGGACAAGCGTACCAAGGGTAAGCAGGTACTTCGCTTTATAAACCCCATAGCGTCCCGCGCTATGGGGTTTTTTCTTGAGATGGGCGGGGAGGAGATCAAATGGAAGAAGATAACGTACTCGATGAGCTCCTCCGAAACATAGCCGTCTTGTTGAACGAGTATCCTAAGGCTATTGAACGGCGAGCTGCTGTGATCCATGCGAGTGGGAAGGACCCTGAACTGGCAGAAAAGCTGATCAAAGCTGCTGACACAATGCGAGATAGTGGAAATCTCTATCTGACATGGGCAAAACATTTCGCCGCACAAGCGGAAGGCAATACGGATGCTTCGTCCGACGAAGACGAGACTGACGACTTTGGCATTTAAAAAAGTCTCCCCCTTCGCTCTTCAGTTTTGCTAGAATGCCCTCGTTCGCTTACTACACCCACGTTCCCCGGTAGTCAGCTTGGTAGAGCAGCCGGCTGTTAACCGGCTGGTCGCAGGTTCGAGTCCTGCCCGGGGAGCCAATCTAGAAATATTAAGCAGGTTGACAGTATCACCGGCAGCCGCTATTTCTCGTCGACTTCTACCGCCACGCTTGGGCACTGAGTGGTTATCGCCCAATTGACTCGGCACTGACTCCGCTCTTCGGAACGATTTCGCAAATATGACCGAAATGCTCACTGCGTTCGTAGGCCTCTACGGATCCGTTGCCACGGCGCACACGCCGTAATTCGTTTGTCCTACTATGTCAAATTCCAAGATCCCATTTTTAGGTCCTCCACATTCCGCCGTCACATCGGGTAAATCACGAGACAATGCAGGCAAGGCAGCAACCGTTCGCCCAACACGCGTATAACGGAAATCTCAGAGAATACAGCACGCATCGCGTATAAACTAATCCCGCATACCTGACGACGGCGATAAAGGTCGCATGGACGCGGACAACCATGAGATCTTTCATGTCTCACTGGAGATTCCATTCCACCCGAAGTTCACCGGAAGGATGTTGCCCATGTCCTGCAGTCGGCACTAATTGGCCACTCTCAGGATCTGTCACTACCTTGAAGTTCACCACCTGTTCGACATGAACAATGGTCTTCCGCTATCCCGACGGTATGACGTACAGGTATTTCCCATCTCGTTTCCGCGTGCTGATATTTCCGTCTCTGGTGATGATTCAGCCTCGCTCATACAGCCGCTTAGTCCATCGCGAATTACCGCCAGCAGAGCTGCCTGCCATGAGAAACAAGGATCGAGCATCTGTTATCGCCGTTTGCTCCAGGCCTTGAGCACGACATGCTTTAAGAATGGAAAATTAGATTTTGGCACGCGATCGACTTTTGGCTATGATAACCAATATATGACTGTCCAGGATGGGTTTACCCCCGCGTTGCTGATCAGAAATCCGCATCTGATGACGTTGATTCCTCGCTATTGGCCTCGCCTGAGATGGAAAGAAAATCTGCCTTCCATTGAACGTCTCTTCACGACTCAGCCAGGCACCCAACTTCTCGGACTTTGTCATTGGCAGGATGAGTCCACGAGAGTACCTACCATCCTCTTGGTTCATGGCCTCGAAGGATCGGCTGATTCTCACTATATGCGAGGGATGGCCGCGAAGGCCTTCTGCGCTGGATTCAACGTCATCCGGATGAACCAACGCACCTGCGGCGGCACGGATCACCTGACGCCGACTCTTTACAACAGCGGACTCAGCAATGATTACCGCACTATCCTCCGCGAATTACGCGAATGCAATGGCCTGAGCCGTATCTGGCTCGTTGGGTTCTCAATGGGGGGAAATCTCGTACTTAAGGCTGCGGGAGAACTGCAACGATCGGAGGCGGCTCTTGCAGGCGTCGTGGCTGTCAGTCCCAATATTGACCCCACGCAGTGCGTCACCGCTCTGGAGGAACCGAGAAACTGGCTCTATCATGCACACTTCCTTTCGAGCCTCAAAGCACGAATGCAACGGAAGGCTGCTCTGTTTCCAGGCCAATGGAATCTCTCACCCCTCCGCTCAATGAGGACGATTACGCAGTTCGATGACACCTACACCGCACACGACGGAGGGTATCTGGACGCTTCGGATTATTACAATCGAGCAGGAGCTCGCCACGTATTATCCGAAATTGCGGTGCCTACGCTGATTATTACAGCGCAGGATGACCCCTTTATTCCGGCATCGATGTTCGACACGGCGGGAATCAGCAACAATCGACATATTACCCTGGCGATGCTGCGGAACGGCGGGCACTGTGGGTTTTTTCAGAAACGCCGGTATGGAGAAGACAGGTTCTGGGCGGAAAACAGGATTATCGACTGGCTTTCCTCACGGTCATAACTCGGTCTGCAAGATCGACATCCCACACCTCAGGGCGACATACGCAATGGATCGAGGATGGTGCCTAGCATGGGAAGGCATGCTTTCTCTCATATCCGCGTTTTGAGAGGCGAGTCCGGCTTGCTGAACTGTTCTTCCAGGCCCAAGTGAGGCCTGGCCAAGAATGCTCCGGCAAGTTTTCGACCGTCATCATAGACAGGCTGGGCGGCCTGCCACTCAGCCATGGGCGGGTTTACGGGAAGGTTCACCATAAACTTGGTGCCATGCCCCACTTCACTAAACACTTCCACATAGCCGCCGTGCTCCTGGACAATTTGATGGGCAATGGTCAAACCCAGGCCCGTGCCCTCACGCTCGCCGCTTTCATGCTTGGTGGTATAAAACGGATCGAAAATATGATCCAGATCGTGCGGTTCAATTCCCGGGCCGCTATCCTCGACCTCAATCTGAACCCACGGCTCATTCGCAGATTTGACGAGTTTTCGTGTTCGCACAGAGAGGCGCCCCCCCTGTTCCCCTCCGATGGCTTCCATCGCGTTGATAAATAAATTCAACAACACCTGTTTAATTTGCTGACGGTCCAGCTTGACGTAGGGTAAGTCCGGCGCGAGTTCCTTTTGAATAATGATCGCTTTGCTGCTCGCCTTCACCTCGATGAAATACAAACAGGAGGATACGACATCGTTCAAACTCTCCTGCGTCAATTTCGGAGTCATATACCGCGCATAGTCCAAAATCTCGTGGACCAGCCGTTCAATTCGCTCCACATCTTCGCAGACCACCTGACTAAACTGCTCCATGAACTCCACATCGTCCCGCCGGTGGGGGGCCAGTTGGACAAATGTTTTGATGGAGGTCAGGGGATTCCGAATCTCATGAGCAAATCCTCCGGCCATAGTTTCCAGTGACCGGAGTCGATCGGTTCGGCGCATTAATAACTGCGACCGCCGTAGGTCTTCGTACAGCAACGCGTTATCAATCGCGATCGCCGCATGTTGCGCCAGCGTTTTGAGTAGAGCCAGTTCTTCCGTCGAATACATGCCATGATTCGCACGCCGTCCTAAATTACAAAATCCGACAAGCCGCTCCTTGCTGATCAAGGGAATACAGACTTCCGACTCCAATACTTTCAACGTATCCAGCAAGCCCAGGTGGTCGATATCCGCCTTGTCATATTCGATTTCCTCTCGGACGAGGGCGGTTTCGGTTCGCAGCAGGGCTCGCGGGAAGTCACTCTCCATCTTGATGGGAGGCACGATCACATCTCGCGTCACGAACCCATAGGATGCCGTCAAGCTATACACCCCCTGCTCCTTATCGAGGACATACACGGACGCGGTCTTAATATTCATCACACGAGCCAGCGTTTGTACGATTTCCTTCGTGAGCGATTTCAGCTCGAGGATTGCCACTAGAGACTTGGAGAATTGCACCAGTGTGTCATACGCATCATATCGCTCTCGAAAAAGAGTCTGCCCGATCGCACGCTCTACGCCCTTTTGCAGATTGGCCAACCCACTGGACACAATGACAAATAGCCCGAAGAGCACTCCGGCAAGCAGGTAGTGGAACGTTCCGGTAAAAATTCGAATGACCAGCAAAATCATCATGTAAGCCGGAATAAGCCCCGCAAGCTTGATCGATAACATGACCTTCGGCCTGCTTGGCACAAAGGAAATATCCATCAATTCGTATCGCGCGATGGCGTAGGCGACGACCGTGACGGACAGTCCAGCCAGCAAATAGCCAACAGGGTAAAATCCCACACCATAGTTCTGCAGGAAATCGAGGGACGCCGCGAAGCCGAGCACCAGCGCCACGAAGGTATATTTTAACTGGGCGCTTAACAGAGGAGCGGAGGCCTGATAGAACCGATAGCCTTGGTAGAGCCGATACACTGTCAGGCCGCCGCCCCCCACCACATAGGCGACCAACCACGGGTGAAGCACGCCGGCCTTCGGATACCGGCCCCAATAATAGACGTACTGTCCATCCACCACATAGGTCGTGAACAAAAAACTCCAGAATAAGACGCCGAGGGCATAGTTCCACAGAATCACCCGATCCTGCACAGCCCCCCCCGCAAGTCTCTGAGCAAAGTGATAGGTCAAGGCGGGCAAAAATACGATACCGGTATAAATCACTCGCACCCAGAACAGGGCTTCCTCTTCGTGGGGGGCAGAGAACAGCATGAAGCAGCCGAACAGCCAGAGGCACGCGGCGCCGCAAACGGCACTAAACACCGCGTTTGAAGATGAGCGCGGATTATTACTGAGTACCCACAAGGCACAGATCAGAAACAGGGTTCCGGCTAATAAGGGAGGAGTGGAATGCCCGGTCGCCCGATTGCTGAGAACGGCGCCGATAGACGTCGCCACCACGATAATCGCAAGCACGATGGCATATCCGAGGCCCTTGTTCAGTACGACGCTGATATTCATTAGGCGATACCGAACGATCGTATACGCCATCAACGCGGTATACATCGTGATCAGCACTGTGCCATAGGGCAGGAGCGGTACGCCGTACCAGAGCGGAAAATTCGTCGCGCCGCCGGCATAGCCAATGACGCTGGCCGCCAACATGTAGGCATATTGATGGCGCCGAATCCCATTGGCATCCCGAAGCGCGACCCCGACAAGTGAGGTGGCATAGACCACATACCAGAGAAAATAGGCGAGAAATGGATGGAAGAATGGACCGGGCACGGGCCAGAAGGAGAAGGAGATTGCCGGATGCACGCCCGCCACTAACCAGGGAGTCGTATCGGCCAGCAGGAACAGTCCGGCTAATCCATACCCAATCTTCAGCGCCTTGGCGTGGCGAGCCGCAATGTCGAGAAACGTGACCGTGTGATGAAAATACAGGATGGGAATGAGGGACGCGCCGGCCATGACCAGCCGCAACAGGCTCAGCGCGAGGTCTTTCGACTCCGCCAGCTGCCACGCGCAGTAAAACACGCTCCAGAAAGCGATGCTCAGACAGTACAGCCCGTAGATCCGGTTGCGCGCGGCGGCAGGATCCCGGAAATAGACGAACATTCCGAGCCCTGTCGCAGCCAACGCATTGACCAGCGCGCTGATTGCGAGCACTTTCATATCAAGTACTCTGGGAGAATCGGAGCCGTGTCATCATGCAGCGACCGTGACGTGCGCCATGCCCTTTTCGGCCACGGCAATGAGGGCTTGATTGCCGAACGTGGAATAAACCCGCGGGCGAGAAACTCCCGCGGCTCGCAGCAGACTTTCCAACTCAGTCTGATGGTGGAAATGAAACGTGCCTTCGCCTTCGCGTTCTTTGATTCTACCAGAATTGTCCAGCAGGCGACGACCTTCCTCGACCTGATCCTTCGTCTGAGCAGTATCCACAAAATTGCGATAGATGGCCGAAAGATCCGCATAGGGCTTCAAATTGGAAATGACCAAACGACCTTGCGGAGTCAGCACGCGCAGGTATTCACGTAAGGTGAACAGCGGGTCGCTGACATACCCCAACACCAGGTTGCACACGACGCGATCGAACGAATGATCGGGAAACGGCAGCGCACATTCCAGATCAGCCTGGCAGACACGCATCGACATGGGCTCATAGGCGCGCAGTCCCTCATAAAACTGCCCTTGCAGCGTCGCACCGACCTGCTTGAAATTGCTCATGGCTTGAGCCAATGCAGCCGGCACGAAGTCGAGACCGACATAGTCGGGTGAGCGAAAATCCCCGCGCTTCCCATATCGCTGCCGAAACGCCTGATTCAGTTGCAGGAAGACGCCAAAATTACCGTTACCGCAACCGGCGTCCAAAATCCGTTCGCCCTTATGGCAATTACCCATTAATCGATAGAGATGATCCATGAGGCTCCAGAAATCGGCCACATTGGGAATCGTCTGAAAGTTCTGTAAATACTCCTGCCAAAACGCCACGTGATCTGATTTTCCCATGGGCTTCCGCTTCTTGCTCCGATCGCGCTCGAGCCGGTTCTGCAGGCCGATTTCACGGTGGGACGGTTCGACCATTCGCTCCTGGCGCCGCGCCGGCCACAGTTCTTGTTGGCAACAGGCGGCAATTTGACGGTACACTGCGCGGGCTTTCCGCGGACTCTCCTGCAGGCGATGTAATGCGCCCGGCACGACGAAGGAGTGGCGCAAATACGGACCGATGGCCTCAGTAACCCGCTCAATGGAAGCAGGATCGACCCACGCGTCGTGCTCAGCGTGAAACAGTACGACCGGAGTTCGCAGGCGCGCGGCATCCCGCTGCGTCGTCAGGAGATCGGCATAACCGCCACCCACCGCATGCGCCAACCATCGATCCGCATCGATGGTGAGCCCCATGATATTCACCACGCCCTTGTGCACACCCGCCAGATGCTCTCCAATCAAATCCTCTTGATGGACGGCCTGGAGGGTATGCCGTACATCCATGATCCCGTTGATTAGCGTCAAGAGCCTCACATGCGACACCTTGCCGGCGACCTTCAGCGCGACGCGTCCCGCCAGACTGGTCGCCACGAGGCCGACCGGTCGGCCCGGCCATTGATTGGCGACATGGGCCAACACGGTTTCGAGATCCGCCTCCATGTCCTCAAGCCTGAATTGAGTCACCAGTCCGTCACTTTCCCCCACATGATTCACATTGTCATAGCGTACGACGTGGAACCCATTACCGGCTAAGTAGTAGGCCAAGGGCACATAATCGCGCTTGCTCTCCCCATATCCGGGCGCTAAGACGATAATCGGAGCGTCAGCTGCCTGTGCAGCTTGTGGCCGGTCATGACAGATGACGATCCTGAGCCCGGATGGTCGGAAACATTCTGAGAACTCACTGAGCACGGCGGGACTTCCCACTTTTGGTTCCAGCCTTGGCACCTGCATCTGTCCCAGCAGATGTTCGATAATATCTTCCGCTTCCTTCGCAACGGGATGAAAGCGCACCCCTGCCAACATGGAACGCCCTGCCACGGGGACGCAACCGGGTCGAGCCTCTGGTGCAACCGGTCTGGTCCACACGACTTCACCCACCACCGAACACATAGTTGCCGTCATAGAGTTAGTCAAAGAGCCCTGGAGAGGAGCCGATGGCAACCATCGTAATTCGAGTTCCGATCCCAGCAGATCTTCTTCAGCCGATAGATGGACGCAAGCGCCATTGGTTGACAGGTCCGTCGTCATGCCGGCAGACAAGGGCCTGTCCCCACCGCGAGTCCGAAGACTCACTGCCGTGCTCAATCCAACAACAACCCGCTGCTGGCGCCGTCGCTCTTCCCGTGGACGCTCGGGCCCTCGTACCGGTTGCATGGGGGACGGGGCGTATTAACCGTCTGTGGTGAACCGGTATCGATAAGAGATTCCTCCCCTTCCTGCACGACCAAGGCGGCCGCCAGACGCATCTGTCTTGGCGCAGTCGCTCCTTGACTCAGCAGCCATGCCACAACCCGTTCATCTGCCGCACTCAGGTGTATGAATTGGATGGCCAGTGTCACCGCACCATATGTGCGACCAGGTACGTGCACATCCTCGGACGAACGAATACCACATACGATGCCGATGCTGTCCAATGCGCCCTCATCCGGGTTGAAGCTCAACATCATCCGCTGATTCAGCATGGCAGGAATGTCCGAGACAAAGTCCATCGAGAGACCACCCAGACTGAGGCTCCTGGTGACCCCCTTCCAGGTTTGGCCCTGAAAGAACAGGTGAGTGGGGAGGCGAAGCGCCAGACGACGAGAAGCCCGCCGTTCCGCAAGAGAAAGCGACCAGGCGTCCTTCGTTTTTTTTCTATCGACGACCGGAACGTCCAGGCTATCCTCATGCCCGCAGAGAGCAGATAACGGCTGACTCACATTACGCGCAGTGCTATCAGACGACATACTTTTCCTCCCGCTAGTTTGAGTCCTGGTGTCGGTCCTGCCACAGCATCGTGGTGAGTAATCTGTGGCCACCTCGCCCCTTCATGCATCGAACTCCGGGCGAGGCTGGACTCTTGCAAGGGCACGAACGATTCCAAAACTGCGGGAGGATGTCGGATGATCAAAACAGGGAAGGATAAGCGGCACGCACAGCCTCAGTGTAGGCACACAGCGACTAGCTAACCTGTCTTAGATTCGAAGCTTATTCTAGGTGATTAGACATAATTGTCAACTCATCAGCAGAAAAAATATGCCGCGACCTACAAGAAATAACTTAGTTGTAAGCTGCAGGGATGCCAGGCCCCTCTAATGCCGCCCACGCCGCGAACAGACCGCGGACCAGTCAGGGCCCTGACAACCGTCATGATACTGACGCGTACAGAAGGCGTACGTAATTCCAAACCCTCCCTTACCCACACCATTGCAGTGACAACGATCCGGTCTATTTTCCCAGGGCATCATCCGCATCTTCGTACATCAGCCGCAGACACCTGATAGCAGTCTCATCAAAGAATTATCGAACGAGGGCCACTAGCCCGGACCCGCTATCGGTTGCTTTGAAGGGAGAGTTATGTTACCCACAGGGCCGGACCCTTAGTTTTGCCACTCATCATGCAGATTGCCTCTGTTCGACTCTTCACTGGCTTGCTGAGCATCCTCATGACCGGCTTCGTGCTTGGCTGTCAAACCAGCCAGCCCGTCACAGAAGGGTATCCTCACCAGCAAGCACTCCAGGAAAAAACCCTCCACCAGGTGCTGGCCTGCGCCGGACATCCACTGCAGAAGCGGGAAAGCGGTCCTGTGACCATTCTACGGTATTATCGGGAGGCGCCGCTCCTGGAGGAATCCATGGTGTCGTCGAAGGGAAGCCGGCCGACCGTACATCATGGCTGCTGGGCGACCGTGATCCTCCAAGATCAGCGGGTCGATCACGTCCAGTACCATTTCGTGCCCAGTTCCATGGATGCTTCCAATGATTGCGAAGAGATCTTCGCGAATTGCCAGGAATGAAGATCCGGCACTCCAACGGTCACAACATCCTGGGCCTGATGCTGCTAGCCTGGTGCCTGCAGCCCTTGTCTAACTGGACCACGCCTGCCTATGGGCTTGAAAAATACGGCCGTCCACTTCCCTCCATGGACGAACCGGAACACGAAACACGGGAGGAGGAAGAAACACTTTTCGGCGGATACTTTCTGACCGGCGCATTTGTGAAAAATCCAACCTTTGCCGCCCGCCCTGACAATACAGGTCTCGTTGGCATGCGCCACATGCTGCATCTGGAAACGGATCTCTACAAACAATACCTTACGTTTTATACGGATCAGAATTTTTTCTCGGATCGCACCGACGGGTGGATCAAACTGTCGGAGTGGGACGGCACCTTCGCATTCACCGGCGTGCTGGATCGGTTCAATTGGCGACTGCAGTATGAACGCGATGCACCGCTCGACCGCCGGGGCTTGAAGCAGGCCTATGCCGACGCGCTGGTGACGGCACGGTTTCAAGCCATGCAGGATTCCACCTGGTGGCGGCGCACCTTTCCGCACCAAAATTTCACCGCCTATGCCGGAGTTGGGTGGCTCTTCCATAATAGCCAGTACTTCGCAAGGCCTAACAATACCGGCCGCGCCTTGTTCCGGTATGTCGCCCATGCCGACCTTGATGTGTATAAAAATAAAGTCGTCCTGTACGGCGACGTCAATCTCTTCACCGACCGAGAGGCGAGTCAGACGCTGAATCCTTCTGAGCTCGACTGGATCGTTGGTATTGCCGTGCGCTGGCAGGATATGGAACTGGCCTTCTATCGCGAGGAAGATCGGCCACTGGATCAATCAGGGCTGGTTCAAAAATACTTTGCGGTGCAATTGCGCTTTGCATTCGACGTGTCCAAAGGCGCGATGGAACGAATGGGATGGAGACGGTAGGCCTGGAACTATCGTCCACTGAGATGACTCCGAACGTCCTGCACATAGGTTTTGAACGGGTCAGCCATAAAAAACGGCTCGACATCACGCAACTTAAAGTTGGACCAGTTGATGATGTAGTCACAGGAGGCCTGGTCACCAAAACTATGCGCGACATCGGCCTCTGATGATGTCGCGGTGGACGCCAGCAGATGCCGGACCAGTTCACCTCGGCCGAAGGCCCGCGTATTGCGGGGGGGATGGTCCTGCGCTAATTGAACGCTCTTGTCTGTCGTCAGGCGAGGTCCCCGTCCTTCTTCTTCGAGGCCATAGCACAGGCCACGCTCAGGATGGAGATTGTGGTATTCCAGATCGAGACTCTTCAGCATCGGATCGTCCCACGCCAACTGCTCCGCTTCCCGGTAGGTTTCCAGTAACCAGAGTTTCGAGGCCCAGTCGATCCGGCCCACGAGTTTTTCATACCCTTGCCGAAGGTCGGTCAGCACCGATTCCCATTGCTCCAGCACCCAATCCGTTTCTTCGTCCTGCCCCTTGCAATGACGCTGTGCGGCGGCCAGAAACTGCTCTTGAATATCGATGGCAGACATCGATTGCCCGGATTCCATCCGGACGATCCATTGGCGATCCGGATCTCGCGAAATCTCCTGCAATGCCTCAACCGGCTCGCTGATACTCAACCCGCGAGGAGCCTGCCCGGCTTCGATCAGTTGCAGGACCAATCCTGTCGTCCCCATCTTCAGTGCCGTGGCATATTCAGCCATATTCGAATCGCCGCAGAGGAGGTGGATGCGGCGGTATTGATTAGGGTCCGCCAGCGGCTCATCGCGCGTATTGACGATGGCCCGGTTGTGCTGCACCCACTCGAAGAAATCGTTCACGATATAATCGGCTCGCTGCGAGATCTGAAAAGGGACAATCGATCGATCCTGCGCATCCCGCAGACCAGGCCGATGCAAGATGAGCCCGCCGATTTGGACCCATTCATTCGGATCACCGGCACAACCGATCCGCCCTGCGCCGGTAAACACCTGGCGGGTGACCAAAAAGGTCACGAGGGGGCCAAGACCGCGCCGGGAAAACGGGAACTGGCGGGTGACGAGGTAGTTTTCATGCGACCCGAATGTCGCGTCGGTTTCGTGATCGATATTATTCTTGATGAGTGAGACTGTCTCTTCCAGTCCCAGCGCAGTCACAGCCTGTTGAATAATCCGGTCTCCGGCGCGGTCCGATGCAACCAGATCGGCCAGGGTTGTGCATTCCGGCGAGGCATACTCCAGATGGCCCATATCGATGTAGATACGCCCGGCGTTCGTCAAAAACCCCCCGTTGCCGGGCGGCTCATCATGTCCGCGATGGTGAAGATCGAGGACACCCCGACGAGCGATATGAAAAATGTGATCCCGGATGCGCTGCGCCACCCAGGAAGGCGAATGGTCAGGCCGATCCTGATTGACCAGGAGGCCATATTCGGTTTCGATCCCGAAAATACGATTCAGCATATCAGTCAACTATTGGTACAGAGCCCGTTGGCGAGCTTGGCGCCAAGCCCATTCGTTCCGTCATGTGTCGATGGCAGATCAATGTGAGTCCGAGGCGCGTACGGCCGGCGGCAGTACGCGGCCTAATTCGTCTGGGCGAAGGGCCCGATATTTTGATGACCCAGGCCCATTGCGTTCAAGCAGCACGCATTCCAGAGATTTTTCGGCCACGGTCTGCCGCACATGGGCCAGCAAGGCCGCTTTGTCGGGCAAGGTCTCAGCGTCCGATTTGTCTGCCGGCTCGCGAACAGAGGACGACTCGCCATCGGATGTGCCGGACGAGGTTTGCGCCAGAGACCCCACCGCCCAGGCGCAGAGGCCTGTTTCTACAGCCTGCGCCAAGGAGGCCTGGGCCAATCCTGGCTGTGCGTCAATGTACCCACCCATTTGAACCTGAACGGCGGAGGTCGCACCCAATACAGACCAGCCCCGCCGTTCCTCAAAGTTTCCATCGTAGTTGATGGTCAGGAAGAGATCTCGCTCCGGTTTCAGGCCCAATTCGGCCAGCAGAATTTTCGCGATGAAGGGCGCTTTGTAAATTTCCTCAAAGGCCTGCTTGATGGTCGGCGCCAAGCCATACTTCATCAGTCTCGCCCCTGTGACATCGGAGGGTGAACGATTGAACCCTTCGACATGAGCCATTTCCAAGAGCGAGAACCGCAATTTCTCCAGATCGGCCGGATGTCCCATTCCACCGAGCGCAATGCGATCATAAATTTCATAGAGCTTGGGTGTGCCTCGGCTCACGGTCAGCATCACAATGCCATCCGCATAGGCCAGCGCCACGACCGGCGCACCCATCGCAAACTGTTCATCGAGATACTGGCGCCGATTCCCGACCGCCTCGATCCACCGATAGGGTTCTTCATACATAACGCGTCACCTTCATCCTCATCAGCATAGAGCCAGCGAGTTCGCCAGCCTCCACGCGAACATCTCTCAACTAGAACGCCCGGACCACCTCACGCTCGTACAATTGTTTCAAATGGGTATCCGGAATAGTCTGCACCCCTGCTGCGGTAATGAGTTTCACAACCGGATAAAGATTCAGTTCACGATTCACGCCGCCGGTCGCCGAATCGAACTCCGCCGCGCTCGACAGCAATCGCAGGGCTTGCACCGTAGCCTGCTCTTCAGGCAAGGCTGCGAGCGGTTGGGGGCCCCACGTATTCACATAATGAAGAATGCCCCGGATCGTTGGAGAACCGGAGCCGGACACGGCGTACTCCACCGCTTCGAACTCAGCCCCGAGAATGTCGTAGAAGTAGATCTTGGCCGCTTCCTGCTCATGATCATACCCGGCAAAAACCGGTACCACCGCCCCGGTACCAGCCAACGCCGCCGGTACGTTTTCTTTCAGCAACTTGGATACCGCGCGAAGTTTGCCCTCAAAACTCAACTCCTGCAGCTGCGTGCGGCGGTAGTATTTGAACGAGTGCGCCAGCACGCGGACCATCTCATAGGCAGTGGCCGGCACACCGGCAATGGCCATCACGCTATGACGATCGATCTCCAACACCTTGTCGGTCCGGTCGTACATTACCATGTTGCCGGCGGTGGCCCGGCGGTCACCCGCCACCAGCACTCCGTCACGATACTTGAGCGCAAGAATCGTGGTGGCGTTCGGAATATCCATCCCCGCCGCGGCCGCAGCGGGATTGGCGAACTGATAGCCCTGCTCTTTCAAGAGCTGAAAGAAATCTCCTTGCATCCCCATTACCCCACCTCGTTAAGCAAACCCACAACCGTGACGTGTCACGATGACGTTCACGTTTATTGTCCCGTGCGCTGCCGATAGCGCTCCGCCTGTTTGGGGTCTACTTTTCGCATCCGTTTCATCAAATTATCCTTATCCGGCGAACCGGTGTCCGGTCGCCGGGGACCGCCGCCTTCTTCCGAGGGGCCTGTTGGTTTCGGCATCGGATCGCCCGGGGCCTCACGGCGCTCCGGCATCATTGTATATCGCATCATTCTGCATCCTTTCGTTTTGCCCACGCAGCCAACGCATCAGCAGGAGACGCCGCGGTTTCGAACAGGCCGGCACAGGCTTGCACCGCCTCCGGATCGAACAGATCTCCCATCTCCAGCGTACGACTGCGCAAGCCGCCCGCAAACTGCACCCGCTCCCACTGCATCCCGGTGATCTGTTCGGGAAACCGTCTGACACACAAGCCGCGCAATCCTCCGCGGGTATCTGAGGGACCAGCCACGAGCGCCTGGGCAATGTCGCGCTCCGTCGTCATGCGCCACGTCTTTCCTTCGGCTTCGAGGCCGAGAAATAACCCACGGTCCGGATTGAGATTATGGTATTCCAAATCCAGGCTGGCGAGCCAGGGATCCTCCCACGCGAGCTGTTCCTCGCGCATGAAGGTTTCCAGCAACCACTGCTTCGTCACCCAATCCAGCTTGCCGACAAGTTGGGTGCGATCCTCCCCGAGCCGCTGCAAGGTGTCGTGCCATTCCCGCAAGATCCAATCGGCATCCGGATCGCTGCCGCCGCAGACACGGTTCGCCGCGCTCCAGTACTCTTCCTGAATGGCCAGGCCGGACATTGTCCGTCCATCCTTTAACCGCACGGTCGTTTTGAGATCGGGATCGCGAGACAATTGCTTGATGGCGGCCACCGGCTGCTCCAACTCTATCTGCGGAGCCGCGCCCCGCTGCAGCACATCGAGCACCAGCCTGGTGGTCCCGACTTTGAGCGCAGTGGCATACTCGCAGAAGTTAGCGTCACCGACTATTAAATGCAGCCGCCGATACTTCGCCCGGTCCGCATGGGGTTCGTCGCGCGTATTGAGAATGGGACGGTTGTGCATCGTGTCCACGCCCAGTTCCGCTTCCATAAAATCTGCCCGTTGGGAGAGTTGGAAGGGGCCTGGCACAAAGCCGGATTCCTGGGCTTCCATGCCCACCTTCCCTGCGCCGGCGAACAATTGGCGGCTGACCAGGAACGGCAGGAGACCCTGCACCAATTGCGGGAAAGGCAATGCGCGCGGAACGAGGTAATTATCGTGGCAGCCATAGCTGTGCCCGTGAAAGTCGGTATTATTTTTGTAGAGTTGTACATGCGCCCCGCCCAGCCGCTGATTTCGTCGATCCGCTGCGCGTTGCACGATCCGCTCCCCCGCCCGGTCGTGCGCCAGCAGATCTTTGAGCGTTCGGCATTCGGGAGTCGAATATTCCGGGTGCGTGTGGTCGTTGTAAAACCGCGCGCCGTTCGGCAGTACCAAATCGCTCTTCATCTCATGAAACGAGTACGGACGATGGGCATCGACCTTGGCGAAGTCGTCTTCCTCCTTGTCCTGCTGCAGACCTGAGACACGGAAACCGCGCGCATCCTCGTGCGGATCTTCGCCCCGGTAATCCCACCGCCGTTCGAACTCGCCGGTCAGATGGGCACGCACCAATTCCATGGATTCTTCGACCGGATCGACCGCATCGAGATCCTCCCTGGTGATGCCGTACTCTGTTTCAATACCGAAGAGATGCATAGTCCGTGACGCGTGAGAAGGACCGCGCTCCAACCGCTCAAATAATTTGATTGACCAGGCGTTCCTCCGTCGGCCTGCCGCGGCGGAACGAGGACACACCCACCACCTGCTCCGGATGATGGTCCAACAGCTTCAACCATTCTTCCGCCGCATCGTCGGGCGGCAACATCTCCCCTTCTCGATATTCCTCCTGCACGGCATCAAGGAGGTCCTGCGCCCGAATGCCGTCGCTGGCCACTGCGCCGGTTTTCGCCACCGCCCGCTCGATCGCCTTTTCCTTCGCCCGTTGGACGATAGCAGACAGAATGGCCCCGCTGACGAGATCGCCACGATACAGTACCTTGTTTTGCCCGTTTCGGAGGCGTATGGACAGCACCCGGTTCTGATCGGTCCGCGAAAAGAGACTGTTGACGACCTGTTCGATGGTCGCGCGACGCGCCTTCTCGTGCGATTGCTCATGTTGCTCCAGCAACGTGGCATCCAGCGGGAGCGCAGGCGTGAGATAGACCGACAAAATTTCCACGGCGGCCTCTCGAGTCGGGCGCGCCACTTTGATCTTGCGATCGATCCGCCCCGGACGCAGCACTGCGGGATCGATCAAATCCGGCCGGTTGGAAGCCAGAATGATCACCACATCCTGCAACGACTCAATGCCGTCCATTTCCGCGCAGAACATTGGCACCAAGGTATTGTTGATGTTGAATGACCGCATCGACCGCCTGGTCCCTAATACCGACTCCGCTTCATCGATAAAGATAAACGGAAGCGCCCCTTCTTTTCGTCTGGCCCGCGCCTTGGCGAAGAGGTCCCGAACGATGCGCTCGGACTCGCCCAGCCACATGTTAAGAATTTCCGGTCCCTTGATATGGAGGAACGCGCCACTCGTGACCGGCGGGTTTTTCGCCTGGCCTTCTGAAGCGGCCTGCCCCTGCGACTCCCGCACCAGCTGCGACAAGCTTGCCGCCGCCGCCTGGCCGATCATCGTCTTGCCGCAGCCCGGCGGGCCATAGAGCAAGAAGCCTTTCGGCTGCGTGAATTGATACTTCGTGAAGGTGTCGGCATGGAGCAGCGGATACTCGATCGCCTTACGGATGGCGTCGATTGCATGATGCTGCCCACCGATCTGCTTCCACGTGACATTCGGCACTTCATCCAGTACGTGGGTGCGCGCCTGTCGATTTTCAAACTTTTCAATGGCAATCCGGTGTGTCGGTTCGATGCGAACTTCATCACCGGCCTTGAGGTCCACGCCCAATAAATCGCTGGACCGCTGAAGAATCAGAGCCTGCCGGCCCATGTCCTGCTCGAACCGGATACGTCCGTCGGGCAAGATCTCCGCAACCTTCAACACCGGCCCATTGCGGTCATAGCCCAGCGCCTTGATTACCGTGTAGGCCTCGTTGACCAGAATCTGCGCTCCGATCTTGAGCTCCTCTGCCGCCAGCCGTGGGTCGATGTTGGCGTAATACTCCGCCCCGCCGACCACGATACGCGCCACGCCCTCAGCCGGAACCTCCACAAGCAGGCCCACACGGTTGGCCGGCGCCGTGAGCTTTGCGACCACCTCATTGAGCTTTTTCAGTTCGGTATCCCGCCGATCCTGGGCCACCGACTGGGCTGTCACGACATGGCGTAATTTATAGAGCAATTTCTGACGGGGGTCCCCGTCGGGAAAAGCCGCCAGGCATTCATCTATCAGTTCGATGGGATCGGCAGGCGTCGAGGCGTCGCGCGAGGGCGATTGATGTGCCCCATGGCCAGGCTGATCCGTATTCCGATGGTCACTCATAGTCATTCCTCCGGCTGATCCAACTCCGGTCATCCTAACAGGTTGTGGAGAAGGGTCGCCAGCGGCGTTCTGATGGCTCTGACTCCACTCAATTGACTGGTTGGAGGGTCGCCGTAGCCTGCATCCGGCGATTACCGCGCGCGAATTCAATCGTGACCTGATCGCCGACCTTATGTTGTTCCATCGAATCCATCAGGTCATCGATGCTTTCCACCGGTTTGCCATCCACGGCGACAATAATATCGCCCAATTCAATGCGGCCGCCGGCAGTTTCCCGTGCCCCATGAAGTCCGATCCGTTCGGCCGCGCTGCCACGCCCCACCTTGCCGATGATGACGCCTTTGACGCCCCACCGGCGCGCCATGGCATCAGGCACCAACGAAATGCCCAATCCCGGTCTGATCAGTTTTCCATGCTTGATCAACTCCGGAACGATACGATTGACCGTATCGACTGGCACCGCAAACCCGATCCCGGCAAACGCGCCGCTGGGGCTCACGATCTGCGTGTTCACACCAATCAAGCGGCCGCCGCTGTCCAGCAAAGGCCCACCGGAGTTCCCGGGGTTGATTGCGGCATCGGTCTGAATCACACCCTCGATGGTCCGGTTACTCATTGATTTGATGGTGCGGCCCAACGCGCTGACCACACCGGTCGTCAAGGTATGATCGAGGCCAAAAGGATTGCCGATCGCCAGCACCTTTTGTCCCACCCGCAGGGACTGAGAGTTGCCGATGCTGACCGGCTGGAGTGTGGCCTCAGAGGCCTGGATCTGTAGCACCGCAACATCATGATCCGGGTCGGCGCCGATGACCTTCGCCTTATATTCGGTCCGATCCGCCAACGTCACCGTGATGGAATCCGCACCGTAAATCACATGGTAGTTGGTCACAATGTGGCCTTGCCGGCTCCAGACGAATCCGGTCCCGGATCCTTGCGACACCTCGAACAGATTAAACGACCAGGGATCACGCTGCATCGCCGTATTGGCGATGAACACCACCGATCTGGCGGCCCGATCGAACACCGCAATCGTCGCCTGCTCTTCCGGACTCAGATCAGTCGGGGCCGCGACTTGCGCCACTGGCTGAGGGGATGATCCTTCAGCCGCGACACCGACAGCCGGTAGCAACAGCCCCGGCAGCAGGCTGAACAAGAGCCCGGCACCCCAGAACCGTGCGATAGAGATGTGTGTGCGTCCCTTCACCGCTCGCATCTATTCACCGATGACCTGGAGCACCAACTCTCTGGTTCGTGCGCGCGTATCGAAATCCAGCACGACGATCTGCTGCCACATTCCCAACAGCATCACGCCATCCGTGAAGGGAATCGTGAGCGACTGGCCCTGGAGCTGTCCGCGCAGATGGCTATGACCATTATCCTCGCCCGCATTGCGCTCATTGTGCTGCCAGCGAGGATCGGCGGGAATGAGGCGCTCCCAGAGAACTTTCGTATCGGCACGAATGCCGGGCTCATCCTCGACGATCAACACGGAGGCGGTCGTATGCTTGATGAACACCGTCACGATGCCGGCGCGCAGCTGCGTCTGCGCAAGCGCCGCCTGTACCTGGTTCGTGATATTCTCCATCCGGCTGTCACCCTGCATCGGCACTCGAATCGTGTCCGTTTTGACGGCCATCAGCTACTCCTTACCAGCCCGGCGTAAATATGCCCGCTCTTTCTTTGATAATGCCCGGCCCCTCGCCTGCTCGAGCACGGCATCAAATGCGCCTTCTGCGGAAAGTTCTCGCAAGGCCTGCACGACAGGACGACTGATAATCCCTTCTTCCTGCAACCCTTTCAGATACGCGAAGGCTTCGGCCAGGTCTTCGCGGCGCCGCACATAGTAATCGCGCCCGCGGCGCTGGTTGCTGAACGCTTCGAACTGTTCGCACGCGACGAGGATCTCCGCTAACTGCCGAACCCACGGCTGCGCACCGGCGAGTTTTTCAGGGTAGTAATAATAGAGCATGATCCGGCCCATCCAGGGCGCCCAGGCCACTCCCAGGTCACGCAATCCCGGTTTCACGATACGTAGTCTCGCGGCGAGACGGCGGGCATACCCCAGGCGCATCTCCACCTGTTCGCGGGCCCATGGATCTAACGTAATACCGGCCGTCTCCATCGCCGTTCGATAGCGGGCGACAAAGGCTTCGGTTTCCTGGCCGTACCGGGTCTCGGGATGGGCCGCCCTCCATTCGCGAGGCCTGGTAGGAACCCCGTGGGCACGAGCCCAGGACCAGATGCGCCCGAAGAGTGCGCGATCGAGTCCGGCACGACCCAAGTCATGGAGAAGACAGGCGATCTGATATTGCTTCAGGCGCGCCGGTTCGTGACCCAACCGCTGGGCCACCGCCGCGCACATCCGGGCCGTCCGAACAGCATGGGGGCAGTCATACCCCTTGATCATTCGCCCGGGGCGACGCGGATCAGGATAATCGTAAAACCGTAACAACGTAGAGGCGAATGCCCGCGGCACCAGCAAGGGAAGGGAGGTAGTACGTGTACGTGCCATGCAGGAGTGACGCACCGGGGTTGACGATTGACCGCCCGGCAGAATATCGTCCATGAAAAGAACGTGTCAAGCCGACCGTCGCACAGGACAGATTTCCTCGCACTGGCTGCGGGGCTTTGTTATCCTGAGCCGGATGTCGATCGACAACGGGAGGGAACCATGAGCATACCTCGGTCCATGCAGATCCTGGCAGCCGGTGCGTGCCTTCTGCTGGCGGACACCGCCGTTCCCGTGTATGCATCCGATCAACTGGTGGATGTGACCGGCAAGGTCACGCCGTTCGTCACGCTGCGCAGCCGGGACAATTTTTCCAGTGAATATCGCTATGACGTGACGGTGCGCAACAGTTCCCCCGATCTCTTTGCGGCCGACAGTCTCATCCTGGTCCTGGATCACATCACCAATACCGCCGGACAGGATCGTGAGAACCTGACGGGCGAATCCCTTTTGACGAGGATGGAAATCATCGGGCAGGACGGGACCACGGAGGACGGAAAACCCTATTTCCGCATTCCGCAAGGATCCGGACCTGACCTCACCCCGAACAGTGAAAGCCTCCCCGTCTCCGTCCGTATCCGGAATCGGGACTACGTCGCCGTCTTTACCCCTTCATTTCGTGTCATGGGACAGCGGCGCGAGCCGCCGAAACAAAAATCCCAAGCCGCGGCCGCCGCGGCCGCCGCCGCGCCGCACAAAGCGACCACGGATAAGCTCATCCAGCTGTTGCTCAAGAAGGGCTTGATCACGGCGGAAGAGGCACGGACCCTCCTTCAACCATGAGCGATCACCCTTGCAAGGCTTGTGTCGGAACCTGGCCGGGCCAGAATCATTTCATCGCCGATTGCGGCCTCACGAAGGCGTATCTCCACGACGACCAATTTTTCCCAGGCTGGACCGTGCTCGTCCTGAAGCGCCACGCAACCGAACTTTTTCATCTCTCGCGAGAGGAGCGCAGCAGCCTCATCGAAGAAGTCGCTCAGGTATCCGCACTCCTCGCCGAGGAATGGCGAGCGGTGAAGATCAACTATGAACTGCTCGGCAACCAGCTTCCGCACATCCATTGGCACCTGATTCCCCGTCTGTCGCAAGACCCGGCGCCGCTCGAGCCGGTATGGCGCATCGCGCATGAACCAGTCCGGCTTGAACCGGATGCCCTCGCCTCCCTGGTGGCCCGACTCCGGGCAATCTGGCCGGCTCACCAGCGCCAGCCGCCGTTCAGAGCCTGAACCGACCTCTGGTCATGATGCAGACTCCGCCAGGGCCGAATGGGAATAGTCCCCGCACCTTCTTCCAGACGTTGATCCGCACTCTGCCTCTGCACGTCCTGGTCGCAACCAGCATCGTGGGAGGGGCGGCACTCTTGTACAGCATCTCCGTCTCCAACCGTGGAACCTGGACCATGCTGGGAAGCTGGTCGCTGACGGCCTTATATATCCTCATCGGGCTGGTGGGCGGAACTGCGGCCGGCGTATTGGACGCAGCCCGACAGATGGTGGAGCGGCTGGAACAAGCCCTCCGTGATTGGCTTCATACGTTGCCTGCCCTGAACCGGAGCGCAGACACCACCGGCCGGGACCTCTCCACCGTTCGACAGGAATACGAAGCCCTGGTTGACCACTCGGTCTCCCAAGCCGGGCGACGGCTGCGGCTTCCGCAGTGGCTTGAACGGTTGATTCGCGCGGGCGTGCGGGGTCTGATCGTAGATCGCTTCATTGCGTCCTGTACATCACGAGGAATCCACGTCGTCGCTCCTCAAGACTTTCGAAACTGGATGCTGGTCGAAGGCGTGAGCCTGGGATTCATGCCGGTCCTGGATCAACTGGCTTGGTGGCGCTACCTCCTCTTAGGATTGCTTGCGCTCCTTGCTACCATTGCACTGACGCTTGCCTTCCTCACCACGTGAGGCAGGGCTACCATTCGTCCACGCGATACCTTGGACTGATTTGACCCGACCCGACCCCAGCGGGTCATGTACACGGTTCCCGCCGAGATCCCATGGAAATTTCCTGTCATCTATGTGTATATAGTCGGATACCTTTTGCGTGGAGCCCTGCCAGCGCCTATGTTCTTGCAACGCGTCGCCGTCGGACGGTGGTTTCTCATAGCGACAGTGGCATTGCCTTTTCCGTCCCTCCCGGCCGATGCCCAAGAAGAGTCTGCTCCCGCTGCGCCAACAGGAACCGTCCAGGCAGAAACACCCGTCACCGAAACGCCTGCGGCTCCGCCGACTGACCAGGCCCCTCAAGAAGCGATCCGCGTGGAACCGCTTCCCGGTGAACCTCCCGCGCCACCTCCGCCGGTCGAGCCGCCGGTTCAGCCCCCTCTGACGCCACTGGAAATTCTGGCGAAGGCCCGGCAAGCGCTGCATATCGAACCGGATGCTCAAGAGCCGCGGCTCACCCTCGGAAGAACACTGTTCCAGTTGGGTGATACGGATGGCGCAATCGATGAATACCGGACCGCGCTACGCTTCCATCCCACCGTCGCGCAGGCGCATCTCGATCTCGGCACCGCGCTCATGGCCAAGCAGGACTGGCGGACCGCCATGACGGAATTGCAAGAGGCCGTCCGCCTCGATCCGACGCTCGTTCAAGCGCACTACAGCATGGGCACGATCCAATACACACGCGGCAACATCCAGTCGGCCATCAAGGCCTACCAGGAAGCGCTCCGGTTGAAGCCCGATTTTGCGGAAGCCCACTATCGACTGGGCCTCGTGCTCAAAGTGGCGGGGAAAGACAAAGACGCAGCCCAGGAACTCGAAGCGGCGGCGCTGGCCGGCCTAGCCAAAGCCCAGTATTTCCTCGGCAATGCCTATCGCTCCGGTCAGGGTGTCGAGAAAAGTCAGATCATGGCCATCACCTGGTGGGCGCAGGCCTTCGAACAGGGACTCCCGGAAGCCGCCCAAGCACTGACACAACTCCGGCGACTGGCAGCCGTCAAAGGCAACCTGCAGACCAAACAGTCCAAAGCGGCCGCCGAGGCGTTCAAGAACTATTGCGATCAAATCTGGTTGGACTTTCCTGACCTCGACCGCGACCAGCCCACGGAGACCGTCGGCACGACGTTGCTGAAACAAGGCCGCACCGCCGAAGCCCTGCCCGTCCTGTTGCGCGAAGCCTATGCCCTCAACGAGATCGCCCATGCCACGCTGGTGCAACTCTACGAACAGGGACTCGACGGCCAACTCCCGCCGCATGGCCAATGGATTTTGAGTTACCTGGAATCCACTGCAGCCGACGGAGCCGTTCCTTCCCGCATGGCGCTGGCCCGTATCTATGGGAAAGGTCTCGGTCTGGCTCCGGATCAGGCCAAGGCCAAGAGCTATCTCAAGGGTTTGCCGAAGGATGACGTGAAACGCATCCTCGACGACGTCGCAGCTGAGCCTCCCAAGCCGTAACGAGCAGACATTTTCAGTACCCGGTTCGTCAGCGACCACCCATGCGAATCGCCACCCGCCTGTTCGTCAGGAATATCTGGCTGCAAGCCGCGGTGATGACGCTGGCCGCGATCGTCCTCAGCGACATCCTGTGGACGCCGGCACCGGCCACGCGCCAGGCATTGGAATGGGCTCCGTACGATTCGTGGATGCGCCTTCGTGCCCGACCGGCTCCGGACCAGAACCTGCTCCTTATCGTCAGAGACCAGGCCAGCGAACAACAGTTCGGCACCGGATTCTGGGATCGGGCACTCCCGGCAAAACTCATCACCGGCCTGCATGATGCCGGAGCCGCCTCCATCGGCCTGGATATTCCGCTCGAGCTTCCTAGCCCGCCCAATCTCGGAGGCGCCGTGAGTGACGCCCTGCTGATCGAAGCGGTGAAATCCACCGGGACCGTCTCCTACCCAGTGATCGTGACTCCGGTCCCGGATCAGGAGGCGACCATTTCCGCGGCTCACTCACCCCGGCTCACACTGGGCAGAAGCACCCTGCACCCGACGCTTGATCCGGATCGCGTGGTCCGCCGGTTGCCGCTCTATCATGGCGAGGGCTCCGGTGAACTTCCGGCCTTGGGATTCGCATTAGCCACCACGTACTGGCACATCCAACCGAATCAACTTGCAGGACAATCGGGACGCATACGTCTGCACAACGCACGGATGCCCGGCGGATCGACAGGCGATATCACCATCCCCCTTGACCGCCACGGACGGCTGCTCATCAACTTTGCGGGGCATCCGCTTCCCACAGTCTTCGCTGCCAGCTCCGTGTTGGATCTCACGCGCATGATCGACCGGAAGGACAATGAAGGCCTGAGCGCCCTGGTTGACGGCAAAGCGGTGTTGCTCCTCACTCAGCCACCCCCTCAACCCGAACGAACGACGCCGACCGGCGAGGAAGCGTCGGACATGCTGCTGCAGGCACATCTGCTGCACACGCTGCTGACGCAAGACTGGATCCGTGACCTTTCCCCGCTGCAGCGCGCCATCGTCACATTCGCGCTGGGCCTCTCCACCGCCTGGTGGGTCCTGCGATGGACGGATTGGAAAGGCCCGGTCCTGGGCGCGAGCATGCTCCTGCTCTATCTTTTCGTCAGTTGGACCGTGCTAGCTACCGCCCATTGGGTCTTGCCGTTCATCATACCCGTCACCACCAGCATCATGATTCTCGTCGCTGGTAGCCTCCTGGGCCAGGTGATGGCGACCAGACGCCTCGTGTTGTTGGAACAGGACATGCTGCAGGTGCAGCAGAACCTCGTAGCGGTTCGGGAAGCCCTGATCTACCGGGAAACGGCCGTAGAAAGCCTGGAGGAGGATTTGGAGTCCGCCCGCGCCAGCATGTCCCATTCGGCCTCCAAGGAAGCCGAATCAAGCAGGCTCGCTGAGGAGCTCCAACTCAGGATTGCCGAAGCCCAGGCCCAGGAAGATGCGACCCGGCAACGGATGGCCGCACTCGAACAACAGCTGCAGGGCATGCGAGCTGCGACGATCACGGCAGAGCCGCTGGGCAACGCGGAACAGGACGCGCTTCGCCGGGAATGCGAGCAGGCCGGAATGATCACCAGGCATCCGGCGATCCTTACGATGTTTCGTGACTTGAAGAAAGGCGCCCGCACGACCGTCACCGTGTTGATCACAGGCGAGGCGGGAACCGGCAAAGAACTCTGCGCCCGCGCGGTCCACCGTTTGAGCCCGCGAGCGGCGAAATCATTCATTGCCGTCAACATGGCAGCCATCTCACCGGAACTGTTCGAGAGCGAACTCTTCGGGCATGTCCGCGGCAGTTTCACCGGTGCGCACGCCGACCGCAAAGGGTATTTTGAACTGGCGCACTTGGGGACGATTTTTCTCGATGAAATCGGCGACCTGCGGCTGGACCATCAAAGCAAACTCTTGCGGGTATTGCAGGATCGGTCCTTTTATCGCGTGGGCGCCACGACGCCCACCACAGTGGACGTCCGTATTGTCGCGGCGACCAACAAGGATCTTCAGCGGGGGGTCTCGGAAGGCTGGTTTCGCGAAGACTTGTATTTCCGCCTCAAAGGTCTTGTGCTGCACTTGCCGCCATTGCGGGAACGCCGGGACGATATCCCGCTTATCGCTGAGGCCTGTCTTATCGAAGCCGCAAAACACAACCAGCAAGTATCCATGCGCCTTTCGGAAGAGGCAATGTCGGCGCTCATGCAACAATCCTGGCCGGGCAACGTGCGGGAATTGCGGCAGTGCCTGGAGCAGGCCGTGGCACTGTCGGACAGTCCGGTCCTCTCTGCGGCGGATCTGCGCCTGCCAGGGCCACCGTCACCGAATGCCGCGACATCCGGTGCCGCGCCGCTTTTGCCTGATCCCGCAGGTGACCTCGCCGTCTTACAGCAACTGCGTCAACAGCGCTTCGACATGCAAGCGACGGCGAAGGCCCTCGGATGGGATCGCAGCACGGTGACCCAACGACTGAAAGGGCTCTGTTTTCAAGCGCTCGTGGATACGGCCGGGGACCAGGCCAAAGCCGCGGCCGTATTAGCGGGCGACTCTTCTCTCCTGCGCATAGTCGAGCTGAAATTGATGGACTACTATGGCCACCTCATGGAGACCATTGCTCCGTTCACAAGCGTGGACGACGCCCTGCTCGACTGCAAGCGGCGTTTCAAAAACCTGCCTGAGCGCCACTTCAAATCCGTCGAGGTCTTGGTGCGGCGGCATTTTTCTGCCGCATGATCCGAACGCCTCCCTATGTCACAATGAGACAGCTCGGTGCACCGACGCAGAGGGCACAGTCGCCAGTACGGGAGATTTCCGTCAACAGGGTGCGGAGTTGGGCATGACTGAACAGGCGCAGGTAACGTGGACAGAAGGAGGACAGTCGTACTCCGCGCACTGGCGATCGGAATGGGGCGCGCCTCCCCCGAAACGCGTGGTCATCGCCGACGACAGCATGACCGCCGATGCTGCCCATCGCTTGGCCTGCGAAGGCACAGCTCTACTCTGGCGGGGCGACTTCCAAAATGCGCGACAACTGCTCAATGCCATGGCGAGGCGCGCAGACCGCCATCCCCCGAAGCCCGGCGCCTCTCCCGCGGAGTCGTTTCACTTTCATCGGCAGACGCAATCCCGTCGCGCGCGCATCCTGGGCATGCTCTTGATCACGTTGGAGGATGATTACGGAATCCACCTGCGTCGCGCTCCCGATCTGCGGCAGGCCTGCGCCGAAGCCTACGGCCCTTCGACGACTCGTGCGCTAGTCTCACTACGTGAATTGCTGGGAGTCATCGGCGCACACGAATGGCGAAAGAACGGGATCGACGTCCCGGCCCTGGGCGACCGCATCTATCCGCACTACGGAGTCTTTTCGCCGATACGCAGCGAGTATATCTCGCTGGTGGCCGATGCCCCGCTCCCTGCATGTACGCTGGCGTTTGATATCGGAACGGGCACCGGAGTGCTGGCGGCAGTCGTGGCCCGCCGCGGCGTGCCGCGCATCATTGCGACCGACCAGGATCCTCGCGCCTTGGCCTGCGCCCGCGAGAATATTCAACGGCTCGATCTGAGTAGTCAGGTGGAGATCCTGCAGGCCAATCTGTTTCCAGAAGGCAAAGCTCACCTCGTGGTCTGCAACCCGCCGTGGGTCCCGGCCCGGCCCACCTCGCCCCTTGAGCAGGCGATCTACGATCCCGAAAGCCGGATGTTGTATGGATTCCTCAATGGGCTTTCCGCCCACCTCGAACCGGGCGGAGAAGGCTGGCTCCTGCTTTCCGATCTAGCCGAACATCTTGCCCTAAGATCGAGGGACGAACTCCTCGCCGCCTTCGAACAGGCAGGGCTCGTCGTCGCCGGCAAGACCGACATCCGGCCGCATCATCCACGCGCCTCCGAACAGGCGGATCCTCTCCGCGCCGCCCGTGCAGCCGAGTTGACGTCGCTGTGGCGATTGAAACGCCGATGATGGGGGGATTAGCGTGCGGACGGCGCGGACAGAATCACGGGACGAACCGCGTGGGCAGCGGCCTTGCCGTCTGACAATGACGGGATGCGCAAGGCAAACCGGGGAACCAGCGCTTGGTCTGCAATTCCTTCAACCGACAAAGCTTGCGAGTGGTCTCCCCGGTTGAGGCATAGATGCTCAACGTAAACCGCTCAGACGGATCGCCGCTCCCCCCATCGTCCCAGCGATCAAAATAGGTCTCCCCCTTATACCGGAACACCCCGTACAGCTGGTAATTGGTTTCACCGGCCGCGCGCCCGTCCTGACGAGGGTTCTGCAGCACCAGATCGGTCAACGCATGATCAATGCCATTGAGGGTTTCGGTGAGCACCACGATGGGAGCCGAGTAGGCCCGGCCAATGGACCCGTCATTTCGCGAGTGGCACAGTGAAGAATGGAGCTTCAGCACCGGTTCCACCTTTCCATCATTATTGATGTCCACCTGAGCCCAATAGGCCCACGGTTCCTCCTTGGTGCTGATTCTCCGCACCGCATCCGCAAATTGGCTTTCGTCCGAACGAGCATTCCCGGCAGACTCGCCGCCGGCAGCCAGGAAATATAGAACCTGTTCCATCGCTTCGAGATGGTTTGCCACATCGAAAGGTTTCCAGGCCGGAGGTTCCAGGTCGAACTGCACACTGTACTCCCGCTCGCAAGCAGGATGGACTGTCATCCGTTCCAGATTTTGTTTGCAGGCCTCACAGACGTCGATTCCCTGACCAAGGGTCAATTGATAATCCGCCGCCTGACCCAACGAAATCATTGAGAGCCAAGACACGAATAACCACGAGGGCAAACTCTTCATCGAACGATTCTCCCTGCCTGAATTCATACATCGGCGATCACCGGGCATTTTGGTCGATCTTACAGCAGCCCCCACCCCGCTCAAACAAATTCCTGGATCGGCGCCGGCCCTGACCACAGGCACAGCCATACAGCATGATTCTCCCTTCGAGAGAGCTCACGCTCTCAAAGGGTTCAACGCATGGCTGCAACATGGGTGATGGGAAGAAGGCTGGTTGCTGCTGTCAGATCGAGCGGAATCTCCGGAACTGCGACCACGGCACAACCGGCTTGGCCCCTTTTAGCAGGCCAGGCCCACCACAGGCAAGAGCCCTGTCTATCCGACTCACCGAAGCACCACCACCGCCCCCAACACGCTTGCTCCACCCCCCAGTCTCTATGCGTGGATAGCCCCGCATCCCCGCTCCTCCCCGCATGAATTGCGATGTCCACGCATCGATTCGTTTCGCCTAACGCATTGATCAGAAAAGGTTTCGCGATCGTCGGCCCTGTCGATTCGCCTGGCCTCTGCTTTGCTCTATGCAGCGTCCAACGGCGGGCGTTCGGCAGGAAGGAGGTGAACATCGGCAGGCCGACCCCGCAGGCCAACAGCAGAATCAGCAGTCACCACAACCAATGAGCCGGAGCGATCCGGCCCGACAACGCAAGGAGCAGGCACCATGCAGAAAGCCCCTACAGCTACCGTCAGCGCAGGATCAGTCGCCCCTACCATCGTGGGCCCGGATCGGGATATGAAGGATGTGTATATCCTCAGCGGTCTCGTCGGGTTCCTCGCCATCGTCGTCGCCGCCTTCTGGTACTACTCCCAGGCGGACGAAGCGGCCCATAGCAATCGATCGTCTGACGCGCTCGATCAAGCCCAGGTGTCCCAGGTTCTTAAGGACTCCACCGACAAAATGACGGGGTCAGCCGCGATGCCAGTCACCCATGTCGAAACAGCCCCCTTGGCGAGCAGAAGCACAGACATCCTGCACGACGACATCCAGTTTGAAATCGGGCGCAAGGGCTTGACCGACGACGGCAAGGCCGCGCTCAAGCGCCATGCCGAGTTCCTGAAAAACGAACCGGATTGGGGCGTGTTACTTCAAGGCTATACGGATCAACAGGGCTCGATGAGCTTTAACAAGATACTTGGAATGAAACGTGCTGAAACGGTCAAGCAGCAACTCATCTCCCTGGGGGTACCGGAAACGGCCATCCGCACTGTGAGCCTGGGCGAGGAAGGCGCCTTGTGCATCGACAAGAGCGACGTCTGTCGGCAGATGAACCGACGGGTGCATCTGGAAATGCGCAAGATCGGCCAGGAGCACATGGTGATTCCTGCCATCCTCACCGAACCGGTCACGGATTCTTTCGCCCCAACCTCTGACTTTTCGAGTGAATCGATTCCAGTCGAGTCCGGTAGCGAGACCCCTTCCGGGTTCGGCGCCTCCTCCGACGAGGCTGAACCCCCTGTCGAATCATCCACGGGCAACTAAGGCGACGTCAGGGTTCTCCCTGGGAAAGACCTCCGTCTTTCCCAGGGACTCGCGACCACGCAACACCCCATCGAACCACACGAGGATCGCATGCTGAATAAGCGGTTTTTTCTCCCCCGCGCTAGACTGTCCAGATGTGCAGGTTTCCTGATGACCTGCATGGCACTCGCCGCCCCTGCTCTCGGCGCTCCTCCGCCGGACGCCGGCTCGGCCGAATCGCCTGTCACGTTGAGCACCGGGGTTGTTCCGACCATGGGCATCAACGAGGTCACGGAAGGTGCCCTGCTGTTCCGAACTGACCAGGCCGGTCGATTCACCCCGGCTCCCGCTCTGAAAACCGATGTGCACATTGCCGTCACCGGCAGCATTGCCCGCGCGACGGTCCGTCAGGAATTCACAAATCCCAGCACCAGAAAAGGCGACTGGCTTGAGGGCATCTACGTGTTCCCTCTTCCCGAAACGGCTGCCGTCGATCACCTGCGCATGCAGATCGGCGAGCGGATCATCGAAGGGCAGATCAAGGAACGGGGCGAAGCCAAAAAGGTGTACGAACAGGCCAAACAGCAGGGGCAACGAACCAGTCTGTTGGATCAGGAACGACCGAACGTCTTCACGACTTCCGTCGCTAATATTGGCCCCGGAGAACACATCACCATCGAAATCGAGTATCAGGAAACAGTCCGGTATGACGACGAACAGTTTCATCTGCGTTTTCCCATGGCCGTGGGACAGCGCTACATTCCCGGCACGCCGGTCATCATTGAAGGGCAGGCTCCTAAAGGATCCGGCACAATGTTGGACACAGACCGCGTCCCCGATGCTTCGCGCATCACCCCGCCGATGCAATCATCCCGCTATGGCTCGATCAATCCCGTCAGCCTCTCATTGACACTTCATCCCGGGTTCCCGATCGACAAGGTGGAATCAAGCTTTCATCCCATAATTAGCATCCCGGATAGCGAAGGCGGCTATCACGTGACGCTCCGGGCGGATGCAGTACCGGCCGATCGTGATTTTCAGCTGACCTGGCATCCCGTGCCCCGCACCGAGCCGCTCGCGACGATCTTTACGGAGCAGAAAGATGGTCAGACCTACGCGATGCTGATGCTCGCTCCCCCGAACGCAGCATGACGGGCAGGCGCCGCGCATTCCACGGGATCTCACCTTCATCATCGATACCTCAGGGTCCATGGCCGGCCTCTCGCTTGACCAGGCGAAACGTGCCTTGGCCGCAGCCCTTCCACGGCTTTCCATGCAGGATCGGGTCAACATCATTCAATTCAACCATACGGTCCGTTCGCTGTTTGCCATTCCTCAGCCGGTGACGACCATGACCATCAAACAGGCCATCCGCTACACGGAGCAACTGTCGGCCGATGGCGGGACCGAAGTGCTTCCGGCTTTACGGCAAGCCCTCAAGAGCCCGCAGGACAGTGCAAGACTGCAACAGATCATTTTGCTGACCGATGGCCAGGTCGGGAACGAGGAGGAATTGTTTGAGCTATTGCATCAAAGGATTGGCGCCAGACGGCTGTTCACGATCGGGATCGGGTCCACCCCCAACAGCCACCTGATGCGAAAAGCCGCCGAATTCGGCCGGGGCACCTTCACCTATATCGGCAAGGTGGAGGAGGTCGAACAGAAGTTGGACCGCTTGTTCAAAAAACTGGAACGCCCGGTGCTCGGGGACATCACCCTCGATCAGGCCGGATGGTCCAGGCTGGAACAATATCCGGCGAAACTCCCCGATCTCTATGAAGGCGAGCCGATTGTGCTGGCAATGAAAACCGATGCACTGCCGTCGCAAGCAATCTTGCATGGGCAGGTAGGAACCAGTTCCTGGTCGCTTCCGGTCTCAATGAACCAGGCCGCGACGCGAGGCGGGCTTTCTGTCTATTGGGCGCGGCAAAAAATCTCGTCGCTGATGGATGAGGCCACCAAAGAAGGCCAGGCGGGGGTCACAAAAACATCCGTGATCGAGGTGGCATTGGCCCACCACCTTGTCAGTCAGTACACGAGTCTGGTGGCTGTTGACGTGACACCGGCTCAGCCGACCGATGTTCCCGGAGCGGAGCAGGCGCAGGCGACGAACCTGGCCGGTATGCAGCTGAGCGCGTTGCCGAAGACCGCCACCGGGTGGCAGTCGCAAATCCTGCTGGGATTGTCAGCGCTCCTGGTGGCGGCATTGGTGCAGAGACTGCGGAACGAGGTCGCATGACGGGAACCTGGCAACAGTCGCGTCCCACAGTCTGGTTGATGGCGAGCCTTCTCGCCATTGGACTGTGGCAGGTCTGGGAAGGATCATGGATGTATGCCAAGGCCGGGCTCGCGCAGTTCCTGCTGCAGCGGCCTGGACCCGTTCCCTGGCAGGAGAGGCCAGGCCGAAACCCTGGCCCTGGGCCGACACCTGGCCCGTCGCACGCTTGCAGATGCCACGCTTGTCCGTGGATCTGATAGTGCTCGCCGGCGCGCATGGACGGACGATGGCGTTCGGACCGGGTCACGTCGGTTCAAGTGCTCTGCCGGGGCAGGAAGGCACGATGATGTTTGTCGGACATCGAGACACTCATTTCCAGTTTTTGAAAAAGCTGCAACCGGAGGACCGGATCGAGATTGTGGGAGCGGATAGAACGGTCCGCCGCTACAGAGTCACTGGGCAGCAGGTCATGGATTCGCGGCAAGACCGCATTGCGACAAGCAACGAACGGAATGAACTGATACTGGTCACCTGCTTTCCCTTCAATGCGGTCACCAGCGGCGGCCCCTTGCGGTACGTGGTGCGGGCCGAAGCGGTACCCTGGGATCGCTGATGAGGCGCTCTGGAATGACCTGAGCACAATGATCGCCGTAGACAGCGGCCCTACACCTCATTCGTGTGAGCCATGGCCCTGGTTCGCTGTTCCACCGATGCCCTCGCAGCCGTCGATCGGGATGGTTTGCGGTAGCGGTGCAGCAATTGGTACAGCACGGGAAGCACCAATAGGATCAACGCCGCGGAGGTCAGCATCCCTCCCACCACGACTCTTGCCAACGGTTGCTGCGACTGCGCCCCGATGCCGGTGGCAATAGCTGCAGGAAGGAGTCCGATGGCGGCGGCCAGCGAAGTCATCAACACCGGCCGCATCCGGACTTCCGCACTCTTCATAATTGCGTCGCGAATCTCATAGCCTTCCCGCAAGAGTTCCTGCATCCGGCTGATCAGAATCAACGCGCCCTGCACCGCAACACCGAACAACGAAATGAATCCGACCGCCGCCGAAATACTGAAATGCGTACCGGTGAAGAGCAAGGCCAATACGCCCCCGACCAAAGAGAAGGGGACGGCCGCGAGCACGAGGAAAGCATCGCGCATATTATGCAGCACGAGATAGACGAGAAACAGAATCAGGAGGAGGGTAATGGGCACGATCTTGGCGAGACGCGCTTTTTCCTCCTGCAACTGATCGAATTCACCATGCCATTCGATGCGGTAACCGGCAGGGAACGGGACCTGCCGCTCGATCCGTTCTTGTGCCTCTCGCACCGTGCCTTCCAGGTCCCGGCCCCGCACGCTGAACTTAATCGGGATATATCGTTCGTTATTCTCCCGGTACACGATGAACGCCCCCGTCTGTTCCGTGATGGAGGCCAATTGCTTCAGTGGAATCCGGGCCCCATCAGGTGTACTCACAACGATATTCCCGATCGAGTCGATATCGCGCCGGAATTCGGGAAGAAACCTCACGACCAGATCGAACCAGCGTTCCCCCTCATAGATCTGCGTGACAGCCTGGCCGCCGATGGCCGCCTGCACCACATCGTTGACGTCGCCCACTTTGAGGCCGTAGCGCGCGCACTCCTCGCGATTGACCTCGATAACCAGGTTGGGTTGCCCCAACAGATGGAGCACGCCGAGGTCCTTCACGCCATGCACACTCTTCATGACCAGTTCGATCTGTGCGGCCAATTGCTCCAAGGTCTGGAGGTCGCTGCCGTACAGTTTGATGGCGTTTTCGCCCTTCACACCCGACATCGCCTCCTGCACATTGTCTTGAATGGCCTGGGAGAAATTAAAGCTCACACCGGGAATCACTGCGAGGCGCTGCTCGATTTGATCGACCAGGGCTTTTTTGGTCGGCACATCCGCCCGCCACTCCTTGAAGGGCTTCAACGTCACCAGAAACTCGGCATTGAAGAAACTGGTGGGATCGGTGCCGTCGTCGGGTCGCCCCAATTGCGAGGCCGCACTGATGACCTCCGGAAACTGCCTGAAGATGCCGCGAATATCCGTGACCAGGCGAGCCGCCTGTTCGAAGGAAATGTCCACAGGGAAGGTGGTGCGCATCCAGATATTGCCTTCTTCCAGCGCGGGCATGAACTCGCCGCCGATGAACGGCACAGCTGCCATGGCCAGGACTAACGTCACGATCGCGATGCCGACCACCAACCATTCACGTTGCAGTCCCCAATTCAGCAAGGCCATATAGCGGCGGCTCAAGAATTCCACCACTGCCGTGTCACGCTCTTTGATCGGTCCGTTCAGCAGAAGCGAACACAATGCCGGCGCCAGGGTGAAGGCCATCAGCAGTGCGCCGGTCAACGCAAATCCATAGGTGAGGGACATCGGAGCAAATACTTTTCCCGGCACCCCTGTCATGGTGAAGAGAGGCAAAAAGGCGATGACGATAATCGTCGTGGCGAAGAAAATCGGACGCCCGACCTCGCGCGCCGCTCGCATGACGTGCATCGGCACCGTCACGCCGGCCGAAGATTTATGCGCGAGGTGATAGAAAATGCTCTCGACCATGATGAGAGTCGAATCGACGATGATGCCGAAATCGACGGCGCCCAACGAAATCAAATTGGCCGACTGTCCGCTCAGGACCATCATGCCGAACGTGAACAGCAGGGCCACGGGGACGGTCAGCGCGACGATCATCGCAGTCCTGAAATGTCCCAAAAACACATAGAGAATGATCGAAACCAGCACGACGCCCGCGATCAGAATATCGAGAACGGTTTCGATGGTGGTATGGATGAGCACCGTGCGGTCGTAAAAGGTCTTGATCGCCACACCCTGCGGCAATTTTCTGGCATTGAGCTCCTGCACCTTCTCGTGAACTTTGTCGAGCACCGGCAAGGCCTTGGCGCCTCGCTGGAGCAGCACGACGCCTTCCACAACATCATCGCGATCGTCGATGCCGACTTTGCCGAGCCGCACGCGCGAGCCGATGCTGGTCTTGCCGAGATTTCTCACGAACACCGGCGTGCCTTCTTTCTGCGTCACGACCGTGTTGGAAATGTCCTCGAGTTTCCTGATCAGGCCCATGCCGCGGATATTGAAGCTTTGCTCCCCCATCGAGAGGTAGTTGCCGCCCACATCGGTATTGCTCTTGGCGAGCCCATCCATAACCTGGTCGAGTGTGACGTTGTAACTCATGAGCTGCCCGGGATCTAACTCGACGTGATACTCCTTGGTGGTTCCTCCATAGGTGCTCACATCGATGACGCCGGACACCCGCTTAAACTCGCGGCGAATCTGCCAATCCTGGGTGGTCTTCAAGTCGGTGAGGGACACATGGTCGCCCGTCAGTTCATAACGAAAGATTTCGGCGATGGCCGACCAGGGGGAAATGGTGGGTTGCACGTTTTGCGGCAGGACGGTGAGTTGCAGGCGATTGAGAATTTCCTGCCGGTCTCGGAAATAGTCGGTGCCGAAGTCGAAATAGACTTTGACATCGCTTAATCCGAAAATCGACAACGAGCGGATCTCTGACAGACCAGGCATGCCCTGGAGCGCAATTTCAATGGGCAGCGTAATCGCGCGCTCCATCTGTTCGCCGGACCAGCCCGGATACTGCGTGATGACCTCGATCATCGGCGGCGATGGATCGGGATAGGCCACCACATCCAGAATGTGAAACGCGTAGAGGCCGCCAAACAACAGCGCGAGGCCGGCAAAACAGACCATCACGCGCTGTGCCAACGCCGCTTCGACCATTCGACCGATCATACGTTCCGCTCCTTCCCCGCTCGCTCCGGGGCCCACCGGGCTCCAACGCAAACCTCACACAACCGGCGCCTCGTCTTCGCACGACGATTGGGCCGCCGGACCGTACCGTGAAGCGAAAGAGAACGCGTTACACTCGATAGACGGACAGTATGGAGAACAACAAGCGGGTCGGGAGCGGGTTCTCATCGGGAGGCGAAATGCCTGTCTGGAAGAAAGAAGGGGGTCGTGGCGAAAGGCTCGCAGGAAGTGCTTCTTCGCTGAGAGAAATGACCGTGCCGTCGTCCCGCAACTCGTCCAAATCCGGTTCGGTCGCAACCTGCGCATCGGCCAGCGCCCCTGTGGGTTCTCCCTGAGAAACAACCAGGTCTGCCCAGGAGAGACCGGCCACTACCACCCAGGCCAGCAGGAGGATCAATACTTTGGGAAGACGAGAGGATGGACAGCGCAAGACGATCATACTCGTGTCATCTGATGGCAAGCTGCCGAGTCACTTCCCCGGACCAGCAATGAGTCGAGAGTACCATAGGCTGCTCGCAGCAACAAGCAACCGGAGCCGTCCTTGCGCGCCGCCGATTCTCCGATATGACCATGAAGCGAACAGGTGCTGTAGGCGGCAGACAGGGTAAGCGATGGCTCGATGCGCGCCTGTCTGGTCGAGGTGCGTCCCGGGTGGATCCGCCGCTACGCGGAGTCGAATGCGAGAATCAGCCCGAGGATGGCGAGATGTTGATCCGCTGCAAGCCGCTGCACGCCCGGAGCGGAGATCCCCTCGCGGAAGAATCCGCCTTGTGACCCGCTCGATCGATCATACCGATGTTCCAAACGGACGATGATGAGTTGTTGCCCCACGTGTTTCTTATATTCGAGGGTAGTGGTGTTCGCCCACAGCAATTGCTCATGCTCCGTCATCCGGCCTTGAGGATCCCAGTAAACCTCGGGCCGGACAGCGACACTCCAAGGGCCTGCCAGATGTCGTTGCGTGAACAAGGCGGCGCCCATCCATACGGCTCGTGGAGAGCCGGAGACATCGGCCATCTTTTCTGTTCCCACGTTATACGACAAGGCCACGCGCCAATCCGGTTTACGCCACTCCACGGTGGAATCGGAGAAGGCCCTCCAATAGTCCACGGAGATCGCCCGCTGGTCCGGGCCGTAGTACAGGTTTTCATAGACTGTGAGATGGTCAGACGTGCGCCATTCCATCTTCGACAGGTAACTGGGAGCATCGTTGGCATGCGCAAGATGCCGATACTCATTGATCAGGTAGACGCCGAGTTCCAGCGACTTATTGATGGGATAGGAGGCACCGAATCCCAGCACAAAGTTAGGGTTGTAATCGGTGATGTAGGCCCGCGTGTAGTTGAGGTTGTATTTGGCATAAAACTCTTCGTAGGTCTTTGAACCTTTCATCAGACCGGCCGAAAATGTCACACCGCGCCCGATCGGCGCCAGGTAACTGACATTCGCCCGAGCCACATGGCGCAAGGTATCCGCACCCGAGACAGGTCGAGTCCCGTTGGCTTTTGGTTCGGGGACGAGATCATCCGTGTCGTATCCGGCTTGGAAGGCCAACTCAACTCCCCAGCGCGAATGCTCTGCCGGATCTTTCCGCAGATACAACAGTCCGATATTCGGCGCCAGCTCATTGGTTCTGAGGGATGTTTCTTTGCTGCGCCACTGATGATTTTCGGGATGATGATCAGCATAGGCGTAGCTGAGATCGGCAAACCCGCCATACTGCCAGAGCTCAGCCGCGCGGCCTTGGTCTTCGCACATGAAGCAGAGAAGGCACGCAACGACAATCACCCGGCACCTGTGCGATTGTGTGGCAGGGCGGAATCTGCCACCGTACCCATGCTGGAAAGGATGAGTCCTCGCCGACATTAACCGCATGGCACCCATCCGGGATGACCAGGCCACGGGGGCATTAAAAATCGACCTCAATTTTATTCACAATTTTTCTGTTTCCCGCAAAGGCCTGCGCGGCCTGTTCTGCCTGAACCTTACTTTCGTGATCGTCCGACATGCCGCTAAGATAAATCACTCCCGGCTCGACGTTGACTTCGATACGGCTGAGATTCAGTTCATCTGTGGTCAGAAGCGCCTGATCGATTCGTGAAGCCAGGTCATCATCCGCGGCATAATCAAGCCCCATGCAGCCAGCCAGTCTACTGAAAGCCATGAGGCCCAGTAGGACCAAAACCAGCGAACCAGCATGAGACGCCGACGGCAGAGGTAGAGGTGATAGCCTCCTCAGCACTCGCTACTCCGTCTTGGGAATGATCGAAATTCCACCATTGGTTTCAAGCACGGCATATTTGATTTGCTCCATGCGCTCGAGGCCATGTTTTTCGCGGGCCGAAAACAGAATGTCCTCTTCGTCCACCCTCGTCTTGCGCATCAATTCCTGTACCGGCCGCCCCTGGTCCACCAACACCAGCGGCAATCCATCCAGATGACGATTCAAGATCGGAAATCTCTGCTTTAGGATCGAAAAGCCAATGTCCAAACCTACAAGGGACAGGATGACCAGGATTCCATTGGTCACCGAAAAATCATTCCCAATCATGGCGTTTTGCGTCGCCTCACTGATGATCAAGAGCAGCACGAAATCGAAATTGGTCATTTGGCCCAGCGTTCTCCGCCCTGCGATCCGGAACAACACCAGTAGGAACAGGTACATAATGAATCCGCGCAGAATCGCGTCCATACATCCTCCATCTACGGCCACACCAGGTGTGTGATCCATACCGGCTCCCCTTCGTTGATTCTGACTCGGCCTCGAATGACGCCGAACGTTTGAAATTGAACGGACAACAACAGCGTCGAGGGGCCTGCATCCGTCTGCATGACGAAGTCACGACCACCCTGGCGTGCCTCACCTCGGAGGGGCAGAGGAGACACGGAGACCACGCGCACGGCATCCAGATATTCCGAGTCGAACCAGACTCGAAACGTGCCGCCTCCCTGCTTCTGGGGCGTCACGGTGAGGAGTACTTCAGCGTCACTGGAGGCGCGCCCGAAACGATCATAGGTGACCAGGAGCATGCCGTCTTGCGTCTGCGCCGTTGTGCGAGAAAAAGGATGGTGGCCGAACAGGCCGAGCAGGCCGGCAGCGAGGATACAGGCAATACCCCACCACCCCATCCGCTGTAACTTCCAATGACGGTACTGAAATGGGAGGTCGTCTTGGATTTCTAAATCTTTGGGCATAAGGCTTTCTGAAGATCATGTGCCATCCCTTCCTGAATGGAACTTAGGAGAATCCCTAGCGGCAACATGCCTCTTCCGCTCACTGGGGCTTTTGCCAGGGCACAAGCTATGTCCAGCATGTCCTCATAGAAAGTAGAGGCCCTTGTGGCGGAGTCGACTCCTGCACACACAACAACTGCCGGTCGATTGCGGCACAACAGGACCACCAAGCCGATGGAGAACCACTCAGGCGAAGCGCTTATTCTGCATGGAGTGACTATCACTCACCCTGATCGCATTGTGTACAAAGAGGGACAGATCACCAAGGGCGGGGTCGCTCGCTACTACGCAGCCCTCGCGCCGTTGCTCTTAAAAGAAATCACCCGTCGCCCCATTAGTTTGTTGAGATGCCCGAGCGGAATCCAAGCTGATTGCTTTTATCAGCGCAATGTCGGTTCTGGATTAGGCGAGCATGTGCATCCATTTGCGTGGGACTATAAAGGGCAACACTATCAGTACATCTATGTGACCGACGAAATGGGGATCATGCAGATGATTCAAATGGGCGTCATTGAGATCCATCCATGGGGCGCAACGATCGACCGAATTCATACACCGGACCGGATGATTTTCGATCTCGATCCCGATTCGGCCGTCCCCTTCTCAGCGGTAAAACAAGCGGCCACGGAAATCCGGCAACGCTTAAAATTGTTAGGCCTGGTGAGCTTTTTGAAGTGCACCGGAGGCAAAGGCCTGCATATCGTGGTGCCGTTGTCGCCCACCAAACGTTGGGACGAAGTCAAAGCCTGGGCTTCGGCTTTTGCGCATGCAATGGTCGAAGAGGCGCCCGACAGATTTGTGGCCACCATGACCAAATCAAAGCGGGCAGGAAAAATATTCATCGACTACTTTCGGAATGACTATACCGCCACGGGAATTGCCGCCTATTCATTACGCGCCCGACCTGGAGCACCAGTTGCCATGCCGTTACCGTGGCGTGATCTCGGCAAGCTCAAGAGCGCCGATCAATTCGCCATGACTGCAGTGATGAAACGGATGGTCCGGCAACAACCACTGAAGCGGCTGCCAAGCCAGCGGCTGCCGGAGCTGAGAATAGAAAGGCTCTGAGCGCATGGCTGCGCTGAAATTAGCTCCGATGGAAGCCTTGCTGGTCAGCCGTTTGCCGGAAGGTAAGGAGTGGCGATATGAGCCAAAGTGGGACGGGTTTCGATGTCTTGCGTATACACGAGCGCCCTCTGTGACTCTGCAATCCAAATCGGGCAAACCGTTGGACAGATATTTCCCGGATATCGTGCGCGTTCTTGGGAATCTGGCAGCAAGGAATGTTGTCCTGGACGGGGAATTGCTGGTAGAAGGCGAGAGTGGCTATTCCTTTGCTGACCTGCAAATGCGCCTGCACCCGGCTGCCAGCCGCGTGGCTATGTTGGCCCTGAAACAGCCAGCCACGTTTTTACTCTTCGACATACTTGAGATCGAAGGAGACCGGGCCGTCATGTCGGCACCTTTTTCCAAACGCCGGCTTCAGTTGGAAGCCTTCTATCGAAAATATTGTTCGAAAGAACCTGCCCTCAAATTATCCCCCCAGACAGCCTCGATCGATGAAGCCATGGCCTGGCTCAACTCGACCGGTTGGTATATCGACGGTATTGTCGCAAAAAGCAATCTGGCTGCGTATGAGCCGGGCGAACGGGTCATGCAAAAATACAAGCCCATTCGCACGGCGGACTGCGTCGTGGGAGGCTTTCGGTACGGCTCAGATTCCCACGAGGTCGGCTCGCTTCTTCTAGGGCTGTATGACAAGAACGGGCTGCTGAATCACGTGGGCTTTACCTCAGGAATTGCGAAAGCGGACAAGCCTTCGCTTACCAAGACACTCGAAACACTCATCCATGAGCCAGGCTTCGATGGGAAGGCTCCCGGTGGGCCCAGCCGTTGGTCAACCGAACGATCAACCCAGTGGAAGCCGCTCTCGCCGAAAATAGTCGTCGAGGTGAGTTTTGACCACGTCACGGACGACCGCTTCCGCCATGGCACAAGACTCCTCAGGTTTCGCCCGGACAAATCGCCTCGACAATGCACGATGGAACAACTTCGTCGATGACGGCATCGCGCGACGCATCCCCCTCCTCTTTCTAAGGTCTCTAGGGGGACGCTCACCAGTTGTGACGCCGAAAGTACCTTGAAATCCTCGGGTAGGGTGCGACTTCGTACAAGCGTGCCTGCAACTCGGACGGCGCGGGAAGCACCGTCACCATCGGGCTTGAGGCCAATACCGGATAGGTCTCGCGCAGTTCTTGTTCCGCCTGTTGTCGCGCTTCGTCGTCCAGCACCATAGAGACAACGACCATGCGACCATACCGGGGTGAATCCACACCGAATCTCCACGTTCCGACAAATACCGGCGCCCCCTCTTCCACTGAAAACGATGACGCGAGATGTGCCATCGATAAAAATGGCCCCTCGTGAATTTTCACTCGTGTAATTTCATAGCGGCCGGGGGGCACAAACACGGCGAATGGTTTATTGGCCTCGTCCACCTGAACGCGGTACCGTGTGCCTGCATTCTGGTCGGTCAACTCGATATCCCGCACCGCCGGTTCGAACTTTCGCGCCCGGTCCCCGGTCAGCACTGTGACCACTTGTCCGATGAGCAGCACGTTCCGGCCTTCATCCTGAGGTCCAATGAGAGTGGGCGCATCAGTCACGCAGCCCGCCAGGCCGCAGAGGAGCACTATCAGCGCTCGGCACGAACCCCGCGCGGATTTCGGCGAGCATGACTTCATAACGGATGCCTGACGGACGACTGGTGAACGCATTAGCGCATCCGGTTCTTCAATTTGGTGGCTTTGCGGCTCAGTCCTGTGAAAAATCTCTCCGGGTACCAAATGGCTAGTTGGAGTAGTCCACGCAACCCTTCTTTCCAGTTTCCATTGGACAATTCGTCCTGGACTTTACTGACTAACGGTTCCCCATAATACTGCTTCCAACCGACTCTACCGCGGCGCATGGCCAGGGTGAGATCCGGCCGGTTCTTGATGAATGAGCGCTGTTTATTGAGCGCGTAGAGACAGGCTTTGAGCATGACCCCCGGATCGTTGCTCATGTTGCCCCCGTGACGGCGATACTCAATAACCGGACGCCGATGGCACGCAACCGGAAACAATCGTGCAATTCGCAGATACAGATCATAGTCGCCGGCCGGCCCGTTCCTCTGATCAAAACCGCCGACTGCCGAAAGCGCCCATCGGCGATAGAGTGCCACGCCCGGATTGCCAATGGCGTTTTCTTCAAGCAGTTCCTTATAGCCATAGGCCACAGCGTTCAGGGGATACGAAGGGTTGTGGCGCGTGCCCTCGGCGTCAATCATGAAGAATGTCCCGAATGTCAACGCACAAGCCGGGTGCTCGGCAAGACTACGCGTGCCAATCTCGATGGCGTCGGCTATGAGACGGTCATCGGCATCGAGAAAGACAATATATTCACCACGACTCATCCGAAAGCCGGTATTTCTCGCGCTGGACACCCCCGCGTTCTTTTGGGCGATATACCGGACGCCGGAATATGACAGCGCGACGTCTCTCGTGTCATCCGTAGACCCGTCATCAACAACGACGATTTCAATCTCTGAATACGTTTGGCGAAGGATGCTGGATATCGCGTCCGGGAGAAAGTGTGCTTGCTGATAGCAGGGAATGACGATGGAGACCAGGCCGGAGATTCCTTCTGACGAATCGCCCCTCTGGGCGTCATGCGCGCGATGATCCGCGTCGTTCGACCTGGCCCGGTTCCCGTGTCGATGCCTATGATGAAGACTCATGGCTTGTGTTCCTTGGAGCGAAAGAGTCCTTCGTGAGTCATATATTGAGCAAATGCTGAGGCCATTTCGGTGGAAGGCGACCCACTTTCCTTGCTCGTTGGGGGAAGCACGCTGCCCGCTCGTCCAGGCGCGAAGACATCGGCGAGATCGTAGTGTTCAATGTGCAACTCCTTGAGCACTGAAAACAGCGCCTGTCGCCGGTCTTTCTCGGCCTGAGTCCACTGTTGCTGAGCGGCAGACAGCGGAAGAACTGCGACACTCAATCGAATGTGATCGCGTGCGAGCCTCTCACTGAAACCCTTCACGATGTCGTGATATTCCTGCCACAAGTGATGCTGCTTTTCGGCCGGTGAAATCATCAAACCTTTTAGGTACCGATACAGATAAGAAGACTGGTACAGTTCCACATCGAGGTCTTTCCGGGGGACCGCCGGACGATGCACCTCAAGTTCCGCCGCGTGATTCCTGAAGGCAATAGGGATGGTCCCGAAGTCATCCGGTTGAATGGTCAAGATGACATGATCAGGCGCAGTACGAGCGTTGTACGAGTGATAGTAGGCAATCTGCTGTACCGTGTTGAACGTCGGCACTCCTGCGTTCCAATATTCGAATCGGTTCTCTCCGTGGAGGTCCCTCAAAGCCCGAAGCAATGTGCCCTCATACGTCACGGTGTTGCCGACAAACAGAATTCTGGTATGGCGAGGATCTTTCGCGAGGCTATACGTATTGGGCGCTGTTCCGTACTCCGTATACCTGCCGGTCCGCAGCCATGGCCGTACGCCGAGTGTCGCATCAATCGTGAACAATTGGTTGGCACTATAGGGGGCTTGCCGAAACCAGTCGTCTTCCCCCGCAATCCCGAATCCTTCATGGGGATAAACGTTCCGGAGTGCTTGCTCGGCACCAAAGACACCGATAGCTACGGCGGTAAGGATCAGCATACCGTCCACTGTCGAACCTGGCCTCTCCCGGCGAGGATGAAAAGGATTTGCACTTCGCTGCCGCGCCCGTCGCCTGCGAAACGTGACCATCAGTCCCGCTAACAAGAGGGGAGCGGACACTGCACCGAGAATTGTCAGCGCTACACTCGATCCATTGTCTTCGCCACGAGAGGGATGTCCGAGTGGCAGGACGATCGCATTGCTTTTCACCCGGATCGACGAACCACCCCGCACAGGCTCATGAAATCCTCCTGCGCCGCCACCCTCCCAAATAGTGATGGACCCTATAGCAGACCTGGTGATTCGAAACCCGAAGTCGATCGTAGCTCCCACAGGCACCTGTAACGAAACGACGAAATCCTGTTCTCCCTTTCTCATGGGCGACACCATGAGATTGTCCGACATCTTCGTGTTCGGTGGACGCAAGGATTCCGGAACCGGAGACCATCCATTCACGCCCCACACCATCGACACCTCTTGCGCATCGGGCATGTGGTAATGAAACTCCTGTGTGACCACGGCCAACGACAGCCGTGATCCAATTTCCGTCACGCCGGAACGCGTCGCGACTTCGCTATAATTGCCTTCGCAGAGCGGCCAGGTGATATCAAATGCCTCTCGTTTTTTGGTGAGCAGGAAGCAATAGTCCAACGCCGTGCCGTTTGGAATCGTGACTGTTGCCACGAACGCGTCTCCCTGCTCAATCATCCGAGTGGTCATGAGTCCGGTTTTCCCCAACACCGTTCCCGTGGGCCAGGCCGCTTCGGGAAGCCGATGCCACCCGTTCACTCCCCAGACCAGCCACACTTCCCCTGCCTCTGGCATGAGATAACGAATTTCCCTGGTCAACATGCGTGACGGGTTTACCGGTGTGACGGTCGTGGTCTCGGCGCCGACCTGAACATTCTGACACGGCATCGTGATCACGCAGCAGCAGGCCATACCTGCCGCGCGAATGACCGCTCTCATACATCACCGCGAGACATGATCGTCCAATGTGTTTCAACCGCGACAATGCCCCCCGCCTGCGAGTTGCTCGTTCGCTCGCCAAATACCGTCACGCAGTGCATTTGCCAATGAAAATCGTAGACATAGGACCAATCCGTCGGATAAATGCCAACGTTGATGAAATAGGCGCCGGGCAACAGCGGCAGATGTTTGAGATGACATTGGATGGAACTGTGGGGAGTCACTTTGCCCAAGGTGCCATGCACCGATGCAATCGTGGCTTCAAAGCATTTGACATGCCCCTCGTTGAACACCCCAACGGTGAGCGCGAAGTCCTCAATTGACGGCGGCACATCAATCTCTAATTCCACCAGGATCCCCTCGCCGCTACGTATAGTCTCCACGGCATGACCGTCGCTGCGGCATAACCGGACCACGGCGATCGTGGCTTCTTGCGTGCCCTGCCTCGTGCCGGTTTGCGCCGCCAATGATCGCGTGGAACCGCCGGCAATGTGAGCGGCCCGGCGTTCAGTACGTTGACGCATCAGGTCATGGTAACAAGCGATAGCGCTCTTGGGGTCGCCTTGCATGACGGCGCGCCCCTCTTCGAGGACGAGCACTTCGTCGCAGAGCCTCTGAATCTGATCCGTATCGTGTGAGGTAATGACCAGCGTCTTGCCGGATGCCCGGAACGCCGCAATGCGATCCAGACATTTTTGTTGAAACCGCTCATCCCCAACGGATAACACCTCGTCAATGATCAGGATTGCAGGATCGAACTCAATGGCTGCGGCGAAGGCGAGACGAAGGTACATCCCGTTCGAATAGGTGCGAACCGCCTGGTCGATAAAGTCTTCCAGCTCGGAAAAAGCGATGATGTCCTGCTCCCTGGCTTTGACCTCGGAGGTCGTCAGACCATTGAGGATGCCCACCGTCATGAGATTTTGTCGTCCCGTCAGCTCGGCATGAAAGCCGCCTCCCAGTTCCAGAATGCCGCTCACATACCCCCCGGCTTCGATACGGCCGGATGTCGGCCGGCCCAGGCCGCAGAGCAGTCGTAGAAGCGTGCTTTTCCCCGCTCCGTTATGGCCGATGATGCCGAAGACCCTCCCCTGTTCGATGGTGAACGAGACGTCGCGCAATGCCCACATCGTACTCGTTACATCCTGACGGCCTTTGATCCAGCGGTCAACCGTTTCACGGAGAGTGGTCACCTTGTGCCGTGAGATGCGGTAGCGCTTCGACAAGGCTGTGACCGTCATGGCAGCTTGCATAGGTCTCTCCTAGACGGTATCCACAACGTCAGGCAGATCATGGCGATACACCAGGTACCCGCAGACCAGGAGCGCGGCGCTCACTGCCGTAATATGCGCCCAGGCATCCCACTCCGGCAGGCGCCCTTCAAAAAGGATGCTCCTGTAGGAGGAAATGAGCACCGCCAGAGGATTGAGCTGAAAGATCATGGCATACTTGGATTCCACCACGGGGCGATAGAAAATCGGCGTCAAAAAAAACAATAACGAGAGCACGATATTCACAAGTTGGGAGACATCCCGATAAAACACATTCCATGTTGAGACCAAGAGGCTCAATCCCACCGTCATGACCGCCTGCAGGACCAGCAGTGCCGGCAGTGCGACAAGACTCACCGTCACGCTTCGCTGATACCACGCGAGCAGGAGAAACAGGAGCGGAAGACTCAATAGAAAGGTGACGAGATTAGACAAGGTATTCACGACGGTTAAGATGATGGGGTGAAAATTGGGTCTCCGCACGAGGTCGCGGTGACTGAAAAACAGCGATCCGGTTGAACCGAGACAAGCGCTGAACCATGTCCAGGGCAGGAGGGCGCTGTACACAAAGGCGGGATAGTCGTCGATGTTGACCGGAACCACGCTGCCAAACGTAAACACCAAGACACTCAGTTGCGCCATTGGAATAAGCACTGACCAGACGACTCCCAGGAACGATCCGGAGTACCGGATACGGAAGTCTCTGGCCACAAGATGACGAATCAGGTTCCACGAGATGCCCGACACGATTACCTCCGGCTATGCCTCTTCACTACCCGGGTCGAAGTCATTCCGTCGCTGCCCGCAACTTTCGCTTTAATCGTCGCCATACCAGATGAACCCTGTGGCGCAGGGATAACTTGCCACTACTGTATTCAAAGTCGGACGATTCGTTGCCCAGCTCTACCTGTAGATTGGTCAGATCGAAATCGAAGGGTTGATTGTGCGGCAGCTTGAGGAGAATCCGTGACTGATGGCCCTGTCTCACCTCCGTCTCCTGAATCGCCGGGCACATCACAGTACATTTCCATCGGGCAAAGTCCGAAGCGACTTCAATGCGATGATCGGGCCAGTCAAGCTGGCGGCCGTCGCCAAATAGATACCGGCCGCCAAGGCCGATCCACCCCTGTATAGCATTGAGGCGCGAGATACCCGAGATGGTAATCGCTTGACCTGAGAGGAGTAATGCCGAAGGGATCGTGAATTCGATCGCGAACCATGATCCACTCTTCGTATACCCGTCGTTTTCGATATGCAGAAACGTTTTGCCGAACGGCAATTGCTGCCCATCCGTCGTCCACTTGCGTTGTTCCAGACGGTACGACACCTGGTGCCCGTCGTAACACAGGACACACCCGGGACTGACATCAAGAAACGTATACGCCTCGCGAGGACCATGCTGGCTTGACCCCAGGCCCGGCCATTGCCGGAAATCCCCGTTCGACACCAGGTTTCGCCTACTTCTCGAACGCTGCTGATGTTTGGATGAGTGCACCTGGGTGGCGATATATTGCACGCGTTGGTCAATGTTCCACAGATAATCGTGAAGCCGCTGAAATTCCCTGGCCTGCTCAGCTTTGGAGCTGTGATGCAATTCGCCCAAAGTCAGGAGTTGCGCCAAAGTCAGCCCATGACCGGTATCGAGATCGCGCCTGAGCGCCTCATTCAACAGATTGATCCGTGATGCCAGATGTTGATCTTTCTGGGCATGCACCGAGTTTCCATAAATCCCGGTGGTGGTGTTGGTCCGATGATGGTAATTCGCCAGTGGATCAGGGATCACGTCGATATCAAAGTGTTGCAGGAGGCGAAGATGAAACTCCCAATCACCCAACGGTCCGTGCTGGGATCGGAAGGGGCCGATGTGATCCATCGCTGCGCGACGAAAGAGGAAGGAAATGGGAGGAAACCGGTTTTCCACGGCCATGTCGACGAGGGCGACATGGTGCAACTTGTCGTTGAAAACGAATCGATTGTGGACTTTCACCGCACCATCGTCGGCTACCTCTTCGACGATCACCCAGGACCAGGTGATCACTCCTCCCAGCCGAGCATTCCACCCCTGATCGTCCAGATGAGAGACTGTGCGGGCGAGAAACGTGGGGTCCCACGAATCGTCGTCGTCGTGGATGATGAGGAAGTCACTATCGCAATGGGCAATGCCGGAATTGGAGGCCGCTTGCATGCCGAGCGGCATCGGATGGTGAACGACCAGGATGCGGTCGGCTAACTCTTGTCGCATCTCGTCCACAACTTTCTCAAGCCGTTGAGAATCCCCGCCGTCATTGACGATCACCAGCACCCAATCCTTGAATGTTTGCGACAACACGCTGCGAATGGCACGACGCAATAACAGCGGACGATCTTTCGTTCGAGTGATCACCGCCACTCGGCCATACGGAAGTGACGCGTCGGGTTGGCGGAGAACCAGGGGCGCGGCATTGCGAGTAGCTGGGCCAACGGTAGTCAGGGGCAATGTGGTGGACAATCCTTGCAGCAGTTGCACCAGATTGGCCTGATAGCGCGGCAGCTTTTCCAGGTAAGGCCTGATATGCCGACGCAGATTCGGTGCTTTTATGCAGTTGTGTGCGTGAGCCGCGGAACATCGCGCTCTGGTCCATGCGGTACCAGAACAACGGTTCCGGAATACAGAGAATGGTGACTCCCTCCAGAGAAGCACGGCAGAACAACTCCCAGTCCTCATGCGTGACACCGAAGTCCTCAGTGAACCCTCCCAACTTGTCGAACGCATGGCGCGCATACAACGCATTGGCATCTCCGTAGCAGTTCGTGAAGATACCCAAGGCCGGATCGCCGCCGTATGGGGTGAACCGGAGAGGCGGCGGCCCCTCCGCTTTCAGCGTTGCCTCATGTTCGAACACGTCAAAAAACGACGTGATAATGTCCGCTCCAGTCCGTTGCGCCATGGCTACGAAGGTGCTGAGTTCATGGGGCTTCGCAACGTTGTCGTCATCCATGAACAGTAAATACTCTCCCGTCGCGTGCCGCGCCCCAAAATTCCGCGCCGCACCGAGATACCGATTCTCTTGGAAGAGAATGCGCCATCCTAATGGCTGAATCTCATCCCTGATCATGGCGAGTTCCTTTTGGACCTCGGGATCCGGGCTGCCGTCGTCCACCACGATCACGTCGAAATTGCGATAGGTCTGCTGTCTGAGCGATTGGAGCGCCATGCGTAACTTGTGAGGCCGTGAGAAATGCGTGATGCAGACGCTAACCCTGGGCTGAGGCTCACTCGGTGAGCCCAACGGGAGAGAAGGCATTGCATTTTCAAGGTCAGGAAACTTCCGTCCCGTTTTCCACAGTTGTGTCAGGGACGGAAGAACAACCTTACGCTTTTGAGACGGGTCGCGGAGAAGCCGAGTCACTGTCTGAGCTATTTGCCCGGGGAGGACACCACCGTCCCGCTCTCCATCAGGAGATTCGTTTAACGCCCTGATATGCAGAACGTTCTCAAGACATCCCACGATCAGACGTGAACGAAGGTGGTTGCGTCGAGCCGTGTTACATACGACAACTGCATGAAGGCCGGCCAGGAAGGTCATTTCATCAGAGAGTGAGAGATCGCGTCTGATCGTGATCGGCAGATGCCAGCCGGAGCTCCGTAGACGGATGTACGTCACCGCATCGACCCCGCCAATAGCCTGAGCTGCGCCGACAAATATCACATGCTTCAGTCGGTCCTCCTGTGACACCAGACGGTCCACGACATCGCAAAAGAGCGGCAACCCTCCATCTACCCCAAGAGGCCCCACATAAATCAGCGCGGATGCTTCCGAAGGCGTGTCACCTTCCAGGATCACCGGGCTGGATGAAGACTCATGCCACGTCACGTCATAGCACGTGCTGCCCGAATGCAGGACGACCTTCTCGTCATACCACTCCCAAGCTTTCGTATCGTGAATGTAATGGATGTCCGCCCGTTCAACCGTGCCGCGTTCCAGAAGATCAATGGCCAGGACATCGGGATCGTCGAGAAGGAGGTCCTGGCACTCGCGCCGGAAAATCGTTCCTCCAACGACGTGAACACAAAAGAGCGTCGTGAGGCAGAACAGGCCAAGCCGCTTCCCCTGCGCCGAGTAGTACACGTAGCCATGCCGGTCCAGACAGTGCACCTCATCGAAGGCGCGATCTTTCAAGACCTCATGGACGTGATAGACGGCCTTATGCGCCGGAATGGCGAGGCAGGGCGTTGCTGGCTCCTTCAGCGGTTCAACCGTGATGTGCTTCAAGACGCTGTCAGAGAACAGCCCGTCAACATCTCCCCACCCGCTGATATCCTGCTCGACGGACAGGATCGCCGCCTTCACGACACGGCTCGGTGAAGCTGACAGCAGTTGTTCCACCCTCGCCGCCGCAAAGAGCAGGAGCTGCACGACGTCTTCATCCTGCACGGATGAGCGACTGAGCGACGGCACTATGAAAGCCATCGTTTTGGGGGAGGGTTCGACGATTGGTGAGTCACTCATAAATCGATGCTGGCCTCCATCTATCGTCTCTTTGCTGCATAAGCGAGAGCCATTCATGCTGCCTCATCGCACCTGAGAAGAGAGTCCCTGCCAACGGGCCTGTCCCTCTCCGGATCTTCATCAGCCGCTTTCCTACGCATGCCACCAAATCCGTCACGGTATGAGGCCGGGCTTTGCCTGCATGTCGATCTGCCCGTCTTGAACGGGTCGAACAATGTAATTTCCGTCGAACAGGGGGTACACCAAATCAAAAATGCCTCGCCGTTTTGTAATCTGAAACCCGTAATCAACCGGCGTCGCGACCGGCACGGTCAAGGTGGCGACAAATATCCCCTCCCGCAGCGCCATAGGTGTGTGCATGACGCGCTCAATAATGGTCGTGCCGGAGGGCCAGAGTGATTGAGGAGCCACATGCCAGCCTTTCACTCCCCACACCAGGTGCACTTCTTTGGCTTCCTGAGCGTGGTAGCGGATTTCCTGCTTCACCACCGCAAGGCTCGTTTGTGAACGGATCTCCCTTACCCCGTCTGCCGTGAACTCCTCATGGTAATTCCCCTCACAAAGGGGCCAGGTGATATCGAACGCATCCCGTTTCTTCGTGATGAGGAAGCAATAGTCGAGCGACGTACCCCGGGGAAGGGAGAGTTGCGCAACAAATGCACCGTCCTGCTGATTCATGGGCGTGTGCAACACATGGTCTTTGATCAGGGTGCCGGCGGGGCGAAAGGATTCGGGAGCGGCCTGCCACCCGTTGATGCCCCACACGAGAAACACATGACCCGCTTCAGGCATGACAAAGTGAAACTGCTTCCTGGCTACAGGCTGGGACTCCGCAACGCGAGATTCGGACATTCCGTGCTGACCAGTCGCTTCGAGTTGTTCTGTGGCAGGCTGCTCCTCGGCCATCTTCGCGAAGGGTCCGATACCACTGTCCCGAAGCATCCTCACCTTGTCGAAGCTGGGATCCATCCATCGATATGAGTATTTACGATTCCTTTCGCCCACCCTGCTCACCGGTTCTCCCGATTGCACATCTTGTTCGAATGCCCCGGCACCCTGCAGGTACCAATCGTGCCATCGTGCCCCCTGGGTCGCATTCGCCGGTATGAGAAGGGCCATGCCCCCGCATAACAGGGTCTGGAACACCTGGCGCGTCCGAGGCGATCCGTAGAGCTCGTAGACAAAGTACGCCAAGCACAGAATGGGGACGGCAAACAGCGAATAGCGGATAGGCCAGATCCCTCCCCACAATGAAAGAACCTGCGCGCGTCCCCAGCCAATGGCCAAAGCGGACAAGAACAAATTCGCCGCGCAGACGGCGAGGCCTGCTGCCCAAAATAGATTCGTATCCTGCCGTGCGACTACACGCTTTACTCCGATGACAAGGGCAGGGACAAGGCACACCATCGCCGCAGCAATCGACAGCAGCCAGGAGGTTCTTGCGGCAGGGCCAAAGCTCAATGCGATAAATTGCAAAGTCGCATAGAGAGCGGCCAGGATGGTCGGAGCTTCGGCGCCATACTGAGGAGGGTGATACTCCACGAAATAGAGGCCGGACAGGAGCAATGTCAGAACAGAGGAGCTGACCAAGTACCAACCTTTCCAGCGTTCACCGGCGATGTGTTCGTTCGAGCAAGCGGCTACGACCACGATCCCCACGTAACCGATCCAGAAGGCGAACATCGGCGCATAAAGAAGCCCGTTCGCCCCGCAGAGCGGCAACAGGACGGTGCAGACACCGGCGGCCAGCGTTGGTGCGGTAGTCCGAGGGAGACGCCCGGCAACGGCAATGAGCATGAGGACGGATACCAAAATGACGGGAAGGACCTGCGTGATTTGCCAGGTCCACAGCATATTCTCTGTATGTCCAAGATGCAGGAAGGCAACGGGGAAGAATGCGTCCGCGACTCGAGACAAGCCACCACGAACATACCTCGCCGTTTCCATCATCAACAGCGCAATCCCGCCCAGGGCGAGAATGTTCAATGCTCCTCCAATCCGAAAATCACCCTGTCCCATGGTCAGTAGCACGAGGAGCATGAGCCGCGGCAGGGGAACACGATGTTCGTTATGCTGAGACCACAGCCATGTGCCCAGATGCGGTTCGTGGCCCGTAAGCGCCGGTACCAGTAACCAATCCTCGCTAAACGGCACGTTTCGGCTGCCATGGGCCCAATTGACCAGCGCCAGAATCAGCATCGCCAGCCAGATACTCAACACGAGAATCCGCGCGGACCTGTCAGACCGCCAGTCTGGTGGATGGGTAGGCTCTTGGCTGACGAACGAACTCGTAACGGCAGAATCCCTCTCCCTCTCCTTCAGCATGCTTGCCGGCTCGTCATGAGTTACCGTCATGGCTGCTATTTCGCTCGTGATTCGGAATTTGACGATTTCATCTTGGGAGGGACCGCGGCCGGGTCCACGCGATGCTTCCACCACAAGCGAAACAAGACCGCCATGTAGCCCCGGCCTACTTTGCCGAGGTGAAAGGAAGAGATGCCCATATCAGGTGTCCGGTTGATCCATGAGATCGGCACTTCTCGAAGCGAATATCCCATCAGCAGCGGCTGCAACCCGGTTTCGGCATTCACGGCAAAGTGCGGCTGCGTCAATTGAAGGCGCTCAACCACCTCCCGCCGCATCAATTTCAAATTGTTGGTCAGGTCCCGGAACTGACGCCAGAACAGGACTTGGCCGAGGGCATGAAACGCCCGATTAGCCAGGATTTTTTTAAACGGGTAATTGAGCAATACGCTATGGCGCGAAAATCGACTGCCGATCACGACGTCGTGCCCCTGCGCCGCCGCATCAAACAGATCTCTGATCTCAGGCAGGAGATGCTGAAAATCGCAGTCCATAGAGAGGACGTACTGCCCTGTGGCGACTCGATAGCCATCGGCCAACGCTCGTCCCACCCCGTTCGGCGGGGTCCGGAAGACCGGCCTTATGCGTGGATCGCCGGTGGCCAGTCGGCGGAGCACTTCGGCAGTGTGGTCCGAGCTGTTATCGTCAACGGGAATAATTTCATGAATATAGTCGCCGTAGAGGGCGATCAATTGCGTCACCAGAGGCTCGACATTCATTTCTTCGTTATGGCAAGGGATGACGACTGAGATCGCTCGATGGATTTGCGCATGTTCGCACAGGGAACGCAGTGGTCTGACGGTCGTGCGAGGCGGCTTCTGGGCGTGCAGGAGGATGGAACCGGCAAAGGTTTGGATGCCCCTGGCGTTCTCAAGCAGAATCGACATATTGCGGAGGAACCAGATCAGGGAGCGGGTTAAGGGGGCGTACACAAAATCGTTGTAGAGTGCGAAGACGCGAATGAATCCGACTTCGGACATCAACTCGTAGAGAACCGGACGATTCAAGAGGCGACGTGGATCGTGGCCGCCCCGCAGGCGGCGCCAGAAGTGTTTTGCCCGTAAAGCGAGGTTCCAGGGGTTGCTTTCGTAAAAGAGGACTTGGCCCCCGGGCCGCAGAAGCTCATAGACCTGTTGCAGAAACCATCCACAGTTGCGTTGATCCAGTAAATCGATCGCCACTATGAAATCATATTGTTTCCCCCGCAACGGGCCGGGAAGCGCGAAGACGTGAAGAAACTCGACGTCCGCGGGTAGGGAATCGGGGCGAGCCTGTTGAGGCCGGAACGTGACGGACGTGACCGGGTTTTCGCCTCTCGACACACGACAGAGATGGCGCGTGAACAATCCCCGCCCACAGCCCAGTTCCAGAATGGATTGATTGGGCAAGAGGTGGATAATGTGCCGAAACGTGTGCGCCCGCCATAACAAACGGTCTTGATAGATCGGATCGCGATGCAGAAAATACTGGTCGCGGTACTCTTCCCTGAGGGCCAATGTGTCAATGCGAGTATCGTGAAAGTGGTCCATCGCCAGGATTCCTACGAGGCTCGCTTGGCGGCCGATTGTTTCAGTGCAAAAAATCCCGGATACCACATGGGAGGGATGCCGTCCGGAAGCGCATCTCCCTTCACCTCCGAGAGGTTCCATTCACATGCCCCCGTGAGGCTCTTCATGCTGCCGCCAAAGTCGGTGGCAATTCTCAGTCGTCCGAAGACTTCGGCTTCCTCATCGGTGGGCTTGTGGAGTATGCGTAACCCCAAGCGGGCCACAAGTTCAGTCGGAAAGGTCGAAACCTCCAGCTTCTCTCCCCGGGCGAGGCGCGCCGCCACAAACTCGAATGCATGCTGTTGTAACGGCTCGATGACCGTACGGAATTGTTCCTGCTCGAGCTCGTTCTCTTCCAGGATCGGCACAACGCGACCGTCTCTACGCTCATATCCCAGCACGGATCCATGACCGGCGGCATGAAACAGTTCCAACAGAGAAGGACCGGTCCGGATCAGGGCCGAGATCGAGGCAGGCGCATCATTCTCGATCAAGAATCCTCTCGCAGAGACATCCGGAGATGCATCCGGCCTCGCAAAGGTCCCCAGATAATAGCCGTGAAGAGGTGTCTTGAAATCGCGATACTGCAGCAGCTTCACAAGGCAGTGCTGTAACGACGCGTGCCATCCGATATCGACAAATGCCGTAGGCTCGTCGGTCAAGAACCCTTCCTGTCGAAGGTAATCGACCACGAGGGCGCAATTGCTCTCACTCTTCGCGCAGAGCAACGGCCAGATGGCATCGAGGAACCGGCTCAGCTTCAATGTGGTGACCCGATTCAAAGAAAGCAGAGGATCGGCGAGGCCATATTTGGCCAGCTGCCCGGCCACTTCTTGAGGAAGAAGCGACATGCGCTTCAAGGCCTGTGTCATGGTCAGGTGGTCCCAGCTATGGCAAAACAACCGGCGGGCCATGTCGGGATCAGTGAGAACCAACGTCGGATAGAGCGCTGCCCGTGAAACATAGAGGTAGCGACTCTCCATGGAGACCCCCAACGCCTTCAGCGTGACGTCGAAGAACTTTTTCATGATAAGACCGTCACGAGAGGCGAAGTAGACTCGGGTATCTCTCCGACTTGTGATCTGATCCACTAACCAGGCGGCAAACCCCTCATACACCCAGGAGAGGTGCTCCACGGCACTGCGAGCGATCACGGCACCGCCGGTAGTGCTTCGAAGCTGCTCCTCGGCCGTTCGGCTGATGTCGCATAACAGCGCTGAAACGGCCTGACTCCCGCTGGGTCTGTCACTGAGCCCATAACGCCACTTCAGCCGTTGCTTGGGATTGGTGCAGATGAAGCTCCGGATCCCCTGACCCAGTGCGGCGGTGGCGTCAGACAGCGGGTTGTCGCCCACGTGAAGCAGTCGGCCTGGTGAACAATCCAGATCCTTCAACACGATGTTGAACAGAGCGCCGTGGTGCTTGGTTTTGCCGAATTCCGACGAAGCGTACACGCGATGGGCTCCGTTAAATCCAGCCTTCACGAGCACTTCCTCGAGAAAGCTTCGATGCAAATAGGTATCGGATATGACCACGACGGTTTTGCCTGCGCGGATTGCGGCATCGTAGAGTCGCTTTCCGCTCGGCAGGTTCACCAGGGCGGCACGTTCGCACTCGAGCTCGATCTGACGCATATCCCCAGCGAGATCTCCCGGTAGGCTCAGGATGTTGGCGATTTCGACGTAAATCTCTTCGAGCGTGGTTTCTTCGCTTTGCCGTCCTCGCGCTCGAACCCGGGCGATACTCTCCGCCCGTACCCGGACAGAGGCGAAATCATTCAGATGCATGGCATAGCGGGTTTCGATGACTGCCTGGACACGATAAAAGAGATCTTTGGGGCAGAATAGTGCGTCCCGTTGAATGAGGGTGTCGAACATATCAAACGACACCGCATCAACCGCGCCGAGGAGCATGAGAAAATCGGCAGGTATCTGATCCGTGGAAGCCCCCTCGCGGAAATGGACTCTCTCGATTGCCGTGAGGTCTTGAGAGGTCATTGCGATACCCTCTCGGATGAGTGCCGGCTGGCTTTCCACCTGCACGCAAGGTATGTCCAGGGCCCGATCAGATTGCCGAGGATTTCGAGCAGGAGTAACGACAGCGGATACACGGTTCGCCCCAAAAGCCTGGACTTCACCCGGAATACATAGGCCCTGGGAAGTGACACAAAGAGGTAGAGCAGGACGCGCAAATCCCCATCCCGGAACAGGGTCGTGAGATGGTACGCCACATGCCCTTTGCTATAGGCAAACAGTTGGCGACGAAAGGCTTGGACGTCGCGTCGATGCTTGTGCCAAACATAGGCCGATGGCTCATACACCAATGTATGGTCCGCTCGAAGAATGCGGTAAAACAGGTACGTGTCTTCTCCGACTCCAGCCATGCCGGCGCCAAGCGCTTCATCAAGCAACCCGATGCGTTCATCACGAAAGACGCTGGCTCGAAATGCCGCGTTGGCCGTTGCGCCTAACACCCAGGTTCTCGGCGCCGAGTAAAAGGCCCGGAGCCAACTTCCGTTCACATCCAACCGTTCAAACCCCCGACCCAATCCCCCATACGTCTCAAACAGGACCTGCGGCTCTGTGTCGAGTTCCAAGGGAAGGACATTGCCGGTCACCGCCATGACTTCCGGTCGTGAGAAATGCCCGATCAGCCTTTCCAGCCAAGTGGAAGACACCGTGACATCGTCGTCAATCATGATGATGATGTCACCGGAGCTTTTCATGATGCCCGCATTTCGTGCGTAACTGAGTCCCCTTCGTGCCTCCTGGACCGAAACCACCGCGGGAAACTCCGTCAGAATCGTCGCCGTGAGACCGGATGCAGGGTTATTGTCAACGACAACAATTTCTACTTGCCGTGAAGACTCCTGGCGGGACAATGTGCCCAGACAGTGACGAAGTTCTTCAGGACGGTCGAGCGTGGCGATGACAATGGAGACCCGGCAGTGGGCTGACAGTTCGGGAGGCTGCGGATTCGGAATGGGGCGTCTCTGGACCATGTCTGAGATGATCCTGCTCCAGGGTGCATCGCAGAGATGGTGTCCGCCTCGTGAGAGCAGGCGCGAACCAAAGGCCTTCGCGATGGCCTGGCGGAGTTGACTGGCCGGTACAATCCCCGCGATGTGTTCAATGGTGTGTTTGCCGAGGAGTTCACCATGCATGGTGACGTATAACTGCAGTCCTTTGTACCTCTCCAGATCACCGATATCGGTCAGCGGTTCACTGAGTTCCACAGCCCGTACTGCAACAGGATATTGTGGCTTCGGGAACAAACCGCAAGACGCTTGGACCGGCTTCCTTGTGGGCGAATCCCATGTGTCCGATGAGAGCTTGAGGAACATGGCTTCTTCTGCGACTTGGCCTGTGCCTGTCGGCATGTCGAGCAGGCTACGCGCTGTGCGTCGAGCCTTCTGATATGCAAACAGGCCGCGGAACGAGCCGCGCAGTTCCGCCAACATCAAGTGGCGAGGCAATGAAGAACGTCGCACGTAACTCACAAGGAGTCGGCGAATATTCCAGAACCAGAACCACCTCGCGCCAAAACACAGCACAGCAGGACGAAGGGCGGGATAGGCACAGACGCATCGCGACAAATATGAGTACAACCCCACGCCGTGATTGGTGAGCTGCGTCGCTAGTTCTCGATATGTTCGCCTATGCCGATGACGGACGAGGGCTTGAGGCTCATACACAAGGACGTACCCTTCCTGCAGCACGCGGAAAAACATCTCAAGATCGCCGCCACCATTGGTGACCGTCCCGACATCCAGAGCGGGATCGAACCCGTTCAGATTCTTAAATAGAGTGCGGCGATACGCCATATTGGCGCCGGTTCCGAAGACACCCGCGCCAAGATGGAACGTGTCAACCGGCCGTCCCGCAGAATGGGCTCGATACCACCGTTGCTCGAAACCGCGGCCGAAGCCCCCGTACGTCTCAAACAGAATCTGCGCCGAGGTTTCCAATTCAGCTGGCACCACTAACCCGGTGACCGCCATGACCTCAGGATGACGGACAAACACTTGCGCGAGGGCCCGGACCCATCCGGCATCTACACTGACATCGTCATCCGTAAAAGCCACGATTTCGCCGCGCGCCTCCGCAAGCGCTCGATTCCTCGCCCAATCAAGGCCCGGCCTCGACTCCCGAACGTACCGCACTGCCGGAAACTCGTCGCGAACCATTCGCTCGGTTCTATCACTCTGTGGAGCGTTATCGATCACGATCCGGTCGAGTGAGGGATAGTCAAGCTTTTGAACAGCATGCAGGCAGGTGTACAATCCCTCAGAACGATCACGTGTGCACACGGCCACCGTGACAAGCGGTAAGACATCCGGAGGCATGTCATCCAAAACGGTTGGATTGTGGATGCAGATGCCTTCACGCGATACGGGATCATGCAGGTGATGGGCGATGAGCGCTTGCAAAACAGGGCGTCCCTGTTGGAGCAGAATGGCTTTGTAGATCGATTCGGCAGTGCATACTCCATCTCGAATAGGCACGTTTACATCCCCAACCGGCATTCCGTTCAATCGTAGAAGTCCCCACAGGGACCTGTATGAATGGAGACCGCTCAGGTCCTGCAATGGGTGGGCGAGATCGACGTCGAGAACTTTTATGGGACTGTCCACGGTCGATTTCGCTCCGCTTTCTTGTAAGGATGTCGCGGGAATACGGTTACATGCGCGCTCTTGAGACAGAGCATAAACAACAGAGCGCTTTCGGGCGAGCATTTCTTGATTTTATGGAGCCAGCATTATATGACGCCGGACATGAGTCGCTTACAGACACAACGCTGAATGACGTGTAGCGGATGCGGTCTAGGCCATCGATGGGAGATAGTCATCCCGGAAAGCGGAAGTAGATGGCACACATCTCCCGTTCGAGAGACTCATCCCACAAGTGTCGCCTGGTCATCGACCAGCACCGGGTATTTCGACATATGCAGATGGACTTGTTCCGCCGCTTTAAACACAAGAATCGTTTCGCCACTCGCGAAAAAGGCATTTTGATAGATCGAAAATCCCTGACTGGGAGACTTAAACGCGATCGCGCTCGACGTGACGTCTTCGGACGGCCCCATCATCACAATGTTGTCGTGAATGGTCGCATCGGCTAAGAGACTCGTGCCGCCATTCCAAATCTGAATGCCCGCAGCACCGTTCTTGCGACCGTCATTGACGCTGAGATTGTGCCGTACGATGTTTCCATACCAAGGGGGAGCATCGGCATATTCGTACAGTCCATAACCTGCACCATGGTTATCGTTGAGAAAAGTTATGTTCCATGACGGGAGTCAGTGACGCCACCATCCAAATCAAATCCACCGCCATCCGCATCTCCGGAGGTGTGATTCGCAAACGATTCATTATGTTGAATCGCCACTTTCGTCGAATCGTATGTCCAGATTCCCACGCCGGCATTACCCAGCCTTCCGTTCTCATAGGCCTTTGACCATTCGATCACTCCGCTGTCCACATTGCCAAGAATGATTCCACTGCCACTGTGAGGCACCACGCCTGGCCACCCGGTGTTGCGGTAGGCCTCCACGTTGCCAATGTAGACGTCCTTATTGGCGCGAGGAAGTTGCGCATATGTGACAAGCCATTGAGGCGATTGTCGTGGATGCGCGTATGCGTGATACGCACATTCCGAAACCCGCTCTCGCCGTTCCATCCGCCTATTGATATCCCGTTCTTGCCAAATCCGCTGACCTCCACATGATCTACGGTGATGCCGGCGAGCAGCGGGCTCCATCACGATCGTTATGAATCGCTATTCCATCTGAGTTGTTGTGGGGATGGTGCTTGCCCGACACATGGAGATTCGAAAACACGATTCCTGCGGTGTTCCGCACAAAAATGCCATGCCTTCGCCGGCATCGATTACGGCAAGGCCGTCACCAAATGATGTGACGGTGATGGGAAGAGATTCTGTCCCTCGGATCTTCCTCATCCAATACTAATGGACCGCTGAAAATTATCCCCGCTTCAAGGAGGATGCGATCTCCCGGCAAAAGGCCAAGCTGGTTGACGCGCTCCAGTGTTCTCCAGGCTTGGTCGGTCGAAAGACCAGTGTTGTAATCACTGCCTGTGGCGCGCAGGTAATAGTCCGCCGCATGGACCGGGAGAATGAGAAAGAGCAACGCTGTAATACACGTTGCGATCACTCTAAGGAGCTGCAGCACGCCTTCACTCCGCAGGTCGTTTCTCGTGGGGAAATGGATTAAAAAGTCTTTCCCCGACATATGCATTTTGTGCATTGTCCGTTTGAACTATCGCTCGATGTAGAGACACCGGCATTTGTGCGAGAGACAGTATCCCAACAGAACAAGACACCTGGGACGAATAGATTGCCTCCACCGGACTCCCAATGTCTAGCAATCTGGGGTTAGACGGAAACCGGAGTGAATTTACATTTTTGCGGATACTGAGCCGAAGAACCGGCAACCAAGAGGCGCGTCTTAGGTAGGAGCACAAGAATTCTTGTAGCAGCGTCTTCCCATTACCGGTACGTTCTAGTTCACGTGCAATGCTGGCTCTTACTTACCTTTGACTTCTCCTCTCCATGCGCCGCTTTCGTGCCCTCGTCCTTCAATGAACTCTTTAAAGCGAGTTAAATCCCCTTCAACGCGGAGCGACACGGCCCCTATGGCTTCACCGATGTTCTCCACGACTCCTTCAGGCTCATAGTCCATCTGCAGCATAACCTTGCTTTTTTGATCAGAAAGACGGTGGAACGTCACGACGCCGGCATTTTTTGCGCCGTCCGTACTTTTCCACGCAATTCGTGCGTCTGGGCGCTGCTCAGTGATGACCGCATTCCACTCTTTCTCCTTGCCGGCTATCTGCGCCTTCCAGTGCAGATGGGTGCTATCAAGTTGTTGGACCTGCGTCACCCCTTCCATAAACTTCGGAAATTCCTCAAACTGCGTCCATTGATTGTATGTCGTTCTGACCGGGGCATCGACTTCGATGGATTTTTGATGAGGGCCATAGAGTATTTCCTTCCCCCGCTTGGATTATGTGCAGTGGCGGAGTAATTGCGGCCATAGATCACTCCATTAAGTCATTTCATGCCGCATGTAATAACTAGAAATCGCCCTAGACCTCATAATCTTCTCAAAGCTTTAAGTGGTCTATGGAATGCTTTTGCGGCCAAACTCCGATTGCCGCTCCTCAAAATCTTCCGAAGAGGCAGGGTTCAATTCCCAACGCGCTTCATCCTGCGCCGCAATCTTCTTGCCGAAGTTCAACGGCTCGTCGTCTTGATACGTCACTCCGGCGGCCTTGCCGATTTCGTCCACGAGGTCCTGGTCAGGCGTTGGTTCAGAACCTCCAGGTGTTTCTGTGCCGGCATCGATGCCTTGTGGCGACACATCGGGATCTCCGCCGTTCAATCCAGAACGATCCTGTTCTATGTGACTCACCTTTCCGATTAATTGCTCGGACGTTGGAGTCGTTTCTGACAGATCAGGAAACGCTTCCGTCTCCGACGGCGGCTGGTTCTCATAATACTTGCGAATCTGTTGGTCAGCGTCAGTGATGACCTTCTTACGTTTTCGTTCCATAACCTCCCTCACATGTCTGTTTGTGCGTGAATACCAACCATGCAGGAACCCCATGGCGTGACAGGCATGACCTTCGTTGCGCCATCCCGCCATCCACGACGTCTCATTTCACTCCCCCGGAGCTAGGCCACAATCGCATCCCGACACTCTTCCGTCCTCACTTAGGTGAAATCTGTGTCCCCTTACGCACTCGAAATGGTAACCGGGCGCTCCATCCTGCATTGCTACGACCCGGTCTCGTTCACGAACAGTCTCACGCTGACACTCTTGCTCGCTCAATCGTTCACGACAGTGGATGGTGCGCATTCACTTCCTTTCATATCCCCTACCAATCCGCTCAGGAACGGCTGACTATTCAATCACGCGCTTGGCATTCGGAGTGAGGGCAGGGACAGGAAGCAGCCGCCTGTGGTTTAGTCGCACCCGTTTGACAGTGGTCACTGCAATACTTCTTTCCCTCAACTTTGCATGAGCAGGATGGATGTGCACATTTGGTGGCAGCCATGGGATTCTCCTCGAGAGAAAGTGTGAAAAGCCCTGGCGTTATGGCTTGGTAAGAATTTGCTTGCCCTCTCCGCTTTGAGGCTGTCCCGTGGGTTGATCTGGATGGGTTTCCTTTCGTTCGGATGATGTAGGCATGGCGTTAGAAGAGGGCGCGTGCTGATCACCGGACTTGGAACCTTGATCGCAAGACGCGAGGACAAACAGTACAGCGACCAAGCAGTAACTTGTAATCATTGTTGATTGCATGTGATTTCTTTCCATAGCGTGACCGCCTTCCAATATCTTCTTAAGAAGAACAAGCCATTCGTCATCCTACGCTGGTTCCTTTGAAAGACCACTGGACAAAGCCCTCGTCATGCGCTCCCGACTGATAAATCACTTAACGTAACCATTCAAGAGGGTTCTGGGACATGAGAGTCTATATAAGGGGAGGATGAGAGACAGTAAATGAGTGAACGGAGAGGAGGGTGCCGATGAAGCCGGGCCCGTCTTTACCCCTCAGCTCCTCGGCATACGTTCGCGATGCGAATGGTTCGGAGGAGTGGTTCTCTAAAAGGTGACGTTGTCAGGGGTTACGACCCAACGGTACGCTCATTACTATCTGGAAAGTTGCGAGATGGAATGGAACGCTGATATGCGGCGACCCGATTAGCACAAAAACTAGCAATCGCCCGGGGGTGAACCTTCACTGACCGGTTGGCCTCAGCGCAGGGCCTATGCATTCCTTAAGTGGGAAAAAGGAATGGGGGTTGACCATCGATTCTCGTTACTGAGAACAGGGTTTTCGTTCCTCTTGCATCAGATTCATTGTCGAACTCACTTCGAGCTCTACAAAGGTTCCACACCGGGCAATCCAAAATCTGGAACTGCTCGGATGTGTCGGCGCCGGTGCTGACCGTTGATCGAACTCCGGGATTTGAATCTGGACATTCACAACCGTTAGAGACGGAGCTGGAGCATAGATCATGTACGGCCATAGGGATATTCCGAATAACCCAGGGAAACGCATTACCGGCGACGACATCATCCGACTGTTATAGCGCTGCATAGCATCGCCGCTAAAGTCATGTAGTCTTCTTCCTGCCTCCACGTCTGTGCAAAATAAAACGACAAGGACTACTATTGAAGTCCAAGTCCACCCATACCAGGCCCGAAGCGCTCTTCTCTTCGTACCTTCACTCACCTTTAGAATCCTTCCTTTCAGGGGAGACACATCCGGCTTGCTATCTCGCGTCTAGCTACCGTCCATTTTTTGGTGAGAAGTCCAATTTCTTGTAACGATATTGGCTTTCACCATTATCATCTACTAGAAGATCCCCTAGTCGTGAGAAAGGCCTACCGGGACCTATCATGGGGATATTTCGTGGAGCTCACAGGACCTTGGCGTGGCTCGATAAATCGTTGAATTGTCAGCACGGCTACTGGGCCAATGAGTATGGTCCGACAGCGAAACGAGGAGAAGTAGGGCGGGTACTAAGAGTCGCACACCTAAAAACTCCAGGATCAGGCCCATCGACGGATAGGCTACGCTCTCGTCGCCGTTGTCGTTGCGTTTTCCAAACTGGCGTAGGTCGACGACGCTGTCAACATTCCGACAACTAACATGCGAGTGACCAATCGGTGGAAACCCGGGGTCCTCGCAATGTATTGCTGCGCGCAGAACGAATGGCCGCGGTAAGCATGGCTCTTCAACGAAGCGTTTGGCAGTACTGTTCTAACTGAAGAGAAAAGATCAGAAATTGGTCTCCGCCCTCACGGCGATAATCCTCTCTTGACACCCCCTCCTGGCGCTCTTTTCTGATTTGTTTACAGGCCTTCCGTTCCGCTCTTTGAATTTGAGGCTGCAGTTTTGCTTGGGCATCAAGAGAGCGCCCTGCCAAGCTTTCTTGCAGGCGCTTGAGGCCGAGATAGTGATCATACAGTTTGTGCTCCTCAGGCTGAGCCGGCATCGGTTCAGTTTCTGCTGAGAACACGACGACAGGGCATAAGAAGAGTGTCAGGAGAAAAAGCAGTTTCATCGCCCCCTCTTCATAAGAGCCGTATCCCTCGGTGAGCCGGAATCTTCTCAATCAAGTTGAAATCCGTTCGAACCGAGACAATAGCCTCTCCAAGCTGTTCAATTGCACTCTCATCAATTGGCCCTAGCCACTTATCAGCTCGCTCCAGGTAAGATACTTTGTAGGGGTCAATACCCATAATTCTGCAGCATGTGGCATCAACAGCAGCTAGATTGCGACCCATGACGAGCGCGCCAACCCTCTTAGGGTCGCCCGTGATAGGCCCATCGCCCTCCATTCCCACAATTCCATCAACTATGGCGAAATGCGGTTTTAAGGTGGCATTGATGTCTAAAATCGAATTCTCAATGCCTGCATGATGCAATACATTCTTCGGCCAGCCATAATAGATGCCTGGCATCACACCGAAGAAATTCTTCATCGACAGGGTGGCCCCGGCCCAATGGTGTGTCTTCATCTTGGCGACGGACACGATCCAATCCACTTCACGAAAGAGGGAAGGAAACGTCAACGTCCGTAGCGAAGACTGGCGACCGGCATTCGGCAACTCATAGCCCGTCATATAATTCAAATCGTGAAATGCGATGTGGTCCTCCGTCAACACATCTGCCAAGCCGGACTCTTCATAGACCGCCAGCGTATCTCGCCGATGACCGGGCCCTTCTGCGACCATCACAGCAGCCGCCCCTAGCCGTAGAAAGGCTTCAATTGCCCCACGCAACACTAGAGGGTGGGTGTTGATGTGAGGGGCTGCTGAAGCGGTTTCAACCAAGTTTGGCTTCAGGAGAATGCGTTTTCCCTTCAACTCCTCGGTAGCAATATTCAGCTCACGAATTCCCCTTGAAATTGAATCGGCAATATCCAATTGGTAATGGGCGACCTTGGCCACGAAAACTTGCGCCTGTTGCGGCATCCGAAAATACCGCTTGGGGACAATCAGCGAACCGATCCCAAGTACAACGCCGACACCAGCAGCCATGAGCACATCACGGCGCGTGAGACCTCTCGTCGATCTCTGTTTTGGGTGTTCCGACACAGAACTCTCACTCGACAATGATAGCCGGACTGGTATCCGAATGACTCAGGAGAGGGTGAGTTGCTGTGGTCTCTCCGGCTAGTGCGCCCAAGAAGAGAAGGCACAGCGCCGATGTTTCGTATTCTCCATACCGAGACTGGGCAGCAAAACAACGCTCAACCAGAGCCGCGCCGTTCGACGGGTACTGCTCCCAGGCCGCGAGGCCGAGCAACGCCCATCCCAGTGATATGGGGGTGCGTAATCGATCCACCTCACCCTGAAGATAGTCGAGACTGCGGGCAACACTTCTTTGCTCAACTTGACTGCTTAAGCTGACCAATGCTGCTCCTGTACCCTCCGGATTCGGATGGAGCTCCCTGCCAAACATAAGCGTGTTCCCAGAGTTCCATCCTCCATGGGGCAACTGACGATCAAGCAACATCCGAACAGCCTCTCTTACGCGGTGGTGCTGAACATGGCCTGCCACCCGCAACGCCATCACGCCCATAGCCGTAGGTTCAACCCAGGAATGTGTAGCCTCGACCCAGGACCATCCCTTCAGGGATGTATCGTGCGCCCACGGAGCATCGGGATTCTTAGGAAAATGACTGCCCGTGGTGTCTAGGAGAAAGTGAACAGCGCGGCTTTGAGCAGCTCGACTGGCCGGCGAATTTTGCCAGGCGAGAATGGCAAGTGGGGTCGGCCAGTAGGAAACTGAATGCTCCCTGCTCACCCATACGCGTCCATCCTCACCTTGTTCCTTCCGTAGGCGCGCACGACTGCGCTCAAGCGACTCTGAAGGCGACCCAGAAGCAACGAGAGACAGAATAGCAAAGGCCGTCGCATCAACTCGAAACTCGCCATCACGGCGCTCCGCTAGCCCGCCATCCGACAGAATCCGTTTCGAGAGGGTCTCTCGAAGTAGACGCTTCACTGAGATCCCCCAACCACTACAATAACTGAACTAATGCCCCGCAAGTGCAGGGAACAAGACCCTGACCATCCTGATGCAAGCCGGACCGATTGTCACAACGAACATGCTAGGAAAAATGAAGAAGATGAGGGGCAGCAAAAGTTTCACCGGCAATTTGGCCGCCAGTTCCTCCGCCCTGAGTCTGCGCGTCGTTCGCATCGAATCCGCGTGAACGCGGAGCGCTTGACCGATGCTCGTTCCAAAGCGATCTGTCTGCACAAGTAGCGCCACGAGATTCTTCACCTCTTCGAGATCGGTACGGTGAGCCAGATTCCTCAGGGCTTCTTGCCGTTGCACTCCGGTCCTCAGTTCAAGCGCCAAAATGTTCAGCTCGTCACTCAATATAGGATGCGCTTGATTGACATCCTCCCCGACCCGGGCAATCGCTTGATCCAATCCTAAGCCCGCTTCCACACAGACCACCATTAAGTCTAGAGCATCAGGAATCGCCCGCTGCAGCGCATCCTGTCTATGGGCAATGGCCCGCTTGAGCCAGAACCCTGGAGCATAATAGCCACAGGTTGCGGCAAGCAGGTAGTACAAAATCAAATTAGTCGCAGTCGGGAAACCGAGCGCCTTGACCGGAATCATGGCAACCACCGCCACAACCAGCACGGCCAGCAGCAACTTTGCGCCTGTATACAATACCGCCGCTTTCCCGCCTCGATATCCCGCGGTAATCAGCAGGCGCCGCGTTGCTCGCATTTCATCCACGTTGGAAGGCTGATTCAGCTTGGCAAACCACTCCAGCAGGGCACGAATCTGAGCTTGAACCTGCTCAGCAAATCCTTCAACGGCGACACTATCCTCTCCAGCAAGCGTGTGCCCTTCCGCTCGACGGCGCCACATCTGCAGAACCTCTCGCGAATTGATATACAGAAACAAGGCGGTACCGGCTAATAGGATAACCAGGAATGTCGATAATGCCGCAAGCAATGGAAGTTCCATGCGCCGCTCCTTAGACCTTGATCGCTACCATGCGTTTCATCACAATGGCGCCCATCACCATCATGATGCTGCCGGCCGTGGACAAACTCTGCCCCATGGGATCCGAGAACAAGAGGCTCACATAGTCAGGATTGAGCTTATACAGCAGAAGCCCGATCACAATGGGGAGTCCCAGAAGAATCATGGCGGAAAACCGCCCCTCGGCAGACAATGCCTTCACTTTCAATTGAAGTTCAAACCGTTGTCGGATCAGTCCTGCGAGAGAATCGATAATTTCAGCCAAATTGCCGCCGGTTTCACGCTGAACTAATACAGACGTGACAAAAAACCGGCAATCGACACTATCCACCCGATCGGTCATATTCTGCAGCGCCTGGGGAAGCGCTACTCCCATTGATACCTCATCGAACACACGCCGGAACTCTTGCCCGATGGGGTCGGCCGCTTCATCCCCGACGATTTTCAACCCCACCGAAAAAGCATGCCCCGCTCGTAAGGCACGCGAGACCAGTTCAAGCGCCTCAGGTAACTGTCGCTCGAGCGTCGCCATCCGCCGGCTCTTCAGCCATGCGAGATACCCACCAGGAATCGAACCAAGCACAGCGGCAAACAGCAGGGCCACTAACAACGTCTGGTGCAGAAACATAGCCAATAAGAGCCCTGCAGCAGCCAGAAGGGGCGCCGAGAGCACATATATTCCCAGCGGCAGCCGGCAATCTGCCCGCTGATGAAGCACTCGTAGCGGTTGCAATCGCCTCGCCTTCAGAAGTAAATCGTTCAGCCATGGGATATCGCTGAGCGATTCCTTACGGACAATCTCCAACGGGGCTGCCTCCATCGGCGCCGTCCATGTCTGGAGCCGTTCAACGGCACGATCGGTTCCGCGAGGCGCCATGATTCGATACAGCGCCGAACAGGCGTACATGAAGAGCAGGATGGTGCCAAATATACCGAGAGCAATAAGTACGTTCAGCATTCATACACCTTTGAGGGATCGAATAAGGTGAGAGGCAACGCCACCCCTTTTGCGGCCAGACGTTCGGCAAATTTTGGACGCACGCCAGTCGCCTTGAATCGTCCCTTCACCTTGCGATTCTCATCGAGACCGGTCTGTTGGAAGGTAAAGAGCTCCTGTAACGTGATCAGGTCGCCTTCCATACCGACGACTTCTTGGAGGCTGACCAGCTTTCTCGTTCCGTCCGACAACCGCGCAATTTGGATGATCACGTCCAGCGCAGAAGAGACGTAATGCCGCATGGCCTTCGCGGCTAAATTGAAGCCCGCCATTGACACCAGCGTCTCGATTCTAGTCAGAGCATCTCGACAGGAATTGGCATGGACCGTGGTCAACGATCCATCGTGGCCGGTATTCATGGCTTGGAGCATGTCCAAACTCTCCGCTCCGCGCACCTCTCCCAGGATGATCCGATCCGGACGCATACGCAGCGCGTTCTTCACAAGTTCGCGCTGCGCAATCTCCCCTTTACCCTCGATATTCGCTGGCCTAGTTTCCAGCCTCACCACATGGTCTTGGCGCAATTGCAGCTCGGCCGCGTCTTCAATGGTCACAATACGTTCGTCGTTCGGAATAAATCCTGACAACACATTCAACAACGTCGTTTTCCCCGAGCCCGTCCCACCCGAGATCAAAATGTTCAATCTAGCCTGGACAATGGCCTTCATGAGTTCGCCAATTTCCGGCGTGAGCGACCGTTTTTCGACCAGATGATACAGTTGCAAGGGGTCTTTGCTGAACTTTCTGATCGAGAGGGACGGCCCGTCAATGGCGAGTGGCGGGATGATCGCATTCACACGAGAGCCGTTGGCAAGCCGGGCATCGACCATCGGCACCGACTCGTCGATGCGGCGTCCCACACGCGAGACAATTTTTTCGATGATCTTCTTCAAGTGGGCATCGTCCTTGAATTGAATCGGCGTCAGTTCCAATCGACCGGATCGTTCGACAAAGACCTGCTTGTGTCCATTGACCAGAATGTCGTTGACGGTCTGATCTGCCAGCAACGGCTCAAGGGGGCCCAACCCCAGCACCTCATGAAGGATGTCCTGCGTGATCTGCGCCCGCTCTCTCTGGTTGAGCGGCACCGATTCCTGTTGCAGCAACTGTTCGATGAGCTTGGTCAACTGCTCCGTCACCGCGCCTTGCGACATAGTGCCGATGGCATTTAGATCGAGCATTTCGATCACCCGCTGGTGAAGTCGTTCCTTTAGCTCGTGGTAGTGAGATCCGACTTCTACGGTGCCGCCCGGTTTCATCGTCAGCATGATGTGTGACACCCTCCTTCAGTATCGTTCAAGCAGCGAGCAGTTTCGGGCTTCAGACGGCGGATGGTTTCCGCCCGGATTCCAGCCCCAGAGTCGAAAAACAGCGGCCAAAAAAGGATGACTTCTTTTCCGATTTTTTCCCCGAATCAGTTCCTGCGGTAAGTGAATTGTCAGCGACGAGCGCTTCGCTCTCTCGCAGATACCACTGCCCGATGGACGTCCTCGATGCCATGATCGTCAGCGGCTTGCCGTGGTTGATCGCCTCACTTGCTGTCCCGTAATCGTTCGGAATCAATCCAGCCATCGGCATCCCCAACAAGTCCTCTGTCTCGGCCAAGAGATCCTTCTGATCGTTGGCATAACGATTGACCACCACAGCCACCTTTCCGGATGGACAGGCAGCCATCCGCAATATCTCAAGCAGGCGCTTGGTCCGCCGGATCACCGGCAACGAGAGTGTGGTCACGATGATGATCTGATCCGAACAATCCAGTGCCTCCTTTACCGCTGGTTCGAGCACATGTCCACAATCGATGAAGACCTGCCGATGCATCGCTCGCAGAAGGCCGATAACCCGCATGGTGCTACCCGGCGCATGCACCAATTCTTCAAACCCTTCATAGCCGGAAGACAGCAGACGGAGGCCGGACGAATGTTGCGCCAAACTGCTCCGGACAATCGTCTCGTCTAGTCGAGAGATATCTTTTGAGAGATGCTTCAGTCCTTGCACCGTCCGCAGGTCCAAGAACAAGCCCAGATCTCCGCCGAGCAAATCCAGATCCATCAATGCGACCGATTCCTGTTGGCTCACCTGCTGAATCGAGATTGCGAGGTTCGTGGCCACGCTGCTCGTTCCCACCCCACCTCGTGCGCCCATGACTGCGACAACCCGCCCGGACTGTCTATCTATCCCGGACACTCGCCCCGCGAATCGTTCCTCAAAACGAGCCAGCGCCGGTTCAACATCCTGGCGGGTCAATGGCTGAGCCAAGAATTCCTTCACTCCTAACCGGAATGCCTCCAGAAGAATTTGCGGATCAGTGCGGGAGGCAGTCAGAAATACCTCAAGCTCCGGCGAGGCGCTCAGCAACTCACGAATATGGGCGAACGTCTGCTGCGGACGGAACTCATCAAGTTCAAGCAACAGCATATCGGCAGCGCCGGTGCCCTGCCCCTTGGTCACCAGATAATCGCGCCGACGGGATACTATCTCTTCAAACGTCTGCCGTGCCGCCTGGTTCCGACAGTCGATCGACACTGCAACCAATCGAGCCATGCAACCAATCCTCCTCGGTTACGAAATCTATTCCACGAGACCTGGTAAGGTCGTGAAGACTCCAAAAGCAGGACCTCCGCCAGCCCCTCCACCCTGGAAGAGGGGGCACGACACATTTCCTGTCACGGTATGAGTCGGAGGACCCTGCACACCGGTGATACGAATATTGGCATAGCCCACGACCGGAATCGCGCCGCTCGGGCTGCAGTCGTTCCCCTGATACACCGGCACCAACGCATCCCAATAGCCAGTTCCTGCACTCTTTTGCAGAAAGAGATTCCGGAGGGCATTCCACGTCGGATTACTCAATGTCCCATTGGTGAACTGAAGTTGAGTGACTTCTGCCGTCGTGGAAGGCGACTGGTAGGTTCCCGCAATCATGCCATTGAGGATATTTCTCATCGCGATGTCGTTGGACGGAGTCTGCAGAAAGGTCGTAAAACCAGCGCAGGACTGAGGTGTACCATTGCTGGGATATAACTGGATGCTATCTCCGCACCCGAACTGGCTAAAGAACAATTCAGAAATGGCCACTGGAAAATCCAGGGCGCCCGGCGGCGTGGAACTGATGGCCGTGAGTTCCGCAGTCGCCGCCGCGCTTACATTTACACTCGACATGCCGACCACATTCGCCAAGAACGTGCTGATTGGACCGTTCGCACTGCCGTCACGATGGGTAACGACTCTCACGGAGCGAGGTTGATTGGCCGTGGGAGTAAACGTTTTTGTCGCGGAGTTCCACAATCCGACCTGGACGTCGGCGGCATTCACGGACACGTTGACTGCTGCTGCCTGGTTCAGCGCACTGGTCGTTTGAGCCGCAGTCACGATCGCTGCCTGGTCTCCGCCCGTCAACGTATAGATGGCCATTTGGGCCGGCGTCATCCCTTCATAGGCAATTCCCAAGGTCCTCGCGCCGGCCAGCGCAGCGGCATCCGCCGCATTCTGCAACTCATTTCTCGCCACAAGTGCGTGGCCGATGTCGATGGCCGCCGCGCCCATCGTTAGCAAAACCGTCAGGGTGAGCGCCACCATAACGGCTGCTGCCCCCCGGGAATCATCGAGCGGCTTGAGGAGCTGTTTGGCCAACGTACGGGACATGGTCGAACTCCTTCTTTGAGTCATTCATGACGCATTGTCGTTGACATCGTAATCGGCAAGGGGCTGGGCAGACCCAACACGCTGGGGATATAGGGGATCAACCAGGGATAGTTGTAGGTTGCTGTGACCGTCAGCATCGCCGGACTTGCGCCTCCTGCGCCAGCCACAGCGATCGTCACCTGCGACGGATTAATTCCCGTTCCGTTCAGATAGTTTGTGGCGATTGTCGTAATCTGTCCCGACGACGGTTTTGGAGAGACCTGGACGATACCTGCCCGGGCGCCTTCGCGGCTAGCGTTGGTCACCACTTCCCTTCCATACATGATCATGCCGAATTCTATGATCCCGAAGAGGATGGTCAAGAGTACCGGTAGTAACAGTGCAAACTCCGCTGCTACCGCACCACGCTCACTCAGCCTTCGCATGGAACAGCCCTCTCTATACCTACTTAGTTTGTACACCGCTGGCTACCGCAGACCGACTAAACTCTGCGTCCGGCTGCTCAAATCCCTTTCGATAGGCCTCCATGGCTGTGGCCGTGACCCGCCCATCCTGTCCTTCAACCAGGTCCAGTTGCTCCCCAGCCGTGGGATTTAGAACTTGCTGTGCTCGCATATTTTGGTAAGCTGTCCCCCAATTCGGACTAATTGTGGTAGGGGCACAAGCCCCGATCAGTAGCCCCACCGACATAACAGCCAAGATCTCACTCATTCTAGTCATTGCGATTTCCCCCTCAACTAAGTGTCTGCTCTATCGGACCATTCCTGCGTGCTTATGGGATGATATGCCCGACATGCCCCTCCATCGCAGCAAGTTTGCCAACGCGATTGGAGAGTACTTCAGCAGCCGGCGAACGCTGTCCCAGGCTGCCCCCAAACATGCCCTTTTCTGAAAAGCCCATTAGATAGAATTCGAAATCGTTCGGCTCTACGTAGTAATCGGTCGGTAGGGTCTGCGCCGTCATATCCAACGGCTTGACGAGATGCGGCGTCACAATGATGACCAGTTCCGTTTCATTTTTCTGGAACGAGCTGCTTCTAAACAGCGCACCCAGGATAGGAATTTCGCCAAGAAACGGCACCTTCTTCACCGACTCACGGACGTTATCTCGCATCAGTCCGCCGATTGCGAAACTCTGCCCATCGGCTAACTCAATCGTCGTCGCAGCCCGTCTTGTCGTAATGGCCGGCACGAGAAATCCTTGCAGCCGCAGCGCATTCTGAAAGTCCAATTCCGATACTTCCGGCGCCACGTTCAAACTGATGTGCCTGCTATTCATGATGTTGGGGGTAAACACCAAACCCACTCCGAATTTCTTGAACTGGACCGTCACCAGTCCAAAGGCTTGAGGCACAGGAATGGGAAATTCACCGCCTGCCAGAAAGGCCGCTTCCTGACCGTTCAACGCCACCAAGGTTGGCTTCGCGAGCACCTTAATGAGGTTTTCCTCCTTCAACGCATCAACTAATCCCGTCCATGAGATGCTTCCGGTATCGAACCCGAACACACCTTGGATTGCTGAAGTCACGGCAGTGGTGACCGTCGCCGCCCCGCCGCCCACCCCCGGATTGGTAAAGTTTGTAAGGGTCGTCAATCCACCCAGGAGTGAGACTCCGAACTCGTTCGGGCCGATCGCGCTGAAATTCACTCCAAGCCGCTTGATCAACTCACGGTTCATTTCTGCCACGCGCACTTCAAGCATGACCTGTTGCACTCCGCCGACCTGTAAGGCATTGACGACTTTCTTCGGCGCGTAGGCTTCCGCGATACTGATCGCCCTAGTAAGGCTATTGGCATTTGACGCCGTGCCGGAGAGGGTGATGTGGTCGTGGCTGGAGGTGACCAGAATCCCTTTTTCCTCCGGCAAGGTTTTGTAAAGATTTTCCTTCAGGCGGCTTAAATCTGGAGCGATGACCACGTCATACATGCCCATCATGCTGCCGCTCTCATTCCAGAGCGTCAGATTCGTCACCCCCGTAGCCTTGCCTGTCACGTAGATCTGCGTCGGAGACAACACGACGGTATCGGCGACGTCAGGGTTAGCCAATGACGCACGCTTGATCGCCATGGGCAAGTCCAGCACCTTAGACTTACCTAAGGTCAGTTCCAGCTTCTGAATCTCTCGTTGCTCCACGGCGCTATTCACCGGAACGGCAGATACCGGTTCTCCCGCGTAAGCCACTGGCGTGCTACAAACCCCCAGTACCAGGCCCACTATTACCGCTACATCACGTTGTTTCATCGGAATGGTCCTCCCGAGGCTTCGTCATATCCGCCGTTGATCACATCCATCTGCTGCCGTCTCAGAATTTGACCGCATTTACCGACGTACCTCTGATCACTTCTACCGTGACCGGCTGCACATCTGGGGGTACGATACTGCCAGGGGGCTCCGGATATACCTTCAGGAAGTTCAGTACTTTCTTCGGAGCATAGGCTTCCGCTACCGCAAGCACCTGACTGAGCCGCGCCTCACTTGATACGGTGCCCGACACCGTCACATGGTCGTGAGTCCCCTTAAGATGCAGATTCGTTTCATCGGGCAACAACTCCTCAAGATGCTGTTTCAATCGTGTCAAATCCACCCCCACGTCCAGATCGAAAACCGCAAGCACTTGATCGTCCTTCCCCCAGAGTGTGAGATTGGTCGTGCCATAGCCCTTACCGGTTACATAGATCTGCTTCGGGCTCAGAACGATGGCATCGGCAATCTGCGGATCTGCCAACGAGGCCCGCTTGATCGCCACCGGCATATCCACCACCGTCGATTTTCCGACGACCAGACTCACCTGCTGCGGATCCGGAGCCTTCACTACATTGTGAGCCCCATCGGGCGACGCCATGGCCGAGGCCGCCACCAGCATCATCATGCTGATCACGAGCGCACACGCTTGGCGACTGCCGTTCTTTGATTGCCGATTCAACGTCTCCATCGTCATGCCTCCATCCATGCTAGAACTTGACTTCCTTCCGCACGTCTCCCTTGATAACCTCGATCCGGATACTTCCATCTTCGTCACTCTTCGGCTTTGCAGCTTGCTTCGGACGGAACGAACTCAGAAGCGCTCCGACATTGGCTCCCTTCGTCAACACATGCTCCTTGTTGAGAGGATTCCTCAGCGCCAGTCTGAGCCGTCCCTGGGTAGAGGCCAATGCCAACTTCTCAGCTTCTTCCACATCCACTTCGACAGTGATCACCTGCACCTGTTTCGGCTCTTCATCCTTGCCCTTGCGCTCCATCTGCGTTCCTGCCGCTAACACCTTCACGTTTTCGAGAATCATCTTGGAGATGGAATTTCCCTGCTTTCCCCCTGGTGGCTCGATCGTGACCATGACGTCCACGTGATCTGCCGGCTTGATGAAGCCCGCCACTCCAATCACGTCGTCCACTTTCACAGACATCGCTCGCTTGTTGGGATCCGTGACAGCCGCCACGCCACCGGTAGCCCCGACCGGCGCAAGCTTCGACTCCAGGAGCAGTTCGTTTCGCTTGAGATCGACAACGAGCACGCGATCCTTGACTGCCTCTACACTTGTAAAATGGCCCTCCGGCACCGCGCCTGGGACGAATTCCATCGGTTGCATCATTTCCGGCGTAAGTTTGGTCCCCCAGGAAAGGTCGGCATTTGCCACCAGTACCTGCACGTTTTGGCTCACCGGAATCGGTGCGGCCATCAGCCGAGTCTTCTCGTTCTGCAACCACGTGAACACCAGAATGCTCGTCGCGAATGCGAGCACCAATGCCACGCCGAAAAATGCTAAGGGCCGATACCGCTTCATTGCTTTATCTCCTCTTCTATCCCCCAAAACAGTTCCACATCTTGCTATCTCGTCCTCTCTCTCAACTACTCTCCTTCAGTCTAGCTGAGTTTCGGCATTCGCCTATGCACCGAAAGGATGAAGCCCCAACTCGAAAAGTAGGGTACCGCCTGCCACTGCGACTGCATATCGAAGCCGGAATGGAAGTTCTAACTGGCTCGCCCACGCGGATTCTCGCCCCAAAGCAGCTCCCTGTACGGCAGATGCTAGCTTCCGCCCCGTTCCTGGAATGCCCCACTGGTAGCACATCGCACCCAAGGCATAGATACCGCCAACCATGATCGCAAGGAGTCCGGACACGAGTGCACCGAAGGGGCCAACTAAAGCGCCGACGGCAGCCATGAGCTTCACATCACCCGCACCAACACCTCCTGAAAGATAGAGAACGAGGAAGAGTCCCAACCCAGCACCGAACCCCATCATCCCGACGATCGCTTCTTGCAGACCGCCGAACCACGCATGCATGACAAGGGCAACGCACACGGTGGAAAAGGTCAACCAATTGGGGATCCGTGATGTGCGCAAATCAGTCCACATCGCCATGATCAGTACCACTACGAGCTCCCCAACCATAACCGTCTCCATCGTAATGGCACCTCCTATAAAGCTTTAATGCTTTGTGAGCTGGATCCAGCTCGACTACCAACCAAGTTTGTGCTCGTCTTCCCGAATGCACTCAGGCTCAGCCCTCACTGGAATTACACTAACGACTCTGTTCGGCTCGGAGACTGGTGGTTGGCCCGATCAAGGTCGGGCCAACCTATTCCCACGCCAAACCCAGATCAGCTAATGGCAGCGGTCGCGTTCGTAAGCGCCGTAATAATGGCGCCGCCGAGACCGGTCACCGCAGCGGCCATTAACACAGTGATCAATCCGACCAACAAGGCATATTCCGCAGCCGAGGCACCGTCTTCTTCCTTCATGAACTGGCGAATCATGTTCAGCATGGTAACTTCCTTTCTTGGATCACTTGAATGGTTATGGTTCCGACACATTCTGTTCACGCTGCTTCTCTGACTCTCATTCCACAAGTCACACACCCATCGGGAATCCTTCACCTCCTTCACCCCGTTCTCGCGTCTGAGAGTCGTTTCCGCATTGCACAGAGGACAATGCAAAGCGGTGGCCAGCAATACCCTTTTACCAACTCATTGTTTTTCTAGTGATATCGACTGCGTGCATCTGCTGACTGCGGCTATTGCACCGCAAGGATGCTCGTCAAATCGCATCTCCAAGTGCGGCTCACGCGCCGCGTTCGGAGGGTGACATCCGGGTTGCATAGGTGACCGTCATTAAAATCTTCGTTTTATTTGACCAACAGGCGAGCACAAGGCATGCTGAACCCACGCTCACTCGAGCCAGAAAAACAAATAGAAGGAAAGACAATGATCCGATGGCAGCTATCGACAGGGCAGCTTCACGTGGGGATTATTTTTGTAGTGTATCTCGCGTCCGGATGCGTTAGTTCGAAAGATACCACCACGCAGGCTCACGACATGGCGGAGTATCGCACAGTGATGGATGCCCAGAAAGCAGCAGTACAGGGAAGTCTCGAGGACTCGACATCCGCTATTCCAGAAATGACGGCAGAGGAGCACGAGCGCGCAGGAGATATGGACGTACAGCGCCGCAATTTTCCTCTAGCCAGTGTCCATTACAGCAAGTCGCTACAAGCGCAACCCTCAAGGGATACAGTCCGTCTTAAACTGGGACAGATTTTCCTTCAGCAGGGGATGCTCAATCCCGCATTGACCCGATTCCAGGAGCTAGTGACCAGGATTCCCCACTCGGCCGAGGGGTATCAAGGGATCGGGCACGTGTTCTTGATGCAAGGAAAGCTGCAGGAAAGTGAGGACGCGCTCAAGAAGTCCCTTACGCTCGTCCCTGGCAATTGGCAAACCCATAACTTCCTCGGCCTTGTCTATGACCAGATGAAACGTCATGACGAAGCGATCACTTCCTACAAAGCAGCTCTTGCCCTCCATCCGGGTGAACCAGGCCTTCTCAACAACCTCGGTCTGGCCTATGCCCTCAGCGGAGACCATGACGCGGCGATTCAAACATATGAACAAGCCCTCACAGCCGGCTCCGCTTCACCTAAACTCCATAACAACCTCGGCGTGGCCTATGCCCATCGGCAGCGTTATGCTGATGCATTGAACTCTTTCAAGAAAGCGACTGATGAACCTCGTGCGTATAACAACCTCGGGGTTGTACTATTCAGTCTGGGGAATCCCAAACAGGCTGCCGTGTGCTTTGAGAAAGCCCTTGAAGTGCATCCGCAATACTACGAAAAGGCCGCGGATAATCTTCACCAAATCCGTCAAGCTCTTGCGCATACTTCGAATGGAGACCCTGGGCTCAGTTCGACCGAAGGGCTGACATGCCCATGATGCTTACTGCAGAAGTATAGGGCCTTGCAAAAACCGCTGCAGGTTACTCCGACGGGTTTGATTCAATGCATAGACTGTGACACCCGCAGGGCGGGTTATCTCCGTTAGCCAGCCCAATCTCACCAGGTAGCTAAGGGATCCACGAACCACGTCCTCATCTACAACGATGCCTTCTCCATTAAGCCACCAGTTACCCACAGCTTCTGCCGTATCCTTCGCGTCGGGGTATGAACAGAAATAGCCGAGAATCAGCCATGCCACGACATCATTGTCTTCAGCGAAAGCCCGTGTATTCATGGGTCGTACAAAGAGGCAAATGGCGTGCCGGCCGTGGGCCGCGCAAAGTGACTTAATAGTGCAGGAAATCCGCACTTCACCTATCTCTTCTGCGGCCAGATTGCCACTGACAAGAGGTGCATCTAAGCGGCGAAAAATACCCGTCGATCCATCCCGTGCTTCTGTAACAGGCGTTGAAACGCGCGGCGATCCTTCTTTGCTGCACGCGCAGCCTTAGAGATATTCCCGTGGTGAGCAGACAGTAGTTCGCTAAGATACGCGCGCTCAAATTCGTCGACCACCTGGGTCTTCAGAGACTGAAAACTACAGTCGTCTGATATCACTCCGCGAGACACGAGCGTCATGGTTGGTCCGGTGAGCGCTGGTCGGTCGGTCTCAGGTAGATCAAGCTCATGTGCTTCGAGCGTTCCTTCCAGCCCCATTGCAACAGCACGCTGTAAGACACCTTGAAGCTCTCTCACATTGCCCGGCCAGCTATGGGCCATAAGCTTGGCTTTGGCGGAGCGTCCAATAGTAAGAGGAGGCCGGCAAAACTCTGCTGAATAAACATGTAAAAAATGATTCGCCAGGAGGAGTATGTCAGCTTTCCGATCACGCAGGGGAGGCAACACAAGGGATAAGACATTCAGTCGATAGAACAGGTCCTCGCGAAATTGGCGAGTGTCAACTAAGCTCCGCAGATCGACGTTGGTGGCAGCAATGATCTTGACATCCACCGTACGACTCTTCGTCGAACCGAGCGGCCGAAATTCCTGATCTTGTAGCACGCGCAACAATTTGCTCTGGACCGCCATGGTCAGCGAGTTGATTTCGTCGAGGAACAATGTCCCGCCGTCGGCTTCCTGGAGCAGCCCTGGCTTATCGATTAAAGCACCCGTAAAAGCGCCCTTACTGTGGCCGAATAACTCGTTTTCGATGAGATGATCTGGGAGCGCTGCACAGTTAATAGCAACAAACGGTTTTCCTCCTCGTTCCCCCGTATAGTGAATGGCTCGAGCAAACAGCTCCTTTCCAGTTCCTGTCTCTCCAGATATGAGAACCGTCGATCTGGTCTTGCTCAACAGCGGAATCATCCCTGTCGTTTGGAGAAACTCTTTGCTTGTTCCGATCAATGTCTTATCCCAACTGTGCATCGGGTGCCTCCTGAGGTCTTTGTAACATCTCGATTCGAGAATGTTGATTTGACGTTCAACCGAAAAGGCCTACCACATGCGGCTATCTCACCTCAGGATAGCCGCCCCATGCCGCAGTAGCTATTCGCCAGCCGTAGGTCTGCCATTGCCCCGTTGGGGGGATTGTGGTCTAGGGTTGCTGAAGGGACAATTCTTGGCACATTACCTTGTCGCATGAGAACTGACTTCGTAGATTAACCTGCCTGAATGAGAGGACGTATGGGCTCACTGACACTCCGCTCGCAAATGAGACTTTGGCGCATGCTTACCTTCGTGGCTCTGGGAATAGCGGGGCTTGTGGGGATGTTCTCCAAAACTGCGCCAACGACTCTGGTAAGCGGTTCATCCGATTCACATGTAGTTGCGACGGTTGGAGATTACTCCATCACTCTGCGCGAAGCAGAACGACAGGTGGCGCTACCGCTCTATCAGCTTGATCAGCAACGGTCGCAACTCCTCCTCTATTCAGTGCAACAGCTTATCGATGCAGAGTTGTTACGCATTGAAGCGACGCGGACAGGAAAAAGCGTGGAACAATTCCTTGGCACACCGCCTCACTCATTTCAGTCTCATACGGCTGGCCCTCTCGACGCTCAACTTTCTCTCATCGACGAGACGAAGTCTCTCTTGCAGCAGCGGAAGTCTATGATTGTAGCCTTGCGCCGACAAACCTCGATCAAACTGGACCTGCCTCAAATCACTAGCCCGGTGCTTGCAATCTCGTCCGACGATGATCCTTCGACTGGTCCCGCTTCTGCGCCGGTGACGATCGTCGAGTTTTCTGACTTCCAATGCCCGTTTTGCAAGCGGAGTGCGGGCGTGGTTAAGGAGGTACTCCGCGCTTACGGAGAGAAGGTTAGATTCGTATATCGGGATTACCCTACGCCTAATCATATCCATGCCAAGCAGGCAGCGGAAGCAGCGCAATGCGCTGCCGCGCAGGGAAAATTCTGGGTCTACCATGATCTTCTTTTTGAGCACCAACAGGCGGGGCATGGTTGGGATTTCAACAGCCTTGCGCAAAAGGTCTCTATGGATACAGCGGCATTCTCACATTGCCTCGATACACATGAGTACGCGTTAGAAGTGGAGGGTGACTTAAGAGACGCACTGAAGGTGGGCGTAACAAGTACACCCACCTTCTTTATCAACGGCCGCCCGCTTATTGGGGCCAGATCTTTTGAAGATTTTAAACTGCTAATCGACGCGGCTCTTGCTAAGTCTACTTAAGCCCGCCTTCGTGGATCCGCACAACTTGCTTCATCGCCAAATTGTACAGTAAACAATCCTCCCAGTTGTGACACTCAGAGGCCTCCAATGAGTCGTGCTTGTATGGACGACTAACCTTCAGCTAGGGCGTTGTGCCACATACTACAGCCTACGACCTTGCGGGAGAAGCCATCGAGAATCACGGCCATATAGACGTACTCCGGGCGCAGGCGAAGGCAGGTGATGTCCGCCACCCACAGCTGATTGAGACCAGTCAACGTGAGCCGGCTGGCGAGAGTGAGATAGACCTCCAGCTCATGCTGCGCGTTCATCCTGGTGACAAAGGCCCGCGGCTGAACGGCCAACAGGTTGCCCTCTGGCATGAGCCGGGCGACGCGCTTATGATTCACCAGGCCGCGTCGCCGTAACTCCGCCGAAATGCGCCAGGGAGATGTGTTGGATCGCGTCTCGCACCGCCATCTCTTTCTCTATCGGGTGTCCCTCCTGCAGCGACCGATAGAAGCCAGCCAGGCTGGCCGGAGCCTGCTGACACTTGCGCTCGATACTGAGGCTGCCTCGCTGACACATCCCACCTCGGATGTGTGCATAGATGCCGTCCCGCCAGAGTCCGCTCCGCTGGCGTCGCGCCTTTACTTCTCGCAAGGCACCGCCCAAAAACCGGCTTCCCGCGTCTTGTCCGCCAACACCCGTTTCAGTCGGCTGACCTCCTTGCGGAGCGTCGCTTCACGGGAATTTGGTGGCGGCCCTTCGCCTCCTTCCGCCGGTTGCAGTTGATCGCGCCACGTATACAAGAGCCGCTGATGGCGGCCTAGCTCCTTCGACAGCGCCACGCTATTGTCGCATTGCTTCAATCGTGCCACCCCGTACTGAAGAACTGCCTTCTGAAATTTTCCCACGCGATTCTTGCACTTGCCTCCCTCGTGGTGCAAGTGTGTGCCAATGTTGTCTGTCTCGATCTAGGGTGCAGACCAGACCATTTGCGCCAACGGTGGCAATGTATGTGCTTGATACATGGAGCCGGCGAGTGGAATCGACCCACCCACGTACAGTTTCTGGCAGTGTCATAGGTCGTTCCTCGACATGGGATGATATTCCGGGACTCTTACGCGTCGCCCCCCTGGGGCTCATTGAGCAGTTCCAATTTCACCACGCGCTCGGCCTCGATCCAATCATCCACCTCAGTCCATGCCCGACGCTTTTCATAGATTTCGAAAGCTTTCTTAGCCACACGCGCCCTGTATTCTTCTTGGGTAAGCACGGGTCCCGTCGCAGCCGTTGTCAGCTCCGACGGCAAAGTGAGCAGCGAAGCGGCTTTCGTTCGCTTTGAGCGAACCGAATTCTCAGCTTTCGAGCGCAGATTCTTTGGGGGTAACGCCCTGGACGTATTCGGCTTTGATTTCTCACCTTCTCGCGACTGCTTCATCGTGTAACTCCTTTATGGCGTGATCGGTATGCCTCAATTAGGCGCGAGGGCGATAGGGCAGCAAAAAACCCCTACCGCGTGTGAGTGCAGTAGGAGCCATGTAACCGTGTGGCGGTTCTTACGCCTGCTCCCTCCCTATCTCCTTGGGGTCCGTGTCCCCAAGCCAGATTTCGCAGGCCATAGAGGAGCAATTAGCTTACTGGCTTGCTGTATCAATGAGACCGCGCTGCAGAGCATCTTTGATGACTTTGGTCACCGCGACATTTTCAACCTGTCGGCTGAGTAACTGCCCCAGTTCACCGAACGTCAGTGGCGGATACTCTGGTTGTGGTTCGTCCAATTAAATGCCCCTTGTTGAGAGAATTGTGGGTTACCTATCAATAATGCCGACTGTGGGACATCATGATCAGATCAGTTCCACATCCGGTGTTGCTCGCTCACTTGCTCGCCCCGCTCTTTCCTCTCGATGACCCATTGCACGTCATCTGGAATCGTGACCACCTTCAGTTCAGCACCGTGTCCGTTGGCTCTACCTCGCAATTCTTCCACCACTTGCACCAGCCTGTGATCATCCTGAGGAATCAGCATCCCGCATTGATTGAGACTTGGCTCGTGAGGACTCGCCACAACAGGCCAATAGGCTCCGTCGTGGGTCTCCTGCAACGTGTCCGGTTGCCCCAACTCGCGGAGACGGAGGAACGCTTCGTGGCTCACGCAAAACTGATTGTAACTGGTATTGATGACGATCTTAGCCATGAGGATCTCCCCCTCTTTTATCTCGCCTGGGATGAACGTGAGGATCTTCTTGTCCTGCTCGACAGGTTAGGACACGGGTTCTGGGTCCTTGTATCCAATGTAGTTTGCACTCCACACAGCATGCCGGCGATCCGCCCAGGTTTGCACTTCAAGCTTGTCCACGTCGCCGTATCGCTGGCGAAGTATGTCCGAGAATGTCGCAAGACTCCCCTGAATCGCGTCGAGGTCACTCTCAGTAATTTTGTTCCACTTCACTTTGAGCGGCGCCTTAAGCTGCAACCAAAAGTGTTGAAATTGTTCTTGTGTCATCTGGGGCTCCTTTATGTAAGTGCCTGGTGCTTCCAGCCACTCACGTGACGGACCGACTAGCCATAGGGCAAAGCTCGACCCGAGGTTTGAAAACGGACTCTATGCCGTAAGAGCAGCGATGACCGGGGAATCAGGCGCGCAAGGAGACACCAGTCGCGCGATAGATGGACAGGCGGCGTGGTTCACAACGTGATAGCCCGACCGTGCAGGCCCTCAGCCCCCAGTCAATGACGCGCAGGTCCACCAGTTGGCTAAGCTGTTGATTGCAAGCAGCTTATTCATTTTTGGCCGGGTAGCATGTCGGATAGCTAACCGCCTTCCAGGCACAAGGGCAATCTTCTTCATGGGCTTCGCCACACGCTATATCGAAGAAGCGCCTCCTAGGTGTCGTAATTGGGACCGTCGAGAGGTGGTCTTTATTTCGATAGCCTATAATTATCAATCCCGAGTCCTTGGCGTGTTGCTTACCGAAGGGGGAACGGATGGCGTCAAATGCCTCTGCATCGTACAAGATCCGGAGGAAGCCCAGGGCACGTCGATGCCGTATCAAAGCCTATGGGAGGATCATAATGATGTGATTGCATCTCTCGATACGTTGCCGAGGTTATTGGAAACATTGGTACGCGGCTCGACAGTCGAGGCGATCGTCAACGCTTTCTTTCCGCGGCGTACCTGGACAGCTACCGCTCAAGCGAACTCCACCGTGCAGGTGTAACTTCCGCTTCCTTCCCTTCCACTCATCCAAGTGGGGCGTCCTCAATGCAGGCTAGACCGCGCTCGATTGGCTTTATCGATTCATCGCATATTGATTATCGTCTCGTCGCTTGCCCGAACTGTTTCCCCTCATAAAAAGGAAATAACTTCTCTCTAGGGATGTTTGCTAGGCTACCTGGGGACTGCTCTAGTGCTCCCGTGAGGGTCATCTTGCTATGTATACGCCCAACAAAGCGGACACAGACACACTCTCAAAAGGAGCTGGCACATGGATACAACCGTGAGCACCCGTGGGATCGCGTTCAACCAATCCCATTCACAACAGTTGACCGGATGCGTCCGATGCGGGGGTATTTTGGTGAATGAGCAGTGTATTGATCTAGCAGGGAGCGAAGGCGGGTACCGATTCTGGGCCACTCGCTGCATCCAATGCGGTGACCTCGTAGACCCTGTCATTCTGCGCAATCGATTGATGCCGCCTCCAGCGGAGAAGCCAATTGAGCAGTGTGAGGAAATGGTTGAAGAGGCCGCCTAATGTGCATGGGCGAGATGCGGCCCGCGCGCAAAGCTCTGCCGTAGCGAAAGTTTATATAGTGGCCTGACTCTGTTAGAGACTCTCAGGAAAGGGCGTTATTCCGAGGCTGTCCATGCACTGCTTGACGAATCGCTTCGTAGAGTGACGCCGCTGCGGCATCTTTGGTGACGTAGGCGGACCCTCCGGCTTCCTTGAAGGCCGCTTCGACTTGACTCGCTTGGTGCACGGAGAGCCCAATAATAGTTGTATGGGGCAAGGCGGTTTTAATCTGTCGCGTGGCCGAGATGCCGTCTAGCTTCGGGAGATTCACATCCATAACGACCACATCGGGAGACAACCGTTCGGCTTGCAACACGGCGTCTTCCCCATCCACAGCCTCTCCCACCACGGAGAACTCTGAATAACCTTCAAGGATACCCCGCAGCCCCTCTCGAACCATCGCGTGGTCTTCCACCAAGAGCACCCGCAAACCGGTTCCTCTCCCACTGCTAGATGCCTGTTTTTTCTGAGTAGCTGTAGGATCTGGGGCCTGAGGCTCCGGTTGCACGGGGACGAGCTCGGATAAGGGTATGATGAGTTTTGCATGCGTGCCTTGACTAGGCGCCGAGCGTACCTCAAACCGCCCGCCGAGCGCTTCTGTTCGTTCCCGAATGCTAAAGAGGCCGAATTGGGTGAGGCCATGATCCGTCGCCAGCCGGCTGGGAATGCTAGCAGGCCCAAAGCCCTTGCCCTCATCTGAGACCTCTAGAGAGAGAGCGTTTGCATCATAGGTCAGGGCGATGGTGGCCGTATCCGTCTTGGCATGCTTCACCACATTCATGAGTAATTCACGGACGCTCTGAAAGAGGTAGGCCGTATACATTTCAGGGAGCTGAACATTCAACGTTTCCGGCGCCACCACGACCACGTTCAAATGATGAGTTTTGAATTTATGGGCCAGCCATTTCAGCCCCATGACTAACCCAAACTCGAGAATCGGCGGGTTCAGTTCCGCCATCAATGAACGAGTATAGGTGATCGCATCATCCAGGACCTTATCTGCCGCATCGATCGAGGGAAGCAGCGTGGGGTTCCCCGTCTCTTCACGCATAATTTGGGCTAATTTTAAGCGGACGACAATCAGAAGCTGCGCTAAGTAGTCGTGCAGTTCTCCCGCTAGCGTCTTGCGTACCCGTCCTTCGGCTAAGCTAAGTTCTGCCGCGAGCCTTCGCAGCTTTTGCTGTGAGTCCACTAACTCCTGCGTCCGATCCGCTACTCGTCTGTCCAACTCGGCTTCAATCGCTTTCTGCTCCGTGATGTCACGCGTGAAGCAGCGGGTGTAACTCATCCGGCCGTCATCCCAGCGAACATTGGAATGAATCAGCACATTTCTGACCGAACCGTCTTTGCAGCGCAATCGGGCCGGATAGTTATAGAGCTGCTCACCACGGAGAAGGCGAGTCAAGATGTCGTCGATGACGTCCTGATCGACATGGAATGAGGAAATATGGTGGCCAATGTATTCATGTGGCTCATAGCCCAGGAGCTTCAATTCAGAGCTGTTAGCCCAGATGATCGTGCCATCAGGCCCCACCTGATGAAGACATTCGGCCGCCTGCTCAAAAAACTCGGCAAGTTCAGCATCGCGATGCCCCAGGTGTCGTTCCAGTTCTTGCCGTCGCGCAATCTCGACTTCCCATGCCGCCGTTTTCTGCTGAAGTGCCGCCAGCAGCCTGGGCTGGTCGCAGCTATCTCCCCACTCGGTCATGAGCGACCGCATCCGCTCGGGCGTTGATCGTGTGGGATAGGCACAAATAAGCGACAGGGGATAGCGCGTTGCCAATTCATTCCATAAGGATTCGAGTTGCATGGCGGCCTCGGTGGCGCCCCGTTCCCAGAGTAATGCCATGAGGTCACTGAAGATCCGAATACGTCCCGCGCCTCGATCACTCACGTCTTGGCACAACGTGCCCATCACCAATCGGAATCGCTCGGCATCCAACTTCGGTGCATTGAAGAATTGCTCCAATGTTTGCTCCGCATCCAAAATGCGACATCGCGGCACGGAGAGCCGACACCCCCGTAGTGCAAGCGCATCCACGTGCGCGGGCGTCGCAACCAGCAAGACTGAATCGCCATGGTTCAGGCCCGTCTCAATATAGTCCTGCAGTTTATCGACAAACTTCGCATCCTGCTCGAAGCACTGGACGATGTGCGGTGAGGCAAACCGAAGGTACGGATTGGGTGTAGACATGATGACTCCATCGGCTCGGAAGGAGGTCGCCTTCTGGGATACGGCTCATGGGATTGTACAGAATGCTGGCCTGGAGATGCCATTCTGCAGGAGAAGCCACTCGGATACGCTGCATCTTTTGGCACTTGCAGCACGGCTATGACCTGAGAATCTAATCTCGCTCATTCTGATGGTTTCAGGCGTGAGCAGCCGATCGCATCGCAACTTCCGCCAGACAAAGCTATGCCTCCCATGATTTGAGCCTTCGGGAAACAATCCTCCGAACGTCTCATGGTCTTAGGGGTAGCCTACTTGTTCGTCGCATTCCAGCACCGGGGCCGCCACGGATCCTGACAGACCATGAGGCTTAGTTTGAAAAGGGCCGGACCGTCACTTCCTCCGCTACGCTGTCATACTCTGGGGAAGACCATCGATAAAAGCGAGCGCGACGACGGCAATCAGCTGACTTCTGGGGAAACTCATAGTGGATTTATGGTGGGGGACATGTCATCACAGACCCGCCACGATGGAGAGCGCATGCCACGGAAAGAAGGCGCACACCCTCCCAAGTCCGAGGACATGTCAGTTCTGCTCGTCGTCTGCCTGCACTTTTCGTCACTTCCTGTCGGAAGTCCTGAGCGCGACCGTTTTATCCCGAGAATGTTAGAGCAGTGGACGGGAGATCGTGTCCTAAAAACGCTTCAAGCCCATCCCGAGTTGTTTCAGCGGACTCAATCGATCTCGAGGGCATGCCTAACCGAACAGGGGATCAAGACGGCCCAGGAAACGAGGCATCTTGTGCCTCTCCGTTATGGTGTCACTCTATAGACTCGTCAAAGCAGATGGATTCTGATCTTGCATACCTCGTTGGTAGCTAGATTAAAGATCTCCATGTCCGGTTCATCTACTCGAAAGACCCGTCCGGCCCGATCATGTAGCCGTCCAACGACACAACCATCGCGTAGCTCACGCTGCTCATCTGGAGCTCTCTTCAGTACAGATTCGACTCATCGTTAGCGACCATCTTCCAACCAGTTGGGTCACGCAACTTTCCCATCAGACTTAATTCGTGGTCGTTGGGTCATTCGACAAGAACCCCCTTGATAGGGCAATGATTTGTTACATGCTGCTATCAGTGAGGCCAATGGTAAGTGCGACTGTTATGAGGTCTAACCGAGTTCGTAAACCGCAGGTGCCTGAGGGAGCGGGAGATTCAGTGGGTGTGGGGTGTTACAAATTCGACCTCTCCATGATCCTCATCCGCCTATTGGCCGTTTGCATACGGATTCGCTCCTCCGCATGATGCAAGACACACCGGTCCCGCTATCATGGCGCTGGTCTCGCGAAAGCAGGCCTTACGACGCAGGCCTCAACTACTTCTCGTCTCGGATAGCCGCTTTTACTTTAGCCTTCAGCTCTGGGGTGACCTCTCGAATTCCATGCTGCTTTGCGTGTTCGGCGGCATTCTTCAACACTTCCTCTTCAGTCTGACCACGAACCACATGGTTGCATCCCGACGATGGATCAACTTTGGCGCATTCAACCATTTTGCCCATGATAATACCCTCCTTGCTGCTATAGACGGCGTCCTTGAGTGTTATGGCCTATGCCTGCAACCATACAGTATACGTACGACTGAAGGCTGATTTCACCGGCGACCCGAAACCTTCTCCGTGAGTTCCCTTTTGCCATTCAGATAGGCCGCCCTCACAGTTCCTCCAACCGCATTGATCGTCTTGATATCATCCTCGTATCCGGCAAAGATCTTTTCTGCTACATCCCGGTGTCGCTTGATGTATTCAACTGTGGTGTCCAGCACCCGCACCTCCTCAAGGGTGAGTTCCAGCTTCATGCGCTTCTCCTTTTCTGTAGGAACAGCCGGTGTTGACTGCAAATGGAAATCGCACTCAAGAGCACAGGACAGCATTTTTCACCATTCCGCCTTCCAGACTCCCAATAAGAGTGAACCAATTTTGCGGTGTTGGCAATGACTGCGTTATGGACTACAGAGAATGTAGACAAAGGATGTCAAGCTCAACAGCAGCCCAGGCCTCAGAATCAGAGTCTTCTCTTCAATGTCGCATTGTTTGGGCGGCTCCCCTATCCGTTTCCACTCTATCTAGTTTCTGGGGTTTGACTAGGTCTTTTTCACTAAACTACCTGAGGTGTGCTAACGCCACACCGCCTCAATGGAAGGGCCCCATTTTCATGAACTAGATTTCCCGCTCGTGATCTTCGCCCCATTCGAAATCCTCAAAGCGCATCTACAGTCGCCGAGGCCATTCAGATCCTCCGCCCCCCTATGATCCTTCTCTTCTTAAGTTGTTTGGCGGCAGCAGGTTTGTACGTATCACCTGACGCTGATTGTACAACCTGTTCAACGGCGGTGTGGGGACCATGTATTTGTCCTCCACCTTGCCTGCAGGGTCTTCCCTAGTTGGACCAGTGATACAAATCGTCGATCATATAGTTTCCCAACTTTTCTCAAGCCATCCGCTAGGAAACTAAAAGGAGGAATTATGCGAGCCACGATAATAATAGGATTTGCAATCATGTTATCAGCCTGCTCGACCTGGTCCAATAAACCGACAGTCCCTGAAACGAGCCGCACCGCCGTAGTGCATGACGTGCGCGTGTCCTTGACGAACATCGAGCCAGTCGAGCTGAGGGCCAATGTCGGAGATGAGGTGCGATTCATTAATGACAAGACGCAGCCCATTCGCGTGATACTCATTGAAGCTGGGAAGAGAATTGCCTGCAATAAGGGCTTCAATGGAACAATCGACCAAGAGGCGGATATTAAACCGGGCCAATACGCGGGTTTTTGCTTCAGCCAGCCAGGCACCGTCAAATACATGGCCCGTGATCTTTCGGCTATGACGGGCGGAGAGCTTGTTCTACCCGCTCAGATATTTGTGGGGACCAGCACGGCGCGTCCTAGCGTTCCCCAAGGCTATCCGTCCATCGGGCGATTCGATGACGAAGGTTCAAAGGTTTCACCGCAGCGATAATTCCTCTCGGATCACGACCGGTGCCCGGGACCCGGGGAGGTGAGACACAGTTTGAGCCGCCTCACCTTCCTTCCGGGCGTTAAAGGTGGGCGGAGATGAAGCCCTTCAGGCGTTTGGCATCTTGTATCGTGATCTTCGCAATGGCGAGTCCGAACTCATTACCTCGGCTCCAACACACTTTAGCCTGATCCACGAGGACAGGTTGTTGATGGTCAGGAAGAGTCGCAAAGAATGTCACGGCATCACCTGGCTTCACATGGGTGTGGACGCTCCGTACGCGCCATCCACCGAGCGAAAGATCTTGCACAGTCCCAGTGCCTTCACTCTCATCGCTTGAGAAGTACATACGGCCTTTTACTGGCAGACGGCTATATGCTCGGACATAAGAATGCCCTTTTAACGAACGTGGATCTCGCGTAGGCATGGGATGACCTCCCTCCTTAATGTTGGGGCATGAGGACGGGCAAGATTACCGGGTCGTAACCGTCCTATTTATACCAACGGTCCTGGAGCGACGCAGAGGGCCTCCCTGTGCGCAAGCAGGTCGGGGAAGGCAGAAGTAAGCGCCGCGATGCCGGCGGCGACGCTGACCGCGACCGTCAATACATAGTCAATCATCAGCGCGGCCGCCGCAACGAGACCGGGCCATTCTCCGAGATTGGATTTGCCGACAATGTAGGCGCCGCCACCCTCCGGATATTCAAAGATGATCTGACGGTACGACATGGTCAGAATGACAAGCAGACCCATAATCGAAAGGCTGAGCGGGATGGAATAGCCGACCATGGCCGTCCCAGCCAAGGTGAGGACGAGCAAGAGCGTGAGTAAAACAACGAAAGCGGGATGCAGATACAATGGGCAATTCGGCCAGTTGGGAGAAATGAAAGGAAGGCATCTTTGACCTCCTGTGCAAAGGTCGATGGAAGCCCCATTTTTTCATGGCAAAGGCCTACGGTCTGCTAGGAAGTCCCCTTGCGGGAAAGGCTTAAACGGTCCTGGGGCCAATGTGGTGGGCGACGTGCGAACAGCCCCTCAAGCCACAGCCAATGGGTGCTCCATAATCTCCGCACGGAGGCGAGATGCACTTGAGCGAGATCGATCGACGGGCCGTCAAGGAGTTTGTACATAACTGAGCGAGGACCTCACGACGGATACCAACAAGATACAGAGCCACACGACACGTGCACCGCGGACCGTGCTTCACTTTTTGTGCGCCCTATCGGCCCTATTCAATGCCGCGATTGAGGATCATTATCCTGTGGTGAATCCTGCCCTCAACCCCGGCAAGCTGCTGCGGACGAAACGCATAAGCGAGGATATCAACCCCTTTAATCGTCAGGAGGAGGCCGCGTTTCTTCAGGCCGTCCAGGTTCGAGCACCTCGCTACTATCCGTTCTTTTTGACGCTGCTTCCTACGGGCTGCCGACTGGGTGAAGCGGTGGCCCAGCAGCCAGGAGACATCGACTTTCGAGGAACCTTATAGAAATTCGTCGCAATTTCACTAACGGCAACCTGACGACCCGAAAGAATCGTAAGCCGCGTCGAGTCAACATGTCAGATAAACTTGTGCAGGTCTTGCGCGAGCATGTGGTCTCCCAGGAACTGGAAACCATAGGCCATGGCAGGCCGAAACCAATCTGGTTATTTACCAATGAAGTGGGGCAACGACTCGATCCTGACAATCTTCAGAAACGGGTCTTTTATCGGCTGCTCGAGCAGGCACAGATCCGAACGGATTCGGATCCACGACCTTCACCACGCGCTTCGAGATCAACAATGAAAGTTTCGCCTATGCGGGATCAAATGGGCTCAATACAGGTCATAGTTGACCTGTATTCGCACTACGTGCCAGGCATAACCGACAGGCCGTGAATCGCCTGGATGAGCTTGTGAAGAAGGACAAATGAGGCCAAATCCGCAACCAGCCGCAACAAAGATTCGGCTGATGTAGTGGATACCCCTAAGCCATTGATTTCTGGAGCCGGCGAGTGGAATCGAACCACCGACCTGCGGTTTACGAAACCGCTGCTCTGCCAACTGAGCTACGCCGGCCAGGCGGGATGAGGCGCAATATTACTCAGACGGTGAAACACCTGTCAATGAGGAGGATACATTGATGGGTTCGTGCCGTGTAAAAATTGACGATGGGTTTTCAGCTCTTCGAACATGATTTGCGCCTTCACCTCTTCTCTTTCGGGTCTCAGGTGGCTATTGTCTTGAAACCACTCGTCTTGGAATCGACGGATTGACAAAGGGCACGTGAATCCGACACCCGGCCCGTTCTAGGACTTCGTAATTTTTCTCCAGTCCGAGTACAAGCGCATCCTCATAGCCATTGAATGCCCCCGCATTTTACTCAGATATTCTCTCCTCGCCTGCAGAAACCCAGAGGACCACGTCCTATCCTGAACTTCTTTTACTCAGGGTAATTAACGAATCCACGTTTCGCTCAAACCCTATCGGGGCTTGTTGCCGGACCCGTTCAAGCGCGACCTGTGGGTCCACTTCCCAAAAGGGTCACCACCACGGATCCAACCGGTTCAAGCCATCTGCCGGCGCTTCTGAAATGCGTGTACTCAGGATTGTACTGCTCGAAAAACAACGGCAGAACATCGTTTCCCCCCGTGGTAAATCACAATGTCCGGCTGCAGAAACCGATGCCGGAATACGTATCCGGTTAAGGCTTCCGCACTCGTGCCATAGTTATTCCGGCGTTGATGACCTGGACTCGGTTGATCAATACCGGTTGGAGCTTAGTTTCCAGGCGAGCTACCCACGTGTCGGCGGGATTTTTGATGTATGGCCACATAAATGTGGTGGAACCGCCCACAACCGGAATCCGAATGGTGTCGGCCGGGTTCTTCACCGTAATTTCTTTGTTGCGATACCTAAGTGAATTCGTTTGTTGATACCCGTCTGCGGCGTGTGAGCGACGCTTTTTCTGCCTCTTTTGCCCCTGCACGAGCCGCTGTCGTCCGGCCCAAATAGAGATCAACCATCCACTTTCCATTAGCCAGTCCCGAACGGTCGTGGAGATAGCCCGCCGCCAGTTCCAGCAGCGCTACAGGCCCAGGCTGACAAGAATGAACACCGTGATGACAAGAAGATTTGCGAAGCTTCGTATTCGCATGATCTGCCATGACCACAATTTACGGAGCAAACAACCGGACGAACGAGGGATGAGTCGTCCGGCATCCTGTGCCAATACTCGAATCGGTGACGCGCCGTTAGGGCAGCTTACTGAGACGAAGCTGTCTAAGTGGAGAGGCTCCATTGGCGTCCGGCAGACAGAGGGGCTGTTGAGTATCCCCTGATATCGACCGCCCAACGGCGGTGACCTGTCGCTGCACGTAAGCGCACAGCTCGCCCGCGAGCACTGATCCGTTTTTATCGAGATCGGCTGCTCCGCGCAGTCCCTTGAGGAGAAAATATGTGAAGAGGCCATGTTGTCCAGGTTGATACGCCTGCGCTTCCTGCACGGTGGCATTCCCCACCATCAACATCACGCGCTCCTGATCCCCGTTGGACTCTGGAGAAATCCACCGCGGCTGGGCCACCCGAGCGGGATCTGACCCGGACAAAGGTTCCAGGGACAGATCCAACATCACGACGGCCTGCTTGACAGGCGCGTTCGTCAGTGCGCGCTGCAGCCTGGCCAGAGAAAAGGCGCGGGCCGTTCCCGACAGCGTCGCATCATAGGGCAGCAGCGACACGGCACCCGTCTCGGGGTCTACCAATCCCCGACCGGCGATATACACGTAGGCCATGGTGTGAGGCCCCCCTTGCTTGGGCAGCCACTGTTCGAATACATCGATCCAATCGTCTTTCAGCCCCTTGGCATCAAGCACGACCTTGACCTTCTGCGGAGGAATTCCCATTAAGGACGTGAAGTACCCGCTCATGATTTCTGCATCGTGCGCGGCCAGTTTCATCGTGGGCATGGCCGGATCGCGAAAAGCACCGACTCCGATCGCAATCGCAACGGCATGCGGCTGTACCAGCTTCCCCTTTCTGCTGGGAAGTTGATCGACATCCACGGACACGACTTCGGTGGCGTCGGCCTCATCCGGCCTGATGGCCACAAAAAACTTTTTCGCCGATGGAAGCGCGACGTTCGCTGCGGCCTGCAAGGTGCAGATCAATTCTGCCTGCTCTGACTCTGGTACCTTGCCCACGATGCCCTCTACCGTCACTCGCCGAATTTCGCCCGGTTGTAATAAGCCCACAGAGACTGGGGTCTTCACTGATGCCACAAGGGCGGGGTGCCCGCTGAGATCCACCGCAACCGCATCAGCCGTGGTCGTCCCTTCGTTTTTGACTTCGAAATCTACGCTGAAGCGCTCATTCTGCTCCAGGACCTGGTTTTGGTTCTGGTCACGGAGAATGGTGCGGAATGACAGTTGCGTAGTACCGTTCGTCGCAGCTGGGGCCGGGGGCGCACCTTCGGTCGCGAGTGGCGGCGCTGAGGCGACCGGTGCATTCGACAGGGGCGCAACAGTGAGAGAGGAAGGAGGCACCTGCGCCACCGACCCGGCCTGGGCCGTCGTCCCTCGCTGAGTCTTTCTGAACTGGGCTTGTTCCCGGATTTTTGTGGAGGTCCCGAGCTGTTTGGCAACGCCTTCCACGACCGTGGCGATCACTTCCTTGGCCACTTTATCGAGGCCAGTGATGTCACAGGTCTCCGCCCGCGCGTCAACCTCGCCGGTGGTCACGCTCTGTAACTTCTTGCTATGCAGCACGGTCCCTTGAAGGTCTGTGTACGCCACATCAAGTCCGATGGTCACCGTGGCGGGATAGGATTTATTGGCTTTGCGGACGACAAACATGTCGACCCGCCGTAGTCCTAACGCCACATCTAACACGCCGTCAATGGCCTCACTCGATGGCTCAGCCTGAACTACCACCCCCTCGAACACTTGCGCCATTCGCTTTTTGAGTTCGGCCGCTAGCAGCTCATGAACGGGCAACGAGACCGCCCGGGCGCAAGCATCATGATAGTCCAGGGCGGCACCGCCGATGCTCGGGTCCAGACGCAGCAGCACTTTGAGGGGAAGGTTGTAACTCGTCGAAACGTGACGGGGGCTGAAGTACTGGCATCCAGATGAGACAAGTATTACGGCCATGAGCGCCGCAAGAGCACACCGGGAAGACTGCTGTATGCGACACCTGATCCATCCGCCTATCAATCGCTGCACGATAGTTTTGTTATACCGAATCTAGCGAAGCCATGACAACCGCCGGCGCTCGCGTTGACAGGCTCTTTGTGCTTCGTTATGGTCCAACGCGTGAGCTCTCTCAACGATTCAATCGAACCCTCACCACGCTGGACGTGGAGTGCGGTCGCGGATCTGATCCGCCTCGATAATCAATCAGGCACACTGCTGCTCCTCCTGCCAACCCTGTGGTCCTTGGTGTTAGCCAATCAGGGACAGCCGCCAATGCGGTTGCTCGGCACGTTCCTCCTGGGCGCGTTCGTGATGCGGAGCCTCGGCGTGGTGTTCAATGATCTGGCAGACCGGAATTTTGACAAACACGTCGCGCGCACGAGCAATCGGCCATTGGCCACCGGTCGATTGGTCCCCCGACAGGCACTCCTCGTGGCCCTTGGCCTGACGGTGGCGGCAGCAGGCCTCGTGGCCACACTCAACTGGTTGACGATCCTACTGAGCCCTATCGCCCTGTTACTGGCCGCCATCTATCCATTTTGTAAACGGTGGATTCAGATTCCGCAGGCCGTCTTGGGAATCGCCTTCGGATGGGGAACGATCATGGCCTGGGCCGCGTCGTGCAATACGATCGCACCCGCTGCCTGGTGGCTCTTTGCGGCCACGACTTGCTGGGCAGTAGCCTACGATACGATTTATGCGCTGCAGGACCGGGAAGATGATCGCCGCATCGGAGTAAAGTCCTCAGCACTTCTATTTGGCACAGCCGTTCCTACCGCCGTCGGCCTATTTTTGCTGGGAATGATAGGCTGCCTGATAATAGCGGGACAGTTGGCTGGCCTAAGGATGGGATACTATGTTGCCTTAACGCTGCTGGCGGGAGTCTTTCTCTGGCAAGCGCGGCGTCTACGGTTTCCCGTGACGCCGCCTCAAGCCTTCACGATGTTTCAGCAGCATGTCCTGGCCGGACTCGTGATTCTCATCGCGCTGTGGATCAGCACGTGGAGCGAGTTGCGGTAAGCTATTCCTCTCCGACTTTACCGAGCGGCTTGTCGGGTTTCGGAGCGCGGAGCGTTTTCAGATAGAGCGCCACAGCTTTGGCGTCGGCATCATTCAGCCCCAGGCTGGGCATGCGCGTATCCGGTTTCATCGCTTGCGGGTTACGCAGCCAACGATACACCCATGTAGGATTCAATCGATAACCTGCCCGATCCAGAGCCGGGCCAACCTTTCCACCCTCTTCTCCGATCTTGTGGCATCCATTGCACCCATACTTGGTCACATAGATTTGCTTGCCGACTTCGACGAGCTTCGCGGCGGCGTCCGGCTTCATGTTTAAATCGGGACGCGCAATGTTCACACCTTTGCCTGGCCGGGTGGTGAAATTGGCTAGTGCGGCTGTGGCTTGATCGAGCTCTTTTTTGGCCTGCCCCATCGCCTGCATTTCTTTGGCATACGCATTATCGTCAACTTCCACACCCTTCTTGTCGGCTTCGTCGCTGGCCTTCTTTTCGGCTTCCTGCTCCAAACGTTCCGCCTCTTTATACTTTTGCTCGGCGGATTGTTTGGCCTCTTGGAGCTCTTTCTTACGGCCCTCGACGTTAAATTCTAATTTCTTGCCGTGCAAGGAGCGGACGTATCCGACGATGCCCCAAATCTCTTCCTCTGACAACGTGTACTTGAAGGTGGGCATGGTCGGCACAGCAAACTCATCGTCACCGATCTTGTCGCCATTGGGGCTCGTATCCTTCATGTCCCGCGAGATCGTGGAGAAAATATCCTCGTCCTTGAATGTGCCCATTTCAGACTTATTGGACAGATCCTTCGGTTTCGGATCGCTCATCGACGACCAGTTGAACCCTTCATTCTGCTTGCCGGTTTCACCGTGACAGTGCATGCAATAGTGCGCGTAGAGCTTCTTGCCCTTGGCGGCCTGTTCGCTCTGCATCATCGAACAACCAGCACCGATGAGGCCCGAGAGGCCCACGACTCCGACGACTGCTCCAAAGACGCGTATTCTTCGCCACGCCCTCATGCTCACGACCCTTTCTTTAAACGTCTCACGAGAGCCATCTCGAAGCCCAGCGCGAGGCCCACCGCGAGTAATGCGTACAGGTACGGGGAATAATCCGCTGGCGCATCGGCACGGAAATACCACCAGGAGGAAATGGCTTTTTCAGAGCCCTTTTCTTTGGGCTGGCCGCTGTCCATCTTTTTGCCGTCCCACACAGCAAAGGCGATGCTGCCGAATTCTCCAAGCTTAAATTGGGTATCTTCCGCAGCATGCTCCGTGTTCAATGGCCGCGAGAAGACGACCTTCCACACGCCGCCCTGATAGACGCCCTTTGCCTTCACCTCCTGATGGCTGTGGGGCTTGAGCGTGCCAAAGCCCTTTGCACCGAGGTCCGAACCTTTGCCGTCTTTGTTTTTCCAGTACCAGATATTGACCGGGCCACCCTCGACCTGCGCCATAGGCTGACCGTGAGCGAAGTGCGCCTTGGTATCACCGACCATAAACTCCAAGGCGGCTGCATCATCGGGATCCTCAGAGGGATCTGAATATTCCAGCATGATGGCGACGGTGGTGCCATCATGGAGTCCGCGAACCTTGACACTTTTCGCGGTCACCTCCGTGATCCGAACCGGCCAGTGGACCTGAGGAGACATGGGGAATTCAGACACAGAGGCAGTAGCCCATGCCGCTGCCGTGGGGTCATCGGCCGGAAGGGAGCCCTTCACAAGTGCCGCGCGCACGGCGACGCTTTGCTGACTATAGGCGGGCTGCACTTCAGCACCCACACACAGCCCTAGAAGGCCGACGGCTCCAACCCACCATCTCTTTCCTACTCTCCTCACTCGTGCCATACGTTCCCCTTAATTGCTCAGCAAGCTCTGGACGAATAAATTACTCGGACTCGTCCCAGGTTCTAGGCTTCTGTCCGGCTCCGTCGTATTCGCCCATAATGACTTTCCAGATGTCCTCATCGGACATTTCCAATTCCCATCGCGGCATGGCGGTTTTCCATGGCATCCCTTCGACAGGAAGGCCGACGCCTCCCTTCTTGATGCGCCAGAACAGATAGCTTTCCTGCAGCATGGCGATCGTCGTCGGGTCCTTAAAGTTTGCCGGCGGAGGCGTAAATCCGGCGGCTGCGAAACCCTTGCCATCAAAATTTCCGTGGCAGGGCGCGCAACGCGAGGCATACAAACCTTTGCCATACATAATATTTTCCGGCGTCTTCGGTACCGGGTTCGAGAGTCCGGTATATTCGCCAGGAGGAGCGGGATGAATCGTACGATTTTCACCCGGGGGTGCGTCGCTCGAGGCCGTGCTGCCATAGGTTTGCCATCCGACGAGCAACGGAAATAAGGCCAACACCAGATAGCGGGCGCTACTGAGCGCTCCGCCGCTTTCCCCGGTCAGGAAGCGGAGAATCGGTTGAAAGAATGCGTCTTTCGATTCACCACTCAGGGTTGCAAATAGCACTGAGCCTGACATCACCAGCATCAGGTACAGAAAAATCAAACTCGAAGGCAGCGGCGCGCTATGCGGCAAAACCGGGACAATAAATTTCAAGAACAGATAGATACAGACCGTCAGTATGATTGGTCTGATGAGTACGCCTCCCATACCTTCCTCCTCTACTTCACCGACAATAACTTATCGTGCTTGTGCCACTGCCACGGTGCCAGCGTCCGCAGCCTTCACCGGTGCAGGGGTGGCACGGGGAATGTCTAGTTCCGAAGGGCTCACGCTGATCGGTTCACCACTCATCTGCTGCAGGAAGGCAATGACCGACAGGATCTCGTTCTTCGATAGACCGATAGGGTTTTTATTGATGTACGGCATACGCGCCGGATATTCCTTCGGAATACCCTCATGCCGGTAGTCCAGATAGAGGTAGGCCTGCGGTTCCGTCAAACTTTCAAAAATGAATTCCCGCGACAGCTTCGCGCCGATGCCCTTCAGGTCCGGACAGCGGGCGGACTCGCTTGGACCAATCGAATGGCACAGCGCGCATTGCCCCTTACTGAAAAAGATCTTCTGTCCGATGGAAGCCATATCCGTGGGTGTCTTAATGTCGGCAATGTTAATGCTTTCTTCGGCCGGCGGGAGGGACGCCATCTGTGGGACGGCCAATGCGACCAGCGAGAATAATCCCAGTACGATCGCCACAAAGCCAATGACCCGAAGAAACTGCCCCTTGATGAAGAGCAGGATCACGACACCCAGGCCAACTACGCACAGACCGATTAGCTGCAATTTGACTACTTCACTCATAAGTCCTCAACAAAGGATAATGATCACGACCCATTTCTGACCGCCAGGACAAGCCCTCTTCCGGATCAGACCTGGCCCTGTTGCTCGGATCTGTCGGCCACAGCACTATCCAACGCTGGCGAGCCACCCGCCATAGCCGGAATGTGCCCTGGCTCGGGGGATCCCTTTGCACTAGCTGCCGCCTTGGCCTTGTCCCCCATGGTGGCGACCCAGAAAATAAAGGCGACCAGCAGACAGAATAAAAATGTATTGAGGGCCATCAGTGCAGCGGCATAACCCAGCGCGGGCGAGAATGCATATTGGGAAGAATCACGCATCACACCATACACGTGCCAATGGACACGCGACGAGGAGCGGGCATACCCCATGAGGGTCATCAGCAGGATGACCATCACCGCGTTCAGAACCAACGAATAACCGGCGCGAGGCGGCATACGTCCCCAGACCATCTCTGTGGTCGTTTTGGCGCTTTTCAGCAATAACGCCGTCAACGGAGTAATGGTCAACATGACGAAGATGACGATCGCGACCTGGGACGTCGAGAAGTAGTTGATGCGAATAATCGCCGGCACGAAGTAACCCCAGACACCGAGCACGATCACGGCGAGTCCGGCGAGCACCAGCACAGCACCCATGACGGATTTCGCGACCTTGGCCCAGCCAGCCGTGTCTTCTTTGCCTGCGCGCCAATACATGATGAAGCTCATGAATGTGACCAGCACCATCAGGTTCGACACCGTCATCTTGGCCGACATGACTCCGAACACCCCCAGGAGCGGATGGTGCGTGCCTCCCATTTTCTGAGCTTCTTCCAGACTGGCCACCAGCGAATGCGGGGTCATCCAGACCGCGAGGCACAAGAGGAGGATAATCAACATCGCCATGATCGGTTTGCGATACTGGCCCTCCGAACCAGGTATTCGATGCGTAATACCCATCCAGAAATAATAGTTCGACCCGAGAAACAGTACCCCGATGAGCATGGCCTGCAGAATGAATAGCCAGGACAGGAAGCCGCCCATGAGGGTGATCCCCATCTGTTGGTTGTATTGGTAAATTTCCCGCATCAGCCAATAGCCGGCAAATGGAAGGGGCAAGAGACCAAAGACCCCGATGAAGTTCCCAACGTAGCCCATCCAGTCATAGTGATAGCGTTCCTCCGCGCTCTTGGCCGACAAGTAGCGAATACCCGCATAGGCTCCGCAGATGTAGCCTCCCAACACCACGTTCGCGATGATGCGGTGAATGTTCACCGGCCACCAGGTCGGATTCCAGGTGGCGGCCCAGGCACGTTCGAAATCCGTGCCTTCGGCAATGACCACCGGGCTCGCCTGGAACGTTGCCCAGGAGTTCGGAACGATCATGATGAAGAAGGCGAAGACGTTCAGGAGGAAGCCCAAGAAGATATGGAACTTCTTCCCATTGCCCTCGGACATAGCATCCCAACCATACCAATAGAGGTACAGAGTGGCGGTTTCCACGAGGAAGAGGCCGCAGTAAACGAGGAAGGACGGGAAGAAAATATCCGTCAGATACGCCATGAGCTTCGGATAGAAGCCGATCAACAGGAACAGAAGGATGCCGCCGAACAAGGCGGTGGTGGCATAAGATGACGTCAGCAGTTTAGTAAACTCTTTGGCGAGCTTGTCGTAGCGCTTATCACCGGACTTCCAGCCGACGACTTCGCACAACCACGCAAAAATCGGCACGCCAAGCACGAAGCCGGCGAGAAGGAGGTGTAACTGTGCGATGATCCATACCAGATTGCGGCTTCCGACATAGGGAATGTCCCGATAAGCGGTGGGCGCCTGAGCAGTCGCATCCTGAGCCATCGCCATGTCCGGCAACCCGATTGAACCGAGCACCACCGCGCATCCGGTCAGCAACGCGACACTACCTGCCATGTGGCGCACCTGATTTTCCGATAGTCCGCCCTTGGTTCCTCATTGTTCCCACCTCGTCGTTCGCCATGATGTCATTTGCTTCCCGCTGGTTTCCCAGCCGTGACTTGCGAAGCCTTGCCGTCGCTCTTCGTAGAGCTCTCCTTGACACCGGCTTTTTCCTTGCCGCCTTTCTGCTTATCCTTCTCGTCTTCCGCCGTTTTCTGTTCTAACGCGACGATTTTCACCTCGGCGTCCTTCAACACCTTTTCGCCCTTAGAGAGCGATTTCTGGGGGTCAAATGGTGCGACCGGCGCGACAGTTGCCGGTTTGCAGCATTCGTGAGGATGGGGGGTTGATACAGGGAGCACCATCCAGAACAACACGCTCAGGACCGCCCCCGCTGCCGTAAAGGCCGTGAGCATCAGACTCTGATCCGCCGGCACGCGAATCATATCCCAGCGCGAGATCAGGCCCTGATAACTGTCGCCTGAAGGCTCGGCTCCGGTTGTCTTCCCTTCGACCAACTTGCCGAGGATGGAGAGTCCGATATAGGTCAAGGCGATTAATACCAACAGGGAGACACTTCCCCAGGCGGTGAACTCCAGGCCGATGCGTTCGGCGACCGGCATACTCTTCAACATATCCGTGTCGAGAATCGACTTCACGATCGAACGGGCCAGATCGGTAGCGCCGCCTTCAACCACCCAAAGCAGCGGCAAATACAGGGCTCCTGCAATGGCGAAACGGACCCATAATGCCACCCCGAGTGAATCCGGGGGTTCAAGCCGCAAGCGCTCAAGAAATACGGTGCGAGCCACAAGCCCCAGCGCCCAGATATCGATAGGGATCGACACGAGGAAGAGCAACGGAAGCCCAGCCCCTTCACCGAAGTGAAATCCGACTCCTAACGAAATGACGAAAAATGCAAACACGCTCACCGGGCTCATGAGCAGCATCAGGAAGGTGATCCCGAGCTTGGTCTCCAGATGGATCGTGCCCATCGCCATAAACAACACGGCGAATGCCATCTTGATCGGCAGGGCGGTCCAACAGGCAGGCCAGAGAATGCTCAACCCTAATTTGAATGACGACATCGTCTCTCGACCAGTCATGTGCCCTAGACCCTCCGCCTATTCCAAAAATTCGCGGTTGATGATTGCCGCCACGGTGAAAATGAGAATGCTCGCCATGACCACAATCCAGCTGATCAATGCAATCGGGCGTTTAAAGATATTTCGTTCCGGATCGCGATCAATGAAGGGCAACGCCGCCAGTAAGGCCATGAAGATCCCGGGTAACGCGATCGCCCCCAGGAACTGCCCGAATTCCCCCGCGAAGACTTTCAGACGCAACAACTGAAACAGAAACAAGAAGTACCATTCCGGTTCGGGGTGATAGTCGCCGGGATCCGGGGTTGCCTCCTCGAGCAGGACGATCGGCTCCCAGAAGGCCAGGCTGCAAATGCAGAGGAACACGGCAACCATACCGACAATGTCTTTCCAGATTTGTCGCGGAAAGAAATAATCGGTTTTGGCTTTGATCTCTTCGACGCTGCCGCGGAACGGACCTGCAGGGCCAGCCTTCCGGAACAGAAAGAGGTGCAAGCCGGCCAATCCCATGAGCGCAGCCGGCAAGACCATGACGTGGATGACGAAGAAGCGGCTCAGCGTCATCTGCCCCGGCGTCGCTCCACCCTTCAGAAACCGGGCCATGAAGTCGCCAAGCACCGGCGTCTTGTCCATGATTTCGACGCCGACAGTCGTGGCCCAATAGGCACGCTGGTCCCAGGGAAGCAGATATCCAGTGAAGCCGAACCCCATGACGATGCCAAACAAGGCGAGACCGACCAACCAGATGAGTTCTCGAGGTTTCTTGTACGCGCCCCAGAGGAAGACCTGGGACATGTGCGCAAAAACGCAGACGACCATCGCCGTTGAGCCCCAGAAGTGGTAACTCAGCAGAAACCAGCCATAATCCACTGTGTGGATGATGTACTGGGTGCTGGCGTAGGCGTGATCCGCGGTCGGCACGTAATAGAACATCAACAGAATGCCGGTTACCGCCTGCATGATGAAGATGAAGAGCAACACCGAGCCAAAAACATAAGCCCAACGTGACCCGCCAGGGACAGGCTCGTTGAGCATTTTGGCTTGCAAAGTCTTCAACCCGACGCGTTCGTCGACAAAGGCAAAGACTTTTTCGATAGCTGAGGGCTGCGTGGTCGTCGGCTGCGTAGTCGTATCCATTAGACAATCCGAACCTGGGCCTTAGTGCCCGCCTTGAATTCCATATCAATAATGGTGATGTCACCGGTTGCGGTAACTTTGATGGGAAGAGGGTCCAACGGTCGCGGGGCCGGTCCATCCAGGACCTTCCCGGCAGCGTCGTAAATGCTCAAGTGACAGGGGCAAAGAAATACCTGGCCCAGCGTTTTGTGCGTCCGCCACTTGAAGCCACAACCCAGATGCGGACACTTGCCTGAATAGGCGACGAACGGAACATCCTTCTTATTCGTCCAGATATGTTTTCCGGCCGAATCCCGGAATTCCATGTCCTTCCCCTGATAGATCGTCTCCAGCACTTTGGGCGTCGCCTTCAGCACCCAGACGTTCTTATCGATTTCCTGCTCCGGCATGTACGCTTCTTTGATCTTGCGCTTGTACTTGAATTGGACGCCGACATCGTCCTGCTTGATCTTTCCGGAGTTGCCGATCTTGAGCCACTCATTGTCAAACGGCGAGTACATCGGCTTCATCAGGTATCGCAGCACCGGAAAGGCAAGCGGGAATCCAATCAGAAAACCGATGGCATGGGTGAAATTGGCGAAGAATGTCCGCCGCTTTACACTCCGTTCGAGCTCAGGAAACGGGACCAGGACTTCTCCAGGCGTGACATGGATCCGGTCTTCGAGGTGGGCAATTTCCACCTCGTGCGTCGTCACGTACTCATCGCGCTTGAAAGCCGGCAATGCGGCGAACTCGGCCGAGGTGCCGCGGAGCGTGACCACTTCATCACTGACGGCTTGGACCTGCCCCATCGGAACCTGGCGCTCGATAAGGCTTGTCGCCCCCCCGCCCACGACGATATGACTGATTTCGTGGAAGAGCGGGTCCATAATCACCCTCCGCACCTCTCCGACTTCACCGTCCGTACATCGAACTGTTGATTTGAGTTTCGGCTGCATGATGCTCACTTCATCTTGATCGGCTTCGGAGTATTCACCGAAGCGTTCTTGTATCCGGCCAACCATATCGCCAATGCATCCACGTCCTTGGGTTCCATCAGGTCCTTATACTTGTCGGGCATCTTGCCCTTCTCGTATTCCTGCTCGAACCCTTCCGCCTTGTAGCTCTTCGGATCGAGAATTTTCCTGGCGATTTCTGCAGCCGACAGAAGGTTGCCGATGTTATCCAATTCCGGACCGCGCTTCTTTCCACCTTCGCCATTCAATTTGTGGCAGTTGTAACATTCCTGCAGCTGCCATTGTTCTTCACCCAACTTGGCGATATCACCACTGGCAGCGGCCGTGGTAGCGGTCGGCGCGCTCTCGCCGCCGGCCTTTTGGTCGGCAGGAGCCTGGGCCGCCCCCAACGCCTGCAAGCGGGCGGTCAATTCCTTGGCCTTCTCGTCCAGAGCCTTGGCTCGCTGCATCAGCACTTCGACTTTGCCGGCCTCGTAGTGCTCCCGCTTCGGCTTGAGGATTTTTTCGATTTTGCCTTTTTCATCTTCCGGATCGTACTGCGGCCACATCGCTCCCACCGCTATATAGCTAGCCGAGAGAATGACGTAGAACACGAGCAATGCCCCGACCGCCTTCACCCCGCCGAACGGCTTGAGCGCCGGTAAATCGAGAATCATGAAGACAAGGGCGCCGAGCATGGCATAGCCAAAAAACAGCGCTTGAAAAACGAACGGAAAGCCCAGCGCATTGGTGGCGCCAAACAGAATTCCGCCGACGACGACTCCTACGACCAACTTTTTAATGATGTTTCCCATGAATGCCCTCGTTTACCGCCCTTCCAGTATGGTGTCCGCCCTACTTGGCCCCTGCTGGAACCGGGCTTCCCTCGTGCGCATGGCCCTTTGAGTCAGACGGGCGCAAGGTCACGATGATCGCAAAGCTGACCACTGCATAAAAGACGATCGTAATACCGGTGATCCACCAAGCTGAATAGGACAGCGTTGGCGTAAAGGATTCCGCCGTGAAATCCGGCAACAGGTTGTACGTATGGAAGTACTTCCGCAACAGGGAGCGTACGGCACCCATCAGTCCCATCGTCCAAATCGCGCTGAATGCGAGAAACACCAGGACGAATTGCGAAGCGAAGTCGATCTTGCCCCACACAATGGTTCCCTGAGAAACCGCCCGGTTATAAATGACATAATTCACAACGGTGACGAAGACCAAGGTGAACGCCGCAGAGTTTTTCGCCGGCATGAGGGCCAGGAAGTTCCAGTCAGAGGGCAACTCCAACTCTGCTACCAGCTTCGCCCCAGTGGGCACGAATCCATGCGGCGTCATCCAAATGGCGTTGCCTACCACGACCATCAAGAAGCCGATCTTGATGACCGTGCTCGACGAAACCGTCAGTGGGATGAATCGGCCAAGAATGGCCGGGGCCAAGAGAAGCGGCAGCAGGAAGGCCAGCGACGTGGGATCCGGCACGGGATAGTCAGTCAGGACCTTCGTCATGACAATGGGCAACAACACCATGACAATCGGCGCCACCACAGTCATTCGAACCCGCTCCACACCCTCGATCCGCTTCATACTGAGCCAGATGTAGTAATTGCTGGCGAGGAAGATGAGACCGATCATGGCCCCTTGCATCTCGAAGAACATCGACAACTGGTCGGCCATCATGTACGGACAGATGGACGCGTCGTAGTCGCACAGCTCATAGGCGAGCAGGTATCCCATGAACGGCAAGAACAACAACGCACCCACGCCGATCATATTGCCGACGAAGCCCATCCAGTCGTAATAGGCACGATCCTCTTCCTTCTTGGACCCCATGAACATGTAGGCAGCAATGAGACCAGCCACGAATCCGCCGAAGGTCACGTTTCCGACCAGTCGATGCAAATTGAGCGGCATCCAGCTGTAGTTGAACACCTTGTCCCAGAGGGATGCAGTCGCCAAAAACTCTGCGGGTGAAATACCTTCAGCACGGACCGGAGTGTTCATAAAGGAGGTCGGCGCATCGATCACAAACAGCGTGATAGAGCCGATGAGATTCAGTAACACGCCCAATGCAATATGACGCCCCTTCTTTTCACCCTTCCAGGCATCCCAGGTGTAGAAATACATGTAGAGGACGATGGTTTCGCCGATGAACAAGAGCGGATATACGACGGCAAAAATGAGAAAGAAGTGATTGATGAGCCAGGTTGTAAACTGCGGGTAGGTCGCCAACAGCACGAAGATAAAGAGGCCGCCCGTCAAGGCCGTCATGCTGTACAGGATGACGGTGACCTTCGTAACTTCTTTGGCCAGCCGGTCGTAGCGAGGATCCTGCTTGCGATACCCCAGCCACTCCGAAATCACGACGAAAATCGGAGCGCCCAAAATAAAGCCGGCAAAAAGAATGTGGAGCTGAGCGACGATCCATACCGCCGTGCGATTCCCGGTGTAAGGGAACTCCACGGGGGGCGCACTGGGAGCCTGGGCATAGGCCACTCCTCCCAACACCGCCACTAGCGCGAACATAAGTAACAAACAGCGCTGCCAGATTTTCATGATGTCTCGCCGCTCCTCCTCATTCCAACCGATTGACCCATGATTCGAACTCAACCAGAGGCGAATTACTTCACCTGGTCAGCAGGCACCCAATCTTTCTTATTGGCATCCCAGCCCTTGCCGGACAACCCGAACGAGCGCTCAAATGCCAAAATCTTCCAGCGATCTTCTTCGGACAACTTGCTCTTCCAGGGCTTCATCTTCGTGTTCGGCACGCCTTCAGAGATGCGCCAGAACCAGACGGAGTCCGAATACATCTTCATGCGATCTCCATTGCGGAAGTCGCGGGCACCGGCCTTCACCGGCTTGCCATCTTTACCGTGACAGCTGGCGCAGTTGACGTCAGGATTCTTGCCGCCGATGTACAACTCCTTCCCTTCCTCAAGGATCTTCGGATCCGTCCACCAACCGGCAGGCATGTGCTTGTCGGCATACTCGGCAGGAGCAGGGGGTGGCGGGACAATCGGTCCCTCGCCGCCGCCTTCACCACCACCGCATCCGACGACAGTAAAACCAAATCCCAGAATGCCGACCATCAGAGCCAATCTCTTCATGCCTGCTTGTTTCATAAAAAAGCTCCCACTCCTTTCTTCATGCCCGCGCCTATTCATACGCAAGCACCCATTACCATCGACAGAAAAAAAAGACGCTTCCCTGCGGCGCCACGCGCATCCACAGCAAAAGCGTCAAGACTCACAATACAACGAGGTCACGTTTGGACTTCCCCGCCTACTTCTTGCTATTCGATCCGGCGAGGAACAATGCCCCACGGACCGTGCCCTATTTCTGCCGCTTGCCCTGCCCCTTCTTTCGCCGCTGCTCTTCTCGCATCCGCTTGCGGGAGATCTTTAGCCCAATCCATCCCACAATAGCAACAGCCGCGATCCCCAGTCCGTACAACAACCACTGCGGAGGACCAAGATCGCGCTCGCACCCACTTCCAAAATCGACTCGAAGCTTGCGTTCCGTCTCCAGATCGTTCGGGTCGAACTGGATCTTCGAATTCTTCTGCTCCCCGCTCGCTTCGACTAACAGCGGGTCACCAACGTTATCATTATGTAGATGCAGGGTAACTTTATAGTACCCGTCGCCATCAGTCGTCACGGTCTGGCCAACGGTGATCCGCGTATCCTTGACCAGCACCTCGACATTGACGGCGGGACGGCCGTCTTTGCCACACACAAACCCTTCGACGGTAAATCGATGGTCGGCGGCATGGCTCCCAAACACGATCGACGGCACACAGAGCGTCGCGATCAAGCCCCAAACAAGCACGACATGCCGGGCGGTATTCTTACTAATCGCTCTCCGCCCCCGCATAGGTTCGATCCGTGCCGGACTGGTGATCTGCCTCACAAACATCTCGCCCAGAGCCTGCTTACGAGAGGCTTCCTCGACACGGACTCGCCCCAAATTTGAGGCCGACTCTTCTAGCATAGCCCCCCCTCTTTGTCAACAAACGGATGGAGTCAAACGGAGGGACCAACGATGAAATACGCACAGGAAATTGCGGCTGCGTGTGGAGGGAAGTCGCGCGACTGACGCAGAGAAGAACGTGACGGCACGCCATCAGAAATGCGTAGCGGACAAGAAGATACCGCTCAGAGATGACCGCGCGATTTGGCATCCGCCGTAGCGCGATCGATGTCCTTCTGTCGTTCCGACTCCTTCTTGGCGATCCAAGCCTCCCAGGATTTGCCTGTGGCCGTATCTTCGCCGGTGAAGGCAATCGCCATCACCTCTGAATACGGAATGGTCATGGTCCCACTGCTGGTAGAAGGGAATAATTCGATCGTCGGCTGCTCTCCTGTCGCGGTTCGATTAAAGAGGTAGCCTGTGACCTGACCACCGGATTTCAGGTCAACGGTGATATCTCCCCGGTAATCAAAAGCCAGCTCGATCGCCTCGCTCAGTTCAGTGAGGGATGTCGGCCGAAAGACCCGGCCTTCAGGACTGCCGGGCTCCGGCGCGTGGTACTTCGCGTCAGTCATAATCATCTCGTCTTACAAGGGTGACGGCGACGCATTCGGCCGGCTCGCGACCGAACGCGTCACCATGGCGACTCTCATACCGATGGAAGCCGGCTATCGGGCGTTCGGCATCAGCGTAATCTTGACGGTCTTCGTAAAGCCGGATAGCGACCCGAAGGTATCCTCCACAGCCGACGCCTCGTACCCGCAATGCACCATGCAGTCCGCGCACTTTTCATTGCGTCCGGTGCCGTAGGCGTTCCAATCGGTCTTCTCCATGAGCTCACGAAAACTTGAGGCATAGCCTTCTTGCAACAAATAGCAGGGGCGCTGCCAGCCAAACACGTTATACGTGGGATTTCCCCAAGGCGTGCACTGATACTGGCGCTTGCCCATGAGGAACTCCAGAAACAAGGGGGACTGGTTGAACTGCCATCCGCGTTTCCGATTGCTGAGGATCTTCGAAAACAGTTCGGTGGTCCGGCTCCGTTTCAGAAAATGCTGTTGATCCGGGGCCTTTTGGTAGCTGTACCCCGGCGAGATCATCATGCCTTCGACCCCCAGCCCCATCATCTCATCGAAAAACTTCCGTACGCGCTCAGGATTGGCATCGTCGAATAACGTCGTGTTGGTCGTGACGCGATGGCCCCGCTTCAGGGCCGCCTTGATGGCCTTCACAGCCACGTCGTACACCCCGTCCCGACAGACAGCCAGATCGTGTTCATCCCGAAGCCCATCCATATGGACGCTGAACGTCAAAAATTTTGAGGCCGGATACTCATCGAGCTTCCGTTCCATCAAAATGGCATTGGTGCAGAGATACACGTACTTCTTCCGCCCTACGAGACCGCGCACGATTTCCGGCATTTCAGGATGAATCAGTGGTTCGCCGCCGGGAATACTGATAATAGGCGCCGCGCACTCGTCTGCGGCCGCCCAGCATTGTGCCGGGGTCAACCGCTTATCCAGCACATGATCCGGATATTGAATCTTCCCGCACCCCGCACAGGCGAGATTGCAGCGAAACAGAGGCTCGAGCATGAGCACGAGCGGATACCGTTTGACCCCCCGGAGTTTCTGGGTCAACACGTACTTGGTCACTGTATACATCTGGGAGACTGGAACAGCCATCCCGTTCTCCTATTCTGGTAAGTGTGAATGTGAATAACGACTGAGACTTCCGGCCTTCTAGCAGAGAAATCGGGCGGATTCTACCATTGCGATTGAAAAATCGTCAATTTTGGCAGGATCGGTAAGGCAGGCCGCCGGCCTTCCGCCCGCGCAACTCCAACCCATAGGCAAGGATCGTCCCCAGACAGAGTCCTGCCAATCCGCCGACGGCTGTATAGAGCACAGGGCGGGGTTTGATTTGTTTATCCGCGGGAACCGGCGGATCGAGCACCTGAACGGTGGGCGTATCACGGGCTTCGGTGATTTTCGCCTGCTCATACTGGGAGGTGAGCAGCGCGTACAGCGTCTCCTGCACCTTTAACTCTCGGAGCAACCGCCCGTACTGGAGGGCCAGTTCCGGCACCGTCACCATGGCGGGATGGAGCCGGCCTCCCGCCGGTGCGCCCTTGGCTCCCTTGCCTGACTCCATCAGCAGCAACTGTTTCCGCAATTCCTCGATACTGGACCGGACACGGGAAAGATCGGGATTGTCCGGGGACAGATAGCCTTCCATCACTTGCAACTGAACTTCCTGAGCGGTGATTTGACCCTGGATGATCGCGGCAGCCTCGATCATGGCTTTCGACTGCGCCTCCACGGCCACGGCCTTGTTCTTCGCCTGAAAATCCCGGAGCGCCTCCTCTGCCTTGGCCATAGTGTCTATTGTCTCATTCAACCGGCGTTCCAGAAAAACGCGATTCTGTCCGGCCTTGCTCACATTCAAGGTGCGATTCAGCCGGTCGAGACCGGCCACAAAATGGGCGGCGATGTCGGCGGCTCGCTGGGGATCGGTATCCTCCACCATCACCTTAATGACTTTCTCTTTGGACACGGCAATACGCACGCGATCCGCCAGTTCTGCACGGGTGTCATGCATCGTCCGCTCGTCATATAAAGCCATGAGGCCGAACTTGGCAATCACATCATCCGCCATGACACGGGATTTTAAGATCGCCACAAACACATCAGTGGGAGTCGTTCGGCATATTCGGGAGGGTGGCGCCGAGATTCTGCGCCATACCTCCGGCCCCTGTGGCCGTCAGCAAAGCGGCGAGTCCTCCGCTTTCCTTGGAGTCCAATTGAGGCAACAGCGTCGCGGTTGATTCATACATCTTGGGAAGCACCAGGGTGCTGACGCCGAAAGTTCCTAAAAGGGCGAGGAGGACGATCGCGGCCACCAGACCACGTCGCCGTGAAAGAACGTGCCAGAGGTCAAGCTGTCCAGTGGCTAAGTGGCTGGATCCGCTACCGGGAGTGGAAGTCATGGCGCCCTGGTGTGACTCCAGCAATGGACCCATCGTGCAGATCCTATCAGCCTTATCGACCCACCACGGCAATGCCCGCGGCCGTGAGGGCCACGCTGCCGATAATGCTGGCTACGGTCTGCCATAGTGCAAGCTGCGGCGTCCGCGCTTCGATTTTCTGCGGGACCACGATCGTGTCCCCTGAGCGCAATTCTTTCACCGCGAGATAGGCAGAGTCTGTGGTGCCATTGGCTCGCATGATATACATTTCCTTCTTATTCGCATCCTCCGTCAATCCGCCGGCCTGGCGCAAATAGTCATCCAATCTCAGGCTCGGCCGATAGACCACCGTACTGGGACTCTTGACTGACCCGATAATGCTGACCGTTTGTGACGGCGTTGGCATGAGAATCCGGTCCCGCGCCTCCAGAATGATATCGTCTTCTGTTCCCTCGAGCTGCTCGATCGACTCCATTCGAATGACGACGCGGCCCAGTTCCAGCCGCGACGTAGTGGCTTCCAGCTGCTGGAGCCGGAGGGATAACACCTGCTGCTCCGCCAGTCCCCCCGAGCCCGATAAGACCGAAGCCGGGCTCAGTCCGGTCGATCCTGCCGCCACCCCGGCTGACTGGGCCGTCAGCCGCTGGCGCTCCGATGCCACGAATCTTTCCAGCTCCGCCTGTTGCCGGAACTTGACGGATTCCCGCGTCAGAACCAGCCCGGCCGGAAATGCATTCGGTGTGACACCGCCGGCCCGTTTCAGCACCGAACTCAAACGCTCTCCCATTTCAATCGTGAAGTAACCCGGCCGCTTCAGTTCGCCTTCCACCAGCACGAGATTAGGCGGCCGGTGCTGGGTGGCAACGACCACCTGATCCAGGCGTTGAAGCATATGATTCTCGGCGTCATTTCCTTCGAGCAGCGCCTTAGGGCTGAATTGAATGACTCGTGTTTGGTACGTGACGGGATCCGTCCTGATGATTTCGGCACGATCCGCATAGGCATCAATCGTGAGCTGCTCATTGATTAACAGGTCTTTCACCTTCATACCGGGGCGGTATTCGTAGGGTCCGGGGCTCTTCACGGCCCCGACAAGACTCACGACGTTGGTGATTTGAGTCGGCAGGATGCCGATTCGCACATAGTCTCCGTCCAGCAAGAGCGGATCCCCTCCTGCGACCCCGGGCCGGCTTTTCTCATGTCCCTGGGAGGCTAAGGCCCCGACCAGATCGACATCGACCATGATGCGGCCGCGTTCGGGATCGAGGCGGAAGAGATGGCAGCGCTGGCGGTCGGAAAGCGGCGTGAGGCCGCCGGCGAGGGTGAGAAGTTCCGTCAATCGCACGCCCGGCTTCAGCTCGTAGATGGCCGGACGCTTGATAGACCCGCTGATAGCCACAACCGGACCGAGGGGCGGGACGAGCACCACATCACCCGATTGCAGCCGTTGGTCGAAACGCCGGTCTCCTCGCAACAGGAAATCATAGAGGTCGAGTTCTGCAACAGTCTTGCCTTCGCGCATGACTTTGACCTGACGCAACGAGCCTGAACGGGCCGGCCCGCAAGCGGCATACAGCGCGTTCGATGTCGTCGCCAATGCGCTGATCTCATAGGCTCCCGGACGAATGACCTCCCCCACGACGAAAACTTTGATCGTGCGGATCCGCGCCATGGACACGTGCAGCTCAAACCGCTTCAGAAGATTGCTCAACCGGGCCCGGACGGTTTGCTCCACCTGGGCAAACGATTGGCCGCCCACAGGAATCGCCCCGACCTGCGGAATGACGATCACACCGTCGCGTTCGACGGGGACGATGAAGCTCCGATTGAAATTGGGATCAGGCACATTCCAGATGTGCACGGCGAGGGAATCTTGCGGCCCGACGATAAAATCCGGTCCCACCGGAATATCCTGTACGGACGAAAACGTACTGGCTTGGGCATCGAAGAAGTCGTAACCGAATTGGCGCAGACGGCTCTTCACCCCGTGCAGCACGGAAAATTCCGAGAAAGCTTCCTCGACGTTAAAATCATGTTGCCTCAACAACTCGGCTGTGAACGTCTTCCCTTCGGGCAGAGGGCGCGCCGCGACCGGTGGGGGCCCGGATTGGTTCCCCGGCTGGGATGGGCCTTGACCGGGAGGCGAGGGGAGATTTGGAACGGTGACCTGGCCGAACGGAAACTGGGACACGCCTCGCTTCTCCCGTTCAGTTTGCACCTGATACTCAATGGTTGATTTTTCTTTATCGGCTTGAATTTTTTCCTGACGTCGATCGCGTTCTTCCTGCTCCTGCTTCATCCGTTGTTCGATGGAACTGGGCAACAGGCTGCTGGGCTCGACAGGCCAGTAGTCGTTCAAGTTGGGAACAGTGCCCTTTGACGCCAGATCGGAGATGACAGGAACCGGACAAGGAGCCTGATTGGGGACAATCGGCTGCAGAGCGGTCGGATTCGTCACAATAGCCTGCCCGACCCCGCCTGCAGTCCCTGGTGTGTTAAATCCGCCTTGACCGAACAGTCCTCCCGACACACCAGGGCCCGATTGCTGCATGATGCCAGGCACACCGGGCTGGGCCGGAAGGTTTTGGGCCAAGAGCGATGGAGGAAGCATGAAGGAGAAGATCAGGATCCAGATGACGGCACGGGACCAGGTCGTCGACCATACGCGTGTCCCTGCGGAATAAGAAGATGCGCTATTCACGGTCATGGCGACTCGACCCTCCAGCAAGACTCCAGACGGAATATAAGCAGCTCTTCACCCGAAAGTCCTCCAAACCGTCACCCCGTGCGAGGTGGCTCAACAAGCAGGGAGGTAGCCTAAAACTGCACGGTCAGAGAAGTCCAGAACAAATGGTTGTGGGCGGTCACACCGGAAGCAAAGGTTTCAGCAAACGGCGTAATGGCGGATATCTGGCCGGGATTGGTCAGGCGCTGAAACGTGTATCCACCCATGACCTGAATGTCTTTGGAATACCACCAGGTTAGATCAACAGCAGCCTCTCGTTTTTTTTCATGAACCGGCTGCCCCCGCTGCCGTTCCTGAATGTTGAAGCTGGCGCCGAACTGCAACGTCTCCGTTAGATAGCGGGTACTGCGTACAAAAAAGTCCCTCCCGTTGGTGCCCATATGATGGCCCAACGGAAATCCTCGGTAACGCATGCCGCTGGTATAGGTCCCGTTGTTGTACCATACCCCGCTCAGTTCCGGATGCCGACGCCGGCCGTAGTCCGTATCGGCATATTCAACGCGCAGATCCATGGTGTCGCCTTGAAAGACCTGCGGAATATAAATGCCGCCTAAAAATGCTGCGCGGCTCGGGATCGGCAGTTGCGACCATTTATCTTCCGTTCCGATCTCGCCATAGAGCTGCAGGCCGGAAGGAAAGGGAATCAGATAGGGAACCGATGGGAGCCTGAGCCGGAAATCGGCCATGCCCTGTTCGTTCACCTCTTTGTCGGCACTCTGATTGGCCGGATGGATGTAGGTGTCAACGATCGTTTCCGGGAACGATTGATCGCGCCCGCGCCCTCCGAACTGCGTCAAGCGGGTGAGCCCCAACTCCAACCAGGAAACCGGCAGGTAACTGATGCGTAATCCGAAGACTCGGGCGCGTGAGAAATCTCGATTGCGTTCCAGCTGAGCCAGAAAAGCATTGACCTTCCAATCTCCCAGACCGCTCAAAAACCCCGGCAATTGAAACGGCCGCTCCGTGCCCAATTTGATCATATCCATTGGAAATGCGTGATCGGTGAGCAACAAAGATCCGTGGTAGCCGGGTCCCCACCACTGCGTTCCTCGCCCCGCTTCGAGGGCGATGTTTGCGTAACTCAATTTGAGGCTGAACTCACGCAGATAAAAATTGTCGCTGTTATTGGTCGCGCCCAATCCCAAGAGATGGCGACTGCTGATGAATTTGGGTTGAACCATCACGGCGGCCCATTCGTTCAACTCCGCCCAGGCCCGCACATCGGTTTGGTTCTGGACACCGTTGACAAAATATTCCCCGCCCCGATTTTCTCGAAACCGGATGGTTTGTCCGCCCCCGATCGATGACGCATCGACCTCAGAAGTCACTCGTGCGCCGAACCGAAGCGAACCGGTTTTGTCGTCAGGACGTGCCCTGATGGTGCCGAGGCGAACGAGTTCCGGACGAAACTCCGCCAGCAATCGTTCCAACAGCGGCTCGGCAATGGCCTCGCGACCGTCAATGTCGATCTCATCGGCGCGAGCCCGTTCAATCGCGCGGGCCACATATTGCGCCGCTTGCATGCGGGTGAACGGCTTCGCGCCCACCAAGGCCCGATCAATGACGCCTAGAGCAATGAGGCGTTCAATGGCGTCATATCCCCAGTGGTGCAACGGAAGGTTGCTAGAGGCACCGGCAGACCCGCCCCAGACCATCCACAGGACCAGGCTCAGAAGGAGACCACAAGCAGTGCGATAGACGTTCACAAGGCAGGCCGGAGTAGACGCACAGATGGGGCGGAACGAGGGAACGCAGTCGAACTGCCGGACATTCGGGCATTGCATCGACAATGCATCATGTCCGCCTGTGAGGACCGATTGGCGACAATCCGGAGGCCGTCACCTGATCCGATGAAGCAGCCGGTGCATCCTCTGCCGCGCCGCCCTCCGTATCGTGAAGGCCCTCCAACAAATCAGGAATAGCCGCAGGGCGGTAGGTGGGAAGGATGGACCCGAGCAGGCCGAGTACGTGCGACACGCTACCCTCCGCGGCGGACTCCTCCAACCTGGCTACGAGCGCCGTGAGGCGGGAGAGATCACGTGCAGGGTCCGGTCTGATGCAGAGCACTTTGGAGACGGAGGTCACCTCCACCCGTTCATGGTCAGCGACCAACTCCTCCACCAGTTTTTCTCCCGGCCTGCATCCCACATAGGTCAGGGCCATGTCCTTGTCGGGTACCAATCCCGAGAGACGAATCAGATTACGCGCCATATCGACCACGCTGATCTGCTCGCCCATTTCCAGCACAAAGAGTTCTCCGCCCTTGGCCAGGCGTGCGGCATGGAGCACGAGGTGGACCGCTTCCGCTACCAGCATGAAATATCGACGCATGTTCGGGTCGGTAATCGTGACCGGCCCGCCGGCTTTGATCTGATCGAGAAACAGCGGCACTACGCTGCCGTTGCTGCCTAATACGTTGCCGAATCGCACGGTGGCAAATATCGTCCGCGACGAGCGGGCCTGCTTCTGGACTAACAACTCCGCCACCCCTTTGCTGGCCCCCATCACGCTGACCGGATTCACGGCCTTGTCGGTCGAGATCAAAATGAACCGCGCGACTTCATGGCGATGCGCCGCCTCCGCCACGATCCGCGTACCGCCGACATTGTTCAAGACGGCTTCGCAGGGGTTGCCTTCCATGAGTGGCACATGTTTATGCGCGGCCGCATGAAACACCAGCGTCGGCCGATATTCCGCAAACAACCGGTTCATCTGGCCGACCTCGGTGACGTCTCCGATCACGGGGGCGACAGACGAGTGACCGGCGGCGATGAGTTCATTCGCGACGGCAAACAAGCCGTTCTCATAGCGATCCAGCATCACCAAGGTCGCCGGCGACAATCGAGCCACCTGCCGACATAACTCGGAGCCGATGGATCCGCCGGCCCCGGTCACCAATACGCGTGCGTCCCGTACCAGTGCGCTGAGTGGTTCGGGATCCAGATCGACCGGAACGCGGTCTAGCAGATCCTCGATGGACAGGTTCCGAATCTGGCTGACCTCTACTCGACCTTGGAGCAAATCCCGTAAGTTGGGAAGCGTTTGGATCGGAAGGTGGAACGGTTCCAAGGTTTTCACCACTTCACGAATGGTGGCCGGCGCAGCACTGGGCATGGCGACGAGCACCACATCGGGACCGTGCTCTCGAATGATGAGCGGCAGACCAGTTCGATTCCCCAACACCTCCGCCCCGTGAATGCGGTGTCCGACCTTAGCAGGATTGTCATCGATGAAACCGATCGGACGATACCCGTACGACGGATTGTTTCGCATCTCCCGCACAATCATGGCTCCGGCATCACCTGCGCCGACAATCAGGACCCGCTTATGGGCAACCCCCGTTAATCCATGCTCGCGCAGCAGCCGGGGAAACGCCCGCACCCCCGTCTGGAGACAAAGCAGCAGCAGCGCATCGATGATAAAAATCGAGGAGGGATAAGACCACACACCAAGTCCGAGTCTGACTATTCCGGCAAAGACCAGGGAACTGAGACCAATGCTCAGCGCAAGATCACGGATGTCCCAGAAACTCGTATATCGCCAAAGGCTGTCATAGAGCCGGAACGGATAAAAGGCTAACGCCCGGACAGCCAATAACAGAGGGAGCATGGAGCTAAGTAGTTCCCACTGGGACGCAGGAATCGCTTCATCGAAGCGAAGGAGGAACGCCATCCAATTGGACAGCGCAGCGAGTCCAAGGTAGGCGAAAAACAACAAGATCCGACGCTGAGCGGCCGTCAAAGTTGTCATACCAGGCATGGCCATAACATTCCCGAGACTGATCTTTCAGAACACCCACCGGGGAGCAATTATCAAGATACGCCTTCTCGAACCGCCGAATCCAGCCCTAGGAAGAATTCAGGTAGGACCTGGGGAGCTCCCTAACTACCGGGGAGCGTCAATCGTGCATGATCCGCATGTTTGGCTCTGACCAGACAAGCCTGAACAAGGTCCTGCCTATAATGGAGAGGTCCAGAAGCAGGGAAGACTGCCGGAGATAGACTTTGCCGAGCCGGATCTTGTCCGGCAAAATGTGCGCGATATATTCATCCTCGGGGCCTTCGGCACGCGACAGAAGGGCTCCCTCGTTTCGGTACTTGAGAGACGCGAAATCGGTCATTCCCGGTCGGATGGTGAGCAGCTCCTCATAGTCGGCCCGAAACATCTCCACATATCGACGAACCTCCGGGCGCGGGCCAACGACGCTCATATCTCCGGTCAACACGTTGAACAGCTGAGGCAGTTCATCGATCTTCGTGGCGCGCAACAGCCGCCCGACGCGCGTAATCCGTGCGTCTCTGTCACTCGTGATCGATATTCCCTCGTCTTGCTGCACAGCCATAGTCCGGAACTTACAAATCAGGAACGGTATAAAACCCCGGCCGATTCTCTCCTGACGGAACAAGACGGGACCGGACGAGTCGAGTTTGATGAGCAGTGAAATGAGGAGAAACAGCGGGATCCCCGCAAGCAGGCCGATGATCGAGCTGACGATATCGAACAGTCGCTTGATCACTGCCGATACTGCTTCACTAATGTTCGAACCACCTCGATGACCCGCTTGGTGTCGGCATCGCTCATGCGCGAATAGATCGGCAATGACACCATGCGTTCATATGCCGCGCGGGCCCGCGGGAAATCGTCGGGACGATATCCAGACGTTTCACGATAGTACGGATGCATATGCAAAGGTATGAAATGAACGGATGCGCCGATGTGCGCCTTCTTCAGGGCTTCAATAAAGCCATTCCTGGTGATCCGAAGGCGGTCGAGACGCAACTGAATCGTATAGAGATGCCAGGCATGTTCATAGTCCGGCCGACACACGGGTCGTTGCAGCTCCGGCAGATCCTCAAAGGCGTCCTGATACGCAGCCGCAATCCGGCAACGAGCGGCCCACATGCGCCGATACTTCCGGAGCTGTTCAATGCCGATTGCGGCCGCAATGTCGGTCAGGTTGTACTTAAAGCCCGGTTCACGTATTTCGTAATACCAGGAGCCGCTTTCCGCATACCGGTTCCAGGCATCCTTCGTAATACCATGGAGGCTCAAGCTCCGCATGCGCTCGGCATAAGCCGCGTGCTGGGTCGTGGCCATGCCGCCTTCGCCGGTGGTGATGGATTTGGTGGCATAAAACGAAAAGCAGGTGATGTCGCCGATTCCCCCGACGATCCTCCCATGCTCGGCCGCAGGGAAGGCATGCGCGGCATCCTCGACGACCCTCAGGTTGTACTTCGCCGCTAGTTGCAGGAGACGGTCCATTTCGCAGGCATGCCCTGCGAAATGGACAGGCAGGATGACTTTCGTTCGCGGCGTGATGGCACGCATCACCGCGTCGGGGTCCATATTCAACGTGTCCGGCTGGCTGTCTACAAGGACCGGCTTCGCGCCGACATAGGACACCACTTCGGCGGTGGCGGCAAAGGTCATTGTCGGCAGAATGACTTCATCGCCTTCCTTGACGCCAATCACTCTCAAGGCCAGATGCAGTGCGGCGGTGCCTGAATTCGTGGCCACGGCGTGAGTGGCCCGCACGACCTGTGCGAAGTCCTGCTCAAATTGCTTGGTCCGCTCCCCGGTCGTCAGCCATCCTGAACGCAGCGTATCAGTCACCGCTTGAATTTCTTCTTCACCAATATCGGGGAGATGAAAAGGAATGGCTCGTTCCATCAGGGCTCCGTCGGCTTTCGAATCGTGCCCAGATAATGGGTGCAAAGCCAGGGCATGGCGCTCAAGCACCAACAGCCGAACCATGAAACTCCGGCCAGCCTTCGAGTTAGAGGCGGAGCCAAGGTGATGCGGTGGAGGCGTATCCCACATCCCCTGAAGAGCTGGTGAATGTCACGGCTCGTGACGCCGCGGACGTCTGGATTGCGGGGGTTGTTCACCAGAAAGTCATACCATAAGATGATTCCGCCAGGCCGCAAGACACGCAATAGTTCCCGGGCAAGGCGCTCCTGCACCTCGCGGTCCAGAATGGACGTAAACACGGTCGATTGGACGATGAGGTCGAAACACTCATCCGGACATGCGAGTGTGGTCGCATTCCCGCACTGAAGGGTCACTCCTCCGGGAAGTAACCGTTCGCCCTCCGCGATACGTTGCTCTAATAAGTCCACTCCCGTGATGTGCTCGGGACTCGCGCCCCAGCGAATCAGATCCCGGATCCAAAAACCTGCCCCACAACCAACATCCAAAATGCGCAACGTCTCCAAGGACGACAGCCCTGCCCGATCCAGCAACAAAAGAACTCGACGTTCCCGTTCCTGAATCAGGAAGAGGTTGGCCCGATCAAAAAAGAATACCGTCCGGCAGACATACAGGACTGTCCGCCGCGCGTATGCAGCACGAATTCGTTCGGCTTCAGGATCAAAGGAGTCGTAGACATCTGCCACATTCATCCCAGACGTCATCTCGATAAAGGCATCGCCTTCGCTATTACGCTGGCGTGCCTTTTCCGAATCCAAAAGTCAATGATCCCGCGCAGATACCCTATGCCATAACTGGCATGCAGCACGGGGAACACCAGGAGCATCCATGCGGCGCAGCGGATACCACCCGATAACCCTACCCACACAGACACGGCAAAATCCGCCACTACATAGCCCCCCACAAGCATCAACAGCAACTGTCGGGAAGGTTCTGACCACATGGCTGCGATGGCCAAACCGACGAGCATCAGCAATGCCCCGATCGGAACCAGTTGCCGTGCCGTTCCGGATACCTCCCGATCTCTCACTGCCACCGAACGGCTCGAAATATCCGTACTGTAATACATCTGCCAAAGCTGCAGGAGAGAGCCGCGCGGCGTAATAATAGGACACGACTTCTGGCACCAGCAAAATTTTACCGCCATAGGCAATCAGCCGTTGGTTCAGTTCATCATCCTGGTTCCTGATCAGTTGCTCATCGAAGGGGCCGATCCGATTGAAGATATCTCTACGATAACAGCCGCCAAACACGGTATCGACCCATCGAGGGTGTGACGACCCTATTCTGAAATACGACAGTCCTACGCCGAATGGATGCGCCAGTCCTCGAGCGATGGCCTGCGAGGTACAGGGCGACCATCCGCCGGCAATGTGATGCAAACGCCTCCGACATTGTCTGCGCCGCTCTTCTCGAGCCAATCCACGAGCAGAGAAATGTACGATGAGGAGCCTATTTTGCATGGGCACCCATGATGACAAGGATCTCACCCCGTGCCGCAGCGATTCCTGCGTTAAAGGCACAGGGCGTGGTCAATCGCACATTGTCCACAAGCCTTACGGACGAATGGTGAGCGGCATATCGTCGAGACAATGCTCTCTTGTTGCATCCTGACTCAAGCCGTCGACGACCAGAATCTCGAGCCGAGCCAAAGGGTAATCCGTACAGAGGATCGAGTCGAGGCACTCGCCGATAAAGCGTTCTTCATTGCGGCATGGTACGATGACACTCACGTTCGGCCGGCGGGCTTCAGTGCATCGGCAGTCACTCGTTTTTCAGTAATGGGCGGCGGACACGTGTTATCCGGGCGGAACATGCGAAACAATGCTCCCGCCGTCGAAGCGAGCAGCAGGATGACGGTCGGCAGGAACAAGGCCTCAACGAGTAGTGCCTTATACCCTTCGAATCCCGTGCGGATCAGCATTTGGATACCAGCCACGAACATCCAGGGAGCAAGGCGCGTCCATACGCGCCAGAAAAGGGATCGCTGGAGACCCGACCGATAAATGCCGGCATAACACTTGGCCCAGATTGCTCCCCAGACAAAAGCGCCGATCAGAACTCCTAACACACCAAAATTGAGATACCATCCGGTCACGTGGTGAATGGTATACCCTTGTCCCTCCGGCGCTCCGATCTGGCCGGCGTAGTGCAAATACACATCCGGTGGTCGTTCCGCCCAGAATACCCGTGGCACCAGGGACGCCATCATACTAATCAGGCTTCTCTCCATAGGTCAGAGGCACCTTCAGCGAGAGCGCACCGTAGAGGGAGAAATGAGCCGAAAATGCTTCATTGCTGGATGTTACGAACTGCGTCGCTTCAACGAATTGCTCTGACTCCAGATCTCCCGCAGTCCTTCAACCACTGCCCCGAGAGGCAGACCGCGTAGCGTCTGGATGAGCCACAATCCGACAAAGCCCAGGGTCCCCGCAACAGCCAGTACACCTAGCCGAGGGTGTCGGGCATTGGCGATGTACAAGAGCACTCCTCCAATACCGGCGAACAATAATTCATTCTTGTTTCCAAGGACCAGCAGAAACCAGAAGAGTCCGCCCGCGACCAACGCATAACCGGCCTTCACTGCCCATCCTGCCGTCCCGGCAAATAAACGTCCATGTGCTCCGCTGCAAACAATGCTTACTCCCAGAGCAACCGACAGTAATGCGGCGCGACTCAACAATTGATGGATGGTGAAATAGGGTGGCAGCTCTCCCAGTCCCCTCTCGTCACGATAGGCGGAAAGATTCAGGTCTTGAGCCATTTCGAGCATTTCGAATCAGCGCATAACTCGTCAAGCCACAAACAACTGCCAGGACGAGCAGGACGCCGTGAGAAACTGGAACGGGTTCCGGCCCTGCTTCGACTTCCGAGCCCTCTGGCTCCAAGAACAGCAGCAGCACCATCTCGATGAGGATGATGAATAGGGCGTGAAGTAAGAGCATCACAGTGAGTCGTGATCGAGCATGATCGGAAACAGTTTTTCTTCAAATAGCCATAGCGTTTTCCGCTATCACCACCGAGCCGGTCTTGGACAATGGACCAGGCACCAAACAAAGACCAGTAATAGATCAGGCCGATGCCAATGGGCAATGAAATCTGGGAGGTTCTGCGCCAGCCGAGATGGGCAAGAAGCCGATCACCACGGTGGCTGACGTCAACAGGAGGTAAGATTCCACGACATGGCTCTTCGTTTGTCAGACCGGCGGATTTCGCCGCTTGCTCAAGGCGTCACGGTAGACCGCCATAACCCGTACGGCCATCTTCTCAGACGAAAGATCCTGAATCACGGTATGCCCGTTCGACCGTTCCCGCCTCTCCAGCACGTCGGCCAACGCCTCTGCAATTTCGGCAGGGTCTCTCCCGACGATTCTCGACGGGCGCACATCCATGAGCCGCTGCCTGACCTCCCCCGGCATAGGCAAACTACACCACCGGCAGACTGCATGCCATCGCTTCCTTCACAATATTCGGAGACCCTTCCCAATCACTGGTCATGAGCAAGCAATCAGCCGCGTTGAGATAGAAGGGAATGTGGCCCTGTTCCTTTTCCGGCCATCCAATATTTCGAAACGAATCGCACCGCACCGCTTCCGAGCCAGCGCCACGGCCGGTACAACCAAATCCGCCCGCTTTGACCTCTGAGCATCGAACCCAGCGTTGAAGATCACCACATATTCCTCGGCACCCCAACCCAGCAGTGACCGGACGTCGTCCCTGGGCATCGGCCGGAATCGCTTTACATACCCCTCCCGGAACGACGACGGAGACGCGCTTGTTCCACCACGAAAGTCCCTTTCAGTTGCTCACTCACGCATATAATCCGTCGTGCGCGCAATGCAGCCAGTTGAGAAAGGAATTTTCCCCCTGCCGATCGGAGGGGGGACACGCTGTCACAGGGATTCAAATCGCTTCCCCTGAAGGTAATCACCAACGGCACCCGGGACACCAGTGCACCCACGGCTGCGGTCATGGTGCCATAATGGGCGTGAATCAGATCGGGACCAAATTGAGCCAGCTCTTTCTGTAATCGTCCCGCTTCACGCATGAGAATCAACGGCGAGGTTCGCGAACGCAAGAACATGGCCTGGCAGGCCACGCCGGCTTCACGAGCGTGGCGATAAGATTCTTCGCAAACACCATATTGGACGAATCTGCCGGACCGGGAAGAAGGTGGAAAACACGTAACGTCCGGCCTGTTGCCCCCCCAGGCGATGGCGCACTGGCCCCGGCCGAAGTCATCGCGGTCACCGGATCAAACATGTTCTCTACCTTGCGAATATGGACTCGTATACCCTCGAGGTGCTCACCATGCGAGCGAACACCTCATGGCCGGCGCTGTTCCAATGAAAATCTTGGAGATGTTCATAACGACGGCTCGTTCTGGAATCACTTGCAGAAACGCCCGTTCCATGTCGACGACCTCGAAGCCTCGTTCTGATGCCTTCTCGATCAAATAGGCCCGCATGACACCGAAATAGCTCGTCTCACCGCTTCACGCCGGACAGGCTCATGAACTCCGGCCGCGAGAGTCGACAACGAGCAGTATTTTGGAAATGGGCAATCCCGCCATGCCGGGAAGGCGGTCCAGGAAGGACCTCCACGGCGCGTTGGAGTCCGCGACCCGCACGGGATCCGCAATAGCCGGACTGTTTTCCACATAGTCCCCCGACATAGAAGAGGAAGAGAGCCAGCCCTTCACTCGTTCCCATACAAGCTCCAACAGGCCTCCGACTTCCAAATTCGCAATGAGGTACATTCCTACACGCAGACGATGCCACAAACTCCGCCATGGCGGAATCTCTCGATCCAAGCACACGGTTCCGGCCCCATTTCCGTCAGGGGAGAAATAATGAAATCCCGGTATAGTTTTGTACCGCAACAGACTTTCATCGAAATAGTTTTCGACGACGGTCACCACGAGGCCATCCAAATGACAACTGGGTCCTTTGCATACTCGGCATAGGCGAGGTACTGGCTCAGAGCCATCCGGATGTGCCAAAACTATAGACGCGTCCTTTTTCCCGTACCATGCGGCGCAATCGAGCCGCGGCGGTGCTGCCGGAGGAACCGTGCGTACCCTCGATGTAACTGTCTCCCACCAGAGCCAGCAAAGGGCTGGTGCCGGCAGAATCATAATCTAGCTCCGAAATAGACATATGTTCGTCCGCACACGATTCGTGATCGAAAAATTCCAACCCTTCGACCAGGTCGCCACGCGATCCGGCGCATAGCGATAGACGGGATTCGCATCATTCACAGCCAAGGCACGAAAACCTTGGCTGACCGGCAGCATCCTCATGACAATTTCCAGAAACACCAGGCACAGCCAACAGCAAGAACAAAAGAGCCGTCACCACCATGACGGAACGTGAGGCTGGCCGAAAGCCGCGCTGGATAATATTACCGGAACCTTTGCCTTACCGCACGCATCATGACGGGACGAACTGGGCTCACAGAGTCGGCCCGCTGCGTTGCAGGCCCATCGTCCCAAAGCCCAAAGGCCAACCCCCAAATAGGCCATGTAAATTTAGGTTTAACGAGTTAGGTTCCTGTCCCATTTGGGAGAGGTGCCGCATGGCAGAGGGATTTGGTCCCGTCATTTCTACTGTCAGTAGAGATACCTGCCACGAATTACTTCTTATTAACGTGTTGCATCCAATCATCCACTCTTCCCAACTTAGATGCAATCTATTCATTTCATTTTCATATTCATAATTTTCAATCCCCAGGTCGCTTCTTAAAAGTCTTAATAAATGGGCCCTAGAATGTATTTCTTGTATCTCCGATTCTTCCTTCATAAAAGACGAGCACCCAGCCAGGAGATAACTAGTAAGTTTTCTAGAACGCTCAGTCATGATCATTCCAGATTTACTATTAGCTAAATCGTTTAACTCATTTCCCACTTCCTCAATAGTTTTATAAAGTTCTTTATCCCTTCGTGAGTCAAAATCCTGAAAGCCTCCGTAGCGCCTTCCAGACATCTTCATAAGCGCTTAGTCTATTTTCAATAACATGAAGGGTGCTTTCCCTAATCAAATCTTTTCTTAACTCCGCACGAAACCCCTCTTGCCATTGTTTCTCCTGCAAGGAAAGCTGATGCTTCATTGAATATCTTGTTACAATAAATGTTACTATAAATCCAATAAGCGATACAGCGGATGAAACTATAATTGTTACAATTGCAGAGATAATATTTAACCTCTACTTTCTTATTACATCAAACGCTCTTAAACCATTGTATGTAAAACCTACATACAAAGTCACATCAGCATTTAGGTCTCTTCCTCTTAGGAATGGTACACTCTGGCTACCATCACTCAATCGTCGTATATATCCAGGTGTAAAGTGAACTCTCAACTTATTTGCATCAAGAGTCCTCACTTTCATAAGCCAGTCAGTTCGTAATACTTCCACTTGCCCTATACAGCATATCCTGTCCTTGCTCGTTCTTGTCCCAGTTTTCCTCATTAAGACTCCCCCTATTTTTTATAGAATACTAATCTCTTCAATCCTTTTCCCATTCCGAGAAGATAAGAAAAATTAGGGTCATATATATCAGCTCTCATTGATTTCTTTGAAAGCTGCATAATGATTTTTTCAGCCTTTTCTCGAAGCCTTGTAGATGGTTCATCAAAAGACTTGATAACATAACTTATATATAAATAATATTGAGCCTCTAATAAGTCTTCATCCAAGTTCGCCCAAGCTTTTAGTCGATCTATGATTGAATTTATATCTAAAGTAGATCTTCTTGTAAACCATTCCAATGTTTGACTGACTATTATATTCATCATCAAGAAAATTTTGACCCATCAAATTCAAGGAATTACCTCGTCCAAATCAGAAGGTCCCAGGTTATCCCAATCTCGCTCCTTGTTTTGTAGCAACGCCCTAACAAGTGCTCGGCGAATAGGCGCTGGATTCACAACGCTCTTCGAAAGGAGTTCCCGCCAGCCTTTGATAATATCATCAAAATCACCGTAAACCGATTTCATCATATTATCATCTACAAAGTACTTATTGGTTTCGTAGCTCCGAATTACATATTTGCTTTCATCAAGTAAACCCTCGGCTTGTTCAAACATCTCAAAGTAAATTCGATTCTTTTGCAAAAAGTCTTGTATCTGTTTATCGCCAGATATTTGATAGTAAACCTTATTTGTTTGATCAACAAAGAGATTAAACTTCTATACACCAAATTCATTATTAAACAGCCAGGGATTTATTGAACGCACTATTAGCTTGATTAATAAATTGCCTATTTCATCCATGCTGGATTTATTGGCAAGTTCACCCCCTACAATTTCATATTCCTTAATATGTTCTCTAACTAATTCATCTATGTATCGCTTATTCACCGTGCCATAAATATGCCATAATTTATAATCCGTTTTAGCCCTTTCATGCAGAACAGCCTTAAGCGCTTCTCTAATGGCACTAACATGGTCTCCGATGTGACTGAGCCTTCGGGCATAATTTTCTTGAAAATGAGAATAAGAATTTCTCGGCTAGTCTTTTAAGAACAATTAGCGCGCCTTCTTCGTGTAACTCAGACGAAACTCTGCTGTTATTTCCATAACTAAAGGTGAAAAAACAAGTCTTTGAAATCTGCCTGTATCAAAATCTCAACTCCTCCCTGTTCTCTGTCAACAAACATTTGGAACGTTCATCCGACTTATGAACTTATTAGGCATCTCATTCTCAGAGGAAATACTGGCAAAATAATCAATGAACTGACATAACCAAGTCGCCAGATTATTTTTCCAAAACTTATGGTCAGGACCTGGGTCAAGTATTTGATTTCTAATTTCCTAGGTGCTGTTCGAATTCTATCGTGTTTCCCTATTAACCTTGGCCGATA
>JASGJV010000015.1:0-24432 GCA_049840695.1 Nitrospira sp.
TCGTGGTAAAGAGGCAATAGCAACGGATATTCGAGACATGGACCTCATACACGCACTGGAGCATGATCGATTCAAGAGTTCCATCTGGTGGCCAGGAACGAAATTCTTGTGCAATTACGATCAACTGTTTGCTTCCGAGCAGGACAAGAGGGCTGTTATCCTTCTCAGGGAGAATCAAATCAGAGCCATCCACTTGCGGCAAAGGTGGCTGATATTGTGTGGGAGCTGTTTCGCCGGTACCGTCCTATACTGGAAGATCTTAATAGATCGTATCCATATTCTTGAGTTGCAACATTCCCCTCGCTACAAATCCCGTTCGGCACACAAAGGCATACCGAACCGACTCAACAACCGGCGTGGCGACCGCCACCATTGTGCGCTGTCCTATATAGGACAGCCTATTTGTAAGCCATTGTAAAACCGTGTAACAGATTGGAATGTTGCACCACGTAAGACATCGATTTTACGTATCGCCTGGGGCCCTTTTAAGGCGAGGGCCCTGGGTTCGAATCCCAGCCGACTCACCACCTTTACGGTAAACTAGCCTGGAGTCCCCTTTCGAGACCGTTGAACTTCTCCGCTTATTGTCTCAACAAGCAAAAAGCTGCCGCTTCGTTCCTCTTCGCTGGGGCAGTTCTCCTCTCACCATATACCTTTCCGCTGCCTTACTTCAGCTCTTGTTATGACCAGGGAACATCCTAGCTCCTGGTGCACAGAAGTGATGGCATAAGAGATCATGGGGTGGAAACGACTGTTCCTACTCATGGTAGCGGCTGGGTGCTGGTGTTCGACCGATGGTGTGTGGCTCGTTTGGGCGCAAACAGGACCTGTTAGTCCCTCACCGAGCACTCCAGCGGCGATTTCTCCTATCCAACCTTCATCAGCGCCGACGAGCGGGCTGCCGGCTAATGTTCTGACGCCTTCGACTACCTCCCAGCTCGTGCCGAACTCGGGGGTTCGCACGAACAACGGCCCTCCGCCTTTCACCAGTGCGGGACGCGGCTTGCCGGGTATGCTGGGAGGGCCTCCGCTGAATGCTCCGATGGGAGCGCAAGATCCTTCGCGAAGTTATATGCAGCCCCCGATGGTGGGGCCACCGTTTTGTGATCCTGCCCTAAATATTCAATGTTGAACCGCCCACTTATGCTTCCTACGCGATGCGCGAAAATCGGGATCAACTCACTTGCACGTACACGATCCAGGATCCAATGAGTCACCATGGAGTAGGGACAACTGAAGAGACCGTTCGAGGTGCGGAATCGGACGAACCAGTGATGGTTGACGTATCTTGTCTGATATGCGGAGGTGTCCATCATGAAACGGTCGCGTGTGCAGCAGAGATTGGCGAACAAAAAGAGACGCTACGGAGGTTTCACCAACAGCGTCAGGACCCGCAGGCGGACCTCAAGGACCGAACCACATTCTCGCAAGACTATTCAACAGAGATGGTCCGGTGTGTGACGTGCGGATTTATTTATCGGAATCCGAGGCCGACGCTTCGATCTGTCACGGCTCAATATGCAGAAGACGAGTATGGCCAAGAGCACCTCCAGGCTGAGTTTGAGGCACAGCAAACCTGGGCCGGGAGGAAAATTGCGACTTTCGCGCAACATTGCCGCTTTTCCTCCCGTCATCCGGTTGTCGTCGAGGTGGGGAGTTTTGTCGGTGGGTTTCTATCCGCGGCACAACAAAGAGGGTGGTCAATCTTGGGCATCGATCCGGGGAAAGAGGTGGTGAATTTTTGTCTGTCCCGAAGATTGCCGGTCTTTCATGGCACGCTGAATGATGCCACCATCGCGGCGCGATCGGTTGATGCCGTGGTCATTTGGAATACCTTTGACCAATTGGTGAATCCCGACACGACGCTTAGTGCGGCGCGCCGGATTTTAAGGGAGGATGGTCATCTGGTCCTGCGGGTTCCCAACGGCGCGATGTTTCATCAAGGAGTTCGTTGGTTGAAGGCTGGTGGTGCTCGACGTCGTTGGGCCCTTGTGGCTCTGGCATGGAATAACCTCCTCTCGTTTCCCTACCTCAATGGATATTCGGTTTTCGACCCTTGATCAGTTGGTCGCACGCCATGGGTTCTCTCGCGTGGCGCTCGAGGTCGATACGCTCATGACATTGTCAGACGAGCATACGACCCTGTGGGGTCGGTGGGAGGGGAACGAGTCGTGAAATCTTCCTGCCACATCCTGGCCGGCACCACCTCCCTGTTTCCCTCTCTTCACAATATGGTCAGCCCCTGGTTGGATGTCTACTACGCGGTCGGTGGTGATGCCGCGGCGTCTCCGCCCATTGCCTGTCCTGTCTGAAGGATCGTCTCGATCCATTGTTCGCTAGGGGCTTTCCCAGATCATGCGCGGCACGTTCGCGCGTATAAGTGAGCTGAATACCTCTCGCATTAACAATGACTACCATCCGCAATAGCATCGAAGACATTTGGGGCTCGCGCACACCCTATCGCGGAGAGTGGCCGGAGCGATCTGATTCCAACGTGGAAGGCCGTGTGGAGACCTGGGTGCCGTCCGCGTGTGTTTTGTGCTCCAACGGCTGTGGAGTGGAAATCGGGGTGAAGGATGGAAAAATCGTTGGCATTCGAGGACGCTCAGACGACCGGGTCAATCGGGGACGGTTAGGCCCGAAGGGCCTGTATGGCTGGAAAGCTAATGCCAGCCCGGAGCGGCTGACGCGCCCACTGATCCAGAAGGAGGGCAGGTTTCACGAAGTCAGTTGGGATGAGGCGATGGATGTGATCGTCCGAAAGTCGCAGGACATTCGTCAGCACTATACGGCCGGGGCCATCGGGTTTTACACCAGCGGACAACTGTTCCTTGAAGAATATTACACGCTAGGGGTCATCGGGAAAGCCGGTTTAGGCACTCCGCATATGGATGGCAATACTCGCCTCTGTACGGCCACCTCATCCGCAGCACTCAAAGAATCGTTCGGCTGCGACGGTCAACCGGGTTCGTACAACGACATCGATACGACCGACGCCTTGTTTAATTTCGGCCACAATGTCGCGGAGCAACAGACGGTCTTATGGATGCGCATGTTGGATCGGCTTAGCGGCGCGAATCCGCCGAAGCTTGTGGTCGTGGATCCGCGGCCTGTTCCAGCTGCCCTGAAAGCGGACGTCCATCTCGCCCCTAAACCAGGCGCCAATGTGGCCATCATGAACGGCCTGCTGCATCTCCTTATCAAACATGCATGGGTGGATCACTCGTACCTCAGCGCCCATACCATCGGGTTTGAGCAACTCGAAAACGTGGTGGCCGACTGTGACCCCTGCACGGGTGGCGCAGGTGGCGGACGTACCGGAAAGAGGTCTACGGGACGCCGCTGAAATACTCGGGACCACGCCGACGCTCGTATCGACCGTTCTACAGGGCGTCTACCAATCCATGCAGGCCACGGCAGCAGCCTGTCAGGTGAACAATCTTCATCTTCTCAGGGGACTGCTCGGCCGTGATGGCTGCGGAATTTATCAGATGAATGGGGCAACCCACCGCGCAAAACACCCGTGAATGCGGAGCGAGACGGGGATTTACCCGGCTTTCGGAATTGGGAGAATCCGTCACATATCGCCGACCTCGCCAGGCTCTGGAATGTCGAGGCGAATATCATTCCACATTGGGCGCCCCCCACACATGCCATGCAGATCTTTCGCTATTGCGAACAAGGGTCCATCAAATTTCTCTGGATTTCGGGAACCAATCCTGCCGTGTCGCTGCCTGATCTCCGGCGTATCAGACGTATCCTCGGTCAGAAGGACCTGTTCGTGGTCGTTCAAGACGCGTTCATGACCGAGACGGCCGCGCGTGCGGATGTCATCTTGCCGGCGGCGATCTGGGGCGAAAAAACCGGCTGCTTTACCAACGTCGATCGAACGGTCCACCTGTCCCGGAAGGCCATTGAGCCGCCGGGGGAAGCCCGTCCGGATCTCGATATCTTCCTGGATTACGCCGAACGCATGAAGTTTCGAGACAAAGACGGTCAGCCTCTCATCAAATGGCACACAGCGGAAGAAGCGTTCGAAGCCTGGAAGGCCTGCTCGAGAGGGCGCCCCTGCGACTACAGCGGCATGACGTACGAGCGGTTATCGAGTCGCTCCGGCATCCAATGGCCATGCACCATCGAGAACCCGGACGGGACCTCGCATTTGTATACCGATGGGCATTTCCCCTCCGACGCCGAATACTGTGAGACCTACGGGCATGATTTTGATACGGGCGCGGTGGCGACGCCGGAACGGTATCGGGCCCATAACCCGCAGGGTCGGGCGGTCATCAAAGCCAGCGACTACCTGCCTCCGTTTGAAGTCCCTGATGAACGATTTCCGTTGTGGCTCACAACGGGACGTGTGGTGTATCAGTTTCACACTCGCACAAAAACGGGGCGTGTCGAGGAACTCCAAGCCAAGGCCCCTGAGCCGTTTGTGGAAATCTCAAGTCAGGACGCGGCTGACCATGGCATCGCGGACGGAGAACTCGTGGAAGTGCGGTCCCGTCGCGGATATGTGCAGGTGCCGGCGAAGATCACCGGGATACGACAAGGGGTGCTCTTTATTCCGTTTCACTATGGCTATTGGGACGAGAATACTCTTCCCCGCGCCGCGAATGAATTGACGCTGGTGGAATGGGATCCGGTGAGCAAGCAGCCGCATTTCAAATGCGCCGCGGTTCGTATAGGAAAGCCCGGGAAGTCCGGCCTTGTGCCTGAGCTGGTGAAGACACTTGTCAGAAAGACACTAGGATGAATATCGGCGTCTATGTTCGCCTGGCTCACCACAGCGAAATGCAGCTGGCTGAGGCGTTTTTACAGGTGTCCGACCATCATCGGGACGATCCTGATGTGGAGGAGACCTGTCGCCTCCTATCCTCGCTGGTCCAAACAGAAATCGAATGCGATCCGTCCGTTTATCGCTACCTATGGGGAACGGCGAGTGAAGGAGCCGGAGACGCTCTACAGCGACCTGTTTCAGGGACCTCGAACCGGAGGGCTCGCGCTGCTGAGAGACTTACATGACCTGTGGCTCCTGGCCACCGAAGCTATGATTTCGTGGACGGTACTGCTGCAAGCCTCGCGGGCATTACGGGATGAAGATTTGGAGCATCTCTGCACCACGCATATGACTCAAACCGATCGCCAAATCGCGTGGCTGCAGACACGCACCAAGCAAGCTGCTCCTCAGGCACTGGTGGTGGCCTAGTTTTCACTTCTGCTTCGTTCCTGCTCCGGCAGGCTCGTTGCAGCGAAGGCACGATCACTGTCCAGGGGACGGCGGTCCTTTACATACTCTGTGTTCCTCCATGGTGATCGCTGCGATGGTTCTTCCAAATCAATCCAGTGAGTCAATGGGGGCGACGTCCGGCTTCTCGGATATTGCCCTTCTCATCATCACGATGATCAACCCGTTCACCTTTCCCGGCGCGGAAGATCTCTTTCCAGCCGCCTATGATGCGGCCGGACACATTTGCCGACTGAAGCAGAGTGCGAACCAGGCTGCAATTCCCGTGATCTATATCAATGATAATTTCGGGACGTGGCGCCATGATTTTCAAACCCTCGTGCGGCAGTGTCGTGATGAACCGTGCAGAGGACAGGCCATTGCTGAACTATTGGCCCCATCGCGGCACGAGTATTTTGTGTTGAAGCCGAAGCACTCCGCCTTTTTCGCCACCCCGCTGGAGATCCTGCTGCAATCGCTCCGCACTCGGCGCCTTATCCTGACCGGAGTTACCGGCGACCAATGCATTCTCTATACGGCGGCGGATGCCTATATGCGTGGGTATGGCCTATTCGTTCCTACTGACTGCACGGCGTCGTTGAGTGCGCGGGTGAACGAGCAGGCCTTGGAGCATATGCGCACCTATTTCCACGCGGACACCTGCGTCTCTGAGCAGCTGATTCCCGCGGCTCCGCCGGAGACCCTCGCGAAGTGTGCGTCTCGTCGATGAGGCAGCAGAGCGTACCGTCCGGCCTTGCCAGATGATGTGGGCCACAACCGGATCAGCCATGAACCGCGACGCGAAGGATTGGGATGTCATCATTGTCGGTAGCGGGCCGGCAGGCCTCTCTGCCGCGGTCTACCTGGGTCGAAGCCAGCGACGCACCCTGCTGCTGCACTCCGGTCATTCCATGGCCAAATGGGAATTGGATGTCCAAAACTATCTTGGGTTTCCGGACGGCATCGCCGGTACAGATCTGCTTGATCGAGGGCTGAGACAGGCCAGGCGATTCGGCGCGGAGGTGATCGAAGACACCCTTATGTCGCTCAGGGTTGGGGACCTGTTCCGGCTCGAGGGGCGAGAAACCAGTTATGAAGCCGGGCGGGTTCTCCTGGCCACTGGTCTGACGCATCTACCGCCGGATATTCCCGGCGTAAAAGAATGCCTGGGACGGAGTTTATTTTTTTGCAAGGATTGCGACGCGTGCCGGGTGCAAGGCCGACGGATTGCCATTATCGGATGGAACAATGAGGCGGCGGAGTATGCCTTGGGCATGTTGGCCTTTTCGTCGAGCGTGAAAGTATGCACGAATGGCAGGGAGCCTGAATGGGATACGACCCATGCCGGATGGCTCAACGAGTACGGCGTGAGCGTGTCACCCCCGCGCATCTGTACAGTTGATCATGACGGCGGATTGATAAAGTCATTCACGTTGGAGTCCGGGGAACTGCTCGAGGCTGACGCGGCATTTACGACTCGCGGCGATGTCGCACACAATCGGCTTGCCGCCCAGGCCGGTGCTGCCCTGAATGAAGAGGGTCAGGTGGTGGTGGACCCTTGCATGCAAACCAGTGTGCCGGGGCTCTATGCCGCAGGGTGTCTGACACCGGCGAATTGTCAAATGATCATTGCCGCCGGACAAGGGGCCATTGCGGGGCAGGCCATCAATCGCGATCTGTTTGAAGAGAGTTTGCGCCGGCATGCACTGCCGACGCGAGGCTCGACGACGGACCGCGTGGAGGGCCATCGGCCGACGTGTTGAAGTCTTGAGGTCGTATGGCGATGTTGAAAAGCCATTCCGCTCCGAACATTCCCCAACCTGAGGCCGCTTCCGAGGTGGCCTCACATCTCCTCGAAGAATGCCGCATGGTCCTCCCCGGCATCCAAGCGCTGTTCGGCTTTCAACTTATTGCGGTGTTCAATACCAAATTCGGCGAGATGCCGGAGGCGCATCAGACGTTGCATTTGCTGGCCATTGTGTTCGTGACTATTTCGATCGCCTTCGTCATGACCCCGGCGGCCTATCATCGGCAGGCCCATCAGTTCGCGATCAGTCGTACCTTCGTTCAGCTCTCGTCCATGCTGCTGTTGTTGAGCATGATCCTGCTGAGCGTCGGTATTTGCCTCGATGTCTATGTGGTATCTGCGCTGATCACGGAAAGTGACTCGGTCAGTCTGGTGTTGGCCTTGGCGGCGGCCCTGCTGTTCGCATTGCTGTGGTTTGTCTTTCCCCGGTGTGTCAGGGATCCATAAAGTCTGCTCTTCTCTGCGGCGAACACTCCTTTTTGTGTGCCCTCATGACGTGTCAGCTTTCATCAACTAGGGATGATACGAGCTCTTCTCCGTGGGATGCCTTTGATAGGGTGTTTCGAGAGTTCGCGCCGATCTAACCACAAGGAGGCCGTCATGGCAGGGAAAACCGCATTCGCATCGGGGGTTGTCGAGATGTTGAAAGAGGATCACGCCAAGGTGAAGGGGTTGTTCGAAGAATTTGAATCTGCCGACGGCCAGGAACAAGCGGAAATCGCCGCGACGGCCATTTTTGAGTTGGAGATACACGCTGAACTTGAAGAGAAGCTGATTTACCCGGCTATACGCGAAGCGATTGATGACAGCGACATGATGAACGAGGCGGTGGAAGAACATCACCTCGTGCATGTGCTCATTAAAGAATTGAAGAAGTTAAAACCGAAGGATGAAAAATTCCATGCGAAGTTCAGTGTCTTGAGCGAGCTCGTCAAGCACCACATTGAGGAGGAAGAAGGCGAGATGCTGCCGGAGGCTGAACGGCACGACATCGATTGGGATGCTCTTGAGGTGGCCGTCATGAAACGCAAAGAGGCATTGATGGCAAAGTCCTCCAGGAAATCCGGATCAAAATCAAAAACCACAGCCAGGTCCCGGCGAAGCTGAGCACCTGACGGCGGGAATGGACCAGGGTCACCATCTCTAATCGTAGGCTTAAAGAGGAGGCGTCGTATGAGAAACCATGCAAGATTGGCGATTGCTTGCCTGACGGGGGGTGTTCTCGTGTGTGCCGCGGCGCCATCCGGCGCTCAACATTCGAGCGGCGGTACACCTCCGGCCGTCACAGAAGGTAAAGCGGGGACACATGGCGGGTCCGGCGGCCAAGGCGGGGGACAAGCGGGACAGAGTCAGTCTGGGCAGGGGCAGAGTTCAGGGGCAACTCAGGGAAGCAAAGGAAGCGCAGGGGGCGGATCATCCTCCTCAGGGTCCGGCATGAGCTCGGGGTCCGGTATGGGAGGCGGGTCAGGAATGGGATCGGCGAGTGGGGGAAGCTCGGGTGGCAGCGGATCTGGAACCGGCGGCGGGGGACGGTGAGACATTGCTTCGAACATTGAGGTTTGCCCGCGTGTGCGGTCACCGGCGGCGGGCGGGTGGGGCGTTCCTCATCCGCCCACGTCATAGGATGGAGACATGCCGAAAAAGGAGGACTATGCCCTTACTCAAGGAAATAATGACGCCGAGTGTCGAGGTAATCGCTCCCAACGCGACGGCCGCAGACGCCGCGCGCAAGATGCGAGACTTGGACGTGGGCGCAATCCCGGTCTGCGATGGAGAAAAACTGTTGGGGATGGTGACGGATCGCGATCTCGTCCTGCGCGTCCTGGCTTTGAGTCGAAGCCCCGTCGATGCCTTGGTGAGTGATGCGATGACACCGGGGTTGGTGTACTGCTTCGAGGACCAGGATGCTGAGGTCGCCGCGGAGCTGATGGCGGAGAAACAGATTCGCCGCATACCAATTCTGTCAAAGAACAAACAACTCGTCGGCATCGTGTCTTTAGGCGATCTCGCCATCGACGGGTTGGACCAGCATACGTCGGGTGAGGTGATCCATGACGTATCTGATCCATCACGGAGCGGTCATTAATCGTCGACCCGCCGACCGGAATATTCTCATTGGCCAAAAAGGAGGCGCACGATGGCAAGGTACAGCAAGGGATCCCAAAAATCCGTCAAGGAAGCCATGCACAAGCGGAAGAAGGGAACGCTCAAAAGCGGCAGCGGGAAAAAGGTGAAAAGCAAAAAGCAGGCAATTGCCATCGGATTGTCCGAGGCTCGCAAAAAGGGTAAGAAAGTGCCTGCCAAAAAATCTGCCAAATAGACTGGTGCCTCCGCGGGATTACGGGGTCAGCACGATCTTCATGCAGTGATCCTCCTTACGGTTGAATTTTGCAAAGGCTTGCGGCGCTTCATCGAGGCGCATCCGATGGGTAATGATGGCGCTCGGATCGATCTCTCCCCGCTGGATTCTCTCTAACAAGGGTGCCATATAGCGCTGGACGTGAGCTTGCCCCGTTTTAATCGTCAACGAGCGATTCATGATGGACCCGATAGGAAACTTGTCGATAAAGCCGCTATACACACCGATGATCGAGACGGTGCCTCCATTTTTACAGCTCATGATGGCTTGGCGTAAGGCGTAGGGCCGATCGCTTTCCAGCATCACGGCCTGTTTCATCCGATCATAGGCGGCAAGAACTCCTGGACCGTGCGCTTCCATGCCCACGGCGTCGATACAGGCGTCGGGGCCTCGACCGCCGGTCATCTCCATCAACCGGTCATAGACGTCTTCCTCTTCGTAGTTCATCGTGTCAGCGCCTCCATCGCGTGCCATCTGCAGCCGATCAGGAAACCGATCGATGGCAATGACGCGTTCGGCGCCAAGAAGAAATGCGCTGCGGATCGCAAATTGTCCAACGGGCCCGCAGCCCCACACGGCGATCGTGTCACCGGGTTGGATCTGGCAATTTTCGGCGGCCATGTAGCCGGTGGGAAAAATGTCGCTGAGAAATAACACCTGCTCATCGGGGATGTCTGAAGGAATCTTAATCGTTCCGACATCCGCAAAGGGAACCCGCGCATACTCGGCCTGCCCGCCGGCGAATCCACCGAGCATGTGGGAATAGCCGAAGATGCCGGACGGAGAATGCCCCAGCATCTTTTCCGCCATCCACGCGTTCGGGTTGGAATTCTCACAGAGCGAAAACAATTCCTGCCGGCAGGAGAGGCATCGACCACAGGCAATCGGGAACGCTGTGACAACCCGATCCCCGACCCGCAAGTTGTTCACCTCGCTGCCTACTTCGACCACTTCCCCCATAAACTCGTGCCCGAGAATATCGCCGGCCTTCATCGTAGGCATCAATCCATTGTACAGATGAAGGTCGGAGCCGCAGATGGCCGTCGATGTCACCTTGAGGATGATGTCACGGCGATTGAGGATCGTCGGATCGGGAACCTGTTCCACGCGGACATCGCCGGCGCCATACCAACAATTGGCCTTCATGAGGATCCTCCTTCTCCGTCGTTCGAGGATGACGAAACGCGATGGGTTTAGGCGTGACTCCCGGCCGGTTGCGCAGGCCGTTGCTGGAGAATTCCTTTGCCATGTAACGATCCGTCCGATCTCAGTACTTCACCGACTTCAATTATTTGCTTGAGCCGCCGAAGATCGCTCTGCACCTGCTGGCCTGGTTCGCTGCTGAATAGTTTCGCAATGGAGGCACCCAGCACTCCAGCCGGCAGGTTGTACTCCATCACCACCCGCACCAGCGTGCCCCGTCCGCCAGGCGCAGGCGTGAACTCCACCGAGCCTGAATGGTGGATGTCTGCCTGCGACGTGGTTCGCCACGCGATTTTCCGGTTGGGTTCGTCCTGGGTAATCTCAGCATTCCACTCCACCCTGTGTCCCGCTGGCCCTTTCACCGTCCAGTGAGAATGGTACCTATCATAGATAGTGACCGATTCGACATGCTCGGTGAAGCGATACAGATTTTGGAAATCCCGCCAGAACAGATAGAGCGCTTCAGGGGAACTGTCGATCATGATGGATTTTTTGATCAGCACGGCCCCATCGTCACTCGTCCACCCCACCATCCGGCTGAGATGCCGGCTCGCAAAACAATCCACCGCCGCGATTCCCGCGACGGCCAGCATCGCCGCGGCCGTTCTCTTGCGGTTCCCTTGCGAACTGGAGAGGGCTGTGGCGAGGAGTGCCAGATCGAGGGCGTCGCCGCCGACACGGGACCACATCCACCCGGCCGGGCGTCGCTCGGATAGGATGCCCAGCCCCATCGTAATCTCTCGTAATCCAGAAGCTCCGAGCAGCAAGCGATGATCATGTGGCAGGCCGGCCATGCGCGCGACCGTTCGGGGAGCAAAGAGTTCTGCCATGCCCAGTGCGATGCTGAACCATCCCAAAGTCTGTGCGAGCCGTTCCTGGGAGCCATCATCGGACAGATTGCGGTGGCGCCGGCGCGACTGGTAACTGGGTTTCGACTGTGTCGCTGGACCGGTTCGATCATCTGAAGCGGTCGGATGTTCCAGAGTGGTGCTTCCTCCCGCGTCCTGCCTCTCCATGGCGGTTTCTCCTTTCCCGTCAGCGTGGCTCTTCAGGGCCTCAATACGTATGAGGCATCTTAAGAGCCTCCGTTTCTGTTGTTGCCTGGCAGAGTCCCTAGTTTATGTGGCTCGGGCAACTACTAGCTTCGCCCGCTGTCTCGGTCGGTCACAGTAGTGTTCTGCATTCCGCACATTTCTTGTTTGCGCATTTCGTGTGTGATCGAAGAAGAGGAAGAAGAGGTTGTTCCGGTCTATGGACGTCGCGCTACAGTATGATCGCCTCCAATTCGCAGTCACCGCGACATTTCATTATCTCTTTCCGCAACTCACCATGGGGCTGGCGCTGTTCCTGCTGTACTTTCGCACCAGGGACCTCTTGAGCGAAGGCGATTATTTTCACGAGGTCGCTCGCTTCTGGACCGGCATCTTTGCCCTGAGCTTCGCCTTTGGCGTGGTCACCGGGATCCCATTGGAATTCCAGTTCGGCACGAATTGGGCAGCGTTCTCCAATTACGCCGGAGGGATCATCGGGCAGACGTTGGCCATGGAAGGCGTATTCGCCTTCTTCCTGGAGTCCTCTTTTCTGGGCCTGCTCCTGTTCGGTGAGTCGCGATGCAGCCACCGGGTTCTTTGGCTGGCGAGCGCGATGTTATGGGCCGGTGCTTGGCTTTCCGGCTATTTCATCCTGGCCACCAATGCTTGGATGCAGCACCCCGTGGCCTATCGTGTCCTCGGCAACGGGAGGTTGGCCATTGAGAGCCTCTCGGAACTTCTCACGAACCCCTGGCTGCTCTGGCAATTTACCCACAACATGACGGCTGCGGTTGCAACCGGTTCATTCGTCATGGCGGCAGTGGGAGCGCTATATCTCTTGGCCGGTCGGCATCTGGCGCATGCTAAGACCTATGTGCAAACCGGGGTGGTGGCGGGGGCGGTGGCCTCAATGCTCTTAATCACTCCGACCGGTCATGAAAGTGCGCGCCAGGTGTTTGAGCATCAACCCATCAAGGGCGCGGCGTTCGAAGGCCTATTTCGCAGCGAACGCGGAGCGGACATCCTCCTGATCGGTCAGCCCAACCTCGAGACGATGACGATAGACAATCCGCTCGTGGTCCCCTCGGCACTGAGTCTTCTCGTGTATTACGATCTCTATGCCAACGTGAAAGGACTCGACGCCTTTCCGCCGCAGGACTGGCCGGACCATATTGCCCTCTTGTACTTTTCCTATCACATCATGGCCGGACTGGGGACGTGGTTGGTCGCCGTGATGGGTCTGGCATTATTGTGGTTATGGCGCGGCAGACTGTTTACGTCCAGCTGGCTGCTCTGGCTGCTGTTGTTGAGCGCCCCCGCTCCCTACATCGCCACCACCGCCGGTTGGATGACAGCCGAATTGGGCCGCCAACCGTGGCTGGTCTATGGCCTGTTTCGCACGGAGGAAGGCATCTCGCCCCTCGTGCATTCCGGTAACGCACTGTTCACCCTGCTCGGTTTTCTCGGGCTCTATCTCGCGCTGGGACTCTTGTTCGTGTTGTTGCTTATCGAGATGCTTCGACATGGACCGACTGAGCATGGAGCGCCTGTCTCACAAGCAAGGAACTCGTGATGGAGACGTGGTGGTACAGCGCCCTCACCTTCGTACTGGCGATGTACATCGTCCTTGATGGATACGATTTGGGCGTAGCAATGCTTTTTCCCGTGGCAGCCACAGATGAATCCGAGCGACGTATGGTGCGCGCCGCCATCGGACCGGTATGGACCGGCAACGAAGTGTGGTTGATCGCGGGGAGCGCGCTGTTGTTTCTGTCGTTCCCCAAGGCCTATGCGGCGGGATTCAGTGGATTCTATTTAGGCTTCATCATGGTGCTCTGGCTCTTGATGGGGCGAGGACTGGCATTTGAATTGAGAGGCCATGTCGAACACCCGCTCTGGCGTCGGTTTTGGGATACGATCTTCTTCGGGACGGGCCTGTCACTGGCCCTTCTCTTTGGCCTCTTCGCGGGCAACATCATCCGTGGCGTGCCACTGAATGCAGAAGGATATTTTTTCCTGCCGCTCTGGACCGACCTTCATCCCGGACTGAACCCGGGCATTCTCGATTGGTTTACCCTCCTGACCGGCTTGACGATGGTGGTCCTGCTGTCGCTGCACGGCGCCTCGTATCTTGCCATGAAGACCGTCGGCCGGCTGCAGGTGAGGAGCAGGGCCCTAGCAAAATGGGCCATATTGCCCGCCATCCTGTTGTTGCTGGCCCTGGCCGTAGCCATCCCGTTCGTGCGGACCGCCTTCTCGATGAATTTCCAAACCCATCCGGCCGGGTATCTGTGGGTCCTGCTCGGCCTTCTCGCTTTGATCTCGCTCGCCGTCAGTCACGCGCGCCAACGGCAGGTGGCTGCCTTCGCCTCGTCGAGCCTGTTGTTGGCTGTATTCATTGTCGTGATCGCATGGGGCACCTATCCGAATCTCCTGGTCGCGACGACCGAGCCGTCGAACAGCGTGACGATTCACAACGCCTCGCCGGGGAAAGAGGGCTTGCAGGCTGCTTTATGGTGGTTGCCACTCGGCTTACTGTTGGTGGTGTTGTACCAGATTCAAATACACCGCATGTTTGCCGGCCCTGTTAGTCCGGACTCTCAATCTATGTTGGAGCATTAAGCAAAGAAATATGATTCCGCTGTCCTCCAGCAGCCATCCAGGGTTTCGTCCAGTTCCAATCCGATGCGCTGGGCGTAGGCTCTCAGATCATCTCAAAGGGGTGTTTCGCTCTTGATCGAAGGACTTATGAGACATCAGCGTCATCATCAACCACGGGTCGTCGTGATCACCGGAGCTTCCGCGGGAGTCGGTCGGGCGACAGTGCGGGAATTCGCCAGGGAGGGAGCCTGGATTGGATTGATCGCGAGGAGCCGCGATGGCCTCGAGGGGGCTCGCCAGGAAGTCGAGGCGGCCGGCGGGCGGGCATTGGTGTTGCCGACGGATGTGGCATATCCCGATCAGGTTGAAAAGGCCGCGGCCATAGTCGATCGCCGATTCGGACCCATCGATGTGTGGGTGAACAATGCCATGGCTTCGGTTCTGTCGCCGGCCATGGAGATGACGGCTGAGGAATATCAACGCGTCACGGATGTCACCTACCTCGGCTATGTGTACGGCACATTGGCGGCGCTGCGGCGCATGGTGCCGAGAGATGCAGGCGTGATCGTGCAGGTAGGCTCTGCCTTAGCCTATCGATCTATTCCACTCCAGTCCGCCTATTGCGGGGCGAAGCATGCGGTGCAGGGATTTGTCGATTCCCTCAGGTCGGAACTGCTCCACGACGGGAGCCGCGTCCATATTACTACTGTGCAATTGCCGGCGGTGAATACGCCTCAATTCGGCTGGATCAAATCGCGCATGCCTTGTCATCCCCAACCGGTCCCTCCGATTTATCAACCGGAAGTCATTGCAAGGGCCATCGTCTGGGCGTCGCGCCATCGTCGGCGGGAACTTTCGGTCGGGCTGCCGACAGTGAAAGCCATCGTCGGGCAGAAGTTCATTCCGGGACTGCTGGACCAGTATCTGGCCTGGAAGGGGTACAAGGCTCAGCAAACGGGCGAGCCTGTCGCTCCGGATCGACCCAACAACCTGTTTCACCCGCTTCCAGGTGACCGTGGTGCCCATGGCCGCTTCGACGATGGAGCCTATGAGTTCAGTTTGCAATTATGGCTCAATCAGCGGCGTCTGTGGCTGGCTGCCGCGGCTCTGGCTGGCGGAGGGTATCTCGCTGCGCGCATCTCCTCTCGACGGAATGAACGGCGTGAGGAGGATGAACCCTTTTCACCCACCGGCGGAACAAATCGAAGCGCGCGTGCTGCGCATCGAGGAGGAATGTATGCCTGAAAAAAAGACTATGCAACAGGCCCGGCAAGCAAAACGAGAAGGGAAGGCCCCTACAACTCAAGCGGGGGCGTTTGTGGAAGAAGAAATGGAACACATGAAACGCGGCAAACACCGCGTGCAATCCCGGAAGCAAGCCATTGCGATCGGCCTTTCGAAGGCCAGGAAAGCCGGTGTGAAGGTGCCTGCGGCCGGTTCGAAGCGGGCCACATCAGCCTCACGACGAAAGTCAGCCTCTCGCACCAGGGCCTCTAAGCGCCGGGGATGAACTGCGACCTTGCAGAAAGAGGTTGGTCACACGGGCAGGTGATACGCGACGTCATGGTCGCCGGGGCGCGGGAGGAAGCTCCGTTCGAATATGTTTCGCCAGTGCCTGGGCTGCCAGCTCGTGGCCATGTTCGTTCCAGTGACTTCCATCTGCGGCAAATACATCTTCGCCACGTGCGTCCGCCTCTTGAACCACCTGGGCCACATCGCCCCAATACGTGATGGCATGGTGGGCCGAAATATCGCGAAAAGCCTGGCTGTAGGGTTCGGCTTCCGTGCAATTAAATGCCGTGATCGGCCGCGTGCCGGCGCGTGCCCGCACTCGTCCCATCAAGTCATCCGTGACAGCGACCGACCGGGCAAACCCGGCATGTCGCATGCCTTCTGCTTCGATGTCCACTTCAACTGTATCCCGGGTATTCGCAGCTCGCAGGCGATCTAATCGCGTGACTACGAAGTAGAGAAATCGGCTATGACGATTGATCCAGTCTCTTATCTGAAGCGAGGATTCCTTCGGAGAGAGGAGCCGGATGGTGCCGTTGCGCCAGTATGGACGCACCCAACCATTGTTGTTGAGCCGGCTGAGGCGCTCGAGCTCATTGTCGTTATTGATGAAGTCATTGATGCAGTACTGCCACAGGATGATATCGGGGCGAACGATATCGAGGTACCGGTCGAACACGAGATACTCCTGCAACGTGCCATAACCTCCCGCCCCGTAGGCAAAGACTTCGACGTCGAGCAGCTTGGACAGCAGTGCGTGGTAGGTCCGGTCATCTGAGACGGCGGTGGCATGGGTAAATGAATCGCCGATCACCAGCATTTTAGGGCGGCGGGACGAGACATCTCCGAAACTGCGAAAGCCATATTGCGTTTGAGAGCGGCGAACCTGGTACAGTGTGCCGTTCTTGGTCTTCTCCACCAAGGCTTCCTGATAATGCTCAGTAGCCTTCCAGCCCAGCTCCGGATCCAGGGTAATAGGCCCTATCCGCCCCCCCGCGTTACTTTCAAAGAATGGAATGCCGTCTCGAATGAGGTGAACGGAACGAATGATCACCTCACCCAAACCCAGGAGCAAGCCGATGAGTACGAAAATCACTGCGCCAGACGCAGCGATCATGGCGAACTTTTTGCCCAAGTCTTCCTAGTGCACGTGGTGAGAGGCGCGCGATCTCAAGCCGGATCTCTTTGCCATGTCAGATCGCCTCACGCAGACATTTCAGCAGCCGGGGAAGGTCTCATGTTTCAGTCATGAATACTATCAGGTATTCCCTGACAGGCAATAAAAATTGCCCATGAACTGCGCCAGCAATGAAGGCGAGTCCGTCCCCACTCCTTCGAAATCGGTTGCATTTCGAATGTCGCACTTATCATGCCAACCTATTGGGGGATGTCGCACATCCGATCATGTGCTCGCCTCCGTAATTTAGGGTTGAGGCTGAAGGGCCATCTGTGCAAGATGGGGAAGCGTGTTCCCAATTCTCCGCCGGTTCTTGTCGTACCAACTTCCTCATACATCCTCTCAACGGTATGTCCAACGTGGATGTCACACTGTATGTCGTGAGGACTCAGTGCATGAAAGGAGTGAGACCTGATGATGAGTCAACGTTTGAGCAGCTGGTATACGCGTGGTTGGATGGTCGTCATGCTGGTGGTGGGAGCCCTCACCGCTGGATGCATGCATCATCCGGGAGGCATCGCGCCTTCAACCAAGCCGCTCGCTCCGGGTGGCTATACCGAGCTGGGCAAGGTGCGTGGGCAGGATTGTGTCTACCATCTCCTCGGATTGATACCCGTGACTGGCGGGAATGAGATGCGCAATGCCGTCGAGGATGCGTTGCGCACCAAACCCCTGGCTGACGCGATGGTCGAGGTCACAGTGGACGGCTATTTCCAGTATTTCATTCTGTTTTCCCGGGCTTGCACCCAAGTGTACGGAACGGCGGTTGAAACAAAATAGACCGCACATCGAGGCGAGCGCGGTGATCCATGGAACGACCCACTAGGGAAAGTCCGAGGTGATCTGAAAAGCAATGTGTGACACATAAGTCGAGCGAAATATTCTTCATCCACTTCAAGCGGGGCTTATGGGCAACGTCGCCATCTCAGTCGATCACCTGACAAAACGCTATTCCCTCGGCCTGCAGGCGCGTCACGATACGCTTCGTGATCGCCTCGCGGCCGCGCTGTCCTGGGGGAAGCAGAGTCGTCCCGATGATGCCGGGAAGAGGAGAGAGTTTTGTGCCCTCAATGATGTCTCCTTTGATGTAAAGCCGGGGGAGGTGTTCGGTATCATCGGGCATAACGGCGCCGGAAAAAGCACCCTCCTCAAGATCCTGTCGAGAATCACGGCGCCAACGTCAGGGACCGCCGATATCTATGGCCGCGTCGGTTCGCTCCTTGAGGTGGGCACGGGCTTTCACGCTGAACTGACGGGGCGCGAGAACATTTATCTGAATGGATCTATTCTCGGGATGCGCCGGGCCGAAATCACCGCCAAATTGGAGGAGATCATCGATTTTGCAGGCGTCGAGGAATTCATCGACACGCCGGTGAAACGCTATTCAAGCGGGATGTATGTGCGCCTGGCCTTTTCCGTCGCGGCCCATTTTGAGCCCGATATCCTCATCGTGGACGAAGTCCTGGCCGTAGGCGATGCCGGCTTTCAACAGAAATGTTTAGGGAAGATGCGGCAGGCCGGTCGTGGCGGCCGGACGGTCCTGGTGGTCAGTCACAATTTGCCGATCATCGAAAATCTCTGCCAGCGTGTGCTTTTTCTCTCACAGGGCCGAGTGGCCCTTACCGGTACAGCCCGGGATGTCGTGCAGGCCTATGCAGGCATGACCGCAAATTTGTCGAGAAGCGCGCTCCATGAGCGAACCGATCGAGAAGGGAAGGGAGACGTCATTGCCACGAAAATCGAAGTGCTGGATCGCAATCAGAACGTCAGCTCGTCGGCCATTTGTGGCAGAGAAACGATCATCAGATGGCATTATCGTTGCGTGCCCCGCAAAGTCGTCCGTAAATGCCGCGTCGAACTTTCGCTGCACGTCAAAACTGGCGATCCTTTCGAAACGGCCTATTTCCTCATGTCTACGGACCTGGTGGATTCCTCCCCCCTGCACTTCCATGACGAGGGTTGGATCGATTTCCGTCTGCCGGAATTGCCGCTATCCGGGGGACAGTACTACGTCATGTCCTATGTTGAAAGCGACAAAGAAGTCCAGGATTGCATCCAACATGCCGCTCTTGTGGACGTGGTCGATGGAGACTTTTACGGAACGGGCAAAAGTTATCCTCCAGGTTGGAGAGGAAAGTGCGTTCTGGTGAGGTACGACTGGCGCCAGACGAGCAAGGTGCACAACCAATTTTCTCCCGGCGCTTGCATGAATGTGCCGTCGTGATTGGGATAGTGAGGTGGTGCTGATACGAACAAGTACCTATGGTCGCCGTGCGATCAGAGCATGGCACTCCCGCTCCCTTCATCGCTAATACGAATCACTGTCAGATCGCTGTGGCCTGTCGTATTGGACTTGTGCGTTTCCCAATAGCTTCGCTCGGGGTATGCCTAGTCGCACGGCCCGGTGAACCTGGTATGCTCACCCATTGATTGCGTTGCTTACCGTGAGGACGTTGTTCATGCCTCGGTCTTATCCATCGACACCGGTACTCGATCCCTTCGCTTACGATCAAGAGCCGATCGTCACCAGGGATGGCCGCCATACTCGACCGACAAAAGTCGTTCAAGTCAGCACGTTTGATGTATCAGGAGGCGCGGCGCGGGCGACCTATCGTCTCCATGTAGGCTTGCGCAAGGCGGGTGTGGAATCGTCCATGTTCGTGCGCGAGGCGAGGACCATAGACGACTCTATAGTCAGGTTCGAGCCATCGAGCACCTTTTGGGGGAAAGTGGCGCGTCGTCTTCGCCGCCGCCACATCCAGCAGAAACTGCTCCCGTCCCTGCAAACCGTGAATCAACGGTTCGAACCGTTTCGAATCGATCGATCGGAGTATGGTGCCGAGGTCTTCTCGCAACTGCCCGTCCATGACATTGTCAATCTCCACTGGATCGCGGACTTTGTCGATTACCCGTCCTTGTTAGGGCTTCTCTCAACGGGACGCCCTGTCGTATGGACGTTACACGACCTGAACGTCTTTACAGGCGGCTGTCATTATGACCTCGGATGCGGCAGACACCTCAAAGAATGTGGGGACTGTCCCCAACTGCGCACCGGCGCAAGCGATGACCTCTCACGTGAAATTTGGAAGCGCAAGAAAGCGCTCTTCGATCAGCTCCCCCATGATCTCATTCACTTCGTGACGCCCAGTTCATGGTTGGGCGAGGAGGTGAAGCGCAGTCCGATTTTACGAAGGTTTCCTGTGTCGGTGATTCCCAATGGACTTGACCTGGAAGGGTTCGCGCCACGGCACGCAGCAAGCGCCAGAGAGGTGTTCGGCATTCCCCATAAGGCCAAGGTGGTGCTGTTTGCAGCGGATGGACTCTCCATCCTTCGGAAGGGTTTTGATGTATTGATGCAGGCGCTGGGCCACATACGCGCTCGCATACCGAATCTGCACCTCGTGACCCTGGGACACCATTGCCCCGATCTCACCCATCAGATTCCCCACACCAGGTTAGGGCACGTAAATAGTGATCGGCTGCTCTCCAATATCTATAGCGCAGCGGATCTTCTGGTCATTCCGTCCTTGCAAGATAATCTTCCCAACATCGTCCTTGAATCGATGGCCTGCGGGACGCCTGCGGTTGGCTTCGACGTGGGCGGTATCCCGGATATGGTGCAGCACCGAAAGACCGGGCTGCTCGTACCTGCGTATGAGCCCCAGGCGCTGGGTGCTGCGATGCTGGAGTTGCTGCAGAATTCGGAACGCCGCTCAGCCTATGGCGAAAACTGCCGGCGGTCGGCCCTTGAGCACTTTTCCATGGAGGAACAGGCTTCCCGATACTCTCAGCTTTACGTAGACCTCTTGAGTACCGCTCGAAATCGCAAACATTGATCATCTCTCCACGGGCCCGGCCGCCGTGGTGCGTGAGACAGATCAGGGGGAGTCCTCAGTAGGCGTCTCGTTGTGCTTTGGTACGATACGCTGCGCTCTTGAAGTGAAGGAGGGAACGAGAGCCTTGAGAGACGTGACTTGTGTAGAGGCAAATCTGTAGTCGGAGGTCGTTATGTTTCTCAAATGGGCAGCCATATTTTTCGTCATTGCCATGGTGGCCGCGGCATTAGGATTCACGGGGATTGCAGACAGGGCGTCTGATGTGGCGGAAATATTGTTGTACATCTTCCTGGCGATTGTTCTCACCTTTGTTGTCTCGGGTGTGGTGGTTGCTCGCAAGCTGACGGCGTGAGGCCCTCGGCTCTGTGACGCACCGGCCCCACAAAGAGCGTAGGTGGTGTTGATGCTGCTCCTGCTATCCACACGGCCCATGTCTCTCCGTGCCGGCCGCTTTCCGCAGGAACGTCTTCTACACCTCGCCAAAGCGTCGCCTATCAATTATGGTGCATTTGCACCGAAGTGGTGTGATTCCACCACTTGAACGAGGGTTTCCATGGATGGACCGAAGCACCTCGATCGCTAACCTGTTGAATCGGGTCGTGTCCCATTGCGATGCTCGTAGGCCTTGTCCTTGCATCCCCAAACTACACGAATGCGTCTGGCGAAGGGAGGGACACCATGGGAATGGCATGGCCGTTCGGACTGAGTACGGTTGACAAGGTCAGCCTGGGCCGCGTGTTGGTAGTGGATGATGAAGAGCCGATCCGCAGTCTGCTTCGCATGATGTTGACGCAGGCCGGGTATGATGTGGAGGAGGCGGATGATGGCGGGAAAGCGGTTGAAGTGTTGAGCAGCGGCGACAACCCGCTGATGCTGGATGCGATTATCTGCGACATCCGGATGCCGCGCATCAATGGCGTGGAGGCCATTGCCTATTTCCGTGCCCAATATCCTTCTCTCCCCGTCATCGTGTTGACCGGGTATCATGACGAGCAATTGGCCTCCACGTTACGGCGCGAAGGCATAGTCGAATTCCTGGAAAAACCGGCGGAGCGTGAACAGATCCTGGCATCCGTCGCCCAGGCTATTGCCGGACGCCGCATCAGCTTCTATCCGTGATGCCGGTGCGCTCCTTCCTGTTTGATTTTCGTGAGTCGGCTTCTTAGAATCCTCCGGAACGACAGCTTTCTCGCTTGTTCAGGAGGATCAGCATTTATGTATCATGTCATCGCTCGAAGGACGTTTCATGCGCCGCTCCGTTATCTGGCGGCCGCGGGCTTGGTGGGACTTTTTCTCACAGGTCTCTTGCCGACCCCTCTCTACGCTGCACGCGGGGGCACCAGTCCCGGTGGAGGAAAAACGGAGGTCTTGCCGGTTCAAAAAGCGGCTCCTTCGGTCGTGATCATTGACGCACCGGGAAGCGAAGCGGACCTCCGACGCCAGTTACGCAGCAAGAACGGAGTGGCTGAACTGGGCGCCTCGACCTCGAAGACGATGTTTTCGCAAGCCCCGACGGGCACATTCGGCTTTATTCTGCCGAAATTCCTGGGGCTGGCCCTGGTCACCCAGAGCCCGGATCTCGCTCTGGACCGGCTGTCTCCATCGGCGAGTGCCTATGAGGTTCACAAGCTGGCTGATGGAAGCGGCATGCTGGTCGGATTTATGGGCAAGGACGTGCTCACTCAGGTGGCGCCCAGCCAGCGGCCGAAGAGCGTTCGTATTGCGCTCCACTCGAACCCGTTCGGAGAAGGCTCCCCACATTGTGGCGGTGCCGCTAGTGAAACTCGCGGCCGATATGATGCCCATCCGGCTCGACCCGAAAAATCCTGACAGTCCGGTCATGTTTGAAATGGATCTACAGAGCTCATCCAGCCGCGCGTCGACACATGGCGGGCAATAGGCGCTGAGCATTGGGCGGGAGGCGGCGGAGTTCGGGCCGCCTCCCGGCCGCGCGATCCTGGAGACCACGTTCTGTCAGCTGACTCCCGTCACCTGGTAAGCATCACTCGGCACTTCTACTCCCCGACCTTCACCGTTACGCTGTCTGTTGCCGTTCCTGCATCCTTGTGGTCATGGTCGGCCATTTTGACCGTAATGGTATGTTCCCCTTTGGGCACCTGTGTGAATGTGCCTTTGAACCCCTTCTGGTACGCACCATCGAGATAGACGTGAGCATGATTCCCCTCCGGCGCATTCAAAATCTCATATGTGATTTCGAACGTTTCCGGCACGGAGTCGCCATTGCGCGGAGACAGGATGTTGATAGTGGTCAAATTTTCGGCGGCGCACCAGGAACTCATGGCGAGTGTTGCGCCAAGGGCCACACTGCAGGCGGACTGAATCAATCGTGACATAGGACCTCCCGGGAAGAGTGAGATTAAGAATGAGGGTCGCCGAATTGTCGCTGCTGTGGGTGCGGGCCTTTGTGCTGCCGACACCGCTGCCGCAATGTGTGTTGCCAACTTGAGGAAAGCATGGGGCAGAGGCTCAAGTGTTCAGCGGCTTTGAGATTGCTATGTTCCTGATGCATGATCCGATTCGCGATGGTGACCGTCCATTCCGGATAGGGGCGATCCATCAGGCGTAACGGGATGTGTGATTCGACGACGCCTTCTTTGAGGACGCGAAAATACCACCCCGTAAATCCGGTCTGTTCAACCTGCACCGCCAGATCCTTGATCTGCCAGCGCCGAGCCAATTTCCAGCAGGGCTGCCGTGGTTGAGACACCTGCACGATGGCTGACCCCACTGAAAAAATGTCTCCAATGCACACGTCTGTTTCCGTCAGTCCTTCGAGGGTAAAGTTTTCACCGAATTCGCCGCCGATGAGTTGCTGCTGGAGGACGCTGCTCCAGTGAACCCAGTGCTCGGACGGATACACACAGACCGCCTTGTTGACGCCACCATGGTGGATGAGATCTGCCTGGCCATCACCGTCCAAGTGTTGTTGCTGTAGGCGGATGGGGCCCCGGACTGGACGCTTGAAGATACCGGTCAACCACGGTTGTGCGGGGCGATCTTCATGGCAGTGGAACTGACCCTGCTCGGGCAGACCCACCTGGATGGAGCGTATCAAGCCGCTGACCTGCTGCATGGTTCCTCTTCGACCCTTAGACAACCCCGCGGGCGATCGACGCCACCCTAGTGCCCGGTTCGTTCAGGCGTCAAAGTGTTTGTTCTGATTAGATCAATCACTTCTAGTTATGATAAGAGGTGGTATGGAATTTTCGTCATCTTCGGTATTTTCTCGCAGTGGCCGACGCCTTGGATCTCGACCAAGGCGGCCGAGGGGCTCCCGGTCTCAGCCGGCCTTATCCGCCCAGATCAAACAGTTGGAGCAGGAAGTCGGCGTGCCTGCTCTTCGACCGGGTGGGAGATCGGTCGAATTGACGCGGGCCGGATCGATCTTTCGTGAACATGCTCGCCGCGCCCTGCGAGAAATGGAACGGCGCAAGTCGCCATTGCTGAAGAGGAAGGGCTGCAGCGCGGCACCCTCACCGTTGGCGTGGTGCAAACCGTCAAATGCCTACCTGGTCCCTGCAATCGTTGCGCGTTTTTCCACCTTGCATCCGCAGGTCTCCCTCAAACTCGATGAACTGTCCGGGACAGAAATCGAAGCCGGCGTGAAGAGCGGATAGGTGCTGTTCGGATTCTATTGTGTTTCCTGATTAACCTT
>JASGJV010000016.1:0-124969 GCA_049840695.1 Nitrospira sp.
AACAAAAAAATAAGTGAAAAGATAACATTCAGAAAAAAAACATCCAAGCTCGTATCTTATACAATGACATAAAACTATTTTTAATGCTAGAGGTGCTATCACCGACAAGATAAATCGCAAAATTTGTTGGATTTTCCTAGAATTTCTCTACCAAACTGGATTTTTGACGAGATAGTGGAAATTGTGGAATCACAGGAAGACAATGATGGTGAGAATCCTGATCAATTCATGATTAAGTGGCCCCCATGATCAGTGCAACGATCATTCCGTATAGACCCAGTACCTGAAAGATTAATCAATCAGTATTTCTATGGTTGTAAATCGTTTTGATTTTCTAATTACAAAGTTGTACTTCTAATTACAGGTTAGTAGATCTCTTACTTCGGCGAAAATCAGGATGAGAATCATTCCGACGAACATTCGAGGTTGTTGCGATAGAGCACGAACACCAGCGTCTCCTAAAATATGAAAATTTATCGTTGATAAGTGACAGCGATCCTCTCTTATCACGAATCAGTCATTTTAATATCGCTCACCTGCAATTCCGATCGCATATCCTGCCCCCAAACCGCACAGACCGCATACGAGGCCTGGAAATTTAGGATTTTCAAAATATTCAACTTTTCCGCGATCACCCCCTCCAAATTGCGAGAATCCGGAGTTGATGGTGTATTCGGAGGTTCCGCCTTGTGTCACTTTTCCGGAGATGATAACCGCCACGACCAGGCCGTATATAGCGACGATACCTGCCATGACAACAGGAATAATCGCCTACAAGAGAATGGCTATTACACCTCGCACATTATTGTAGATTCTTCATTCTGATAGATTTTCTAAACTCTCATAATGGTTTACGAAGAATCTTTCTTCACCTTACAAACTCAAGAATTGTATCAAGTACACTCTTAATTTTTTTACCAATTACTAAACTGTAGTCGATTTATATCATCGCGGTTTCGAAATTCCTAACCTTCATGACCAAGTCGGGCCGGCTGACAGCCATAGACGCGATTCCGGTACCGGATTTGGCCGTTCCGTAAGCGGAGCCGGCCGCCGTGAAGATCATCGCCGCCGTGACGCCGAGCGTGCCGAAGAACGGCGCGTACATCGCCTGCTCTGCAGCTATGGTTTCCGGATTTTTATCTCCCATCTGCAATGATAACAGAATAAAGGGTCCAGAAAAGTATCGTCAATACACGATTTAAAAAATACGGATGAAGAAAAGATTGGAATATCATTGGAGAATCACAATCAGTGATAATGATGAACGAGGCAGAATCATTTTAAGTCTTTCTAACATGAGACTATGACTCAACCGAACGGAAACCACGCAAAGACTAGCGAATACTGGACATAGGTAAAAATATATTTGACTTTTAGCTCCAAATGTAAGAGCAATGATTTTCCGCCTTGTCCCGAAACCAAAGTCTATCTCTCCTCTCGACGGAAAACTCACGAGAGGCCAAGAGACGACGAGATAGTGGCGCGAGACATTATCGACGCCACCCGAGAAGGGAGGCAGAGCGGCGAGAGAGCACGCCGAAACGAGAGACGGCCGACGGCGGAGGACCGAAAACCGAAAACCACCACGGTAGCGCGACGCAGACGCACGCGTTTAAGGAAAATGAAATACCGTATTTTATCTAATAGGAGTCACCCTCTATTTGAGGACCTCCCTCTAATTGAAGCCCTCCTTTAAGGGAGTATCAAAAAATACATGTCCTCCCTCTTAATATAAGGGCTTTTTTGAAAAGACTACTAGTCTACTCTAGCATTTGCAAGGATAAGGGTAAGGCAAGGAGTAGTCTTTTCAAACGAGTAGGCTAGTAGTCTTTTCAAAAAGCAATATAAGCCCCCTGTAATAGAAGGTACCGTCCAGATGAGTACAGAAAAATAAAGCCCTAGGTTTCTATTAGAGGAACTACAGTATTCATTCGGATCATTGAAGTACTCTTAATGCCCAACTTCAGATTATTCCGATATATCACCATAGGAAACAGATATGAAATATCAACGAAAAAGTCCACGTAAGAGAAAGATAGCTGAAGATTACTTCAAAGAAATTGAAGTATAGATGGATAATTTCTTATGAATCTCAAACTGAAAGACACTATCGGACTGATAAGAGATCCATATGTCCGATTTATGGCGTAGAATATCGCCGAAAGCCCAAAAAACCAAAGATCGATAAGAATTCGTAAGCTCGAAATAAAAACAAACGCGCTTCTTCGTTAGAACGTTCACACTGTGTTTACGCACACACGGCATTTTACCACTTTCTCATTTTCCCATCGATTCTTTTTTTCTCGAAGTTTTACATTTTTATCCAGAAAATTTCGTGAAAATTTATGAATTTAGCCGCTTAATGAACCGCTTGATCGTGCAACGCTTCGCGGGTCTGCGCCGCGTGCTCCAACAGCCGAAGCGAAACGCGGGCGGTGGACATCACGATGTAAGTACAAAAGCATGGTTGCCAACGAAACCAATTTTTGGCGTCCGCACCCGATTCATGGGTACGGGTCTTGTTTGAAAAGGCTGATGAGAAGTGATAAAGACTGATAGAGAAGAATAAATGTGGTGAATTGTGATAAGGAATGGTAAAGCTATAGAACTTTCGATGTCGATGCAATAATAAAGCGATTTCTATGTATACTAATGGGGGATTATATATGATTAGTAAAATTCTATAGAAATTTACAAAATTGTTTTTTATTTAGGCGCCTCATAACCCAGGCCCGCCTGTGACTTTCGACTACAGCCCTATTCCATGCGAGCCCTGGGCGAAGGTGAACAATGAGCTGCAGTCCAAGTGGAACATACAGTTGGCCGCCGCTGTCGCGCTCTTTTCTGTCGCCATCGGATCGGTCAGCTCATCAGAAGACACTCTAAATCCAAATAGAATGCTCCCATGCAAATCTTATCACGTTATAAACGCAAAGATGATTGCGTGGGTGGAGTTGATTGACATCCTTTCTTTCAATACAAAACGATAGATCGTGCAAGATGATTGCGTATTTTTTCGATAGATGAAGATAGAAAAGGACACATTAAATTCCAAAAGCCCTATAGAGAGAATAAATATCAACTTAATGGATGTGAAGTTAAACTTGAATTGATTTAATTTATTTCAGGCGCTTTACACGAACCTGTGGATGATCCCCGAGATATCGGCGCCCGAGTCGTACAGATATCGCAACAAGCCTGGCTATAACTACGTACGCGATGTCTAGAGTCCGCTACTCAACGCAGGGGACTCCCTTTTAGTAGATCTATGAAAGTTGACATTCTGCAACGTAGAATTCAAGGATTTCTCTATTTCTAAACTTTTGTCTTGTACTGATTTGTAGAGGAATAAATTCAAGTTTGTATGCTACTTTGATGTGGGATACTAACGTTTCCAAACGTTCGAATACTTATCCTTTTGTGAATTGTTGTGTAGGATACCAAGAATTTCAACCCCACTATTGGAATGAGGTTTCTGAAACTTCTACTTCGAAGTGAAGATCAAACGTTTTCAAAATCCAGATCGATGGGTAATTGCGTACGGGCCGGTAAGAAGCCGATTCGATTAGAAGAAGGGCAAATTCATTCAGGTACAGGGAAAAAATATTTGGATATACAAAATCCATTTTTAGCCAGCGCTTCGGTATCGAAATGGCTTAACGATTCGAACTTCGACTCTGTACCCGAAGACCTGAAGGAGGAATACGGCAAATGTAACCGACTAGTAGCGAAGAAGGATAAGAGCACTACTGACGTTGAAGAAAAGGAAGAGGAGCCGATTATTGTAAGCTGAGAAACGCCCATACGGATAAATATGTGGCAAAATAATGGGTAAAAAAATTATATTTTTCAGCTTAACAAGGCTAGAGGAACGGATTTGTTGCATGTCCAGGAGGAACCAGTGGACAAATACGTGACCGCAGCAGAGACGTTCGACAGCGTCTACACGAGGTCGGATGCAGGGCACATCGCAAAAGAATCCCGTATCTCCCTGCCTGAAGACGTAGACGAACTGGACGGATGTAGAGAAAAAGTACTTATTCGTTTAGACAACGTGCATAAAACTTAAATAACGCTTACACGTTTATCTGTGTAAGTGGAATCGAGTCTAATAATTTTGAGAATAAGAGATTCTAGAGAAATCTGAAGTTTTATCATTTGTGTTTTAGGAGCCGAGCCTTGTCCATAGAACGAACAGCACGTATGAGTCCTGCTGTACCTCGATCGACGGCTGCCTTGACAAAGACGTCTCACATCCAGAGAGGTTTTTTGTTGTAAAACATTTCCATAAATTAGCAAATTTTCAGTCAATCTGTTACAATTCAAGCCCGCGAACCGGACGCGGAATCTTCTGTAGCGGAGTTTCTTCCGGAACAGTCCGAGTTGGATTCGACTCAAGTAATCTTGAAGTTTTTTGGAACTACTTTTCTGTTATAAATTTCGTATTTTCTAAAACAATGATTCTGGAGTCTATAGGCGAGCTCTATGGCCTCTCTAAACGAGGTGGAGAACGTGCCGGACACGTCGGGTAACATTCGGAGTCCCTCGAACTGGCGAAGCAACTGGGATTCCAGACCCGTAGTCGCGCTACCCACACCCTTCAGGAAGGTTAGCAAAATTTATTCGATTGTCGGGAAAGTCTTGATAACTTTTTCAATCGTTTATTTCTCGAAGCAAACGGAAGTACATTATGGGTTATATGATCCATCATTATCAACAATGTAGCGCCAACGTTCGGTCAATTTGTGGATTCCCTCTTTGTAGAACCCAGCTGGGCGGGAGTCAAAGTATTGCTTGATTGCCGCTTCCAGACTTCCCCGCGTTGTGAAGATTCTCTCTCGAAGGGCATGGGTCAGGTCCGATAAAAGCCAATAGTCGCTTAGGGCGACGTCAGGGGCATACGGGGGTGGGGGAGAATAATCCATCCATACTTCTCCAGTTCCTACTTGACGGGTTTGGCGACATGGGGCTGGGCGTTATCATGTTGGTAATAGACTTTCTTATCCTTCAGGGCTGAACGGTCGACTTCCTTCTTCAGATTCCGTAGTTGTTTCACGTAAACCTCTCCGGTTATAGTTTTACCCTCGAGTAGGAGTTCCCTGTAGATGGGGCCATCCACTCCCCACCACACAGAGAGCATGACTTTATTGGTATGAAGGTCGGGTTTAGGGACATCCTGTGGGGTCTCTCTTTCTCCAACCCACTGAGCTCGCCTGTGGTGGTATCGTAGAAGACCCACTTCTCATCTCCAGTGATCAGTCGGTCCAACCAGTGATCGTCGCCGTGGAGGGTGAGGAGGGTATAGCAATCATCGATTCGGCGGTCTAGCTGTGACTGGGTCAGGTCATGAGGTACGAGTCGGCCAAGAAGCTTTCTCATCCCGAGGGATTTCAAGCCATCCGCTATAGTGCTATGATGAACCCCAAGTGTGGTTGCCAGTTCACAGGTCGTTTGGAATGGATCGGATTCCACCTGGGCTTTCAACGTATCCAAATCCAACTCACGGGGTCTCCCAGAGCGCTCCTGGTCATCAAGTGAAAAGTCGTTTTCTTTGAAGCGATGGAACCATCTTTGTATGGTAGGATAGGAGGGGGCATGTTGGTTATAAACTTTCTTCAAGAGAGTCTCCGAATCCTTCAACGTGGTATGGGATAGGATGAGGTAGTGCATACACATGGCGGATGTGGATTGCACTAGGAATATACATCGTGGGTCAACTAGAGCCTGGGAAAGAGAGGGGAATGGGGAGTTGATTACTGCAAGGGCCCCTCTCTCACTCTGTTATTCACTAGAGACGAGAGAACACCAAAGTGCAACTGCGACACGTAGTGGAAAAGAAAACAGTTATCAAGACTTTCCCGACAACCTAATACATCTGCAAAATATCGTATCTTTAGTCAATTCGAAAATTCAACAATCGAATATTTTCAGGGCGCCATTTCGCCTCAGATGTACGAAGTAATCTGTGACGAAAAAGGTCGCGTCAAAAGGACTGAGTTGGTGAATCGCTATTTCGATCAGAAGCGCCTTTCGTTTGCCTCCATCAGTGGTCCCTCCAACCGACACCTCTAAATGTTTACACACTCTCCCCATCTACCTATGCAATCTCAGGACAAAAATAAACCGGTCAGCCACTTGTTGCCATTGTTAACCTCATGCATTACCTTTCGGCCTTACCTACCAATAGACTGTTATTTGATCTCGGAATTTTGAAGGTATACTGTAAGATTACTGTAGATAGAGATAACCGTTTACCTTTACTCTAAACTTGAGAAGTCAGTCTCATTTGATATCCAAGCCATGGTCATAAAAGCTTTACCTCAGCGAATTTCAGGGCTTTCAGTTTTCTCTTCTTTCGGCCTATTTTTTGTTTGTGATACACGATTATACATTGTATTTGTTTTTTTCTCCGTTTTTTTGTTGCGTATGCTATTCGCATAAGTTTGAATAATCTTATCCCATTTGGCTTGACATAGGAGATAGACTCATTTTTCTCTCAACGATAAAATATTCGGATTTGCATTTGGTAGAGATGGAAATAAACTTTTCTTTCAAACTGTATAAGAAATGTATCGTCGAAAATAGAATGAGATAATTTAGGGGAGATGTTTTGACAAAGATAAATTGATCGAGATATAGAGGATAACAATAAGTAAGAATGATGAGAATGGTTAAAAAAGAAAAGATGATATGTAAAAACCCGTCTTTAGAGGGGAAGAGTCGCACGTTAGTTCGTGTAGATACCTCGACGATTCTGAAAATAAAATCGATAGATAATCACTAAATCAATTATCCTAACCTAAAAGCCTCCAGTATTTCGTTCAGATCAATGATTCCGTCCTTGTTAAAGTCGATACTCTCAGCGATTTGAGAAATATAATGAGTCGGCAGAGTCTTCTTCGTGTATTTACCCAATACCTAAGACCTTAGTCACCGTAATCTAAAATAGATTGAACCAAACCTCGATGGCTTCAATGAATTCCTGCATTGAAACTTGTCCAGAGTTGTCCTTGTCCATAAATCGAAATAGAGTTTCGAGAATGCTTTTATGCCGGTAGAGGGATTCCACGATGTCGGTATTCTGAATTTTGCGGACTATCTAATTTGATTTGAGCCTGGCATAGATCATCCTTAGATCTGAGATATCATATACCTGTTGGGGTGTTTTGACAACCTGGCAGACCACCCGTATTTCCCTGTATAGAACGTTCTTCCCGTCGTCAGACATTACAGCCAATTTTTGGTGTCAGAGCACGCCAAAGCAAAGTCAGTCCTGTTACCTTTTCAACGCACTCAGACCGTCGGTGGATTGACAGCCGACCTGAGTAGAGATTCCATATATTCGGGTATATCACATCTGGATTAATATATCCACCTGATTCGTCTTTATTCATGAGCTTCAAATTCTCGAAGAAGTTGGGTGTTAAAGGAGCTGAGTTTGTCCCGTAGTTCACGTAATGTCGATTCTTCGACCACTCCTAGTCTATACGAGGAAACTTTAAGTTGTTGGCAAAAATTGATATTTACCTTTCTCGTTGGGTGATTTTCCTATGCGTTTTTGTAGCCATGTACTGTACAAAGTGAGGCTGTTTGTTTTTTCTGATGAATTTCACGTAGGCTCCTCGATTACTGCCCATTTCATAGTAGTTTGAAGCGGAGAATACGGTAATAACGTAAAAATTGCACGATATTACAGTATCTTCAAAATTCATTTTACCTTTTATTATGCGTATACTCGTACCCTTCGAATTTGCATTCATGTGACCTAACGATCAGTTGCAATCCGTGTCTGAAATATACATTTTTTTGTTGAAAATTCAATTAGAGTCTACTTTTCTAGGAAAGAAGCTGTGACATCTGCTCCGAAATACGAACTCCACCCCGAAAGACGTTCGGCCAGCATCCCTGAATTTGGAATATTTCACTTATATGGAGGTATTTAATCCTTAATCAGATATGTTAAATAAACCTTGTTCAGTTTTGGATCACTCCAAAGGACGTCCAGCATTTGTTTCCATTCGTCGACATTCACCGATTTTTTGTCCTCCGTTATCAAAGGGTTGTCTTTGATTAATGGTGGGCGTAGAACTGATTGGTACTGCAAGTGATCAATAGTTACCATTACTTATTAGCTATTTTATAATCTCTTCTTTGCGTTATTAGTCTTCTATCATCATTTTTCCTGATCTTATCACTCCTTTCTAACCTTGTTCCTTGGAATTTTCTCAAGCTTTGCGATATCCGTTTGATCCGATATTCCTCCATGCACCACGAATATATCTCTGTCGACTACGGTAGCTATAGGCAACCATGAAAAGACATCTTCCAACAAACGGAGTATAGGAGAGGCATTCTCCTGAGAACGAGCATTTTGATAGAAATTGTCCACATTTGGAAAGTGCCCACCTTGTATTTAGTCATAAGTTCTTTTGTAAATCCGTATCTTAAGTTCATTATGTGATCCTCATGATTGCCTCGATTCAAAACGATTGAATGCTGATCCATAATCATCAGTGCGAAGAGGACACATAAGACCTATAGTGTACTTTTTATAGATCATCCTAGGATTTTACATTTGACTAGACTCGGCCGGCCGCTACGCGGTCGACTTCGCCAAGGCTTTAATTTAAAGTTTATTTTTTGTTATATCTAATGTAACTGAAATTTTCAACTGGATACTTAAATTAAAAATATCCTCCCCAACTATGCATGGTTTGTGGGGGTTATCATCAGGGCCTTGCGGAGTTCCGATTTCTAAGGGTTTTCCGACCTCGGAGTTCCGAATTCTGACTTCCGAGCAGACTTGTCACTTGAAGGCCTGGGCCTATGGCCCGGCCTGGGCCGGGCCTGAAATTCAGGCCCCAGGCCTGGCCTAGGCCTAGGTTTGAAAATTTGACCAGGCCTAGGCCCGGCCAGGCCCATTGACGACCAGGCCCCTGGCCTAAGATCCCAGGCCTGAAGGCCTGAGTAAAGAAAAAGCAAATAATGGAAAAAATAGTGAAAAAGAAGTATAAAATTGCAAAATTCGTCTTTTCATGTATGTTTTACGTTTACACGAATAAAAATTAATCCAAGTGTCCATTTCGTCATCTTATTTCTTATTTTTTCCAATTTTCCGATTATTTTCCAAATTTAGAATGTCTAGTGACAGTGATGATGACATTCAAATGGAGGAATGTGTGAGCGATAGCTACATGGAGGAACATCAGCAGTTCATCGAGAGGAAGAAGGCAAGCAAGTTGGATTTTAGGCCCGATTTGTAGTAAAATTTACAAGATGTAAAATAACTTGTTTCATTTCTGCTAGCTAATACAATCTATCTTTTTTACTACCTTGCATTTTAGCCATCCAAAAATGCGAAAAACTGGAAGAGAATCGAAGTTGAAGATGACGAGTCAGATGGAATTGCGGACAAGGTTGGCCATCAGGAAAATTAGTCATGAATATTCCGCCAAAGAATTGATATTTTATGCGTGAAAATCTTTGCGCATGGACAAATGTTATGCTAGTTTTAATATTTTTCATTGTTCACTTAATTTTCAGGAAAATGAGCGAGTTCGAAAGGGAAGAAGTGAATCCGTCCAAGTGAAAAACGCACAAAAATATTCGTATCTTTCAAAACTTGCTTTCTTCGCACTCACTGTTCCGGCAAGTACTGCAAACTGTGAGCGAACGTTCTCTATCCTTAAAAATGTTCTTTCTGAAAAACGTGTTCACCTCAAGCGAAATTACCTCGAGAAAATTCTTATTGCCAAGGATTTTTCTTTGAAAAACATGAAATAATTTGTGATCTATTTGCCATTTGGAAATAGAAAATGCATAAGATACAAAATATAGGATATGCAGGGTGCCAAAAATGCCAAAAAATTATTCAACTTATTATTTTTCATTAAATAACTATTTGACATCCTTTAAATTGGAAGTTTCTTGCATTTTTAAATTTCCGAATAGTCAATTTTTGCTGTTTTCCCTTTTTGTTGTTTTTCTTCAAAATTCATGATAATTCAGATTTGTTTTGATTTATTTTATGCCTGTGCAGATTAAATCTTGTTTTCGAGCAAATTTTAATAGAATTTACTAGTTTTTTAAAGATCAGGCCTTCAGGCCCGGCCTCAGGCCTAATAGAATTTTTTAAGGCCCGGCCAGGCCTGGGGCCTGAATTTCAGGTCAGGCTCAGGCCAGGCCTAGGCCCGTAGGATAGCAAGCAGGCCCGGCCTAGGCCTCAAAAATATCATAAAGTGACAAGTCTGCTTTCCGAGTTCCGGATAATTTTTTTGAACTCCGACTTCCAACATTCAAAATTCTCAACTCCGCACAGCGCTAGTTATCATGGATATTTACTAAAAACTCAGTGTACACAAACAGACATACTCGACAAAATACTAAAAGAGAGGGATTGGAATTTTAATTATCTGATATTTTGAGGGGTTTTTAGCGAAAAATTAAGTGAGCTCTTGTTATACAATTCGATGATGCTGATTCCGAAGAAATTGTCCCATTTCATTTTGAGTTATAAAAATCGGCGAAATTTGCATAAAATTAGATTATTTTTCAATTTTCTCAAAATGAGGATAAATTTTGAAAAACTAAAAATTTCTTGTTGTAGGGAATAATATGGAAAATATTTATGTCATTATCCCTGAAAAAGATCCTCTTTCGAATGAGCATAAATATTTCCAAAATTTTTGTGATAAAATTTTCTCTATTTTTTCATAAGAGGTACCCCCTATGAATTTTTCGATTTTGAAAAAGTTGAATTAGGCCGAAAAGTTTATACTTTTCTAAAAGTAGACATTTTTCTAAGTTAAACGGTGTAGTTATTTTCCAGATTATTTACTAAAAATGCTCAGAAGGTGCCTCTGGAATGTGCCAAATTGTGGTATTTTGACTAATTTGACCCCGATTTCTGACCTTAGAATAAAGTTTTGAGGGATAGTCATAGTAGAATGTTTTGTTTATCTCTTCAAGCTCTATCGATTGGTATAACATTTGTAGGGGTTTGTGAAAATGTGTTATTTTCGGTTTTCAGGTCGCTCAAAAAATCGAAATAAAAATTTTTCACTAAACCCTACAAATAATATATCAATCGATAAGGCTTGAGTAGAAGAACAAAAAGTTCTAATATGACTATACCCTAAAACCCACCCTAAGGGCATAAATCGGCTCAATAGTTATTTATCGATAATCACGAAACGACTACCATAATTAGGTTTTTCGAGCATAACTACCCAATTATCCAACCAAAATTGATCGGGTTTGTTACGTTGCACATCAGGTCAAAATTTCCTTTTCTGTCATGTATGGTTTGTGGGAGTTATTATGGATAGGTTCTGAGAACTAAGAGTGCACAAACAAACAAACAAACACGCTCGACAAAAATACTAAAAGAGAGGGATAAGCCTAAGGAGGACGATCACCATACAACCCATTATCTTTTTCTGTAGAAAGTTCTTCCCATGTCTAATCTCAAACCTCAATCCCCTGCGCTCCTCGGTCCACCATATCTCCATTGAAGATATACGGGTTGTCCACAGAGGGGTAGCCGTTCTAAAAGATGCTGTAATTAAAATTTCAATATTTTTGTACCTTGTATAGAATGATGCACAGATCATCGAATTTCCCATGTAGATCCCCGCATATCGTGACTTGATTCGATATGGAAGTGGACAATCGAACTACTGAAGGCATATTCTTGAGAATTTTGCGAGTTTCATGAAGAATTAAAAGTACGTATTGGGGATGGAGTATCTGAAATTTTTTATCATATTAGTAAAAATCCTGAATATTTCAATTTTTTAACTCCCTTAGATTCATCAGAAAACTGCAAACACATGAAAAAATAGTATTGGAAAAGAAAAATCTTTTTCAAGTCTGATTTCTATTCCTTTGCATCTCGTGATTTCATGACGCTCATATGGGTCATGACGCAATGACTCGGTATGGAAGCTCAAATTCAGGTGGAATTAATCTAGTCCATTCATGATAGGGGCTATAGATATCTCGCATCTTTTATCACTGGATATCCTCTTTAATTTCCTTTTCCGACGAATAATTCATCACCGTCATTGACGCAATATGTGCACTCTATAGGTAGCGATAAGGTATTTAGCAGCCCATTCAAACCTTATTTTTAGCGATCCCATAGAATGGTGCTTATATAAATTATATTGATTAAATAAACGACGAATATCTAGTTTGAAACTCGTGCAATGCCAAAGTCTCTATATGCATATACAATCATCGAATTTCCTGATTATATAAGAAATAAAGATGCATAGGATTATGCCGACTTTCGCACTCTGTCCTAGAATATTCCAGAAAGCCAGTACCTTGTTAACTTTGAAGGCCTCGATCATGTTTGACAATTGGTTCCGGTCGAGAGGTAAAGACAAACTCGGTCCTTTGTAGTTTTTGTCGATTGTAAAGTTCTCCGGCTTCTGTTTCTTCCAGTAATTTCAACGTTAAATCGCACTCAATCGCTAAAATTTCAAATTTTCTCGATTTTTTCTGAAAATTCCCAACGAACGACTAACCTCCATTCGGGTTAACATACGTGCTAAGCGCTAAAAGAGACGAAATTATTACTACAGGCAGTTTGAAACGAAATGATGACGCAAGGACGTACTCCACACATAGAGACAGTACGCCTTGTGTCATTACGATACTATGGAAAAAGCGTGAAGTTCGATGCATAGCCGCCTTTACCAGATCAGTGTGCAGAACAACGAAATGATTGAAAATGTAGGACTTTACGAAAATTACGGTATTTGCTTCCTGCGTTTAGAGTGTATTTGTGATAGTCCGAAAAAATTATAAGATAGATCAAGCAGTCATGCCTAGCAAAACTATGGACAGCTGAGGCAACACACGGATCCGGGCAAAGGAACTATGACAAAACCACTGCACTTTTGCAGAATTCGAAAACTCTACAGAAGCGCGACGGGGCTTTTTTTCTAAGCTCCAATGAAATACCGTGAGCGAGCGATCCGTTTTCTTTGTTCTCTTCGTTATTGGCCATCGCGGTTATGACATCATTAAAGAAGTCGTACAGCTGAAGGCATACGATAACTAAACCCATACAATTAAATCACCTTCAGTTGGTCTTGCTCTCCAGCGTATTCCAAAGCTGTAAAAATCTGCCACGTAGCACGACGCCTGGCCTAAAAATTTGTAAAAAAATATCTAAAAATTTTCATTTCAATTTTTTTATTTGTTTCCATTTTTCCTACCTCTAGCCTCGCGATACACCTCCGATACCATTTTTGAATGAGGATCGCTGACTTGATTGCTGAAAAACGGGATTTCCATTGAAACCTTTCGTAAAGTGCAGTGAATCTTAATCTTCTCAAATGTAGTGCGATTTCATCAAGACAAATGCTTCATAGTTTATGTGGGCATTCATGTAGTAATTGTGATTTCTCATGATAAAATGTGTGGGTGTATCTCATAGCACTTAAAATGCGTGGGCGCTCTTTAAAACCCAGTGATATATGTGAGTGAATTTAAGATCATGCGCCAAATCGAATATAATTACGAATTTGATATGGTGCGGGCGATGCGGCTCTCCGCGTTTCGGGAGATTTATCTTCCGGTTTTCCAGAATTGCGCCGATCTTTCTCGGGCGAGTCTCCCTCCTTCTCTTTCAAAGTGTCCTTTCTCACGAAGAAGGCCTCATTCTTTCCTTTCCTATGACCCCGAGATAACGAAGATTCTGAAGTTAATTAGCAATTAATTTACCCTTAATTAGGGGGAATAAAGCATAATTTTAATTGGGAACATTGAGTACAACTTAATTATTACATTCATGTAGCATTTAATTAGGTATTTGAGTAATTTGACTCACTGAGCTCAGTACTGGAAGGCGGTGGAGGCCGTCCGGTTGAGTTACCACAGCCCATATCGTGGGTATAAACGAGATCTAAAATAGATTATTGCGTCATAGTGGTGAAATTCGTCCTCAATTAGAGCAATTAACACATATATACGAGCTTCTTCAGTAAGGCCATCTATATGAAGACAGAAGTAGAAGTAGAAAGTGGAAAGCGGGGATACACGCTAGGAAAATAACATTAGACATGGCCTGAGATGAATGAGAGCAATTCGACTAAGCTTGCAGAGAAAGAGGCGCCTGAATTCCGAAAATTCGTATTCATGAGAGATGATAAGATATCAAATAGTTAAAAAAGACAAATTCAACTTCAATTTCACTGAACTTGACATAATCGCCTAGCAAAATGAAGTTGAAGAAGCAATGTTCAAGGAAATGGATTAGGGGATGAAGCTGAAATCCTACAATTCTGTGGATGATTTGGAATTTACGCAACGTAGAGATGAAATACATCCGCTATGCTTTAGATGCACGAGTTGAGTCATCCCAAGTTATATCCCCCTTCATAATCTCCATTTATCTCTTCATCTCTCGTCCTCTCTATCGATTCTTGATTATCACTCTAAAAGGCCTGAGGTGTGCTAAATAAAATTCTCGGCTCAAAAAAGGGATCAAATATTCGCATTTGGCTGGAAGATCCTTGGAGAAGTGCATCTTCGGTTTTTCAACATCCCCGCCGAGTAATCACCGAGAAATATCACAAATGCGCGAATCTGATTCAAGGATTTTGCCGCCCCCCCCCCCCCCATTACTCTCACATTTTTTCCACGAGATGTGGAATTGGGCTATAGGAAATCGGATCGATCCCGAAAGAATCATGAAATGGTGGCTACTAGCCCGAGAGAGTACACTGATAAGAGAGAAGCTGGGGGGAGAAATTTAGCGTTGTGGGGTCCGAAAACGAGAACAACTGTCATGGCAAAGTGAGAAAGACGAAATGTAAAGCATGAGGTGAAATTCCGGGATATATGCCAGCCGACTTCCCGCCGCCTATCTTAAAACGTAGTGGCGAGGGTATGAAATATAACCCGAGCCAGGGAGGCAGAGGAAAACGTGAGAGAAAGTAGCAAAACAGAGGCGATGAGCGATTGTGGATAGCCAAAAACAGCCGGAAACGAATTCGAGGCAATAAAATAGAACATGCAATTTTGAAAAAATTACGTGGAAGAAGAGATAATGAGAAATGTTGCCGCAAATTGCACATTTTTTTTGGAAAAAAGTAATATAAATCTGCTGCAAGTCGAGTATACAGTATTCTTTCTAATAGAAACCCCAGGTTTTTATTTTCCGATACCGTTCTGGGCGAGACCTTCATTGAAGGGGGAGGGGCTTAAAATAGAGGGAGGCTTCTATTAGATAGAATATACCGTATTCTTTCTAATAAAAGTCCACCCAGAGCTCATCGCTCTATCAAATTCTATTCCACAAAAATGGTTCAAATCGAAATAGTTGGATAAAAATGTAGATCCAAATTTTAACTTTCTTTCATTAAGGGAAATAAATTTATGAATTCGTCTTTGCAGGATTAAGTTCACCAGAATGATGAGTTCTGAGTGGACTTATAATAGAAAGAATACGGTAATATGTGAAACGTAGAGAATGCGTGGGTGGAGTCAATTTTGTTTCGCGAAGGTCGTATGGAACGGCAGAAATATGGCAAATTTTTGGTTGAGGTTTGAGCTTGCGATGCGGCGAGTAACATTTGGCTGAAATGAGTTTTCTGTGTGACTGGAAATAAATCTGAAGGCGGAAAAAAGAAGACAGCAGAAATGAGAATTTAAACAACTGGGATATATGACTTCTGTCTTTATCTGATGGTAACTTGATAAAAATTAAGTACATCGAATTGAACAAATGACGTAAGACGTGCTATATTTTTCACTTCTGTATTTTAAACCACGATCCACACCTCTTGCAAAACCTCAAAATATTCTAAAATATCGAGAAAAAAAGCTAGCAACTTTACGTAAGTAATATTTGTGAGATTGATTCTCTGGTGCACTATGTAAATGCCCGTTTTTGATAATAATCCTTTTGCCTCGCGCGCTTCAGAGAAATGATAAACGCTCTCTTGTTCTACGATGAAGGATAGCCGCCGGAAACTGGCTGGCATAATTTGCATTCGATTTTTTCATAGCTTCCGTCCGTCACTATACCTTCTTGCAACTTTTTGCGCAATCATTCCATCACACATGCCGGCAGCAGCCCACCGTTCCCGGCTCTCAGCCATAATCTTTCAGGGATGTTGATCGCTTAGTTTTGTGAGGCCTTGCGATAAGGCGAAGCGCGTGAGTTCCGCGGTGGTGCGGATGCCGAGGCGGCGCGTGATGTTGCCTTTGTGGAATTCCACGGCCTTTGTCTGAGACATGCATGGTCGTGGCGATTTCCTTCGTTGACATGCCCTTCGTCAGCAGCTGCAGCACCTCCTGCTGGCGAGGCGTCAACTTGGAGGAGAATCCTTCCGGCTTCACCCAGGGTGTTTCGATCGCATCCTGCACCTCGAGGGAGAGTTGCGGCGAGATGTAACGCTGATTCTTGAGGGCGGCATTGAGCGCAGACAACAATTCTGTGGAAGCGGATTGTTTTAAGACATAGGCTGAGGCACCCGATCTGAAAAGGCCTGTGAAATATAAAAGGGCTCGCTCATCATGGTTACGAAAATGATCTTGGCGTGCGGCACGGCGGCACGCAGCTGTTTCGTGACCTCCAGCCCGTTCATGGTCGGCATCGAAATATCGAGCAGGATAATATCGGGGTTCAACGCCGGGGCGATGTTCAGGAGTTCCTGGCCGTTTGAAGCTGTACCCGCCACATCGAAGTCAGGTTCCAGCAATTGTCGGTAAGCCTCCAACACGAGACTATGGTCATCGGCGATGACGATGCGTGCTCTGGCCACGATGCTCCTTCCTCTCCGCTGGGACTACCGAGATGGTGCGCTCGGCGTCTTCGTGATTGCTCACCTTAGCAGGTATGTCCGGTCTTTGCACGGGCTCCTGCCAGTCAAGCCCATCGATTCCATTCTGCTGATAATGCCCGAATCAACGAAATAATGCGCCGAGGAAAGCCCCCTGCCTAGGCAAACGTGATGCAAGGGCATCGCCTAGTCTGGGATGGTCGAACTCCGGGGCATATGGTGAAGCAAGCTCCAGTACAATGAAAGGGACTGACCATGGCCGTACCTCAACCATATCAAGCCAAAACGTTTGACCTGTTCGGATTGTCCGGAATCTCCGATGAAACGCTACGCGTTCATTTCGGGGCTCTATGAAGTGTGCATGTGAAGGCCGCGAATGAACTGCGCGAGCAACTATCCGGGTTTGTGCAACTAGGACACGTTGATCACGAACAAATGCCGGCGCTACTCGGAACTGACGCGAAGATTGGGATTTGAGTTCAACGGGATGGTGTTGCACGAATATTATTTTGGCAACCTGCGGCGTGGAGGAGCAGCGCAGCCACCAAACGGTTCTGCCTTTCACCGGGCGGTAGAACAGTACCTTCGGCGGTTATGAGCGATGGAAGGCCGATTTTTGCAGTGTCGGTATCCATGTGGGGGTCGGATGGGCGATCCGTAATGTCGATCCCGCTCGGGGGGCTTGTGTCCAACGTATTGGGTGTCCTTGCATGAGCATGGAAATGTGGCGGTCTCTTGACCCATCCTCGTCATGGACGTCTGGAAACATGTGTTTCTCCTGGATTACAAACCGAGTGAACGAAAGCAACATATCGATTCGTTTTTCAGCAATATCGGCTGGAATGTGGTCGAAGACCGGCTCCAGGCGGGACTGTCATCGGTGACTGTTCCACTGAGAAGGTGTCCGTTAATCGTCCTCGAACCGTATGGCGAAATCGCCCCGGGCCTACGCCGTTTCCGGAGCCGAATCCGAATCCGGATCCCGGCCCGAATCCGTTTCCGCCTGAGCCCTTTCCTCCCCCCATACCTCCGCAACCGGTCAATCCCCCGATTCCGCAGCTTGTTGCGGACCTAGAGTTATTGCCAGTGGTTGCGGGGGCGAATGCATGCGAGAAGCGAGCAGTATTGATGTCGTTGGCGAAAGAGGGTCGCGGGTGACGACCTTCGGCATGCGACGACACGGAGGCGGGGCATGGAATCTTCAGAGAAGGCGGAAAGCATTCGACGGTGGATCAATCCCGAAGAGCGAGTGACCGTAGACTTCGAAAATGAGCATGACTTGAATGCCGAAGTGATTGAGTGCGATGGGCAAACAGTGACGTTGCTGCTCGAAACGGCATTTCCACATTACAAGCAGCATCTGACGCTTCCCCTCAGTATGGTCTCCGTCGGGGAGGACAAGAGTCATTACACTCGAGACCCTGACAAGCCCGTTCATTATGGGCGGTTGCGGATTACCGTCCACGAAGCCCGCCCTCAGGCTGTCTGAAGCTGTTGAGGTGGCGCACAGATGAACATGGTACCCCGCAAATCGAACATTCCTCGTACGATCGCCGAGGCCGGATTTGTACGTCCGCGTTGACGTCTGTATCTGGAGACCAGAATCGATGAGGACTTGGGAGTGTTGCCCGGTGAAGTCCGCAAGGTCAAACAGGTGATGTCCTCGGCTCTGACCGTCGTGTCCCCTGATATCAGCCTTGACGATGCGGTGTCGCTGATGGCGTCCATGAACGTCCCGGTTATCGTGGCCTATGAAGGTACGCGTCTGGCGGGCATGGTGACGGATCGGGACATCGCATTGCACCGGAGTTCCCGCGGGCCGACCACCACATCGACCGTGAGGGACATCATGTGTGACCGAGGTTCCCGATTGCCATGAGGACGACCTGCTCACGGAGGCGCAAGCGTCATGCGCCTGTCCGAGTTGGATTGGATGCCGGTCCTGGATCGTCATGGCCGCCTGGCAGGGGTCTTATCCATTTATGTTCCTCCTTCCTGAGCGCGCATCGCCGGGGGAATGCCCGGTTGTCCCAAGGGTTCTACCTAGTACGTCCCTCTGCCCCTCTCTTCTACTGTGAGCACAGCTATTGTGAGGAGAGGAGAAGACGCCATGATGCCGCTGTCCCTGATAGGCCACCACACAGGCAAGTATGTGGGATTGCTACTTTCGATTGCCGCCGTGCCCTCGTGGTCGGAACTCAAGCACGAACTGTAACGCAAAGGACGGATGAGCAGGGTTTGACAACGGAATTGGGGTTGGAATTGGCCTGGCCCGATGTGCGCGTGGACTCTGGCGCTCACCACCATGAGATTGGTGCCTTCACGGTCCAAGGAGTTGACATGAAAACGGAGAAACCTCAGAATCTATGATCAAGGATGTGCAGGGCATCAGGGAACGTGCGCGCCAACATATCGAAGAAGGAGCCTTGATGGCGGATTACAAGGCGGACCGTGACACCGTCGTCAAACTGCTGAATGAAGCCTTGGCCATGAAAATTGTGTGTGTCCTACGGTACAGGCGGCATTATTTTTCTTATGGCGAAGGCATGAACGCGGCAAGGTCAAAGCCGAATTCTGGCGCATGCCGGTGAAGAACAGGCCCACGCCGATGTACGGCGGAATGCATTGTTCTATTGGCGTGAACCGAATCTCTCTCCGTACTGGTTATCTACCGCAGCTACTTCCGAGTACGCGGAGGGGGTAGATTTGGAAGAGATGATCAAGGAAGACCTCATTGCGGTGAGTGGATTGCGATCGAAATTATCCGCGACATGATTGCCTTCGTCGGCACGTGATGATCCCCATTATCATGGTTGCCTGGAATCATCTCACTGAAGGAAGAAGAACATGCCGAGGACTTGGTCAGTCTTCTGAAGTGATATCGAACGCAGGCGCTGACGTCTCGATTCACACTCCGTTTCGGATGGAGATGCTATGAAAGTCTGGCCGGGCCGACCCTATCCGCTGGGAGCCACGTGGATGGGGAAGGGGTGAACTTTGCCCTGTTTTCTGAAAATGCCACGTTGGTGGAACTTTGCCTCTTTTGATGGACCGGATGCGACGAGGGAATCGCAACGGATTCGACTCGAAGAACGGACCAATCAAACCTGGCATGTGTACCTGCCGGAGGTGCGCCCCGGCCTTCATTATGGATACCGTGTTGACGGACCGTATGATCCAGCGGCCGGTCACCGGTTCAATCCCGCCAAACTGTTGATCGATCCTTACGCCAAGTCTATTGCCGACACGATCCGGTTGTCCGACCGTATGTTCGGCTACCGCATCGGGAGCAGGATGCAGATTTGGTGAAGATGAGCGAGACAACGCCGATGACACGCCGAAATGCGTGGTTGTTGACCAGGCCTTCAGCTGGGGTGGTGATCATCTGCTTCGCACGCCCTGGTCGAAGACGGTCATCTATGAAGTGCATGTTAAAGGCTTCACGGCGCGGCATCCGGATGTCCCGGAACATCTGCGGGGCACCTATGCGGGGCTGTTGACGCCGGCGGTCATCGACTATCTGCAGGGGCTTGGGGTGACGGCGGTGGAATTGCTGCCGGTGCATCATGCCGTGCAGGATAAACACCTGACCGATCAGGGACTCACCAACTATTGGGGCTATAACACAATCGGGTTTTTTGCGCCGGATATTCGGTATGCCTTGTCTCCTGTTCGCGGCCGGCACGTGCGGGAATTCAAGACCATGGTGAAGACCTTGCACAGTGCCGGCATCGAGGTGATTCTGGACGTAGTCTATAACCATACGGCCGAAGGCAATCATCTCGGGCCCACGCTCTCGTTCCGCGGCATCGACAATGCGGCCTATTACCGGCTGGTGGCCGAGGATCCCCGCTACTACATGGACTATACGGGCTGCGGCAACAGTCTGAACGTCCGGCATCCGAGAACGCTCCAATTGATCATGGACAGTCTTCGCTATTGGGTGCTCGACATGCATGTGGATGGCTTCCGCTTCGACCTCGCCTCCACATTGGCCAGAGAACTGCACGAGGTGGATCGCCTGAGCGCCTTTTTTGACATTATTCACCAGGACCCGGTGTTGTCCCAGGTCAAGTTGATCGCCGAGCCCTGGGACCTCGGAGACGGCGGCTATCAGGTGGGAAATTTTCCTGCCGGCTGGGCTGAATGGAACGGCAAGTATCGCGACGCCATCCGTCGATATTCGGAAGGGCGATGGTGGACAAGTCGCCGAACTGGCTTATCGGCTGTCCGGCAGCAGCGACCTGTACGAAATGAGCGGGCGTCGTCCGTTCGCGAGCATCAATTTCATTACGGCGCATGACGGCTTCAGTCTTCATGACCTGGTGTCGTACAACGAAAAGCACAACGAGGCGAATGGAGAAGGCAACCAGGATGGCCATAACGACAATTCAAGCTGGAATTGCGGCGTTGAAGGTCCCACCGACGATCCGGCCGTGCGCGAGCTGCGCTTCAGACAGAAACGGAATATGCTGGCGACGCTGTTGCTTTCGCAAGGCGTGCCGATGCTGTGTGGGGGAGATGAGATCGGCCGCACCCAACAGGGGAACAACAATGCCTATTGCCAGGATAATGAACTCAGCTGGCACGACTGGACCCTAACGCCGGGAGAATCGGGCCTTTCTGGCCTTCGTCCGCGAGGTGATCGCCTTACGCCAGGAGCATCCAGTTTTTCGCCGCCGGCGGTTCTTTCAGGGGCGCCAGATACATGGATCGGACATCAAAGACATTGTCTGGCTGCGCGCCGACGGCAAAGAAATGGATGAGGCGGACTGGACGCAAGGACATTTACGTGCGATCGGGTTTGTCTTGGCCGGCGATGCCATTGAAGAAAAGGATTCGCGAGGCAACGCCATCGTCGATGATACGTTTCTGGTGCTCTTGAATGCGCATCATGAACCGGTGGAGTTCATGTTGCCCTCATCGGAATCTTCCGCATCCTGGAGGCTCACGCTGGATACGGCGGAGCCGGGAAAGCCGGACCCGGCTCCGACCTTCAAGGGAGGAGAACCCTACACGACCCAGGCTCGATCCGTCGCCATCCTCAGCCGTCTGAACTCCGTGCTTGATTCGTAGGCCCGTCAGTCACTGCTTCCCTCCAGTCGTCTTACTGCCGGTTCCTGTTCACTGCACAGCCCGCCATCCGACAGGGCGAGGAGACAATTCGGCATGCGAGCAGTATTACGTACTCCTGACGGCCTGCTAGGGGCCAAGCCCTTTTAAAACTAGGGCTTTGTCCAGTCATCCCCATCCCTATTCGGAGATATAACAAAGATGGACAACCGTTCGGAGGTGCGTATGAAACACCAGAAAGACCACGGAGTGCGGGCGAAGATCGTCGTCACCTTCGGAGAGAATGCCGAGGAAAATACCGTGGTGTTGTACCGACGTGGAAAAAACGGACTGGCCTTCCGGTCTCCGACCCACCAGGTGCTGAGAGGGGCCGTCGGGCAAGGTAGTCGCGGGCAGGCCGCGTCCTCCGGGGCGCAAGCGTCCGCGGCCATGACACATCAACATGGAGGATCACAATGAATACGGATCAATTCAAAGGAAAGTGGGTGCAGTTCAAAGGGGAAGTCAAGAAGCAGTGGGGAAAATTGACCGATGACGACCTGAAGCAGGTCGAAGGGGATTACGACAAATTTCTGGGCCGGATTCAGGAACGGTATGGCGATAAGAAGGAAGAGGTCATGCGCTGGGCAGATGATTGGTATTCCCGCCAAGGGCAGGGGCAAGCGGGGACGCAGGGACGAGAAACCCAGCCTCCGCGTTGAAGACCCTACCCGGAGCACACAGATCATTCACCCAGACACAAAAGGAGTACGCACGATGAAGAAAATGATTGCCGTCGCATTGTTGTCCGTTGTTATCGCCAGCCCGGCATGGGCGCTGTTTGAAACCAACAAGCAGTTGGCCGCCACAGCCACGGTCACGCTGGAAGACGCCGTGAAGCACGCGTCTCAAGGTGGTTCCAGGCAAAGCCGTGGAAGCCGAGATCGGGAAACAAGATGGCCGCACAGTTTATGAAGTGGAAATCATTGACTCCAACAACAAGGAACAGAAAGTCTATGTTGACGCGCAGAGCGGTCAGGCGAAAGTCGATCGGTAACGGCTATCGGGCGTACCGGCAGGTGATGCGCCGGTGCGCCCAGCCACGGACTTTGGAGGAGAGATGCGATGAGGCTCAGTCGCTGGAGGCAGTCAATCGTCGCCGTCGCTGGGATGCTGATGATGACCGCAGTGGGACATGCAGGCGAACCCAGGACGCTGCATGGTGCACCGGGCACGCTGGTCGTGGTCGTCAATCAGGATCAACTTGCGGGAATGTGGAAACAGTTCATGGGCGAATTGAAGCAGAAGTGGGCTGAGTTCACCGATGACGACTTGATGCTGATCGAGGGGCGCATCGATACGCTGGAAGGCAAGATCCAGGAACGGTATGGCGATCGCCGGGAAGAAGTGAAACGCTGGGTTGATGAATGGTTTGAGAGTCATGGCGAGAAGGGGAGTCAATCCTAGCGAGCTGAGGCCACATTGCCATTCACAGAGGAGACGGACCATGAAACAACGGATCTTGGGGGCAGCGTTATTCCTGTGCGGATCTCTTCTGATTCTGTGCGTAGCCGGCGTGCCGTCCCCCGCCATGGCGGCGGACGACAAAGGACTGTTTGAGCAGGTTGACATCGGGCTGGTCTCCATCGGTGGCCGCGCCACCTATTTCGATCCTAAAGACGGGTCGAGCCGGTGGTTCGGTGGCGCGCAGGTCCGCCTGCATCCCTGGCGCTATCTCGCGTTCGAAGGCTCTGCCGACTATCGCCGCAACGACATCGGGGATACGCGCGTCCATACTTATCCTGTGCAGGTTTCAGCCTTGATTTATCCGCTCGGCACAACGAGGCTCGCTCCGTTTCTGTTAGGCGGCGGCGGCTGGTATTACACGACCGTCAAGGGACCGGGCGGTTTCGATGATACTCAGAACCGGTTCGGCGCTCATGCGGGAGGCGGACTGCAGTTTTTCTTCAATACACGTGTGTCTATCGACAGCACCTACCGCTATATCTGGTTGGAGAAAATCGAGTCTCGGGACCAAAACATCATCAACAAGAAATTCCAGGACAACGGCCACATGGTGACGGTCGGCATCAACTTCCACTTCTAGGCTGAAACGGACGGGGCTGTGAGGTGGAACAAATTGTGGCACAGGAATCCTGGAGACAGGAGTAGCCGACGAAAATCGTCACTCCCGATTGCCGCTTTTCTCCTGGGCTTGATTGTTGGGTTCGCGGGGGCTGCGGCAGCCGCGTCCGACGAATATATCGCCGGATATGCCGCTGGCTTGCTGGAACATGAGTTCCACTTGTCTGGAGCGGTGGTGCAGGTCCAACAGGGGCGGGTGGTAGTGTATGCCAAGCGCTTGGCGGCCGAGGACCCGGCGAAGATCATGACCGCGCTTGAGGCGATCCCTGGCGTTGTCGGCGCTGAAGTACACACCGGTTCAGCGCCTGGGCGCGCAGCTGGCCCGGGGTCGTGCAGGCAACGACGCCTACAGCCGAATCGAAGTTTCTCCCGCGCGGATTATTGGTGGACCCGTTTCATGCGGATTTGCGATGGCCACATTTCGGCGCCTCCTACCGGTCCCTCTCCTCCGGCGGCCGGGAATTTGCCAGCGCATTCGGGGAATCCTTTGCAGTGTACCGGGACGCCGCTCCCTTTCAGGGGGAATGGGAACTGGGAATCCAAGCCGGGGTGTTCGGCGTCTTTGATACGGAAAAACGCTCCATTGATCTGATTAACGCCGACTATACCTTCGGCATCGTGGCGAGTTACCGAGCCGATAAACTTTCGGGGTTCGTGAGAATCCGGCATCAGAGTTCGCATTTGGGTGACGAATTTTTGCTCAACAACCCCTCAGCAGTCGTCCGCATTAACCTGAGTTATGAAGAGATCGACCTGAAGGTCTCCTGCGATCTGAACGACTTGGCTGAGGCTGTACGGTGGTGTTGGTACCTATCGTGAGAAAAGAACCCAGCACGCTGGGGCGGGAAACGACGCAGGGCGGGGTTGAACTGCAAGAGTCCTTGGTTATTCCTGGGCGGAAAGGTGAGGCCGTATGGTTATGCGGACTTTCAGACGCACGCGAGAACCCATTGGTCGGTAGGCCAGTCCATTATGGCCGTACTGGCAATTTGAAAATGCCCGGATTGGCGATTGAAAAGCTGCAAGTCTTGGGAGAAGTATTACTCGGGGTCCTTGTCCGGACGGCCAACTGTTTACTCAACGGGTGGAATGGATCGGCATGGGTATTCACCTCTGTTTCTAAGCGTGGGGCACAGGCCGGCGGTGAAGGGCGGAGTCGGTCCGCCTGGAAAGGATGAGGCAATGGCGGAGGCAACGATTCGAAAAAAAATCATGCGCCACGACCTGCATGCGCCTGTGAGGCTGAAAAAGGCAGGGAATTTTGTTCCGATGCCTGTCGGAACGCAGCAGCGCCGACGGGCAGTTGTGTGTGCGGGTATAAAGCGTTGGGGACGCAGCAAGGTGTACCATTCGAGCGGGGTTCAGGATAGATGGTAGTAGGGTTAGTTCACCTAGTAGATGAGGTGCCACCATGTTGAGCTGGAGCTGTGACATTTCTAGTGATTGGGCTGATCGCAGGTGTGCTGGGAATCACGGGAGTGGCGGGAACAGCCACGCATATCGTCTATGTGCTCTTCGTGATCTTTCTGATTTTGGCGGTGATTGGAATGGTGATGGCCCGACGCCCGCCCGCTGTGTGACGCGTGCGGACCAGTCATTTCCCGGGTGTCGCGACGGTGCTCACAATAGCTTCGTAAGAGCTGGCCGGCGGCCCGTTCTTTTTTCGGTGATGAAAGACCGCGGCCCCGGCCTTGAGCATGGCCTCTTCGATATGCCGTTCGTTTTGCACCGAGAGGCCGATGACCACGACATCGGGATGTTCACTGATGATATGGCGAGTGGCTTCAATGCCGTCGATCTTCGGCATGTCGACGTCCATGACCACGACATCCGGTTTTAAGGCTGCGGCAGATACTGATGGCTGCCCCTCCATCACCGGCTTCCCCCACCACCTCCAGATCCGCATAACTTTCCAATACGCTCCGCAATCCTTGGCGCACCATGGCATGGTCGTCGACCAGCAGAATCCGCAAGCGCTGCGAAGGAGCATGGAGCACATCCGGAACATGGTCTGTCTACCGCCAGGTCAGACTCGATGGCGGGAGTCTGGAAAGGCCGTCAAGGGCGCACTGAGTGTAATGGTCGTTCCGGACCCTTCGGAGGATTTCAGACTGACTGTTCCTCCGATGGCTTCGATGCGTTCCTGCACGTTAAAGAGTCCGAACCGTCCCCGGATGGTGCCGCTCGGTATCCAGAAGAAGCATGGCTGCATTGAAATCCTGCATCCGTCGTCGGCCACGGTAATCAGCACCTGGCTGGCAGGACCTGGGCCAGCGTGACCATGGCCGCCGGTGCCCGGATGTTTGGCCACGTTGAGAAGAGCTCCCGGACACTCTGGTACACAAAATGACGGCGCGCTCCTCAGCCAGCGCCAGCTGGTCGACCCCGCACTGGATTGAAACGGAGAGTCCGTGTGATTTCATTTGTCCCGCCAGCCATTTGAGGGCGGCGGGCAAACCGAATTGATACAAGATCTGCGGGCTCAATTCGGCAACGAGGGATCGCGTGTAGGTGAGCGATTGCGTGAGCATGTCGTCCGCCTCAGCAGTTGTTCCGTTTTCGGATTCGGACCTGCGGTCTGGCCTGGCTCAGTTTCATCCGGCCGACAACCAGCAACTGGGCGAGATAATCATGCAACTCCGTGGCGAGCCGTCGACGTTCCTGTTCTTCTGTGGCGCTGAGATCGGACACGAGCGCACGAAGGCGTGCTTGTGAATGCACGAGCGCTTGCGTACGCTCGTCCACCCGTTTTTCCAGTTCCACCGTCCATTGTTGCAGCTGTTCTTCGGCCAACTTCCGGTCCGTGATATCGAGGGCCGCTCCGAGGTATCCACTGAAGACCCCGGCGGCGCTGAGGAGCGGGACGCCACGGTCCAGGATCCATCCGTAGGTGCCGTCGTGCCGGCGCAATCGATATTCCAGTTCGAAGGGCTCTCGTTGAGAGAAGTGCTCGTTATAGATCCGATTGAATTCGGCCCGGTCTTCGGGATGAATGCTGGTCCGGCATGGCCACTCCCCGAGTTCATCATCGAGCAGTCGCCCGGTGTATTCCAACCAGGACCGGTTGAGCCAGGAACAGAGCCGATCCGTTCGGCCTTCCAGACCAGCACCGGAGTGGCATCCGCCAACATGCGAAAATAGGCTTCACTTTCGCGCAATCCCGCGTCGGCCCGCTTACGTTCGGTGATGTCTCGGACAATGGCATGCCACCGTCGGTCCGGTTGCAATCTCGCGCTGATTTCGACGGAGATCGTATCCCCGTCCTTGCGGCGTAATTTCCACTCCCCGGAATGACGATGTCCCTGGATGAGCTCGGCCTCTGATCGCCCTCAATCGCGGGTAGTCATGCGGGTCCAGCAGGTCGGGGACCCGCAGGTCGAAGAGTTCGTCACGGGTATAACCTAACATCTGGGATGCGCGATTATTCACATCGAGATACTGACCGTTCATGTCCGCGGTGACAATCCCGTCCGAAGGCCTGCTCAAAGAGTATGCCTGAACCGTTCTTCGCTTTCCCTCAGCGCGCATTCGGTGCGTCTTGCGCTCCGTGATATTGGTGATCAGGGCATAAAATCCCGCTACCAAGCCATCGGGGTTCCGGTCGGGACGTATGTCGATAACAGGTGCTCTGCCGACCTCGTTCATCGGGGACTGTGGTCTCAAAGGAAATGCGTTCTCCATTCAGCACCCGCCGGATGAACGGTTGAACGGTCGGATAGTCGTCTTTGAGGAGATCTTTCACCGAGAGACCCACGATCTGGTTGCGTGACAATCCGAACTGTTGCTCGTACCCCGCGTTGACGAACCGGTACCGCTCGTCACAATCAACAGAAGCAATGAGACCGGGCAGCGCATCGGTGATGACGGTAGCTGCTGTTCACTCTGCTGGAGAGCGGCGACAGAGTATTCGCGCTCCGTGATATCAAACATCACGCCGGTGATTTGTCTCGGATGGCCGGTGGAGTCAGGTAGAACCTGTCCGGTGATCGCGATCCAGGCTTCCCCGGGATGATCCTGGCGCAGGATCGGGCATTCGAGGTCGTAGGGGCTCCGGTTTTGAATCGCGTCGTTGATCGTCTTGAGCACGTGCGCCCGATCCTCGGGATCAACCAGGTCCTGGAATGCGGCGGACGTACTTCCGAAGGTCATTGCAGGCAAACCGAAGATGCTTTCCAGTTCGGGAGAAAAGACCAGGGTGTGCCTGGTCGAGGTCCTGGTGAAAGGTCCCCATACGACCGGCTTTCAGCGGCGAGACGGTGCGGTGCCTCGCGTTGCTGCAGTATTTGCAGGATATGCTTCTTCTGTCTGTCACTGCGATTGAGATTGCCGGCCAATGACCAGAGAAAGGCCAGGATAATCAGCATGACGGCCGACACGGCGAGCGCGACCCCGAAATTAAAATCGTAGCGCCCCGACCGTTGAGCCGCGATCCGAATCCATCCGGCCATAATCGGCAGGGCAATGGCGAAGGGCAGGACGCGTCGCAGCATCACGGCCCCGAGATCGTCGCTCGTGAGGGTGGCCATAAACCCGCGGGTTGGGCGGGCGCTGAGAATGCCCAGGCCGAGGGTGAGGAGAAGCGCGGCGCTGAAGATAGAGATGGTATTGGCTGTGCCGACTGTGTAGAGCGTTTCCACCCCGTACAGGTACCCGACCAGTGCAATGGCGCCGATCGTGCCTCCCACAAGTGCCAGGTAATGACTGGCATCCTCGTTGCCGCCCTGTTTTGAATCCAATTGGAATAGGGCCAGGGCCAGCATGAGGATGGCGAAGGCCGTCGCAGGAGCCATTCGGCCGGATGCAGAGTCCGCCGCGGCATCCGCAATAGAGGCGAGCCAGAGATCGACCCCCAGGTCGATGGACAGCAAATATTCCAACATCGTGACAGCGGCCAGAAGGCCGGCGAGGCCAGCGAAGCCCTGCGCCAGGCGCCGCCTCGCTCGCGTCATGGTCTCTCCGTCGGCCTGGAGCCACAAGGAGAGGCCGCAGGAAAACACTGCTGCCATGGTTGATGGTTTGACCGGTCCCGCGAAAGGAAACAGGTTGTTGAGCAACGTGGGGTTATACGCCCAGCACAAAAAGGCGAAGAGCGGTAACCCGATGGCGAGTCCGGCGGCGGAGCGAACCAGACGTTGCAGCGTCAGCAGCACCGAAGTCATGTATAAACGACAAGCCTCCGGGTCCTACCGCCTTCTACGAGCGACGACTAACCCTCTCTGCGGGCGTGACTCAAGGAGGAACAGGTGAGCGGCATGGGTGATTAGTGGGCGAGCAGGCCCATTCAATCAAGCCGGTCATAGCATAGAACGATCGCCCCTTGGCCGCTACTGGGGGATCCCCTAGTTATCCGGAGCTTCTGTCGTAGTCAGGCCCGGACAGGAAAGGCGCGAAGAATGACTTCGTAGAGTTGGTCAGCCGCGGATTCCTTTGGCAGAAACGCGATCGCCCCCGCCTCTGTCATGGCCTGATGCACTTGCGGATCATTGCGGACCGAAATGCCGATGACCGTGATGGAGGGATGCTCCTGAGTCAGGATGTGAGTCGCCTCAATGCCGTCGATGATCGGTAAATTCACATCCATGATGACGACATCCGGACGTAGCGCGCGCGCCATAATGACGGCGTCCTGACCGTCGGCCCCTTCCCCGACCACCGTCAAATTGTCGTGGGCGTCCAAGATGCTTCGGAGCCCCTGCCGCACCATCGCATGGTCGTCAACGAGCAGAATGTTGATATTGCGCGATGAGGCATCCATGGAAGGGGTGGTTGTCTGTGCCGTGTCGGCAGCGCGGGAGAATGGCTGCTGGAGGGAGCCGGAGGCCAGTGGAAGACGAAGGATGGCCACCGTGCCGCTTTCCGGAACGGATGATACTTCACACTGGCCCCCGAGGAGCTCCATTCGTTCTCTGATGCTCAGCAGGCCGAATTTACAGCGCGTGTCTTTGGTGACGCGCAATTCCGTCACATCGAAGCCGGCGCCTTCATCTTCCACGCAGATCCACAACTCCCGATGATCCTCATCGACATTGATGGTAATGGCGGCGCGGTCAACTTTGGCATGTTTGATGACATTAAAGAGGAGCTCGCGAACGGATTGAAACAGCAACACGGCTTGATCGTCCGGCAGGGTAAAGGAGGGAGCCATCGTTTTCACAGTCACGGCAAGGCCGTGCTGCTTCATCTGTTCTCCCAGCCATACCAGTGACTGCGACAGCCCGAATTGATACAGGATGTGAGGGCTGAGTTCCGCGACCAGAGAACGGGTATAGGTCAACGCCTGGTCCAGCATCCCGTCGATAGTCGAAAGGGCGGCCGACGCCGTGGCATCGTGAATGGTCGGAATGACTTGCGCCAACCTGATCCGGCTGGCCACGACCAGTTGCGCCAGGTAATCGTGCAGTTCGGTCGCCAGATGCCGGCGTTCCCGTTGTTCGGTCAGCGTCAGGTCGGAGGCTAATGCTCGTAGACGTTCCTGAGACAGGAGGAGTTCTCCCGTTCGTTCGACGATGCGGCGCTCAAGCTCGGCTGCGGAATTCTGCATCTCCCGTTCCGCCCGCTTTTGCTCCGTCAGATCTACCAGGATATCGACTGCTCCAATTGGAGCGCCGGATGCGTCGCGAAGCGGCGTGGGATGACAGGCCACCGGCAGGCGGCTGCCGTCCGGTCGCTCGATGATGGTTTCCAAGCCGCTCACAGGGCGATTAAGGGCAAGGGACTGCGCCAAGGGACATTCTTCCGGCATCATGAGTCGTCCATCCGTCCAGTATTGGCGCAAGGCACCAGACCAGCGGGAGGTACCCTGGGGAGGCCGGTGGCCCCAGAGGTCGAGGGCAGCCTGGTTATACCGCGTAATGCGGCCCTCGGCGTCGGTGGTATAAACCGCGGCGGGAAGCGCTTCCACCAGATGCGCCAGATTCCGTTCGCCTTGCTTCATCTCTGATATCGCCCGCGCGATTTTAGATGCCCCGACGATCCGCCCCTCCCGATCCTTGATCGGCGAGACCGAGAGAGAGATTTCAACCAAGGTCCCGTCCTTGCGTTTCCGCACGGTTTCATAATGATCAATGCGTTCCCCCACGCGCAGCCGCTCCAGAATGCGCGGCTCCTCGTTCTGTCGGTCATCGGGGATCAAGCGTTGCACCGGCTGGCCGATCATTTCCGAAGCTGTGTATCCGAACAGGTGTTGCGCGCCCCGGTTCCAGCTGGTGATTATCCCGTTGAGATCCTTGGATATGATGGCATCGTCGGAATATTCCACAATGGCCGCCAGATGGGCCAGCATGAAGTCCAATGGAAAACCGGGGGGACAGATCGATGGGGATGCTTCTTCAGGACTGGGCATATACATGTTCCTGATCCAGCGTAGGGGAAGCGCGACACCACTTTTTAAAAGGCCACTGTAGAACTGCCCGCGCCTGTGACACAACTAGGCAAAGCGCTAGCGCGCATCGACGCTCAATCAAGGGGTGTTCCTGAGTAACTGCTCTTCGAAAAGCGGGTATGGTACCAAAGCAAGGCAATCATATTTCCTTCATGAAGGAGCAGCTATGATCAATGAAATGAATCGTCCGATCCAGGAGCCGAATGTAGCCCGTGCCGTACTGGGAACCTCACTCAGTCAGTCCGCTTCCTATCGCGGGGCCGGTGCGTCTCTTCCGCTCCACCAACCGGTCATCGAGGTGTCCGAAAGTGATGGCAACTTTAACGTCTATGCCGACTTTCGACCGGTTCTCCAAAACTCAGCCATGCAGGTCTCCGTCGAATTTGCGCAACAGGGCATTATCCTCACCGGTGGAACGGTCGAACGATACCTCCCCATCCCGACTGATGCCTTTATCGGGCACGCGCGCGTGACGGTCACGGGGGGTATAGCCAGGATTTCCATCCCCACGGCTGACTCAGGACATCGTTGGCGCTCAATCGTCATGTGGTAAGGTACAAGAACCCGGAGAGCCCGCATGCCGGTCCCTGGGCGGCGGGCACCGTGAACCCAGCCCCTCTTCCAGCGGGCTGTTTGCCGCGCCCTTCTGCGTACGGGAGACTTCCACCCTCGCACTTTTTTGTACAAGACTACCTACTACAATCCCTCGCCTAGGGAACTAGGGTATCCCCCAGTCCTTCCGTCGAATCCGACTCTTTATAGTGCTCCGCACTACAGCTATCACCTCCCATAGGTCGTGTTATCGACCGGGGCGGTGCTCTGCAGTGGATGGACGGAGGGTTTCGATGAATACCAAGCCGCGTTCCCGATCCGGCAAGCGACAACAGTCCGGAGTGCTCTATGAGGAGGGGCATGACAAGGCCATCCTGCACACCCTCCAAGCCGTCAAAAAGGGCGACTTTTCCGTACGCCTGCCGGCGGAGTGGGATGGCATGGCCGGAAAGATCGCGGATGAAATCAATGGCTTGATCGAATTGAACGCCATGTTTTCTGAGGAGCTGAAGCGGGTCAGCCATGCGGTGGGCAAGAAGGGAAAATTGTCAGAACGCGCCTCGGTTCCTGAGGCTAGGGGAGAATGGAAAACCAACATTGAAGCGGTCAACGGCCTCATCGACGACCTCGTCCGGCCCACCACCGAAATGGCGCGTGTCATCGGTGCGGTCGCCAAAGGAGACCTGACTCAATCCGTAGCCCTGGAAGCGGAGGGGCATCCGCTACGGGGAGAATTCTTGAGCACGGCCAAAACGGTCAATAGCATGGTCGGCCAGCTCGATGCCTTTGCGGCCGAAGTCACGCGCGTCGCACGCGAAGTCGGCACGGAGGGCAAGCTGGGCGGTCAGGCCGTGGTTCCGGGTGTGGCCGGCACATGGAAGGATTTGACAGACAACGTCAACTCCATGGCCAGCAACCTCACCAACCAGGTCCGCAACATCGCGGAGGTGACCATCGCTGTGGCGAACGGCGACCTCTCGAAGAAAATCACCGCTGACGTACGTGGTGAGATCCTCCAGCTCAAAGACACGATCAACACGATGGTGGACCAATTGCGCAGTTTCGCGGCGGAGGTCACCCGTGTGGCGCGCGAGGTGGGCACCGACGGCAAATTGGGCGGGCAGGCGGTGGTGCCGGGCGTGGCCGGTACGTGGAAGGATCTCACCGATAGCGTCAATTCCATGGCCAGCAACCTGACCAACCAGGTGCGGAATATTGCGGACGTGACAGTGGCCGTCGCCAACGGGGATCTGTCAAAGAAAATCACCGTTGACGTGCGGGGCGAAATCCTCCAGCTCAAAGATACGATCAATACAATGGTCGATCAGTTGCGCAGTTTCGCGGCGGAGGTCACCCGTGTCGCGCGCGAGGTCGGCACCGACGGGAAGTTAGGCGGCCAGGCGCAGGTGCGGGATGTGAGCGGCGTCTGGAAGGACCTGACGGAGAGCGTGAACCTCATGGCGGGCAATTTGACGGCCCAGGTGCGGAACATCGCCGATGTGACGACCGCCGTCGCCAATGGAGATCTCTCGAAAAAAATCACTGCCGATGTCCGCGGCGAGATTCTGCAGCTCAAGGAAGCCATCAACACAATGGTGGACCAGTTGCGCGGCTTTGCGGCCGAGGTGACCCGTGTCGCGCGAGAGGTCGGCACCGAAGGCAAACTCGGTGGCCAGGCGGTGGTGCCGGGCGTGGCCGGCACGTGGAAAGATCTCACGGATAGTGTCAACTCGATGGCCAGCAATCTGACCAACCAGGTCCGCAATATCGCCGAAGTGACGACGGCCGTGGCCAACGGCGACCTGTCAAAGAAAATCACGGCCGACGTGCGCGGAGAAATTCTCCAGCTCAAAGATACAATCAACACGATGGTGGACCAGCTGCGCAGTTTTGCGGCCGAAGTGACCAGGGTGGCGCGCGAAGTCGGCACTGACGGCAAATTGGGCGGCCAGGCGCAGGTGCGGGATGTGAGTGGTGTTTGGAAGGACCTGACGGACAGCGTGAATTCCATGGCGAGTAACCTGACGGCTCAGGTGCGCAACATTGCGGAAGTGACGACGGCCGTCGCGAACGGCGACCTGTCGAAAAAGATCACGGCCGATGTGCGCGGCGAAATTCTGCAACTGAAGGAAGCCATCAACACGATGGTGGACCAATTGCGCAGTTTTGCGGCCGAAGTGACGCGGGTGGCTCTGGAAGTGGGCACGGAGGGCAAGTTAGGCGGGCAGGCCCAGGTCCGGGATGTGAGCGGCGTGTGGAAGGATCTGACGGAGAGCGTCAACCTCATGGCCGGCAATCCTGACCGATCAGGTGCGCAATATTGCCGAGGTGACGATTGCGGTCGCCAACGGGGACCTCTCGAAAAAAATCACCGTGGACGTGCGCGGCGAAATTCTGCAACTGAAGGAAGCCATCAACACGATGGTGGACCAGCTGAGGAGTTTCGCGGCCGAGGTCACGCGGGTGGCACGCGAAGTGGGTACGGAAGGCAAATTAGGCGGGCAGGCCGCGGTGTCCGGCGTCGCAGGAACCTGGAAGGATCTCACGGACAGCGTCAATTCCATGGCCAGCAATCTGACCGACCAGGTACGAAACATCGCCTATGTCACGATTGCGGTGGCCAACGGGGACCTGTCCAAGAAGATCACGGCGGACGTGCGCGGCGAAATTCTGCAACTGAAGGAAGCCATCAATACGATGGTGGACCAGCTGAGGAGTTTTGCGGCCGAGGTCACGCGGGTGGCGCGCGAAGTGGGGACGGAAGGCAAGCTGGGCGGGCAGGCGCAGGTGCGGGATGTGAGCGGCGTCTGGAAGGACCTGACGGACAGCGTGAACCTCATGGCCGGCAATTTGACCGACCAGGTGCGGAACATCGCCAACGTGACGATTGCGGTGGCGAACGGCGACCTGTCCAAGAAGATCACCGTGGACGTGCATGGGGAAATCCTGCAGTTGAAAGAAGCCATCAACACGATGGTGGACCAGCTGAGGAGTTTTGCGGCCGAGGTCACGCGGGTGGCGCGCGAAGTCGGGACCGACGGGAAGTTGGGCGGCCAGGCGATTGTGCCTGGGGTCGCGGGGACATGGAAGGATCTCACCGACAGTGTGAACAGTATGGCGCGGAACCTGACGGCTCAAGTGCGGAACATCGCCGAGGTGACGATTGCCGTGGCGAGCGGCGACCTGTCGAAGAAGATTACGGTGGACGTGCGGGGCGAGATCCTGCAGCTCAAGGATACGACCAACACGATGGTGGACCAGTTGAACGCCTTTGCGGCGGAAGTGACCAGGGTGGCGCGCGAAGTGGGGACGGAAGGGAAGCTGGGCGGCCAGGCGGTGGTGCCGGGCGTGGCCGGGACCTGGAAGGACCTCACCGACAGCGTGAATGCCATGGCCAGCAATCTGACGGCTCAAGTGCGGAACATCGCCGAGGTGACGATTGCCGTGGCGAGCGGCGACCTGTCGAAGAAGATTACGGTGGATGTGCGGGGCGAGATCCTGCAGCTCAAGGACACGACCAACACGATGGTGGATCAGTTGAACGCCTTCGCGGCGGAAGTGACCAGGGTGGCGCGCGAAGTGGGGACGGAAGGGAAGCTGGGCGGCCAGGCGGTCGTGCCGGGGGTCGCGGGGACCTGGAAGGACCTCACCGACAGTGTGAACGCCATGGCGAGCAACCTCACGGTGCAGTTGCGGGATATGTCGAACGTGGCGACCTCGATTGCCAACGGAGATCTGACAAGACAGATCACGGTCGACGTGCGCGGCGAGATTCTGCAGATCAAGGACGTGATCAATCGCATGGTCGCTCAGCTGAGCGCTTTTGCCAGCGAAGTGACGCGGGTCGCCAGAGAAGTGGGGACCGAAGGCAAACTCGGGGGGCAGGCCATCGTGCCTGGCGTGCCCGGAACCTGGAAAGATCTGACCGAGAGCGTGAACCTCCTGGCGGCCAACCTCACGACGCAGGTCCGCGCGATTGCGGAGGTCGCGACGGCCGTGACGCAAGGCGACCTCACCAGGTCCATTCAGGTCCAGGCTCGCGGTGAAGTCGCAGAGCTCAAGGACAACATCAACGTCATGATCAGCACCTTGCGGGCGACGACAGACCAGAATACCGAGCAGGACTGGCTCAAGACCAATCTCGCCAAATTCACCCGCATGATGCAGGGACAACGGGATTTGACCACTGTGGGCGATTTGCTTCTGAGCGAACTGGCCCCGCTGGTCAACGCCCAATATGGCGCCATTTACCAGCGCGATACCGCGGACAAACCTCTCTTGCGACTCCTGGCCAGTTATGCCGGCGAGGATGAGGCGCTGCTGTCGGACGATATGCGGATCGGAGGGGGCTTGGTGGCACAATGCGCACGGGAAAAGCGGCGCATCGTGCTGACGGACGTGCCTTCGGACTACATCCGGATTCGCTCAGGACTTGGCCAGGCGCGCGCCAGCCATGTGATCGTCCTGCCGGTCCTGTTTGAAGGGCAGACGAAGGCGGTGATCGAACTGGCCACGCTCTCCGAATTCACCCCGACGCACGTGGCGTTTCTCGGACAGTTGACCGAGACGATCGGTGTCGTGGTCAATACGATTGAAGCCACGATGCAGACGGAAGGCCTGCTGCAGCAATCGCAGAACCTGGCCACCGAGTTGCAGGCACAACAGAAGGAACTTCAGCAAACCAACGAGGAGCTGGCAAAGAAGGCGCAGCAACTGGCTGAACAGAATGCGGAGGTCGAACGGAAGAACCGGGAGATCGAACAGGCCCGGCATGCGCTGGAGGATAAGGCGCGTGAGTTGGCGTTGGCCTCGAAATACAAATCTGAATTCCTCGCCAATATGTCCCATGAGTTGCGGACCCCGTTGAACAGCATCCTGATTCTGGCGCAACAACTCAGCGAGAATCCGGACCAGAATCTCAGCTCCAAACAAGTCGAGTTCTCCAAGAACATTCACGCCGCCGGCGCGGATTTGCTCAACTTGATCAGCGACATTCTGGATCTCTCGAAGATCGAATCCGGCACGGTGACGGTGGAACCTGAGGAAGTGCTCTTTATGAAAGTGCGGGAGGCTACGGAGCGCAGTTTCAGACATGTCGCCGAAGCCAGACAGCTCGCGTTTCATATCGAGATCGACCCGCAGTTGCCGCGCAGCATGGTCACCGACTTCAAACGATTGCAGCAGGTGCTGAAGAACCTGTTGTCCAACGCCTTCAAGTTTACGTCTCACGGTCACGTCACCTTCCGGATACGGCGCGCCGTCACCGGTTGGAGTCTGGACCATGCGGTCTTGAGCACGGTCCCCACCGTGGTGGCGTTTGAAGTGAGTGATACGGGTATCGGCATTCCGGTGGAAAAGCAGAAGATCGTCTTCGAGGCCTTCCAGCAGGCGGACGCTGGAACGAGCCGGCGCTTTGGCGGAACAGGCCTCGGCCTCGCCATCAGCCGAGAATTGACCATGCTGTTAGGCGGGGAGATCCGGTTGGTGAGCGCCCCAGGAGAAGGGAGCACCTTTACGCTGTACCTGCCGGAGGCCTATATGGGGGCGACGCCGGAATTGATCTCCCCGAAATTTCAGATGCGGGAACAGACGCCGTTGCTGGTGCAGCAGGCCCATCAGCTGGAGGATATACCCGACGATCGTGAAACGATTCTGCCGGGCGATCCAACCGTGCTGATTGTGGAAGATGATCCCCATTATGCCCGCGTACTGCTCGGGGCCGTCCGCGAAAAGGGGTTGAAGGGAATCGTCACCGCACATGGCCGTCTGGCTTTGGCCCTCACCCGGGAATATAAGCCGGTGGCCATCACGCTGGACATCTTTCTGCCCGATATGCTCGGTTGGACGGTGTTGAGCCACCTGAAACAGGATCCTGAGACCAGACATATTCCCGTGCAGATCCTGACAGTGGAAGAGGAACGGATGCACGGGCTGGGGCACGGCGCTTTCGCCTACATGATCAAACCGGCCACGACGGAGGATCTTGGCGAGACGTTCGGCCGGCTGGTCGAGTTCACAAAACCCAGGCGCAAACAATTGTTGCTCGTCGAAGATAATGAAATTGAAAGCCGCAGCCTCTGTGAACTTCTACGGCACGAAGACGTGGACATTGTCGCGGTGAACAACGGAACCGATGCCTGGAGTCAACTGTCCAATCGCCAGTTTGATTGCGTGGTCTTGGACCTCAGGCTGCCTGACATGTCCGGGTTCCACATCCTGGAACGGATCCGCGAGCATGAGGCATTGAGAAATCTCCCCGTCATCGTGTCGACCGGAAAAGACTTGAGTGAGCAGGAGGAGGTTCATTTACGGGAACTCTCGCAAGGGATTGTCCTCAAAGGGGTCCAGTCTCCGGAGCGGCTCTTGGATGAAGCCACATTATTTCTGCATTTGGTCGTGTCGGATCTGCCGGCGGAAAAGCAGCGCATGTTGGAACGGGTCCGGCAAAGCGATGATGCGCTGCTGGGCAAAAAAGTCTTGGTCGTGGACGACGATATGCGAAATATTTTCGCCCTGACCAGCCTGCTCGAGCGGCATGGTATGGAGGTGACCGGCTGTGAGACCGGCCGTGAAGCCATTCAGCAGGTGGAAGAGGATCCTGATTTGGACATGGTCCTGATGGACATCATGATGCCCGAAATGGACGGCTATGAGACCATGCGCCACATCAGGCAGAATCCCCGGCATCGATTGTTGCCGATTCTGGCCTTGACCGCGAAGGCGATGAAGGGGGATCGTGAACGCTGCCTTCAGGCCGGCGCCTCGGACTACATCGCGAAACCGGTCAACACCGATGAGTTGCTGGCGCTCCTGAGGATTTGGCTCTTCGGGCGCAAGAAAGCCATGGGCAAACCCTGAGGCATTCCCGGAGGATTTCTGTTCGTGCCATATCCCATATGCCGGCAACTCTGAGCCGCGTTGCTGAGGAGTCGCTATGACCGACATTCAGGCCAAGATCCTGTTAGTGGATGATGACGCCAGAAGTCTGATGGCAATGGAGACCCTGTTGACGGGACCGGACCGGGTCGTCATCACGGCGGATTCCGGCCACGAGGCGCTTCGACAGGTTTTGCGGCACGATTTTGCCGTGATCCTGCTCGACGTCCGCATGCCGAGAGTTGATGGATTCGAAGCCGCCGAGTTGATTAGACAACGCGAGCAGTCGCGCCATACTCCAATCATCTTTCTGTCGGCTGTCAACAAGCTGGAAGAGGACGTGTTCCGGGGGTTGGCCAGCGGAGCCGTCGATTACCTCTTCAAACCCGTGGTCCCCGCCGTGCTGCAGAGTAAGGTCTCGGTGTTCGTCGATCTCTACCGCATGCGCGAGCGTGTGAAGCTGCAGGCCGTTCGGCAGGGGGAGGAGCGGTTTCGCCTGCTGGTGGATAGCATCAGGGATTGCTCGATTCTCCTCCTGAGTGCGGACGGATCGGTGACGAGCTGGCATCCGGGGACCCGCCTGGTGGAAGGGTATGAAGCCGGCGATGTGATCGGGCGGAACCATTCCCTCTTCAGTACCGCCGAAGATATCGCGAGGGGCTATCCGGACCTGGCGTTGGAAACAGCTGCGGCCGCCGGTCAACATGAGGCCGAAGGCTGGCGAATACGGAAGGATGGTTCAAAATTCTGGGCCCACGTCGTCATTACTGCCATGAAGGACGAGACGGGGAAGCTCAGCGGGTTCGCCCGCGTGGCGCGGGATTTCACGGGGCGCAAGGCCGCCGAAGAGCAGTTGCGAAAGATCGCGGTCGAGCTGGAACAGCGCGTGAGTGAGCGGACGCTGGAACTCCGCGAATCTCAATTGCGGCTCCGGGAGCTGGCGACCGAATTGACCCTCACGGAACAGCGTGAGCGCCGACGGCTGGCCGGGGATCTGCATGATTATCTCGCGCAGCTGCTCGTGTTGATCAGAATTAAAATCCACCAGATCTCCGCCCAGGTCAAAGAACCGGCGCCGTCATCCTTATTGGTGGAGGCCGACCGTGCCATCATAGACGCACTGGACTACACGCGATCGTTGGTGGCCGAATTGGCCCCGCCGGCTCTCCAGGAGTTTGGTCTGCTTGAAGGGTTTGAGTGGTTGGCCCAGCAGATGAAGAACCACGGCTTGACGGTGACCGTTCACAAACACGTCCATGATGTGGTCCTGGGCGCGGATCAGGCCGTGCTGGTGTTTCAGTCGACACGTGAATTGCTGTTCAATGTGCTCAAACACGCCGGCACGAATGAGGCGACTCTGACCATTGATCGAAACAGCGACGGTCATCTGGTCGTGAGCGTGAAGGATGATGGGCGGGGTTTTGATCCCCATGCGATGCTGGCCCGGAGCGACGAGCGGAAACGATTCGGCTTATTTAGCGTGCGGGAACGAACTCACGCGATGGGAGGCAGGCTGGAAGTCACCTCCGTTGCCAACCAGGGGACCTGCGCCGCATTGATTGTTCCCTCTTGGTCTATTGACGCCAACCAAGACACGTCTGACTCGACCGTTTCGCTGGGGCTATCTCAAGGGGGGGCATCGTTCCTCTCTTCAGAGCCTGCTGACGGCGAGCGATCCGGTGGCGTGGCCGGCGAGTCGGCGCAAGCCGGGGTCCTGCGCATTCTCCTCGCTGATGACCATGCCATGGTGCGGCAAGGGCTGCGCAGCATTTTGGACAGCTATCCCGATATCTCCATTGTGGGGGAGGCGGCTGATGGGGAAGAGGCTGTAGAACTGGCCGGCCGGTTGGCTCCCGACGTGATCGTGATGGATGTGAATATGCCGAAGATGGACGGCATCGAAGCCACGCGTCGAATCAAAGCGAGATGGCCCGGCATTACGGTGGTGGGCCTCTCAGTCTCGACAGCCGCTCAGGTTGAATCACTGCTCCTGGAGGCGGGAGCCAGCTGTTATGTCTCCAAGGAAGCCGCCGGTATCCATCTCTATGGCGCGATCCTGACGACGGTCCCCCAAGACTCCGCCTGCCGGATGGAAAAGAGAGGAACCGTCCTGCCGGCCGGCGAGACGCCTCCGTAGCGCAGTCCGGTAAAGCCGTTACCGGTCGGCGGGCAATGCGGAGCCGGCATTCTCGCCGGCCAGCGCCTGACGGATCGCGAGATACAATTCGTCCACGGCCGCTTCTTTGGAAATCAGCGTGGCGGCCCCGGCGCGCAGCATCGCCTCGCGTGTCTCACCGCTGTTCTGCACCGACAGGCCGATGACAGCGATGTCCGGATGCCGGGATTTGATTTGCATCGTCGCATCGATTCCGTTGATGTGGGGCATATTGATGTCCATCACCACCACTGAAGGGCGGAGTTGTGCAACAGATTCCAGCGCCTCCTTGCCGTTCGAGGCTTCCCCGATCACTGCCACATCGTCGTATTCGTCCAGCATGCTTCGAAGCCCTTGACGCACCATCGCATGGTCGTCAACCAACAGGATGCCGATGAGATCGGGCGTATCCGCTGATAGGGGAGTGGCCGATAGATCCTTCTTCCTGGCATTGGACGGAGGAAGGGCCGTGACCGTCGCGGAAGCCTGCTTCGCACCGTCGGTCTGCGTGGGCCGATAGGGTGTTCTGATGGTGGCCCTGGTCCCATGGCCCGGCGCGGATTCAATGAGGAGCTCACCGCCCATTGCCGCCATTCGCTCGGTAATGCTGAACAGACCGAAGCGTGCGCTGCCGGGTCCCTGGGGGTCTGATGGAGTCGAGTCGAAGCCGCAGCCGTCGTCCGAGACGATGATCTCCAAACAGTCCTGTGCGGTAATCCTGACTTGAACGGTCGCCTGTTTGGCCTTGGCGTGTTTGAGCACATTGAAGAGTAATTCGCGCACGGATTGGAACAGCAAGACGGCTTGATCCTCGGGAAGCGCGAGGGTTGTCATCTGTGGCTGCATCGCGACAGGCAGTCCGTGCCGTTGCATCTGCTCGGCCAACCAGTTCAACGACTCCAGAAGACCAAACTCCTTCAGCGTGGGGGGCGTCAACTCCGCGACCAGGCATCGGGTGTAATCGAGGGACTGCGTCAGCGCCTGATCCGCGTCTTGCAGGAGTTCTGCTGTGCGTTCCCCGGATGCGCCGGGAATGGCCTGCCGCAATTTCATGCGGACCACCACCAGCAGTTGCGCCAGGTAGTCATGCAGTTCGGTCGCCAGCCGTTTGCGTTCCTTCTGCTCCGTGAGATTGAGTTCAGTCGCCAACGCGCGGAGTTGTGTCTGCGAACGGCGTAATTCCTCGGTCTTCTGATTGACCGCGCGCTCCAAGTCGACACTCCAGCGCTGGAGGCGGTCCTCTGCCTCCTTGCTCTCCGTCAGGTCGAAACTCGCACCGATGTAACCGAGTAGCTGTTCAGACGGTGAGAGGGTCGGCATGCCGATCGTGCGCATCCAGCGGTAGACCCCATCCCCCCGGCGGCAACGAAATGAGGTTTCGAATCGGAGGCGCTCGGCGACGGCGCGCCGGTACGTGTCGGCGGCCTGGGCCTGATCGCCGGGATGAACATAGTCCAGCCAAGAGAGCCTGCTCGCTTCCTCGACGGTGGCCACTCCGAAAAAGTTCAGACAGGCCTGGTTGACAAACTCCAATCCGTTGGGACCGTTCATCCAGATGATGACCGGCGCGCTGTCAGCCAGCAGGCGGAACCGGGATTCACTGTCGCGTAGGCGCTGGTCCGCTTCGTCCCGTTCGCGCAACAGACGGGCTTTTTCTTCGGCGAGGGTGAGAAAGCGGTCCCGCTGGCGAGCCAGCTCTTCCCGCTGTCTGAAGAGATCGAGAAAGATGGCGGCCTTACTGCGCAGGACATGCGGCTCGATCGGCTTGTACAGAAAATCGACGGCGCCTGCCTGGTAGCCACGAAACCGGTGCAGGTTGTCCTGCGATTCGCCAGTCAGGAAAATGATCGGCACGTGCTGCGTGCGGCGCGATCCGCGCATCAGCTCGGCGAGTTCAAATCCATCCATGACCGGCATGTGCACGTCGATGATGGCCAGAGCGACATCGTGGTCCAGCAGCATCTCCAAAGCTCCCGCCCTGAGCCTGCCTGCAGGACTTCCACCCCGTCCTGAGACAACAGCGTCCTGAGCGCCACGAGGTTGGCCTCATGATCATCGACGAGAAGGAGCTTGGGCTGTTTGGCCGACATCATGATTCTCTCGGTTCCCGTGAGGCCAACAGCCGGGTCATCTCGGTCAGGCTCACGGCCCTTGCTTCGGGACAGGCGGCCAGCGTGGCCTCGGGCATCACGCGTGCCGCTGCCGATTCAGGCAGCTGCACCAGCACGATGCCGCCGGTGTTGACGACCGAGCGGGACCCTCGCGCACCGTCATGATTGGCTCCGCTGAGGATGAGGGCTAGCAGCGTTTTCCCATAGACATCGGCCGCGGATTCGAACAACACGTCAATGGATGGCCGCGCAAAGCTCACCGGCTCCTCATTTGACAAGGATAGGGACCGGTCTTTTTCCACCAGAACATGATAATCCGGCGGGGCGAAATACACGGTGCCGGGGCAGATGAATTCCTTATCCTCCGCCTCCTTGATCGTCACCCGGCATTTCGCCTGCAGGAGGGAGGGAATACTGTTGGGCTGATCCGGCGGCACGTGCACCGTGACGAGAATCGGCAATGGATAGTCCGGCGCCAGCGGCGGCAGCAAGTGGGTGAGAGAGGCAATCGCCCCGGCCGATGCGCCGATGACGATGGCTTCAATATCGAGCAACGAGAGGTCGTGCTGCATGACACTCATAGGTCGCTCCGCTTCTGATAAATCCGTTCCACGGGAAGGAATTCGCGGAAGGCCTTGGCGTGGGCATTGAAGCGGAGACTTTCCCTAGCGCCGATCCCTAGGAATCCTTTCCTGACCAGCGCATCCTTGAAGAGCCCCACGGCGCGGTCCTGCAGCGGCCGATCGAAATAGATCAGGACGTTACGGCAGGAGACCAGATGAACTTCGGCAAAGACGGAATCCGAGGCGAGGCTGTGGTCGGAGAAGACCGTCCGCCGCCGGAGCGTTTTGTCAAAACAGGCCGCCCCATACGCTGCACTGTAGTATTCGGACAGGGAGCCCGTTCCGCCTGACAAACGATGATTTCTGGTAAACAGGGCGATGCGTTGAAGATCGTACACCCCCGCTTCCGCCTTGGCGAGCGCGGCGCCGTTGATGTCGGTGGCGTAAAACATCGTTTTCTCTTCGAGGCCTTCCTCCCGAAAGAGAATCGCGAGGGAATAGAGTTCTTCCCCGAACTGCACCCCGCCACCCATACTTTTAAGGACGGGTAGGTCTTGAGGTGCGGAATCACCTGCTCGCGGATGGCGCGAAAATACCCCGGGTCGCGGAACATGTCGCTCACCTGCACGGTCAGGTAACCCAACAACTGCGGGAGCATTGCGTCATTGTGCAGCAATTGTCCTTGCAGCGCGGAGAGGGACGGAAACCCCATCCGCTCGCAGGCGAGGAGCAGGCGGCGTTTGAGCGACGCTTTGGAGTACCCCCGGAAGTCATAGTGATACCGCGAATACATCGCCTCGAGAAACAACCAGAGCTCGATGTCCTCGGTGTTGAGGGTCGTATCCGGCGTCATCGCGGCATCCATACACGCACCAATGACAACAACTGATCCACGTCGAGCGGTTTGGCCATATAGTCATTCGCCCCGGCGGCGAGCGCCTGCTCCTGGTCGTTTTTCATGGCCTTCGCGGTGAGGGCGATGATGGGCAGCTTCCGCCATTCCGGTTGCTCGCGGATGGCGCGCATGGCGGTGAGCCCGTCCATCTCCGGCATCATGATATCCATCAACACCAGATCGATGCGCCGTTTTTCCCGCTCCTTCGATTGTTCCAGCAGGGTCAGGCATTCCCGCCCGTTTCGGGCGATTTCGATTTTGGCCCCGTGAGGTTCCAGCACGGCGCTCAAGGCAAAAATATTCCGGACGTCGTCTTCGACAATGAGCACGCGCCGGTCTTCCAGGACCGCATTCCGTTTGCGCGCCTTTTCCAGCATGCGCTGTTGCTCAGCGGGGAGCGCGGTCACGACCTGATGCAGGAACAGTGTGACCTCGTCGACCAGCCGTTCCGGCGACTTTGCCCCCTTGATGATGATGGAGTGCGAATATTTGCGGAGCCGGTGTTCTTCGTCGGTGGACAAATCCCGGCCTGTGTAGACGATCACCGGCGGAAAGGGGAAGTGCTCCTCACGGCTCAAGGTTTCGAGCAGAGAAAATCCGGAGGCGTCCGGCAGCGTGATATCGAGCACCATGCAGTCGAACGTCCGTTCGCTGAGGCAGGCCAGGCATTCAGCAACGCTTTCCGCGCCGACGGTTTCTACCTCGTCAGACCCGAGCAACAGCCGAAGGCTTTCACGTTGTGTTTTGTCGTCTTCGACAATCAGCACGCGGCGAGGTTTGTCCGTCAGGCGGGATTCGAATTGCCGAAAGGCCTCGACCAGTTGTTCGCGCTTCACCGGTTTGAGCAGATAGCCGACGGCGCCCAGTGAGAGCGCCGCCTGTTCATAGTCATGCCCGGATACCACATGAACGGGAATGTGCCGCGTGCGGACATCGCTCTTCAGGCGATCGATGACTGAGAGGCCGGAATGGTCGGGCAATCCGATATCGAGAATGACCGCGCTTGGCAGATACCGTGACGCCAGCGTGAAGGCATCGGCTGCTGTGTTGCTCAGCAAGACTTGGAAATTGAGTTCGTGGGCCAGGTCGGCGAGCACGCGCGCGAAGGACTCATCGTCTTCCACGATCAGAATAACCCGGCGATGGGGAACCAGGTTCTCCCGATCATCATCGGTTCGCAAGGTCGCCGAAGCGGTGTGATGATGGCGAGGCGATGCCAGAGGAATGGCGTCCGTCACGGTCGGCGGCGGGGCCGTGACGCCGGGGACGGGCTGAGGTACCGTCGTCAGCGTCTGAGGCAGGATGAGGGTGAAGGTGCTGCCTTCCCCGGGAGTGCTGGTGAGGTGGAGTTCTCCTCCGAGCAACCGGACGAATTCCCGCGAAATTGACAACCCGAGACCGGTGCCCCCGTATTTCCGGCTCATCGTACCGTCGCCCTGGCAAAAGGGTTCGAAGATCAGGTCCTGCTGGGCGGGAGGAATCCCGACTCCCGTGTCCTGCACGGCAAAGGCCAGCCGTCCGTTGGGGAGCATCGAAATCTCCAGCGACACTTCGCCGGTTTCCGTAAACTTGATCGCGTTGGATAAGAGGTTTTTCAACACCTGTTCGAGCCGCTGCCAATCGGATTGAATGGAGGGCGGCGTACCGGGGGCGCGTCTGGTGCGAAGCCGCAGGTGTTTTTGTTGGGCCAGCGGCTGGAAGAGCGACTGCAAATTATCGAGCAAACGTTGTAGCGAGACGTCCCCGGGCGTGATCTCGATGCGTCCCGCTTCGACTTTGGCGAGGTCCAACACGTCGTCGATCAGGGTCAACAGGTCATGGCCGGCCGATTCGATTGTCGAGGCTGATTTGACTTGGTCGGCTGTCAGATTGCCCTGGGGGTTGTCGGCCAGCAGTTTGGCGAGGATCAATGTGGAGTTGAGCGGCGTGCGCATTTCATGGGACATGTTCGCGAGGAACTCCGACTTGTACTGGCTCACTCGTTCCAATTGCCGTTTTTGCGCTTCCGAGATGAGGGCTGCTTCGCTGAGTTCTTCTTTCTGTGATTCGAGAATCTGCGCCTGTTCTTCCAATTGCGAATTCGTCTGCTCCAACTCTGCCTGTTGCTGCTCGAGCCTCCCGTGTGATTCCTTCAGCGCCCGGCTCTGTTCTTCCAATTCCTCATTGGTGACCCGCAGTTCTTCGCTTTGCACCTGAAGCTCTTCGGCCTGTCGCTGGGTTTCCTCGAGCAACTCCTGCAATTTGCTTCGGTACTGGGCGGATCGCATGGCCACGGCGATGGATTCGGCGATGCGATCGATCAATTCTCTGTCCGACTGATGCACCGGATGAAAAAAAGCCAATTCCACGACTGTATTGATCAGGCCATCAATGCCGAACGGCGCGATCAACAGATGCCGCGGCGCGCTTCGCCCCAGAGCCGATCCGACGGTGAAATACCCTTCCGGCAGGTCTTGTACGACTAACGGGCGTTTGGTATGAAGCGCCTGCCCGAGCAATCCGTCACTCGCTTGGAACGTTTCAGGGAGTGACGTGCCTGCCGGCACTCCATGGGTCGCCACACGATGGAATCTGGAGCCGTTGGCCACGAAAATCGCGCCGCCCTGGGCATCCATATACTCGGCGAGCTCGTGCAACACATGTTCACCCAGGGTGATGAGGCTCTGTTCGCCGAGCATGCGTTCGCTCAGTTTGCTCTGGCCTACGCGTATCCATTCTTCTTTCCGCAGCGCCAGTTTGCTCGTGATGAACTGGTATCCAAAGGTGGCCAACGCGCCGGCCGTAGCTATTCCCATGGTTCGGTTCATGAGGGACAGGGATGGATCGACGCCGGGTGAGCTGATGAACAGACCCACGAGCGTGAAGAGAGACACGGTTGCGCCGACGCCCACCGGCACCATGGGAGACCAGGTGAGGTACGACAGCACCAGTGGAACGAGATACAACACCCAGACCGTGATGCCGAGCGGGGTATAAAAATCCGCCGCGAGCACGGCTGCCATCGAGATGGCGATGGATCCGGAAATGAGGGGATTGGGCTTTTGTTGAAATCGAATCATGAGCGACTCAGCAGTTCCCTCCTTGCGGTCTGTATCGTCTGGTAGAGATCTTCGACCGCAGCTTCCTTATTCAGAAACGCGACGGCACCCGCCTCCCTCATCTCATGGCCTACGTGGGCGATGGTCTGGACGGACAGGCCGATCACGATGGTCTCAGGGAGGGCCTCTTTGATCCGCCTGGTCGCCTCGATCCCGTCCATGACCGGCATGTTCACGTCCATGAGGACGACGTTGGGGCGCCATTGTCTGGCCAGGGCAAGCGCCTCGCTTCCGTTCGCGGCTTCCGCCACGACCCGGATGTCTCCATACCCGGCAAGGAGTCCGCAAAGTCCTTGACGTACCATGGCATGATCGTCGGCAATCAGCACCTGTATCTGTCTGGCGTTCTCCACTGGACGGCCAGTGATCGGCCCCTGATCGTTGGAAGGCTGGTCCAGTGACGGGACCGCATGCGGGATGTGAACCCTGCGGGAAGCGGTTGGAATACTGTCGTGCTCTGACGGAGGCGTGAGCGGCACGATTAAGGTCGCTTCCGTTCCCTGGCCCGGCAGCGAGTGCACCTCAAGCCGCCCTCCGAGGGCCAGCATGCGCTCGCGAATGCTGAACAATCCGAATCCGGGCACTCGCCCGGCCTTGCGAAGAGCGACATGGTCTGATTCAGCAAAGCCAGTACCCCGATCCGCCACGGTGATCTGCAAGCATCCTTCCTCGACGCGGACGGTAATCGCGGCCTCCTTCACGGACGCGTGTTTGACCACGTTCATGAGCAGTTCGCGCACCGACTGGAAGAGCAGCATGGCCTGGTCTTCCGGGAGGAGCAGCCGTTCCGGTCCCAACTGCAGCGACACTCGCAGATCCCGCTCCAACATCTGCTCGGCCAACCAGCCCAAGGCCATCGGCAGCCCGAACTCTTTGAGGATCGGGGGACTCAGTTGAGCAACCAGGGTGCGGGTGTAGGTCAAGGCCTGATTGGTCACGTCCTGTAATTCGTTCAGCATTTTCGCGAGCGGGGGCGACAGAGGCTGCTGCATGGCCTGAGCCAGGCGGATGCGGCTGAGTGCCAGAAGTTGGGCCAGATAGTCGTGCAGTTCCGTCGCCAGATGTTGCCGCTCGCGTTGTCCGGCGAGGTTGAGCTCCGTGGCCAGCGCTCGCAGCTGTTCCCGCGATTGGGTCAGTTCGATGGTGCGTTCGGCCACCCGCCGCTCCAGTTCGGCGGCGGACCGTTGGAGATCTTCCTCCACGCGTTTCCGTTCCGTGATGTCGTAATTGATCCCGACCATACGCACCGCCTGCCCCTGCTCATCGGCGACGGTCGTGCCATGGCCGGACAGCCAGCGCATCGTGCCGTTGGCCGTGAGAATGCGGAACTCGGAGGAGAACAGGCCGGTGTGTTCCGCGAGGCGGGCCGCCTCCTGAACGCGCGCCGCATCGTCAGGATGGAGCGCGCTGTAAAATTCGGAGGCATGGCGGAGAGGGCGATCGGCAGACCGGCCGAACAACTCGTATTGACGCGCATCCCATGTCGTCTCGCCGGTCAACACATTCAGATCCCAGGCGCCCATCCGGCCGGCAGCCATCGCGAGTCGAAGCCGTTCCTCGCTGGAGCGAAGGAGGTCGTCGGCCTTGGCTCGCTCGATGCCGAGGGCCAATGTTCTGGCGAGGGTTTGCGTCCATCCCACATCCTCGTCGCTCATCCGGTGCGGATGGTCGAAATACAACATGAACTTGCCGAGCAGTTGGCCGCCGTAGGTGAGGGGAACAAAGGCCAAGGCCTGTACGCCTTCGTGCCTGATCGCGGCCTGCAACTCCGGGGCAAGATCCGACGTGGCGAGATCCGGAATAAAGAGCGGGGGAGGATTCCGCTGATCCGCCGACCAGGGGGAATGACCCTCGACGGCCTTCCGATACTCGTCCGACAAGCCCCGCGACGCTTTGAATCGCATGATGCCGTCCTGGTCGAACAGCAGCACGGAGGCGCGATCCGCAGAGACCACTTGGGTCATGGCAGTCAAGGCCGTTTCGTACAGGTTCGCCACCGGTTCGGCTCGATTGACCGCATCCGCCAGCTCGTACAGCATCAGCTGGCGAAGGCTGAAGGCGAGCAATCGAGCTTCTTGTCGCTTGCGATCCGTGATATCGAGTCCCACCGCCACGATATGGCTCAGGTCTTGCCCTTCACGCACGCCGCCGACACTGACGCTCATCCAGATGGCAGTGCCGTCTTTGCGGCGATACCGCTTTTTCGATGACGAAGTCCGGACCGCCATCCACGAGTTGCTGAAAGCGTTCCAGAAAATGAGACAAATCTTCAGGATGGGTGATCTGCTGCATCCGGAGACGGAGCAGTTCCTTCTGATCGTATCCGAGGATGTCGCAGAAGCGCTGGTTCACGAACACAAACCGGCCGGTGAGGTCAGTCTGCGCGACCGAGGCAGTGGCCTGGCTGACGATGGCGCGGTAGCGTGCCTCGCTGGCGGCCATCAGTTCTTCCGTCCGCATCTGATCTGTGGTGTCTTTCGCGATCCCGATGATCTGCTTGGCCCGGCCCTCAGGACTCCGATCGAACACCGAGGCGCGCATCAGGATCCATCGATACGTCCCATCGGCATGCCGGAGCCGGTGTTTGTGTTCCAACACCTCGGCATCCGCTGCCGAGTCAAATCGCGCCAGCCATTGCTCGACGTCCGGTACATCTTCGGGATGGACGATCGCCACAATCGGATTGTCCTGCATCGCCATCAATTGTTCGATGTCGTATCCGAGCACTGATTTCAAACTGTGATTGATGTAGACCGTGCGAGCCTGCAGGAGATCGTAGACGAACAGTAGATCAGGTGTGGACGCGGCAATCCGTTCCAAGAACAGTTTGCTGCGAGTGATTTCCTCCTCGGCCTGGCGGCGAATGCGCGAGAGATCCAGATGGGTCGTCACGCGAGCCATCAATTCCTGTGCGCTGAATGGTTTGACCAGATAGTCATCCGCGCCTTGTTCGAGCCCCTCGACACGGGACTCTTCGCCCGCCCTGGCGGAGAGGAGGATCACCGGAAGCGTACGAACGGCGGGATCGGTCCGCAATGCATTGAGCAGCCCGATTCCATCGAGCTGTGGCATCATGATGTCGCTCAACACAAGATCGGGCGGATGCCGGCGGATTTCATCCAAAGCCGCCCGTCCATCACCCACCGTGACGACGTCGTACCGGCTGCTCAACAAACGCTCGATATATTGCCGCATGTCGGCATTGTCGTTGGCGACCACCACTCGCGGCCGCCTGAGCGAGCTCGCGGTCTCACTCTTTAAACCCAGCGGCTGGACCGGTTGGGCATCGGGCAGCCAGTGTAGGGCTTCCTCAATACAGAATGCGGCGCTCACTGAGGAAGTCGAAGGGTCATCACCTGGCCCGATCTGTTCGGCTGGCAGGTGGGCGGTTCCCCAGGGGATCTTCACTGTAAAGGTGCTGCCTTCATCAAGACGGCTCTCGACCTGAACCGTGCCTCCATGCAAGCGGACCACCTCTTGTACCAATGCCAATCCGATGCCGCTGCCCTCATGGGTCCGGCTACGCCGGTTCTGCACGCGAAAGAATCGCTCGAAGAGGCGGGGAAGTGCCTCAGCGGGGATGCCGACTCCCGTGTCGCTGATGACCAATTCGGCGCCCGCCGCGTCGTGCCGCATCGAGATTGTGATCTGCCCCTGGAAGGTGTGCTTGAAGGCATTGCTGAGCAAATTAAGGACGATTTTTTCCCACATGCTCCGATCGACATAGACGGCACTCGGCAGCGGTGGGCAGTTGACGACGAACGTGACTCCTGCTCTCTCAACGGCGGACCGGAAGCCGCTCGCCAGGTCTGCGCTGTAAGCGGCGAGATCGGTCGGTTGATAACAGGCGTCGGTTCGCCCTGCCTCGATGCGTGAAAAATCCAATAAGGTGTTCACCAATTTGAGGAGACGCAGGCTATTGCGATGGGCGATTTCGAGCGCCGGACTCTGTGGACGCTGACGCAGTTCTTCTTCCAGGGGACCAAGCATGAGAGTGAGCGGGGTGCGGAGTTCATGGCTGACGTTGCTGAAGAAGGCGGTTTTCGCACGATCCAATTCCGCCAACGCCTCAGCCCGGCGCTGCTCCGATTGATAGGCCCTGGCATTGTTGATGGCGACGGCGATATGCGAGCTCACCATCCGGAAGAAGTGATGATAGTGCTCGTCCAGTGGCCGACGGGGACTAATGCCGGCAACCAGGACGACACCGCCCTCTTGAGTGGCCGTACCAATAGGCAGCAGGAGGCACTGCCTCGTCCGTTCAGGCCACGCGCCCCCAGGCAGCAGGCCGAAACGATCCGGCAGCTCGTCCAAGAGCAAAGGGCCACCCTTCAGAATGGCGGCTGCCAGTGGCCAACTTCCCTGCGCCGCTTCGCCGGTCAGGTCCAGCTGTGCTTGCTTGGCGAGGCTCCCGTGTTCCAGCCCAATGGCGCCGGCTAACCGTGCCTCTCGATGATCCCGATCGATATGGTAGAGCAGGGCGAAGGACACATCCGCCGGATCGGTGGCGAGGGCTTGCAGAACCCTGACGCAGGCATCGGTTTCATTTTGTGCTGATCCCGACAGCGATGCCAATTCGCGCAGCAACCTCGTTCGCCGGTCATTCAGCACCCGGTAGGTGGTTTCCTGAACGATATTGAGAATGCCCTCAACGGCTCCGCTTTGCCCGCGGATCGGGTTGAGGCTGTAGTCGAAATAACATTCTTCCGTGTAGCCGAACCGTTGCATCGGCAGGAGCTCATCACTCCGCCAGTTGGCCTCGCCTGTGGCGTGAACACTGTGAAAATACTGTTGAATGGTGGGCCACAATTCCGGCCAGACTTCACTGGCAGGGCGGCCCAGCGCCCATGGATGTTTGCCGCCAACGACCGGGCGCCAGGCATCGTTGTAGAGAAGCCAGCCGTCGACGCCCCAATAAATCGCCATGGGGGTTTGGGCTGTAAGACAGACGCCAAGGATAGACACGAGGGAGGCAGGCCAGCTTTCGATAGGGCCTAGAGGCGTTTGGCTCCAGTCGAATGCCCGAATGCGGCCACCCATTTCACTGCCGGTCAGCCAGCTGAACATATCGGTCGCCTTCATTCCCCCGTCCAAGGTTGTCTGATGGTTGATGAGGGCTGACCGATCATACAGGCGAAGAGATTTTCTCCTCGGGGTCACTCCTCTACGAAGAGCGACACCGTGATCCGGAACAGGACCTGGGTCGCAGGCGTCCATCCAAAAATTGGCGCCTGGCGCTATGTGTGTAGCATGAGTGAGACGGTGGCCCCCACTGGTGAAATCCCTAGTACTCGGAATGGCGTGACACCAGATTTATCGGGAGGGAGCGGGAGGAGCGAGCTCGGGAGCGGCGGTTTCCATCACGGCCACGGCTCGTTGGCTCGAATCAAGTTTGATGGTGATTCGCTGGCCGACTGAAAGGTGAACAAATAGTTCAGGTTTAGGAATGTGAAAGAGGACTTCCCGGCCGAGATCCGTGCTCAGGCGGCCTTCTTTCTTCGCCAGATCGAGCTGGAGTAGTTTTCCTGACACGGCTTCCTGGGAGGAGGGCGCCGCGTCTGCAATCAGGAAAGGGAATGCCCTCTCGTTTCCCTGCCACGTGGTCAGTAACAGCTTCGGCACAGTCGGTGGTGTGGGTATCGGGTCGCTGGGTTTGGGTGGCACTGTGGGTCCCGGCCCGGGATTAGGGGCAGGCGCAGGGACATCTTGTTGAAACGGGACCCCTCCAGCCAGAAGTATGACTGTGAGCAGACCGCTTCCGATCAAGCTGTTCAACATCATCATCATGCCTCCGTTTGCCCCGGAGTCAGTCAGGCTGTGCCACCGGTCGAGGCCGGCACGGATTCCAACACCATTTTGTGACAGAGTTCGGCACACCGTCGGCATTCTTTGGCGCAGTCTGCGCACATGGCATGGTGCGGCGCATGTTGCTCGCAGACGCCGGCGCAGAGTTCACACATTTCGACACAGAAGGCGCAGAGGCGAACGGCGAAGGCCGAGGTCCGTCCCATCCACTGAGCTGCAAGAAGACAAATGTCGGAGCAATCGCGGCAAAGCCGGATGCATCGAGCCATGAGGTCCTGGGCCTCCTGGTCCTCCGACATGTCCATCCCGATCATGTCGTCACCACAGGTGTTGCAGATGCGCGCGCAATCCAAACAAGCCTGAATGCAGTCGAGGCGATGCTGATCGACTGATTGAACCGACGTGGACATCCCCATAACGTTCCTCCTCTCAGTGCCAGAGATCAGCCTATCGAACTTGGGCGGTGGCCAGTACTAGGGAAACCTCTCGAACTCAGCGAGGAAGGGAAGGGACCTAGGGGTCTGACTAGCTGGGTATCGGGAAGAAAGTTGGGTAGGGTGTGCGGCAAACATGGCAAACATCATGATGCATACCGCGGCGGAAAGGACTGCGTCGCCTCTTCAAGAGACGTCGGAAGGCCCTTCGCCGATTCTGGTTCCCGGACAAACGTGCTGGCGCGTAGAGCCTGCGGAACGAGCGGCCTTCCTTGTCAACGGGGAGGCCTACTTTAGGGCATTTCGCGACGCGGCGTTGCGCGCGAAACATTCCATTATGATCGTGGGGTGGGATATCGATACGCAGGTCGAGCTGGTGCGCGACACATCGCCTTCGCCCGAAATGCCCCCCAAGCTCGGGGAGTTTCTGGCGGCGTTGTTACGCCGCAGACGTAAACTTCGTGTGTCAGTTCTGAACTGGGATTATGCGGTGATTTATGCGCTGGAGCGGCAATGGTTGCCCACGGCCGAACCGGGGTGGCGCCGTCATCGCCGCCTCTGGTACCAGATGGATGACCACCATCCGGTGGGCGCGTCCCATCACCAGAAGCTCGTGGTGATCGATGATGCGGTCGCCTTTGTCGGCGGGCTTGATTTGAGCAAGTCCCGCTGGGACACGAGGGAGCATCTCGCTCACGATGTTCGTCGGGTTAACGCGGATGGTGCATCCTACGCCCCGTTTCATGACGTGCAAATGATGGTGAGCGGCGAGGCTGCCTCGGCTTTGGGGGACCTCGCGCGTAGCCGGTGGTTTCGCGCCACTGGACGGCGACTTTCTGCGCCGCCCCGGCGAGCCGTCGAAGAGGTCTGGCCGTCAGGTGTGAACCCCGATTTGACGGAATGGCCTATAGCCATCATGCGCACGCAGCCTCGCTACGCAGAGCTGGAAGAACAACGCGAGATTGAACAGGCATACCTGACCGCCATCAAACGCGCGCGTCAATCAATCTACATCGAGTCGCAATATTTCACGGCCCAGGCCATCAGCCGTGCGCTCGCTCAACGGTTGTCCGAGCATGACGGGCCGGATGTGGTCTTGGTGCTCCGTCAGCATTGCGACGGCTGGCTGGAGCGCCGGACGATGGACAGTTTGCGGGCTCAGCTCCTCCATGAAGTGGAACTGGCCGATCACTATGGCCGGTTGCGTGTGTATGCGCCGGTCGTGCCCGGAGAACAGGGCGCGGTACCAGTGGCCGTGCACAGCAAACTATTGGTTGTCGATGACGAATTTGTCTGCATCGGATCGGCCAATGTCTCCAATCGCTCCATGGGATTCGACACGGAATGCAACCTGGCGATCGAGGCGGGCGGCCATGCGCGAGTGCAAACCGTCATTGCAGCGTTTCGCAACGGACTGCTGGCTGAACATCTCGGCGTCGCCCCGGATGTGGTCGCGCATCAAGTTCACACATGCGGTTCCCTCGCGCGAGCCACTGATGCATTGCGCGGAGGGAGGCGGACCCTGGCCGACGGCTGTTTTGAGGCGATGTCTCCCTCCGAGGCAATAATTCCCGAACATGTGCTGGTCGATCCGGAACGTCCCATGGCAGCAGATCATCTTCTAGCCGGCGTCGGATTCCGGCGCGAACGAGCGCGGATCGTGCGACGTGCCATGGCGGGGCTCTCGTTGCTGGCAGGAATGGCGATGCTTGCGGCCGCCTGGCGATGGACGGCTCTGGGCCAATTGCTCGATCTTGAAGCATTGGTGAGTTATGCGCAGGCGCTGGGACGAAGCCCGCTCGGCCTCGTGGCCGTCATGGGCGGGTATGTCGTGGGCGGCATGTTTGCGGTTCCTGTGACCCTGTTGCTGATCGTCACGATCCTCGCCTTTGGCCCCTGGTTGGGTGCCTTGTCCGCGCTGGCCGGATCACTGCTGAGTGCGATCACGCTGTTCGGACTCGGCCGGGTCATGGGCTGGTATCGAATCCGGCGATGGGCTGGTTCCCGTGTCGAACATCTGAGCCGACGCATTGCTGAACGGGGATTCTGGGCCGTGCTGCTGGTGAGGATCCTTCCGATCGCACCGTTTTCGGTCATTAACCTGATTGCAGGAGCCTCATCGGTGTCACTGCGAAACTTTATGTTGGGTACCGTTTTGGGAATGCTCCCGGGGATCGCCATCATGGCGGCGTTCGTAAGCCGTGTCGAAGAAGCCGTCAGAGAACCGAGTTGGCAGGCCTTCGCGATCGTGGGTATGGTCGTCGCCGCGGCCTGGCTGGGTGTGTGGTACGTATCGGGACGATTGCAGTCCAGACAGCCGGCGGACAGTGTCGTTCCCGCGACGTGATTGCCCACGAAAGGATGCCATCAATGCGGTTGCAGGTGGCCTCGTACAATATCCATCGCGGATTCGGAAGGGACGGACGTTACAATCCCGGGCGCATTCTGCGCGTATTGCAGGAAATGGACGCGGACATTGTCGCGCTCCAGGAAGTGGATTTTCCCGGGCCGCATCCGCATCATTTTTTGACATGGCTCGCCGCCCAATTGGGAATGACGGCGGTGGGAGGGCCGGTGCGAACCTCCGGGGCAGGCACCTACGGCAATGCGTTGTTGACGCGGTACCCGGTAAGTAACGTCAGGCGATGGGACCTTTCAATCGGAAAACATGAACCACGAGGCGCCCTGGCTGCGGATATACTGTGTCAGGGCGCGATGATTCACGTGGTGACGACGCATCTGGGGCTGTGGCCGGCGGAGCGGCCTCAGCAAGCAACCAAACTGCTGGACTGTTTGCAAGTCACACAAGAAGAGTTGACGATTCTCATGGGCGACCTGAACGAATGGCAATTATGGGGGAAGTCGCTTCGGGTGCTCCGCAAGGTGTTCGGGGCGCCAGCCTCGCCGCCGACCTTTCCCACGGTCTGGCCTATGCTGGCGCTGGATCGGATTTGGGTGTCTCCACCCCGGGCGTTATTCGGTGTCCAGGCCCATCAGTCGCGCCAGAGCCGTACCGCCTCCGATCACCTGCCGGTGAAGGCGGAGGTCCGGTTTGAGTCCATGCACGACACAGAATCTGTGATGGCGTGAGGGTTAAGAACCGGCGCCTACTTCAACCGGTTCTGGCCGTTCAATGCTGTACCGGCCACAACCGAGGTGGCTCAAGCGTAGCTGCCCCATCCGGCTCAACCGGTCAACTTCTGAAAACACCTGGTTCCAGGTAAGAGTCGGACAGGCTTCCACCAGCATGTCCATATCGCAGTGTTGCATGTGGTCAAAGGCATGGAGGATGGTCGGGGTCACACTGTCGTCGATCTCATGCTGTTCTTCTGTCACTGCCGGACGAGCAGTCCTGCCGAGTTTCGTAAATTGCACGGCGCATGCGGGGCAGTAGGTGTGGGTGAGACGATACCCTCCAATTGTGAGATGATGCGTATCGAGATACGTCTTTAGAGGGCCCCATTCCGGTTCCGTTCCGGGTGACAGAGCCTCGCCTCGAACATTTTCACATACGCAGCAGATGGGGATAAATTTCTTCATCTCTGTCTTCATAACCCACCCCTCTCTTGTCGTCGGAATGAACTGCAGACGTTCAACTAAACTCGCACTGTAGAAAATATTCTACCCGCAGACTACTAGGCGCTCCCCTAGTTCTCTACAGTCGAAGGTGAAAAGGTGAGGACGTGAGGAGTAGGCCGCCTCAACGCTCATGTTGTACTTTACCTTCCAGGCCAGGCAGGACCGCATCGAAGAAGGCGTTTTGGAAAAGCGTCAGCACCAGTTCCCATGTGCTGGCTTGGGGGTTTTCCACCGTTCCGGACAGGTCCGCTTTGGTTGCGACCTCATCCCGCGGAGTGTTTTTCAGAATCTCTGCTAACGCGTTGATGGTCTTCTCATAGATCTGGTTAAGTATCCCCTTGTCCCGGTCCTGCTGCGGATCGTAGGCCGTCACATCCTTAAATAAGGGCTTTAAGTATCCCTTGACTGTCCCATTCTTGACGTTGACCTCGCTGAAGAGCGAAAACAGGCCACCCGCGGCATCGAGCCCCCCGTATGCGCGCAACAATTGATTGAGGGATTTCACCTGCGTTTTGACGATCTTCACAGAGAGGTCAAAGTCGGGTGACTCGACATCCGGCCGGAAGGCTCCGGTGATCTTGGTCGCGCCGCTCCCCATCAACATCCCGTTGAGCTGCACGCGCGCCGTGCCTTCCGAAAGTTGATTGCTCCAGTTCTCGAGCTCCAACTCGGTTCTGCTGATGAACATGCGATAGGGAGGATCCGTCGCTTGGTTGACGAACCCGAATTCACTGCGTTCGACTTTTCCCTGATCAATCCGAAGCATGAGCGTCGGATGGTTGGCGGCTTTGGCCGCCGTCCGGCTCACCTGTTGTGTGGTACGTTGTTCGCGCTGTTTCGTCTGGGCTGCATGCACGAAGTCCGCCTTCACGTCATGAAGGTTCAGCGAGGTGAGCCGCACTTCTTGTGCCGCAGGGGCAAACTCCACATGACCGGTGGTGGTCAATGAACCTTGGGTGAGGTGTATTTGGCGTTGAGCGGTGAGGGGCAGCAAGGCGGCCAGGTTGATGTCCTGAAGTGTGATGTCAACATCGACGCCCATCGACGGTTCGGCAAAAAAATCCGCGTGCCCATCGATTTTCATGCGGCCCCCACCGGACACGATCGCTTCGACCCGCACCCGTGACGGGTACTGCAGCGGCTTCGATCTGACGTTACGGATATTCTCCGCAAGGACCTGGATGTTGGTCAGCCGTACGGGATTGGATGTCGCGTTTTCCCGATACGTTAAGTCGCCGTCCTTGATACTGAGTTCGTTAATTTGCAACGGGTAGAGGGCGAACAGAGCCTCCTGCCAGCTTTTCTGTTGAGCCGGCGCGTCCTTCGCCCCCTGAGCCGCTTGCGGGCGGGTGAAGTGCAGGAGAGGACGGTCAATGATGTGATCGCTCACCAGACGACCGGATAGCAGCGCCTTCCAGTGAATACTGGCATGCCATTCCGCGATATGCGCCAGCGGGGGTGCGGGATGGGCGTCCTGGACGACGGTCACGTTTTCCAAGTCTACGGACAGGCCAACAGGATGAAAATCCAGTGCACCGATATGGAAAGTGTACCCGGCCATGTGGCTGTTCAACTGGCGTTCGGCATAGGCGCGCAGGGGTTCATCGATAAACCACACAGCGATTCCAGCCAGGATAAGGACCGCCGCACAGGCAACGGCTATCCAGCGCCACCTTCCGCGTTGGTGTTTGTTGACTGATGATGCGGCGTGAAGGTTTTCCCCTGAATAGGTCGTTTGTCGGCTACCGATCCTGCTGCTCATAACGCTCTGGCTCGCTGAATAACTACACTGACTCTGATGGATCCCTTACATCGCGATCGCATGCTAATGCCGGGTTGCGAATTTGGCTACTGGGTATGACCCTGGTTGGGAGGGCGCGGAGCAGCGTGCCAACAGCCTCTCCATTTCATCTCTAGGGTAATTCCGAGTTATACGCAGGAGACTGAGGGTGGCAGTGTAACGGCGGGCACTGGCAGGTGCGGATGTCCTTACTTCCTCGTGAGAAGAGCTCAAGCGTCAGGTCATGACGACAGGCATATCCCTGTCACCTGCCATTCACGACTGTTTTACATCGAGATGGGGGCCGGAAATGGCACACACATGGAAAACGCTGCTGCAACCGCGTTCCTTGTGGAAACTGCTCCAAGAAGCCTTTACGGCCTGGAGTAACGACAAGATTCCGCGCCACGGGGCTGCGTTGGCCTACTATACCGTGTTGTCGCTGGTGCCACTCCTGATTGTGATGATTTCCCTTATCGGGCTGATATTCGGGCGGCAAGCGGCACAGAAACACATTCTGGAGCAAACCACCACCTTGATGGGGCCTCAAAGCGGGGACGCGGTCAAGCAGATGATCGAACATGCCACGCAGCCCACCACGGGAACGATCGCCATGCTGGTCGGCGTGGCCACCCTGCTGCTGGGAGCGTCAGGCGTGTTCGCGCAATTACAGGACTCGCTGAATACGATCTGGAGAGTGGAACCGAAAGAAGGACGTGGCTTGTGGGGACTCATTCGCGATCGCTTCATCTCGATCAGCGCGGTGTTGGGGACGGGGTTCCTCCTTCTTGTGTCCCTTATTCTGAGCGCGGCCCTGGCGGCCTTCGGGAAGTGGTATAGCGGGTGGCTTCCGGCGCCTGAGGTGGTGCTCCAGATTCTGGAAATCGTGATTTCCTTGCTGGTGATCGCAGGTCTCTTTGCCTTGATGTTCAAGGTGCTTCCCGATGCCCGCATTGCGTGGAACGACGTCTGGGTGGGAGCCCTGCTGACGGCGGTGCTGTTTACGATCGGGAAGTTCGCCATTGGGCTGTACCTGGGAAAGACTGATGTGGGGTCCGCCTATGGGTCGGCAGGATCACTCGTCATTATGTTGGTGTGGGTCTACTACTCCGCGCAGATCGTGCTGTTCGGAGCAGAATTCACGCAGGTCTATGCCAATGAACTCGGGAGCCGGATCGTCCCGAACGGCTAATGCCGTCCCGGCCGATCAGCCCAAGGCAGGAAGCAGGCAGCCGGCGCCGACACAGCCGCGACTGCAACCACCATCCGGTCGTCCGGAACTCATTGCCGCATCGCAGCATCAGCAGGCGGAGCGCCTCCCTTGGTGGGGAACGGTCCTGTTGTTGTGGGTGGCAGTGACCCGCTTTCCACGGCGGTCGGAGTGATAGTGAGCGAGAGGCAATACAGGAGCGGTCAGAACCAGTGACCGATTGAAAAGAGAAGAACATCGAACGACGAGCATAAGAGAGGAACAAGACGTATGGCTGGAAAGCAGGACATGAAGACGACCCAAGGGCATGGTGGAGAAACACATCAGCAGGCAGGGGGACCCAGAGAGCCGGCGTTGACGACCGATCAAGGCATTCCGGTCTCAGACAATCAAAACAGCCTCAAGAGCGGTGCGCGGGGCCCGACTCTGCTTGAAGACTTTGTATTGCGGGAGAAGATCTTCCATTTCGATCATGAGCGGATACCGGAGCGCATCGTGCACGCCCGTGGGTCGGCCGCACATGGATTCTTTGAAGTGTACGAATCGCTCTCATCGTTGACCAGAGCTGATCTGTTTCAACGGAAAGGTGAACGGACGCCTGTCTTCGTGCGGTTTTCAACCGTCGCCGGCGGCGCCGGCTCGGTCGATACTCCCCGCGATGTGCGCGGCTTCGCCGTCAAGTTCTACACGAAGACGGGGAACTGGGACCTGGTGGGTAATAATATTCCTGTCTTTTTTATACAGGATGCCATGAAGTTTCCCGACCTCGTCCATGCGGTGAAAATGGAGGCAGACAGCGGCTTCCCGCAGGCGGCCAGCGCGCACGACACCTTTTGGGATTGGGCGTCGCTCATGCCGGAAAGCACGCATATGCTGATGTGGGCCATGTCCGACCGGACTCTGCCGCGATCCTTCCGCATGATGGAAGGCTTCGGCGTCCACACCTTCAAGCTGGTCAATGAAAAGGGCAAAGAGACGTTCGTGAAGTTCCACTGGAAGCCGAAACTCGGCCTGCAATCGACGGTCTGGGAAGAAACGCTGAAGTTGCAGGCGGCCGACAACGATTACCACCGGCGGGATCTGCGGGAGGCCATCGATGCGGGGAATTTCCCTGAATGGGAATTGGGCATCCAGACGTTCGATCAGGCGTTTGCGGATAAACAGCCGTATGACGTGCTCGACGCCACCAAGCTGATTCCGGAAGAACAGATACCCGTCCGCCGCATCGGGCGCCTGGTGCTTGACCGGAATCCCGACAATCACTTCGCGGAAAACGAACAGGTTGCCTTTTGTCCCGCCAACATCGTGCCCGGTATCGATTTTTCGAATGATCCGCTGCTGCAAGGGCGGTTGTTTTCGTACCTCGATACGCAGAAGTCCCGGCTGGGGACCGCCAACTTCCACCAACTGCCGGTCAATGCGCCGAAGTGTCCGATGGCCAACTTTCAGCGCGATGGCCAGATGCAGATGCGCGTGCCGACGGGCCGGGCCAACTACGAGCCGAACAGTCTGGCTGCCCATGGAGAGGAAGGTGGTCCCAGGGAACATCCGCAGGGATTCTCCACTGCACCGGGCCGACAGGATCGTGATGAACAGGGCGATAAACTCCGTGTTCGCCCCGAACTCTTTGCCGATCATTTCAGTCAGGCCCGCATGTTCTGGAAATCCCTCACGGACAATGAGCAGGCGCATCTTGCATCGGCGTTCGTCTTCGAGCTGGCGAAGGTGAACCTGGACCAGGTTCAGTCGCGTATGGTCGGCAGGCTGCGGAATGTCGATGAGGGATTGGCCAAGCGGGTCGCGGACGGTCTCGGCATTGCGCTGCCGGCGAAGATTCGCGCGGCGATGGAGCCCATCGAGATGAAGCCGAGCCCTGCTCTGTCGATTCAGAAAAACATGCTGGCGACGCTGAAAGGGCGCAAGGTTGGTGTGCTCTTTGCGGAAGGATCGAACAGCGGGGAGATCGATCGGATGATCAAACAGGTCGAGAAGGCCGGAGGTACCGTCTTTCTCGTCGCGCCCAAGCTCCACGGCACGAAACTGGACAACGGCAAGGAACTGAAGGCCGACGGGCAGCTGGCTGCATCACCGTCCCAGTTATTCGATGCAGTGGCCATTATTCTCTCAGCTAAAGGAACGCAGATGCTGGTGAAAGAGGGGGCGGCGATTCAGTTCGTCATGGACGCGTTCGGGCATCTCAAGGCGATCGGTCATACTGATGCAGCGCAGCCCCTGTTGGACAAGGCGGGAGTCGTTCCGGATGAAGGCGTGACGGATCTGCGTGGATCATTCGTGGAGGCAGCCGCCAAACGATTTTTTGCTCGAGAACCGTCCGTGCGGACCTTGGCGTAGAAAGTTCCACACCGTTGGAGGCTATACGGCGGCACAGGTATGGGTGGAGGAATGCCCGGGCTGGTGTGCGATGCCCCTATCGGCAGCATCGCACACCGGGAGCCTCTGTCCGGATTATTGAACCGTGATGGAACCTTTCGTGTCTGCCATTGTCGTTCGCGTATCGCTCGAAGGCCTGACCGAATAGTTCACGGTGCCGACACGGCTGAAACAGAGGCCTGCCGTTTCATTACTGGCCAGAGTCGTGGAATTATCGACGCCCATCCCCAACGCCTTGGAGAATCCGTTCCGGCAGGACACATTGTGCTCCAGAGGCCCGTCAATGGTCACCGTCACGGAGTCCTGTCGCTGATTGATCCAGCGAACCTCGTCGCCTGCCCGTACAGTCAAGGCATCAGGAGTGAGTGTGTCCTTGATCACGATATTCTTGACCATGCCCGTTTTGGTTCCGACGTCCATTTCTGATCGGGTCTTCGTGGCGGTCGGTGAACTCGAGCAGGCCGCCAACGACACCAGCGCCAGGGCCAATAGTGAGTGCATCAATGTCTTCATGGGTTGTCCTCCTTGGTAAGATGAAATGTGAGCGTGACGTCACGGCGACGTTTCGCGAATGCGATAGGCCATCCGTCTCTTGGGAAGATCAAGGCCTTCATGCTCACAGTACTGAGCACTATGACGTCTCCGTACTCGGGAAAGCCCCAGTATGCGCCGGGCGACCGGATGGTTATGCATGAAGAAAGAATGACGGGTGAGGGACATGGGTCGATATGAAATCGTGAAGAGGTCGGTTGTCCCGGTGTCTCACCGGCTGACGGGCCTGCTCCTCACGCTCGTGATGCTGTTGAGCGGCTGTGCCCTTTCTTTCGGCTATCGGCATGCTGACTGGCTCATCACAAGGCAGCTGGATCACTATCTGGACCTGACGTCGAGCCAGCGGCGCCTCGTCAGCGCCCGCCTGCAGCCTTTGCTCCTGCAACATCGCATCGAAGCGCTACCGCAATACGAACAGTTTCTGAAAGAGCTTCATGCGCGCATCAGCAGAGGGTTGGCACCCGAAGACGTGGAGTGGACCTTTGCCTCCTACGATCGGTTTCGGGCGGATCTTTTCGAACGGGCGATTCCTGAAGGGGGGCAACTGGCAATGCTCCTGAAGAACAACCAAATTACCTACCTGGAACGAGTGTTTCGCAAGGAGGAGGCCCAAGCGGACCATTTGGCGCAACGATCGATTTCTGTGCGCCTTGATGAACGAGCAAGAAAAGGGATTGCGACAGCTGAAGAATGGCTGGGACCTCTGAGCCGCGAACAATCCAGCCGGCTCCGCGACATGATTGTGGCCCTGCCTGACAGTCAACCGACGTGGTGGCAGTACCGGCGACAGCGCCACGGAGAGGTGCTGGCCATGCTTCGTGCGTCCACATCCGCCGACCAGATAGCGGAGAGATTGCGATACCTGTTCGTCCAGGCTGATCAGACGGCCCCCGGCAACTATCTCAAGATGATGACCGAAATGCGCAGGTCTCTCACCCGCTTGGTGCTCGAGGTGGATCGCATGCTGACGCCGGTTCAGCGACGCCATGCGCTCCTCGCCATCCAGAAGGTGATCGACGAGGTCCACGCATTAGCGCACAGTTCATAACTAGAAGTGGACCACCCCGAACAGCCACAGCAACAGAATCAAACTCAGCGGCACGCCAAGCAGCCATAGAATAATCGGCATGGTTTCCTCTCCTTTGTGTGGGCCTGGTGGAATGATCGGAAGGGAGAGGTGCCGAATTGGGTTCGATACCTCTCGCCCTCCGATAGAGCGGACATTCCCGGACGGAGGGAAATGTGCGCTGCTCCTGTCACGATGCAATGGAACACGGTGGTGCGGTACTAGGTGAAGCCCTTGGGAAACGGAGGTCTGGCTGCGGCTATTACGCAGGTTCAATCCCTGTGGCGGGAACCGTGTACTGTTCTTCAATGGCTGCGCGAATGAGCTTCCGGCTTTCCTCGGCTGACAGGTCCGGTCTGGCCTCAATTTCGTGTACCACCTTGGAGAGGGCTTCATCCTTGATCATCTCGCTGATCCACGTGGAGTAGTCATGGGCTTTCAGATGGTACTCCCAGGTTTGTTCATCAACGCCCTCACCAAGCTGCATAAAGAGCAACAGATTTTGCGCGCGCAAATTCAATCGTCCGGCCGGACCTCTGAAATAAAAGCTGCGGTCCGGAGGCAATTCGCCTTCTGCATACTTACGCCTATGTCGTCGCCGTTCACTGGAGCTGGGGGCGATCTCCAGAACCTCGGGTGCGACCGTCGAGGTTCGGTCCCACATGAGCGTCTGGCCCGGTTTGAGTTCAACACATGGCGAAGGGGGAGCTTGCTGCCCTCGTGTGCGGCAAAAGTTGTCGATGGTCTCCTCCGGCGACTGCCCCAAGGCGAACAGCAGATCCACGGTCTTTAGAATGGCCGGGTCAATCTGGTCGGGGTGTACGGTCACATACATCATCCCGGTGGAGTCTTGCGCCAAGCCCGGTGCGCCGGGATTGCCGTCGCGCGGCAGCAGATGGTGCGTCTCATCGATCAGGATCCAATGCGGGCGACCGCTGGCCGCGCGCAATTCCAGAATCTTGTGGAGAAGACCGAGGAAAAACGCCGGCCGATCATGTAACGGAAGACCGACCAAGTTCACGACGACATGTGTTTGCGGGTTTGTGAGGGCCGTCAGGATTTCGGTGAGGCTGGGGCCATTTTGAGCAGTGCCCAGGATGACCGCCTGCGGGACATTGTCATAATCACCTTCGGGGTCAATGACGCAGAGCTGATACCCTTGCTCGCCGAGCCGCTCCAGCAGTCCGGTGGCCAGCGTGGACTTTCCGCTCCCCGACGTGCCGGCCACGAGAAGATTCCGCCGCCCGAAGGGGAGCGTCACCTCCTCGCCATTGAGCCGCCGTCCCAGCAAAAGCCCGTGCCTCGACACTGCCGTTTCTGCCGAGGCCAGATCGTCCAGGAGCAGATGGTCGATGATTTCGATGACGCCGCGTCCATGGTCTCCGGAGGTGGTGCGGTCTGCTGTTTCCTTGAGCATGGGGACGGCATTGGCGACCGCCACGCCGTATTCAGATAACGCCAGCATGGCATGGTCGTTTTCGCCATCGCCGATGGCGACGGTGTTGTGGGGAGAAAGTTCTAATCGGGACAGTGCGGCCGTCAGTCCAGTCGCTTTATTGATCCCGTGCGGAAGCACCATGACTGCGCCCTTGTTGAAGATGATGCGAAGTTCCAATCCGAGGTCACGAATGATGTCGAGGATGACGGTTTCGTAGGGAACACGGGTGGCGACAATGACATGTCCGAGACTGAGATGCTGGACTCCGCGATGTTGCACTTCCTCCAGAAATGCCGGACGGGGAGCATCGGCCAGCAGGGTGATTTCTTTCGTCGCGGGACGGTACAGCACCCCGCCGTTTTCCGCCACCACCAATTCGCACAATGAGATCTGCGGAAAAATGTCCAGCAACTCCGGCAGGATCCGACCTGTGACGAGAATGAGTTTGCGGCCGGACGCCACGAGCCGTTCGAGTGCGGCGACGGTATCGGGGTACACGGCTCCGTCTGACGCCAGGGTCCCGTCGTAATCTGCTGCCAAGGCCATGTAACGCATCTGTTCGTCCTTCCCCGATGACTCCGGTGACACATTGCGATGTATACAAGGTTCCATCCGCCGCTGGAGCTAGGAAGGAGCCTAGGGAGATTCCGAGTCGGCGGGCACAAGGTTTCATGCCAGAAAAAAGATGAGCATCCAATGAGTTACAAGGGAAGGATTGATTTCATCGCGGGATGGTGCGGGCTGGTGTTGATCGTCGCGGGATGCACCACCGTGCTTCCTCCAGCCGATCATGGAGCCGCAAACGAGTCGAGCCAACGCTGCGTGCCTGCGATGACCAAGCGGGCGCGCGTCGCTGCGGCAGGGGACGAGACAGCCGTCAAACCCTCCATGGAGGCCCGCTCGAGATTCAGTTCAGATGCCCTGCAGGTCGCCGAGGTGGTGGGTGTCCTCCCTCATGTGAATCATCTTGCCAGTGAAACAGGATCATCGCGGCAGGATATGCTGGCATCGGTCGTTCTCCGTCAACGGCTGACTGAAATCCTTCTCCTGACCCTGTTTGAGATCACGTCGACGACGGCGGAACTCACCTGCGAACGTGATCGTGCCGATCAGGTGGCGGATCGCATCGATGAAATCGACGGAGCCCGCGTGAAGCGATTGACGATCGCCTCGATCCTGTTCGGGGGAATTGCCAGTATCGTGTCGGGAGGTATCGGGTTGGCCGCGGGCGCCAGCGTGGGCGGGGAGGCTGCCGATGTGGCCGGAGGGGCTCTCGCCTCCTGGTTCGGGGTGTCGGCCCTGTTCACCCATTCCGAGGTGGAATTCCGCCATGAGCGCAACGTCCTCCAGGAAATCTGGGAAGATCCGTCGCAACCGCGCCTCTTTTCGCCCACCATCTGGCGGTACTTGCATCGAGCGCATGACGAAAAGGGAACGCTTCCGCGCGAGCAGGTCATCGATTCATGGCGCCAGGCAGGCAGGATGGGAGAAAACGGTTCGCCCGACGAACAGGAACGGCGCCGCCTGTTTTTTGGCGCGGGCGGCCGGTACGGGGCGGCGGCACTACATGCGCGCGCCTCTATGCTGGAGACGTTGGAGGCTTCGATCCGGTTGCTCTATGAACAGTTGGAAGTGCTGATGCGGGAACTTGCCGAAGAGACAGCGGACGTCTCATGATGTGATCAGAGGAGTCAGGCCATGGTTTCCAAACACACGAGAACCCGGGATTCAGGACTCTTCGCGCGATTCGCCAATGAGGCCTCGCGAGTGGTGGGCAGCGCCGCCGCGTTCGGCGCGGCGATTGTGGTGGTGTTGGTATGGGGGCTGTCAGGTCCGCTGTTCGGATATAGTGATACTTGGCAACTGGTCATCAACACGGGGACGACCATTGTCACCTTCCTGATGGTGTTTCTTATTCAGAATACGCAAAACCGGGATAGTGCCGCCACGCAGCTGAAACTTGATGAGCTGATCCGCTCCACCCAGGGTGCCCACAATGCGCTGCTGGACCTGGAGAAGCTGAGCTCGAAAGACCTTGAAGATATCCGGATGCTGTATCAGAAGTTGGCAGACCGGGCCCGCCGCGAAAAGAAAGGCGGGTGGGAAGATACGGATACCCCCGAGCTCAAGAGGGTGTAAGGCCGATTATGGAGCCGTACTCTCTTTCCGCTTGACGGGCGTGAGATCCGTGATGGCAGGCCCGTTCAGGACCTTTCCGAAGGGATCAAAACGCGACCCATGACAAGGGCAATCCCACGTGTGCTCAGAATGGTTCCAGGACACGATGCAATTGAGGTGAGTACAGACGGCCGAACAGGTGTGCAGCGTTCCCTCGGGATCACGGTAGGCCGCGATTTTAGTCAGGCCGTCTCTCAGCACCGCGCCCTGATCGTTGGCTATATCTTCCTCCCGTTCAACGTCACCCTTCGTCACCCAATCGGTGTATTGGGCCACCACATTCAGTGACTCGCGCACAAATTCTCCCATCGCCTTCACCGGCTGGCGGGAAGGATTATAGAGAGACGTCCAAGCGGAGTCCCGCCCCATGATGAGGTCGGTGAGGAGCAGGCCGGCGATGGTCCCGTGGGTCATACCCATCCCGCAGTCACCAGTCGCAATGTAGACATTGTCGGCGTCGCCGGGATTGCTGCCGATAAACGCCAGGCCATCGACCGACTCCATCACTTGGCCCGACCATCGATAGGTGACCGCCCCCATGGCAGGGAAATGCTGGCGGGCCCAGGTCTCCAGACGGCCATAGCGGATCTCGGCATCGTCGGCCTGACCGGCTTTATGGTCTTCGCCGCCGACGATGAGAAGGACTTCCTCGCCCCCGCCAGGCAACGAATGACGTTGGGTGCGCACGTAGTGATAGGGATCCTGCGTATCCCACCACAAGGCTTGGTCGATGACCTCGCCGGGTATCGGCGCTCCGATGACATAGGTGATATAGGCGGCTTGTTTGGTATGAATCGTCACCATGTTATTGATGGGCGTATTGGTGGCGACAACCACGGCATCCGCCGTGACAACGCATCCCTGACTCGTTTCCACCCGGGCCTGCTTGCCGCTTTCCACCTTGGTCACATGGGCGCCACTGAATGCGCGGCATCCTCCTGAATGGAGCGCTTCGACGAGACCGGACAGGTACTTGAGCGGGTGAAATTGAGCCTGATGGGGGTACCGCAGGCAGGGACCGTTCCGGGCTAAGGGGCCGACTGGCCGGGTGACATGTTCGACTTCGCTCAGGCCTGCCCTCAAGACGGCCATCCATTCATCTTTGATGCGCTGTGCGTCGTCTGGAGATGCAGCGCAGAGGTATCCGTCCACCCGCTGAAAGTCACAGTCGATCCTGGCTTCTTTGGCGGTCTTTTCGATCCAATCAATGGCGGCCGTATGACTTTCCGCAGCCAGACGGGCGCCCGATCGACCGTGCAAGCGTTCAATCTCTACATATCCGGAGTCGATGGCGTTCGAGAGGTGCGCGGTGGTTCGTTCCGTCATGCCGCTCCCCGGCTGACTGTCATCCAACAGGATCACGGAGCGGCCTTCCTTCATCAAACAATAAGCCGTCGTCACGCCGGCGATACCGGCGCCGACCACACAGACATCGGCATGCGCGCCTGTGGATATGGGCGGTAGTTGAGGGACGTCTTGGGACATCCAGATGGAAACAGTGCGTCCAGGTTCAACATGCATGGTGGGCTCCTTACGAAGGCGCGCAGAAGGCAGGCCGCGCGGCCTGATGAAACATGGGCCAAGCCTATCTGGCCGCCCTGGAGATAACAGCTAGGGATGGGCCTAGTTGTCGGGTCGTACAAGTGAAGGGATGATTCCACCTTGGAATAGTGTGAAGCCACGGGATCCACATTCACCGATTGATGGTCTGTCCATACGATTGTCACTTCTGCGCCGATCCAGCCTGCCGGGTGGATGGGTGTCAACTTGTAGAGGCCACGATGTTGCTCGTCTGCGATGGGTGCGGAGAGCCGGTGCTGTGCCTCAATTGTGCGCGGCTCTGCGTCGCGTGCGTTCAGGCATCGCCGCCACGGACTACCCCTAGATCATAGGTGCCTCATGCCACGCTCCCTTTGGAAAGGATCGATCAGTTTCGGCCTCGTCAATATCCCGGTGGTGCTGTACTCCGCCGAAAACCGGAACAGTTTCGACCTTACCCTGTTAGACCGGCGCGACATGAAGCCGGTCGGGTTCAAACGCTATAACAAGGAGAGCGGCAAAGAAGTCACCTGGGATCAGATCGTCAAAGGATATGAGTATGACAAGAATCGGTATGTCGTGCTGACCGATGAGGATTTCAAGCGCGCCAATGTGGAAGCGACACAAACTATCGACATCGTCAATTTCGTGCGGGCCGAGGAGATCGCCCCGAACGTCTTTTGAGACGCCCTATTATCTGGCGCCGGATAAGCATGGTGAGAAGGGCTACGCATTATTGCGGGAGACGTTGAAGAAAACCGGCAAGGCGGCCATCGCCACCGTTGTGATCCGCACCAGGCAATATATTGCGGCTTTGATTCCCTGGAGCGAGATGATCGTGCTGAACACGCTGCGCTATGCCAACGAAATCCGTTCCATCAAGGAACTCGATCTGCCCGCCAAGCATGAAAAGTCCGCCCAGGTGACACCACGCGAGGTGGACATGGCCATGAAGCTCGTGGAGGAAATGTCCGAACCCTGGAAACCCGAACGCTATAAAGACACGTATCATGAAGATTTGATGCGGCTGATCGAAAAACGCGTCAAGGCCGGTAAGACGGAAGTGGTCACGACACCAGGCAAAGACGAAGGCGGGGAAAAGCCCGGACGCGCGAAGGTGGTGGATTTGATGGCTCTTCTCAAGCGCAGTGTGCAACAGTCCGGGCACTCCAAACATCCTGCTCGTGAGAAGGAGCGATCGCCTCGGCGCAAGAGCGCATGACGTCATTCACATTAACTGTAGACAGTGGAGGGTTGTGATGGGTGGGGGCAGCAAAGTGGAGCCGGAAGCGGAGACGGAGTTGGTGAAGAATAACACCAGGGGAGAGCACAGGCTGACACTGGGAGCGCAGGTGACGGACGAAGGCGTGCGATTTCGTTGTTGGGCGCCGCGGGCGGCTCGGGTCGATGTCGTGCTCGAGGCTCGCAACGCCATCCATCCCTTGTCCAAACAGGCCGATGGTTATTGGACCGGACTCATACCCGAGGCCTCTGCGGGCATGCACTATCGTTATCAACTGGACGGGGGGCAGGTCTATCCGGATCCCTGCTCGCGTTTCCAGCCGGAGGGACCTCACGGCCCCTCACTGATTGTCGATCCCGGCGCATACACGTGGCACGATGGCCGTTGGCCAGGCGTCACCATGCATGGGCAGGTGATCTACGAACTTCACATCGGTACCTTCACCCCGGAAGGCACATTCGAAGCTGCCATCGACCGACTCGACGGTTTGAAAGAGATCGGCATTACCGTCATCGAAGTCATGCCCCTGGCGGAATTTCCTGGCCGCTGGAACTGGGGTTACGATGGTGTCGGCCTGTATGCCTCGGCCCATGTGTACGGTGACGCGGACAGCTTTAAGCGCTTCGTGGATGAAGCCCACCGGCGTGGTCTCGCGGTCATTTTGGACGTGGTCTACAACCATCTGGGTCCCGACGGGAACTATTTGCCGACATTCAGCGACCAGTACCTCACCGATCGGTATCCGAATGAATGGGGCCAGGCCATCAATTTTGACGGACCTGGCTCAGGGCCGGTACGTGACTTTTTTATTCAGAACGCCTGTTACTGGATACGCGAATACCACGTCGATGGGCTGCGCTTGGATGCGGTCCATGCGTTTCATGACGCGAGCCCCCTTCATGTCGTGGCGGAATTGTCTCGAGCGGCCAGGCAGGCGGCCGGACCTCGCTCCATCATCCTGGTCGCCGAATGTGAAGCGCAGTGGGTCCAGACGATTCAGCCCCTTGCGCAGGGGGGCTGGGGGCTCGACGGCGTGTGGAGCGAAGATTTTCACCATACGGTCCGCGTGGCCGCAACCGGGCGCAGTGAGGGCTACTACAGCGATTATCGAGGCACGCCGCAGGAATTCATTTCCTGTGTGAAACGGGCGTTTCTTTACCAGGGGCAGCGATACCAGTGGCAGGGGAAACCACGGGGCACGGTGGTGTCTCAAGAGCCGGCCGAAGGGTTCGTCTTTTTTCTTCAGAACCACGATCAGATCGCGAATCAACTGTGGGGCGATCGCCTACACCACAAGGTCAGTCCATCAGTGTATCGCGCCATGACGGCTCTCCTCCTGTTGGCGCCGGAGACTCCTCTGCTATTCATGGGGCAGGAATTCGCGGCGTCCTCGCCGTTTTTATTCTTTACCGATTTCCCGCCAGGCCAATTGGCGAAAGACATTCATCAGGGCCGGAAACAATTTCTGGCTCAGTTTCCGAGTTACGCGTCGAGTGCTGCTCAGGATGCCATAGGTGACCCCAGCGCGCCGTCCATGTTTGAGCGCTCGAAACTGGATTGGGCGGAACGGGATCGCCATGCGGGAATCGTGGCCTTGCACCGCGACCTCCTGCGTCTTCGTCGGGAAGACGAGGTCATCGCGCAACAACGGCGCGACCTAGTGGATGGTGCCGTCATCGGGCCATCGGCCTTTCTCCTCAGGTATGCCGGTCGGCATGGAGATGACCGGTTGCTGGTCGTGAATCTCGGTCCCGACCTGAATTTTCGCCCGGCTCCGGAGCCGCTCCTCGCTCCGCCGAACGGGCACAGGTGGGCGTTTCGCTGGTCGAGTGATGCCCCGAATTACGGAGGACCGGGAGTGATCGAGCCGTTGACTGAAACCGGCTGGTGTATTCCTGGCGCTGCGGCCTTCTTCTACGCCGCTATACACGACACGCCCAAGGAGACTGCCACGAACCCTGCGATGGGGAGCCCGCACGAAAAGGAATCCCGATGAATAGGATGGCCGAGGCGATGGTGTTGACGGTCCCTCCGGAACGTCTGCGGGATCATAACGCCTTTCTCGCCAGAGAATGGCTGGTGACGAACGGTCTCGGCGGGTATGCCTCGCAAAGCCTGTTGTGCGCCCCGACCAGGAGATACCACGGACTGTTCGTGCCTGATTTACCGGCTCCCTGGGGGCGCACGGTCATGATCCCTCGTTTTGACGATGAAGTGCTGGTTGATGGCGATGCGGTCTTGTTGAGTGGTGTGGAATTTTCTGACGGCCGCCTGGAAAGCAACCTCCTGTCGGTATTCGACGGATTTGGCCGGGAACGACAGACACCCGTCTGGCGCATCCGGTTCAAAGGCCGCCGGTTGGAAAAGCGCGTGATCATGCCCTATGGTCACAACTCGGTCTACGTGGAATACCGTCTCCTGGAGGGTGATCCGGTCGGCTTGCGCCTTCGCCCGTTCGTCACCTTCCGGATGCTGGATGCGAGATTGCACGATGCCAAACGACCTCCTTTTCCGCTCACGGTCCTGAACGGCCGGTACGACATGCATCTGTGCGAAGGGGCGCCATCGTTGAAATTGTGCTTGCGCCCCCACGGGGGGAAGTTCGTGGCGGATTACGAGTTGAGTGTCGACCTGTCCTATCGGGTGGATCGCGATCGGGGCTCGGAGCATATCGAGAGTCTCGCCAGCCCCGGCTATTTTACTGCGGACCTCGCGCAGGATCGGCCCCTCGCGTTCGTTGCCAGCACGGAACCGTGGGAACTGCTCGAATTTGAGCCGGCAGCTATTTTTGACGCCGAGGCCAAGCGGATCGATACATTGCTGTCTCTACGGGGAGGCGAACAAGGCGAGGACATCGAAGGCTGGCTGACCATGGCGGCCGACCAGTTTGTCGTCGCACCGGGATCTCGATTGGAAGAGCAAGCGCTGGCGCGGGCATCCGGGAATGAAGCGCGCACCGTTATCGCGGGGTACCATTGGTTCACGGATTGGGGCCGTGACACGATGATCAGTTTGGAAGGTCTCACGCTCTGCACCGGCCGCCACCAGGAAGCGCGCTCCATCCTCAGAACCTTTGCCAATTATGTGAAGGATGGTTTGATCCCGAATCTCTTTCCGGAAGGAGAGCGGATGGGCCTCTACCACACGGCGGATGCGACGTTGTGGTACTTCCACGCGATCAACCGGTATTACCGGGTGACGAACGACCGCGAGACGCTGTTGACGCTGTTGCCCGTGCTCAGGTCCGTGCTGGAGCACCATGTTCGAGGCACCCACTTCGGAATCGGCGTGGATGCGAAAGATGGACTCCTGCGCGCGGCAGCGGAGGGCTACCAGCTGACCTGGATGGACGCCTTGGTGGACGGTTGGGTGGTGACGCCCCGCCGGGGGAAACCGGTCGAGATCCAGGCACTCTGGTACAACGCGCTCCGTTGTATGGAGGAGTGGGAGGTGGTGGCCGCTCAGACGCATTCACGCTGGAGCGACCTGGCGGAGCAGGTGCAACGCTCGTTCAACGAACGGTTCTGGTTTGCAGCAGAGGGCTATCTCTACGACGTCATCGATGGCGAACGAGGCGATGATACGGCGTTTCGGCCGAATCAAGTGTTGTCCATTGCTCTCCCGCACCCGGTGCTCCAAGAAGACCGGTGGCGAAGAGTGGTGGACGTGACGGCAGAGCGGCTGCTGACGCCAGTTGGATTGCGAAGCCTGTCCCGCGACCATCCCGACTATAAACCGATGTATTTCGGCGATCTTCGCGCGAGAGACGCGGCCTATCATCAAGGCACCGTGTGGGCCTGGCTGATCGGGCCCTTCATCGACGCCTGGCTCAAGGTCTACAAGGATAAGGCCAAGGCGCGAAGTATGTTGGACGGGTTCCGTTCCCACCTGCTGGATGACGGCATCGGGACGGTCAGTGAAATTTTTGACGCAGAACCTCCCTATCATCCCCGGGGCTGTATTGCGCAGGCTTGGAGCGTCGCCGAAGTGTTACGAGCTTATCGAAACACGCGAGCCGAGAAGGAGAGGGCGTGACGGATTGTGGGTGTGGCGCGTATCGGCACGTCGGGATGGCATTACGGGCATTGGCGCGGGGCCTATTATCCGGCCAGTGTCCCGCCGCGAGCGATGCTGGACTATTACGCCCGTGATCTGGATACCGTCGAAATCAACAACAGTTTCTATCGCCTGCCATCACCGGAGACATTCGAGGGGTGGAAAGAGACGACGCCTCCGGGTTTTTGCTTCGCGGTCAAGGCCAGCCGATATCTCACCCATCAAAAAAAACTGCTCGAGCCTGCGCCTGCGCTGAAAAGATTACTGGGTGCGGCGGTTCATCTCGGTTCAAAGTTGGGCCCCATTTTGTTTCAATTGCCTCCCCACTGGCGGTGCAACCTCGAACGGTTGAGCCGCTTTCTGCGCGCGCTTCCACCCTCGCATCGCTACAGCCTCGAATGCCGGAATGCGACCTGGCACAACGGTGAGGTGTACCGTCTTCTGGAAAAGCACAACGTGGCCTTTTGTCTCTTCGAACTGGACGGATGCATCACTCCCATCGAGGTGACGGCGGATTTCGTCTATGTGCGACTCCACGGTCCCGGCAACAAATACCAGGGCGATTATCCCACAGCCACGCTCAAAGTCTGGTGCCGTCGTATCCGGCAATGGATTGGTTGCGGCAAGGATGTCTACGTGTATTTCGATAACGATCAGGCCGGCTATGCAGTCAAAAACGCCAAGACCCTCCGGGAGATGGTTGACGGTTCTTGATCGAGGCGCCTGGCACTGGGGCGGACGGTTGGCAGGCGTCAGGGATAGGCGTTAGGGCAAAACTGGGCGACGGGCGTCCGCATCGGGCCTTGCCGGATTGTGCTTCAACACCTCATAGGTGCTGCGTTCATCCTCCAGTCTCACCTGTCCATAGATCAGGTAGCCGTTGTATGCGCGCGCGGTTTCTCTGGCCCATCCCATGGTCAACATCATGAGCATCGCGCAGAGGGATAATGTGATCAGAAGTGCGGGACTCGATGACTCTTTCCCTGTACCGCTCTGACCCTGCCACCATGGGAAGCGATTCGCATAGGACCGGAAAAAAATGAGCCAGTTCATGAGGCCGAAGACAACAAGAAACGCGAGGGCGAAGTATTTGTTCGGCTGCATTTTGCCCAGGGGGTTGATGAGCCGGTCCGTGAGGATCTGCATTCCGGGAATATGCTGTAGCTGGTAGGGCTGGGAAAGAATAACCCCGGCAACTGCCAGTACAAGCAGCGAGATGGGCAGTGCCCGCCTGGCCGTTCCTCCCTCGTCACTCGCTGACGTGGCGCGTCCGCTCCGCCAGATATACAAGGATCCGAACAGAACGAGGGCCGAATAGAGAACGGCGACGAGATCAAACAGCCAGGAACGGGCGCCGAGCATCAGCGTGTAGAACGCTTGCGGCTCGATGTGGCGTACTCGGAGCAGATATTGGTAGCCGATCGCCGGCATGATGAGCAGGGCGCCGAATCCGATGATGAAACAGACGCCTCCTGCCCAGCGGTAAAATGCGCGATCGTCCTCGCGGGACGATCGTAGAATCCCGCCGCGCAGATCCCTGCGAGACCGAATCCGGTCCAGGTCAGATTGCCCACGATTCGATGCGTGTCCAGATAGATCATGGTTGGATTGAACAGTTTCGCCCAGGTGTCGTCCGGTGGACGTGGAGTCAGCATATAGGAGGCGACCATGTCGATCATGAGCATGGCGATGAGCGATGAGGCGGCAGCTGACCAACCGCAGGCCAGGTGCCAGCGTTTGCGCGCCGCCTGCTGATTCGCCCAATCCCAGGAGTAATACCAGGTGTAGGCGAAGACGGCCTCCGCCAGAAAGAATGATGCTTCGAGAAGCAGAGGCCAGAACATGATGTGAAACAGATGGCTCCAGAAGCGGGGCCAGAAGATGTTTAAGAGGAACACAAACGTCACGCCGAGAAAGGAGATTCCGGCGGTGGTCAGGATCAAGGTAAAGGCAATCAGGCGGGAGAGCCGTTCGAAGCGGGGGTTCTGCGTCACATGTCCGATGGTTTCCGTGGCCGCGCCGATCACCGAAGAGCCGACAATGAAGGTCGCGCAAAGCGCATGGGCCAGGGCTGCCACCGCTATCGCTATCCGTCCGTAGAGCATGGGAATCTGGAGCGCTTCCATCTCCATCAGCGGAGGGCCCCTTCAAGGCGCGCTTGATGCCGCAATTCGTCTTGAAGCGAAATCAGGCCGCGGACGGTGTCCGGTCAACGGGAGGATTCTCTGATCACACCCATGGTCAGATACAGCAGAACGGATAAGAGAGCCAGGCCGAGGGCCAGTGAGCGTACCGGTGACGGAGAGAGAGCCAATCCTGCGGGTGTCTTTGCTACGGAGTCCGCCAGCCGCCATAACGTCAAGCCGACGAGGAGGTACAAACAGATCCGGCGGACCTCCGGGTAACCGGCAACAATCAGGAGTAGCACTGCCAGAGCGGGAAATCCGATATCCAACCAGCGTTGTCTGTCGCCCGTTCGGCGTCCGTAAGCGTTTCGTTAACACATCATTGCCGAGGAAGAAGAGAGAGAGGAAGAGCAGTTGGACATAGAGCCATGGAGCGTAGGGGCCGGCGATGACGGACTCCTGTGCGTCCGGTGCCGCGCGATGGATCGCCAGCGCGTACAGCAGACCGGTGAAGGGCTGTAACAGGAACGCGCCTAATCCGATCACCCAGCCCCTGTGGAGCAGATGTTGGTAGTAGGATTGGAGGGCAGGATCGCCGGGGTTTGAGGCTCGCCAGGCGCCGTAGGCAGCGAGGGTATAGCCGGCGATCACCAGATTCCCCACCATCCGGTGAATGACCAACGGCAGCCAGGTAGGATTGAGGAGCCGTTCCCACATCCCGGCGTCCTGCACCGGCGTGAGCATGAAGGCACCCATGCCGTCCAGCATGAGAACCCATGGCAACATGAAGAAGGCGGCCAAGCCTCCCAGAATGATGTGGAGCGTGATACTGGTTTCTCGCAAGCGCTCCCAGAAATGGTAGTAGGGATACAGGGCCAGCAGCATGAGGATGAATGATACGACGCCGAATAGAATCGGGACGCGAAAGTGATTCCACATCCACATCGTGGTGACCGGGAAGAGGCCGATCATCAGTTCCACCATGATGACGGCGAGCACGGTGCTGACACTGAATACCACCACGGTGAATCTCGTCATCGAATGCGCCAGGTCCCGATCGAACGGATCCGTTCGCCCTCTGAATTCGAAAATGGGAGCCATCAACATGAACGCGACAGAAAGCGCGGCTGGAACGATATGCAGCAGGCTGAACAATCCCACCGCGGCGCTGTTTCCCAGGAGAGGAATCTGAATGGCCGGTAGCTCCGTTCCATAATCAGTCATGGGGCTGGCGTCCCTCCTGAGCCATGGGTGGCGTCAGGCTCCATGGCCTGGACGAATGAGGCAAGGATCATGCGCTCGGTCGCCGACAGTTCACCTTGAAATGAAGGCATCATGTCCTTTCCGTTCGTAATGATCCGGTAGAGTTCTGTTTTAGATAGGGCTCGGACTTTGGGTGCCCGCAGATTGGCCGGCAGTTCGTTCAAGTATGGAGCGACGAGGCCCGTTCCTTCTCCACTCTCACCGTGGCAGGGCAGGCAATTGATGCGATACAGCTCGGCGGCGCGGTCTACATCCAGCCCCACGGTGAGCGCTTCGCGGGACAGAATGGCGCGGCTGTCGCGGGGGATGCTTCCCGGTGGAGAATGGAGTCGCGGCGCCTCCTGGCTTCGATAGGACGGTTGTTCCTGCATGTCAGGGGAACAGCCCGGCAGGTTGATACAGAGCAGAAGCCATACTGCCGTCACATGAGCCTGCTGTATCCCTTGTCGAATCGGTGGAGGGTGACTCACCAGTCGAACGTCCTCCGCGCCGGCCGTTTCGAGCAACGTCTTAACGCGCTGTTCCTGATTTCCCTCAACGAGACTCACTGAGAGCGCGATCTTTCCGTCATCGATCCTGGCCTCGCGATCAACGGAGGTATGGCGTGCCCGTCTGATCCTGACGATCATCGTGATAAACGTGACGACGATCGCCAGCAACATCATCGTTTCATAGGAAATGATGCCGACGATCGGAGCAGCCACAATGGGTTTGCCTCCGGTCATCAAGGGATACAGGAGCGCGGTGCCGGCGGCAAAAAAGACTCCTACGGCAATACCTACAAGACCGGCGGCCATCGTGATGACATAGGGCCACAAGGGCTGGTTGTTGGCGTCCGATGCTGACGACGAGGTCAAGGGCACCGGCGTCAGGAGTGCGATCTGATCCCGGGAGATGCCGGCCTCCGTGAGCGAGAGGTGCAGGGTGTCAAGATCGGCATCAGGCGGAAACAGTGCGATCAGGCCTTCATGAGGGTGATTCCTGCTCATGCAACCGTCCTTCCTTTTCTTCCCAGATAGAAATGATCGGGACGAACTTGATGGCCAGCACGTAGAGGAGCACCGCCAGCGAAAGGGAACCGGCCATGATCGTCAGTTCAACCCACGATGGAAAATAGTCGCTCCAATTGTAGGTCAACCGGGGATGGGCCAATGGCGGGGTAAGAATCAGCATACGCTCGATGTACATGCCGAGATTGATACAGAGGCCGATCATCAGCATGCCGGCCGGCCACATGCGGAAGGCGGGTATCGTTAACGTGATCAGCGGCAGCACATAGATCAACGTGATCATGGTCCATTGAGGCACGGCATAGGGACCGCTCATAACCGCATGCATGACCGCGAGATGATCCGGTATCCCTCCGTACCAGACTGTCAGCTGGTCTGCGAAATAAAGGTAGGCCAGCGTCAGCGTCATCACGAGCATGAGCTTGCCGAGTTTGTCGAAATGTTCCAGGCGAATGTATTCGTCGAGCCGGTAGATTCGCCGCACGAGGTACAAACCGATCACGACCATGCCCAGCCCTGAGTGCACCGCGCCGACCACGAAATAGGGCGCGATGATGGACGTGTGCCATCCGGGCACGAGCGACATGCCGAAGTCCCACCCGACAATTGAATGCACCGAAATCATGACCATCACGATCAGGGGCGTGATGATCCGGATCGCGGTATTCAGTGCTGCCCATTCCCGCTGAGACCCTCTCCAGCCGAGGCTAAACAAGGAGTACAGCGGCTTGCGCCATCCGCCGATGCGATCACGAACCAGTGCAAAATCCGGAATCAACGGGAGGTACAGATAAATCGTACTCGCGGTGGCGTAGGTGAAGACGGCGGTGGCATCCCACATGAGCGGAGAACGGAAGTCCGGCCAGATTTCACGCTGATTGGGATAGGGAATCAGGTAATACCAACGCCAAGACCTTCCCAAATGATAAAAGACAAATAGAGTCGCAATGACGACCGAGATGATCGTCATCAATTCGGCGACTCTGGTGATCGGCCGACGCCATTCTGCTTTGGTCAGCCGGAGCACTCCGGAGATAAAGGTGCCGGAATGGCTGACGCCGATCCAATAGACGAAGGAGGCAATGTAGGCGCTCCAGAAGATGGGAGGATGCAGATTCGTCCGGCCGATACCGGTTTCGATCTGATAGACCCAGGCTCCAACGCCGGCGGATACCATGGCGGCCAGCAATGTGACCAGGAGCACATACCCGCGGCCTCCCGCTGAAAGGGGCGCCAACAGGTCTCGATTGATGGCCGGCATCTCTTCCCAGCCGGCTGTTCGGTGGTTCATTCATCCAACCGTTTCAAATAGGTAATGGCCGGATGCGTCCCGAGCGATTCCAGCAGGTGGAATCCCCGTCCGCTTTTTGCCATGGAGGAAACCCGGCTGGTGGTGTCATTGCCGTCGCCGAATATTAACGCGGTGGTCGGGCAGGATTGAGCGCAGGCAGGGGTGATGTCGCCATCGCGCAGGGGGCGGCCTTCACGCTCCGCCTGTTCCTTCCCCTGTCTGATCCGCTGCACGCAGAAGGTGCATTTTTCCATGATGCCGTTCTGCCGGACCGTCACGTTGGGATTGAGTTGCTGTTCCAACGGCGGATCCCAATGGGGATCGAACCAATTGAATTGCCGCGCGGTATAGGGACAGTTATTGCCGCAGTAGCGCACTCCGATGCACCGGTTATAGACCTGGGCGTTTAAGCCTTCGGGAGTGTGATACGACGCATAGACCGGACAGACCGGTTCACAAGGCGCGTCGGCGCAGTGCTGGCAGAGCACAGGCATGAACCTCGCTTTGATGTCGGGATACTCGCCCTCCCAATACCGTTCGATGCGGATCCAATTGATGGCTCGGCCCTCGGATGCTTCGCGGGGTCCGGATATGCGGATATTGTTTTCAGCATGGCAGGCGACGACGCAGGCCTCGCAGCCGGTGCATCGATCCAGGTCAATGACCATCTGCCAGCGGTGAGGGCGGGTTCCGTCTGATGGCGCCTGCTTGTCCTCCATACATCAGTCCTTTCGTTGAAACCGCCGCCGGTTCATGAGTAACGACCGTCTAGGTCATGTGCGAGCGTCGGGATGAGGAGGCCGCTCTATCGAGATCAGGTCAGCGCTTCCACCCGCGGTCGTGACGGGCTTTTCAAGAAGGATCAGACTCCCCGGAACGTTCAGCGGTTCTGCCCGGACCCTTGTCGCGCCAATGGCCAAGGCGCCTGTTTTCTTGTCGAACAGCGGGGCGAGAATCGTCATGGGATTTGGCCCACGCCGAGCGGCATACCGGCCATAGTCCGTGTGGCCTTGGCCGATGGGCATCGCAATGACATCGGGCCGCAGGCCTGGATAGTGCACGGCAGGCGCATCGACAGAGCCATGGCGTGATTGAAGGCGCACGAGTTGACCCTGTTGAATCCCCATGCTCTGAGCCGTGGCCGGATTGATTTCCACCCAACTGCCCCACACTGCACTGGTCATGGTATCGGGCAGTTCCTGCAGCCAGGGCAGATTGGCTCCGCGTCCGTACCCCAGATTTGGCGCGGGGTAGGGGTACAGGTACAAGGGAAACTCGGATGCGTCACCGTCAAACTGAGGCGGCTGATAGTCCACAGCGGAAGACGACTTGTGTAGCCGTTGTTCGTTGGCCGTCGATTCCCACCACCCTCCCTGCTGCAGCAGTTCTTCCCAGACTGATTGGAACGGCTCATGGGAGCGGGACGAACGGGGAGTATGAAATTGCTGCCAGCGTTGCTTGATGCGCTCAGGAAACGAGTCGGCGCCGGCATGGCTGCCCTCCAGTTTGCGCCTCAAGTCGAGGATCGTATCGCCCAAGCCGCGCGTGTCATACAACGGCACCACGACAGGCTGTACCAGGCTCGCCGTACTGTACGGTGCGGATCCTCCCTGAACATGGTCGCCCCAGGTCTCCAGCCGGTGATGGTCCGGCAGAATCACATCAGCAGCCACGGTGGACTCGTCAAGGCTACCGCTGAAACTTGCAATGTACGAGGCGCGGTCAAAGAGACGCCGAATCGGAACAGCAGGAGGGACGCTGAACAGAGGATTACAGTCATAGAGCAATAAGAGCGGCCGCTGCCCCGTCTTCTCGAGGGCCTCCGCAAGTTCCTTGATCCGGCGTTCTGACAGCCAGGGGATCTCGGGATGAGTGGCAAGCGCGGCAGACTGGTACCAGCGGATACCTCCAGCCCGGTTGATGTTTCCCGCCAGAGCATTGAGCCCGTGAATGGCCAGGTGGCCTTCGAACGCATTCGTGTGGGCACAGGCCGTTCCGCCGCCGATGGCCAGGGGAGAGTCCGCCTCGGCAAATGCTCTCGCAAGGCCTTGGATGTCCGCAGTGGAAATGTCCGTTTGCTGAGCGACGTCGTGGAGGGAAGCACGGCCATACAATGATTCGTAGGCTGGTAGGCCGGCCGTCGGCAGACTGGAACGGTGTTCCGATAACAGGATATGACCGATACCGAGCGCGAGAAGCCCTTCCGTGCCGGGCCGGACGGGCAGCCATCGATCTGCGCTGGCGGCCGTCAACGACAGGCGCGGTTCAATGTGGACGAAACGGCCGCGCCGATTTTTGCGTCCCTGTCTCATCCGGCCGAACGCGATGCTCAATGAGACCGGCGACTGCCACTGTTCGAGAAACGGTGCGCCGAATGACAAGACATAGTCCGCGGCACCTATGTCATAAGAAGGAAGGTCTTGAATGCCCAATGCCTGTTTCATGGCCGCTCGCAGAGGTAGTTCAGGCGACGGATCATAGAAGTACAAGGAGCCCTTCACCGATCCAATGAAGTCTGCGACGACGTCAGCCAGCGTTCCGGAGAGCGGCCGGCTGATCATGATCACGGGGCTCTTCGCGTGGCGTATCTGGTCTGCCAGTTGATGAAGACCTTCATCCCACGAAACCGGAGTAAAACTCTGTTCCGCTTCCGTGCCCGTTCGACGTAGAGGACCCCGGAGGCGATCAGGGTTGTAGAGACGTTGAAGCGCTGCCTGTCCCTGTGCACAGAGCTTCCCCTGGTTGACCGGATGCAAAGGATTGCCTTCGATTTTTTTTGCGCGGCCTTCCATCACCTTCACAATGATTCCGCAGCCGGCATCGCATTCGCCGCAGGTCGAGGCGTACCACTCCGCCACACCCGGTACGATTTCGTCGTCCGGGAGCACGTACGGCACCAAGCGGCGAATCTCTTTATCGCACCCGGGAAGAAGTGTGCCCGCTGCCGTCAGCCCCAGTGCTTTTATAAATGTCCGCCGTTTGACATCCATTCGAATTCCGCTTTCCGCATGATCAAGCAGGGAGCCGATCATTTGTGGCAGGTCACGCAGTCGCGCGAGGCCCCACGTTGCTGATGACACGAGAGGCACCAGCCCATTTCATACGTTGCCGCGCGTGGTGTACTCGTCATACGCGTTACTTCACCATGACATGTTGTACATTCGAGTCCAATGGCGAGATGGCGTTCATGGGTGAAATAGACATAATCCGGCAGACGTTGAAGTCGCACCCACTCCACCGGTTCTTGCCGCTTCCAATGACCAACCAACGTCCGGATGCCGGCCGTCGCGGCATCCAGGTTTTGGTGACAGCCCATGCAAAGCTGCAGACTCGGAATACCGGCTGCCGGAGAGATATGCGCGGCCCGGTGGCAGTACCGGCAGTCCAGGGCGAGTTCGCCGGCGTGGAAGGCATGATTGAACGGGATCGGCTGTCGGTCCTGAGCGGCGGAGTCAGCGCTGCCTTTCGAGTACAGAATCCCAATAACCAGCGCGCTGACAGTGGCCAGCGAGACCAGACCAAGGCTTTGCCACAACGAACGTGTCATCGGAGGGTAGAGCACACCCGGCTCGCGTTCCACTGTTGTCGTCTCATCTATTCAGAGCCTGAGAGGCTGATCTACTAGGCATTCCTCCTGAGCCCGCGTCGAATAACTACCGAGGTTGTCTGCTAGGGAACCCTCTAGCTCAAAGCCTCAATCGCCAGAGCTATAGTGGGCGGACATGTCTCGACAGCCTCGGGCAGATCGGCGTCTCGAATCGTTAACGAACTGAAACCGCCTGGAAATGCCTCCACCGATCGGAGATACGGAACGACGTATGAGGGATCGAGATGTCTCTTCGATCCAGGGTGACTTCGGCCCGAAGATCGAGAAAGTGCTGGTCTCGGCCTACACGATTCCTACGGCCGTGCCGGAGAGTGATGGCACACTGGAGTGGGATCGGACGACGCTGGTGCTCGTCGATGTGAGCTCAGGGAGCCACCACGGCATCGGCTATACCTATGCCGATGTCGCCACAGCGTTGTTCGTGAAGCAGAACCTGGCACAGGTCGTCGAAGGGCGGGACGCGATGCACATTGCGGATGCCTGGTGGGCCATGATGCGCGCTATTCGTAATCTGGGCCACCCCGGTGTGGCTTCAATGGCCATCGCAGCGGTGGACACCGCCTTGTGGGATCTCAAAGCGCGGCTGCTCGATCTTCCATTGGTCTCGCTGCTGGGCCGTGTCCGGACAGCGGTCCCGGTGTATGGGAGTGGTGGTTTTACCTCATATTCCATCGACCAATTGGAAGAGCAGCTGGGCGGGTGGGCCCAGAGCGGAATTCCACGCGTCAAAATGAAAGTCGGCCGTCAACCGGATCAGGATCTTTTTCGGGTGCAGGCTGCGCGGCGGGCCATTGGGGAAGATGCAGAACTGTTCGTTGACGCCAATGGCGCCTATGACCGGAAACAGGCGTTGCAGCTAGCCGAAGGCTTTGCCAAGGCCGGGGTGGTCTGGTTCGAAGAACCGGTCTCGTCAGATGATCTGGAGGGTCTTCGCTTACTTCGCAACATGGTGCCGGCGCCGATCCAGGTCACAGCAGGCGAATACGGGTACGATCTCTTCTATTTCCGCCGCCTGCTCGATGGGGAGGCCATCGACGTGCTGCAAGCAGATGCGAGCCGTTGCGGAGGCATCACGGGATTCCTCAAAGTGGGGTCACTCTGCGAGGCGCGCCCCATTCCACTGTCCGCCCACTGCGCGCCCTCGCTCCATGTGCATCCCGGCTGTGCTTCGATGCCGGTCTGCCACATCGAATACTTTTATGATCACCTCAGAATCGAGCAGCTGCTATTCGATGGCGCGCTACGTCCGGTCGGCGGCGCCCTCTATCCGGATCTCTCCAGGCCGGGGATCGGATTGCAATTCAAATATCAGGATGCCCGCAGGTATCAGGTGTGACATGCGAGAGCCGCTCATTCACATTCAGTCGGCCGGTCAGGATGCTGCTCAAGAGGTTTTGTCTGCGGCGGAACCGAGTGCAGCCATGCGGGACCGCCTGGGTCGCCGCATCGATGCGCAAGGGCTGGCCGATGCGTTGCGCAAGAACATCGAAGGAGAAGTCCGGTTTGATGAAGGCAGCCGCGCCCTCTATGCGACGGACGCATCCAACTATCGCCAGGTGCCGATCGGGGTGGTGATTCCCCGTCATGCGGAAGACGTCCTGCGGACCATCGCCACCGCCCGGACGTATGATGCGCCGATCCTCGCGCGAGGCGGCGGCACCAGCCTGGCCGGACAATGCTGCAATTACGCCGTCGTGCTGGATTGTTCCAAGTATCTGCATCGGCTGGTTGGCATCGATGTCGCAGGTCGTTCCGCGCGCGTGCAACCGGGCCTTGTGCTTGATGATCTTCGACAGGCGGCGGAACAACACCATCTCACCTTCGGGCCCGATCCCTCCACCCACAACCATTGCACGCTTGGCGGAATGATCGGAAATAATTCCTGCGGCGTCCATTCCGTCATGGCCGGGGAAACCAGCGAGAATATCCTCGAGATGGAGGTGGCAACCTATGACGGGCTGCGTCTGCGGGTGGGACCAACGTCCGATCAACAGCTGGATCACATCGCCGCCGAAGGCGGACGACAGGCGGATCTATACCGGCGCCTTATCGCTCTGCGTGACCGGTATGCCGACCTGATCAGATCGCGCTTTCCCGATATCCCCCGCCGGGTTTCCGGATACAACCTTCCCGCACTGCTGCCTGAGCATGGGTTCGATGTCGCCAAAGCATTGGTGGGGTCGGAAAGTACCTGCGTGACGGTGTTGGAGGCCACCGTACGGCTGGTGCCCAGTCCGCGCGTACGTTCTCTGTTGGTCCTGGGCTATCCGGATGTCTACGCCGCTGGTGATCATATCCCCGATATTCTCCGCGCGAAACCGATCGGCCTCGAAGGAATGGACGATCGGCTCGTGGAGGACATGATCAAAATGAAAATTCATCCGGACGACGTCAAGTTGCTGCCGGAAGGACGTGGCTGGCTGCTCGCCGAGTTCGGCGGTGAGACCAAGGACGACGCGGATGGGCAGGCGCATCGTTGTATGGAGTTCCTCAAGGCCGCGGGGAATCCGCCCTCGATGAAATTGTTTGATCGACGACCGGATGAGCAGGTCATCTGGACGGTCCGGGAATCAGGGCTGGGGGCGACGGCTCATGTGCCGGGCGAACAGGTGACCTGGGAAGGGTGGGAGGATTCGGCTGTCCCTGTCGAGCGCCTCGGTGATTATCTCAGGGATTTGCGCCGACTGTTCGAGAAGTATCGGTATGCGTGTGCTTTGTACGGACATTTCGGGCAAGGTTGTGTGCATACAAGAATCGATTTTGATTTAGAAACGAAGGAGGGCATCAGCCGATTCCGCTCCTTTCTGTTCGAGGCGGCCGATCTCGTCAAAAGTTTCGGCGGCTCTTTGTCCGGAGAACATGGGGACGGCCAGTCGCGTGCCGAGTTACTCCCGCGAATGTTCGGGCCAGAACTGGTCCGGGCGTTCGAAGAATTCAAGGCGATTTGGGACCCGGATGGGAAGATGAATCCAGGCAAGATCATCCGGCCTTTCCGTGTCGATGAAAACCTGAGACTGGGCGGCGACTACCACCCGCCGAATCATCAGACGCATTTTGCCTTTCCGCAGGATGAATACAGTTTTTCACGAGCGACGCTACGTTGCGTGGGGGTGGGGGAATGTCGCCGTCAGGCAGGGGGTACCATGTGCCCGAGTTACCGCGCGACGCGTGAAGAACTTCACTCGACTCGCGGGCGCGCGCGAGTGCTCTTTGAGATGCTGGAAGGCGATCCCCTGACATGCGGCTGGCGGAACGAAACGGTGAATGAGGCGCTCAGCCTCTGCCTGGCCTGTAAGGGGTGCAAGGGTGATTGTCCCGTCCATGTCAACATGGCCACCTACAAGGCTGAGTTTCTCGCCCACTATTACAAAGGACGGCTGCGGCCTCGAGCGGCCTATTCCATGGGGTTGATCCACCGGTGGGCCACGTGGGCTTCACGGGCGCCCGGTTTGGCCAATTTCATCACCCAAACGGCTGGATTGTGCGACGTCGTCAAAATGCTGGGGGGTATTTCTCCCCATCGCCGCATGCCTCGCTTTGCGACGGAAACGTTTCAGGCATGGCATCGTCGTCGTGCGACACGAGCCGGTGGTGGGCAACCGGTTCTCCTTTGGCCGGACACCTTCAACAATTATTTTTACCCGGAGACAGCCAAGGCAGCGACCGAGGTGCTGGAGGCAGCCGGCTGTACCGTATCAGTGCCGCAGACGAATCTCTGTTGCGGTCGGCCGCTGTATGACTTCGGCATGCTGCGGCAAGCCAAGCGACACTTGCAGCAGATTCTGTGCGATCTCTCCTCCACGATCCGGAGCGGCGTGCCGCTGGTCGTGCTGGAGCCCAGTTGTGCTGCTGTCTTTCGGGACGAGTTGTGCAATCTCCTTCCTCATGACGAGGATGCCAAACGTCTGGCGAAGCAGACGTTCACACTGGCAGAGTTTATCGACAGGCGTTTACCGGACTGGGAGATGCCCCAATGGCATCAATCCGCGGTGCTGCATGGCCATTGTCACCAAAAGGCGGTGATTGGCCTCGGCGCCGAAGAACGCGTGTTGGATCGATTAGGACTGCATGTTGAGATGCTGGATACCGGGTGCTGCGGCATGGCCGGCTCCTTTGGTTTCAAGGAGGAGCACTATGAGATTTCCATGCAGATTGGAGAATTGGCCTTGCTGCCAGCCGTCAGGCATACCGCCGCCGACACGATTGTGCTCTCGGATGGCTTCAGTTGCAGACAACAGATCGAGCAATCGACCGACCGCCATGGAATGCATTTGGCCGAAGTGATTCATCAGGCAATCGGAAACAAACCAATGCACGTGTCGGCATAGGTTCTGAGTCTTACACGTGAACCAAGAGATGTGGAGGGTCGGACGGGGAAGGTGATGACTCGATGGCGCCGTTAAATACAGTGATTGCGCTGCTTCTCAGTTGCCTGATCGGGACGGGCTTGCTCGGTAGTCGATCGGCTCATGCCGAATGGTATGTGGCCGGCCAGTTCGGCGCGAATTTTGCGGACCAACTCAGTGATATTCACGGAACCGGCAATCTCAGCGGCTTCCGCGCGCCGGATTTTGATTTGCAGAACTCTCTGCTGTATGGAGCCAAGGTCGGGACCTTCCCGGGAAACGGGTGGTTCGGGGTGGAGTTAGACGTCTTTCATAGCACGCCGCACGTCAAGAACCTCGATGATGTACCAGGCTTTCACATGCGAGTGACGAACGTCGGCGTCAATCTGCTGGCCCGATACCCGGGAGTGACCTTTCAGCCCTATGCCGGGATCGGCGCCGGTGTGGCAATCGCGCGAATCGGCGATTCGGCCACGACCAGAGGCAGCACCGATGCCTCTTCGGCCTTGAATTTACTGGTCGGGATCAGGGCATTCGTGACGCCGTATGTAGCGGTGTTCACCGAATACAAATACAGCCAATCCACCTTTGAATTCGGTCACGCGTTCGGACCTTCGAGCGGGTTTAATGGAAATTATGATGCCCATATCTTGGTCACCGGCTTGTCGTATCATTTTTAAAAATCGGTACCGGGCGACGGCAGGGCTCTTTCTCTGTGCCTGGCTTCTCAGCGGTTGCGCGCAAAGTGCGCATCAGTCCGGTCGCGACCTGCTGGATCAGATTCTGCCGGATCAGCTGCAGCAACAAATTGATCACAGTGTCTCTTTTCCGGAGGTGAAAGCCAATCCTTCCGCCTATCAGGGCAAGACCATCATGGTGAGTGGCATTGTGGTGAAAAGTAAACGAAGGAAGGATGAAACAGAGATTGAAGTCTTGCAGATCCCGAACGGGAACCGGGGCTGTGCCGACCAAGGATCGCGCGCGCTCCCAGGGCAGATTCCTTGCGGTCAAGAGCGGTGAATTTCTCGACCCGGCCGTGGTTGACGCAGGGACGCCGGTGACGGTGGTCGGTGAAGTGGGAGCGCCGGTCACCAGGCCGATGGACGACGGGGAATACACCTATCCCGTTCTCGCCATCAAGCACCTCATTGATTGGGATGAGGTCAATCCAGCCGTGCGTTCGGCTCCCTATGCCTACCCTTATGGAAGGTCGATGTATGCCTATCCCTATTCCTATTGGGGGCCGGCGGGAGGATGGTACGGTGGCTACCCTGGATATTATGGGTACGGGTACGGATATCCCTATTACGGTTTCTATGGATTCGGTGGGGGATCCTCCGCACCGGCCGGCCCCCCACCGGCAGATGCGCCGCCGCAGTTCAGGAAGTGATCGGGCCATCGGCCTTCGCCCGGCAGGAGTGACATGAGTCTTCGCCAATACTGGAAAAAGCGAAACTTCCGCAACACTCCTGAACCGAGAGGGAAAGCAGCGCCGGCAGGGGCCCGGCTCCGGTTTGTGATCCAACAGCATGCCGCCAGCCGTCTCCATTACGATTTTCGCCTGGAGTTGAACGGCACATTGAAAAGTTGGGCGGTTCCCAAAGGGCCGAGCCTGGATCCGGCGCAGAAGCGGCTGGCGGTCCATGTCGAGGACCACCCCCTCGATTACGCGTCTTTCGAAGGCATCATTCCGGCCAAACAGTATGGCGCCGGCACGGTGTTGCTTTGGGATCGAGGTTATTGGGAACCGATCGGGGATGCGGCAAGAGACTATCGCCGCGGAAGGCTCAAATTCACACTGCATGGTGAAAAGCTGCATGGAATCTGGAACCTGGTCCGTATGGGAGGCCGCGAAGAGGCAGGGAAGGAAAACTGGCTGCTGATCAAAGAAAAGGATGCTGAGGCCCGACGCGGGACGCAGAGCCGGGTGACTGATCGTTTGACAACCAGCGTTGCCAGCGGGAAGAGTCTTGAGGAGATCGCCTCGGGAGATCATGCGGTGTGGCATTCGAACCGATCCTCGACCACCTCCACACAGAAACGTGCCGCGTCACGGCCGGTGATGAAAACTCCTGCGGCAGGCGCACGGAAGGCCGCTCAGGAAGACTGGATCGTTCCGCAGTTGGCGACATTGGTGACTGCCTCTCCTGAAGGGGAAGACTGGGTCCACGAACTCAAATATGACGGATATAGGATCTTGTGCCGCCTGAAAGATGGTCAGGTGAAGCTGTTCACCAGAAACGGCCATGACTGGACGGCAAAGCTGCCTCATATCGCCGCAGCAATGACGGATCTGCCCGCCCAGGTTGCCTGGTTCGACGGCGAGGTGGTGGCGTTGTCGCCGGACGGCCGCATCAGCTTCCAGGTATTGCAGAATGCGTTTGATGCGCACTCGGACAGTAATCTGCTCTATTACGTGTTCGATCTGCTCTATCTGAACGGATACGATCTGCGGGAGGTTCCACTCCTGGAGCGCAAGCGTCTTCTGTCGGCCCTTCTCAAAGATCGACCGTCGTCTTCCTTGATTCAGTACAGCGATCATATTTCCGGCAGGGGCGACATCGCATTCGCCGAAGCCTGCCGGAGCGGCATGGAGGGATTGATCGCCAAGCGAGCCGATGCTCCCTATCTCTCGGGCAGAAACCGCAATTGGGTCAAGGTCAAGTGCGGGCAGCGGCAGGAATTCGTGATCGGAGGATTTACCGACCCCTCCGGATCACGGAGCGCGTTCGGAGCGCTACTTCTCGGCGTCTATGACGCGCAGGGCCGGCTTCAATTTTCCGGACGCACAGGGACGGGATTTACGGACCGTTCCCTGAAGGAACTCCATGCACGCTTGAAGAAGGTCGAGCAGAAGCAGCCGGCCTTCGTGAATCCTCCGGTCGGTAGTGAGGCTCGGGGTGTGCATTGGGTCAAACCTACGCTGGTTGCCGAAGTGGCCTTTGCCGAATGGACCAACGAAGGGCAGCTGCGCCAGGCTTCATTTCAAGGGCTACGGGAAGACAAAGACGCCCGTCTCATCATCCATGAACGGCCTGATTCGAGCCCTTCCCCTCCGAAGGCCGGCAGGAGTCGCGGGCATGCTCGCTCGCGCCGACCCTCATCCTATCAGGAGACCTCCCCTGTCGGTACCCGAGTGGATCAACGCTCACCCGTCATTGGCGGTGTCACGCTTAGCCACCCGGATCGGGTCTTGTTCCCTGAGCAAGGCATTACGAAGCTCGCGCTGGCGCAGTATTACGAGTTAGTCAGCGACTGGATTCTGCCGCATGTCGAAGGTCAACCGCTGACCCTCGTCCGCTGTCCGGAGGGGTATAAGAAGGAATGCTTTTATCAGAAGCACGCAGGGGAGCATATACCCGACACCGTCGGCCGCGTCGAGATCCCGGAAGAGAAAGGCTCATCCTGGTACATGGTGGCGGATGATCTTCCAGCGATTATAGGGTTGGTGCAGATGGGGGTCTTGGAGCTGCATACCTGGGGGGCGAAGCGAGACCAACTCGAACGGCCGGACCGGATGATTCTGGATCTCGACCCCGATCCCGCGGTCGATTGGCCATTGGTGATTGAAGGCGCTCAATTGCTGCGCACGTTGCTCGAAGAACTGGATCTCGTCTCGTTCGTGAAGACGACCGGAGGCAAGGGCCTGCATGTCGTCGTCCCCCTGCAACGCGCGCATACGTGGGATGAGGTGAAGACCTTCTCCAAAGCCGTGGCTGATCATCTTGTACACGCGATTCCGGAACGATTTCTCGCGAACATGTCGAAGCAGAAACGCAAGGGCAAGATCTATGTCGATTACTTGCGTAACGCCCGAGGGGCCACGGCTGTGGCCGCCTATTCAACGCGCGCGCGGCCCCAGGCACCAGTCTCGGTTCCTCTTGCCTGGAATGAATTGTCGGCAGATCTGCGTTCCGACCATTTCACCGTCGACAATGTTGCCGAGAGGCTCGAACAATTGCGGCAGGATCCATGGAAGGCCTATTTCACCACAAGGCAACGCATCACAAGAAATATGGTGCGCCGGCTGGGGGCGTAATGCTGCATACACGCCAGGGTGCTTTGCCAGGGGACCTGGGGGGAGTGCTAGTAGAGTGAATCGTACGGGACTGTTATCAGTGATCATGACAATCCGGGGGAAACAGTCCGCCGAAGCCCATCAGGATCACGACGAAAGGAGAACCGTATGAATGCCACCACCACGAGAGCCCTTCCTCTATCCGGCAGAACCAGACAAACTGCTGCTCTTTCCCAACACGACGCCTGCCGGTGCCTCCGCTGCGGCGGATTCCTGGTCGATGAACGTTGCATGGACATCGGGGAGAGCCTCGGTGGTTACTGGTTCATGGCAATGCGTTGCGTGCAGTGCGGCGACATCATCGATGAAGTCATTCTGCGGAACCGGTCTGCGCAAGTGGCGACCACGACTCAACAGGAGGTCGTGAGAGCCGCCTGACTGGTCTGTCCTTGGAAGTCGGCTTAAGGAGAAGGTGGTTATGGAAGCCGGTGCGGCATCAGGTCCCGCATGTTCCTGCAGGGGGACCGCTCAAACAGGAAAGGCCATGGTACTGAAGAGCGCATTTTCAGCCTGCCGTGAATCCAGCCTCGTATGTTGCACGACGATCCGCACGTTGGAATCGATCAGGCTGGAGTAATCCGTATCCAGAGGAATCGGGGCTGGGTCGGTCAGATCATTAAAACGGACGTGTTTTGTGCGGCGGGCGGGAACCTGAATGATATAGGGGCCGACCGGTTCACGATCCGCATAGAAAATTGTCACCTGTACGGTAGCATTCTGGTCCGACGAGTTGAGGATGCACATCGTTTCGTGGCTCGTCATTTGTGGTTCGGGCCCGTGGCTTTTGGATGGTATATACCCTTCCGCAATCACCCATCGTTCGGCGGCCGATCGGCTCCATAGGCTCTCCTCGTGAATTGACAATAATCGCGGTTGCTTACACCACTTCCCTGATTTTGCTTTCGACCAGCGTTTTGATGATGCCCCAGCGGTCATCCTGCCCCTTGGCCAAGGCCTTCGCAAACTGCCAGGCTTGCGTCGTGGTAATTTTGCCTGGTAGCGGTGGTTCCAACGGATCGATGACGGCCTGGACCACGGCCGGCCCTTGGACAGAGAAGGCCTCCCGCAGCACATCCCGTACGTGACGGGGATCGTCAACTGTGAGTCCCGTGGCGCCACAGGCCTTTGCGAAGAGAGCAAAGTCGATCGGTTGAAGATCCACGCCATATTGCGGATTTCCCTCGAAGGCCAGCTGCTCCCACTTGATCATGCCGAGCAGATTGTTTTTCAGGATAATGATCTTGACCGGCAGGCCGTATCGCACCAGCGTGGCCAATTCTCCCATCAACATCGTGAAGCCCCCGTCTCCCGCGAGACAGACGATCTGTCGCCCCGGGTAGGCGATACCCGCTCCCAGACTATAGGGAAGGCCGTTGCCCATCGAGGCGAGGGTGCCCGATGCCGAAAATTCCATGTTCCCTCTGATGGTGAGGTGCCGGGCAGCCCAGGTTGTCACCGTGCCTGTATCGCAACAGATAATGGCATCATCCTCGAGGAACTCGTTGAGGCCTCGCACCACAACCTGTGGCTTGAGGGGGCGTATCCGTCCGGGTGCCTCGCTCCTCCATGAGCTCGTTCCATTCCTGCATGCTGGCTTGCGCGGTTTTGAGGAAACTGCGATCCGATTTCTTGTCCAGGAGGGGTAATAATGCGCGAATGACATCCCAGCAATGTCCGACGAGGCCCACCTCTATCGGATACCGCAGGCCGATGCGAGCGGGATCCAGGTCAATCTGAACGGCCCTCGCTTGTCCTGGTTTGGGATAAAACTCCAAATACGGAAAGCTGGTGCCCGCGATGATGAGGGTATCGCAGGCTTCGAGGACCTCCTGTGAAGGCGCCGTGCCCAGGAGCCCGATGCCGCCGGTGGTGAATGGATGGTCGTCCGGCACCACTGCCTTGCCGAGGAGCGGCTTGACGATGGGTGCACCGAGCAACTCAGCCAACTGCAGCACCTCGGCTTTCGCGCCTAAACAGCCGCGCCCTGCGAGGACGGCGATTTTTGAACCTGCATTGATGAGCGCGGCCGCTTTCTCCAGCAGTGAGTGGGAAGGCAGGGGCAAGGGGTCGCTGTACAGGTCGCCGCTATGGCCGGGGATGTTGGCCTTGGAGCCCTGATCTTCGACGCTCCAATCCTGGATATCTTTGGGAATGGTGATGTGGGCCACCGTCCGTCGTGAAATGGCCGTTTTGATCGCTTCGTCCAACACATTGCCGACGTGAGCCGGGCTCATAACTCTCTGGCTATAGGCGGCGACATCCGAGCAGAGCCGCTCCAGATCGACGTCCTGTTGATAGTGGGTGCCGATCAAGTCGTGGTACGTATGCCCCGTGATGGCGAGCACCGGCTGCCCGTCGCATTTCGCGTCGTACAACCCGTTCAGCAGATGGATACCCCCCGGTCCGGAGGTGGCGAGACAGACACCCAATCGCCGGGTGAACTTGGCGTACCCGCAAGCCGCGAAGGCGGCCGATTCTTCGTGCCGGACTAACACCACTCTGATTCTATCCTGGCGGACTCGCAATGCTTCATAGATGCCGTTGATGCCATCGCCGGGGAGACTGAAGATCGTATCGACCCCCCACTGAATCAGCCGTTCGACCAAGAGATCAGCCACCGTGGTTGCCATCGTGGTTCCTTTCACGGATCAAAAAGAGGGAGGCGGCGCTGCGGCTTTTCGTTCCAATCGTGGCAGCACCAGTTCCTGAAGCAGGATTTTGATACAGGCGGCAATAGGGATCGCCAGAAGAAGACCATAAAAGCCCCCAAGCGCCCCGCCGATGAACACCACGATCAGCACGGTGACCGCGTTCATCTCCATGGATTGACTTTGCACCCAGGGCGTCAGCAGCCAACTCTCGATGAATTGCACCACGAGGTAGGCGACAGACGGCCAGACCAAGACCGTCATCCAATCAAAGGCGCCGGCGCCGGAAGAAAACCCGTCCAGATATTTCAACAGCACGGGCCAATCGCCAGCCGATCAATGACACATAGGGGATGATCGTGAGGATGCCGGTGATCAGGCCGAGAATGAACCAATAGCGGATGCCGGTCAGCGCCCATCCGGCCGAATAGAGGACGGCAGAGGCGAGGGCGATCGCCAACCGGCCACGGAAAAAGCCGCTGACCGCCTGATCCATCCGGCGGACGATATGACGAGCTCTGGGGCGGTATTCGGCAGGGATATACCGGCGGAGTTGCGCGAGGGCGCTGTCGAACTGCCAGGCGAAAAAAAAGAAATAGATGGGAATCAGCACCAGAGCCAGGGTGACGTCCGCCGTTGTTCCGATCACGGCCCCAAGGACACCGAATGCCTGGCCCGTACCGGAAAAAATCGGCTTCAGGATTGAAAGGGGATCATCACGGAGGTTCGTGGCTATCCGTCGAGAGCGGCTCGGAAAAATCTCCCAATGTGACATGGTACCTGTTTGGCAATACTCTGGAGATACCCAGGCACCCGCTCAGCGAAGGATTGCACCTGCTCGGTCAATAACGGGCCCAGCCATGTCACCAGTCCACCCAGTAGCAGTGCCGATACGAGCAGCACCATGGAAATGGTCACAGGCCGCGGGATATGCCAGTCGGCTTCCGCGCGACGGACCAACGGGTTCACCAGGTAGGCCAGCAGCAGCGCGATGAGTACAGGCGTGAATACGCCGCGCAGGTAATAGCCGAACCAGAGCAGGAACAGAATGCCACCCAACCAGAGAAGATCGCGTATGGGCGTGATCTCCCACACATGGCGATTCGCCACGGAAGTGTCCGGTTCCTTAGCAGTGTGCAACCGCGGTGTCTCCTCCGCAAGCGTGTCACCATAGCCTGGTTTCATGAGGCGCTTTATCCCTTCGCTCTCATTCGTCGGGGCTGTGCGCGGCTAAGCCCTGTGGTTCGATTGTTCGGAGAACGACCGCAGCGCCAAGGCCGCACGTTCAATCTGGGCGTTGATTTCTCCGCCAAGCAAGATCACCACTCCCGTCAAATAGAGCCACAGCATGAGGACGATCACTCCGGCAATGGACCCGTATGCGGCGTTGTAGTTGCCGAAATGATCTACATAGGCTTTGAAGCCGAGGGAGAGTCCCATCCACAGCAGTACCGCGACAACGGACCCCGGCGTCACCCAGCGCCAGTCATGCTCCACATCTGGACAGACGGCATAAATGATGGCAAGTGCCAACAGCATCAGCACAAACGCGACGGGCCACTGCACCACATTTCAGGTCAACAGAAACAGCCACCCCAATCCTATGAGGTTGGCAATCCATTCGCCGATCCGCTCGCCGTAGAGGATGAGGGTAATGGAAATGATGATGAACGCAGCGAGACCGATCGTGAGCAATGCGGCCACCAAGCGAACTTTCCAGTAGGGGCGGGTTTCCTGCGCGCCATATACGACATTGAGCGACTCCATGATGGCCGTGACTCCGCTGGAGGAAGCCCAAAGAGCTCCCAGGAGTCCGAGCGAAAGGATGCTGCGCTCCCGGAGCCTTTCACCACACTATCCAGGTACTTTTGCAGTAATGATAAGGCGTCCGCAGGCAACACGGTCCTGAGATAGGTCATCAACTCGGGAAGCACCTGCTCCAACGGAAACAGGCCCAGCAGCGCCGTCAGGAAAAGCAGCGCAGGAAAAAGAGCTAGGAGGAAATAATAGGCCAATTGAGCCGCACGGCCGAGAATTTCATCCTTCTGGCTGTCGGTCCAAAGCCGTTGCCCGAGTTCCTTCCATCCCAGTCCGCCGAGTTTCCAGGGATTCCATCGTGGGGATGCACTGGTCAGCGAGGCCGACACCCTGACTCCTCTACTTCATCGGAATTGTGACGCCGAACCGGATGAAGGCCTGGTGCTGCCGCCCGCTTGGGCCTCTGAATACGAGGCCTGCTCGTTGGATGCCCGCGACCGCTTCGCTTGAGAGGTCAGCGTCACCCCGAGAGAGCGGGCGATTTCGGGGATCAACTTGTTCGCGAATTCGGTCATGAGCGTCCGACCGGCTTGCATTAATGCGGCCTTGGCCTGCTCCGTATCGATTTCCAATTCTCGGCTCATCGTTTCCCAGATACTGCTGTGGCTTCGTTGTGCCGTTCTGCGGCCCCTTTCCGAGGGATCGGGGTAGTAGTCGTAAATGCCATCGGCCCGGCGAGATGCGGTTTTGCCATCCTTCTCTGATTCCGGCATGACCTGTGATGCGTGCGCGCCCGGCGGATAATAGGGGTAGACGCCGCGTTGTGCCCGCGTACGGGCTTCCAGGAGGCCGATCGCATATCCGGCGAAAATAGCTCCACCCAGCATGAGCCAGGGGTAGTCATCGACCTTATGGACGGGATCCAAGGCAGCTTTGGTTTTATCCACCATCTGTGTCACGCTCCGGGATCCCTCATCAAGTAAGCGCGAAAATTTCATCGTGGCTCCCTCCGCCGTGTCTTGGATCCGTTGTTCCAACAGTTCGAGCTTTTCGGCGATATCCATCCTCGTCTCTACAATGTCTTTTATGTCTTGGTCGATAGCAGCTGTTCTTTGATCCATTTGGCATCTTCCTTTAAGGAGTAAAAGGTGCGAAACGGCCAGAGCCGAAGGGTGGTTCCAATAGTGATGAGACGAGCGAAGAAGGCGGCGCCCGCGGCGGCCGCGAGGAGCCCCACAATCCCATAACAGGCCCAAAGCGGGAGACCGCTGTAGAAGTGCATGAGGTGGATCAATGTCATCAGCAAAAATAAGACGGCCAAGAAAGCCAGCATGATAGCGATGCCGGCGTGCATGGCGCTTTTGACCACCTTCCCCAATTCATGCTGCATTTCATGCCGGGCCAATTGGACTTCTTGCGCAAACAGCCGCCGAAGGTCTTCAACTAACCCGGTCACGAGCGAGGCGATCGAAATCGGATGGGGATTTTCCATATATTCGTCCTATTCCCGTTAATCGGTCCTGACGCGGGACAACAGGTACCCGCATCCCAGGCCCAGCAGCAGTGTCTGGAGCGGGTAGCGCCGAATGAGAATCTCGAGATCCTCCACCACCCCGCCGATGCCCTGCTCTTGTAAGTAGATCGAGGTTTCTTTGACCTTGCGCGCGACCGTATCAACTGTCTCGCCGGCTGTGCTGTCCTCGGGAAGACGTTCACGGAATCGGTCTGCTGCCGATTCCACCGCTTCACCGGCGCGCCTAGCCATCTGTTCTGCGGAAGAGGCAGTCTCATGGATGGCATCTTTTATCGACGAACCGGCTTGTTTCGCCCGATCTTGCGTATCCTTCATGTCCTGTTCCATCGGCCCTCCTATACTCGTGTCGTGGCCCCTGTTCACCAGGGTACTGCCCCAGACTAGCGGCGCGACCATGCCCTTTGAACTGGGCAGAGCCCTAGTCCGGCGAGAAGAACAGGGCCCGTCGTGCACGGAGGTCAGAGGGTAGGGGATTCCGTATGTACGCCTTGAGGCTTTGAGACGGGGGGGCGGTGCATCCGAAGCGTGAGATCGGGGCGGACGCGTTTGGCAGGTAACCGCAGGGCGATCGACTGTCCGCGCTGGGCGGAACGGCGGAGGGCTTCGATGATCTGGACGTCGAGCAGGCCTTCGGTTCCATTCGGTTCCGGCTGGCGATCGTTTCTGACACAGTGCGAAAAATAAATGAGCTGCGGAGCGAATTGATCGCCGGGTTTAAACGTACGGATGCTCGTCCGCTCTCCGATCGTGACGGACGCCTTTAATCCACCCACATACTCATAAGCCGGCTCGACGCGCACCTTTCCCTTGGTGCCGACGACTTCGTACATTCCTGCGTTGGTCGCGCCGAAACTGCAGGTGAAGGTTGCCAAACGATCCCGCGAAAAGCGCATGACCGCTCCGGCCGATTCTTCGACGGATTGAAACCGGCGATCGGGGCCGCGACCCGCGAGAGCGGTGACCTCTATGGGCTCGTCTCGAAACAGGTAGCGGGCCGCATTGATACAGTAGACCCCGATGTCGTACAGGGGGCCGCCGCCCAGCTGGTCCCGCAACCGGATATCGCCGGCCCGGACCTGTTGGGTGAAAACCGAATGAAAAAGCCTCGGTTCTCCCAATCGCCCCGATTGAATGAGATCGATGGTGTAGAGGTTGCAGGCTTCAAAATGCAGGCGATAGGCAATCATCAGTTTGACGCGATGCCGTTCGGCCGCGCGCAACATGTTGCGGCATTCGGAAGCAGCCACGGCCATCGGTTTTTCGCAGAGGATGTGAATGCCGGCTTTCGCGGCTCGTAGAGTATATTCGCAGTGCAGACTGTTGGGGAGGGCAATATAGACAGCGTCGATCTCGCCGCTACGCAGGCAGGCATCGAAGTCGTTATACGCGTAGGTATGTGTCACGCCGTAGCGTTTGGCGAGGACACGACGTTTTAACGGATCGTCCGACACGAGCGCGGTGACTCTGGCGGCGGATGCTGTATGAGAAAAGGCGGGCAGGACGGCCATCTGGGAAATATGGCCAAGTCCTACGACCGCAACACGCAACGGCGAATGACCCACGTCACACCACTCCCTAATGGAAAAGCGAGGATTGTGCCGGCGGAGAGCTCTGCTCAACGTTTCGCACAGGGATACGCCGAGTCAGCTTCGGGGCGCCGTGGTCATGGCGTCGAACAGAGGAATGAGATCACGTTCTTCGCCATGAAAATGGACGCGCACGGTCTGCATCATATCTTCAAAGAACTGATCCATGGATTCATCATCGTCCGTTTCGGCGTGGCGTAATTCATGGATCATGGCTTTGACTTCCTCATGGTCGAGCAACACCTGCCGAATAATTGGGTCGCCTTGTTCCTGGAGGCGGCTGTCTTCACCGAACAGTTTTTCTTCCCATTCAAAGTGGTCATCCAACCGGTGGAGAATGTCGTCGACGATCGACTGCCGGGAATCTGCTTCGGTTCCAAGGTATACCTGGAACAGGGCCAGTATGTGGCGGTGATCATTCTTCATGATTTTGATGATGTCGGCGGTCTCTTGCAGCGTCGGTCTCTGTTCCATAGATCCGCCTCCGCGTGGCATAGCGTGAGCGCCGCTTTACCGGACGTCCTGTCGGAGCAGAGCGCGGGGACTCTGTTCTTCGAGAGCGACCTGTCCTGTGGCGTTGGCCGTGCCCTCCAGCATGATGGTGGCGGTTATGCCTTGGGCAGAGGATCGGACATGATCCGGCTGCTGGCGCGTAATGAGGATGTCCATCGTGGTACCGCCCGATCGATGCGTGCCGGTCACTGTTTGTTTCAACCGGTCCACTTGCGGAGAGATGTTGACAGTCATGGCTTGCCGCAATTTGCTGTTCAGTTCCCGGTTGACCAGCTGCCAGTAGCCGATGCGAATCGAGTCAATGGCCGCTTTGGATTCATTGGCCATCTGAAGATCAGGGATGGAAATGCTTCGTCCCCCTTCGTCCAGACGAGGAGTCCCCCAGTAATAGATTGTGCCTTTCAGATCGCCGCTCATGTCGATCGCCACCAGCGCGCGGCCATTGGCATCCGAGGCCGAGACCCGTTCAATGACGGCTGTATCGGAGGCGCTGTCCAAAACGACCGATTGGTGAAAGAGCTTACTCTGCAACTGATGCGAGATTTGTTGGTAAGACAACGGGATCCTGGCCACCAGCGTATAGGGCTTTGCCTCGGGAGGGACGGATCCTGAATTGACCAGGGCGACTGTTGGGGTGGCTTCGGTACAGCTTGCTTCATAGGTAATGAACGGCATCTCTTTGGCCGTGCCAGAAATGACCGTCTCCTGCGTGGTCCCTTTCTGGCCACCGAGAATCATTTCTCGAGGATTTCCATACATACAGGCCCGGGTGTTGAGAGACGCGATCGGGATGGACAGTGGGCCGCCCAGGTCATCCCAGATTCGCTGAAGTGGAATCCCGAACTCCTTGGGATGTACCGCTTCAGCCAAAGCCGTTTTGATCTCCGGCAAGCCGAACAGTTCGGGAAGCTGTTCGGAGAGCGGGACATTAAACATATTACAGCGCGCATCACTATCGGGTTTGGTGGCTACGGCTGTCTGTGTCGGTTCGAATCCGAATGACAGGGCATCGCCGTTCTGAATCATCGTCAGTCGGCCTGTGGCGTCGACCGCGGTATACAAAGGATCGAGCCGGCAAGCTCGTGAACTGCCGCGCGATTCGATGTCACCTTTATATTCGGCATGGATCGCCACCAGTCCATCTTGAATGTGAACATCCGGTTCACCCACTCTCACGAACGTCCACCTAAACTCTTGTCCCAGTGGATGGCCTGTCTCCGTGATTCTCTCTGGTATCGCCTTTCGGATCGCGGTCTGAATCGGGGTCAGGTCTGTTTTGATTTGAACAGGCACCTGGGACACAGGCGCCCGTGAGTCCTCTTTCGTCTGCGCTGGGAATGTGGGCACGGCACTGGTGAGAGGAGGCGGGACCGGCTTGGACGGCGATTTGGGTATGGAATGGCTGCAGGCTCCCACCAACAGAGCAGAGAAGAGCACAGTCAGTATGTGTGATACGTGGCGCGTCATGGTCAGCCTCCTAGACCTCATCAGGGCAACGAGTGCCATCGTCGCCCCCTCCAGATGATGCTCACTGCAGCTTCACAGCTTCTTTAGGGCGCTTGAATTTGTAAGTTGTTGTTCACTGTCCGCACACCGGCCACCCCGCGAGCTAGTTCAACGACGCGCATTTTTTGTTCGGCGGATTTGACCACCCCGTTCAGGGTTACTACTCCGCGCTCCGTGTCAACATCGATTCGCGAAAAATTCGACAGCCGGTCCTGAGACAATTTGGCTTGGACCGCTGTGGTGATGGAAGCATCGTCGATGCTCTGACCGGCGGTCTTACCGGTCGTGGACTGGCAGGCCACCAGGGTCATGAGGGCGAACGCAAACGTGAGGTGCGTGAGTGGTTTCAACATAATAGCGTGTCCTTTTCTGCATAGTGTGACGACATCGATGGCTGCTGCGGGCGCCTATTTTCACCCTCGCCGCGATGTCGCTTCTTCCGCCGTGTTCTGGGCAGTCTGCATCGTCTCATCAACAAACTCACGAGCGGCGCGACCTGCCTTGCGCAAAGTTTGTTTGCCGCCCTCGACATATTCCTGACCTCGTTCCATGGCCGAGTCCCAGGCTGCGCGTCCTTGCTCCGTGGCTTCGTCCAATTCGTCCTTGGCTCTGGAGGCATAGTCGCGCAAAGTGGAGCGGAGTTCATTGCCTGACTGAGGAGCAAGGAGCAACGCGACCCCTGCGCCGATCAATGCGCCAGCCATGAATGCCGACCAGTTGGAAGAATCATCCGTATACATGTGCGACCTCCTTCGACGTTCTCGTGAATTGTTGATGGTGATGTGTGTAGTGTTCCCGCGACGTCCGAACAGATATCTTTCGCGTGATTTCAGACTAGCAGGATGTGGCGATCCTCAAACTAGGCATGGCCCTAGTTAAGGCTACGGAGCTGCAGGGCTGGTGAACCAATGAGATCAACACTGAGACTCAGAACATCATTATGGGTCCACATCGTGTGATGGTTGTCCCAGTGGCCGCTCGCCGGTCATAGTACAGGCGGGGGCCCCTTCGCGATGCTCATGCGTGTCATTCACGCCATCACAGACCGACTGGTGTCATCCATAGTACGTATTTCCACTCTCATGGCTATTGTGTGCCTGCCGGTGACTATAGGCTGCGTGCAGACCGCTCCTTTTACAGACTCCGAAGGGTGGGCCGTTCCTCACAGTATCGCAACGATGGAACGAGTAGTGCTCGGCGGGCTGCCGCAGAGTGTATGGTTTCGTGGTGTCTCTGATTCCAATCCGGCATTGATCCTTTTGCACGGGGGTGCAGGCGCTAGCGAAGCGCCGCTGTTCCGACACTTTAACGATGCCCTTGAGCAACGGTATGTGGTCATCTATTGGGAGCAGCGCGGGGCCGGGAGATCCTTCTCTTCCTGTATCCCCAAGAATCCATGACCATCGAGCGTTTTGTCCACGAGCTAGACGAGCTCATGGACATGGTGAGGAAGAGATTTGGCCATAACAACGTGGTTTTGTTCGGGCATTCCTGGGGCACCGTCCTGGGGACGTTATACGCAACTCGCGGTCCGGAGAAGGTGGCGCTCTACGTAGCAGTGGCACAAATCGCCAACATGCCCCTGGGACGGCGGCTGTCTTATGAGTTCACATTTTCCGAGGCATTGAAGCGGGGGAATTCAGAAGCGCGTAAAGCGTTACAAAAGATTGGACGACCTCCCTACGCCTCAGTCGATGAGCTGCTAGCGGTAGAAAGGTGGACGCAGCAATTTGGAGGTGTGAACCACGCGCAGCTTTCAACTGCAACATTGATCTGGGCCGCGCTCATGACCGACGAGGCGAATCACCTCGAATGCTCTGATAGGCCTGTTCGAGAAGTTCCTCTGGTGTCGCGCCATGAGTTTAAGTCATTCCGTTCCAGCGAGCGGCGCTGTCTCTCTTACCCTGTGTCTCCATTACGAAAGTCTTCATATTGCTCAAGGATGGGAATATCAATCCGTTGCGGATCTTTAGCCAACAGTACTCTACCGAGTTCACTAATCATGAAGATTCCACGGCGAGAGGATGAGAGTGACCTGGCTATTTCAAGAAAAACTTTGGACCAAGCCACCCGATTATCAAACGGTGCTGGCGACCGCTTGTTGGGTTAGACCGAAGTGCGTTGCCAGAACAGCACGAGCTTCAGCGAGCGATCGTTCTTGTCCATCATTCGCCATTGAGAGCATTGGGAGCATGAGTGACTGGAAGTCAGGAACGCCATTTATGCACCTTCACGCAATCTGGACCCACACCTGAGGTAGCTCAGCCTTCTTGATCTGAGAATAATAGACAGCAAAATGCGGGAGCTCGGCGTCGGCGGTATTGTAGGAGGCTTGGCGAGCAGTCTGCAGGAGCAAAACATGAAAATACTTGAGGTTGGCTACGTAGCGGAGGTCCTAGGAGTGATCTGTAGCGTGGAAAGCAAATGCACCAACATCTACGGAGGGCTAAAATTGTCTCTTTACACGGTTGCAGGACGGTGTTCGTGCGTCCGAGAGGTGATACTGAAGTGGTGTAAGTGTGTGGTGCGCCCGACAGGACTTGAACCTGTAACCTTCTGATCCGTAGTCAGATGCTCTATCCATTGAGCTACGGGCGCTGCATACACTTTTGAGCCCGCTCGAAGAGACGTTCCTTCGGAGCGGGCTCAAAGGTACAGCGCCCGTTATACAGGCTTGAGGGAAGAGCGGTCAAGTCTGTCGAACAGACATATTTGTTAGAACAGGCTTCTACTCAATTCTCCCGACGGAGAACTTTCATTGCCGCTCTTGTCGTAGGCCGTCACGACAAAGAAATAGGTGGACCCCAAGGGCAGAGTCAGCCTGGTCGAGGTCACATTTCCCACGTCGAAGGCCTGCGTGCGGGCGCCCGAACGGGTGCCGACATACACGCGATATCCCTGCAGGTCCGCTTCCGTGTTCGCATTCCACATCACCGTAACCGTGCCGGTTGCCGTTCCCGAAGGAGGCGGTGGCGGCGAAGTGGTGCTTCCCGTGGGGGACGGCGGTGGCGGCGTGGTGCTGCCGCTCGCGAGGACAGACAGGGAGACGGGGATGCGCAAGGTTTGTGATCCATTGGGGCCGCTCTCCACGATATAGACCACACCGGTGTAGGTACCGAGATTCATCGCAGACGTATTGACCGACACCGTGATCGGATCGATTTCCGTGGTAATGGTCTGGGTGCTGCCGTAGGGCGGGTTCAACGTCGTCCACGACTGGTTGGCGCTGATGCTATAGCTGCTCTGCTGCGTACTGGACTTTTGCAAATTAAAAATGCCGGATACGGTATTCCCTTTCACGGCCGTCAGTGAGAGGGCCGACGGAAAGGCTTGAAGCAACGGTGTTAATGAACTGGTCGGCGGCGGTGGGGGCGGCGTCGCCGATGGCGGAGGAGGTGGAGGGGTCGTTGACGGTGGCGGCGTCGTCGAGGGTGGTGGTGTTGTCGATGGTGGCGGGGGTGGCGTAGTTGTTCCGGTGGCCGTGACCGCGAGCGAGACCGGGATGCGCAAGACTTGCGATCCATTGGGACCGCTTTCAGAAATATAGACGACACCGGTGTAGGTGCCAACGTTCAAGCTCGAAGTATTCACTGAAACCGTAATGGGATCGATTTCGGTCGTGATCGTCTGAGTACTGCCGTAGGGTGGATTCAACGTCGTCCATGACTGGTTGGCGCTGATGCTGTAGCTGCTCTGTTGCGTACTGGATTTTTGGAGATTAAATACGCCGGTGGCGGTGTTTCCCTTCGCGGCGGTAAGCGACAGCGCGGAAGGGAAGGCCTGGAGCAGGGGCGTGAGCGAGCCGGTTGGCGGCGGCGGAGGGGGCGTGGTGGAGGGGGGCGGCGGCGGAGGCGTCGTAGAAGGTGGCGGCGGAGGCGGCGTCGTTGTTGGGGGCGGCGTGGTGGACGGTGGGGGCGGCGGTGGCGTCGTTCCGGCCGCCGTCACAGTGGTGGTGACGGGAATGCGCAAGAGGGTTGACACGCCGGCACCCGATTCTCCAATGTACACCACTCCTGAATAGGTCCCTACTCCAAGCCCCATGGCCGAGGTATTCACCGTCACCGTCAGAGTATCTGTTTCGGTAGTAATCGTCTGCGTGCTGCCGTAGGCCGGGTTCAGCCAGATCCACCCCTGGTTCGTGCTGAGGAGGTAGCTATGTTGCTCGGTGCTCGATTTTTTAAGGCTCACCGTTCCTGAAACCGTACCACCCTGCGCCACCGTGAATGACAGGGCGCTGGGTGTGCTGACGATATTTTGGGCCAGAGCGCCGGTTCCTCCTACAACGAGGTCGCACAGCCACAGCATCAGCATCAAGACCACAAGATGTCCCGCCGCATGTCGCGGCACTATGCGTGGGGGATGCTGAGTCGGTGTGAGATGCTGTGCCGTCATAGTCAGTACTCCCTTAGGTGATCTTCCTGAAATGAAAAATGGAAACAACTGTCAGTGAGCAACAGGCGTGCCACAACAGATTGCTTCGGTGTTCTTCTTAGTTGATTGTCGGGAATCGCTCAGCGGAGTTCGGTGAGAATCCCGTCAGGATATCTTTCAACGCGAACCTAACGGATCAAACGCAAATAGGCAAGCAAAAATTTCACTGGTCACCCGTATCTTGCGGGGGTCTGTCTCTCGTACAAATGCTCTAGGAAATTTTTTCCGCCTGTAGGGTCGCGGCACTCCGGCGTACAAAATCTGGACGTCTGTCTTGCGATGAGGAATTCATGGCGTTGTCCCTCTCAGATGTTCAGAGGGGCGAGCATAGAGCTGACTAGGGCCGAGAAAGTTGTTGACCATGCACGACAGGTAGGGTATCAGTGGGCGCGCTGTTCCGGCCGGGATACGTAGTCTCGCCGTCCTGCGAACGAGTCTTTGGCCCGGATGGTTAGGGAGAGCCTCACCTATGATTCCGCTGCGATGTTTACTCTGTGTGATAAGCCTATCTGTGACGGCGTACACGCCTGGTTCGGCCGAGGCGCAAGTTCCTCCGGCCCAGTCCTCATCGGTTGCGCAAGTCGATCTCAAAATTTCCGAATGGTTCAGTCAAGGTGAAACGGTCTGGAGTCACAATGCCTCCGGCCTGGACCCTAACCTGGGAAACCCCAGCTCCAAACTAAAATACAAAGATACCGGCACGAATGTGACCGAGATCACCGGTCGGATGCAGTTGAAGAACAAGATATTTGTCCGCGGCGCCTTCGGGTACGGGGCCATCGGCGGCGGCCGTCTTACGGATGATGATTTTTTGAGCGCCCAGGGAGCCGCGTCTCAAGGGGCGACCGTCAGCGGAGAACACCGTTTTTCGCGCACCTACAGCGACATTGGCGGCGACAATCTCTGGTACTTGTCTGGCGATCTAGGCGCGACGGCGTACACGTTCCCGGATAACAAGGGCAGCCTGGGGCTGTTCACGGGATTACAGTATTGGAGGGAGCGCCATGTGGCGACAGGGGTGACTCAAGCGGAATGTACCACCGCCTCATCTCCCAGTTCCGAATTTCGCTGTTCTCCTGTCGGTACGGTCGGATTTCGCAATCAGACCGTGATTACGAATACCACCACATGGTTTTCCGGTCGTGTCGGCGGGGAGCTTGAATATAAACTAGATCCTCGCATCAGCATCGAGGCGAGGGTGGCTTTGCTACTATCCTATCTGAATAACGAGGACGTGCATCACCTTCGCACCGACCTCGCCCAGGATCCGAGTTTTCGAATGATCGGCCTCGGGATCGGCACCACCTCGGACTTTAATCTGCGGGTGAAAATCTGGAACCGGCTGTACCTCACGGGGGGGTATCGTATCTGGTGGAATCGGGTGCTCACCAACGATCAGTGGAAAATCTATGGGTCAGACGGATCGACAGCTACCGCCCCCTTGACCCAGTTCCAAACCCTCAGGCATGGGCCCACCGTCGGCCTAACCTATTCGTTCTAGCAGGCAGGGTCCTGTCAGTAGATGCTCTTGCTTACTTCATTTGAGTTGGGGCTTTCACTGCCGCTACTGCTATAACTGGTCACGACAAAATAGTACGTCGTCCCTACCGCTAAATTATTCACCACATAGGAAGTCACGTTCCCGACATCCAAGGGCGTTCCATAACGTCCGGAAGAAGTGCCCATATACACCTTATATCCGGCTAGATTCGTGCTGGTGACAGCGTTCCAGGTGAGCGTCGCCTTGGCACTGGTTGTTGGCGGAGGCGGGGGCGGCGTCGTCGAAGGCGGCGGAGGTGGCGGGGTGGTGGTCGTCGTGCCGGCTGCCGTGACGGCGAGCGAGATCGGGATGCGCAGGACCTGCGATCCATTGGGGCCGCTTTCGGAAATATACACAACCCCGGTGTAGGTGCCGATGTTCATGGTCGAGGTGTTCACTGAAACCGTAATGGGGTCGATTTCCGTCGTGATGGTTTGGGTGCTGCCGTAGGGCGGATTCAAGGTCGTCCACGACTGGTTGGCACTGATGTAATAGCTGCTCTGTTGCGTGCTGGATTTTTGCAAATTAAAGATACCGGATACCGTATTTCCTTTCGCCGCCGTTAGTGAAAGCGCAGAGGGAAAGGCCTGGAGCAGGGGCGTGAGCGAGCCGGTTGGAGGCGGCGGAGGCGGCGTGGTTGAGGGGGGCGGAGGCGGAGGCGTCGTAGAAGGTGGCGGCGGAGGCGGCGTGGTTGATGGGGGGGGCGGTGGCGGTGTGGTTGATGGTGGCGGGGGCGGCGGTGTCGTTCCGGCCGCCGTCACGGTGGCGGTGACGGGAATGCGCAAGAGCGTCGATACGCCGGGGCCTGATTCTCCAATGTAGACGACAGCGGAATACGTTCCAACCGAAAGTCCCATGGCTGCCGTATTCACCGTCACGGTTAACTGGTCCGTTTCAGTGGTGATGGTCTGGGTACTGCCGTATGGCGGATTCAGCCAGATCCACCCCTGATTCGTGCTGATGAGGTAGCTATGTTGCTCGGTGCTGGATTTCTTGAGGCTCAGTGTTCCGCTGACGGTGCCGCCTTGGACGACCGTCAAGGAGAGTGCGCTGGGAGTACTTACGATGTTCTGCGCGAGGGCGCTTGGTCCTGCGGCGATCAGGTCACATAACCCCCAGGCCAGCGCCATGATCAGAACAGGTCCCGCGCTACGCCGCCGCGGTGGATGCTGCATCGCTGTGGTATCGTAAAGCCTCATAACCAACACTCCCGTACATGATCAAAATTGAAAAAAGAATCGCTTGTTGTGAGCAACAGGTGCGTCACAACAAACTTCTTCGGCGTTCTTCTGAATGAGTTGTCGGGAATCGCTCAGCGGAGTTCGGTGAGAATCCCGTCGGGAAATGTATCGGCCTGAACCTAAACGAAGAAAATCAAATTCGCAAGTACAAATTTAACCCGCCGCACGTAACCTGCTCAGTATACTGTCTCGTAGAAATGACCTGGTGAGGCGTCTCACTCTGTCTTTCACAACAGGGTCATCGCAGGTTCTGATGGCCCCCAGCATGAACTACTATCGGACTGGCCTAGGTGTTTGTATATCGCGGGTAGGCTCTTTCGCTCGTAAGAGAGGTCTCACACGTACACGGGCGACGGCATTCGGTCCCCCGTTCAGCGTGATCGGGAAGAGCCGGTCTCTTCTTCATATTCCATGAAGAGCCGTTTGGCTTCAGGGTGCAAAAGATGGGGCTGACCGTAGGGAATGCCGGCAGTTCGAAACAGAGGCGTGAGCTTCTCATTGGGGTGCAGGTACCCGGCCCGCAGCGGAACCGATCGCTTGGTGTGGCGGATGAGGGAACAGGGGGTCGGGCGGATCGCGCTCAACCAGTCTGCGATATCCTGTGGATTGCCGATGGAGGCGGAGAGGAGGAGGAGTCGAGCCTGTGAGGGACAAAAAATCAAGGTTTCTTCCCACACCACTCCACGCTCCGGATCAGCCAGATATTGGGATTCATCCATAATAACCAGCCCGAGCGTGTCTAACCGCACATCGATCTCTCCGCCGGCGGCGTCATACAGCAGGTTACGCAGGATCTCCGTCGTCATGATCAAGAGGGGAGCTTGGCTATGCTCGCGTCGGTCCCCGGTCAAAATGCCCACCTGGCCCGGGCCGAACACGCGCGAAAACTCCGTAAATTTCGTGTTGGAGAGCGCTTTGAGCGGTGAGGTGTAGATGACAGTCCGATTCTCGCGCATCGCGCGAGCGGTCGCTTCGATCGCCACATAGGTCTTGCCGCTCCCGGTCGGCACGCTGACGACCACATCGGTCTCCGCGAGTTTCTCCAGCGCCTCCACTTGCCAGGCATCCGGAACAAACGGTTGGGGCGGCGGCACGCCGATCCCCGACAGCCATTCATGCAGCGAGACAGGCGGGTCATGATGGCCATGGTCGTCACTCCTATGCGGTCGGGACGTGGCAGGGACTGCCTGGCGAGATCGCGCTTGAGCCGGTCGCGGTTTTTCGACCGGCGCGGGATGTGGCCGTTGAGCCCGTTCGTCGATCAGGGCCTGCAGGTCAGACTCCAAGCCCGGACGATTTTCGGCGGAGGCCTGAAGCAGCAAGTCGACCAGCTTGCGCTTCCCGGAGCGGAAATGCCGGCTGATCCGTCCCCGGGCCAATCGATGGAGGAGAGAGACTGGTTGTTGCATCAGCAGATGTTCGAGTTCGTGAGTGGTCATGCAAGCCTCGTCCAACGGGAAACAGGACACGTACCAGGGAAGAATGGCAATTGAATCCTGCATTGATCCGCAGAATGCGCGGGAAGCGTATGGTTTGGGAAGGAGTCACTCATGGCAGTTCCTCTAAAACGCCACGCCGCATTGCCGTGATCGCGTGATCGGCTGATTCCGCCAGCGAAGGATGTGTCGCTTTTAACGTCTTGAGTTGGGATAAGAATTCGATCGTACGCGCGAAGAGCCGGAACATGTCGCCTTCCGCCATCGTCGTCAGCCGGGCCAATCCGATCCAGGTGAGCGTCTGATCCGAAACCCATCGTTCGGTGAGCGCCGCCACGTCGGCCCGCAACATCGGCGGCGCTTCGTGGGCCGTCAAGCTCTCCGCCAGCTTGCGTACTTGAAAGAGAAGGGTGACGAGACCGCTGCTCCCTCGCGGAAACGAGCCAGGACGATCGTCGTCATGGGCGATGCTCGCCATGACGGCGGCCAGGAGCGGCGGATCGATAGCGCCGAATGCTTCCGCCCGGATCAGTTCGGTGATGAGCAGCGAGTGATCGATACGAATCAGACGCGCCCATTCCCCGTCGGCGGTGAGCTGGGCATTGGCATTGAGGTAGCCGAACTTTTCCAGGACGTCGATGCGCTCTTGAAACCGGTGCCACAAGCTGGTCTGGAGGGCCTGAATCGATTTGATATGGCGTTGGATTTCCTGGCGAACTCGCGAGGCGCGCGGAAAATCCTGCTGGCAGGCCTGGCGCGACGGGCAGGTCGGGCAGGCGAAGTCACCCAGCGTTTGAATGATGGAACTGTCGACCGGGGTCTCTTCGTGCTGGTGTGCCAGGATCGGAAGGATCGGCAGCCTCGGCGGAAGATCGGTCAGATGGTGGGTAAGTTGCTCCAGTGTCTGGGGCGTGCACCAGGGGTAGGCTGACGTTTCTTCGCAGTCGAACGTCCGATCGAAGACCTGCGTCACAATGGATGCCGGGCATTCGTTCAGCGAGCCACCCTCCCGCAGCAGCGTTATCATCGGCGCATGTTGCCCTTTGCTGCGGTACTGGCGCAGGATGATCCCGCGTCCTCGGGTGACCGCCACGACTCTTCCCGGCGTGAGGAAGTGCAGGCGCGCAGCGACATCGGGCGATTCCTGCCGCGCGAAGGGGCTGCGGGGTTTCTTTCGTTTACGGGCCTGTTCGAAGACTTGCCACTGCGTAATCCAATCGGAACAGACGCGGGGGCCGAAGGGCTCCATCTCGGCGCGCAGGCTGTCGAGTTTCGTTTCAAGCACGGCCGTGCGCTGGTTCAATTGAAACTGGGCGAAGCTTTTGGCCAGGATGGATTGTATCTGTTCGCGTGGATGTGCCTTGAGCAGGTTCAAGACCATCGGGTAACTGATGACGAATTGGCTGTGGATCGCCTCCGGCTGTCCCGTCAGGCCCTTGGTCAAGACCGTGAGGTCGATATAGGGAGACGGGGTGATGACGGCGAACCCGACGAGATCCTTGCCGCGGCGACCGGCGCGGCCGGCCAACTGTTGAATTTCGCTCGCGGTGAGATCGGTGAAATCGCGCGCTTTGCGAATGCTGGACTGCGTGACCACCACCGTGCGGGCGGGAAAGTCCACGCCGGCTGCCAGCGTCGTCGTCGCAAAGACGGCATCCAATGACCCCGTACGCATTAATTCCTCGACGGCGATCTTCCAGGACGGCAAATGCCCTGCATGATGTGCGGCCACGCCGATGCGTTGGACCGTTTCGATCAGCGGGTGTTCGGCAACGCTGGGAAACTGCTCGGTCACCTGCGCCAGCACACGGGCAATCTGTTCTTGTTGGGCTTTGGGCAGCGTCACCTGGCTGCGCTCGAAGGATTGCATCGCTTCGTCGCAGGCCCGTCTCGAGGTCAAAAAAATGATCGCAGGGGTGAGGTTTCGTTGGCGGAGGGTCGCGACCAGATCAACCGGATGGATCGACGGCGGCATGCAATTTCATTCCCTTTGAGATGACCACCAATCCGGAATCGGTGACTTTGAAGCGTTGACGATCCGCAACCGGGTCGAACCCGATCACGGTTTTGGGTGGAATCACGACATCCTTGTCGATGATGGCGCGCCGGATGCGGGCACCCTCGCCGATGACCACGTTTTCCATCACGACGGATTCGCGCACGTCGGCATGATCGTGCACGCGCACGTGCGGCGACAGCACCGAGTTCTGCACCCGGCCACCGGAAATGATGCAGCCACCGCACACGATCGAATCCAAGGCCACGCCCATCCGGCCGCCCTGAAAGTCCTGCGCGAAGACGAATTTGGCGGGGGGAAATTGCCCTTGATAGGTGCGGATCGGCCAATGCTGGTCGTACAGATTGAATTGCGGGTCGACCGACACGAGATCCATATTGGCTTCCCAATAGGCGTCGAGTGTGCCGATGTCTCTCCAATAATTCACGGCCTTCTTGTTCTCGTCTTGAAACTTGAACGCATAGACGCGGCATTCCTTGATCATGCGTGGAATGATGTTTTTGCCGAAATCGTGCTTGGTGCCTTCCTTGGCATCGCGGATCAATTGCTCCCGTACCACATCCGTGCGGAAGAGATAGATGCCCATGGACACGAAGGCCTGGGTGGGATCGCCGGGAATGTGCATCGGCTTCTCAGGCTTTTCGTCGAAGCTCAAAATGCGGCGGTCTTCATCCACCGCGATGACGCCGAACCGGTTGGCATCCGCAATGGGGGTTTCAATGGCGCCGACTATGGCATCCGCCTGTTTCTCGATCAGGAGGTTGTACATATCGGCGTAGTTCATCTTATAGATGTGATCACCGGCCAGCACGAGGAGAAACTCGGGGGGATCGTTATCGATCAGGAAGAGGTTTTGATAGACCGCATCGGCGGTACCGCGATACCACTCTTCGCTGATCCGCTGCTGCGGCGGAACCGACACGATGTATTCGCCAAGCTCGGGGTTGAGAATGTTCCATCCGGTCCGGATATGGCGGTCCAGAGAATGCGATTTGTACTGGATCAGCACGGCGATTTGCCGAAGAGCGGAGTTCAGGCAGTTGCTCAGCGTGAAATCGATGATGCGATATTTTCCGCCGAAGGGGACCGCAGGTTTTGCGCGCTGGTCGGTGAGAGGCTGGAGCCGTTCGCCCTTCCCTCCCGCCAGCACCATCGTGAAGATCTTCGCCATAGATGCGCCGATTGTAGCAGGACGAAGAGTGAATAGAAAGGACGCAGAATGATTGACTTCAACTCCGACTCGGATAATACTACGAATCAACGTGCGATTCCGGCAGCGGGTCGGACCGAAGAGAAGGAGTGGCGATGAAGAAGCAGAATGCTCGTCCGGCGGTCATGAAACCAGCAATCGAACCGGCCAATCCGATGATGGAAATGGTGTGGCGGCTGGAGCGATTGGAGCGGCAGGTGCAGCGCTTGTCCGAGCTCGTGCGGAATCACGCCGAGGACAACGACCGGCTCGTGAGGATCGTCGCGGAAGACCGCGATGTAATCCGCCGTGAATTGTTGCGGAAACATGAACATCGCGTGCGCGTGCGGAAGCATCTGCGCGACGTCAGTTCCAAAGTCGATTTGGAGCATTGATCCGGGACCGTCGAACGCGGCGGTCTGCCCCAGCCCTCGATGGCCACCTTCTCCACCTCTCCTGTGAGCGCTTCAGGCCCATCCCTTTCGTCAACATGCCCAACGATCGACATACGAGCCATCGTGCGGCATCATGGCCCGGTGGCCGCCGTGGATCACGTCAGCTTTCAGGTCCGGCGCGGCGAATTTTTTTCCATTCTCGGACCGAGCGGCGCCGGAAAAACCTCGGTCTTGCGTATCGTGGCCGGTTTCGAAGACCCGGATGCGGGCGATGTGTTGATCGACGGCCGGTCGATGCTTGGCGTCCCGCCGAATCGACGTCCCGTCAACCTGGTGTTTCAGTCCTACGCACTTTTTCCTCATCTGACCGTCTTTGAGAATGTCGCTTTCGGCCTGAAGATGCGCCGGGTCCCCGCCGCGTCCATTGCTGAACAGGTTGGGCAAGCCTTGACGATGGTCAAGTTGGCCGGCAAGGAGATGCGGAAGCCCGCTCAATTGTCCGGCGGCGAGCAGCAACGTGTGGCGCTGGCTCGGGCGTTGGTCAATAAGCCGGCTGTGGTCCTGCTCGACGAACCCCTGGCAGCCCTCGATCAACAACTGCGGCAGGCGATGCAGGTGGAGTTGAAGTCGATTCAGGAGCAGGCAGGGCTCACCTGCGTGTGCGTCACGCACCATCAGGAGGAGGCGATGATGATGTCCGACCGCATCGCCGTCATGCACCAGGGGCGAATGTGGCAGGTGGGTACACCACGCGAGGTGTACGAGAACCCACGCAATCTGTTTGTGTCGCGATTCCTCGGGGTGTCCAATGAACTGCCGGGGCGGGCGGGCAATGCAGCAGGAGACGGGCACCTCTTCCACCCGGACGATGATCAGGTGCCGGGATTTCCGGTGCGCATGGGTTCCGAGGCGTCACCAGGTCGTTCAGCCACCTGGTCCATTCGACCGGAACGACTCCGATTATCACGGGAACGGCCATCGGGCTCAGACCCCCTGCTGACTGGTGTCATCGAAAAAGCGCTTTTTGCCGGCAGCGAGACAAAGTATCTCGTTCGAGTGGGCCGCGAGACGCTGTGGGAAGCGAGGACGACCGCTGCCGTACAATTGCCCTATGCCCCCGGGAATGCGGTCTTTCTGCACTGGGCCTTGGGTGACGGGCGGGTGTTTTTTGGGTGACCATGCCGGCTGACGACGTCTCCCGCACATCTCCGGCCGCGCAGAGATCCTGCCGCTCTTGTTGGCTGGCCGCTCCCGGCCTGCTGTGGTTAGCCCTGTTCTTTCTCGTTCCTCTGGTGTTGGTCTTGGCCATCAGCTTTGCCTCGCGCGGAACCTATGGCGGCATCGTCTGGGAGTTCACCTGGGCGAACTACCTGGATCTGCTGCATCCGCTCTACGGCAAAATTCTCGGCCAGTCCTTGTGGTACGCCACGCTGACGACGGCGATCTGTTTCCTGCTGGGATTTCCCTTGGCCTATGTGATTGCGCGGAGTCCGGCACGCTGGCAACCGTTGTTGCTGCTCCTGGTCATGCTGCCGTTCTGGACCAACTTTCTCGTGCGCACCTATGCGTGGATGATCATGTTGCGGCATGACGGCCTCGCCAACCATCTACTGCTTGCCCTCGGGCTCATCACGGAGCCGCTGGAATTACTGTATACCCCAACGGCGGTGGTGATCGGATTGGTGTACGGGTACCTCCCGTTCATGGTGTTGCCCCTATACGTTGCGGTGGAGCGATTGGATCCTGTGCTGGTCGAAGCCGCGTGGGATCTCTATGCATCCCGCTGGGCGGTATTGACGCGCGTGGTGATGCCGCTCACGATGCCGGGCATCGTCGGCGGCTGCATCCTGGTGTTCATTCCATCGATCGGCTCGTACATCACGCCGGATCTTTTGGGCGGCGCGCGCAGCATGATGATCGGGAATTTGATTCAGCATGAATATCTGGTCGTGCGTGACTGGCCGCTCGGCTCTGCCGTGTCTTTCGTCCTGATGGCGATCGTGATGGCAGCGGTAGTCCTGTATTACCGCCAGGCCAGCCCGGGAGACGGGCCATTGGAGGGGCGGTGAAGCAGCGATCGGTCGGCCTCAATGCCGTCAGCGTCCTGGCGATGCTCTTTCTTTACGGGCCGATTATCGTGCTCGTGCTGTACTCGTTTAACGCCGCGCACCTCTCAATGGCCTGGCGAGGGGCGACTCTGAAGTGGTACGCGGCACTGGTCCATGATGAGGCGTTGCTCGCCGCGACCGCAAACAGTCTCCTCATCGCCCTGATGTCGACTATGGGCGCCACGGGGCTCGGCGGCCTGCTGGCGCTCGGCATGGAGCAGATGCCGCTTCGCCGGCAACAGATGCTTGAAGGCGGTCTGGTGCTTCCGCTCGTCATCCCCGAAGTGATGATGGGCGTGGCGCTGATGCTGTTGTTTGTGACGGTCCACATGCCGCTCGGCCTCACCACGGTCATCCTCGGGCATATTGCGTTTAATATTCCGCTCGTCACGATCATGATCCGCACGCGCCTGCGAAAACTCGACCCGATGTTGCGCGAGGCGGCAGCCGACCTTGGCGCCGACTCCTGGCAGGTATTCCGCTATGTGACCCTGCCGTTATTGCGACCGGCGATCTGGGGAGCGGTTCTGGTCGCCTTCACGGTCTCGCTCGATGATTTTCTGGTGACCTTCTTCACCGCAGGTCCCGGCGCGACGACCCTGCCGCTCAAAGTCTATTCGATGATCAAGTCCGGCGTGACCCCTGAAATCAATGCGCTATCCGCTTTGTTGTTGGTCGTCTCGATGATAGGTGTCGCCGGTTCACTGTACCTGCAACGTCGCGAGGTCTGAGTGAGGTCCGCGATTCGCGAGATGCTCCTGTGGTGTCTTGGCCTGGTCTGGCTCACCGGGTATCTCGCAGCTTGCGGTCAGCGCTTTGACGAGAGCGGTGCCGAGGCTCAATCAGTGTTGCACTACTTTACCTGGTCGGACTATGTGAGCCCGGACATCATTCAGGAATTTGAACGACGCGAGCAGGTGAAGGTGGTCATCGACACCTTCAGCAGCAATGAGGAGCTGCTGGCGAAATTGCAGAGCGGCGCCACGGGATACGACGTGGCGGTCCCTTCGGATTTCATGGTGGCGATCATGATCCAGCAGGGCCTGCTCAGTGAACTGGATCGGGCAGCGTTGTCCAACGCTACCCAGTTGGAGCCGCATCTTCAAACCCTCCCGTTCGATCCCGACCGTCGCTATTCCATCCCGTATCTCTGGGGCACCGTCGGGATTGGGTACGATTCGGCGACCATACCCACGCCGCCCGATAGCTGGTCGATCTTGTGGGATACCCGGTACAAGGGCCGCATCAGCATGTTGAACGACCAGCGCGAGGTGTTCGGGGCGGTGTTGCGGTCGATGGGGCAATCGATGAACAGCACGGAACCGCAAGTCATTGAGGCGGCGAAGGAACGGTTGCTGCATCAAAAGCCGCTGGTGAAGACGTATACGAGTGATCACTACGATCAGCTGCTCGCCTCCGGGGAGGTCGTGCTGGCGCATGGATGGGGCGGGCAGGTTGCCCGCGCCATGGCCGATCGCCCTTCCATACGTTATGTCGTGCCGAAGGAAGGCGCGACCATTTGGGCCGATTGTCTGGTGGTGCTCCGGACCGCGCCGCAGAAAGCACTCGCCATGCGGTTCATCAACTATTTGATGGAGCCCACCGTGGCGGCACGCACGTCAGAGCGACTTCGTCTTCGTATCCACCTCCAGGTCGGCCCGGGAACTGGTGGATGCCGGGACACGAAACAATCCAGCCGTCTATCTCTTCCCCCTCGATCAATTGGCAAGACTGGAGTGGATGCGTGACGTGGGCAAAGGAATCCGGCTGTACGATCGTGCCTGGACCGAGCTGAAGATGCAATGAACACGTCAGTGGACGTGTTTGAAATGCTGCGAAGAATCAGTATAATGCGTGCCCTGTCCTCGGTTGATCGATGTTCCCGCACCCTGTGTGACGGCATGTCCCAGCACAAAAACGGTTCCCCTGGTTGTGTCAGGTCACGGAATCAACAGCGCAGGCTGTGGTGCCTGATTGCGCTGCTGGGGCTGACCCTCTTTGGAAGCGGATGGGCGCAGGCAGCCGCCTCCACGTTGGGACCCGCCACGATCCCTGCCGGTTCATTTGCTCCTCCGGTCGTCCGCCTCAATCTGTCCGAGGCAATGGCGCTGTTCCTCAAACAGAATTTGGACCTGCTCATTGCCAGGTACGGCATCGAATCCAGCAAGGGAATACAGATAACGGCGCGCCTCTTTCCGAATCCGGTGGCGCAGATCGGCACCGTGGCCTCGTTTACTCAGGGCAATACCCCGGCGAATAGCGGTGCCCTGACGATGCAGGTGCAACAACTCTTTGAATTGGCCGGCAAACGCGGCTATCGGATCGAAAGCGCCGGGTTCGGCGTGCAGTCGGCAGAAGCGGACTTTGAAGATGCCATCCGGCAGCTGGGGTTTACCATCAAGGACGCCTATTACCGCGTACTGGTCGCACAGCGCAGATTGGCATTGGCGGAGGAAAACCGGGATCGCTTCGCACGGATCCTGGACGTCAATACGATTCGATTTAAGAAGGGCTACATTGCCGAGGTTGACCTGATCCGTATCCGGCTCCAGGTCGTCGATTTCCAATCCCAGGTGATCGAATCGATTCAGGAAGGCGAATCGGCACGGGCCGACTTGCGCCAGTTGCTTCGTCTCTCACCGGCTTCGAAGCTGGAGCTGACCACGGAGATGGACTACCGGCGGGTTGATCCGGACATGGGAAAATTGCGCATGGTGGCGCTGGATGTGCGCCCCGATATCAGGAGTAGACGGGCGCTCGTGGCGCAACGTGAAGCGGATCTCAAACTGGCGAAGGCATTCCGGGTCCCGGATCTGACCATCGGTGCCGGATATTCGATTCAAGGACCACGCGGACCCGACAATCCACAGATGGGCATATTGAATCTGGGTGTGCCCTTGCCGCTGTTCAATCGCAATCAAGGCGGTATTGTGCAGGCCGAAGTCGGCGTGCAGTCGGCCCAGGCGGAATTGGATCGCACGGTCAACCAAGTGGAGAACCAGGTGGATGTGGCCTATCACAATCTCCTGCAGAGCCGCCGGTTGGTAGAGGCCTACCTGGCGGGCGTCCTGGAAGATGCCCGTTCGACGTTTACCATTGTGGAGTGTGCCTATGAACGTGGAGGCGCCACGATTCTGGATCTCCTCGACGCCGCGCGCACGTCCCGCACGATCCAGCAGAATTTCATCGAAGCTCTGTTTTCGTACCAGCGGAATCTGTTTCAATTGGAAAGCTCTGTCGGGCAGGAGATTACGTCATGAGTTCCGGCGCAATCCCGGTCATAGGCCTGACCGTTGTGCTGTTCTGCTCCGCTTGCAGTCAAAAACAAGACTCCGCGCCTTCCCCGCCATCCGCCTCTTCTGAACCAGTCTCCGCTCCGGCCGCCCAGCCGTCCGCCGGCCAAATCGAAAGCGCCGTCGTGGACTTCAAACCGGTCCAGCCGGAATTGGTGCTCGTTGGCAAGATTGCCTATGGCGAAGACCGCTATTCGAAAATCTCCTCCCCCTTGCAGGGACGGGTGGTGGAAGTGCGCGCCAAATTGGGTGACCGCGTCGAGGCCGGGGCGACATTGTTGGTCATCGATAGTTCCGATATTACCGCGGCCTATTCCGAATTCGTGAAAGAGGCCTCCGAGCTGGAATACTCGACGCGGGCGCAGGAACTGGCCAAGGAACTCTATGCCACGAAGGCGTTGGCGCTGAAAGACCTGAAGCAGGCCGAAAACGATTTAATCAAGGCGCGGGCCGAATTCAGGCGAGCCAAGGAACGATTGTTGTCCTTGCGCATTCCCGCGTCCGAGCTGGAAAAGCCGCTGGCGCAGCAGCGGATCACCTCACGCTTTGAGATGAAGAGTCCTCTGACGGGAACGGTGGTGGAACGGGCTGTCACGCCGGGACAGTCTGTGGGCGGTGATGTCGGCCAGGTATTATTTACGGTCGCCGATCTGGACCGCTTGCAGGTCGTCGCGGATGTGTATGAGCGGGACCTGGCGCTGGTCAAAGTCAGTCAGGTGGGCCGTATCAATGTGGAAGCCTATCCCGGGACGGATTTTGCGTCCGTGGTCGCGTCCATCGGTGATGTGGTCGATCCCAACACCCGCACCATCAAAGTGCGCGCCTGGGTCGATAACCGGGATCAGCGACTGAAGCCGGAAATGTTTGCACGGCTCAGACTGGATATCGGAGATGCCACCCCCTTTCTGACCATCCCTAAGGAGGCGGTGGTCGAGATAGACGGCAAACATTTCGTCTATGTTGTGGATGGCGCCGATCATTACGTGAAACATGAAGTGAGCGTCTCGAATGTCTCGGGCGGGCAAGTCCGTATTCTGGAAGGTCTGACGTCGGGCCAGCGCATCGTCATCAAAGGGGCAGTTCTCGTAAAAGGGCAGGAGGTGAAGGGATGATCAGGCCGGTGATCATGCGCCGCTGTTGACAACAGTGTTTCGAAGCCACATGATGGTTCGAATCGTCGAACTCTCTCTGGTACAGCGGTTTCTGGTCTGTGCGCTCGGATTCACTCTCCTCTTTGGCGGGTTGTACGCGTTTCAACAACTCGACATCGTGGCGTACCCCGATCCCTCGCCACCGATGGTGGAGGTGATCACCCAATTTCCCGGCTGGTCCGCGGAAGAGATCGAGCGGCAGATCACGATTCCCATCGAGGTCGCGCTCAATGGAATGCCGGGGCTCACCGATATCCGCTCGCTGTCGATTTTCGGATTGAGCGATATCAAAATCTATTTCGATTTCAACACCCAGTACTTCTTCGACCGCCAGGAAGTTGTCAACCGCCTTTCGACTCTCAGCCTCCCGCAAAATGTTCAACCGGCCTTATCGCCCTGGTGGGCCATCGCCGAAATCTACCGGTATCAATTAGAGGGAAACGGGAAGGCGAGCCTGACCGACCTGAAAACCATCCAGGACTGGCAATTGCGGCGAGAGTTCCGGCGGGTGCCCGGGATCATCGATGTGACGGCCTTCGGCGGGACGACGCAGGAGTATCACGTCGATATCGATCCGGGAAAACTCATCAGCTACCAGGTCAGTCTCGCGCAGGTCATGGAAGCCTTGACCAACAGCAATGCCAATGTCGGCGGCAATTACCTGACTGTGGGCGCACAAAATTACAACATCCGCGGACTCGGGCTCATCAACGGTCTGGCGGACATCGAAAACGTGATGGTCGCTGAAAAAGAAGGCACCCCCATTTTCGTCAAGACGTTGGGGACCGTGTCGGTCGGGCACCGTGTACGCCTCGGCAAGGTCGGCATCGATGACAATGACGACGTGGTGGAAGGGGTCATTTTGCTCCAGCGGGGGTACAAGGCGCTTTCTGTGCTGGAGGGGGTACGGGAAAAAGTCGAGGAGTTGAATAAGTGGAAGCTGCCGGAAGGCGTCAAGATCAAGACGTTCTACGATCGAACAGCCCTGATCGATACGACGGTTGAAACCGTCACGGACATCCTGATCAGCGGCATGGTGCTCGTCTTCGTCATCCTGTTTGTATTTCTCGGTCATTTCCGCGCCTCCCTGATTGTCGCGCTGACCATTCCGATGTCCCTGCTGTTCACTTTTACGATGATGGTGATGATCGGCCAGTCCGCGAACCTGATTTCCCTGGGTGCCATCGATTTCGGCATTATCGTGGATGCGACCTTGGTCATGGTGGAAAGCATCTTTTTCCATCTGGGACATGATCGCCGCTTGGGTCTGACCGTGCCGCAGCAGATTGTACGTGCTGCCTGCCAGGTGGGGCAGCCGATTTTCTTCTCCACCGCCATCATTGTCGTCGCCTTCATTCCATTGTTCACGATGACCGGCGTGCCGGGAAAAATCTTTGCGCCGATGTCGATCACCTATGGTTTCGCCCTGTTCGGCGCTTTGCTCATGGCGTTTACGCTGGCCCCTGTACTGTGCTCGCTGCTCCTGACCGGTGTGGTGACGGAACAGGACACGCGGTTCGTCAGCGCGATTCGCCGGACCTACCTTGCCGTCCTGCGCTGGGCCCTGGCTCACAATATGAAAGTCATCGGTGCCGCTTTGCTGCTGTTGGTGGCGGCGTTCGGAGCCCTGCAGTTCATCGGCGGGGAATTCATGCCGGCCTTGGAAGAAGGCAACCTCTGGGTGCGCGCGACGATGCCGGTGGAAATTTCGTTCGACGAAGCGGCTCGATCGACCGGAGAAATCCGTCAGATGTTCAGGAAATCGCCGGAAGTCGTCACGATCGTGTCTCAGCTCGGCAGGCCCGACGACGGCACCGATCCCACGAGTTTCTTTAATGCGGAATTCCTGGCCAATCTGAAGCCGCATAAGGACTGGCGTCCGGGGCTCACCAAAGATCAACTGGTAGAGGAAATCGAAACGCGCCTCAAGGTCATTCCCGGCATCATTTTTAATTTTTCCCAGGTGATTCAAGATAATGTGGAAGAGGCGATGTCCGGCGTCAAGGGGGAGAATTCCATCAAGCTGTTCGGCACCGACCTGAAAACGATGGAAGCGAAGGCGGGAGAAATCGAGTCGGTGATGAAGGGGGTTCATGGGGTCAAGATCTCGGAATCTTCCGACTGGTAGGTCAACCGAATCTCTTGATCCAAGTGGATCGTGAAGCCAGCGCGCGCTATGGCCTGCGCGTGTCCGATGTCAACGCGGTCGTGCAGGCGGCGGTGGGTGGGCAGGCGGTGACGCAAGTGTTCGAAGGCGAGCGGTTGTTCGATTTGGTCGTCAGGTTTCTTCCGATCTTCGGCGGGATGACGGGCCATCGGGCAATATTCTGGTCAATACGCCGAATGGCGCGCGGATTCCCCTGAAACAGGTGGCGACGATCAAGACTCAAACCGGGGCCTTCATCATCTATCGAGAGAACAATGAACGGTATATTCCGATCAAGTTCAGCGTACGCGAGCGCGACCTGGAAAGCACGGTGAAAGAAGCGCAGGCAAAAATGGCCCAGGCGGTGTCGCTTCCGGAGAGGTATCGCATCGAATGGGCGGGCCAATACGATCAACTTACGGCGGAGCAACAACGCCTCACGATGATTGTGCCGGTGAGCCTGGTGATCATCCTGTTTCTGCTGTATACGACGTTCAATTCGCTGACCAACGCCCTGCTGGTCCTGGTGACGGTCCCCTTTGCGCTGATCGGAGGGATCTTTTCACTAGTGTTCACGGGAACACACTTCAGCATTTCCGCCGCCGTGGGAGTCATTTCGACCCTGGGAGTAGCGATTCTCGGGGGAGTCCTGTTAATCTCCCGTATTGAGGATTTTCGGCGCAGCGGCCTGGAGTTGCGTGAGGCCATTCTGAAGGGCGCGGATGTTCAGATGCGTCCGATTCTGATGGCCACGCTGGCGGCGGCTATTGGATTGCTTCCGGCCGCATTGGCGACAGGAATCGGCTCGCAGGCACAGCAACCCCTGGCCCGCGTCGTGGTGGGAGGAATGTTGACTGCGGCGGCGCTGATCCTCGTGGTGTTGCCGGTGTTGTATGAGGTTGTTCACCGGCGCGTGGAACCGCAAAGACCGTTGGAAGTCTAAGAATAGCTGCCGGCCCCTTATTAACGACAACGTGTGTGAGAGGATGTGATCATGATCGGAGCGGGGAGCAGAGGATGCGTCAAGTGGTGGTGCTGGGTCTGGTTCTTCTGGGCCTGATAGGAACGCGCCCTGAGGCGGGCTGGTCTGCCGCCAGGGTCTGGCCGGTGCAGATGCCGTATGAGGCGCCGCCCAAGTCTGAACCGGTGCCCGATGTGTCGGTGGCCCCCAATACCAAAGCCCTGACGCCGGAGGAACTCCAGCGGGCGGAGGCGCTCTTGCCGCTCTTGGAAGGGAAGCAGGAGTTTTGGGCCATGGGAGAATTTGTTCACTTGGGCGAATCGGCGATACCGGTATTGACCAAGGCGCTCACGATGCCCGGCCCCCGTATCCGGTACAATGCGATTGAGACCATGTCGATGATCAAAGCCCCGGCTGCTACGCCGGCCTTACTGGAAGCGGCGAAGTTGCCCACCGAAATTCCGCGTATCCGTGAGCATGCCTTACGGGTGGCCGTGCGTCTCGACTGAGCAGGCCCCCCCCGCCATCGAGGCCATGGCCAAGGATCCGAATTCTTGTGTTCCGCAAGGCGGCGGCGTTCGAAGCCCGGTATGTGCGGAAAAAAGAGGTGATTCAACCGCTGATCGATCTGCTGGGGGACGAAGAAAAGTTTGTCGCCATGTCCGCGGTCCAATCGTTATGGACGTTGACCCGGCACGAGACAGAGTTTCACGATTGGGATGCCTCCAATAAGCAGGATCGGCAGAATTGGGCGCAGGAGTGGATTGAATGGTGGAATCAGTCCAAGGAGACCTTTGAAATTCCGGATACGAAGAGCCGGAAGCAGGCCGGTTGATAGAGGAACGCAGGAGGCGGTTGCACAGCCTCAAAAGGCCGTGGTAGGTACATAGG
>JASGJV010000017.1:0-380137 GCA_049840695.1 Nitrospira sp.
ATGCCAGAAGTCTATAACTGGCAACTGGGACGGAAGATGCTGTATCCCTACGAGGAGCGGCATCCGAAGTGGCAGTTTGCCTTTGTGTTCAACATCAATCGCTGTTTGGCCTGTCAGACCTGTTCGATGGCGGACAAGTCCACCTGGCTCTTCTCGAAGGGGCAGGAGTACATGTGGTGGAACAACGTGGAAACCAAGCCGTACGGCGGGTATCCGCAGTTCTACGACGTGAAGATCACCCAGCTCATCGAGCAGGTGAACCCGGGCGGGCAGGTGTGGAACGTGCGGGTCGGCCGCAAGCACCATGCGCCGTACGGGGTGTTCGAAGGGATGACCATTTTCGACGCGGGCGCCAAGGTGGGCCAGGCGGCGATCGGGTACATTCCGACGGACCAGGAATGGCGGTTTGTGAACATCTACGAAGACACCGCGACGTCCATGCGGGCCTTGGTCGAGAACGTCGACAAGTCCGGCTTTACGCGCGATGAACCGTGGCGGCTCTCCGGCTCGAGCTTGCCGGAACACGAGACGTATTTCTTCTACCTGCAACGGATCTGCAACCACTGCACGTATCCCGGCTGTTTGGCCGCCTGCCCGCGCAAGGCGATCTACAAGCGGCCGGAAGACGGCATCGTGTTGATCGACCAGAACCGGTGCCGCGGGTACAAGAAGTGCGTGGAGCAGTGCCCGTTCAAGAAGCCGATGTATCGGGGCACGACCCGGGTGTCGGAGAAGTGTATTGCCTGTTATCCGCGCATCGAGGGGAAAGACCCCTTGACGGGCGGCGAGCCGATGGAAACGCGCTGTATGGCGGCCTGCGTGGGGAAAATCCGCATGCAGTCGTTGATGCGCATCGGGGAAGACGGCCTGTGGGCCGAAGACCGGTGGCATCCGCTGTACTACACGATCCGGGTGGAGCAAGTGGCGCTGCCCTTGTATCCGCAGTGGGGCACCGAGCCCAATGGCTTCTACATTCCGCCACGCCATGCCCCTCGCGGTTATGCGCGGCAGATGTTCGGCCCGGGCGTGGATAACGCCATCGAGAAGTACCTCGTGCCCAGCCGCGAACTGTTGGCGGTGCTCCAGCTCTGGCGAGCCAGTCAGCAGATCGTCTTCCGGTACGATGTCATTCCGGGTCCGAAAGTGTTTGAAACCCAGATCCACGGGAAGCGGTTCGACATGTACAACGATACCGTGTTGGGCTTCAACAAGTCGGGCAAGGAAGTGGCGCGTATTCAGGTCGAAGAGCCGATCTACATCCGGCCGGCCGAGCGCGTGAACTGGCTGTAAGACTCCCGCGGGCGAAAGAGGGCACCTCTTTCGCCCGTGAAGGGCCCCAGCATAACAAAGGCCGGAGGTTCGAAAGAACCTCCGGCCTTTGTACTTCTATCGATAGGTTACGTGAAGCAGTTCCTATCCTTCATTACGCCCCAACCAATATGACATTCATCACTCGACCATCCTTCGAATGTTTTCACTATAGGCCGTTGTTCCTCCAAACAATGCGCTGGATGAACGGGGAATCACTTTCACCTGCCATACCTCCATAGACCCTAACGCCTCCACTTCAACCTCGCTGCGTAAGATACTGATCCATATAGCCACCTATATCGAACTCAGCGTTGTCGTTCCAATCACCCGGTGTTGACAGAAACCGCACCCGCCGCTATACTCTTCTATAGTTGAGAACGGTTATCAGTATCGAGAAAACGTTCGCATGGGCCGACGAAGACAATTGACCATCAGTGGGAGATGCCACTCATGTATGTCTGCTTATGTAAGGGCTTAACGGAATCAGATGTGCGGGATGCAGGTCGCCAGGGCCACCTGACCACCAGACAAATTATTGCTGAGTTCGGTTTGCGGGAAAATGGATGCTGTGGTCGTTGCGCAAAAAATATCCACGAGCTGGTCGACCTCGCGAAGAGCCACCTGGAGAGTGCCTGCCGCAACCCGGTTTCATCCTAATCTCTCAGAGAGATCACTCATTTAGGCTTCAGCGCACACTACTTTCTTGTAATTCAAATCCGCGCTTGACTGCCCCGGCAACGTCAGCCACCCGCCGTCCTAATTCACGGGCGCGGAAGAGCTCCTGCTCATCGATTCCAGGACTATTACCTTCTGTTGTAGCAGAAGCTCCAAACGCACCACCTCCGCTGACAGTAATCATATAATTTCCCAGCATCGCGGCAAGGATGGAGAGCATCGTCATTTCTTTCCCGCTGGAAATCTGACCACCGGTCGCGAAGGCTGCTCCCACCTTATTCTTCAGTTTAAACTCCGGAAATACACCGAACTTGAACTGCCAGTCATCGATAAACGTCTTAACCTCCCCAGCCATATTGGACCAATACACGGGAGAGCCCAGAACGATGGCATCTGCCGCGAATAACTCTTCGGCCGTCACGCTTCCTACGCGCCGGACGACGACCTGGGTGTGAGGCACCATTCGAACGCCCTCAGCAACCGCTTCGGCCATTCGTTCGGTATTCCCCGAGAGTGAGTGATAGGCCACCAGCACCTGGGTGATTGCCGGACTTTCGGCAGATGCGCCGACAGTGGGCCCTATCAGAATACTGGCCGCGCACAAAAGCAGCAGTCGCCACATCCGAACCATAATGTACCTCTTGGTGACTCTGAGAGCTAGACTGAACCGGGGGGCCAGGCCCTGAACGGCCTGGCGAGAACCTATGTCTTCCGATTAGAAGACAGGAGATAGGAATTTCTGAAATTCACCATGGGGAACCGGCGCATTTAGCGACGAATCACTTCCTCGTCCATATGCTCTTCAACTGACACCTGGGTCAATGTCCCGCGATAGTCGCATTTGTGGCAGCGGATTCTAAATTCCTCGATCCACTTTTCCTGCACATAAGACTGGCGGCACTTCGGACAGACAAATACGCCTCGCATGTACACCACACGTCGCGTTTCTTTCATGAACAGCCTCCATCGAAGTCAAATTGATATGCCGAGGATGGCATAGGGGCCGACGGAATTGCAAGGCGGCCCCCTCTCTCCAGAACTTGTATCATCCGCTGCCTTGACGACTCACAAACAGCCCGCTAGGATGCGGCCATGAACCGATCGATGGATTATCGCAGCAAAGCACATCACTCGGCATGGCTGAGCCGACTGAGCGGTGGCTTGTGGGGCCTCGCGATAGTGGCGAGTTCCTGGTCAAGCTGGGCCGCAGATGTACCGGCTGAAACGCATATTGCCGTCAAAATGCCAAATGGTACTGTAATTCAAGCAGAATTAGCGGATACAGCGCTGAAGCGCGCACAGGGATTGATGTTTCGCGAGCGCCTGGCGGATGACCGGGGCATGTTGTTCATCTTCGGCGACGCCCAGCCGTGGACATTCTGGATGAAAAATACCAAGATTCCACTCGATATCATTTGGATGGATGCGAAAAAAACCATCGTTCACATCGAACGCAACACCCCTATCTGCACCAGGCAGGACGATGGGTGTCCTCAATACCATTCCGAGGAGGGCGCGCTCTATGTGCTTGAGCTCGGGGCAGGACGGGCGGCCGCGCTTCAACTTCAACGAGGCGTCAAACTCAGTTTCAAACAACCCTGATCGGACTCCGACGGTTACGTCGCCTTACGCGTTCCCCAGAAAAAACTCTGAATGCGTTCCACGAGAGAACGCGTGTGCGTGACGACCGACAACGCTGCCGAATCTATCGAAAGCTGCGCCTTCGCCGCCGCCGTGACGGCCTGTCGACGCGCAACGACCTCGCCGATCCGCTCGATCAGGCGCCGGTCCTCCTGAACGACTTGCAGCAAGGCCGACTTTCCAACAGCTATGACCGATAGTTGCGTCACAGCCACCACTGTGGCCGACCGAGGCTCGCCGGTCAATAATGACATCTCACCGAAAAACTTTCCTGGTTCCAGTGTCGACACCGTGGTAGTGAGTCCTCCCTGCTCTAGGCGGACATCAGCGGATCCGGAGACAATCACGTACAGCACTTCTCCGGGATCTCCTTGACGAACGACTCTCTCACCGGGCAAATATAATTCCCATCTCGCGCCTTCCGCTAACATTTCGACTTGCTTCGTATCAAGCGTGGCCAAAAAATCGACCGTTGTCAGTTGCGCCATGATCCGTTCAAGAGCGTGACGGTTTTGAGTCGCATCCTCCTCATCAGCAATTTGATGCACCACCCGTTGTGGAAACGGAATCTCAATACCCTTGCGAGCGAAGGCATGCCAGATGTAGGTACGCATGGCACTCTCGATTGAATCCCGCTGCGAAAAATCTCCAATCGGAAACTTGATACGGTACTGAATAGCCGATTCATTAAATGCAGTGACAAAGGCGCTGGGTTTGGGATCTGGCAATACCCCCGCTACTGAATTCACAGTCTCGAGCAGCGTCGCGCAAACCTGTTCAGGCGGAGTTCGATAGGCGGCGTCCACAAAAACATTGCAGAAATGCGTTGTCGTCGGCCTAGTGAAATTGGTCACGCCGTTTTGAATAACCAGGTCGTTGGGCAACGACACCACATCATGAGCACGGGTCAATAAGGTGACATGCTCCATACCGATATGAGTAACCACCCCTTCCCGATCCAGCACTGTGACCCAATCCCCCACCTTGACGATTTTTCCTAGTTCAATCCCGGAGAAAAATCTCGTCAACGTATCCTTCAGTGCCACGCCGACCATTGCCGCCGCTACGGTGGGCAACGCCACGAGAGCCACGAGGTTGATCCCCATGACCAACCAGAGAATCAGTACACCGGCTGCCACGACTTCTGCACCAATGAGCAACTGGCGGACGATATCAGGGATGTATCGCTGCCCTCGCCCGATCAGCCATTCGCCGATGATGAGAACATCGAGGATCGTAAAGAAGAAGAACGCTGCACCAAGCCAGGCTGCTACATTAAGGCAGGACTGAACGAAGTGAGGAATGGAAACGCCAAGACCGCTGTGGCCGATCAGTGATGCCACAACGAACAGTACGCCCACGCCACCAGCATAAAACGGCAGAACGGGAACCGGCTTGCCCCGGCGAGTAAACACGTAGGTCAGGCCGATCAACACCCCAGCCGCACAAGCCAGAATGGCCAGGATGGAACCGACGAGAGTTCCAAAATTCATGCGGACATCACCCACCGCGGGAAGGATCGCACAGAGAGAGACCTTTCGGGCTACGCCCGCTCTTGCCAGGAACGCATCCGGCGCACGGTGATGACGCCTTCCACCTTCTCAATCGCTTTGAACACCCTCGACAAATGCGCCGTGTCCGCCACTTCTACGATGAAATCCAGCATCGCCTTCCGGTCTTCGCGGGTCGTGATTTCCGCTCGACTAATATTTGCCTGGCATTCCGAAATGGCTGTCGAGACATGCGCCAACACCCCGGTCTTGTCCACCGCAATCACTGAGACTTTCACGGAATGCGTGCTGGGCGTCGATTGATCCCACTCGACTTCGACCAGCCGGTTTTTGTCGTAATCCAACGCTTCGAGGTTGGGACAATCAACGGTATGAATAGTGAGCCCGCGGCCCCTGGTGATATAACCCAAAATACGGTCTCCGGGAACGGGATTGCAGCAGCGGGAAAGTTGCATGAGGAGGTCTCGTGCGCCCTTGACCTGGACACCCGTATCGTCGGTGCGCCCGATCGCCGGCTTGTGTGGCGCCAAAACTTCAGGCGTGACAGTTTGGCCTTCCCCGGGCGAAGGAGGCGCGATTTTGCTCATCACCTGAGAAGTCGGCACATGTCCGAAACCCACGGCAGCGGCAAGTTCTTCTGCGGTTTCATACCCAACCTGCTTCGCGACCGCGAGGAGTTGCTCTGACCGCATCATCTGGGCTGGGGCCAGTCCATGCCGCCTAAACTCAGCCTCCAGCAATCGCTTGCCGATTTCCACGCTGCGAGACTGTTCCTCTGCCTTGATCCAATGCTTGATTTTCGTCTTCGCGCGGGAGGTGCGGACGAACTTCAGCCAATCCCGGTGAGGCGTTTGGTTGGCCGCGGTCAAAATCTCCACCATGTCTCCGCTTTCCATCATATGCTTCAGCGGCACAATCTTTCCGTTGACCTTCGCCCCCACACAATGGTCCCCGATTTCCGTATGGACCGAATAGGCGAAATCCACCGGCGTGGAGCCTTTCGGAAGTTCCTTCACCATGCCTTGTGGAGTGAACACATACACCACATCGTGAAAGAGATCGAGCTTCACTGAATCCATAAACTGACGATTGTCGGGCAGGTCCTGATTCCACTCCACGAACTGCCGCAGCCAGCTGAAAACCTTTCCGTCTTTTTCGTCGATGCGGCCGTGTTCCTTGTATTTCCAATGCGCGGCAATACCCTGTTCCGAAACTCGATGCATCTCCTCGGTGCGGATTTGAAATTCCACATGTTCGCCCTTAGGGCCCGCCACCGTGGTATGCAACGACTGATACATGTTGGATTTTGGAATGGCGATGTAATCTTTAAACCGGCCAGGCAAGGGACGCCACAGCGAATGGATCACCCCGAGCAAGGCGTAGCAATTCATTTTGATATCGGTGATGATGCGTAAGGCCGCGAGATCGTACACTTCCTCAAAGGAGATCGACTGCTTTTCCATTTTCTGGTAGATGCCATAGAGATGCTTGGGCCGACCGGATACCTCCCCATGCAAGCCGGCCTCCGCCATGGCCTTCTTTACCATGTCGATGACTTCCTGAATGTACTGCTGGCGGTCTTCGTCCCGCTTGGCGACCCGCACCCGCAACATTTCATAGACATCCGGCTTGAGGTGCTTCAAGCAGAGGTCTTCAAGTTCGTTCTTGATCCACCCGATCCCCAAGCGGTTGGCTAGAGGGGCATAAATCTCCAGGGTTTCCTGCGCAATCTGCCGTCGTTTTCCTTCGCTGAGATATTCGAGAGTCCGCATGTTATGGAGCCGGTCCGCCAACTTGATGAGGACGACGCGGATATCATCCGCCATCGACAACACCATTTTCCGAAAATTTTCCGCCTGCTTTTCCTCGTAGTTTCGAAAGGTGATCTTGCCTATCTTGGTGACGCCATCGACGAGATGGACGACGTCTTTTCCAAACCGCTGCTCTAGTTCAAACGGGGTCGCGAGGGTATCTTCCAGTGTGTCGTGCAGGAGGCCGGCCACGATGGCGGTGACGTCCGTCTTCAAATGAGTCAACAGGCCCGCCACGGCGAGAGGATGGCGAAAGTACGGCTCGCCGGATCGGCGCATCTGCCCCTCATGAGCCTTGGCCGAAAAATCATACGCCCGGCGTACGAGGTCCAGATCCGCCTCGACGTTATAGCTCTTGACGCGTTCGATCAATTGATCGAGTTCTGTCACGGTTTCGTGCGGCATACTCAGGACACCTCGCCGCTCATGCGCAACGCCTTGATGCGCAGTTGGACGCGGTCATACCCGTTCCAATGGTTCCGCTCCGGGCTAAAAGCCAGATCAACAGGCCTCCCCGTCTTTAACCCCAGATCTTCAAACGATCCCATGCGAAAGCCGATGCTATCGAAAATAAAGGAGCGTCCCTGCCGTACGCGCAATTTCAGATGTTTCTCGCCGACGACCCGGGCCTCCACGACATCCAGGCCACGAACGGCCAATGTGGGTTCAGGATTGCCGGCACCGAAAGGATGCAACGATTCGAGTTCCTGGATTAAGTCGAAATTCACTTCCGTGAGCTTCACTTCCGCATCGACGTGCAGGGTGGGTCTGACCAGGCTGGCAGTCGCCCATTGTGCCGCCACGTCACAAAACCTCCATCGAAACTCTTCCAATCGCGATTCCTGAATAGTCAAACCAGCCGCGCTCGGATGCCCGCCAAAGGCATCCAACAAATCCCGGCATGCCGACAAGCCTTGATACAGATCAAATCCCTCCACGGTTCTAGCCGAGCCTTTTCCCATTCCTTTCTCATCCACAGCGATCACGATGCTCGGGCGATGGAAGCGATCCACCAATCTGGCGGCGACAATACCGACGACACCCAGATGCCAGTCACGCGAGCCCAGCACGATCGCGGCAGCCGGTTCGTCCTGCTGCAGAGCCGCTCCCGCTTCTGCGGTAATCCCTTCCTCGATCTGCTGGCGCTGGCGATTGAGCTGTTCCAGGTGTTCCGCAATCTGTTGCGCTTCTCGATCGGATTCGGTTGTCAGCAGTTGCACGCACAGCATGGCATGATCCAACCGACCCGCAGCATTCAATCGGGGGCCCAGGCGAAACCCGATCGTTTCACTTGTGCAGGCTTTTGTCACGCCGGCGACCTGTTTCAAGGCACGGAGGCCGCAGCGGGCATCGCGATTGATCTGAGCCAGTCCCTCCCGTACTAGAATCCGATTCTCATCCTGAAGTGGCACGATATCGGCCACCGTCGCCAGAGCCACCAAATCGAGACAGGATTCCGGATCGACCTCACCCGAGCCATAGCGTCTCTGGTAGGCCGAGACTACCTTATAGGCCAAGCCGGCGGAACACAGGCCCTTAAATGGATAGATGGCGTCGCGTTCGGTGCGGATTGAGCACAGCCAGAGCGGCGGGCATCGTCGCATCGGTCTGATGGTGGTCCGTCACCACTACATCCATTCCAAGCTCTTTGGCGACGGCAATTTCATGATGCGACGTCGTTCCACAGTCCGAAGTGACGAGTAACGTTACGCCTTGCTCTGCCAGCCTTCTCACGGCACCCTCGTTCAGCCCATACCCCTCACGTATCCGGTGGGGAATGTATCCGCAGCCGTTCCCTCCCAATCCTCGATAGAACGACAAGTACAGGCTCGTGGCCGATATGCCGTCGACATCGTAATCCCCATAGAAACACACGCGTTCCTGACGGGCGAGGGCCACATGGAGTCGCTCGACGGCAACCTCCATGTCCGGAATCAAAAACGGATCGTGGAGCCCATCCTGTGCGCTGGACAGCCAACGGGTTGCTTGATCGGCAGTCGTCACCCCTCGAGCAAGCAAGATCGACGCAGTCACAGGCGTTATCGACAGCGTTCGGACAAGATTGCTCTGCAAGACCGTATCGAACGGTCGGAACACCCAGAGTTTTTCGAGCATGACCCCTCTGTTAGGACTGAAAACTTCAGAAATTGCTGAGAAATAAGGGGAATGGTATCGACTCACCCCATTTTTGTCAAACGGGACATGGGGAGGACGGCGACATGGCGGTTCAAAGTGTTGATATCACGCTGGTGGACGGACGGAAGGTTCAGAAAGGCGAGGAGCGCGCACGGGAGGGTGCGCATAAGAAAAGGAGGGGACTACTCCCCTCCCTTTTGCACATAGTTCTTCACAAATTCTTCGGCATTTTTTTCCAGGACATCATCGATTTCATCGACTAGTTTATCGATGTCCTCTTTCATCTTCTTTCCCGATTCAACCACTTTCGGGTTCGGCTTCACCTCTTCTTTAGCGTGTGATTCCTTTCTGGATTCCGGTCTCCTCTCCTGTTTCTCCATCGGAGCACCTCCAGTTCATCCGTACGCATCCAACACCCGCTTCTGTCACCTTACTCTAGGGTCCTTGAATGCGTCAAGCAGGCCCACGAATGGGTGCGTCTTCCTGTCTGCGTACCCGCAACACTCGTCCTGCGAACAGTTCCTCACTCGCCGGCAGGCAAGCGTAAGCCGGTGGACCATACGTCTATTTGACGATTAAGGAGACAATCAGCAATGCCACAATGTTGATGACCTTGATCATCGGGTTGATGGCCGGACCTGCGGTGTCCTTATAGGGATCACCGACCGTATCCCCGGTCACCGCAGCCTTATGCGTATCCGTGCCCTTCAGACCCTGCTCCTCGATATATTTCTTGGCATTGTCCCAGGCGCCACCGCCACTTGTCATGGAGATCGCGACGAACAAACCGGTGACGATGCTCCCGACAAGGACGCCTCCCAGCGCTTGCGGTCCAAGTATCACTCCGACAAGTATCGGAGCCACGACAGGAATCAACCCGGGAATCATCATCTTGGCAATGGCCGCCTGGGTGACGATATCGACGCAGGTGCCGTACTCGGGTTTGCCGGTTCCTTCCATGATGCCTTTGATCGTCCGGAATTGACGCCGCACCTCCTCCACCACAAGACCAGCCGCCTGGCCAACGGCTTTCATGCAGAGCGCGCCGAAAATGAAGGGCAGCATGCCTCCGAGAAATAGCCCGACCAGGACCGACGGATTAGACAGGTCAAAGGTGCTGGCTTGCGTGCCTTTGGCGACTTCACGGGCGAATTCCGCAAAGAGCACCACCGCTGCGAGACCGGCTGACCCGATCGCATACCCTTTCGTCACAGCCTTGGTTGTGTTGCCGACTGCATCCAATGGATCCGTGATGTCGCGCACTTCTTTGCCCAGATGCGCCATTTCGGCGATTCCACCGGCATTGTCCGTAATGGGTCCGAACGCATCGATCGCCACCACAATGCCGGCCATGGATAGCATTGAGACCGCCGCGACCGCGACGCCATAGAGCCCCCCTGATGCCGCCCCACCGCAAATCCAATAGCTCGCGAGAATGGCCGCGCCAATCACCACCACCGGCGCCGCCGTCGACTGCATACCTACGGCCAATCCGGCGATAATATTCGTGGCATGCCCCGTCTCACTAGCCTTCGCAATATCTTTGACGGGGGCATACGCCTTAGATGTGTAGTAGTCCGTAATGAAGACAAGGGCCAGCGTGACCGCCAGTCCCATCAATGCCGCAAGGTAATAACTGATACCGCTGACACCACCAACACCCTCCATGATCTGCGACGTGATCGGGAAAAACGCGACGGCGGCAATTCCTCCGGCGACAAACAAGCCCTTGTAGAGCGCCGGCATGATTTCGCCGCCGGGACTGACTTTGACAAAGAGAATGCCGATGATCGTGGCAAAGATCGTCACACCGCCCAAGGCGAGTGGATACAGAATCGGCGCGTTGACGCCCTTGAACATCGTAAACGCCAGCACCATCGCTGCCACGGTCGTGACCGCGTAAGTTTCAAACAAGTCAGCCGCCATACCTGCACAATCACCGACATTGTCACCGACATTGTCGGCAATGACCGCCGGATTACGCGGATCATCTTCTGGAATCCCTGCCTCGACTTTGCCGACGAGATCGGCGCCCACATCGGCCGCCTTCGTGTAGATTCCACCGCCGACCCGGGCAAACACCGAGATCAAACTGCCGCCGAAGCCCAGACTGAGCAACGCATGAATCGCTTTCTCCTGACCAGCCAACTGAGAGGCGAGAGTGTAAAAGCTGGTGATGGCCAACAACCCCAGCCCGATCAACAAGAGACCCGTGACTGCACCGCCGCGGAAGGCCACCGTCAGGGCGGCATTCATGCCGTCATGCGCCGCTTGCGCCGTCCGCACATTGGCTCGAACCGCGATAATCATTCCTACATACCCGGCGAGCGCCGATGCGCCGGCGCCGATGAGGAATCCGACCGCCGTCAGCATGCCGAACTTGTCCGATACGGCTCCCGCGCCCCACAACACGACGAACAACACAGCCGCCACTACACCAACCGTCTTGTATTGACGGTTCATGTAGGCGCCCGCTCCCTCTTGAATCGCTTTGGAAATTTCCTGCATCTTCGCATTGCCGGCATTCAGCTTGAATACCCACATGGCGAGATACAGGCCATAGACAATACCGGCTACCGCCGCAACCAGAGCAAAGGTCACAATCGCTGAGTCGCTCACAGTGTTCTCCTCCTGTTACAGATGGTGAAACTGAGAATCCAGCTGACGTGGTACGGGATCTACGCCGTAGAAAGGCTAATCACATGAAATGATCGATGAACGTCACAGGTGCTCCGTGGCTTGGACCCATCGCGGACTGATTGTGCAGCGGGGAGACCGCCGCATGCCCGACAACTGACACCGTCACGAACGAGAGGAAAAGTGGCGCCATTCTATAGAGGTGATCAAAGCTGATCAAGGCGAAAGATGTGGAACGAGAGAAGCGGGACGGGACCACGGAGCCGGTTTGCGCAAGGATATTCAGTTTGTTATAGTGCGCGCGAACTGTGGAGGACGCAAATGGGATTGGCGCCGGAATACATCCTGATCGATCAGCAGAAGTTCAGCAAAGCCAAGTTGTCGCTGGACAACCACGTCTACAAAAATTGTGAGATCGACGACTGCGATGTGTACTATAGCGGCGGGCAATATGAATTAATCGACACGCACATCACGAACTCGCGGCTGATCCTGAACCATCCTGCCAAAGGCATTTACAGCGCGATTCAGATCTTCAAGATGAAGTCGCCAGGCTCCAGCATCATTTCCGACTAGCTCAAAGGTCAGACCTACGAAGCCCAACAGTCCGAAGCTTTCAAAGGCCTTCGGGCCGATTCCTGCCCATGTCCATTCTCAGGTTGTACGCGGAGAAGCTACTTCGTAACCGGAACATTTTCGCTGAACTTCGCGATTGGAATGGGCTGAAACACAGGATCTTGGGCGCCTTTTGAAGACTCCGCCTCGATACGCTGGAGAAAGCTCGCTGGTCCTGTCACGGGTGCATAACTCAGCACAGCTTCGACATCGAACGTCTTGGTGTCCTTAGGTGTCGGAAAGCTGAAGGTTTCGACGCGGTTCTCCTCCGGCCTGAGAACCGTTTCCTCCAGGACCTTCACCGCCTCAAAATCGAACACCGTCTTCTGGCCTTTGGCATCCGCATAGGTCCGTCCGTAGACACGCTTGTCGCTGAAGACCGTTTTGAGATTTTTTCCCTTCACCGTCAATTCCAACACTACCCCCGCCCAGCCGGGATGGGTCGTCGGCAGATTATGGGGTACCAAGCTCTGCACCGCCACCGTCACGGATGTCTTGTCGCCATCCACCTTTGTCGATACAGCCAGCTTGGCCGCTTCCTGCCTGAGCTGCCCGATGCGTCCGGGGAACGTATGGTTGGCAACCTTCCGTTTCGCTTCGCCGTTGGCCGACTCTCCGACCTGTTCTGGCATATGGCAGGTCTGGCACTCCTTGCCGGCTTTCACAGCCTTGCTTTGATCCCAATTCCCCAACAGATCGTTCGTTTTTCCGAGGTCCGCCGCCACGGGCACGATCTGATGGCAATTCAGACAGAGATCCGATTTGCGGAAAAGAGTCGATTCCATCGATTGATGGGCAAGGTTCGCCGCGAAATCTTTGTACGGCCCGTACATAGTTTTGTTGCCGAGGTCGTACTTCGGTTCCGGCGGCTGTTTCGTCCGATCGACTTGTTTAATGAGATGGCATTGCGCGCAAGCCACGCCATCCAAGGAGGGCTCCCCGGATTGAGCTTGAGTCACGAATAACTGCACGTGATCGGGAAATTCCCGCACATGCGGCGCATGACAGCGGAAACACAGCGCCTTATCTTTTCCGGCGGGAGAAGTCAGATACGCATCCAGGGCGGCGCGGAATGTTGGCGTATGGATTGATTTGGAGAGGGGCGACGTCTCCCATTCCTCAAACACCCGCTCGTGGCAGCGCTTGCATTTTCCGGAACTGGGAAAGGACTTTTCGATCGTCAGCTGAGTTTTGGCATCTTGCGCCAAGCCTTGCTGCACACCATAACTGGCCAATCCGACCACCATCAACAATGCAGTGATGATGAGTCCCTGGAACAGACCTCGTCGATTCTTCACCGTTCGCATATCCTCCGCACATGGTACGCACCTCGCTGCCCGTGGTCGTGAAAACCGGCAGGGGGGCCTTACAGTGATTTGGTTCGATAGGTCAGCATGCGAGGCTGAATGTATTCCTCGATGACCTTCTTGGCGGCCGCCCGCTCCTGGTCGGTGGGCAGCGTGGCCAGATATTTTGCTTTCAGTTCCGGTTCAGGCTCCGGGATCAACGCGTAGTTGAGCACAACTTCAATAGTCAACGGCTCTGCTCCCCCGACCGGCAGGGTCTGCGAGAAAGCCACCCGCCTGGTATTGCCGCCTTTAATGAAGGGATCGGGAATCGGGCCGCGTAAAATCTTCTCATATGGCAACCCGAAGCGTTTCGTTTCCTCTCCAAGGATGCGCCCTTGCGCATCTTTGATGGTGATCGAGAGGAAGAATTGTTTCAACACCGGGTCACCGTCAGGGAAACTATGCGGCAGACTGCCGACCTTCACAAGCACCGTTCCTTCCACCGCTGTTTGTGATCTCGTGGCTTCGATGTCGATACGCGGCATCCATTCCGCTTGCAAATTGCGATTCTTCAGCAGCGTGCCTGGAATAACAACGCCCCGGAACCAATGCCGCCCGATCGCGCGGGTCATGGCACCGCGCCTCGATGTCGAGCTCCCGGTGGAAGGCTCCATATGGCAATCCTGGCAAATCGTCCCCTGTAGGATTTCTCCTGGGAGATCTTTCTGCGTGACATCCTTGACCTTATCGAAATGGCAGGAGGTGCAGAAGTTCGCGCCACGGAACAGGGGGAGCTGTGTCGCCGGATGGACCAGGTTTTCCTCCGGATCCGCATAGGGGCCGTAGAGTATCTCGCCGGGCTTCACCTTATAGGTCGGCGGGGGCATGGGTGTGGGCTCGACCGCATCGATCAGATGACAGGACGCACAGCCGATACCTTCGACCTGGGGCTTGCCTGCCAGAACCTGTGTAGCAATTTTTTCGGCGTGCTGAGGAAACACCGTGACGGCCGGCGCATGGCAGGACAGGCAACGCTGCCGTTCTTCCAGCGAAGGATTCGTCTGCATCCAGACGCCCAACACCGTGCGGAACACCGGAGATTCAAAGGAGGTGCCGTGTAATAACGCCGCATCCACCCGACCGAACGATTTCAGGTCAGGCGTCTGCTCCCGCATGCCCTTCCATTCTTCGTAGTGCCGATCGTGGCACTGCTTGCAGTCCTCAGAACGGATAAAGATTTTCTCGATCTCTGCAACCCAATCGGCCGGCGCTTGACCGTCTGCTTTCTGCGCGATGGCCCGCTCATGAAAGGTGACCGTGACCACCGCGAATATCACCAGCAGTCCGCACATGGCCCATTTCTGAATGGTTCGTCCTGTCCCGATCACGTCTTGCTCGCTCTCTTAGTCCCGCTTGCACCCGACGAAATGAAAATTCACTCCCCATCCCACCGGATCGCCTGGATCAGCCGGCTCGTACGTTCCGACGGTAAAGTTACATTCCTTCATCGCAACTTTCACCGCCTTCCCGAAATCGATGAGATTACGGACTTCCTTCTTATCAATCTCTTTGATGACAGACCGCACCTTGATTCCAGCATAATCGGCCCGCGAATTGCCGATGACCTCGAAGACCGCGACACCTTCCGGCCGCTGAAGTTTGAGCTCTTTTTGAACCTCTTCGTCAACTTCACCCACCGCGATGCCGAACTCTTCTCCGAGTTGAATGGCTTCTTCGACCGTCATATCACCATTGGTGCCCGGACCTGCGGCCACCGGAGCATTCCCGACTGTGGCGGCAATGAGCAGCGCCGCTCCACACACACAAAGAGCCCTTCCAAAAGAAAGGGCTCTGTTGTGCGTCACGCGATGAATCTGAACGCTGTCCTCCAAAAGCAAGCCTCTACCCTTTGCGAACAAGCTGCCGCCGATGCACCCGGCGTTAACACCATCCTACCAGGAAGAATTACGTCTTTGTGACCGGATCCAATGCGAGTTGAAACCAAGGGGCAATCGCCTTTTGGCCGTTACGCTCTTTATTCTCACCATTCCACACGGCGAAAGACACCGCCTGTATGCGCCCGGGAATCAGCTTCGCTTCATTCTCCTGCTCTTCACTCGAGAGAGGTCGGCGCATCACGACGCGCCAGGTGCCGTCTTTCCAGGTGGCCTTTCCCTGAACACGACCTTGCTTTTCTTTGGTGGTCAGGGTGCTAAAGCCGCCCCCGATCAAATCCTCCACTGAGGAGGCCCGTCTCGGAATCACCTCAAACCGCCGGGGCTCGTTGCCGCCCCCCTTATCCTTCTCGGTCGTTCTCGCTGCGCGCCGGTCGATGTCGCTCTGCCAATCGGCTTTCCAATGCCAGATATTGATGTAATGGTCCAATTGTCCCATACAGAAAAACGCCGGAGCATCACCGAGCGGAAGCCCCAAGGCCACTCCATCTCGAAATGTGCCAGGTGTCAACCGGTCATTTTTCGTATTGTCCTGCCATTCCAGCAAGAAGGCGATGTCTGTGCCGTTGTGTACAGTCCGCACCGTCAACGCGTGGGCTGTCGGTTCAGGCCAGACAGGGCGGGTAATGATCTGGCCACTGAGCGGCAAGGTCATCGGCGCGATTTTCTGCCAGAGCGGATCTTCAGGCGCTACAGGGATATCTCCCAAGACGGCCTGCGCACGGATAATCATGCCTTCTGAGCTGACGATGGGAATACCGAGACCGCCCAGAATGAGGGCGAGAACCAGCAGAACGGAGAGGAGACTCAATAATCTGGTGCGGGATGTGTGGACCGAACGTCATTCGCCTCATGTCCCAGCGCGTGGCTTTAGTGGTGACAACACCCGCCCCCGTTCCCTGTGCGGGAGCCTTAGCTCCGTCCTCCAAGCGTTACCACAACTTGGCGCGACGAATCTTATTTTCACCCCGCTCGCAGATATACAAATATCCTTGGGAGTCGAGCGTCAACCCTACGGGAGAATTCACCACCGCCTCAATAGCGAGCAAACCGTCCCCGTGCTTGAGCGCGCCTGCTGCGTCTTTCGCGACAAAGCGGGCAGCACCGCAGCCACCCATATTCTTGTCGTCATATCCGCTATCGCCGTTCCCGGCTACGGTGCTGATAATCCCCGTCCCCGCCTCGACCTTGCGAACACGATGGTTGCCGGTATCGGAGATGTAAGCGTGGTTGTGCTGATCGAACACAATGGCTTCGGGTGCGTGCAACATCGACTTGGCCGCAAGTTTGCCGTCTCCGTCGTACCCGTAGCGGCATACGCCTGCGAGTGTCGAAATCAGTCCGGTCCGGCGATCGATCTTGCGTACGCGATTACTGCCCTTGTCTACGACATACACATCCCCGGCATTATCGACGGCAATTCCAACGATATCATAGAGACGCGCCTCGAGCGCGGGCCGACCATCATCCAGATACATGGAGAGGTTGAGTCCGTCAGAGCAGACCGGCATAAGCCAGCCATTGTCGTCGCTGAAATCGATCCCAATCGCATCGCCGGATAACACGACCAAATTGCGCGCAACCAAGGGTTGTTCCCTGGCCTCGTCCTCAGCAGTCCAGCTCCCGGCAATGGTTTCCACGCGACCCGTTCGTGGATCGAAGCGACGAATCCGGTGTGCCTGCGTGTCAGCGATGTACATGACATCATCCGCATCAAAGGCGATGGCGGCAGGCCACGTGAGATTCACCTCCAGCGCCGGTCCGTCCCCATTGAAGCCATGCTCGCCGGTTCCCACCACCGTCGTGATGATGCCGGTGTCCCGATCAATCTTCCGGATCCGGTTGCTGCCTGAATCGCACACATACAGATCGTTTTTGGAATCACAGGCCACATCCAGAGGGAGATACAAACCAGCTTCGCCACATGGGCCTTCGTCTCCGCTGTAGCAGGTCTCGCCGATGCCTGCGAAGTTATGGACGGTGCCTTCGGTCAAGTTGACGCGACGCACACGATCGGATCCGGACTCCGCGAAGTACAGCCACTTTTCTTCACGATCCAGAGCGACGTGGTGCGGGAGCGGAATACCGGCCTTCACCGCGCGCTTGCCGTCTCCCGTACTCCTGGCCTTTCCATTCCCGGCAAAGGTTTCTATGTATCCGAGAGCTAACTGAACATCTGTTTCCATAACGTTGTGCGTCCGATCTATGCTGTGGGCACTTGTTGTCGAGGATGTTACGCTTGTGCGCGGGCGGCAGGAGGGGCCGCAGCGACCTGTTGCTCCGCCACAGGCGTCGGCATTGGAGCCGTCGGTTGAGCGGCAATGGCCTGAGCTTGCGCGGGTTCGGCTTGTTGCTGTGCCTGCGCCTGGGCTTCTGCTTCGATCGCATCCGCTTCATGGACGGATTTCTTGAAGCCCTTGATAGCCTTACCGATCCCCTCACCAAGCTGCGGCAACTTCCCTGCTCCGAAAATGATCAACACAATAAACAGGATCAGGATCAACTCTGTAAAACCAAGGCTGCCAAACATGGTGTGTCTCCTTTGCTCACGTGTTCAGGATGCGGATCCCTCTTTGGCCTTCTTTGCAAATCGTTCCTTCAGCCGCTGACGCGCCTGCTCGGCCTGTTCGAACATTTTGCACTTATCGTAGACGCTGATCAAATTGTAATACGCGAGCGGCTCGTCCGGACTGTGTTCCACCGCACTCTCCATCACCTTAATCGCCAAATCGTTCTTCCGGTGATTGAGCGCGATCTCCATCAACTTGAAGCTGGCTTCCAAATGCTTCGGGTCCAATTCGAGGACACGCAGATAACACTGAATCGCCATGTCCATAGTGTTGTAATCGGAGACTTGCGGATTATCGAGCTCTACGTACACGCCCGCGAGATTGTACCAGGCCATCGGATCGTCCGGGGTGATCTCAACCAGCCGTTCGTAATAGTTCTTCGACTCCATGTACTTGCGCTTATCCGCCTGCACCCGGCCTAAGTTAAACAGCGCCAACACATCATAAGCATGCACTTCGAGCGCACGCTTAAACTCCGCCTCGGCCTCGTCGATCATGCCCTTCGTCGCATAGATGGTCCCGAGGTTGGAGTAGTACATCGCCAGAGAACGATTCATCTCCGTCCTGAGTCCCTCGGCCATCTCGATTGACTTTTTCACTTCCGTCAGGGCATCGTCCAATCGCCCTTTACTGAAATAGAGTTCGCCCAATCGGCAACGTGCCTGAAAATCATCTGGCTCGGTGCTGAGCAGTTTTTCAATCTCCGCAATTTCCTCATCGGGATTCAACGGCTGATCGCCTGGATCCACCGCCGCACTGCCCTGTTCTGCCCCGCCGGTCTGTGTGTGTTCGTCCATAACAACGTATCCTAATCTCTGGGTGAGTCAAAAATTAAATCTGTCCGCCAACGAGGGACTCCTGCGTGCCCACCAGCGGCGGTCTACTTAGCGTCGCCTGCTCAACCGTTCCCTTCGGGCGGTCGAGCGTCAATAACATTACTCCAAGAATAACCATCAAGGTCAAACTGGAAAACAGCAGCGCATAACCGGCGATAAACATCAAGGCCAGTCCGTACCCTGCCAGACGTCCCATCGTCACCAGCCTGATGACCGTATACGACCAGCACAACAGTCCGGCGACATAAAAGGCAAAGGGCAGATAAAATGTATAGCCCATGCCCATCTGAAAGATCCAGCTGATCCCCTCGCCGGCCTTCCGGATGGAATGGGCCAGCGCCGGGTTGTACAGACCCAAGAAATAATCCATGAACAACAGGCCGAAAAACACCACCGCCGAAACCGCCCCGAACCAGATCGCGCGGCGCCGCTGTTGCTTGTTCCTCGTGCGGAAGGAGACCCCGCGTCCGTACGCCCAAAAAACGAGGATACTGGCAAGCACCATCAGCGCTTCGCCGAGACGATTGGCTTCATAGACAAACGGCGGCGCCGCAATCACGCCCATCCAGCCGTAGGTGGTGGAGAAGATTTGATAGTACAACCATCCGGAAATACCGAAATAATAGACCGTGCCCATGACCCGTTTCGACCACTCCTGCTGCTGCGAGAGATACTCCAGCATCAGCGCGGTGAGTGCGATGATAGTCACGACATTGTAGGCAATGGAACCGAGCATAGCCGGCTGCACGATGAGAAAGGCAACCGTCAAGATCAAGAGGAGCGCCACACTGGGAATCGTGATGGCGTTAAAGCCCGTGATGCCTTTGGCTCGAGCGCGGTTGACCAGCAAGACCACGAGTGCAAGGAACACAAAGATGGCCACGACATTCAACAGTGCAAACCCGATTGAGGTCAACAGCTGGAAGACCGTTCCAATCCATTCATGCTGAGCGGCGATCTTGCTGATGTGCATGCCCAGACGGGAGACCAGGCGATACAGCACTAATTCGAAAAAACCGACGAACAACACCAGCTTGATGGTGTACTCGAACAATAATCCTTGATCGTCAACCCGTCCTGTTGGCCGTTCGACGGCGGCGGCTATAGCAGACATCTCCAGCCCCCCTGGCAAACGTGAAGCACTCCGTGAGCACACCGCATGAATCAGCACTCCGCGCGGCCTGTCTTCCACTCTTAGGAGACGGTAGGTTGTGGTACCTGCAACGCTTGCGACTTAGCCCGGGCGATATACAACAGCCCGTTGGCCATAGAATAGTTAAACGGCAACTCACACACGACTTCGCTGATCTTTTCGTACACCTGCTGGTAGAGCTGCTCCGCCTGAGCCGGCGTCATCCCTTCCTGCACTTCGTAGAAAAATCCGAGACTCAAATCCTCGGTGGCCGGGCGCATAATTCGACGAATGCCATAACTACCCGGATCACTCATAATCGGCGCTTCTTTTTCCAAGTCAAACAGGCAGGGTTGGCAGGAGAATCCATACGATTCGTGGAGCTTGGTATTTCCTACCACGAAGTTCATGGTTTCCAGCGCTTCCTCTTCTTTCTCCGTCGGGAAACCCACAATGACATAGCAGTGCACGGCAATACCCAGATCGACGCAGTCATCGACAATCCGCCGCACGGATTCCTGCTTGATGCCTTTTTTCATGAAATCCATGACCCGCTGATTGAACGACTCCAGGCCAAATACGATTTTCAAACAGCCGGCATCTCGCATTTGTGTAAGCAATTCGCGCGTGAGATTTTTCTCAAACCTCAACTCGCAGGTCCACTTGACGTTCACTTGACGATCGATCATCTGCTGGCAAAGGCGCTTGGTGGGCGATAGGGCGAAACATTCGTCGGTAAAGAAGAACGATTGTGCGCCATATCGTTCCTTTAACCAGACCAGATCGTCCACCGTCTTCCCCGGATCTCGCTGCCGGAAGTTTTGGTGATCCAGCGTCAGAGCGCAAAAGGCGCAGTCCTTATAGTAACAGCCTCGCGAGAATTGCACGGGCAGTACCGGCTCCGGAGACAAATACAGATCGAGCGGAAATCCGTCGTAATTGGGCGCCGTGAGCTGATTGATGTTTTCGGAATAGAACGGCTGGTTGACCGTGATCTTGCCGTTCTGGCGATAAATCAGATTGGGCACCTTGCTAAAGTCACGCTTGCCGTCCATCTGATTCACGAGTTCAAGCAAGGCGGTCTCGCCCTCGAACACCACAAAATCGTCAACGAGATCGAAGAGCCACGGGCAGCGGCGCAAGTTGTTGACCAGACGGGTGAAAATACTCCCGCCGACAGTCACATGTAGTTCCGGCGCATGCTCTTTGATCAATCGACAGAGCGTGAGACCCGGAATAATTTGCGACGTGGCGGTAATGGAGACGCCGACTAAGTCCGGACGATCCGTCAAAATAGTGGGTAATACGTGCTCGCGGAAGAGGCTGATATAGGGATTTTGCGCTTCGTCACGGATAGCTTTGATCAGATCTTTCGACGAATAGATCGAGTAGTCACCAAACTGATTATCAACGACTGTCATTCTGGTCGGGAAGTAGAGCGATGAGAGCACCTCAAGCCACTTATCGATCAGAAACAGGCTGTTGCGATAGGCCTCGATGTCATAGAAGCCTTCTCCGCGCAACGTCTCTTTGGCGAGTTCGATACGCTCAAATAAGTAGGGGAAGCGATCAAGGGATTCGATAACACGCGCGAGTTGCTCCGCACTCCCTGGCCCGGTTTCTCCCGCACGTTCGCGCTCAAGGCTTCGCTGTTCTCTACCAACTGTTGATAGAGGCCGTGGGCAAAGGACTGAGTGAGCACTTTGTCCAACAACTCGATGCCGAGATCACGCTGAGAGACGTTTTTTATTCCCGCTTGAGTGAGAAAACCGGTAAGGGAAGGAAGGCTCAGGTAAGGTTGCGAAGGGTGCCACGTCGGTGGAAATAGAAGAGAAACCTTCATAAAATTATCTTTATATTAAGCAGGAAAATCAGGGTTTTCAGGAGATTTGCACCGTATCGGTTTATACACTCCGCTTCGGTCCGAAAGCAACCCTCCGACTGCGAGGAAAGAGAAATTCCACTCCTCGCGCAACTGCATTACATACTCGCAGAAATGCACGAAGGCCCCGGGTCACTTTGCCATCTCTGGCAAAAACCCGGAGCCTTCTGCTTCAAATCCCTAACACGTTCCGGCCCGGCACAGGGGCAGGAATTTTTACTTCAGACCGCTTGGCTCACGGCAACTTCAGCGTGAACCAGGTGGAGAGAGACTTCATACCGTTCCGTTCAATGTCGGAACCGTCCCACACCGCAAACGCGATGGGCACAGAGGCTCCCGCCTTGAACTGGGTGTCGTTCGCATCGCCGGTCTCCAGCGAACGCTTCACGACGACGCGCCAGGTCGGACCGGTATATCCACCGCCCTTGAGGGAACCTGACGGCTCCCACACGCCATTGCCGATCACATCCTGATGGGCCTGGGTGGTCAAGGTGCTGAACCCGTTGGCATTCAGATCCTCAACGGAGCTGACGCGCAGGGTCGGGTCGGACATGATGTTACCGGACCAGATACCGGAATTGAATGGCCCAAGGCTACGGCCGATACGATCCGGATAGGTGACTCCACCCGCCGGCTCTTCGAAATAGTAGTCCCAGAAGATGCCAGGGTACTGGTCGTCCACGTCCCAGATACCGGCGCTATCCTTGCCGAGATCCTTCTGCCACTCCGCATTCCAACGCCAGATGTTGACCGTCCCACCGGACTGGCCCATGCACTGGAAGGGCGGCGCGCCCGCAGTGTTGACCGGGAACATGATAGCTACCTGGTCGCGAAAATCCTGCGGACCGATCGCCGTATCGTTCTTGGTCTGGTCGCTCCAATCAAGGCGCAACCCCAAATCCTTCCCGTTGCTGACCGCCTTCACAAACACCGACTTGACCGAAATATTCGGGTGCATCGGGGTCGTGATGGTCTGTCCGCTCAATGGGATGATGACACCTGGCACTCCTTCCCAGATGGGGTTTGCACCGTCCATCGGGATTGCCCCCTTGATCGCCTTCACGGGAATGGTCACCGGTTGGCTGACCGCGAGAGGCACCTGCCCGATCGTCAACATGATGCCGACGATCAGCGCAGAGAACAGAATGCCAAACACCAAACGCTTGTTGCGTGTCTGCACCAGTCTCATTGCGTATGCCCTCCTCTGAAAGATTAATAAGAAAAAAGAACTGGGAACGTATAACGTCTACCGAAAACCGCATACTGCACTGCCCGAAAACCGAGAACTCCTACGCAGTCCCGACTGGGCCTTCGCTCTGCTCGCCGTCCTTCTCTTTTGTCTTCTGGTCCATGAAGGACTCAGCGCCGACTTCGCTCAGCAACATACTGAGCTCATTCCCCTTGTCCTGCGCCCCGCACTCGTAGGTTTGACCTTCCGGAGCATTGAAGGTAGCTGGTCTGTAGTCCGCCTCGGAGTATGGCTGTACGGTTACTCCAAGGAAGGCGACCTCAAAATCCATCCATTCCGACATGCAATCGGCAATAAGCTTGAATAGCCCGGTATCTGATTTCTTTGCCAACATTCGGCAGAACAGGGGCACCCAGCGGCCGATGTGGTTTTTCACGAACTTCTTTTGCGCATCGACCACGATTTCCGTTTTATCGATTCCATCGTGGCAACGTGAATAGGATTCTTTATACGTCAGGAAATGCATGAATTCGAGTTCGACACTGAGGTGATCCAGACGTTCATGGACGTCCTTTGAAAGCTCCACACCAAACGCTTTATAGAATCCCGCAATGTCACCCATGACGTGGGATTGCGCGAAGACGTGATCGTTTCCAAAGAGGGTTTCGTAAGGAGGGCAATCCAACGTGATCACGTTGGTGAACACCCGACGGTGCTCAGTCTGCAGATCGCCGATTTGCCAATTGACGCACTCCGCCGACACCAGCTTCTCAATCTGGTCGAATTGCTTCTTCATCAGGGCGATCTTCTGAACGGCACGATCGCCACCGATGCCGTCTAACGCGAGCCGCAACCCGTCTAACGCAGCTCGTCCGTCCTCGACGAATTCCCCACACTGCAGGTAATCCAAAAACTCCTCATCCTCCGGATACAACAGGCTCCAGGAGAACAACAAATATATCTTGCTGCGATTGAGCGCGCGCTCGACAGCAGGCGAATCCTTGATCGGAACTGCCTTGGGAGGAGCAATTGCGGTGGAGGATGCGGAGGTGGGCTGCACGACTTGTTTCGATGTCATACGTATCTTGCTCCTCACCTCAACATGTTGCGCATTTTTTGCACACACTACGCAACATCTGAGTCCTGCGGCACAGGAGGCGTATGATAGGTAAAGGAGGGAGGGATGTCAAGCATGAACTCTCTCCCCTTTGCCACCGCTTCCGTGCCGTTGTTTCATGAAAAAACATGATGAATGAATGTTTGGACACTTCTTAACACATGACGGATTCACTAGTTAAGGCTGCCCGCAGAAAGATTTCTGGCCGGGATGACTTTGACTGCAATGCGATCATTGACAGTCTTGCAAATCTGCTCGCACATACCACATCCAACACAGCGCGCCTGCTCCACGTCAAGACGGAGCGCATGAAAATCCATGGAGAGCGCCTCAACGGGGCACTTCGATACGCAGGCGTGACATCCCTGACCCGCCGTACAGACACGATGAGACACCGTAGCGATGCCCATCCGCACCTCCCCGGTATCAGCCACCGGCAAGAGCGCGTCCGTCGCACAGGCGGCAATGCAGGGAAAATCCTCGCAGAGCTCGCAGGCGACTTGATTGGCGAAAATCACCGGCGTGCCGTTCGAGAGATCGCTCACGATCGCCCCCGGTGGACAGGCTTTGATGCAATCGCTGCAGCGCGTGCAGCGTTCGAGGAAGGTAGATTCGTCGACGGCGCCAGGAGGGCGCAGCCAGTCTGTCCGCACGGGAGCTGGCGCCTGTTCGCGAGGCGCATCCTTATGGATAGCAAATTCCCTCGCCGCCTTGGCCACCGAGACCACAGAATCTTTCAGGAAATCACGACGCCCGTATTTGGGATCACCCGCCACGTTGCCCCCCGACTACATGACACCGTCGGCACGCAACTTATACACTTCTACGCAACGGTCGCAGGCGCCGTACTCGACGTCCCAGCCTGGGTGGTTTTCACGGATGAAGTCCAAAATGTATGGTTCCAGCTTCGTCTCCATATCTTCCACCCAGGTATACGTTGGAAACCGGCACAAGGGGCAAGGAAACCCCGGCATCAACATGACTTTGTTCTGAGTCTCCGGGATTTCTCCCCCCTCGACATCGACGGCGCGATCCAAAATGCGGAGGGTATCGGTCGCCATCTCTACCAGTTCGGAATGGGTAAAGTAGCTCGTCTGCCACAACCCTTCGAACACCGATTTCAATTGAGCCGGTGGAATTTTGCGATACCAGGAGCGGAACTCCTTGAACCGATCTTCCTTTTGAAGCATCGGCTCTTTGCCTGCAGCAATCAGCCGGCTATCGACACTGATATTCCAGAGGATGCGATAGCGGTGCAGAATGAGCGTTTCTTCGCCGGGATTTTGTCCGACCCTTGTATCAGGATCGTATCCAAATGCCGGGTCCAGCATATCATTGATATGCATGAGTTCGTGACGGCAATACCGGGTCAAGGCCGGATCATAGAAGCGTCGTGGAATCAGCTTAATGCCGACCCCCTTCAGCCCTTTTTCCTCGAATTGCTTGGCCAAATCGTGCTCGACAGATCCCCATTTGCGAAGGACGTCAACGCCTTCCTGGTCTTCCTTGAGTACCCCCTTGACCAAGACAATGCCCACTCGAGCCTTGAGATCGGGAAATTCGTTGAAGGCGTCACGGATGATGTCGGAAAAACCCCAGATCCCGAATAAGTATTGATACAGCTTCTTGAACTCCGCTTCACGATCGTCCAGGGTGAATTTCTCATAGATCGGATCGGCCAGCTCGTGAAATTCCTTATAGTAGGTCGGATCCCCTTCCCGCTCGGTTTTTTCAATGAACGAGTCGATGACTTCCTGCAGTAAGGCCGGCTGAAATCGAATTTCCATGGACGGCTTGGATACTTCTACTCCGGTAGTCATAAGACCTCACATTTTCCGTTACAATGAAGGGAGAAACTATGCGTAAGCACTGTGCTTGACTTGCTCACGGTCCTTCTCTTACGATCCTCAAAACGACCGCCGATTATACAAACCCCTCGGCGTTTTTTGCAAACCGCGGAGGGCTGACCCGGGCTGAGATCAGCCCTCGGTCACACCAGGGACGAGGCACAGACTTTTATGAGCAACTCAACGACCACGCCCCCGACGATTCCTTCCGCCGCACCGGCGCCGACACATGGGGCAAGTGCACAGGCACCGGCTACCGACCATTTAGAGTATTGGAAAACAGGCTTCCGGGAACTCAAAACGTTCCGCGGACATTCGCATGGCGTGTGGACGGTCGCTTATGCCCCAGACGGGCAAACGATCGTCAGTGGCGGCGTGGATCGATACGTCCGCATCTGGGACATCGAAACCGGACGCCTTCTGCGTTCATTGCGCGGCCATACGGCCGACATTCGCGCCCTGGTTTTCACACCGGACGGCCACACGCTGGCCTCAGGCAGCGAGGACCGGACAATCCGCCTGTGGAACCCGAAAACCGGGGAGCCGACCAAGCTCTTGTTCACTCGCTATGATCACAATGTGTGCAGTTTGTCGTTGTCCCCCGATGGCCTCATGCTGGCGCGCGGCAGCCACAATAAAGACATCAAGATCTGGGAAGTCACGACCGGCACCGATCTGATGACCCTTCTGGGCAAGGATCAATACGACCACCATTGGTCGGTCTGTGTGGCCTTTTCACCGGACGGCGTGCATCTCGCGAGCGGCTCCGACATCGGCAAAATTCGCATTTGGGAAGTATTGCCGAGCGGTGAGGAAAAAATCCTCCATAACGGGCATTGGGAGGAAACGGCGGAAGACTCAACGGAAACCCGCGGCTTCTTTATCGAGGACGACGGCGGATTTCAAAAACCGATGGAGTTCTGGATTGGAGCGATGACCTTTACGCCCGACGCAAAAATTCTGATCACCGGCAGCCGGGACAATACCATCCGGTTTTTTGAAATGCCGACCATGAACGAACTCCGCGTCCTGCGGGGGCATAATGGCTGGGTGCGTTCCCTGACCGTCTCACCGGACGGGAAAGTCCTGATCAGCTCCGGGGACGACAACACGATCCGGTTCTGGGACATCGCCACAGGCCGGAACTTCCGGACCGACAAAACTCACACCGGCCCCGTACGCGGAGTGGCCCTTTCCCCTGACGGACTGCGACTGGCCAGCGCTTCCTGGGATCGCACCGTGAAACTGTGGGAAGGCGGTCAAGAGGCGGCAGAGTAATCACTCATCTCTCTCCTCCGCCTCACCCTTGGCGGAGGAGATGCCGTACCGTTTGCACTTGTCCCACAGGGCTTTTCTGGATAATCCCAGCACGGTGGCTGCGCTTGTCCGGCTACCGTCTACCTGCTTCAACACCGTTTCAATGTAGTCCCTCTCAAAGGCTTCCCGCGCCGCGGCCAATGTGGCCGCGGCCTGCACCACAGGCTCTCCGCCCTTCGCCGACAGGCCCTCAGCGCAAAACCCACATGTCGCCTGAGGCGCACCACCGAGATACGGGCAGCTTTGGAACCCACAAAGGTCCCAGGGCTGCAGAGGCTCCCCGTTTCGCCCCAAGGTCACGGCCCGCTCCACCATCTGCTCCAACTCGCCAACGTTGCCCGGGAAAGAATAGTGTAGAAGCAGGTCGCAACTGGGCTGAGAAAAACCCTTGGGGGATTTATTGAGGCTCTTTGATCGTATCTCAAGGACATGCTCGGCAATGACCAGTACATCTTCCCGACGCTCACGCAACGGCGGCACCACCACCTGAACGGCAGCAAGGTGATCACAGAGCTCCTGACGAAACCGTCCCTGTGCTACCGCCTCCGTCAAATTCTGCCGCGACGCGCAAAGGATTCGAACATCAAACTCGATCGATTCACGGCCTCCCACACGTTCAAACCTCCGCCCCTGAAGCACTCGCCACAATTTGCTCTGGAGGAGAGGAGACAGCGAATCCACATCATCGAGCAGCAGTGTTCCCTTCTGTGCGAGCTCAAACCGTCCTCGTCGTTGCCGCGAGGCCGCGGGTAACGCCCCTTTTTCATGGCCGAAGAGCTCCGCCTCCAGCAGAGGATCCGGAAGATCCGCGCAACACATTTTGATCAACGGCTGATCCCGCCGCGGGCTGTTTAAATGGATGGTGTGCGCGACCAACTCTTTCCCCGTTCCACGCTCGCCGACAAGGGAAACCGGCGAATCAGTGGCTGCAATCAGCTTGATCTTGTCCAGCAGCGCCCGCATGTGATGGTTGCGCCCGTGGATACCACCAAAACTGAAGCGATCCTCCAGCACTTCTTTCAGTTCGAGGTTTTCCCGCCGCAGCCCGATAATTTTGCCGACGCGCTCGACGATCAACAGCAACTCGTCCATCTGAAACGGCTTGGTGATGTAATCGTACGCGCCGAGTTTGATCGCCCCCACCGCCGTGTCCACCGACCCATGGGCCGTGATCAATATGACTTCGGTCGTGGGATTTCGTTCTTTAGTGGTCTTCAAAATCGTCAATCCGTCAGCACCCGGAAGACGCAGGTCGGTAATCACGATATCAAACTGCCGCGTGCCTATGACGGCCAACCCTTCTGTGCCGGTCGCAGCCGCCATGACCTCGCACCCGACCCCTTCCAACGCATCCTGCATAGAAAGCCGCATCAGCGGTTCATCATCGACAATGAAGATCTTGAGCCCCTTCACGAAAACCTCCCAATGGCATAGCGTTCGGTCGAGAGCGGAATCGACACGGTAAAGATCGTGCCCTTTCCAACTTCACTCTCCACCACAATCCGTCCACCGTGCCGCTCGACGATACCTAAACTCACCGACAAACCGAGCCCGGTCCCTTCGCCTTCGTTTTTGGTCGTGAAAAACGGGTCGAAAATGCGCGGCAGCACAGACGAAGAAATACCGCACCCGGAATCCTGAACGCGCACCAGACAATGGGCTTCTTTGACCGTCGTGCGAATGGTCAGAACCCCGCCGTTTCGCATGGCCTGAATGGCATTCAATACAAGATTCATCAGCACCTGTTCCATCATATGCCGATCGATCATGATTTCCGGCATATCGACCGCTAAGTCCGTCTCCAGCCGCACCCGATGAGGGACGAACAGGTGGTCGGTTAACAACAACACGCGATTGACGACATGATTGATATCCGCCAGCGCCAGCTCCGGGTTGTGCTGTTGGGAAAAGTCGAGGAGCTGCCGGACGATCCGCTGCACGCGACGCAATCCGTCCTCCATCGACGCGAGATATTCCTCCTGGCGCGACGGGGACAGAGTGCCCTTACGCATATTGTAGAGACAGTTCAGGATACCACCCAACGGGTTGTTGATCTCGTGGGCCACGCCTGCCGCCAACTTACCCACTGATGCCAGCTTCTCGGAGTTCCTGATTTGCTGCTCCAGTTTCTTCGTGTCGGTCATGTCCCGAGCAATGCCGAGCACTCCCAGAATCTCGCCGTCAACTCCGTGCAGCGGCGACACACTGACCATGACAGAACGGGGCTCGCCGGTTTTCGTGAGTACCTCAACCTCATAAACCTGCTTCACGCCGATATCCAACGTCGATTTTAACCGTCGCCCTCGATGACGTTTCGACAACAGCCCCAAATATGGCCGCCCCAGCAAATCCTCCTTGGCGTAGCCCCAGGCCAATACCTTGCTATTGACATAGGTAAAACACTGCTCACTATCGAGGGTGTAAATGACGTCATTGGCATTCTCCAGCAGGTTCTCTAGATACTGCTTTGTCTCTTCGATCTCACGCGTGCGCTCGCTGACCTTTGCTTCCAGCTCCTGCTGATAGGTATGCATCTGTCGCTCAAGACGCTTTCGATCCGTGATGTCACGAAGCTGCACCATCACCCACGTATGATCGCTGCCACGCACCAAGATCAAATCCATCTCCACCGGCGTTTCCTTGCCGCTGGCATGGCGCACCGTGATTTCCTGCGTGGGGACCTGGCGTTCGCCGGAGTGGATTTTCGCCAACAGCGAACGCATGTCCTCGTGATGAGCCGCCAGGATTACGTCGAGAATGCTGTTTCCCACCACCTGTTGCTCGGAATACCCGAGCGCCTGCTCTTCACGCTTGTTGACTGCGACGATCACCCCGTCTTCGCCCACCATAAAGACAGAATCGGCCACCAGATCGAAGAGCGCCTTATACCGCTCCTGCGAGGCCACGAGCTGCTGGGTCCGCTCATTCACTGCCTGCTCGAGTCGCGTGGTATAGCGGTGAATTTGCTCTTCCAGCAGACGCCGTTCCGTCACATCGCGGACGAAGGCGCGGGAGTGAACGAGTCCTCCGCCGATTTCGAACAAGGCCGTCGAATGGATTTCCACGTCGATCGGACGCCCGTCTGCCGCCACAAACACCGTCTCAATCGTACTGCGCCCCTGCGAGACGAGACGCTCCAAGTATGCCAACACCTCCGCTTCGCGCCCTTTGGGAACCAGATCCCAGAGATGCATCTGGAGCATTTCCTCCAGCGTATACCCAAGCTTGTCCAAACCGGTTTTGTTCACATGCACGAATTCCCCGGCTTTATTCAGCTGATAGATCATCTCCGGCGAATGCTCGATGAGATCGCGATACCGCGCCTCTAATCGTCGAACATCCTCCATGCGATGCTCGATCTGTTCGAACGACACGCGCAGGTTCGCCGCCATTTTGTTGAACGCATCGGCGAGTTGTTCAATTTCATCGCCGGTCTTGAGGTCCAGCTGCTGATCCAAGCGGCCGCTCCCGATTTTCTGCACCCCCTCATGCAACAGGCCGATGGGACGCGCGATGCGCCGAGCGACCGCCAGACCGGTGAGTATTAACACGGCAAAGACTCCGAGCCCATACACGGTCACCTGCACCAGGAGCCGCGAGAGCGGCGCATAGGATTCACCAGGATCCTGCCGCACAAAGGTCACCCAGCGTTTCCCGCCCAGACTTTCCGGCGTGAGATCAGCACCCAGGCGAACCGGTGCAAAACCGACGATCGAATTTTTTCCGCCATGCGAATCATTCTCCGCAGTCGTCCAGCCGGCCGCGCTCGAATTGATGGCCCCAATCAACTCTGGTTTGACCACATGTTCTTCAGGGGACAGGATCGGACAGATCATCGGCGCGCCATCGGAATTGAACAACATGGCATGCCCCGTCTGGCCGATCGTTGCCTCAGAGACGGAGTGAAACAGAGTATCCCGGCGCAAAAGCACTGTGACGGCCCCGATCGTCGTATGTTGCTCGTCATCGACGATCGGCGCCGACACATTGACCACATGCGTGCCGAAAGCAGGATCGAAAAAGATATCGCTGACAAACACCTTCCCCGTTCCCCGCTTCATAAACGCCTGCCACCAGGCCGTCTTGCCGTAGTAGTATTCGACCTGCGGGATAGAACTGACTACGAGCGCGCCTCGGTTGTCGGTCACGAAAATACCCACATAGTCCGCCTTCCGGATATCGTGCCATCGAATCAAATAATTGGTCACGATACGGTTAATGAACAGCGGAAACTCGCTTTGTTTGTCCCGCTGCCGCCACCGCTGCTGCCAGGCTTTGATCATCGACTGGACGGTCTTTTCGTCTTTGTCCAGGTAGGTGCGGTTGGATTCGGTGACCGAGGTGCGAAGAAACGGTGTGGCGGCAAGCTGCTGCGCTTCGTTAATTCCGCGCGTGACCTGCATCTCGATCCGTCGGGCCGCCTCGACGGCCACCTCTTTGAAATTGGCCCCGATGGTCTCCCGCAAGGCCCGGCGCTCTTCGAGGTAGGTCAGAATGAGAGAAAGACCCAACGGCAGGAGACCGACCATCACAATGGCTGTGATGATTTTCCGCTGGAGGCTGTGTGACCGGCTCCAGAACAGCATGCGTGCGGATACCCCGACTGTGGCCCCGTTGCAATATGATGCGGGACTTTAGGCCCGGCTCTGACAAGCCGAGGCCTAGCGACGCTTCAGGAGGCTCCCAGGGCTGCCGGGCCACAGGAGCAGCAACGGACTTGCCACGAAAATGGACGAATACGTACCGAACATGACGCCCCCGAGCAAGGCCAGCGAGAAATCGTGCAAGACCTCGGCACCGGCCAACACGAGTGGAATAAGCACGATCACCACGGTCAAGCTGGTTACGATGGTGCGACTCAAGACCTGATTGATGGCCTGATTGATAATCGTTTCCTCGTCTTCGCGCCGGCGCGTGCGAAGATTTTCGCGAATCCGATCGAACACGACGACCGTATCCGTTAACGAGTATCCGGCCAGCGTCAGGAGCGCGGTGACGACCAGCAAGGTAATTTCCTTATCCAAAATGTAGAACACGCCCAAGACTGCCAAGACATCATGGAACGTCGCCAGCGCAGCCGCCACGCCGAATCGCAACTCAAACCGAACCGCGATGTAGAGCACGATCCCCACAAACGAGATCAACACGGCAATCATGGCATCTTCTTGGAGCTTCTTTCCAATCGTCGGGCCGATTTCCATACTGGAATCGACGACGAACTTATTGCCGGGAAATTCCTTGCTGAACACCGCCATCACTCGTTCCGCGACCTTTTCCTCAATGGTCGTCGACGCTTTCACACGAATGAGCAACTTATTGTCCTGCGTAAACTCCTGCAACTCGGCCGATCCCAGTCCATTTGATTCCAATGCGCGGCGAGCTTCGTCGATTCTGATCGACTGGTCGAATTTGAGTTGGACTGCCGTCCCGCCCGCAAAATCAATCCCCAGATTGGCTGCCCCGCGCGCGATCTGAAAGACGGCAATAATACCCAGGAAGGCCAGGATGCCGGACAGCGCAAATGAGATTGTGCGCTTCCCCATAAAATCGATATTCGTCTTTCCCAAAATCTCGAACATACCGGCTCCTTCCTAAATGCTAAGCTGCTCAATTTTCTTGCGCTGATTAAAGAGGTCGAAGATGACCTTGGTGCCGACCAACGCAGTAAATAGATTGATGGCGATACCAAGGCACAGCGTGACGGCAAAACCTTTGATCGGCCCGGTGCCGAACAAAAACAGCGCGAAACCGGTAATCAAGGTCGTCACGTGCGAGTCGACGATGGTCAAGAGGGCTTTATCGTATCCGGCATCAATTGCCACACGGACCGCCTTCCCTTGACGCAACTCCTCACGAATGCGCTCGAAGATCAAGACGTTGGAATCGACGCCCATTCCGATCGTCAAAATAATACCGGCGATGCCGGGCAAGGTCAGTGTCGCATTCAACGCGGCCAGAGAACCGATCAAACAGATGAGGTTCAGCATCAACGCAAAATTTGCGACGACGCCGGACAACCGGTAGTAGACGGCCATGAACACGACGACGAGAAGTCCCGCAAACAGAGTCGCCTTGATGCCCTTCTCAATCGAGTCCTGTCCCAGCGAAGGGCCGACCGTCAGATCCTGAATGATCTTGAGCGGAGCAGGCAGCGCGCCCGCCCGAAGCACAATGGAGAGGTTGTTGGCCTCCTCCATCGAGAACGTTCCCGTAATCTGGGCCCTTCCTCCGCTGATACGCTCCTGAATGACCGGTGCCGAATAGATGGTATTGTCGAGCACGATCGCCATGCGCTTCTTGACGTTTTCGCCCGTGATCCGATCGAACTCCCGTGCCCCCTTTGCATCGAAAGTCACCGACACGTACGGCTCATTGAACTGGCCGATCGAGACTCGGGCATCGCTGAGCACATCGCCTGCCAGCATGACCCGCTTTTTCACCAGATAGGGAGCCAGCCATTCTTGTCCGCTCTCTTTTTCGACGATCCGCTCAAACAGAATTTGATCGCCTTCCGGAACCTTGCCCTCAACCTGCTTCAGAAACGCCTCTTCCCGTTCCTTCCCCTTTTGAATCCGGCCCGGCAAATCCACCTTGAGTTGGTTATCATCATCCAGCAGTTTGAATTCGAGCAGCGCAGTCTGCTTGATGAGGTCCTTTGCCAATCTGGCGTCTTTGATGCCCGGCAGCTGCACGACGACTTGCTTCAGCCCCTGCCGCTGAATCAAGGGCTCCGCCACACCGAACTGGTCGATGCGGTTACGAATCGTTTCCAGCGCCTGATTGATGGCGGAATCCTTGATGCGCTTGATCTCAGCATCGCGCAACTCCCACACCACCTTGTTCCCAGAACCGGCCGCCTCGTTCTCCACATAGGTAGGGAAATCATCCAGGAGCTTTTGCACCTGAGCCTTCAATTCGGCATTTTGAAATCCGATGGTGATTTGCGAAGGTCCCGTCCGCTTGACCGATTCAGCCGGAATTTTCTTTTCGACGAGGAGGTCTTGCAGTCCCGCTGCCGTCCGTTCGACCGCGATCTCCACAGCTCGGTCTTCTTCCACCTCCAAAACCAGGTGAATGCCACCTTGCAAGTCCAATCCCAGCGTAATGCCCTTATCCGGCAACACCTCGCGGATCCACCGCGGTAATTCCTTGTAGAGGGGTTGGTAGGAGGGCAAGAAAAAGATGATCGAAGCGACCACCATCGTCACTAAGGCTAACAACCGTCCACCGACTTTTTTCATACGTGCGCCAATCCTTCCCGTCTTCGTCGCGTGCGTCAGTCTTCTTCCTCACCGCGCAGCCGAGCAATATGTTCTTTCTGAATTTTGATTTTGGTCGTATCCGCAATTTGAAGTGTCACCGTCTCTTTTCCCAGGTTTGTGATGGTGCCCCAAATGCCTGAGGCCGTCACCACCTTGTCGCCCTTCTTCAGGGTCTCCAGCATCGCCTTCGCCTGCTTCTGGCGTTTTTGTTGAGGAAGAATCAGCATGAAATAAAAAATAACGAAGATCAGCACGAACGGGACCAGTGATAAAAGGCCTCCCCCCGCTCCCGCATTTCCCGACGTTCCCTGCGCCCAGGCCACCGAATCCCACATACAGCCCCCTGCTTGTCGCCTTACGGCATGTTCGAATTGTCTATGTCCGACCGTCCTTCGCCGCCCGGCCGGTCCACAACATAGGTCCGGTGAAACTCGCGGCGAAACTCCTGAAAGGTTCCGCCCCGCACGGCACTCCGGATCTCTTCCATCAACTTCGCAAAAAACCACAAATTGTGAATCGTATTCAGACGCGCCCCCAACATCTCCTTCACACCGAACAAGTGATGGAGATAAGCCCGCGTATATCGCGTACAGACTGGACAGAGGCAGGCCGGATCGATAGGTTGTTCATCTCGCGCATACCGGGCTTGTTTGATTACCACACGTCCGAAGGAGGTAAATAGCCATCCGGTCCGGCCATGGCGGGACGGGACCACACAATCGAACATATCGATCCCGCGCGCGACGCCTTCCACCAAGTCCTCGGGCATGCCCACACCCATCAAATAGCGCGGCTTGGCCGACGGCAACTCGGGGACCGTGACATCCAACATGGCATACATGTCGGCCTTGTCCTCGCCAACGGATAAGCCGCCGACGGCATACCCGTCAAATCCCACCGATACCAGATCGCGTGCTGACTCTACCCGCAACCCCTGATCCAATCCGCCCTGCACAATCCCGAATAAGGATTGATCGGTACGACGCTTGGCCTCGACGCAGCGGCGTGCCCATAGAGACGTGCGCTTGGCGGCGGCACGCACCTGATCGAGCGACGAGGGTAGAGCCACGACATGGTCGAATGCCATGATGATGTCCGCGCCCAGCGCTTCCTGGATTTCGATCGACGTTTCAGGGCTAATGAATCGGGAGGATCCGTCAATATGAGATTGAAAGACCACGCCCTCATCCGTCACTTTGCAAAACTTTGCCAGGCTGAAAACCTGGAAGCCGCCGCTATCGGTGAGAATGGCACCCGGCCAAGCGGTGAAACCATGAACGCCGCCTAACTCCTCCACGACTTTGTGTCCGGGACGCAGATACAGATGATAGGCATTATTTAGAATCAGCCCATAGCCCATCTTCAGCAGTTCTTCACCATCAACACTGCGCACGTTGCCCAGCGAACCAACCGGCATGAAAGCAGGCGTAGCCACTTCGCTACGTCCGGTGGTAAGAACCCCGACCCGCGCCCGCCCTCCCGCTTCTTCATGGGTAATACGAAACGATACCATCCGATTGGCAGCCCTACATCTGCTCTGGGGCCGAAACACCCAGCACCGTCAACCCGTTGCGGACAACCTGTTGCACCGACCACATGAGGGCCAAGCGAGCCCCGGTCAGACCGGGAGACACCGCCTCGGGCACCCTGGCAGAAGCCAACGGCTCAGTTTGAGCCGCGGGAGTTGCGTCGAGGCCGGTTATCGGAGGCAAAATCCGGTGTTTGTTATAGAAAGGATGCACCAATCCCGCCAGCTCACGGAGATAATAGGCCATCCGATGCGGCTCCAGTTCCACAGCGCTCGCTTCGAGCACCACCGGAAAGAGCGAAAGTTTTCGAATGATCGCGAGTTCGTCGGGATCGTCCAGCAGTTTGAGGTCGGCCTGACTCGGAAGCGGACAATCAATGCCTCGTGATGTCGCCACGCGCAAAAGACTGCTGATCCGTGCGTGCGCATACTGCACGTAATAGACGGGGTTCTCCTGCGACTGCTGCTTGGCCAGCTCTAGATCAAAATCCAAATGCGTGCTGGAGTCGCGCATGAGAAAGAAAAATTTGGCGGCGTCCGCCCCGACTTCATCCATGACTTCGCGGAGTGTAATAAACTCTCCGGCGCGCTTGGACATTTCGACTTTTCGGCCGCCGCGTAGAAGATTGACCATCTGCACGAGCACGACCCGCAAACGTTCTTTTGGATACCCATAGGCCTGCACCACTGCTTGCATTCGCGGAATATACCCGTGATGGTCGGCCCCCCAGACATCGACCAGGAGATCAAACCCACGCCGCAGCTTGTCGCGGTGATAGGCAATGTCGGAGGCCAGGTACGTGTAATCTCCCTCCTGCTTGCGAACCACCCGATCCTTCTCATCGCCATAGGCTGACGAGCGAAACCATTGCGCGCCATCCTGATCGAAGAGAAGGTCCCGGCTTCTCAGCTCGCTCAATACCTGCTCGACCGCTCCGGAGGACAACAATGAGGCTTCACTAAACCACGACTCGAACGTGATGCCAAACGCTTCCAAATCCTGCCGTATCAGAGCCAGGAGTTCCCGATATGCGAAGTCTTTACTTCGCTGTTCCGCATCACTCGAAGAAAGAGAGAGCAGCGCCACTCCCTGCTCCGCCTTCACGCGTGCAGCGACCGCCCCAATATACTCACCCTGATACCCGTCTTCAGGAAACGGGACAGTCTGCCCGCACGATTCCAAATACCGAGCAAGGACCGACACCCCAAGCAATTTCATCTGACGGCCCGCATCGTTGATATAATATTCGCTGACCACCTCATGCCCGGTTGCCCTGAGGAGACGAACGAGCGCCTGTCCAACGGCGGCTCCACGTCCATGGCCGACATGCAAGGGTCCAGTCGGATTAGCGCTGACGTATTCCACCAATACGCGCCGTCCCTGCCCGAGGCGGCTGTGACCATACTCGGCCCGCTGTGCTTCAATATGTCGCAAAACTTCCATCCAGAGATCGGGTTTGAGCGTGAGATTGAGAAATCCAGGCCGCGCGATATCGACTCGGGAGAACAGCGCATCTCGATCCTGAATGTGATCCGCAATAATTTGAGCAATTTCAAAGGGCGGCCGTCGTTCTAAAGCCGACAAAGACATGGCCACCGTGCAGGACACATCGCCCCACTCCGGCCGCTTTGGCGCCTCGAGGTTGATAACGGGCACCTGCTCGATCTTGAGAATGCCGCGTTGTTGTGCCAGTCGAAGCGCTCCAGCCAACGCATCGACAACCTTATCCTGCACTACACCTTGAGCCACAAAATTCCCCTAAGTCTGCGTGTAAACAGCGAAAATTAATCTCGCAATCTAACACACCAGGATGTGAGAGACAAGTTCGCGGGATCGATGAGAAGGACTACGACGGCTTCAACAATTGAGTACGAGAGGCTTCAATCATGCTTTCCACAGGAATGCGCAGACAGACCTTGTCCTGGCAAGCCTCCACTTTGCGCCAGTCAACGCAAACGCAGGGCATGCCGGATATGATCGACACCGTACTCCCATGCGGAGCCCAGCGAGAGGCCTGAGTGGGGCCGAAACACGCTATGGTGGGAATCGCTAAGGCGGCAGCGAGATGTGTCATGCCCGAGTCGTGGCCGATATAGAGATTCGCCTGTGCCATGACTCCTGCTACGGCAGACAAACTCACGTCGCGAATCACAGGCACGGGCTTGGTCACCGAAGAAAGTACCTGTGCAACCGACTGACAATCCGCCGGCCCTTCGAGGAGCATGGGTGCCATGCGAGACTCGATCAACCACTCAATGAGCTTTGCAAGGCGCCACGCCTCTACGCACTTGTGAAGGCTACCGCTTCCCGGATGAACCAGGACTAATGGCGAAACGCCATTCCAATTACAAGCCCGCAGAACCCTTTGCCCCTGCCTCGCGAGTTCGGCAGGCAAGATTAGCGATGAAGTGAAGTCCTCCCGGTACCCCTCCATTCCGACGGCTTCCCAATAGCGATCTGCTTGATGAATTGCCACTAAGCCTGAGGAGAACGGAGATTGTAACCTGATGCTCTGCACTCCTGCGAGGCGCAACGTATTGGTCACGGCACCATCCGCATCTCGCAGCCATCCCACCACTAACTCGCACTGCCCCAACCACGTCCTGTATGAATCACAGAGGCTCTCGAAGCCAGCAAATAACTGACTCAGATACCCTTCCTCAAGAGGGAATGCTCGATGAACTTCTGCGCTGTCGCACAATAGAGATCCCACGGCATTGGCTGAAAGTAGTGCGACTTCATGGTGAGGGAACTGACAGCGCAACGCGTGAAGAACAGGGCGGGCTAACAACACATCGCCCAAAGCCCCTGGGTGAATGACCAACACCCCTCTTGGACGCTGGCGACTGTGGATGCGAGCTGTCACGGTTGAGTAGAAGGGGATGCCTCGGCAGAAGCCAATTCACTCGGGGTGTTAATATTCTGGAACGAGCGGAACCCTGGTCCGAATGCCTGGAGATGCTCCTCTGTCAATATCGTCATTCGCAGAGTGTTATGGTGAAAGAGGTTTTGAATCTTGAGTTCATGTCGTTGGGCCATCGCTTGGAGAAACGGAACACAGCGCTTCGAATACACCGCATGCATTGGCTGAAATCCACCGCCCAAGCTAGCCACTATCACATCGGCCGACTCGTCATGGGAGAGCATGAACCTGATAACTTCAGGGTCCAAAAATGGCATGTCGCACGCTACAGCAAATACCCTCGGTCGTGAAGCGGTCATCAAACCTGTATACAGGCCTCCTAAGCTCCCTGCGTTTGGAATCAGGTCATAGACAACCAAGCAACTCCGCGCATCAAGCATCTCTATAGGCTCTGCGAGAACTACAATGTTTTCCACAAAGGTCGCCATTAAGACTGACAGGGTTCGCTCAAACATACTTGTGCCGCCGACCTTCATGAACCGCTTGTCCTGTCCCATTCGACGACTCTTACCGCCGGCAATGAGGACACCTGAAATATTCTCGATCATCGCCACCATATGTCACTCGAATAGACCATGCCAAAAACAACGAGGGGGTGAGTTTCCTCACCCCCTCGCCTTATAACACCGACATGCCCCTCTTACCGCTTAGAGAACTTTGCCCTTCTTCTTGTTGGCGCGGCGGGTCAACATCCAACCCTCCAAGAACACCACACCAACCGCGATAACGGCGGGGTAAATATACACTTCCTGAGGAATCGGGGGCTGCAGAATCGTGTAGTAGAAGGCAGAGACGGCCATCTTTCGACCTGCATCACCATTGTGTCCATCCCACGCGAAGAATACCATCGGGATGTACTTACCGATATCAAATCGAGTGTATTCGTCATAATCATCCTTGTTACCCTTGAGAGGGCGGGAGATCATGACGGTCCACTGACCGTTCTTCCACTCAGACTTTAGGAGCTTAACTTTCTCTTCGAAGTCGTCACGCTCTTCGAAATCTTGATCCCATCCAGTTCCCTTGAAGGACCGCAAGGAGCCATCCGCTTCCCACTTCAAAATGTCGGCATTGAATTTCGCATCACCGAACAAATATCGTGGTTTAAACGGAGCAGGAATTTCCTGCCACTTGATGGGAAATTGGAATGCGATCCCATCGTTATAGACGGCATAGTTATTCTGAGCCGAGGCGATGGACCCTTCTTCACCAGTCTTTGGTGCCTGTTCTTTCACGCCGAAGTTTTCGACGTTCACCTGAGTCGGCGCCCACGGAAGCTTGCCCTCTGCGACGCTCTTCGTCCGGTCATCCCATTGGATCAAGTACACCACACTCTTCTCGTTGTAGAGGGACTTGACCCAGATGTCGTCGATGCGATTCACAAAATTGCGCGGCTTATGAGTAATCTGACCGCCCATGGCGACATATCGACGACCCTGCTTCTTCCACATTTCGTTCTCAGGATCGCTCGAAATTTCTCCTTCAACGGGAGCTGAAGGAACCACGAAGTTGATTTTGGGCTTGTCCGTCAATCGGATCAATACCGAGCGGCTTTCCTTCCTCATCGCGTTCGCACAAAGAGTTCACGAAGTTCGCTATGTTCCAGCGCTCTTCCACCGATGTGTTATCCGCAAATGAGGGCATGGGAGTTCCGTTGACACCGGTGGAGAACGTACGGAAAATGTTCCGAACGTTGTAAGGATCCTGACGGCTGCCGCGGAAGTTCCAGCATTTATGCCAATTGGCTGGCTGAATAGAAAAGCCCCAGTCGTCTTTCAAATTAAAAGCATTGCCGTCACCCCGACCTTCCACTCCGTGACATTCAATGCACTTCTTATCGACGATCAACTGTGCACCCTTCTTGATGCTGTCCTCGGTAGCCTCGGCCGGCTTGATAGTGCCGAGCTGGAGAATGGTCTGGGTCTCAGATTGCTTATCCGTAAACTTGCGGTCCTTCACCAACTGGGTGGTTACAAACGACAAAACTTGAATCCGCTGTTCTTCGGTCAAGATACCTTCCCACGGAGGCATCGCGGATCCGGGGAGGCCGTGGGTAACGGTATCGAACAAGTCGTTTTTACCGGAGTCAGGGGTCTTTTCATTGTAGTTGAAAAGCGGCAGCTCTCCACTCGCCGTATGACGAATTTTGAATGTACCCTGATTAAAGTTTCTTGGACGCGGCCAAAGTCGATCTGCGCCAGGGCCATCACCGGCTCCATCCACACCATGACACCAAACACACTTTGTGAAATACACACGCTTTCCCGCTTCGATCATATCTGCGGGAGGTGCAGGGGCTAAATCCCCCTTCGCGAAACCCTCAGGAAGATCTGCAGCTTGGCCGATTCCAACCGCACTCGCGGAAAGGATAAGGGCACCAAGAGCAGCCCCGATGATCGGAGATGCTTTTACGTTCATACGAAGTTTGCTCATTGTTAACCTCACCACCTGTTCTCCCAGGTTGTTTGTAAGATTCAGAATTAGTCCCATGTCCGAGGATAGTATCCCGTATGCCAGTATTCGAACAGGATCACCTTCCAGATTTCGTCCGTGGTCAGGTGTTGTTCCCATGGCGGCATGACGGAGGCCCAAGGGAATCCTTCGTTCGGCAGACCAATTCCGCCCTTAGCGACGCGCCAGAAAATAAAGGTCTCTTGTAACTGGGCAATCGTTCCCGGGTCGGTAAAATTCGCAGGAATCGGGTTGAACGCGAAGGCGTGAAGCCCGCGGCCGTTCAAATTGTCACCGTGGCAGAAGTGACAATTCTGGAAGAAGATTTCTCCCCCTTCACGAACATACTTCAAGTACCCTTCAGCCTTGTCATCCCATGGGTTAGCATTGGGAGCCATCAACCGTCCCATTCCCTGTTCAACAATCAGCTTATTGCTGTAAGCCTGATCATACTTGCCCTCAAGATTGACGCGGTAGGGGTTCTGCGAGGTTTGCAAGGTATACGTCTTGCCGTGCACTTTCGTGCTAGCGGGAGGCGCCGGGTGTACCGTACGCAACTCGATCGGCTCGTCCACACTAGGCTTCATCGTCAAAAATGAAAACCCTCCGATCAAGATGGGCAAGAGAATCAGATACAACGTGCGAAGAGCTTTGTGAAATCCGGTATTGGCATCCAGCACGTTCAGAATCGGCTGACGGAACTTTTTCCAATCCTCTTCGTTAGCGGAAACCCACATAAACACCGCGACGAAAGAAACGGTTCCATACATAGCACGCACACTGAAGGGGATTGGCGGGTATATACGGAACTTGAGATATGTCTGAATAAATATCCAAAACAGTACACCCTGCCAAAACCGAGGGAAAGTTATCCCCATTGAATTAAGTAGATAACTCAGGCCGGCGAAACCAGCTACAAAAATAGCCAGTTCACTCAACACCTGCATGGGCATGTAGCCCTCAACGAGCCTGACGGTGTTCGAGGGAACCACTCCGAAGATCATGCCGATCAACATGAGCAGTCCCAGGACGCCAATCAGGGCCCCGACCGACATTAATGCTTTCATGTCCTCATCTCCCTTTCTTCCGCAATAACGACCAGATACCTATTCGCTTTACTTAGGAGGCCTTCGGAGGCTCTTTTCCTTCCTGGATCTGCGATAGGTAGTCTACAAGCTTCTTGAGTGCGCCAGCGCTAAGCTTTTGGCCGAATACTTTCGGCATCGTATTATCAGGGAATCCCTTGACAACATAGGCGCTGGGCTCAACGATAGATTCCATGATGTAATCAGGAACGCTTTTCGCTTTGCCCTTGTAATCCTTATCCTTAATCCGGAGAGGGGCATTGGTGCCTTCGACCAATTTTGGACCGATGGTTCCAGTGGCCCCTGCGATTCCAGGAATCGTATGGCAGGCGACGCACTGACCTTTGGCAAAAATTTGATCAACCGGTTCCGTACCATCAGCCATTAATGCACTAGCACCAGGCTTCGCATCACCCTCTGTCGGTGGCTTTGGACGGTCGGCTTCAGGAATGAACTTTTCATAGGACTTCACAATTTCATCAAAGCTAGGAGCTTCACGCCCCTCTCGCACATACAGCCAGGTGTCAACGGCGGCCAACTCCGGAAGGCTCAATGAAATTGGTGGCTTGTGAATGGACGGCATAGGACTGACTTTGTCATTCGTGCCCTTTACCCCATAACCTGCAACTACGAAGCAGCTTGGACATGAATGGGATTCAGCGATGTACTCCTGGGCGTTTTCAGCGGTTCCTGACCCGGGGAATGCTTCCTTCTGATCGAAATCGCGGGCAGCCGGATTACCTTTATGGTACTTTGGATCTTCGATTTGAGTTACAGCGCGCTCGGGGAGTCCATCAAGGTTTGGTGCTCGCTCACCCAGCATTCCTTTATGGAAAGCATGGCATAGCGGGCACTGCCCCTTGCCGATAGCACCCTGGACCTTGTTTTGACCGACCCCTCCGAAAATGATCTTCTCACCTTCGTCAGCAAGCTCTGTTTGAGGCATGTTGCTGAAGTCTTTCTTCTCCTCAATAGGCGGAAATCCACCTTCGACCTGAGGCAGCCAGTTTCCATAGCCGGAGAGTGCCGCAGCAATGAAAAACATAAAGCCGCCGATTTTCAGCAAGGCGCTGATATTCGTAAAGTACAGCGCCATCATGAATGTCATAGATGTGATCAAGACGAGCGACACCGGCAATAGCCTAGACTCGGCGAAAAAGTTCATCTTGTAATTGGCGATTGCCATAAAAAGCAGAATCGCACCGATGATACCAATGAACGTCTTGAAGACCGCACGCTTGTTTGCGACAGGGTCTGAAATGGAGGCCTTAAAATAGAACATTAGGGCGACCAGAAGCCCCAGTGCTGGCCAGCCCATAGCTAAGGCCGATTTAATGAGTTCAATCACAGCTCAAACCTCCTGCGGGAGAGGAAGGCCCTGGTTGCAGTAGCAACACAGGCACCTCCCCTCATTGATTCATTGTTCGTGTTTTGATTAGTGACCGACTGCTGGCGCCGCAGCGCGTCCAGGGACTGCCGCCTTCGCTTCGACCGGCGCCTTCTTAGCCGCTAGGGCACCCAACCAAAACACAAACATGATGCTGATCCAGAAGAACAGTACGTTTGCAGAAATCATGTTTGCCGCAAAACCTACCGTGTGGGTGTAGGCCCATGGCGAGTTATCCCGCATAATTTCGTTAACGTGCCAGAAGAGCCGCACGGAGGACCTGATATACCCCATGAGACCCATCATCCACGTAAATGCCGTGGCCAGCATGATGAGCGCGTATTGTGATCGCGCTGAAATTTTCCCCCATTCGATTGGCCCCATCTGTTTTGCGCCTTTCATCATGACGCTATTCAGCGCAAACATGAAGAACAGGCAGGACAAGGTCGTGGCCACCTGCGGCACCGACAAGCCGACACGGACGTTAGCGGGAATGTAATATCCGTAAATGGCCAACAGGATGATATTGAGGTATGCGAAGAAAAAGAAACAGCCCATAAAGATGTTGCCGAATTTGGACCACGAGACCGTGGATACCTTATTGCCTCGCATGTACCACACGAAGCTCAGCACCGTGGTAGTGATAATTACGTTGATGCCGCCATTCTTGGCCGACATAACACCGTAGTTACCCAACACCGGATGCTGCTGGCCACCCATAGCCTTCAATTCAGCAGGAGTCATGACGATGGTATGCGGAGTGATAAAAACCAGAAATCCGCAAGTGAGCAAGAACACGAGATACTTGATATATCGCTGATACTTTTCGGCGCCGCGCATGCGACCAAGCGCCTGCCACAGATAGTAGTTCGTGCTAAGAAACAGGATGCCGATCATGGTTGCCTGAATGATGAACAACCAGGCCAGCAAACCACCCATCAAAGTAATTCCCATCTGCTGCCGATAGGCATACACCTCCCGCATCAGCCAGTAACCCGCGAAGGGAAGGGGAATCAAGAACGCCACACCCAGGGCCATCGCGATGTAGCCCATCCAGTCATAATGCGCGCGCTCTTCATCGGTCTTGGCAGACAAGAATCGGTAAGCAGAATACGCGGCCACCACACCACCGCCAAAGGCCATATTGCCAAGAATTCGATGCAAATTGAGTGGATTCCACAAGGCAGTGTGAATCACATGCCAAATATTACCCAGGTATCGCCCCTGTTCATCGACACCAGCCGGCGACATCATGAAACCAATCCACGAATTCGCCAGAAACATCAAGATCGTGCCAATCACGTTCAGGACAACTGACATGCTGAGGTGAATCCATTTAAGGAAGCCCTCTTTCATTTTGTCCCATCCGTAATAGTAGATATAAAGGGTTCCGCTCTCCGCCACGAACATCAAAGCATAGATGTGCATGACAGGCCTAAAGATGCCGGAGAGGTACTGGAAGAATGCAGGATAGAGAGTCAGGAAGGTGAAGATCAGAATTCCGCCTAAAATCGCAGTCAGCGAGTAGGCTGTCAAACTGATTTTGATAAAGTCATAGGCCAGTTGGTCATACCTTTTAGCCATCGCCTTATCTTTACTGACTACGCCCATGAATTCGATGACCATGCAGAAGATCGGGACAGCGAGGACGAAACTGCCATAGTAGAGGTGCTGCTGGTTGGCAAACCAGAGAAGAACCCGGCTCTCAAAGTTGTAGCGCGGGTAATCCTTCTCACTGTCCGTCGTCTTCGGCGCCGGCGGGCCAGAGACAATACCTTCCGTCTTGTAATAAACGTCCTTGCCCTTCTCAACTTTTGCCTCTCCACCCTCTTTTAGCGTCGGCAGCGGGAGCACCGCCGTCGGCAAGGGCAGGGATCGCAACCAAGATAGGCATGAGGAGGAGGCCGATCATCGCGCACAGCGCCATGATCGACATCAACTTCGTGCGGGTTACAGAGCCCATGGGTTACCTCCTTGATACATCGCGTATGTGAACAACAAAATCACAAACTTTATCTCCCAGCACTTACTTACGAAGGAGATACCAAAAGTCCAACCCCTGCGCATCCATCAAAAAGTGATCGACGGCTGCGAAAAAAGAGACACAGATCAACACAGATACGACGACATACACAATTGTTTGGCCCATCTCAACCCCCCTCAACTAGATGAACAAATTCCCAGGCCAGAATACCGGCTCAGCAAGGGCACTGAATGCCGCCAAACCAATAGAAAAACCACAACCCAACTGCACAGGTGATGTAAAAAATCATTTTCCCGACCTTAACCATGACGTCATCCTGAGCAGCTTCCATCGTGATTCTCCCCAACGGTTTAAGTACGTATTTTGAATTGACACACCAACTACGCTGTGTTAATCAAAATCCCTCACGCACATGATTTTTAAAGGGATTTTTATGGCTAAAAATTCAAAAGTGTTCGACATTATAGTTTTGGCTGGAATGGTTGTCAACATCATTTTGGCCGTGTTTCTGATCCTCTACTACTTCGACTTCCTGTGATTTTCTCGGCCTCTACGACTCCCGACGACAGACCATTCTCTCCGCTGGATTGAGCGCAACGAAAGCCGATCGTTTCATCCCGAAAATCCAACATCATCTTGCTACGCGCGGTTATACGTAAATCTGACCCGGAACTGGTATACGCAGCCCCTCGGAGGACCTTATAGGTACCGTACTCCGGACTTTCCGGGTTTCGCTCCGAAGCCGCCGCATAAGCCCCCTCGAGATACCAATCGTTTACCCATTCCATAACGTTCCCCGCACCATCCATCACTCCATAGGGGCTGGCATCACTCTTCACTCGTCCTACCGGCGCCGCCACATCAAACCCGTCATCCACTCGAGCCCAATTCGCCGCATCCGGCACTTCTACGTTTCCCCATGGCCACAAACGACCATCAGTCCCGCGCATAGCCTTCTCCCACTCTGCCTCGGATGGCAATCGCCTTCCACGCCACTCGCAATAGGCCTTCGCATCTTCCCACGACACGTAGACGGCAGGCTGATTCACCCCTCGCATACGCAGCGTATTTTTGGCATACCGTGAGGGTGGTCCGGATTTTCGATGGCCTGTTGCCTTCACAAATGCGGCATATTGCGCATTCGTCACCTCATAGCGATCAATCAGAAATTCGTCGAGGTAAATTGCACGCTCAGGCTGTTCATCAAACCCCCCGCGATTGGTCCCCAGCACAAAGGGCCCCGCGGGAATTACGACAAGTTCTTCTTCGACAGGTTCTTCAGCAGAAGTGACCTCGGTATTGGGGGTGTCCTGATCCTGCTTGACGGCGTGAGGCTCAGCTTCAAAGGGAGTGGATATCGTCCCGCGAAGAATCGCAATGATCGGCAAGCTGGCGGCAAACAACACCACAAGGAGGAAGACTACTTTAAAACGCGTTTCCAACATGTTCCGAACGAGTTACTTCACTGCCGTGTCGGCATCTACGTCTTTCGCACAGCGAAATCCAACCGTGATGTCATGTCGCCACGGTTTCGCCTGGAACCGCTTGGACGAGCGTACATTTCGTTTCGTTTCCCTCCAGGATCCGCCACGAATGATTCGTTGCTCGCCCTGATCCGGTCCCTTGGGGTCTCGATACGGCGAGGCGCGATAAAAATTCTCTTCATAGACATCCGCCACCCATTCACCGACATTCCCCGTCATGTCGTAGATGCCGTATGGACTGCGTCCCGATTCAAACGAACCCGGAGGGGCAAGATAACGAAACCCGTCTTCCGCTCCGTCGATGTTGGCGTAGCCGGGAACAAACTCCTCACCCCAGGCGTAGCGGCGCTTGCCTTCCCCGCGGGCGGCCTTTTCCCATTCCGCCTCGGTGGGCAATCGTTTTCCAGCCCATTTGCAATAAGCCTCCGCGTCATCCCACGTCACGGCTATGGCGGGATATTCAGGCTTCAGCAATTTGGCAGGATCGTCTTCAAAGACCTCGATCTTTCGCTTCACGCGTTTCGTCATCTTAAGGAACCGATCGTAGGAATCTTGTGTCACTTCGTGCTTATCCAGAAAGTAGGTCTTCAAATAGACCTGATGCTCGGGCTTTTCATCCGGATCACTGTCATTATCACGGCTGCCCATTACAAACGGCCCCTCGGAGATTTGCACCATTTCTCGCCCGTCGTCCCCGATAAATGTCTTGTACATAGAGAAGTCCTGCGCCAGGGGCGCAGCGACGGGCTTGGCTTCGGTCGCGATGGAGAGGGCTAGCTGGCGCATTTGCTTCGCCTTGTAGGATTCGTAGACCAACCCCCCGATCATCAAAATGAACGATCCGAACACAAAAATAATCGACCCGATGAGTACCCCTCGATTTTCCATCGCCTTACTCGCACCTCATGATTTGGTCGCCGCCGAGTGAGTTGGACCTGCGCCCTCACTCGCCTCCAGCCGTGCCGCTTTTCTGGCCGCTCGCACATCCAATAACATCGAAATCTGCACGCCAAGAAACCCGCCCATCGCAGCGCCTGCCCCCGCTCCAAATGAAACTTTTTCACTGCCGGCGATGAACCAGGCGAGCAAGCCTCCCAAGACGGTGCCGACCAGAATACTGGCGAGGAATCTCCGCCCGCCCAGGTAACCAACCACCGCTCCAAGCGCGAGTCCAAGCGTAGCGGTCACGGGAATGGAGGAAGCACCAAGAAACGAACCAATCAAGGCGCCGACTGTCGCCATGACCACAATGCCAAACACGACATCAAACCATGCACTGGCGTTTGATCGGATCATATGCTTCGCATCTCAGTCAGGTGGCCCTGCACTACTTGGCCGGTCCCACCGTCACCGCGCCAAAATCTATCTCCACGCCCGGGCCGGCAAACAAGGAAATGCCCCAGGCTTTCTCCGCCGGTTCATGTTTATGAATGCGCTTGAAGTCTTCGTAGACATTGACCCGCTCTTCGACCCACTCGCCTACCGGCAACACCCCACTCTGCACCACCAATTCCGAACCGCTGAACATGCCGCCTTCGATGAACGTTCCCACCGGCTTGCCAGCGCTCCAGATGTACTTGGTAAATACAGGAATGAACATGAGATCGGTATCCAATGAGGCATATAGCGCTGCAACCGGCTCCGAATTGCTCGGAGCCTTTAAGAGGCGCCATCGCCAGGTCAGGACCGGATAGACTTTTGGGTCCCAGTCGATTTTGCGCTTTTTTATACGCTGCCCCGCATCTTTCGCAGCGAGGAATTTCTTGCCCTCTTCAGACTGAATTTTGTAGGCATCCCGCCCTTTGGCCTGGCTGCGTTGGTTTTCGTGCTGCCAATCAACAGGAAACCCATCCTGGTCTGCCGACTGAAAATCTTCCAGTACCATCACGCCCGTCTCCCCTGCAGGAACAGGCGTAACTCCTCCGAGAATTGAACACAATTCGATTACGCTCAGCAGCCCTAATGCACCCACCAGTTTCCTCATACCCATTTACAACACTCCCTCATGAACCTTGCTAGCCTTCATGCGAAGGAGACGGCAAAAACCCCGCCTCTTTCTCCGCGCTCACATCCTCATGCATCACCGGCTGCTGTCCTCGCTGACACACCCAAAACAAAAAGAAGACCGCGCCCCAAAACAACACCATATTGATCGTCACCATCTTCGCCGCAAAACCCAGCGAGGGGGTAAAGGCCCAGGGTGACGTATCCGGCATCAACTCATTGACATGCCAGGCTAATCTGCCGGAGGAACGGATATACCCCATGAGTCCCATAACCCATGTGAATGCCGCCGCCAGGCCGAACAGGCCGACCATGCCGCGCACCGAGATCTGTCCCCACTGCACCGGACCATGAATCGTCGCCCCGCGCAGCATACGCCGATTCAGCAGTAATCCCAGCGTAACCACCAACAATGTGGTCACCGCCTGCGGGCCAGACAACCCCACCCGAAGACTAGCCGGGAGATAAAACCCATAAATCGACAATCCGATGATGTGCGCCGCCCCCAGGCCGAACAGGGCCCCCAAAATGACATTCCCCGCCCTAGCCCAGGAAATGGTCATCGTCCGGTTCGCGCGTCGATAATAGATGTAACTCAACGCCGTAATGCAGATCATCACGTTGACTGCCCCGTTCTTTGACGACATGACACCATAATTCCCGATCACCGGGTGCTGCGCGCCGCCCATGGCTTTGACTTCCGTACCGGTCATCAAGATCGTGTGAGGAGTCAGCCAGATAAACAAGCATCCCGTCAATGCCAGCAGGAGGTATTGATAGTAGGGCTGATACCGTTCACCACCTTGAATGCGTCCCATGCTCTGCCACAGATAATAATTCACGCCGAGAAAGAGGGCGCCGATCAACAGCGCCTGCACCACGAAGAGCCATGTCAAAAGACCGCCCATCATGGTGACGCCCATGCTCTGACTGTACGCGTAGACGGAGCGCATCAACCAATAACCCGCAAAAGGCATCGGCAGTAATGCGCAGACCGTCACGAACAAAAACACGTAACCGACCCAATCGTAATAGGCCCGCTCCTCCTGGCTTTTCCCCGAAAAGAACCGGTAACAAGCATAGGCGAGCACGACCGCGCCTCCCGACATAATGTCAGCCAGAAACCGATGCAGATTCAATGGATTCCAAAGAGCGGAACGAAGCAAGTGCCAGGGATTGCCGAGATATCGCCCCTGTCCGTCAACGCCGGACGGCGCCATCATGAAGGCAGACCAGGAATTTGCCAGCAAGAGTAATGACGTCCCGCACACCACCGCAAGCAGGCCAACCGAAAGATGGATCCATTTCGATCCCGGCGCCGCCATTCGTTCCCAGCTGTAGTAGTAGGCGATCGTCAGGAAGGTTGTGCCGACGAAAGACCAACGCGTAGAGCGGCATCATGCTTTTGAAAGTGCCCCCCATATACTGCATGAAACTCGGATACAGGGTGATAAACATTGTCAGCATCAGACTGCCGACTGCGGCAGTCACTGAGAGTGCCAGCAGGGCCACCTTCAGCAGATCCTGGGCCAGACCGTCATACCGCAAGGCCATTGCGGGATTTCTCGCGACCAATCCCAAAAACTCCAACAGGACGCAAAAGACCGGCAGGGCCAACACGAAACCGCCGAAATAGGTATGTTGCTGGATGATAAACCACATCAACAACCGGCTATCGAGTGAGCCGACCTGCGGATAGTGATTATCATTCGCCGTCGGCGCAGAAGGGCCGCTGGGAGTCCCTGGCGTATGGAAATACACATCGCTGGATGGGTCCGCGGCCATGATCGACGCAGGACTCAACACGATGAGACTGGCCGCTGACAGCAGCCCGCCGACCAAGAGAAGGATCACGAAGGAAAGCGAACGACGTTTGGTCATGACGACACTCTCTGGCTGTTCTTCTCAAAGACAGCCGCAGATTCACTCAAGGCTGAACCGACAATGGCTTCGCGAGACTTGCCCAGAATGCCCATCACGAACGGGCAGCGCAGCAAGGCGCTCGGCACGCCTCCGGGCTGACGATTTTCAATTTCCCGCCGATATCCCAAGTAGTAACAATACAACGGCATGACGCCGCCAACGAGGCCGGCGACACCGGCAAACAATACCATCGAAGTCGTCGGCTGCTTCAGGACGTAGAGGCAACCCCCGACCAACACCAGATAATACGTAGCAGCGAAGGCCAATCCAGGCCACCACCAAAATTTCAGCAATTCACCCCAGCTGGTGGCGGCAAGCCTGGACCTGAAGGTGGCTTGGCCCCCCTGGCCGGCAACATACGCCAAGAGGCCAACCGTGCCCGCCATCAGGGTGACGAGGCCTCCTTGTGCCAAGACCGCAAGGTCGTCACTGACAGCCGTCGCCGTCAGCGCTGAAAGGACCACCCCTCCGAGGACACCTGTTGTAACCCAGGTCAGGAGCGCCTTGTCGAATCGTTGCAGTAAGTTCCGTAACGCCGCACCATCCGGAAATGTGATGAACGGTCGCCCGCAGGCCTATTTCGGCCGCCGGACATAGCCGATTTCAAATGCATCACGCGCAACAGCACATGCTGGGAATAATCAGCGCCATCATGGCAGGTCCGTCCGGGTGCTTGGCATAGTCATACCCCACGAGCCACAGCAGGGCCAAGACCAGCAAGGACAACTGGACTCCGTAAACAAACCCGATCCAGGCGAGGATCCAACCGATACGCTGCCATCCATCCGCTGTGACGAGCTGCCGAAATGGGACTCCCCGCCCGACTCGATAGGCGCACAGCGCCGTCGCAATCGACACCAGTCCGCAGAGCAGCAGCAATGTGAGTGGATCAGCGAGAGAGAACCCCTGCTTGGCGGCCCGGTAGACCGCAAAGGCCACTAACCCGGGAACAAACATGACAAGACGCTTACGTTTGCGGACGGAATCTTCTGTGACGGCCAGCGTCAAACTCGGAAGCACTCGCAGGGCCAACCGATGCAACATCGTGTCATCCACCCGAATCAAGAGAGCCAGTCCGGGAGGGACACCTGGTGACCTCCTCCACACCGCCTCACATCTTCTATTACGCTCGCTGCGCCGCCATCCCGAAATATCGCGCCTTGACCTCTTCCATCAATGCGACGCTCACCGAACGCTTCACCACGATCCACCGCCGTCCGCTCGAGTTCAATACGCGCCATGGCACGCACGGGCGCCGGCACATTGGCAAGCCGCTGCTCGGCATCCGCATCCCAGGCCACGACGTCGCCGGTCAGAGCCTGATCAATCAAGTCGTACGTGATGACCCGTTGCCGCCTGGATCTGGCAAACCCTTCCACCAGTTCACGGAGCGCCGCCGCGGCATAGGGTGGAACACGATCCAGGCGATGCTTCGCATCGTCCGACCACATCAACCGATCGACGAGTCCATCCACCTGTCCCACGGGCACATCAATTCCGATTAGCCAATCGGCAGGCACGACATTCCGTACGAACAAACCATGTCGCTTCGCCGTCATTTGACAGTCGTTCGTCCACACCCTCAGTATGCATCCACCCGCCGCATCCGCACACAAGCATACGATGCTCAGTCCCTCAGCCGTTCCCGGTCGCTAACCGATTTTGCCCGGGTACAAAATATACAACATGGCGTAAGTAAACGTTCCCGTCAGGAACAGGATGCAATACACAATCATCGTAAACCGCCCCAGCGCCCCGGTGCCGCTGTCCGCCATCAGGCCAGAGATCCGCTGAATACCCATTTCCACCGCAAACACAATGGCCACCAGGCTGAGAAATCCGAGATAGACCTCTAGCTTGCGCATCGAAAATCCGGCCGACATCACCCTCGTCCCGAAGAGAACGATCACCACCGTCGGAGAGCGGCGAAGATCAGCCCGACTTTTTTCCAGGAGGTTTGCAGGACAGCGACGGGCTCAACACGCGAGTACTACCGATGAATTGTTGAGATCGAAACCCCAACACGATCATATAGACGGCCATGACCAGTCCGATGATCACCAGAATGATATGGATGGTGAGCACCGGGATAAAGACATAGTCGTACAAGGCTTGCGACCCGCCGAAGCCTTCCTTCCCCTCAAACGCCAAGACCCCTAATTGCCGAACCAGATAGTAGGCCGTAAAAAATCCCACCATCGTGATCATGCCGCCCAGCATCAACCAATGATGCGGATGTCCGCGATGCTGCTTGGCCTGAAGCCACCCAACGATGAAGAGGCCGGTGAACAGCGTCGCCATCAACTGGCTAAGATCGGCCCCCATCGTGGCGTGGGTTCCGAAGAACCCCGGCTGTCGAAGGAATTCAAACATCATCAACTCTGGCCGGCACTCGGCTTGACGCCTTGCACCACAGCCGTCCGCTCAATTTCCTCAACCGACACATAACCCCCGTCATGCATCCATTGCATGGCCTCTGCGGTGCGATAACAGGCGCCCTGTTCCGTATTGACGAGAATATGAACGGCAAATGCAGCGGTCCAGGCCGGGCTCGTGCCAGACGCATCCAGGAACCGATCCTTGATGATCAGGCGTCCGCCGGGAGTGAGATGGCTGTGAATCTTTTTGACCAACGCGGCATTTGTCGCAAGGTCTTGGTAATGGAGAATGTCCGACATCAACACCACATCATAAGGACCGCCGAGGGCATCGCGATTAAAGTCACCTGCCTTTAAGGCAATTCGCCCTTCAAGTCCTGCGTCTTTGATCGTCCGTTCGGTCAGGGGCAGAGTCGTGGCGAGATCGAATACCGTCGCTGAGAGGCCCGGATACACCTGACAAAAGGCGATCGCATTGGTGCCCGCGCCGCCACCGAGATCCAGCATCGTCTTGGCCTGCCCCAGCGCAAGTCGCTTCGCCAAATCCGGCCCACTTTGCTGGCCGATCCGGTGCAAGACAGACAACACATTGGCGCCAAGTGCCGGATCCGTCTCAAACACATGTTGGGTGACAGGGGATCGACCGGTTTTGATGGCCTCTTCCAACTTGCCCCAATTTCCCCATTCCGCATCGTGGAGGAGGAGCAAATGGCCGACATATTGCGGTCCGTGCTTGACGAGATGGGTCGTGGCCACCAACGTATTGGCATATACTGATCCGGTTTTTGTCAACAACCGGATGGCCACCAAGGCATTGAGGAGCAACTCCAGCGCACGGGCATCAGCACCGAGTTTTTGAGCCACGTCTGCTGCGGAACGCCCCTGACCGTCGAGCAGGGAAAACACATCTAACTTCACGGCAGTCAAAAGAATTTTGGTCTCCCAGTAATAGCCCAACTGGAAGACTTCGGCGAGAGACAATTCGCGAGGCACAGATCCCCCACTTAGTGATTGTGGCAACTGAAGTTGGTCATCTTACCGAGTTCAGAAAGGGAAACGCAAGGCGAGGAGCGGGCAGGAACGTGCCTGGAAATCGAATGATCATGCTGGTCACCTCGCAAGAAACTAGAGAAGAAGGATCGTTGACATTGCGCTTACCATCTGACGTTGAGTGCGGAGGTATACGATTCAACACAAACAAAAAGGGCAGTGGTTCTCTTCGAACCACTGCCCTTTTGTCAGCAGGTTATCCCGCTCAAACAGGAAACACTACTTGATTTCAGCCTTCAAGTTCGCCGTGCCGCCCTCGGCCACTTCGATCTCGAATTCGTTCAGCTTGCCCTTGCCAACGAACGGGTGCCAAACAACCACCTTATGCTTGCCGGCAGGCACGCCCGGGATCTCGAACGAGCCGTCATCCTTCACCACCGCGTGGTACGGATTCCACACCGGCAAGAAGAAGGACTGCATGAACTCATGCTGGTCGCACTGCAGGCGATAGTACCCGGCCTTTTCGGCGCCGCCACGGAAGGTCACCGGCTTCTCCAACTTGTCACCCTTCTTGGCCAAACCGATGTTGAACCCGGTGGCCGATGTGGAGCCCTTCACCGTGAAGCTGTGCGGATTGTGCAACACGCCCAGGACGGACTTGGGATCATCAGGATCAGCATCCTTGTTCTCAGCGCGGAAATTCTTGTTGTTCACCACGACGCCGCTAAATGGGAGGAATTCGCAGAACTCCGCCACGACGTCCGTGCCCTTGAAACCATCCTGGAAAGCCTGATCTTCGATATCGACCACGGACACAACCGCCCCCTTCAAACCACCGTCCTTCGCGACTTCAATGGTCTTGAGGAAGCGCTTATCGCCATCCATGAGGCTCTTGTTCGGGTTCTTAGGGCAAAACTTCGGGTTCGGGAACTTCGCGAAGGAGAACTCTTTCTGCTCTGCCTTCCCGGGATAGGTCACCTTTCCGGCGATCGTACCTCCGGCAAACGAGGCGAGGGGCGCAGCCAAAAACGCTGCGGCCGCAACGCCGAATACTACTTTCATGGCACCCTTCTTCATGTCACTGCCTCCTTGTAATAAACATTAACCGGCCAGCTACTTCGTCACCACTCAATCACAAGGGCTGGTGACCAATGCCCCTTGTTGGATCGTTCTCCGCTCATAACGCAGTCGTAGAGGACTGCGTTTAGGCCTCTGAACATTTCTCTATACTGGAATCCCACTCGCACTGTCAACTTCAAATCCCTCCGGCATGACTCCTCATGATTTCGTATGGTTAAGAGAAGGTTTCGCATGGCCAATGATCCGCGCGATCGACCCGCCGACCGTTGCTCGAACGGCATCATCTTCGTCATGTAACGCGGCCTTCAAAATCGGCAAGACCTCCGCCCCTCCGATTTGCCCGAGGGCGCGAGCCGCGGCAATACGCGGCCGCGGAATGGAATCTTTCAACAGCCCGGCAAGAAACTCGATCGCAGCCTGCGTATTAGCTCCATGCGCTCGACCAGCCGCCTTTCCCGCGGCAGAACGTGTCCCGGGATCATTGTTCTGTGCCAGCTCATACAGTGCCTCCGCGACCGACTCAAATGGCTCCCCTACTCGCAACAGGGCTGAGACGACAGCAGCCTTGACCACAGGGTTCGGATCAGCCAGCGACTTTCTCAACGCCACTAGCGACTCTTTGACTCCCAATTCACCCAAACTGATCGCCGCTGAGGTTTTCACTGCCGGTATCTTGTCGTCGAGCGCCTTTTCCAAGGCGGGAATACCCTGCACCTTGCCCAGCTCACCCAACGCTGAGGCCGCCGCGCCCCGCACGGAAGGCTGGGTATTGGTCATCGCCTCCAAGAGGATCGAAAGCCCACGCGCGTCCTTCAAATCCCCTACCATCCTTAACGCCGTGGCGCGCTCTTCGGGATTTGGAGCCGCCGCCGCTTTTTGTATCGTCTCCCACATCGCAGTCTGGCCTGTATGATACAGCGCCCCTGCGGCCGCAAGGCGCACAGCCGGCTGTTCGTCCTTGAGCGCCTTTTCAAGCAGCGGAATCACCGAACGATCACCGCTTTTTCCCAATACTTTGATGACCGTGGCCTTCACCAGCCCGGCTTGATCCTCCAATGCATTGCGCAAGCGCGGCGACTTCCGCCCCGCGTCCAGCTTTCCCAAGGCCTCGGCGGCCAGGGCCCGCACCAGCCCGGACCCATCACTCAATCCGTCCTCTAGCGCAGGGATCGTTTCGGCGGAATCGACATCCTTCAATGCCGTATAGGCTGCGCCTCGCATCTGCTCGCGCATATCTTTGACGAGTGCATAAATAAACCCGAGCGACACGTCTTTTAAGAGCGGCCGATCCTCCTGCTTTGACTCCTGCTCGTGCCGTTCGTACTCAATCAGGGCATCCTTCGGTTTCCCGAGAAAAATCAATGACCGAACTTTTAGCCGCCGAGTCTCCGGCTGGGTGCCTTTCTCCTTCGTGACTTGCTCGATGATGTCCAGCGCTTCCTGGTATTGCTTCTTGTCGAAGGCGGCTTGCGCCTCCTTCAATGAACCAGCAGTGGCGTGAACCGGCCAGAGACCGACCAGCGGCCCTGACACGATAGCTGTGGCCAAGCATAGGTTGACGGTCCTGATCCAGCGCCTCTTAATCTGCGATACCATGAAACCCCTTCCTGATCGTGCCACTCACGTTCATCCTCGTTCTTGCGCCCTTGATTTCGGGATCCAGTGTTGATACCCGGTGGGCGCCTCGAAATAATAGTCCGGTTGAGGAGACAGCCGAAGGCGGAGATATTCGATCGACCAATCCCGGTCCTGGCTCACCAATTTCAAGACGACGCCCGTCTCCACGTCAACCCATTCATAAAACCGCTCATTCCGGCCATTATAGTCCACCCGAACTTCGTACAGCTTGGAGGCTCGCCCCGATGGTGGTGGCATCGCCGATCAAAGTCCGGCTTTGTTCTCCCGGGAGGGTGGGTTGATCGGCAGGATTTCTTCTGGTTTGATAGGCAGCGAGAGAATTTGCCGGCGCTGAGCCAGCAGAAACCACGACTCGCGTTTATCCAATCGAAGAATTTCTATGCTGGAATAGCCCAACTCGGTCTTAATCGCATACTTGTATTCCAACCGAATGCGATCACGCTTGGCAAACACCTGAGCTTCAAACCGACGACCCTCCACCCGCTTTACGAGCGACGCTGAGAATTCAAGGGCTTGTGTGACCGTCGGCCCGCCAGAGGAATCTTCGCCGAAAACAGGCGCGCTCGGCAGCAGACAGAGGCTGATGGAGAGGCACCCTCTCGAAAGCCATTGCGCGAAGCCGGCCCAGCCCTGCTTAGTGCTGATGCTCCACCAACGGCTGAATCTCCACGGGATGCCCGAGTGATTCAAGACCAAATCGCGGATTGTCCATGACGCGGTACGCCGTACGCGTCCCCTTTGGAGCCGGGAGCGCCACCTTTTCGGTTATCGTGCCATCCGGAGCGATCGTGATCGTACGCGTGACCCCGGGCCCAGATTGCGGATGCCAGACGACCAGTTGATAGGTGCCCGGCGGGACATTTTCGATCTTGAAGGCGCCCTGGTCGTCCGTCACCGCGTAATAGGGGTTGTTGACGGCCATGGCCCAACTTTCCATATAGGCGTGAAACCCGCACTGCATGTAAAACGTACGCCGGCCCTTATTGAGATAGACTGGACCAACGAGCGACTTGCCCGGAGCGTGATTGTGCACGGCACGCATATTCCCGCGCTGATGCTGATGATTGAGAATCAACGGGGTATTGAACAGGACCCGCGCTCCCGCCTCCGGCGAGGTCTCATAACCCTGGATATCGTGCATCACAGGGTCCATATTCACCACTTCCACGGCGTGCCCGTTCCGGACGATGGTCACCCAGGGCTGAAACATGCAATCGCGCGCTTCGATTAAGGGCACGGACATGTCAAAGGCTTTTCCCGACTCCACGCCTTCGAGCGTGACAATGGCGTTCTTCAGTCCACCCTCCGGGGAGACGATAAAATCGCGCAGCAAGCGCCAGCCGCTTCCATTTGAAATCCGCCCACAATACGTCGGGTCCGGAAACGTGATGAGATTAAAGGCTTTGGGATCTGGAATCCCGCCGGACAATGTTACGGTCCCACCAACGGTGCCGCCGTGTTGCACATCGATCACCTCATAAGCCCCCACCGGCGAGACCACCAGCCCCACCCACAACAACACAGCCACTGCGAAGGAATGAATCCTCTGAGTTCGATTCAGCATCATGACCTTCCTTGTCTGTGATACTCGTGCTGCTACGGAACCTGCCTTTCTAACGTCGGCCGGATATCCACGACCTTGCCAAGGGATTCCGGTCCATAATGGGGATTAGTCTCAATCTCGTGGACGCTGCGCCGGCCTTTTGGCGCCTCGAACGCAAAATCGACCGTGGACGTCCCTTTCTCCGTGACCGTAACTTTCTTCTGCAGCATGGTTCCCAACGCCGGGTGCCAGGCCATCAGGGTATATTCGCCGGGAGGCACATCGCTGAGCGTAAACGTACCGCCATCAGTCGTCAGCGCGTAATAGGGATTGTCGAACGGCCAGGCCCCAACTTTCCATGTAGGCGTGAAACCCGCACTGCATCACGAAAATCCGTCGCCCCTTCGTCATGTGAATCGCTTCTTTCACCGGTTCGCCGGCCAGATGTTCATGACTTTCCGCGGTGACAAAACGCTTGTGATGAGGATTCATCGGCAGTGGCGTATTGAACAGCACGCGTGGCCCGAGTTGGGAGGTTTCATATGCCTGAATGTCATGCATGACGGGGTCCATGTTCATGACCACCACCTCGGAATCGTTTTTGACAACCGTGACAAACGGCAGAAATCGGCAGTCCCGCGCTTCAATCGTAGGCGGTTCAAATTTAAACGGCTTCCCTTTCGTGGCATCCGTCAGAAGGACCACCACCTCCTTCAAGCCGTTCCCGGAGCTCATTGAAAATTCATCAAGAATTCTCCAGCCAGTCCCTGTCGAGATACGACCACAATACACAGGATCCGGAAACGTGATCAGGTTGTAGCCTTTCGGGGTCGGCTTGCTCCCCGTCATCGTGACCGTACCGGTGATACTGCCACCATCCGTGACAGTGATTTCCTCATAAGCCCACGACGGAGAAGAGAAAATACATAGTGCAGTAAACAGAGCAAGTCCTGCCGTTCGCATGTATGAATCCTCCAACGATGATAGGTTGGTTCAGAGAGCCTCAGTCGACCTGCCTTCAGGCGCTGAACAGATCATACACAATCCCCGTCTTATAACAAAAGGGGGGAGCCCTTTCAGGCTCCCCCTTTCTCACCTCGCGTGAGAGGTGACGAACTTACTTCGACGCGACAGGCGTCGCGTGTGCAGCAGGCTGCTCGACTTCGGCGCTCTTGGTTCCAGCGCCGGCGCCGGTCAAGGGCAACAGCCTGGTATCGCCAGACGGCAACACCCGGACATAGCCCCACTGACCGGACTGAGAGTATGGCAACCGCTGGTTGCTGTACACATAGTCCCCTGGCAGGTGGTACGGACCACCGGCTTTGGGCAGGAATGCATCCAACACTTCGGAGCCTGAATATTCAACCACGCTAATTAGGTCGGCTCCGCGCATGAAAGGCTCGATCGGCCACTCGTGCTTCTCGACGCTGAACATGCCATTCTGCTCGTTACTCACACCCAGAACATGGATGCGGACGGGATCTCCCGCATGCGCCTCGATGATTGGGGTGGCCGGATCTTCCGGCTTATCCGCCTTACAAGGTTGGAAGACCTTGCCGAGCGAGCATCCCTGCTCTTCGCGGAACTTGTACGGTTCAGACCGGTAATTGACGCCGGTCAACCCCGCCACGTTCTGCACGTAGGGCATGAAGCTCGTGCCGATGATGTTGTCTTCATCTTGGAAGAACAACGCCACGTCACGATAGTTCGCCCGCGTTTCGTTGCCAGGGACCGAGTGGTCGATGATGACATCGGCCGCCCAGGCATTCTTATTCGACAGATCCGCGCCGGTCTTGGGATCACGATACTTCGATCCCTTCGGGCCGACCACGACGGCACCAAATAACCCGTTGCGCGGATTCATCATCACGTTGCCCCAATCCCACACCAACGAGGTGGTTTCGCCGTTGAACGGATCCGCATAATACGTATAGTCGCGTTCCGCTCCCGGGGCGATCGTTTGATCACCGGGATTGTTCCCCACGTTCGCGCCCAGGGAATCCTTCGGATCGAAGGCCAGGCCGATCGCGGAGAAGGAAGCCTTGCTCTCCTTCATCTTATTCTTCAAATGCACTTTGACGCAGTCACCTGTGTTGACGCGAAGCGTCAACGGCATCGGATGCATTCCGCCTGCCACTTTCGCCGTGTCTTCCTCCAGGGCATAGATTTTCGCGTCAGGATTGGTCATGAAAATCCGTCGCTCAAAATCCACTTCGATGGATTCCGGTGCTTTCGCGTTGAACTTCATGCCGGCATAGTCCATCGCCACCACGTTGAACTGTTTCACAGGAGCATCAGCCGGGCATACCGGCAACGGCTTCGGTATTTCGCCCTTGATGGAGAAGCCCGCGGGCAACTTCTTCAAATCCCCCTGTTCCTTGTCCAGAACCCGGATGATACCCCAGCCGCCTTCGGAAAACTTCGACGACCGGCCGTTGAAATGGATGTAGTCACCGGCCTGATGCCGGGATCCACCCGCTTCCGGTACCACGAGGTCATACCGCTCCGCGATGCCGATATGAATCGAGTTCTTCCGGTTCGCATCCGATGCGTACCGCTCACTCCAAAATGTGTGACCGGACAGTGTCCAAGTCATTGTTTCATTCATGAGGGTATGCAGCAAACGAAATACCATCGTGTCACCGACATAGGCCCGCAAGGTCGGCGTGTAGGGATCACCATGCACGTGACTGCTGAAGGCCTGGGAGACATCAGGATTGGTCGCCAACCGCTGCGCGATCGGTGCCGCCCGGAAGTTCAAGCCGCTGCCGGTGGTGTGTGTACCACCATTTAAGAACGGCATCGGTGTCATGTAGATCTTCTCGGGCATCATGAAGGACACGGTCTTTCCAGCTTCCAGCGCCACTTCAATCGGCTGCCCGGGAGGATTGCCCGCCGTCACGATGTTGACGGTATGCGGTACGGTATCATGCACTTGCACCATCAACTCGCGGAAACTGTTGTTCACACCATGGCCAACCGGCTCATTCGTGTGAATGTCCGCGATCGGTCCGCTACGAATCAACTTTCCGGTCTTCGGGTCGTGATAGGTTGAGCCGACCGGCTCGGCGATGAAGGTGCCGAAGCCGCCGTGCGGCCAGGTGGTCGCCCCGAATGCATGGTCGTGCCAGAACACGGTTCCCACGTCCGCATCGACCCAGAACCGTTGACGCACGAACTCGACCGTCACGATGTCATTGGCCGGGTGATCGTGCTTCAGCCCTTTGGCCAACGTAATCGTATTCCCGTTGATCGCCTTGATACGGGAAATTTCGTTCCCCTTCACATTGTCGGCACCGACCAGGAGCAGGGTCCCGACATGGAATTGCTTCGCGTTCTTCACTGTGATCGTGTTCGCGCCTTTTTTCGCGGCAGCCGTTACGACCGTGTTCATCGGCGCAGGCAACCCCTTCGCATTCTTCTTCTCCAGCATCGTGAACGGACGCACCGACTGTTCGTACGAGAAGCCGGTGATCACGCCGTCTGACGCCTGGTTGTCGAATTGCAAGAAGTGCCAGTGGGTGTTGATCTTCGACGACTGGAAGTTCGTGTAGTCGTCATCATCCCACTCGCTGGTCAAGGTCCAATCCACGCAATCGTAGATATTGCCGCGAACGACCAGCGGATACTTCAAATCATCATTCTTCCGGATTTCTGCTTCCTCTTCATGCAAGACGTAGATCAAGCCGTTCGGATCGATGACCGGCGGCTCTTTCCCCGTCTTCTTGGCGATGGTGATCGGCAGCTTGATGAAGTGAACGTTGTAGCTCTTCCGTCCGGCGTTTTCCGGACAGAGACTCCAGTTGCCGTTCTCACCAGGCAATGCCTGATCGACACTCTCCTCGCCATTGGCATCCCGGCGGATCATCTCCAGCCAAGGCGCGCCCACATGGTTCGGCGAGAACATGACGCGCTTCCCGAAGTGGGGCGTGAGGTGAGGCCAGGCCACTTTTCCGGTCAGCGGCTCGAACGTGATCGGATGCCGCTTGCCCGGATGGGTCAACTTATACTTCGGATTATCAATGGTGCTCTCCGGTTCGCTCAATGCACGGGTACCTTCCCAGGCCCAATCCAGCACCGTAGCATCGTAGGAAACGGTTTGCCCCTTTTCATCATTCTTATGCCCCGGCTTGCCCATCGTGGGGAGCTGCATCTCGACCCAGTCCTTGATCGTGACCACGGCTGGGTTGGACTTCCAATCACTCTTGCCCTTCTCGACGATCTTGAAGGACTTTCCGAACCAATCCACGGTCTGACCGACTAACTTGTCTGACGTGATCGGCCCCTTGATGCGTCCCTTTCGATCAGGCAACTCACGCAAGTCAGGCATGACGTCATTGCGCATGTCACCCTGCTGCAGCGTGTTGTACACCCGCCAATATCCCCACATACCGGCCACATAATGGTGGGCCACATGGCAATGGAAGAGGAAGTCGCCGGCCAACTGTTGGCACAGGCCGGACCCGCACTCAGTCTCGAGGTCCAAGGCTTCTGACGGCCCGATGACTTCGACGTCAACGCGGTCCGTCTTGGCACGGATCACAGGATATTTGACCGGTCCGTTTCCGGCGGTCGTCCACAGATTCATGTCATCGATAGCGCGCGGGCTGCGCGGCCACCGAATGGTGCCACCGTGGGGATGGTGGCTATGGAACACTTCCGATCCGCCATGCACCAGCCGGAACTTCGCCGGATCGCCCATATATGAGCGTGGAATCGTGGGAGACGGATCGCCGAAGGTGTACGAGCTGTACCCCATCGACTCGTCTTCGAAGCCGAAGTACTCGTGCTGCACATGCATGTTATTGATGCCAAAGGGCTCGCTGCGATAGTTGATCGCACGGCCACCGGGACGATAAGCGTCCGTCAGCGGGTCACGCTGCGGGAGGAAGTCCCCCTTCTTATTGACGGGGCGGAAAGCTTCATCGCCAACTTCGTGATACATCAAAACGAATTCACGAAAATCCGGACCCGTTCCGTTCTTGATAATAACCTGCCAGCCGCTCGTGGCAGGTGCCGCATCCCCGGTGCCCAACGGCTCCAGGTATTCGGATCCACGCGGTTCGACCACGAACGACCCGAACAGACCCATCACCGTCAATTCGCGATCATTGGCGAACGTATGGAACTGGCGCACGCCTTCCTGCGTGCTCGGGTGAATGTACCACTCGAACTCACCGCTCTTGTCCTTCTGGACGATGCTGTCAGAGTTCGTGGTGGCTGCTGCGGCTCCGGTGGCACTCACCACCATGCTGGAGCCATGGATGTGAAGACTGACGTCTTCGCCGCCTTCTAACTTGTTGGTCAGCTTGATCTTGACGCAGTCGCCCTGGTTGCCGCGAATGGCCAACGGCTGAATCCATTGGGCCTGCACGCCGGGAATGACCGCACCAGGATCAAACCCTTCCTTGTCACGGGCTTCCCGATTCTTCGTCTCCTCCGCCCGAACCTTGTCGAGGTTTTCATCCAGCGTGTACATGTAGCCGGGATAAAAATCGAGCCACTGATTGAGCGTGATCTCGACGTTGATCGCCGACACATTGTATTGCCGCACCGGCGCGGTGGCGGGGCACTTCCCGCCATTCGTCATGGCCACCGGCTCCACGCGCGGATCAGACATGAGGAGAAGGTCCTGACCGCCTGCCCCATATTGGTGCATCATCGGTCTGGGTATTGAACATACCCGTATTAACCGCTTGCGCCTGCGGATCGTTGGTCAAATGCTCCATGACGCGCTGGTGCTGCTGCTCGACCATCGCAGACCGCTCCGGCTTTCCAGCCATCGCATCTTCGACAATCGTTTGCCCTTTCAACTTCTCCGCCCACGACGGGAGTTGATGGGACATCGCTGTGTGTTGAGGGACTGCTCGGTCCGCGTGCAGCTGACTTTCAGCCGACGCGGCGAGCGGCAGGCACACCAGCGCGCCGCCAGCAATAACGCTGAGGGCGCGCGATGTGACGCGAGAGAACCAATAACAATCCATGGACCGGCCTCCTTGGATAGAGTTTGGAGAGAACTGATGTAAATGTTTGAGCGCTTACGAACTAGAACATGACAACCTTGAGAAAAGAGCGACTCGTTCTGGCTGTAATCCTGCGGTTTCACGCCCGCAGGGCGCTCCCCTGAAACAAAGGCCGGAGATTACTGAACTCACCTGTCTCTGTCAACCCCCTTGCCCCGTCGCGGCCCTGAAAGTCACCTATGCCTTCGGTGTTTAGACTCGTTCTCCGGATAAACCAAGCCTCATGAGAGATCGAATGGAACCGTTGAAGATCGCTTGAAGACACCAGCCCCGAATCGTGACGCTCCATTGTCTCTTTTCCGCCAGTTGAGGCATAATGTCGCATGATCTTGAAACGCTGGCTTGTTGGCCTGCCACTCAAGACGAAGGAAGCCGCTCACGAACGCCTTTCTAAGCGACTCGCCCTAGCCGTCTTTTCCTCCGATGCCTTATCTTCGGTGGCCTACGCCACGGAGGAGATCTTGCTCGTCCTCACCTTGGCTGGGACGGCCATGGTCGGCTATTCCATCCCGCTCAGCCTTTCGATTATGGGTCTGCTTGTCATTCTGACCATGTCGTACCGTCAGATCATCTTTGAATATCCGGAGGGTGGCGGCGCCTACATTGTCGGCAAATCCAATCTCGGAGAATGGCCCGGTCTCGTTGCGGCGGCCGCGCTGATGATTGACTATGTATTGACGGTCGCGGTCAGCGTCGCCGCCGGCATCGCGGCGCTTACTTCTGCCTTCCCCGACCTGCTTGCGCACAGGGAGGCCCTCTGCGTCGGGGCGATTCTTCTCGTCACGGTCGTCAATCTGCGCGGCGTCCGTGAATCCGGTCAATTTTTTGCCGTCCCCACCTACATTTTTATCGGCACCCTTGCGTCCATGCTTGGCGTGGGCGCCATTCAAATTCTGCTCGGCCACGCAACCAGGATCGAACCGCTGCCGAGCCTGACTCCGACCGAACCGTTGACGCTGTTCCTGCTCCTTCGCGCCTTTTCTTCCGGCTGTACCGCGCTGACCGGCGTCGAAGTGATTTCAAACGGCGTCTCCGCATTCAAGAAACCCGAGGCGAAAAACGCGGCCTTGACCATGATCGGTATGGCGGTGATCCTGGGGACTCTGTTCATCGGCATCAGCGCCATGGCCTACTACTTCGGCATCGTACCGAAAGGCGACGAGACCGTCGTCTCTCAAATCGCGCGCGCCACCTTTGGAACCGGCCTGCTGTATTTCCTCGTCCAGGCGTCAACCATGACCATCTTGATCCTGGCCGCCAACAGCAGTTTCAACGGGTTCCCCCGTCTGGCCTCGATTCTCGCTCGCGATAGCTACATGCCGCACCAGATGTCCATGATGGGGGATCGGCTGGTCTTCTCCAACGGCGTGATCATTCTTGGCGTATTTTCGTGCTTGCTGATCATTCTCTTCAACGGCGACACCCACGCGCTCATTCCGCTGTACGCCGTCGGCGTATTCCTGTCCTTCACCATCTCACAAGCTGGGATGGTGAAACGCTGGCTCGTCAAGAAGGGACCACACTGGGAAAAGAAACTGCTCGTGAACGGTATCGGTGCCGTCACGACCGCCATTGCGACCGTGATTATTGCCAGCACCAAATTCGCCCATGGCGCATGGATCGTCATCGTGCTCATCCCGATGTTGATCACGTTTTTTCGCGCCATCCGCTCCCATTACAAGGCAGTTTCGGAGCAGATCGCGCTGGCACGGGGACATCGCCCTCCGATGCCCCGGCGCAATATCGTGGTACTGCCGATCGGCGGCGTCAATCGCGCCGTCATCCGTGCGGTGGACTACGCGCGTAGTCGATCCGGGGATATTCGGGCCGTGCTCGTCGATGTGGACCCTGAAGAAACCGCCCGAGTGGAAATTCAATGGGCACAGTGGGGTTGCGGGGTGCCCCTCACGGTGCTGCCGTCTCCCTATCGATCCGTCCTGAGTTCACTGCTGGATTACCTGGAGCAGGTGCTGCAGAAGGACCAGGAATGTTGGGTCACCGTGGTGATTCCGGAAATTCTTCCTGCCCGGTGGTGGCAAAATATCCTGCACAATCAACGGGCCTTCATGCTGAAAGGGGCCCTGTTGTTTAAAGATCGCGTGATCCTGACTGATGTGCCTTATCACCTGACGAGGTGAGCATGCAAACTACACAAGTCCTCAGTCATCGTACCAGTCGGCGAGTAGGCGCCCACCTGCTCGCCATTGCCCTCCTACTGGGACTCCATCCCTATCCGGGGCTGGCATTTACGATCGTCTCTCCCAAAAACGGCACCACATTGACGTCCGGTGAGCCCATCACCGCCGAGGTCGAAGCAGGGCGGGAGGCGGGCCTCGTCGAAGTGCGGTACTACTGGTATCCGGAACAGACGGAATCCCTCGTGGAGCAAGGCGATGAGCGGGCAGGAAAGGGCTCCCAGGGCAGCATCTCGACAGAAAAGTATTGGCAGAAAGACAGCATCACAGGAGCGCCGGTGGTCGCGTTGCCGGCGCTGACTTCAACGGTGGATCGGGTACCGCCTTATGGTGGCGCATTGCCTATCCCCCCCAACGCCGTCGGCCGGATGCGGCTCCTGGCCGTCGCTGATATTTCCCAAGGCCGCCTGGGACGCAAAACCGTCTTCGATGAAGTCTTCGTCACGGTTCAGCCAAAAGCCGAGCTTCTCTCCATCGATTTTGAAACAGAAAAACCGCTCCAACTTGGCCGAACCGGGCAGTCCTCCGCCTATGGCCACGTCGATTCACTGGGCAAGATCTTCGAACTCCCGGTCGTGGGCGAATTCGCAGACGGCATCAGTCGACCGCTGTCCTCCCCCAGCTCCGGCACCGTCTACACATCCGGAAACGATCAGATTCTCAAAGTCTTACCCGATGGCCTATTGCAGATTGCGGGAATCGGCAAAACCTCACTCACCGTCACCAATCGCGGCAAGCAAGCCACACTCGACGTCCGAGTGGAGGTCAATCCCGAGCCGAATGAACCACCCATTGCCAATGCCGGGACTGCCAAAACGGTCAAGGCCGGCACGAAGGTGCGGTTGAGCGGATTGCAAAGTCGCGACCCGGAGGGGGAAGCGCTGTTCTATGCCTGGGGACAGGTGCGCGGCAGCAAAGTGGCCATGCTGGACGTGAATATGGCAGAACCATCGTTTACCGCCCCGTACGTCTCCGAAACACGCACGTTTCGTTTCAAGCTCCGCGTGACGGACAAAAAGGGCGCAGACAGTGTGCCGTCCTATGTCAACGTGACCGTCGAACCGTAACAGGATGTTGAAAAAGCTCGCCGGCCACGTTCTCGATCGTACGTCTCCTTGTGACGTACCGTAAAGGTACGCCTCAGTCGCCGCAATCTCTGCGGCCTGGCCGAACGACCTTTTTGAACATCCTGCCTGCCTCGCCCCCCAACTTCGTTCTTGGCTCGAACCAATCCTCAACGTAGCCAGAGGCTACGCCTCCGGTTGCTTCTTGCCTGCGGCCTCGTTGGGTGATCTTTTTAAGCAGCCTACTCTAGCGATCCTCGCCCTCCTGTCTTTTCCTGTATCTGCGGAGATACGTCCGTATCTTCTCCGATACAGACCTTGCTGCCTTCCAATCCTCCGTCATAAAGACAGCCTACAGCGCGCTGCATATCTACCGGCACGGGACTGACGTTCACCCGATTCCCTTGTGCTAGTATCAACCTCATCTAGCTGAATACCGTCTCCTATTGCCAACCATGGAGGGTTCTCATGGCACTGATTCAACAGGATCTCGTTGCAGGCAGCGAGGATCGGCTGGTCACCTTCGATACAGACACGAATCTACAGTGGTTGAATCTTTCGCAGACTGCCGGGCGATCGTATCAAGAGATTATGAACGGATTCGGCCAGTTCACGACCACGCACGGCTTTCAGTACGCCAACGGTCGGCAGATCGGCGAGTTATGCGGGCATGCCGGCATCACGAAAGGCTTGACGGAACCAGCCCTCACGCCTTCCCCCAATGATGCGCGGAATCACCAGGCTATCCAAAGCCTCCAAAACCTCATGGACGGCAAAGTGTTTCATGCAGAGACGAACATGATCACCAGCCGCGGCATCATGAAGCCTCCGGCTCCGCCCCCGAACGTCCCGACGAGAATTCTGGGGACCATTCGACTGTCTCTCAGCCTCTTGAATATCACTGGCTCCCATGCGGAAAGCGAGGGGCCGACCGCAAGCCCGCAGACCGGCGATCCGGAAATCGGTTCCTATCTGGTGCGTGCTCAGCCTCAGGCGTAAGTGCCAACAAACAAGGAGAGAAGTGAGGTCCGAGAAGCAGACGGCATGACACGATCAATGCGCATAGTACAGGGCCCCCGGCATCGGTTGACGCCGGGGGCCCTTCTGCGCACATCATGCCCGTTCTTCTATGAGCTGAATTACATCAGGCTTAACTGCTCTCGCGCCTGCGCCAATTCAGTTCGATGCCGGCGCAGCGCGGGACCGAATGCGGATTCACTGACTTTCTCTTCATACTCATGAATTCCGCGTTCCATATGGGTGAGTGCATCGCGTAATTGCGTCACCAGTTGCTTGCCGCCCCCTGTGAGCCACTTCAACTGGCGGCTCGCATACTCGAGATCCTGCAGAGAATATCGAACTGATTCGATTTCTTCCACGCAACGGTAGCGAGCGCGGGCGAGGTCGCGCTGGTCGAGGCCGGCCTTTTTCCATCCCGACTTCCCCGCTTTGCCTGCCCCCCATGCCACAAGCCGCTCGAACAGCATGGCGCCCATGGTGAAGGTGAAGGTTGCGTGCAGAATTCCTCGCAAGGGGCGCAGCGTGCGCCGCCAGGGGGAATAGAAAATCTCCTGATTGTGATCGTGCTGATACATCACTTCATTGCGCAGCAGGAGATTGAGGTGATGATGACTGTTTTCATGGATCAGGTCGTCGATGAGGTCCAGTTGATCGCGATCAAAACAATTAATGGCGGATAATCCAGGACGGTGCCGGTAGCTGAAGCTGACGACACCTTCGGCTTTCAACGGCACGATGCGCGACGTGAGCAAGGCCAACAACCGGTCTCCTTCCGGCCAGGCCGAGGCAATGGCCGATAACGCCCGGCGCATACGGGCGGCGACTTCCTGCTTCGTCGGTCGCACAGCGATCGGCGTCTTGTCCTTTCCATACACGAGGGTCGGCCCAAGGACGAGTGATCCGTATCGGCTGTTCCGCAACGGCAACGGGTCGAGGCGACGCCAATGCCACCGCTCCCGGCTGCCACACTTCATCATAGGATAGGCGCGGTCGCCGACCAGCAACTCGATCCCTGACGCCGTAATCAGGAACTCCCCTTGGCCGTTCGCGCGCTGCAGTGCGGAACGGACCGCACCAGTCGCTTCATAGAACACACCGGTCGTCCCGACTGCGCAGCCCCAGGGCAATTCCACCCGCTCAACATTCGCCGCCAGATCACAGGGCAGCAGCCAGGCGTTCCGCCGTTCTTTTTCCACCCATGCACAGGCCAGCCGAGGAGCCAGACACACGGACTCCTGCGTGACTTCCCGAGTCAGCCGGTGACAGAGCCCCGTTAAACGCCCGAGGAGCAGACGCGGTTCCGGTTTGCCGTTGGGAAAAATCTCCTCGGCATACCCGTGCTCGTAGAATTTTTCCCTAAACTCCGCGCGCAACTGTTCGGCAATATCCCGCCGCGACCGTTCCTGCCGCACTTGGGTGACGATATCGACTAAATACAGCAAGTCATTCAGTGACTCGATCCAACCTACGACTTTCCAATTGTTATACTCAGCTTGCGGGAAAGACCGTCCAAGCGACAGGAACCAGTCGATCGGCAATGCAAACGTGCAGACGGCGTCGGCATAGTTCTGTGTGAAATCACGGCACACATCCGTCAACAATCCCTGCATCGATCGCCGGAATTCTTCCATCAATCGCTCAAGCATCCGCGCATCGAGAACCGTCATTGCCTATCGCCTTTCTGAGTCGAAGAGAGCCGCGCGCACTCTACGCGACTGCTCGATCGCTGACAAGCAGCAGCGTTGGTGGAAACCGCGGGGATGGCAGGAAGCAGCAGTGAGGAAAGGATGCGCAGGGCGCCGTGGGATACACCAACGCATGTTATGCGTGGAGCGCATCCCCGCGAAACCGGGGCTGGCTTCGCGGGGATCAGAGTTACGCCGAGCGCCTGATCAAATCAAAAAGAAAGGGCTTCTCGGGGACCGTGGGAGGGACCGGGCGGAGATGGGAGTTCTGCACCATCCGGTGTCGTTAAATCAAGGTATCCACCACATTGCCGCAGCTGAGGCAGCGGTGACCACGCAACCGCATGGGATGATAACTCTCCTGGAGATCGACCATATCGTCCATCACCATTAATCCTTCACATCGCGTGCATGTCATGAGTCGCCTCCCTTCGGACAGCCTCTAAGATCCCCCGCCAAGACAGGACGATCTGTTGCCCACTCGTACCACTCAACAACCTCGTGCTGAGTAGAGAAGCAATGTGGATGCCACCGGTCATCGGGGCATATGATGGTTTGGCGGGATGGAGCCCCCCTGCCAAACGCGATCGGCTCGTGCCAATGGGCTCCTTGTGACCGAATTGGTCTCATGGGACAAAAATGGGTAGAATCGGTTACACAACCGTCAGCGTTCCTTTCTCGTACGGTTCAGAGCATTTGACCGGATAAATCAGAAATGGCGGAATAGGCATCGCGGTCAAAAAATGGCGCTTACTGCGACAGAAATTGGTTCCATTGTCCAAGAACTGGCACCGGCCGTGGCCGAGGGGTGGATTCAAAAGATTTCCCAACCGCTTCCCGACACCCTTATCCTGGAAATTCGTGTCCCCGGGCATACTCGCCGCTTGCTTTGTTCTTTACGGGATGAAACGGCACGTCTCCATTTCGTTCACCAACATCTGCCCAACCCGCCAACCCCGCCCTCCTTTTGCCAACTCCTCCGCGCTCGGATTCAAGGCGCCCGCATCGATACGATTCATCACATGCCCGGCGATCGGATTGTTCGTCTTGATCTCACCAGCCGCGACGGACCTGTCTCTCTTGTTGCCGAACTCTTCAGCCGCCATGCGGATCTCCTCTTTCTCGATGGCGAAGGCCGGGTGGTCGCTACGCTTCGCCACAATAAAGACCGCATAGGCCAACCCTATCAGGCACCGGCGGCTGCACCGTTGCGATCCTTACCTCATGAGACGGTCGTTCACGAACGGGACACACCGCCGCAGACGGACCATGATCCGTTTCCTCTGTCATCGAGACTCGAAGCGTTCTATCGGGAACGCGAAGCCGAATTGTCGCACCAGACTCAGGCCCGCGAACGGGAATCGGGACTGAGAAGACATCTCAAGAAGCTCCTCCGCCGCATGGCCGCCCTCCGTCAAGACCTCGAACAGGCCGGGCGATATGAACCCTACGCACGGTACGGCGAATTGCTGAAGGCAAATCTCGGCTTACTGATGAAGGGGCAGGACAAGGTATCGGTCGTCAACTACTACGATGAACAATTGCCGGAGCTGACGATTCCGCTCGATCCGACCAAAGGTCCGCAGGCCAATATGGACGCGTACTTTGCCAAGTATCGTAAGTTCATTACGGCGCAACGCGAAATCTCGCCCCGCGTGGCCTCGATCGAAGCTGAGGTTCAGCAGACCCAAGCCGAATTGGATACCATCAAACAGGGAACCTGGCAGCCACCGAGTACGGAAGGACGCCCTGCGGCACGAGGCACCCCTGCCCTACGGCGGAAGCGCGCCAGCAACGGAGAACCCCGGGGACCATTCCGGCGTTTTGTCTCATCGGACGGCCATCCCATCCTGGTCGGCCGCAACGCCCGTGAGAATGATGACCTCACCTTCGGGCTGGCGAAGAGCGAAGACCTCTGGCTTCATGCTCGCGGCACGCCCGGTTCGCATGTCGTCGTGCGGCTGGACAAGGGCACCGAGCCCCCTCCCGACACCATACGAGACGCGGCGACACTAGCTCTTCTCTACAGCGATCTGAAGAAAAGCGGGAAAGGTGACGTGATCTATACCCGCCGCAAGTGGGTCAAAAAGGCCAAAGGGCAAGCAGCGGGCGCTGTGACCGTGACGCAGGAAAAATCTATCTATGTCACACTCGACAAACCTCGCCTGGATGCTCTGAAATCCAGATCCGCACACGGATGACGCATATCCCATGAGCGATCCTAAATCCATTCCGCACTGAGGGATATCCCCTGCCTGCCACCGCTGCGCGGTGGACTTTCAACTTGAATTTTCCGGCCGGATCGGGCTATCTGACGCTGTGCGATCCCCGACCCCGATCAAGCGGCGGGCCAGACACCGGCCCTGCCTTTTGATGCTATTGCCTCGGCGACTTCTGGAAGGAGCCTCCCATGCGAGACGGTGTCCGCGGCCAGCGTTTGGCACGCCCCATGTATCCGGTTTCACTAGTTCTGGCACTGGGGCTTGTCCTCCCATTCCTCACACAGATCTCTTCCGCCTCGCAGGAAAACCCTGCGGCGAAGTCCGGCATCACCGGTACGAATGTTCTGGAAGAAGAGCAGATTCTCTCGACCACCGATAAAATCACACAACCGGTCGATACGGACGCCGAGGCGATGCGGCACAACGATCTCGGCGTGGCCTTCGTCTTCAAGGGGGATGTGGGACAAGCCATCGATGAATTCACACACGCCCTGCGACTCCAACCGAATTATTTTGCCGCGCATCTGAACCTGGCCAACACACTACTTGATGTCGGCCGGCATGATGCCGCCATGGTTGAATTCAAGGAAGCCTTGCGGCTGAAGCCGGACGACCCCAAAACGCACAATGATCTGGGGGTAGCGCTCAAGGAGATGGGAGATCCGGCGGGGGCCATCGCGGAATTTAGAACCGTCTTACGGCGCAACCCCACCGATGTGAATGCCCACAACAATCTGGGGGTGGCGCTCAAAGCCACGGGTGATCTGGATGGGGCGATTGCAGAATATCGCACCGCGGCGAGTCTGCAACCGAACGATGTGAACGCACATTTCAATCTCGGGCTCGGACTGATGGAAAAGCATCAACCGGATGCCGCCATCGCGGAATTCCGTACGGCACTGCACCTGCGACCCAACGATGCGAAGATCCGCTTCAATCTTGGGCATGCGCTCGCTGGTCTCGGGCAACGCATGGAGGCGGCCCAAGAATTACGACAATACCTTCGCCTCGAACTCGATACTCCTGCCAATCGTCGATGGTTGGAACAGGCCGAAGCCAAATTACGCGAATTGGAAATGCCGTAGGAAGGTGACGCAGTCCTGGAATTTCCCTGACTACGTATAGGACGATCATCACAAACAGGACATGTTCCCTCTCGCCGACAGCGCCCTGTTTAGGGTACAGTCTCAATGCATTAACTGAACGGGAGTCTGATGCGCTGGCACCACACTGTGACCTCCTTTGTTCGTTTGGTGATTGCTGCAGGCTCGCTCATGATGATGACCTGCGCTGGCGCGCTATGGCCTGACAGAGTACCGGGTGCGGAGGAAGTAGAGAGCGATTCGCACCACCAGCGTCAATGGGCGTTTGATAGTTCGTCTCCGGGAATGCTACCGGGCTCGTACGTAGTCGGAACGCTGTTCGACGGCCGACCGGCAGGGGAATGGAAAATTCTCATCACCGAGCGGGCAAAGAGTGCCTCGCAGGTGCTCGCGCAATTGCAGGCCAAAGGGACAGACCAGACGCACAAACTCGTCCTTTTCGAGGGCACCGAGAGTGCCAACCTGGATGTCGAGGTGTTCTATCTCGCCGTGGCCGGAAAAGCCGATTTCGGCGGCGGGCTCCTATGGCGGGCGAAGGACGACCGGAATTACTATCTCTTGAGAGCGAGTCTGGTGGAGCAAAAGATACGTGTCTATCGCGTCGTGAATGGGGTGCAGCAGATTGTGAAACAGATCGATCGCTCACTCCCCGCCACTGGATGGCACAAGCTCCGTATCGTGCAACGCGGCTGCGAAATGAAAGCTTTCTTCGAGGAGGCCGTTCTGTTTCGTGTTTGCGACACGACGTATACCAGGGGGCGGATTGGACTCTGGACCAAAGCCAACGCGGTCACCTATTTTGACGATCTCACGCTCAAGGTGCTCGACTAACGTTTGACCTTCCCAGCCGTCTTCCCCCTTTTACACCGCACGAGTCGCACAGCGTTCTCCCTCTCGAATTGGCGCGCGCTCATCTTCCGCGTTCAGGTTGTACAGATCACCACGGCCTCAGTGGGCGTGGACGATAAATTCTTACGGCCCATCCGGACAAAAAAATGGGGCAGCCACCACAAGGATGACTGCCCCATGAACTGTTACAAAGTCAGGCGTTACCAGCGATCGCGCTTGCCACCACGATCGTTGAATCCCCCGCCTCCGCCGCTCCGGCCAGGCCCGCCTGAACGAGGCTCCTGCGGACGCGCTTCATTGACCGTCAATGTCCGGCCACCCATGTCCGTCCCATTGAGAGCGGAAATCGCCTTCTGCGCCTCGTCTGAAGAGGCCATTTCGACGAATCCGAAACCTCTCGATTGGCCGGTAAATTTGTCCGTAATGATACGGGCCGATTCAACCGCCCCGTGCACTGCGAACAAATCGCTCAACTGCTGTTCGGTTGCCGAATACGGCAACCCGCCAACATAAATTTTAGAACCCATGTGGGTCCTCCTCTTGGGTAGTGACATTGTCTTGAACGAAGGAAAGAAAGGGAAAGGACGGGCCGAAGACGCGACGTAACGGGGCGACTTGGGTCTGGCTTTCGATTAGATTCCCGGGCAAGAGCAACATCGAGTCAGGCCTGAACTATTTCAACGCATCCCTCACCAGGCCCCAGCGGGAGACGGCGAATAGTACCACGAGCCCTATTGCCATACAAGCCATCAAATAGGCATTTCGGCCCAGAGTTGATGGATTGCCCGACCAATATGGATCGCCTTCCCACCCCTCCAGCTGTCCCCTTTATCGGATCATGCGAGATGACATGCAGCCACTTTTCCATCGCACTAGGGATATTCCTAGTCTATTCAGAAATCTATTATGATATGCCCAATGCTGAGTATGAGTTGGCTCAAACCCGGCATTGCTTCGCTATTAGCGCACCCCTCTCTCGCGACACGTGGCTTGCTTGTCATCGCGAGATCTACACGAACCGTTCCTTCAATAGAACTAATTTGTTGATCGAAGCCGTTTTTGAGTTGTCCAGTACTGCTGGACATATGATAAGATTGGCTACATTTCCAAACCGCCGGAAGAACGTGGTTAATACGGCGAACGGGGCCTGTTTGAGCAGCACCGTGCACTGTTGATCTCCGCCGATCATGATGACAGATCAACAAGGCTGTTCAATCGCAGTCCCAGGCGGAGGATCTGGTTGACTGCAGACGGGTCGAGTATGCGAGCTAGCCCATCTGTCCACTGCACTGCCCTTGACCGTTCGCAAACGGCAGTGCGTTCAAATGAGGCGCTATGAACGTCCTGACGAGAATCCTTCATCCGACCGACACCCCTATGGTAGGAACGTTTCGCAGACTCTTTCGCAGCGTGCAGGATCTGGCGAGGCAGATTCATGAAGACTGGGCAACCAATAACCATGACTGGACGATGCCCGGGTTTCGCGCCATCGCCGTCCATCGATATGGCACCTGGGTTTCCAATAAACGGCCCGGGGCGATTCGAACTGTGCTGCTCTGGTTGTATCAGATCATGTACCGGTACATTCGCAACTACTATGGCATTGAAATTCCCTTGACCGTCATCTTAGGGCGAAGGTTATGGCTGGTGCATCAAAATGGCATCGTCTTCCACTGGAAGACTGTCGTCGGTGATGACTGCCTGATCCGTCACAACGCCACCATCGGCGCCGGATATGGCGGGCAGAAAACGTTGCACAAGGGCCCCAGGCTGGGGAACCACGTGGAAGTGGGTCCCGGCGCGGTGATTTTCGCCGCCGTAACAATCGGAGATAGCGCAGTCATCGGCCCGAATGTCGTGGTGATGTCGAATGTTCCAGCTGGAGCCAGAGTCTTTGCCGAAGCTCCCCGTGTGATACGGCTGGCGAATGCCCCCGACGAATCCCACATTGTCCGGGGAGTCTCTCATAACATGTGAGCCAGCAGAGGATGACCCCTACCGGCATAGCCTCGCCACAACAGCTGACCTCTTCCGACACGCCTGAGACGCGCGGTGATGCATACCGCAAGCAAGGCCAAGTAGAACAGGCGGTCCGCTCCTATCTGGAGGCGGTCACGTTTCCCCTTTCTCCCGCGCTCTGCCTGAAACTCGCGCGATGTTACGCTCGTCTCGATCACCATTCCGAAGCCTGTGGATGGGCTCTTCGCCTAGTTGAAGCGGGTGACGACTATACGACCTGGCTGACCGGCTGGACGCTCTTCCAACGTCATGCGGGCCAGGGTGGCTGGCCGAGGTTGCGATCAACAAAGGTCGCCATGCTAAGCAGCTACACCACCACTCAATTGTGTTCGTTATTGCAGCTTGCCGCTGCCAGGCTCGGCATTCATATCGATCTGTACGAGAGCCAATACGGACAATGACCAGCAAGACATCATCGATCCGGGAAGCCGGCTCTACGCGTTCGCCCCCGACATCGTCATCCTCGCGGTTCACGAAGGAGATCTCCGTCTCCCTGAGTACAGCCCAACGCCTGACCAGGATATTCAGACCGAAGTTGAACCGGTGGACGACACTCTGGAAGCTGGTCGCGGAACGAGCGCAGGCCCGCGTTGTACAGGTTCGACAAGAACTTTGCGTTGCCGTGCGAAGTGCCCGCCGGGCATCTGGCGACTAAGACTTCCCGGCTCCCGGTACAGGATGACGCAGGCCGTGAATATGCGGTTGGGGAAGCGGCGGGGCATGCTGTGTCCCTGGTGGATTGCGAACGTCTGTCGGCACTCATCGGGAAACGGCAGTGGTGCGACCCGCGCTATTGGAACCTCTCCAAACAAGCTGTCGCGCTTGAGGCCTTGCCTTTGCTCGCCAGGCACACGGCGGCGGTGATAGCCGCAGATCTTGGCCTGAGCCGTAAGTGCCTCGTGCTGGACCTCGACAATACCTTATAGGGGCGGAGTGATTGCGGAAGAGGGTCTCGCCGGAATCAAGCTGGGACAGGGACCTGACGGCGAGGCATTCGTGGCGTTTCAGGAATATATCCTCAAGCTGAAACGGAAAGGCGTCATCCTGACAGTCTGCTCCAAAAATAACTATGCCGATGCCATCCAACCCTTCGAAAAACATCCGGAGATGCGGGCTCAAGCTGCAGGACATCGCTTTCTTCATCGCGAATTGGGAAGCCAAACCGGACAACATCCGGAAGATCGCCGACACCCTGCAGATCGGGCTGGATAGTCTCGTGTTTGTCGACGACAACCCGGTCGAGCGTGACATTGTCCCAAATTTCTTCCCGAGGTCGATGTCCTTCGGTTACCTGACGATCCCGCCTATTACACCAGGACCCTGTCGCAATATCTGTCGCTCGAAACCGCCTCCTTGACGGCTGAAGACAGTGAGCGAGCCGACCAGGTATCGAGCCAGGGCACAAATTAAGGAGTTGGAGGCTGCGGCCGTATCGATCGAGGATTTTTATCACAGCCTCCGAATGCAGGCGATCGTGACGCCTTTCGACGAGTCACAGTTGCCGAGAATCGCGCAGTTGATCGGCAAGACCAACCAGTTCAACCTGACTACCAGACGCCACGGCATGCCGCAGTTGACCGCCTTCATCCGGAGTACAGACTACGTTCACCTCGCCCTACGTCTGCGAGACCGCTACACCGATCATGGACTGGTCAGTGTCATGATTGCGCGGTGCGAGGGCGAGATTCTGGATATCGACACCTGGCTCATGAGTTGCCGGGTCATCGGCCGAACCGTCGAAGCCACCATGCTCGAACACCTCTGTCGGCATGCCGCACGGCTCGGCTGCACCCCCTCTCCAAGGAACGTATATCCCGACCCAGAAAAACGCGATGGCGTCGGAGGTCTATGCGAAGCATGGTTTCGAGCCCTTCAATCAGAGCAATGGACATCACGTGTGGCGGTATGACCTGCAAACGAAAGGCCCGTTTTCCAATCCGTTTGTAAGAAGCCTCGATTCGTGGGAATCCGTTGATGGCATGCCCTGACTTGTCGATTTCGACTCGATTCTCCCTGCCCGACATGACTACCGTCCGCTTCACGAAACAGGATCTTGCACGCTTCAGCGGGGCGAGCCGCGACAGAAATCCCCTGCACATCTCCGAGGACTATGCCCGCACGACGCCTTACGCGGAACCGGTGGTATTCGGCGTGCTGGGCTCTGGCTGGACTTGGCCAGCTTTCGGCACGTCACGACAGGCGGCTTAGGCATATCTCCGTCGAGTTTCGTAATCCTCTCAGTCTGGATGTGCCCTATCGTCTGGACATCATCGAATAGTGAACAGACAATCCGCGCGTCAAAGTCTATGATACGACTCGTCTGATGATGACGGCGACATTCGCCTTCATGCCACGACAGGGCAGCAGTGAGTCACAGCGCTTTTCGGAGGCAGGTTGTGCTACGGAGCCGGGCAGATCGCAAAAAAGACGCCCTCATTGCCGGCACTCGCGTGACCGGCACCTATGCGCCACAGACCGAAGAGTTTGGGCAGGTGGTCGACCGCTGGGGACTCGAAGGAAAAGGTGCGACCCGCAGCAGATCGCGGCCATGATGTGGGCCAGTTATGTCGTGGGGATGCACCTTCCCGGGAAACGCGCGGTTTTCTGGCGACTGACGCTTGATTTTCAACATGCGGAAGCGCCCGGCGAAGAACCGTTCTCATATGATGCGACCGTTGAAGACTTCGATGAACGATACGATCTCCTGCGATCTACGGGCACCCTTTCCAAAGGCTCGCTCCCCTATGCGACGGCAACCATGTGGGCATTCGTGCGACAGGATTCACCGCGATCCTCGTTCCGAACGCATCAGCGACCTTCTGCCGGAATCCGCACAACTGAAGGGAAAACGCGCGTTGATCATCGGCGGAAGCCGCGGTCTTGGCGCCGCCATCGCGCAGGCGCTCGTTTCACAAGGCTGCTCGGTGTTGCTGAACTATCAGCATAGTAGGGCGGAAGCGGAACAACTTCGCGCCAGTGCGGGGGATCGGTCAACACAGCTTGAACTGGTGCAGGGCAACGCGGCAGATATTGAATGGTGCCTGTCTCTACGGGACATGATTCTCACACGGTACGGCGGCCTCGACCTCCTGGTCTGTAACGCATCGCCGCCTATTCGTCCGCTTGCATTCGAACCGGAAAAATTCGCGCAGTTTCAGGATCTTCCTCACGAAAAGTCTGGCGCTCGTCTCCGCGCCTATGTCCACTTTTCTCGGCTTGCTGGCCGATCAGCGCGGATGGAACATTGTCCTGTCCTCATCCTTTGTCAAAGAGCTTCCGTCCGTCTTCGCGCATTACGTGACGGCAAAATGTGCGCTGGAAGGTTTGGTGAACTGGGCCGCGGTCCAATACCCAGACGGTTCGGCATCGCATTATCAGACCGCCCAAACTTCTGACGGATCAGACCAATACCACCGTTGGCCGACAGGGAGCCATGGATGTCGAACAGGTCGCGGCCTCGATTCTGCAGCAGATCTGTCAGTCCCACCAGCCACCGGCCTTGCAAATCATGGAGACATTTTGACGGGCACCCAAAACCACTCAACAGGTACAGGCATTCCAACAGGGCAATGACGACACGGCAAATAACCGCAGGATGTGAGGAGTTCATGAAGCTGCACGATCGGTTAGAAGAAGTATTTCGCCAAGTGTTCGACAATGATGCGCTCGAGCTGCGCGATCAGATGAAAGCCGCCGATATCGAGGGCTGGGATTCAGTGGCGCATATCAATCTGATCTTTCGGCATCGAGCAGGCGTTCGGAATCCGATTCTAAGGGCAATGAGCTGGCCGACATGAACAATATCGGCGAGCTCAAGAAATTTTTGGCCGGCAAGCTGAGCGGCGAGGCGGCCCCCATGAGGTCCGCTCTCCCCTGAGGCGCATCTGCGGAGCACGCCACACGCAACCATGATCGCGGCCTCGGAATGGTGAATCAGATGAATGACCTGGCGGTTCGAGTCGAACATTTGCACAAGCAGTATCGGTTGGGCTCCACCCATGCGCATGACGGATCCCTGGCGGGGGCCTTGTCCCGCAGCATGCGCCGGTTGGTCGGCCGCCGCTCCGTGCCGCCGCCCGCCGACGACACCCTCTGGGCCTTGCGTGATGTCTCCTTCGAGATCAAAAAAGGCGAAGTCTTCGGGGTGATCGGCACCAACGGGTCCGGAAGACACGCTCCTGAAGATTCTGCCACGCGTCACGGAGCCGACCAAGGGCCGGGCGATCATCCATGGACGGTTTTGCGGCTTACTGGAAGTCGGCACGGAGTTTGACCCCGAGCTGACCGGCCGCGACAATGTCTTCATGAGCGGGGCGATCCTGGGGATGAAGCGGGAGGAAATTGCCCGTAAATTCGACGAAATCGTCGCCTTCGCCGAAGTGGAACAGTTCATCGACACGCCGGTGAAACGTTACTCGAGCGGCATGTATGTTCGCTTAGGCTTTTCGGTCCTGGCCCATATGGATCCGGATATTCTGATCGTCAACGAGGTCCTCGCGGTGGGCGACGTGCGGTTTCAGAAGAAGTGCATGGGCAAGATGGAAGACGTGGGACAGCATGGGCGGACGGTGATTCTCGTCTCGCACGACATGCCGGCGATTACGCGCATGTGTTCACGGGCCATTCTGCTGAACAAGGGCACGGTGGTGGAAGCAGGGCCGGCGCATGACGTGGTGAATCACTATCTGCATGCGGGGCATATCGAGCCTTGTGCCGAATGGCCGGATCCTGGCCCGAGCGCCGGGCAACGAGGTTGTCCGCCTCCGGGCAGTGCGAGCCCAAACGGAATCAGGGTTGATCATGGATCGCTTCGATATCCGACGGCCGATTGATCTCGAAGTAGAATTCGAGGTCCTCAAGCCGGGACAAGTCTTTGTCCCGGTCTTTAATCTATACAACGAAGAAGACGTCACCGTGTTCATCGCGCATGATCGAGATCCGGCATGGCAGCGAACGCCCCGCCCCGCCGGCCGGTACATCTCCACCGCCAGGATTCCGGGAAATCTCCTCGCCGAAGGAATGATGACCGTAAGCCCTCTCATGATGACGGAGGATCCATTTCGCCTCCATGCCCATGCGCCGCGGGCAATCGGATTCCGCGTGGATGACAGTGCAGACGGAGATTCGGCGCGGGCGTCTTTCACGGACGGTGGCCCGGCGTGATCAGGCCTCTGCTGGAGTGGCGAACGCAATTTGAACCGGTGTGAAATGGGCAGCCAGGTTGATGGCTGTGCTAAAGCGGCATGTTGGTGTGTAGCCCGTAGGATGATCAAACAGGCGGTTCAGCAAGGCCGTAGGTCCGCGACGCGAAGAAGAACTGTGGGCCGTACGTTGAGCCTCTTGAGGTTCACGACGCGCTGAATAAAGCGCGTCACGTTTGTGAACGCCGCGGAGACGGTGAGGCGGAGTGCGTTCCGCGAGAACGAAGCTGGCGGACTTTTAAACATCCCGCTACGCATGTTCGGTCATGAACCATCCGGCGATGGAGAGGCGCTTGGTGGTCCCCCGCCGTTTGATCCACCCCGGCACACCCGATGAAAACGGGGCACGGTGAACATAACTAAGGATCCCGGTTTCGGTGCGATACAATGCGTGACGGTCAAATCCGGTTTGCCGTCTTGAGACGACTCACCCCCGGGCGCATAAATCATCAGTTCACCGCCCCAGTCCGAGGTCCCATTTCTCGTGAAAATAGCTGACGAGTGCGATGCGTTGAACGAGGCGCGGTTCTGCCGCCGGTTGTATGGCCCTGATCCGTATCATCATGCGTCAATAAACAATCACCGGCTCCGTAGGAATAGTAGCTGAATCCCAGGTGACGACGGGTAATGTTCGGAAAGGATTCGATATAGTGTTGAATGCAGGGCAACTCCAATCGGCTCAGCAGCAGCCGTCCTTGCGGCTGGGCGATTTCAGCTTTGGCCCAGTTCCCGGAATTCGGGAAGTCTTGCCGGACATACGACATGTCTTGCAGTTGATTCCAATTGGCCCGCGCCATCGCCTCACGAAACTGGCCTCGTTCGTCGGCCGACCAGAAGTTCTCGATGACCAGGACCGGCGTCTTATGAAAGGAAAAACTCTCCAGCCCGGCCGGTGACCGTGCTTGTCCGACTTGTCCTGATACAAGTTTCATGCGTCTCCTCCTCGAAGCCGCGCAAGCCGAGCGCGATAACTACTCGCCCACCCGGACCAATGATCCCCGTTCCTTGCAGACATTAAACGTATGGTGAAACCAGAAGACCACTGCGCCGAGGTACAGCAGATTCAAGCCGCTGGCCATCCCGAGGTTAGTCAACGGAGCCGCATGTGTGGCAAGTAATCCTCGCATGCCTTCGAACACATGCGCCGCGGGATTGATCGCAGCCACGCCTCTCAACCAAGCCGGGAGGACGTCCATAGGATAGAACACGCAGGAAATCGGCTGAAACAGAAATACCATGCTCCAGGCGAGCACCTCCGCCTCCTGTCCGAACCGCATGATCAGCGACGTCGTGAACACACCGATGATCCATCCCGTCAACATGAGATTGGCAATGAACGGCATGAGCCATAGGCCGATGATAAAAACATTGTAGCCGTAAAACAGCCAGGCGCAGAGGGACATGACTACCGACACGGCAGTGACCTTGAAGAGACTCATGACCATCGTGGCCGCGAGGAATTCGGAGGGCGTCAGCGGACTGGCGAAGAGATTCATCAGGTTGCGCGCCCAGATTTCTTCGAGAAAGGAAATGGTAATACCTTGCTGTGATCGGAACAGCACGTCCCAAAGGATTAGCGCACCGAGCAGAAACGTCACAACCGCCGGCATCTGTCCTTGAAAGGTCGCCAGATAGACTGTGATGAAGCCCCACACCACCAGATCGAGAAACGGCCAATAGATAATCTCCATCACCCGCGGCAGGCTGCGCCGGTAGAGATAGAGGTGCCGGATGACCAAGGCCGCAATACGGTGGTAGGCCATCGTCGGCTACAGCTTCCCTTCGCAAGGTTTCTCGTGACATGACTGTTCGAAACAAGGTTTTTGGTGACAGGGGTGCTCCTCAACCGGCGGTTCATGGCAATGGCCGCATCCGCCCTCTTCCTGATGCACGCCGAGCAGTTGCTGCATCATCAAGCGGCTCCCTTCCACAAAGGCCGGACCGATTCGCCGGCCGTCTTCCAAGCGGAAGGCTGACGCCGCAAGCAAGGCCAGTGGAACACCTGCCAGACCGACCTGCAACGCGGCGCTGCTCAGCCTTGCGGCATCAACGGCCCAGAACACCATCGCCATGGCGCCCCCCGCAATCACGGTGCTGCTGACACTGCTGATAAAAATCGGCCATCCGCTCGTCTGCCGTGCCAAGCCGATCGCTCCCACGACGAACCACAACAAGCCCCATCCCAGCATCAGGCCGAGCCCGCCGATGAGTACCCCCAGACTAAACAATATTCCTGCATCAACCATGACGCCGCCTACTCCTCTTGCACATCATACGCTCCCGCGCCGGACTGCTACTCCCGCGCGAGTTTGAGAAACACGTCCTCCAGGTCCGCCTGACCGAATCGAGCCACGATGTCTTTGGCGGTCCCTTCGGCCACAATCTTTCCTCTCTGCAGAAAAATAATGCGATCCGACATCTCTTCCATTTCCCGCATATTGTGCGAGGTATACAGAATACTGAGTCCGGTTGTCTGCCGTTCCTCCAACAGGATCGCGCGAATCTTGTGCGCGATATCCGGGTCCAGACTCGCCGTCGGTTCATCCAAAAACAATACTTTGGGCTCCGTCAGGAGGGCTTTGGCCAGGGTCAAGCGCGTCATCTGTCCCGACGACAGTTTGCGGGTCAGCTTGTGCCGCCAGTCGCCCATCTCCAGTTTCTTTACCATATCATCCACGCGAGCCGCGATATTGGACATGCCGTACAATCGAGCAACGACACGAAGATTTTCTTCAACCGTCAGGGAGAAGGGCAACGAGATATAGGTGGAAGAAAAATTGACCTGCTGAAGAATCGTTTCCCGTTTCGACTGCAGGTCGAGACCGAACATGCGGATCGAGCCGGAGGTGGGCGTGACCAACCCCAACATCATTTGAAAGGTCGTGGTTTTGCCGGCGCCATTCGGCCCCAATAACCCGAGAATCTCTCCCCGTCCGATCTCGAAAGAGATCCCGTTGACCGCGGTGAACCCGCCGAATCGTTTGCTAAGATTGCGTACTTCGACCACCGGCGATGACATGGACAGTGAGTTCCGTGGGCTAAAACGACAGGAATTCCGAGAGCTTTTCAGGCAGATGGCATGTTTCACACTTTCGGCTCAACACCCGACCTTCGTACTCGGTTTTGTTATCGTGGCATCGAAAGCAATCCGCCTGTGCCCGTTTGTGCAACACCGAGCCCTCAGGATGTGCCGAGTTCCACGGACGACTGTCAGCGGAGACATGGCCTCGGGGGATGACGATTGGGTACCCTTTGATCGGCCGTTCATGCACCACCGCCGCGTGGCAGGTGGTACATCCTTCACCCTGCGCACGTTGATCAAATGCCGCCATATGTTTCCGATGGCTCATGATGAGCCCCACATCCTTCACGGGCGACGGCAAATCGCGAGGCGCAATTTCCGACACCCGGAGGATGTTGCGGTGGCAGCCGAGGCAGACGGCGGAATCGACCTGAGCCTGAAGATTGTAAGGTTCCGTCGGCTTGCCGAACAGATAGATCGCTACGTCCCTCGTCCCGTGCCAAGCCTTATCGTGCAACCAGCCGACTACCCCCGGCCTGACATGACAGGCCACGCATTCCACTTCTTTGTGGGTTGATTGCAACCAGCCTTCATAGGCCGGTTGGATAGTATGACAGCTTGCGCAGAATTTCGGATGGTTCGTTAGCGGAACCGCAACTCCCCCGAAAGCCACTGCGCCGGCCAGGATCGCCCCGAACACAATGGCGGAAGTGCTACGCATCGTCCCGTTGGGATTTGGGGAAATGCCGGATGATCAACGCCGCCACCGCCGCCACATCATCAGGATCCAGAAGGGGAACCGAGGTTTCGACGGGTTTGTTGGACACGACCGCCAGCAGGCCGTCTTGCGAAACCGGCACCTCACCGATCTGGTCGCGGACGACGACGATCTTCGGATAGCCTTCGCTGCGCCACCCTTCTGCCAGGATCAGATCATAAGAAGCATCGAGATACCGCTCGCGCACGTCCTCGACGTTCATATGATCTGAGACATCGGCGAACATGGCGAGACTGCTCTTCGAAATGATCACGACGCTGCTCGCACCGGCTTGCTTGTGCCGCCAACTATCTTTTCCCTCGGTATCCAAATCGAATCCATGACCGGCATGTTTGACCGTCGCCACCTTATAGCCGGCTCGCACGAGCTCGGGGATCACGCGTTCGATCAGCGTGGTCTTGCCGCTATTGGACCGGCCGACAAAAGACAAAATGGGCACGGACATGACAACGTTCCTTTCGCGGCTTCAGCAGCAGGAGGGTCGGTGGGCGGCAGATGCAGCCGGAGCGGCCTGGTCCAGCCACACCGACCCGCTGAGAAGTTGCACGGTCACCGGATCACCGGGATTGAGGCGCTCCACCTCGACTGGAATATCGATCAGACAGTTCGCTTTGACCATGGAGGTCAGAATGCCCGAGCCCTGATCGCCCGTCGTCCTGACCTTGAATACTCCGTTTTCCCGCCACAACACCCCGCGCAGAAAATGGCGGCGATCAGTTCGCTTGGAGAATTTCTCCTGAAAGATCGCCTCAAGTAGCAGGCGCCCGTAACTCCGCGCTCCGGACAGTTTCAACATGGCAGGACGAACCAGCTGCTCAAAGGTCACCATTGAGGAGACAGGGTTTCCCGGCAGCCCGAACGCCAACTTCCCCTGAATTTTTCCAAAAGCGAGTGGCTGGCCTGGCCGTATGGCCAGCTTCCAAAAATTCATCTCGGCGCCCAGGTCCCGAAACACCGCTTTCGTGAAGTCGTAATCCCCCATTGAGACCCCGCCGGACAGCACAAGAATGTCGGCATTCAGTCCGTGGGAAATCTTCTCTTTCAACGCAGCGGGAGTATCCCGGGCGATGCCCAGCAAGATCGGCACGCCGCCGGCTTCCTGTACCGCCGCCGCAATGCCGTAACTATTCGAATTGATAATTTTTTCTTCGCTGAAGCGTTCATCAAGATCGGCGAGTTCGTCGCCGGTCGATAAAATAGCGACGCGCGGGCGTTGATAGACCAAGACAAAGGACTTCGCCAGAATGGCCAACATGCCCGCTTCGCCGGATCGAATCTGGGTACCCTTCGGAATGATGCAGTCGCCCTTTTGCACGTCCTCGCCCTGCGGCCGAATGTTCGAGCCGCGCGGTTCCGCCTTGAACACACGCACGGAATCGGGTGTATGCTCTGTATCTTCGACTTTGATGACGGTATCAGCCCCAGCTGGGATAGGAGCCCCCGTCATGATTCGGATCGCCTGCCCCTTGCCCACGGACTTGGTGGGCATTTTCCCGGCCGGCACATCCTCGATGACGGTCAACGTGACGGGCTTGGATATCGCATGTTCTTGAGCAATGTCTTCAGCGCGTACGGCAAACCCATCCATCGCGGAATTGTCCCAGGGCGGATTCGAGCGCGTGGCGATGATATCTTCGCCGAGCACGCGCCCCAAGGCGTCCATAATCGAGACTTTCTCTAGCCCCAAGGGAGCCGTTGCGTCCAGCACAATGCGCTGGGCTTCATGAAGCGGGGTCAATCCAACTGTTGCATCTGCAGCTTTCACAGGTCACCATCCCGTCAATGTTGCTGTCGCGGGGCCGGTTTTATGAGCGACCCGCTTTTCTTGCAGAATGCTTCCACCTGGTTGGCAATATCATGATAGGCCTGAGCTGTTGCCGCATCGGAGTTGAACAACGCGAAGGGCTCGCCCGCATCACTTTGCGTGACCACCTCGGGATCCAACGGAATCCGTCCCAAGAACGGAACACCCATATCAGCGGCCGAGGCCTCTCCTCCGCCTTTGCGGAAGACATTCACTTCCTTGTGGCAGTGGGGACATTCCAACCCGCTCATGTTCTCGACAATACCGATAATCGGCACTTCGCTATCCTTGCAGAACGTGACGGACTTACGGGAGTCGAGCAAGGCCACCTCTTGGGGTGTCGTAATAATGACCGCGCCGCTGACACCGCCGAGCAGATCGATGGTGGTCACGGACTCATTGCCCGTTCCAGGAGGTAGATCGATCAGCAGAAAATTCAGATCCTGCCACTCCACTCCTCCCAACAGCTGATTGATGAATTCATACTTATACGCGTCGCGCCAAATGATGGGATCGTTGGAGTTCTGCAACAGAAAGGACATCGAGGCAATTTTCATGTTATAGGCTTGGAACGGGATGATCCCGCCCGAGGTGCTGATCTTCAGCTTTTGCCCCTCCGCCCCGACCATTTTCGGAATGTTCGGGCCGTGAATATCCATGTCACAAATGCCGACATGCCAGCCTTTCAGGGCGAGGCTGACGGCGAGGTTCGTGGTGCATGTGCTCTTGCCCACGCCGCCTTTATTACTCATGACCAGCACTTTATATTCGATCCGTTCCATGCGCTTTGCGACCAGCCAACGGCTGTGACCTTCCTTGTCCTTTTGACAGGTCTCATTTTCGTCGCAAATGGCGCAGGCCCACATATAGGTGCAGGCATCTCCGCCGCTGCTGGAACCAGGCTGTGAAATAACATTTAACTCGCGTGGCATTCCTCAACTCCTCGTACAACGAACATCATACTGCGTAAGACGAAAGCGCGCTTTCGCCCTGTTGCTTTTCTCCAGTCTTGCCTATCCTCGGTGACCGCCGCTCGGCACGCCGACATACTCATCATCTCCACCGCCCGACGGAATGGATGGTCCCGTCTTCGCGAGGCCTGGTCCCGCCGCCGCTACTGCCGGCACGAGTGGCTCAACCGGCGCGCCAGCCTTCTTTTTGTTGAAGATGCCGGCGCTCACGATGCCGACCTCATAAAAAATGTACATGGGCAGTGCCATGAGGCACTGGTTAAAGGGATCCGGTGTCGGGGTGAGAATCGCGGCGAAAATAAAGGCTGTTAGGAAGGCCCACTTGCGATAACGCTTCAGCAGCGGGGCATCCACCCAGCCCAACTTGGCCAGCAGGGTAATCACCAGCGGCACTTCAAAAATGAGACCAAAGACCAGGAGAAACCACAGGGCGAATCCGACGTATTGCGCAATCGAGAGTTGCGGAATAAATCCGGCATTCACGCCATACGAGATGAGAAAGTTCAAGGCAAAGGGAAGCACGAAGAAGAAGGAGAACAACAGGCCGAGATAAAAGGCCAGCGTGCTGAGAATCACGAATGGACCGACGAATCTCCGTTCCTGCGCGTGCAACCCCGGCACCACGAAATGCCAAAACTCTATGAGGATGTAAGGAGTGCCCAGCACCAGCGCAAACAAGCCGGCAACCTTGACGTTCTGCCACAAGGCTTCAGCCGGCGCGAGAAAGACGAACGGAACGGTGGGAAGATCCGTGGGGATCCACGAGAGGGATCCCGGCACGAACATGTTCTGGAGGGGAATTCTGATCCACTTCACCAGAGTGTCGGCATAGAAGAAGGTGCCGACAAAAATAATCGCCGTGACAATGACCGCACGGGTCAGCCTGACCTGGAGCTCAACCAAGTGCTCCATGACCGGCATTTTTTTATCTTCAAGCGGCTTAAAGACCGTGTCTTGCAGCCACTCTTGAAACTTGAACCCGTCAGCCATGCCTGTTCACAAACTTGAGGCAAGACTCTCCGTCGAGTGAGCACAGGATAAATTCCACGCTCACTCGACAGATCGTTCCCCTCATCAACGTCTTATTTCGGATTGACGGCTACGAACAGATTGTTTCCCTGCCGACTCAGCAGAAGAACGACCATTTCGTCTTTTTTCACCTTGGCTGACGCCTTTTGGTAATCCTCGAGGCTCTTCACCACTTCGTGGTTGACTTCCTGAATGACGTCGCCACGCTGCAATCCCGCCGACTCAGCGGCACTGCCCGCCTCGACGGAACTCACCACGACGCCGGTGGTTTTGGCTGGGATATTCAGCTGGCTCTGCATCGCGGCATCCAGCAATTGGACGCGCAATGCCGCCAGGACGTTGTCAGGCGGCTTGACCGTTTCGGATGGAGCAGCGGAAGGAGCCGGCTCACGCTTCGCTAACACCTCATCCGACGGACGCTCGGCAACCCTCACTTTCAACACCTGCTCCTTGCCTTCGCGCAAAATCTTGATATCGGCATCTTTGCCGACACCCATCCGCGCGACCAGGTTGCGCAATTGACTGACGCTCTGCACTTCCTTCCCATTGAAGGATACAACCACATCACCGCGGCGCATTCCTGCCGTATGGGACGGACCATTCTCATTCACGTCACTGATCAAGACACCCTTTCGCTGCTCAGGCAACTTGAAAGACTTCGCCAAGGCCGGAGTAATTTCCTGAATAGCCACACCCATCCATCCACGCACCACCTTGCCGGTCTTCGTCAAACTCTCGACGATGTCGGTCGCGATGCTGCTGGGGATGGCGAACCCGATGCCTTCCGATCCGCCGGTGCGGGAGAAGATGGCCGTGTTGATGCCGATCAGCTTGCCTTGCATGTTGACCAACGCACCGCCCGAATTGCCGGGATTAATGGCCGCATCGGTTTGAATAAAATCTTCGTAGTCGGCGATGCCCACGTTTCCCCGACCCAACGCGCTGATAATCCCGAGGGTGACGGTTGAACTGAGCCCGAACGGACTGCCGACGGCCAGGACCACATCGCCCACCTGCAGTTCATCGTAATCCGCCCACTTCATCGAGCTGAGATCTTTGGCGTCGATCTTGATGATGGCCAAATCGGTCTTGGGATCGGTGCCGATGATTTTGGCGGGGAATTCACGGCGATCCGAAAGAGTCACCGTAATTTGCGTGGCCCCTTCGACCACGTGATTATTGGTGACGATATACCCATTCGGATCGAGGATCACGCCGGATCCTGCGCTTTGCTCGGGACGATGGGGGCCGCCGCCAGGAGGGCCACCGGGACCACCAGGAGGTTCCATGCCGGGGGGTTCATCGCCGGGGCCACCGGGACCGGGAGGTGGACCACCGAAGGGACCGCCCGGGGGAAGCTGACGACGACCTTCCCGACGTCCCTCTCCGCCACCAGTCACCGCAATGTTCACTACCGCAGGGGTCACAGCCTTCACGATTTCAGAAAACCCTTGAGCGAATGCCGGGGGAACACCAGCGGCCTCGGCCTGTTCTGCCCGGGGCTGTAGCCCACCCGACAAGAATGTGGCAGCAACCATCGCGGTTACTGCGAGCACCGACCGCACTCTCCTACGCTCGTGTCGATACGCCATGTGAACTCCTCTGGAAACCTGAGATTGAGGGACCATCCTCCGCGCCAACGTTGAACGTTTCATTCTACACTAATCACAGAATCGCCTTCAAAGAGGAAAACGCAGGCCCAAACTCGATTTTCACTATCCTCTCCACCGGGCCTGCCTCACCCTGACCCATGGCTCAGGACCTTGCCAGCGACGCCAGCTCAAGATCCCGCTGTTCCACCCAGGCTCGCTGAAGATTCCCGGCCAACCGCTTCGCCGCCTGCTCCATCGCGATCAGACGAAGTGTCAGTGTCGCCCCTTCATAGGTGGGCGGCCAGATGCGTCGCTCCGGATCCTGTGGCCGCAGGTAAATGACGGGGTACCATTGCGAAATCCCCGGCACCGTAGGGCGATCCAACGTGGCCATGGCTCGTCCTTCCGCCCGCAGCAACGTCCTTCCGGTCGATCCGTCGATCAACGCCGCTTCGGCCAGAGACCAATTGTCGCGCCGGAATCCAGGCTGTTGATGGGTCGTCCACCCCAAAAAGAGAGAAATCGGATATTCCTGCTCGGTGCTCGACAGGACCGTCACCAGCAGATAATCCACCCCTTGCTGTCTGGCGACCTCGGGCCAACTCGGTGCTCTTCCCCCGGGTAACATCCCATCAAGCTTGACGACCCGCTCAACGGCGAGGGGGTACCCGCGATTGATCTCCCCCGTGAGAAGTTCCCCCACACGCGCCAAAGCCTCGTCCGGCAGAACGGGGATTGAATCCGGAGCGGACTGATCCGCCACCACCACCAACGCGGTGTGGAGCGGACGCGAAGCAGGAAGCTTCGCCGTCACTGCCTCTTCCGGTACGACGGATCCGACATACTGAGCGAGGCGACTGGGCGGACTGGCCGCCACACAACTCGTCAGGATCACCATGCCGACGAGCGACGCAAATAAATTCGCGTTGCGCCTCATGACATCCTCCGGACCGGATCGACGCCAAGGATATCGCCGTATCTGGGATACGATCACTCCCGCGCTCTGCCTCTGTCAAGATGCGCCAACCATTGCTTGCATTTCGATCATGGCTCAGCTACCGTGGTGCACCCTTCGTCGCATGATGAAGCGGTCGCGTACACTCCCACGGGGGCGTCTCAACGTGACTCTGTGCTCCACCAAGACCCCGTCCCTCTCGGTCATCATTCCCGCCTACAATGAGGCGCGCCGGCTTCCCCTGTTTTTACAACGTGTGATTGCCCATCTGGACCAGCGGGACCAATCCTATGAAATTCTGGTGGTGGACGACGGGAGTCAGGACGAGACTGCTCAAGCCGTCAAGCTGGCGGCGCACCACTGTCCCCATGTACGGCTGATTCAATTGACGTGCAACATGGGGAAGGGCGCCGCAGTTCGGCGGGGCATGCATGCCGCGCGGGGAACCATCCAGCTGTTTGCCGATGCGGATGGAGCCACCCCCATCGAAGAGCTGGGACGATTGGAAACCGCGCTCGCGGCCGGAGCCGACCTTGCGATCGGATCACGCGCCCTGGCTTCCCACAATCCGGCCTTTACGGTTCATGCCCGATGGCACCGGAGCCTGTTGGGGAGTCTCTTCAACAATGTGGTGCAACGATTGGGCGTGCAGCATATTGCCGACACGCAATGCGGGTTCAAGTTATTCCGGCGACCGGTGGCTCAGGATTTGTTTGCCGTGTCCTGTGTCGACGGCTACGCATTCGATTTGGAATTACTGCACATCGCCCGCCAACGGCGCTACCGCATCGCGGAAGTGCCGATCAATTGGACCGATCAGCCGGGATCGAAAGTCCGTCCTTGGCGCGACGGCTCTCTGATGTTGCGGGAACTTCTGGCCATCCGGAAGCGAGAGGCCCAGGGCCTGTACCAGCCCCGATCCCGGCCTACATCCAGTGCCGTCGAACCGGGACTGGCCACGGTCGAACCGACGCATTCCTAAACGACGCACCCTGGAATCACGACTGCCGGCGTACAATGACCACCTTGGCATCGGCATAGACATTCTTCCAAGCCGGATGTGCCTCCAGGGCCGCGGCCAGCGCGCTGTCGCGCGGGATCATCGCCCAATCCACCCCATATCGATCCAGCAAGGCCAGCTGCGGCGAATCCTCGCGATTGAGGTCGACGTAATCGTGAAAGATCCACCGGTCTTTGATCCGCCAGGCGGGCATCCGTCCGTCGATGAAAATCCGTTCGCCTGGGAGTTGCCACAACAGAAACCCCCCGTAGCTATAGTCGTTATACAACCGCGTCCCCGTTTCATCCCGGTGAGTGCGAATCCACCGCACGGCCTCGATGGGATACTCAGTCCGTTCAAAATACACCTCAGGAGTGCGGCCTGATTGCCAGACATGCTCCAGGTGTTCGGTTCCCGAAGCATAGAGTGCCGTCGCCACCAGGAGGGATAAAACAAGGACCGCGCAGGAGGCGTGGGCTCGCAGAACAGGAACGCGACGCAGAAAGGACTCTCCCGCCGCCGCGCACAACTCTGCCGCCAGCGGGAGACTGACGATCAAAAACAGGGTGACATTCCGCCAGTGCAGCAAAGAGAATCCCAACATCAGCGCGAGCAGAACCCACCGGACCGGCTCCACTCGTCGATACCATCCAGCCATCAACCCGATCAGCCCGAGAAGATAGACCCCGTAAGCACGCCCGGCCCATCCCTGGAATGACACCGGTTGCCACTCCCGCAACGTGTCGATCATGAAGCGATCCGTCAATGATTCGTAAATTTCCACATAGAGACGCCAGCCATAGGGATTCAGACAGGTCGCGACCAGAGAGACGACAATCGAGATGGTACAAAGCCGTATAGCATCCCAGCTGAGCACCGGTTCATCACGCGATGCCTGGACGGTCTTCCAGTCGATGCAGGCTTTCACGAGGAAAGAGAGCGACAGCAACACCGTGATGAGAAACAGGCCGGCCGTAAAGCCGCCGTGAAGATTGGCCCACAAGAGAAACAGAGGCGGCAGCGTCCAAATCCATTGCCGTTGTCCCCGCTGCAGGCGACTCCAGATCCTGAGCACAACCGCCACGCCGAGGAGACTGATTAACTGCGTGCGGGCGCCGAGGAAGGGTAAGGCCACCCAGAGGCTTGCGACCATCGCGACCAGCCGGTAGGTGCAATGGACGGGAGCCAGCCCTGCCGCGATCCACCAGGCCAAGGCGGTGACTCCGCCGAAGAAACCAATCAGGCCCAATCCGCCAAATGGCTCGAGCGTCCGATAGATCAATGCCAAGACCCCATCGGTTAACCAGGCATGCTCCACCCAATGCCAATCCGGCATCGTATGGGAATAGGGATCGGTATCAGGCAGATGCCACCCTTGCGCGATCAAATCCAGCCCGGCCCGGAGATGCCATCCAAGATCCGGTTCCACTAAGGGCTGGAGCACCAGATTCAAGACAAACAGGCCCAGCAACAGGTCCAGCAGCAGATTGAGGGCAGTGGGAGAAGAAAAGCGAACCGGCTCAGCCTTCATGCTGTTGCGGCAGCATCGGTGATGGCCGTCCCACCAGAAGATTGCCGAAAACCAACCAGTCCACCTGGGTGCGCTGAAAACAACGCACTGCTTCGTCGGGGGTGCACACAATCGGTTCTTGCACGTTGAACGACGTGTTCAGGAGCACGGGAACACCGGTCAATCTCCCAAACGCCGTGAGGAGATTATAGAATCGGGCATTGGCCTCACGCGTCACGGTTTGCACACGAGCCGTGCCATCGACATGCGTCACGGCCGGCAGAAGCCCTTTCGCCGACGCTTTCACTCGAACCGTAAACTGCATGAAGGCCGAAGGGGCAGGCACATGGAAAAATTCCTCCGCGCGATCCGCCAGGACGGATGGCGCGAACGGCCGGAAGGCCTCGCGACATTTCACCTTGCTGTTGATCAATTCACGCATGTCTTCCCGTCGAGGATCCGCAAGCAGGCTGCGATTCCCTAAGGCGCGGGGGCCCCATTCCATTCTGCCCTGATACCAGAACACCAATCGGCCATGGGCTAACTCCGAAGCCACCCGTTCAAACAACTGGTCATCAGCCAGACGTTCGGCAATCAGTCCCGCTTTCGACAAGGCGGCACGACAGGCGGATTCGTCGTACTGTGGACCGAGATAGGCATCTGGCATAACGGGCCTCGACGCCGACGATCCCCGCCTCGCCGTCCACCAGAGGGCCGCGCCGAGCGCCGCCCCGGAATCTCCGGCAGCCGGCGGCACATACACATGGTCAAAGCCGAGTTCGGCCCGCAGGCGACCGTTCGCTACGCAGTTGTAGGCGACCCCGCCCGCGAGGCAAAGCGACTTCGCTTGAGTGAGCGAACGCAAACGACGCCCGAGATGTAACAGGGTCTCTTCCAACACGGATTGCGCGCTCGCCGCAAGATCGCGGTGGCGTTGAGTGATGTCGTCTTGAGGCCGCCGCTGAGGACCGAACAACCGGATGAATTCCGGCACAAAATGGCCAGCCCTGGCGAGGTGAAAATCGAGCAGGCGGGTGTTGAGTTCAAATCGTCCATCGTGCAGCACTCGCAAAATTTCACGACTCAGCGTGGGAGCGAACGACGGCTCGCCGGACGAGGCGAGACCCATCACGATATATTCATCCTGATCCGGGCGAAACCCCAGGAACGCCGTCATCGCCGCATAGAATTGCCCCAGCGAGTGAGGCAACGGAGTGCGCTCCAGGACGGTGATCTGAGTGCCTTCGCCCGTGGCCAGCAAGGTCGTGTCCGATTCTGATGCCCCGTCGACAACCAGAATCGCCGCTTGTTCAAACGGCGAGACGAGAAATGAACTGGCTGCATGGCAGAGATGATGATCGAGAAACACCGGCCGACCGGCACCCGGTTCAACCCGTCTGGATAATTCCTGCTGAAGCCGGAAGAGTTCCTTCCACTCTTGACTCGCCCGCTCGAGGGAACGAGTCCCCTTCACACGAAAGAGTTGCGTCGAGCGCAGCATCGCCGTCACGGCAAGCTTGACACGCCGTCCCACCTGCCAATACTTCCAGGGCACCACTATGGCCTCGACGTCGCGCAGAGCCATTCCAGCTTCGCGCAGGCAATACTGAATCGCATGCACCGGTAGGGCCGTCACATGCTTTTGGCGGACGAAGCGTTCTTCCTCCGCGGCAGCCACGATCCGGCCGTCAACAACCAGCGCCGCCGCAGCGTCTCGCATATTGGACAAACCCAACACCACCACGATTCTTCAACGTCCTTTGGTTTACGGTTGGGGCGATGCGCGGCGGTAGGATAAACGAGGCCGGTGAGGGTCGCAAGCCGGCCCAGGGCTTGGTTGCAATGCCCCCCTCATTCCTGTACCGTTTCGCATTCCCAATCTGCCGTCGAGGAGGCCCTGCTTGAAGACGAACCGCATAGTCCTGGTTGGAATGGCCCTGCTCTCCCTGCTGGCTTCCGTCGGCTGCGAAACGATCAAATCGCGATTTTCGCGCCAAGCGCTGCCCGATCTAGGCCCCCCCGTCCCCCTCACCGTTCACATGGACATTGATCCGTCACTTTCCAAAGCCAAGACGGAATATATCGATAACTGCAGCCGCATCCATCCCTTTTCCATCGGTTCCACGGTAGAAGACACATTGATTCAGGCGGCGCATCAAACGTTTCGCTCCGTCGACTCTTCCGGGAAGCCAGGCCGCCGGAGGAAAACCCGACGTGACGATACGCGTGCGGATGCTGGATCCACGTTTCAAATTGCAAACGGATGCCCTCTATGATCGTGCCCCTGCAGAACTCAGCCTGGATGCCCTGGTGGAATTTTTCGATGCTTCCGGCGCGCCCCTCGGCGAGCGGCCGCTCCAAGCCACCCGGAAGGAACGCTTGCAACTCGAACTGACTCAGCAGCGCTGCGACTACATTGTCGATCCCCTATTGCAGGATACGTCTACCATGCTGGCCACGCAGTTCATGCAAGAGGCACGGATGCTCCTCGCCCCAACGGCACCACCGGCGGCAGCCGGCACGACTGTCACGCCAGCCGAGCTCACCTCGAAGGCGACTGCCGTTCCGGCGGCACCTACTTCGGCGCCGGTTCAGCTGCTCTCGTTCAAAGCCACGTTGTTAGATGAGAACGGCAACCTGATCATCGAAAGTGGCGAGCGAATCCGCGTGCGAGTTCAACGTGGTCAATACGGGAACGCAGACGGTGCAGGACAGCACCGTGAGGCTGACGGGCCCGCAGACGGTCCTTACGCAGTTCCCCGCCACGGTCTTGGCGACCGGCACCATCCCGGCGGCCGGATCCAAATCGCTGGAATTTATTGCGACCATGCCACAATCCCCGGCGCTTCCGCGGGCGGAGCTACAGGTTGCGCTGCTCAACGCGTCGGGGCAACCAGCCGCTCCGCCGCAAACACTGCCGATCTCCTTTCAACCTACGGCCGCTCTGCTTGAGGACGTGGATCACATTCCTGCCGCCACGGCTGGAGTACCGCGTCCCGGCGACTATCTCCTTGCCATCGGACTCAGCAGTTATCGTGAACAGGACATCGTGGCGCGGAAGTATGCCTCGCTCGATGCAGAGACGGTCGCGGCCTATTTTCAGACCCTCGGCGGCTTGCCTCAAAACAACGTTCGTCTCCTGAGGGACTGGAGCGCCCTTCGCCCGGACATCGAAGAAGCCTTACTGGATTGGCTTCCCGCAAAAACCACCAAAGATTCGCTTGTGGTGGTCTATTTTGCAGGGCAGGCGATGGTGAGCGCCTCCGGCGAAACCTTCCTGATTCCCTATGATGGCTCGATGGGATCACCCACTCGACTGTATCCACTGAAGGAGTTGGAAGCGGCGCTGGAAAGATTGAAAGCCAAACAAGTGCTCTTCGTGTTTGACGGGACCGTGCTCAAGAATGGAGCGGATGGGCGCGCAAAAGCGGCGGCACCGAAATGGATGGGGACACCAGGCTCAGTGCTGCACATGATTGCGACTACCGGATTTGGCAAGAGCTTGGAATCCGATACGTGGCATCACGGATTGTTTACGTACTATCTCTTGCGAGGGCTTCGTGGCGAAGCCGACATCAATCGAAATGGCGAGGTCACGATTGCCGAAGTAACGGCATACATCAATCGCAAAGTACCGGGAGCAGCCCGGAGCACCTTCAAGCTGGAGCAGCAACCGCAGGTCCTCCCGATCCAACGCGGCTCGGAGAAGAGCCTCGACATCGTGCTCACCAGACCAGCGGTGATGTCTCCTCCTGACCAACCGTGAAAAAACGGTGGCTCTATCCTTCATCCATCCCGGCATGAGCCCGGAACGACGCAGTAGGGTCCATTCCCCCCGTTTCCCGCTTAGTGGTGACTCACTGGAGATTCGCTGGCATCCAAAGGGTTGCACAAAAGAAAAGGGGCGGCGAGGATACCCCGCCGCCCCTCCTATTCAGCCTATCGGCCGATAATCGCGACTATTCGTCTCCGCCCTTGCAGAAGCTGCGCTCATAATTGATGATCGTCCAGGCTTCTTCTTCGGTGATCGCCGCAGGGACCAGCGAAACCATGCCGGTGCCCGGGCTGCCATTCTTGATCACCCAGAACAGCTCGCCGTCTTTCCGCTTCTTGTGGAATTTGCAGTTGGTGAAGTTACGCGGGCTCGGATTCAGGATCGCACCTGCAGGACCATCGCCCTTGCCTTCCTTGCCGTGGCAATTGAAGCAGGTGCCCTTGCCCTCATATAATGCCTTGCCCTTGGCAATGCTCTCCGGAGACGAAGCAACCGGATTCTTCATCGCCTTCGCGTCCGCCATCTGATCCGGCGCAACACGGGGCTTCAACGGATCCTTTTCTTCTGCGCCCACCACCGCCACGGACAACAGGGTGACGGCCGCACACACTCCAACTAACTTAGAAAAATACCCCATCAGAACTCCTCCTTTGTGTTGAACCCACCGCGTGAACAATGACTCTCGGTCCGAATCAGCATGGCAAAAACTGATGACAAAGCCGATAAAGCAGGCGAACTATAGCAACGCGTTTTCTGTCTTGTCAAGCAAATGGCCCGCCTCCGCCTTGTCCGTTTCATCCATGCTGATTTGAGGGAGAATCAAGGGCTGTGCCAGCGGAAGACCAACGAAAAATCGCGGGAATTCCTCACATTTAAAATGTACAGACCACCGGCAGGTACGTACAGACTTCCAGTCGTGACACCTTTGCGCCTCAGACGCCTCCTCCTCGCCTCATTCGAGCCCGAGCAGGAGGGCGCATAGACGCCCTCACGACTTATGCATTGGAGAAAAATCAGCAGGCTGTGAGACGAGGAATCAAGGAAGCTCGCGTTTGCCGGGGAGCATCGAGCCGAGCTCAATCAACGTTTGATCACGACGTCCCGGACGACCTTGCCGCTGGGCCCGAAAGGCTTTTGCGGTTTGCCGTTGAGTTCGGCGCGGACTCCTCCCGCATTGCCGAGCGTGACCGTAAACTGATCCTGCGCCTTCCACTGAGCCTTTTCACCCGGGCGCAGCAGTGCCTCCTGGTGACTGCCGGAATCGACTTGGACGACAACCCAACTCAACTCAGTGGCAGCAAGGTCGAGGACCAGCGGACCATCAGACCCGGCTGGTCCATCCACCGACAATCCTGCGAGAGGTCCATCCGATCCCATTGAGGCGGAGGGCTGAGGCATTACAGTATCCGATGGCAATGGCGCTTTGGCCACGGCAACCGGCGCCGGAGCTTGTGGAACCGGAGTCACTTTCTCTTGTGCGGGCTTTGCAGGAACCGCCGCCGTCTCGGCCGGCTTCAGTGGAGGAGTAATGGGAGGCGGCAATTCGGCCGCCGGGCGAGTTGCCGGCTCCTTTGCATCCTTGGCAAACGGAGCAACCTTCTTACTGACGGTCGGCGCATCCGATCCGGAGCGTCGCACCAGCGTAGAGGTCTGCTCACGGCTCAGCAGGAACACCAGCGTGGCAATCGCAACAGCAATCGCCACCCCGACAGCCTTGCGGTTGGCGCGGCGGCGGCGTTCTTCTTCGACCTGTCGTTGCCGCAACCGTTCGCGCTCCCCCTGTTTTTCGTAAAATGCGCCGGCGGACTGCACGAATCGATGGATGGCATCTTCTTCATCCAACCCCAGTGACCGCGCATAGGATCGGACAAATCCGCGTGCAAAAACCTGATCGGGCAGTTTGGCGAAATTTCCCTCTTCGAGCGCTTTGACAAAGTCCGTACGGATTCTGGTTTTCGAGGCCACCTCATCCACAGTCAGCCCTTTGGTCTCGCGAACCTGTCGAAAAAATTCACCCACTGATTCCATGATATCCGCCTATGGTTTGAGCTTACCGAGGAGTTCCTGCGCCGCAGCCGCCTGCTCTCCACCCTTATCCAGCGTGGACACTTTTGACAGGGCCTCGCGCGCCCGCACGTCGAATCCAAGCTTGTGATACACACGCGCCAGTTCCAACTGCAGCATCGCGGGCGGCACATTGGGCGGCGTCACGGTCGCCGCATCTTCCAAGACCTCCATCGCCCCCTGGAGATCACCTTCATGCATCAAGGCTTTCCCCAGCTGAAACCGCGCCAGGTCAGGTGTGGGATAGAGGGGATTGCTGAGAGCCTGCCGGTACGCGGCGATGGCATCTTTCCACCGGTCTTGACTGGCCAGGACCTGGCCGAGGTACGTATTGGCTTCGGCATAGTCGCCGTCAATGCGAATCGCCTCGCGGAAGGATTCTTCGGCCAGCTTGAGTCGTCCTTGTGAGGCATAGATGTGCCCAAGTCCGTAGTGCGCTTCCTTATTGTCGGGATTCAGCTTCACCGCTTTTTGAAATGACACATACGCCTGCTGCTGATCGGAACTCAGTCGGGCCACGCCTTCCTGGTAAAATCCCTTCGACTTGCGCAGGTTTTCTTCGTTGGCACATCCGCCCAAGACGAACAGTCCCAGCAAGAGCAGGAGGCAGGACGATCCCGCCATACCGCTGGCCCTGCATAGCACTGTCCTCTGTCGATCAACAACGATCATGCGCCGATATCCTCAAAATGCGTGAGCCGCTTGAATTCTTTGAAGCGCGCCTCAATCTCTTTGTAATCTAGGATCCTCAATCGGTCAAGGCTAAAGGCTTCTACTGTAAATGAGGCCATCACACTTCCGAAAATAATCGCCTGCCGCATGGCTTCGGGCGAACGGTTTCCCGTGGCCGCCAGATAGCCCAGGAAGCCTCCGGCAAACGTATCGCCGGCGCCAGTGGGGTCGCGCACATCATCCAGCGGAAACGCCGGCGCACCGAACACCTGCTTGTCGTTGAACATCAGCACGCCATATTCCCCGCGCTTGACGATCAGATGTTTCGGCCCCCGCGCAAGAATCTTTTTGGCGACCTTCACGAGATTGGTATCCTCGCCCAAGGCCCGGGCCTCGCCGTCGTTAATTATGAGAATGTCGATGTGTTGCAGGACGTTCCAGAGCGCATCCCGCTTGCCGTTGATCCAGAAATTCATCGTATCGCAGGCGACCAACGCGGGCCGCTTCACCTGCTGCAACACATCGAGTTGCAGGTTCGGGTCGATATTGCCCAGAAAGAGCACATCGGGCGAACTGTATTGGGCGGGGATCTTCGGCCGGAACGTCTCAAAGACGTTCAGCTTGGTATCGAGTGTCTGCGCCTCATTGAGTTGATGCGAATAGGCGCCCTTCCAGCGAAACGTCGCACCGGGCCTCCGCTCTAACCCGGCCAAATCAATCTTGCGGCTTTTCAAGAATGCGACATGTTGCTCCGGAAAGTCGTCGCCCACCACCGCGATCAGATCGACCGACGTGAAGTAACTCGCTGCCGTCGAAAAATACGTCGCGGATCCGCCAAGCACTTCGGCGACCTCGCCGAAAGGAGTTTTCACGGTATCCAGCGCCACCGACCCCACTACCAGCAATTTACCCATGCCTCACCGTTTTCCTTTCCGCGTCCGCACATAAGGAGCGATCAAGAGGTTCAACCGTCGTTTGGCCGAAGCAGACATTGTGTCCGGGGCAGTGATCAGTGCCGTGGCGAGCGCCTGCCGGCAGGCACAGGCCCGGTCGGGATCCAATTTAGGTACCGCCATCTTCAATATTTCCTTGGCCAGGGCCACGTTTCGATGCAGGGTGGCCAGGATTGCTCCAACGGTCACCGCCTCTTCCGTCTCATGCCAACAATCGTAGTCGGTGGCCAGCGCCATTGTGGCGTAACACAGTTCGGCCTCGCGGGCGAGTTTCGCTTCGGGCATGTTCGTCATCCCGATTACATCCACACCCCATTGCCGATACAGGCGGGATTCCGCTTTGGTCGAAAACTGAGGCCCCTCCATACACACATAGGTACCCCCGCGCTGGAGCGTTGCGCCCACGGACCTTCCTGCCTCCGCCAGAATATCGGCCAAGGAAGAGCAGACCGGCTCACTAAAGCCGACATGCGCGACGATGCCCTCGTCAAAAAACGTCGAGATCCGCCGCTTCGTGAGATCGATAAACTGGTCAGGCAACACCACATGGCCCGGTTCAATGGATTCCTTCATACTCCCAACGGCGCTGATCGAAATGACTTGCGTCACCCCTAACGACTTCAATGCGTAAATATTCGCGCGATAGTTGATAGTGCTTGGATTGATCCGATGCCCGCGCCCATGGCGCGAGAGAAACGCCACGCCCATGCCACCCAACACCCCGACCACAATGGCATCCGAAGGCGCGCCGAACGGTGTGCGCAGACGTATCTCGCGGACCTGTTCTAATCCTTCGACCTGGTACAACCCGCTCCCGCCGATGATACCGACCGCGGGCTGAACGGTCTTCTTCGATTTCTTCATGATGTCGATTCCATTTCTATGGTAAGCGGGCCAGGTCGATGCGGCTGGCGCTCGTGATTCAGCTTCTGTGCAAACGTGTGAATGGTTTCCACCAAACGCCCGGCCATGTCCTCCGCGGCTTCCTGATCATTCAGCATCCACCACTGCAGACCAGGCTCCTTTCGAAACCAGGTCAGCTGACGCTTGGCAAAATGTCTGGTATCGCGTTTTAGCAGACGAATCGCCTCCGCCCGGTCATAGTCACCGGACAGATATCCTGCGACCTGCTGGTACCCTAACCCCTTCATGGCACCTGTCTCACGCCCGTACCCCTTCGCAAGCAGCTCGGCGGTTTCCTCGACGACGCCTCGTGCAAACATCGTCTCGACCCGCTCATCGATTCGCCGGTACAGCTCTGCGCGATCGCGGTTCAATCCGATCATGAGCACGGAGAACGGTTGTTCGGCAAAGCGATGTTCCTGTTGAACGTCCGAAAGCCGTCGTCCGGACAAATGAAATACTTCGAGGGCCCGCACGATTTTCACTTCATCGTGCGGATGCAGCCTTGCCGCCAGTTCAGGATCTACCTGCGCCAGTTCGGCATGGAGGAAGAATCGTCCCTGCCCCTGAGCCTTCTGCAGCAAGGAAGCACGAAACGCCTGGTCCGCGCGCGGCGCATCACAGAGCCCATGGATCAGCGTCCGCACGTAGAGTCCGGTGCCGCCCACAATCAACGGGAGTCGCCGTTCTTCGTACAGCCGTTCGATTTCCTGCAACGCCAGATGCCGATATTGTCCGGCATTAAACGATTCATCAGGATTGACGAGGTCGATAAGTCGATGGGGCACACCCTGCCGCTGCGCTGCCGCAGGCTTATCCGTCGCGATATCCATCCCGCGATAGACCTGACGAGAGTCCGCTGTCAGGAGATCAGTCTCCAAGGCGCGGGCCAGGCGAAGCCCGACCTCGCTTTTCCCCACTGCGGTCGGCCCGACCAGTACCACCAGCGGCCGCGACGCCAGGACGGATTCCGTGAGCCGGATCATACCTCTCCGTTCTTTCTTAGGCGCGATCGAAGAGACGCGCCAGTTCGTCTCCCGACAGACGAAACGCCACGCGCCGGCCATGTGGACAGGTCATGATCAGGCCTTCCGCCACCCAATCCTGGACCAGCTGGGTGATCTCGGGCAAGGCCATCGACCGGCCGGCCCGAACCGCTGCGTGACAGGCCAGCGAGGCCAGGATGGGCTTCACCTTGGTCTCAAGCGAGGAAATGGAATCCCACTGTTCGAGATCATCAATCAGATCCTGCACCAAGGCGGACGAATCAGGATGTCCCAACATGACCGGTAGACTACGGATCAGAAACGACGAAGGCCCGAACGGCTCGATCAGCAAACCCAGTCGTTCCAACTCCGGTAGATGTCGTTGCAGAATGACGGCTTGCTGCACCGGCAACTCGAGAGGTTCCGGCAAGAGCAGTGGTTGGGACGTGACAGCGCGATCCTGCCAGGCTCGCCAGAGTCGCTCGAACAACACGCGCTCATGCGCCGTATGTTGATCGACGACTTGGAGTTCGTCTCCGACCTGCGCAATCAAATACGTCCGGTGCATTTGCCCGAGTGCAAGAATATCCGTGGAGGCAGAAGATGCGTACGCCGTGGCGCCTTCTCCGACAAAAGAGGTTTGACTCTCAGCGGAATCAGGTGGCGTCACGGAAGGCTTCGATCTGGCCATTGGGTCAGCGGGAGCCCCGGCAGATGACATCCTTTCTCTTTCAGGAAAAGAGTGGCTCGGCGAGATCACGCCGAGCATCTCAGCATGGGCCGCCCCTGCCATCGACGCTTCCACCTGTGCCCGGCCGAGCCTCTGACGCACGGCGGAGCGGACCAGCTGATGGATCTGCTCAGTATCGGCAAACCGCACCTCACGTTTAGTGGGGTGCACATTCACATCCACGCGGTGCGGCTCGACATCCAGAAACAAGACAAAGAGAGGTGCATGACCCTTAGCAAGAAACGAGCTATAGCCATCAATGACGGCATGTTGCACCGTGCTGTTCCTGATAGGGCGACGATTGACGAATAATTCCTGCGGCGTCCGTCCCGCCCGGGCCCGGACGGGATCGACGATGAACCCTTTCAGCAACAGACCATCGCGCTCGACATCGACCGCCAAGGCTCGCTCACCGAACGCGGCCCGATACACTTGGAGCACTCGATCGCGCGGCGAGGATACGGCTGGCAGCGCAAACACTTCGTATCCGTTATGCACGAGCCGCATGTGCACCTGCGGCCAGGCTAACGCGGCCTGCTGAACCACATGGCTGATATGCGAAAACTCGGTGGTGGTCGATTTGAGAAATTTTCGACGGGCCGGCGTATTAAAAAAGAGCTCCGACACGTCGATCGTAGTGCCCGGGATCGCGGCCGCATCCTCTACACGAGTGATGCTCCCTCCCGCAAGCCACAGCTGTGTACCAACTTGATCATGACGGGCCACAGTGGTCAAACGGACTTTCGAAACAGCCGCAATGCTCGGAAGGGCTTCTCCGCGGAATCCCATCGTGCGAACAGCGCCGAGTTGATCATCCGACCGGAGCTTACTCGTAGCATGTCGTTCGAAGGCCAGAGAGGCATCGCGACGCGACATGCCTTCGCCGTCGTCGCTGACTCGAATCAACCCGAGGCCCCCGTCTTTGATTTCGACGGTGATCGCGCTACTGCCCGCGTCGAGACTATTTTCGAGGAGTTCTTTCACCACCGCAGCCGGGCGCTCCACCACTTCGCCGGCTGCGATGCGTCCGATGACATCGCTGGGGAGAACCTGAATCTTTCCCACGCTACTGACAATATCCACGGGAAAAGGCGCCCCCTGCGAGTTGATGGGAGGATGACTCAGCGGAGAGGAGACCGGACAAACACGTCAGGGTCATCGAATCTCGGCCATCTTCGTCTTTGCAAGCTTGGCTTCGTCCGAGGTGGAGTACTCCTCTATGACTCGTTTGAGATACTTGCGGGATTTTGCGGTATCTCCCGTTTCTGCCGCCGAGAGTCCGAGCTTAAATAAGGCGGCAGGCACCTTCTCATTTCCCGCATATTCATTGACCACGTGCTCGAACGACTGGATGGCACGGATATAATCTTTCTGACCGTAATAGGATTCCCCGAGCCAGTAATGGGCATTGGGTGTCAGTGAGGTAGAGGGAAAATCCTTGATGAAGTGCTGAAACCCGCTGACGGCCAAATCGAACTTTCCGTTGAGGTAATCGTTGTACGCCAGATTAAACGCCGATGTCGGCGTGATCGACGGAACACCCGGCACGATGGCCTGGGGTTCAATCGGGCCTGAGGGTTTCGAGATACGCGCCTGGCGGCTGGCTTCTGCGAGAGCGGCATCAGAGCGGATGGAAGCCGCTTGAGCGAGCTGCGCCTCCTCCACCTTCGCTAACCGCCCTTCCAGCTTTTGAAGCCGGGTCATGGCGTCGTCTAAACGTAGTTTCCCGCCTTCCGGCTCGCGCACCCGTTCGAGAGATTCCAGTCGGCGCTGCATCGCCTCGAACCGCTTCTGCTCCTGATCCTGCGTCCGGGCAATGATGGAAATCTGGTCCCGAATCTCCAGAAAATCAGCATGTTTCGCACATCCCGCCACAACCAGCCCGCAAGCCAGCGTGGCACTCACCTGCAAGGCCCCCGCGAATCGGAGCTTCATCGTTAGTGCGACTCCTTTAGTTGGTTCAATTTGTCCATGGCCTTATTGGCCTCCGGAGACCTCGGATATAAGTCGATCACCTGTTTCAGAGCGGACGCCGCCTTTTTTCGATCCTTCAGCGCCAGATAGGCATACCCTTTTTTCAGGAGGGCAGCGGGAACCTTTTCGCTGGCAGGATGGTTCAGCTGCACTTGATCGTAGGCATCGATGGCCCGCGAATAATCCCGCTTGCCGTAATACGACTCGCCCAGCCAAAAGCGCGCGTTGGGGGCCAGATCCGAATGCGGATGCTGAACGAGAAACTCCGCAAATCCCTGGCGGGCTCCATCCAAGTCGCCATCCTTGAAACGAGTCAAGGTCCGTTCGTACGACTCCCGATCTGCCATGAGCACCGCGCTACGATTCTCTGCACGGGGGGGAATGGCTGCAGCCGATGATGCCAAGTCCTGCGTCTGGGCCGGGGCTGGAACCGGGGCTGGAATCGCCTGGGGAAGCGGAGCCGCTTCGGCGACGGCGGGAGCCGGTTCAGTACGCTGGGCGGCGCTCGCACGAAGGGCAGACAGATGCTGCTCGACCTGCTTCAGGAACGCATGTTGATTTTCGAGATTCTTATCCAACGTCTGGATTTGTGCCTGGACATGCGTCAGTTCTCGCGTCGTGTCATCGAGGCGCCGTTCATGGTCGTCCTCCCGAGACACGAATTTGCCGCCGGCATTTTCCAGCGCCTTGGCCACGGAGGCGACACTCCGATTGACCTCATTGAAGTGGTCGGCGGTAACTTTGTTATCGGCATCGATTTTCCCGGCCAGCGCATCGGTCCGTCTGTTCAAGGCCGCGGCATCCTGCTCCAGCGTCGCGGCCAAATGCTTGACGGTCTGGTCCTGTTGCACGACACGTTCGCCCAAACTTCCCAGCGCCTGTCTGAAGTCGACCAGGGCCTGATTGAATTTGGCGACCTGATCTCCCAGGACCCTATTCTGGGCATCGAGCTGAGCGACGTTCTGGGAGCGGGTCTCCAGCCCGTGCAGCAACTTCTGCTGTTCATCCAGGCGCGAATCAACTTTTTGCGCGAGCCCGGTGGTGGTTTTCTGCATCGCATCGAGAACGTTCTTCTGAATGGCCTCGATGTGGCTGTTGATTTGATCTAAACGAGCCGTCACCGCGGATAGCTCGGCCCGGTTGCGATCTCGCTCGCCTTTGAGCATGGCATCTTGATCGACCAGCTGCTTTTCGACCCAGCCCAGGCGCTTGCCTTCTTCAAGTGACCGCTTCTCGGCCTCTCCGATGCGTCGATCAAACTTCGATTCCTGGTTGGCCAGTTTGGCCAACAGGTCATCCTGCCGTGCATCCAAACTTTGCGCGCGGTGGAGGGCCTTATCCACATCGCCGCGGAGGGACGGAATGTCCTGCTCGCGCAACGACACGATTTCCTGATTTTGACGGGCCCTGTTCTGAGCCTGCTCTTCCGTCTGCTGCTTGATGCGACGCTGGAGCTCTCGCTCGGTCTGCTTGAGGTCGGCCTGCTGCGCCACACATCCGGATAACAAGGCACAGCCCGCCACGACCAATACACAGGCACCGAATCGAGCGGCCTGAGCATGGCTGCCCGGCGTCACACGCTTCGCTTTCGACGGTTGATCAGTCATCTTCTTCCGATAAGGCCGTTCACTATCCATGACAGGTCTCCCTTGACCGGCGTCTGTTCCGGAGAATCATGTCACATCATCCATGATTGGAACAGTTATTTCGACCGGACCACCACATGCCCCCGGCGGTTTTGTTGATAGCAGCTTTCACTACGCTCGTTGCAGAACGGACGTTCTTTGCCATAGGACACCACCGACAACCGGTTGGCGCCTATGCCCAGTTCGACCAGATAGTTCCGCACGGCTTTGGCTCGCTTTTCGCCCAACACGAGATTGTAAGCCAGCGTGCCACGTTCATCACAATGTCCCTCGATTTTGACCAAAGCCCCGGCATTCGCCTTGATCCACTGGGCATCCTGGGTCAACGACTGCCGGCCGTCCTCCGTGATCGTCCAGCTATCGTAGCCAAAAAACACATCGCGCAATCCGGCTTCCGCCGATGCGGCCTGCTCCTTGGCCTGCTCCCGACGAATTTCTTCAATCTGACGTGCCGTGCTTTCTGACGGCTCGACCTTGGCCAACATCGTACCGCCTCCACCCAGCCGTTCCTCAGACGGGGCCTTGCCGCCCGACACGGAATCGAACCCGCGCAAGCCGCCGGTCTCAGGATCTTCGGGTTTGCTTGAAAGGGACAGGTCCGGGAAGGTCGCGCTGGGAGCATCCAAGTTAGGGGCTGCCCCCATCGACCCCGTCGATCCCATCGCACTCGGCGCCGGAGAGCCCGACTTCGCCATCCCGCGATCAGACGACTGCGCATCGCCACCCGATTGAATCGATTTCTTGGAACAACCTCCCTGAATGACCAACAGCATCCCGACTACCATGGTCAGGCCCATTGTCGCTACCCGTATCCTCATATCGTCACTCCTCATCACTGGTGAATGGTTAGTATGCCCGTAGACCCTGTCAATCACGTACTCAATGCTAAAGTGCCGGAGACCATGACGGTGAACTATTGTGTGTGCCGCCGAATGTAATGCGTTCCAGATTTTTTCCGTCCGTATCCACCATGTAGATGTGGCTCTTCCCGTCAACGGTCGAGCTGAAGGTCAGGTGCCGGCCATCAGGAGACCAGGACGGCGAGTCGTCGATCCCCGGGCCCGTCGTGACCTGCACCCGTTTTTGGCCGTCAGGCGACACAATGCAGAGTTTGTATAGCCGCTGGGCCGTTCGACAGACATAGGCGATCCAATTGCCTCGCGGCGACCAGGCCGGTGCGGCATTGTAATCCCCCTCATACGTCAGACGGCGCACGTTGGAGCCATCCGCGCTCATGACGAACACCTGGGGGGCGCCGCCGCGATCGGACGTAAACGCCATTTCTCGTCCGGTCGGAGACCAGGTGGGCGACAAATCGCCTCCCTGATTCACGGTCAGGCGCTGCGGGGTCTTGGTTCGCGTGTCGAGCTTATAAATTTCCGAATTCCCGTCTTGGCTGCTGGCGTACGCCAGATAGTTTCCATCCGGCGACAAGGCGGGGGTGATGTTCAACCCCGGCATAGACACCAGGGTCCAGCGCTTCCCTGTCGCGAGCTCCAGAATATCGATGTCCTGCGTGTTCCGACTCCGATAGGCCGTGAAGACAATAAACCGGCGATCCGGTGACCATCGCGGCATGAGATTCAGAAAGCCGTCGGCCGTGATCTGCTTCGGCTCATAGCCATCGTAGTCCATCACAAATAATTCGCGGGCATTCCCGTGCTCTGCGACATAGACGATCTTGGTTCTGGCGATACCCGGCTCGCCGGTATAACGAAATACCAACTCATCGGCAAACCGATGCGCCATCAAACGGACGACCGATGTTGACCCGACGTAACGCTTGCCTCCGACGACCTCATCGCTGCCGCTGTCATACACGAAACCATCCATCAGCAATTCGTTGTCCTTGCTGCCGTTCTTCTGCGCGGACTTCCCCCATACCAGGACGGATACCCCATTCTCAGCCGCTTGTTTGAACACCGCCTTATCCGTGGTCAACACTTCGCGAGCCTTCACGCCGATTCCGGGCAAATCCACGAGGGAGAAGACGAGAGATCGTTGAATGTCCGCCTTCAACACTTCCTCAAGCCGCCCTCCGAGCCATTCCGGACCGCCACCGTTCTGAAATCCGAACACCCCGATGGGGATCTTTTGGAAATCCGGCCGCGTCGCCTCAAGAAAGACGTCGGTGGCGCGGGAGTCGAGAATTCCGAACAGTCCGGCCCCAACCACGACACAGAGAGCCAGCATAAGACCGATGATCACACGATTCATCCTGCAGCCTCGCCTACGGCAAAAGTGAAGTGAGCATCGAAATACGAATCCGTCAGGTCGGGGGGAAAGGGCGGCAAGGGAATCGCACTCTGCACCGCGCGTTGCGCAGCCATGTCGTAATAGTCATTCCCCGAAGATTGCTCGATGATGATCGACCCGACCCGACCATCCCGCTCCAACCGAAACCGCACCGTCACCGTCAAAGCTTTCCCTGAAATATCGACCGGCGGCGCCGTCCAGAAGCCGCTGATCCGTGCCTGAACCCGGGCTAGATAGGGATTCGATCCCGACATGCCCGGAACCCGCAGCATCGGAGTGGGCTTGCTCCGAGTCACACTGGCCGCCACCGGCGGAGCAGTCACGGGCGGTTGCGGTTCGCGGAACATCGGCTTCACCTCTCGTACCGGCTCGCTTGTTTTCACGGGCGGAGGCGGCTGCAGTTTCTTCAAATCCTGAAGCTCACGATCGAGATCGCTCGTCATTTCCTCCGACAGCGATGCACGTTTCGTGGGCGCGACGTTCGGCTTGGGGGGCTCTTGCGGGACCGCAACCTGAGGAGCAGCCATGTCAGGCACGTTCAGCTTTTTCAACATGGCATCCAGATCAGATCGTTCGGGCGCCCCGAGCTTTGGTTGCGCAGATTTCCTGACCTCGGCCGGCTTCATAGGTGCGAGGTCTCCGTACTTGGGCGCGTCCGTCGGCAACTCCACATCCTTCATGACATCTCGAAGCACATCTGCCCTGTTGGGAACAGGAGAGGAAGAGGGCGATTTGGCCGCCTGTGGTATCGGTTGCGGGGCCGCCAATACAGGAGCCTGCAATCGGGGTGCAGGCACCGGAGCAGGCGCCGGTGGAGAAGCCTTGGCCACCGGAGCCGCCTGAGCCGGCATGGGAGTCGGAGCCGGTGGAGGAGGCGGAGCCTGCACTGGTCTGGGCGGCACGGGAATCGGAGCGGGTTGCACCGGTTTAGGCGCAGGCTTCGGTACTGCCTTCTCAACCTTTTCCACTGGAGGTTCAGGCTTCGCTTCCATCGGCGGCAGCGTCACGAGGGAGACTTCAACCGCCGAGAGCGGACGTTCTGTTTTCTTAAAGAACTTGGCACCCATAATGATGGAGAGCAGACACAGGTGCAGGAGCAACGACACGACCACCGTCTTACGAAGGCGGTCACCTCCGGCCTCACCCACATCTCCGATTAGGGACAGAGCGCTATGTCTTGGCAGGGCTTGGAACGTCATGACTTGCGATACGACCGTATGGCGCGCGAGTCGCGGCGCCGCTACTTCTTGCGTGGCTGCGAGGGAGTCGCGACCGACTCACTGACCCGCTCGGCACCTGTAGGCTCCGTCACCATACCAAGCTTTTCAATGCCGGCTTTCTTGACACTGTCCATCACTTGTACAACGATCCCATACGGTACATCCCGGTCCGCGCGCAGATACAGCGACACATCCGGGCTCTGGTCTTTGAGCGCCCGGAGTTTTCGCTCCAGTTGCACGACACTCACTGCGTCCTTATCCAAATACAATCGCTGGTCGCGCTCAATGGACAAAACCGCTCTCGCTTCAGGCTTAATCGTATTGCTCGCAGACTTGGGAAGATTGATGTCCATGCCGCGATAGAGCATCGGCGCCGTCACCATGAAAATGACGAGCAACACCAACACCACGTCCACCAGCGGAATCACGTTGATCTCTGCCATGAATCGGCGATGGCGGGTTTCCGACGTCATTACTGCACTCCGGCCTGGGATTGCTTCAAGCGCGTCTGCAACGATCGCATGGCTTCAACGGTAAATGACTCGATCCGAAACACGGTCTTCCGAATGCGCGTCAGGTAATAGTTATAGAAAATGACTGCAGGAATGGCGGTGAACAGGCCGGCGGCCGTCGCCACCAATGCCTCGGACACGCCAGGAGCCACAGCGGCGATACTCGCCGTGCCCTGCATGCCGATCTCACGAAACGAGTCAATAATACCCAGCACCGTGCCGAGCAAGCCGATGAACGGGGTGATATTGCCCGTGGTTGCCAACACAGGGAGGTAGGCCTCCAAATGGGAAACCTGGTTCTGCACGAGGTACGATACGGTTTTATCGATATACTGGTGATCGAAGGCCGACTCTTTGGATCCAGCCGCTGCGAGAGAAGGACTCACCGCCCCGTCACCCGAGGCCGTCACCACGCGATCCATAATGCCCTGGAATACGCGCGCACTCGGGCTGCCCTCCGCGCGCTTGGACTGCCGATACAACTCATCCAGATCACGGATCTTCGTAAAGGCATTGAAGAACCGCTGGTCTTCACGATCAGCCGCCTTGAACGTCCGCCACTTATACAAAATCACGCCCCAGGAAAGAATGGAGGCGATAAAGAGGAGCAGGAGCACGATTTTCGATACCGCTCCCAGCGAACCCACCAACCCCATCACGCCTGATTGGAACATGAGCCTAGACCTTTCCCTTCACATGGCGTCGCATGAAAACGGTAGCATGGATTGTACCAAAAGCTGGGGGAATGGCGGGGCCGACGGGATTTGAACCCGCGACTTCCAGATTGACAATCTGGCGTCCTAACCAGGCTGAACGACGGCCCCACGCAACCCAAGATGGCGGAAGAAGAATTCAGATCTTCAGAATCAAACTGTCTAAATACAGTAGCGCGTACTCTTGTACATCACTACTAATGGATAAGGCAATGCCCCGCGCACAATTATTGTATTTCTTATTGGTAGGCGGAACAGGGATCGAACCTGTGACCTCTGCCTTGTAAGGGCAGCGCTCTCCCAATTGAGCTATCCGCCCGTTTTTCTCGATCCCGGCAGATTTTTGGGATGCTATCAACTCCACCAAGCAGTGTCAACCAAGAATCATGCATTATTCTTGCAGGATTTTTAGCCTGTGCGGCTGAAGGCTCTTTAGCGCGACAGCTCGCGCCATCGCCTTTCAGCGGCGGGATTTGTTGCGCGGAAAACACGCAGTGTGGATTTTTTTCAACTGTGCCGCATCAACATGCGTATAAATTTGCGTCGTCGCAATGTCGGCGTGGCCCAACATCGCCTGCACAGAACGCAAGTCGGCGCCCCTCTGCAAGAGATGCGTGGCAAACGAATGGCGCAGCATGTGCGGAGAGGGAATCCGCTCAATTCCCGCTCGCTGCGCCCGCGCACGCAGCAGCTTCCAAAATGCCTGTCTAGTCAATGGCGTGCCGCGGCGGGTGACGAACAGGAATCGCGAGGATCGGTGCTTCAACAGCATAGGCCGCACACCCATCACATAGGCCTGCACTTCCTCCACCGCGGGTCGGCCGATGGGGACCACCCGCTGTTTGTCGCCTTTTCCGGTAATGCCGACATAGCCGACCTCAAGATTGCACTGGTCCATTCGCAACGCGATCAACTCGGACACACGCAGACCCGCGGCATACAGCACTTCCACCATCGCCCGATCGCGATAATCTTCCGGCACCCCGCGATGCGGCAGATCCAGCAACCTGGTCACGTCTTCTAAGCTCAATGTTTTGGGCAGACGTCGCGCGCGCGAGGCGCTCCGCAGACTGACCGTAGGATTCGTGTTGACGACGCCTTCTTGCTTCAGGAAGCGGAACAGGCTCCGCACTGCGGCCAACGCTCGCGCGCGTGACGAGGCGGCGAGGCCACCACGATGCAGATGTTCGAGAAATGCAGCGAGCAACGGAGGAGACACCTGGGAAGGATCATGGATCTGTTGATCTCGAAGATAACGTTGAAACACCCTTACATCACGCTGGTAGGCCGAGAGCGTATGTCGTGAGAGCCCGCGCGCGATTCGCAAATCATCGCAAAAACGCGCAACGAGCGGCTCCAATGGAAGCGACTCCGACTCATGCGAAGCAAGTCCCGCCGCATCAAGACTCTTCAACAATGCCCTCATCGGTGATGGCTGGAAGCATGTGTTGTAGACTATAGCCAGGCTCCTCGCTGAACACAACGCAAACGCCTCGACTTACCTTGACACCCCAACACCTGTTTCCTATAGTAGCCACCATTGCGGCGAGAGCGTTCGCCATGCACAGGAGTCAATGGTTCCTCGACCAGTATCCCGCGCCCCGCATCTCCGCGCGTGCAGTGTCGCCCTCGCGGTGGCGCTCCTCGTAGGCTTTCCCACGCTCGGTGAAGCAGCTCCAGCGCCCAAAACTCCGGCCACGCCCCGTTCGAACCAGGCGAAACCACCAGCGAATACCGGACAATCCGCCATCGACCAGGCCAAACGCTTGATCGATGCCGAACAACCGGAGGCTGCGGCCGTGATGCTCCGGCGGTTTATGGAAGGCGGCCCAGCACCGGATCTCCTCGATGACGCCTATCTCCTCATGGCCGCCGCCATGTACGGCATGAAGGAGCATGCGGAAACCATTCGTTACGTCAATCAGTTGCTCGGGGAGTTTCCCAACTCTGATTTGGTTGACCGCGCCAAACTCCTGCTCGCGAAAACCCACGCCCGAGCCGGCAACCTGGATCTCGCACTGCCCCTGCTTTCCGAAGTGCGCAGCCTATCTGCCGATCCCGCCATCAAACGCGATGCGTTGCGCTTGACGGGCGAGTTTCAGGTACAGAAAAAGGATTTTCTGCGGGCCATTCAAGCGTGGCTCGATGAGCTGCCGTTGGATGTCGGCGACCAGGCACGCGAGACTGAAACTCAGATCCGAGAATTGGTCAACGACAAACTGGATGCTCCGGCGCTCCTGCGTGTCCGGGATGCGTACCCGAAGACCTTCCCCGGAGACCTGGCCTCCATCAAGCTCATTGAACTCCATACCGCGGCCGGAGAAGATCACTTAGTCGAGCGGGACGTGCGCCTCTTCCTGAGCCGCTTTCCCAACCACCCCTATGCCGCGAAGGCCGCCGACCTTCAAAGTGTGGTGCGAACCAAATTCAAATCGCACCCCTTCTCCATTGCTGCCATTTTCCCGATGTCCGGCAAACTCGCGCCCTTCGGCACGGAAGTGTTGAACGGGATTCAACTCGCGCTGGAGCGACCGAAGGACGGAGGCGAGACTCCGTCAATCGGGCTCATCGTGAAGGACACCGAATCCGACCGCGCGGCATTCCTCGACGAACTGTCCTCTGTCTTGTCGGACGACCGCCCGCTCGCCGTCATCGGGCCGTTGCTGTCGAAAAATCTCCCGGTCATGGCCGAGATGGCCGAACGCACCCACATCCCGTTGATCACCCCCAGCGCGACCGTCCCGAACTTGCGGCGTTTCGGCAACTATGTGTTCAGCACGGCACTGACCTACGGGCATCAAGCCAAACGGGTGGCGGAGTATGCCGTCAAAGAACAGCAGTTCAAACGGTTTGCCATTCTCTATCCTGATACGCCCTACGGCCGCGACCTGGCACGCCTCTTCGCGCAAGAAATCCGGCAGCAGGATGGAGAAGTGATTGTCAGCGAAGCCTACAAGGAAGGCGACACCGACTTCCGCGCCGTGATCGGGAAGCTGAGAGCCGAAGATCTGAAGAAGTACGGCGTCGAGGTCCAAGTCAACAACGATCCGGCCAAGACCGGGATCAGACAGGGCGCAGGCAAGAAGGGGAAACGCCTGCTCTATTCACCGGGATTCGATGCGGTCTTCATTCCTGGACGTTCGTTGGACGTGGGCCTGCTGGCCGCGCAATTGGCCTTTTACGACATCGCCGTGCCCCTGCTCGGTGCCAATGGATGGAATACGCCGGATTTCGCGCGTGTGGCCGATCGCAGCGTCGAGGGCAGCGTGTTTACCGACGGGTTTTTTACCGATAGCACCAGCCCGGTCGTACAGGAATTCGTGGAACGGTATCGCAAACGGTTTCAAGCCACGCCGTCGCTTTTCGCCGCCCAAGGGTATGACGCAGCACGACTGGCGGTGGAAGCGATCCGTCGAGGCGCGACCAGCGGAGAAGCGGTCCGCGACTATTTGATGATGCAACATGACCTGCCGACCCTGAGCGGCCCCAGCGGATTTAATCCCGACGGCACCCTCAATCGACACGTCTTCCTCATTCAAGTGAAGCAAGGCAAGTTCGTCCCCCTGGAGTAGCCTCCTGCTAAGGGAGACAACAAGACATCGGTTCGGGATATGGGAGTGACGGCATGACGACGACGCGTAAGCGAGTGCTCAGCGGGATGCAGCCGAGCGGGCTGCTCCATCTCGGGAACTGGTTGGGGGCGCTGGAAAACTGGAACGCGCTGCAAGCCCAATACGAGTGTTATTTTTTCGTGGCGGACTGGCATGCGTTGTCGTCCAACTATGCCGATACCAGCCGGCTTCGCGAATATGTACGGGAGCTGCTCATCGACTGGCTGGCCGCCGGCATCGATCCCAAGCGGGCCACCGTCTTCGTGCAGTCACAAGTCCCGGACCATGCCATCCTTCACCTCTTGTTCTCCATGATCATTCCGGTGTCCTGGCTGGAACGGAATCCGACCTACAAGGAGAAGCAGGAGGAGATCAAGGAGCGCGACCTCAGCACCTACGGATTTCTCGGCTATCCGGTCCTCCAGGCAGCCGACATTCTCCTCTACAAACCGGATTTCGTACCGGTCGGCAAAGATCAATTGCCCCATCTCGAACTGACGCGAGAACTGGCACGCCGGTTCAATAGCCTGTACGGCTCCGTCTTTCCCGAGCCCCAAGAGCACCTGACGAAATTCCCGAAAGTGCTCGGCACCGATGGACGCAAAATGAGCAAGAGCTACGGCAATGCCATCAACCTGTCCGATACGGAAGCGGTGGTCCGCCAGAAGCTCAAGACCATGATCACCGATCCCGCGCGCGTCAGGCGCACCGACCCCGGTAATCCCGACGTCTGCCCCGTCTACGACTTTCACAAGATTTTTTCGCCGCTGCCGGTCATCGAACAGGTGAATCAGGATTGCCGGAAAGCCGCCATCGGCTGCATCGATTGCAAGAAGCTGGTGGCTGATCGCGTGGTGGAACGCCTGGCTCCGATGTGGGAGGCTCGCGCGACCCTCGTGCAGCATCCCGGGCGCCTCGATGAAATTGCAGAGGACGGGCGACGCCGCGCGACCGCCGTCTCGTCTCAGACGATGGCTGAAGTGCGGGAGGCTATGAAGATCTAGGCTTGTGGCTCGACAGGACTAGGCAGGTTTCGCCAACTTGCGCCAGACATCGGTCAATTGGCGCTGGACCGGCCCGCGAATCTTGGTGATGGACAACCCGAACTCGTTTGGCCGGCACCACCGCACCGTGGCCGCATCGATGAGGATGGGATTGGCATTGTCACCGGGGAAAATACACAGCTCCACTTCCGACCCGACCAGCACTTCAACAGGACTGATAATCCGGCAGCCGCCCGGAGAAAGATCGGTCAGATCTCCGTCACCAGCCAGCATCTTGCCTTTCATCGAGAAATGACTGCGAAACTGGACGTGAACCCGCTCATGCTTGCGTTGGTTTTTCATCGGGACATGGCCTCCGTGCCTGTAACAATCTCAGGCCTGCGCATCAGCAGTACGATAGGATAGAACCGGAGAAAAGGCCAGCACTGTATACTTCTTCGCGGCTCGCGAGAGTCCCGCGAGGTTCCGTCGAGCCTGGGCTCAGAGCGATTCGGGCTTTGGCTCCAGTGAGGACTTGCCTACCGCATCCAGCATGTCCCGCCCCACGAGAATCGGCGCATGGAAATGAATCGCCAGGGCGATGGAGTCCGAGGAGCGGCTGTCGAACACCTTTTCCTGCCCCTGAAACGCCACGGTCAGGCTTCCGTAATAGGTGCCCGCCTTAAGCGTAATCACCGTCCGGACCACCCGTCCGCCGAGCGACTCTAAAATCGTATGCATCAAATCGTGGGAAAGCGGACGCGGAAGCTTTTCACCAGTCAGGGCAGCTTGAATGGAGGCGGCGACTGTGTGGTCGACAAAAACGGGAATAGTTTTCCCGTCGGCAGAAAGCAACACCACCGGGCCGTGGTCGGACAACCCCACCCGGACCTGACTAATCGTGACCTGGGAAGAAGGCCCCGGTTCGTCGGCATAGAGGAGCATATCAGCAGCGGAGAATCCCAGCAGGAGGGACATCAGCAGACATACCAACCAACGCCGAGCCGTCGCGATCATAATACCCTCCTGTGTTTCCTATGGAGGCCCGTTTATGAGCGGCTATGACAAAGGCTGCCGGGGAAACTATGTCGCGACCTGCAGAACGTTCACCAGCGTGAAGCGGACAGCTCTCTGCTAGGCCCGCACGAATGAATTCGTCTCTCGTTCGAGGCCGATCTCAGTCTCGGCCCCATGCCCGGTCACGACGGCCGTATCCGCATCGAGAGTGTAGAGCCGTTCCCGGATCGATTGCTCGATGGCGTCGAAATCCCCGCCCCACAAATCGGTGCGGCCGATGCCCCCGCGAAACAGCGTGTCCCCCGCCACCAACAATTTCTCGGCGGGAAAATGAAAACACATGGATCCAGGCGTGTGGCCCGGCGTGTGCAGGGCCACGCCTTCCATCTCGCCGATGACCACGCGCTCCTCATCTTTCAGCCAATAGTCCGGCTGCGGCACCGGGACATAGGGCACGCCGAACATGCGGCATTGCATCTCCAACATGTTCCAGAGCGGCAGGTCATCAGGATGTAGGCACAAGGCGGCACCGATCGCCTGCTTCATCGCGCCGGACGCGAGAAAATGATCGAAGTGGGCATGGGTATGGACAATACTCACCACCGTCAATCCCATCGCACGCACTTCCTGCAGGATGCGCTCAGGCGCGCCGCCCGGGTCAACCACGATGGCCTGCTTGGTCATCGGATCCCCGATGATCGAACAATTACACCCCAGTGGGGGAACGGAAAACGTCTTACGAATCATGCGCATTCCTCGGTGAATCGAACAGAAACCGGAGCGTCCCGGCATCCTAACGGCGTCCTGATGAGCCTTGGTCCGGACGTGACACCCATACCACTTCCGTGTCGTGCAAGGACCAGACCTTCCGCTGCCGCACGAACCACAGCAAAAAACCCGCACCGGTTCCATCGGGCCGAGGGTTCGCGACATACAACAACGCCTGATCGGCTCGCAAGTTCAGACCCACCCGCGAAAATGCCAGATGGTCGATGATGTCGGGGGCGCCGCCTTCCTGCTGGGCGAACCAGGCAACCGGAATCACCGGCACCGAAGTCTCGGCATCGCCGCCTCCTTCGCCCATCATAAACCGGTAGCGCACGCCGAAACCAAATCGTGTCTCAAGCCGCGACGACCGCTGATTCTTGCCCACGAAATCCCGCACCAGGTCCTGGGGCAATCGGCCATCGAAACATTCCCGCTCGGTAAACCAGGCGAGAGTCGGCAGCTGTGGCTCATCCGGATGGAGATGGGTCGCCGTCATCCGTTCGATCACGACCAACTTCGTCTGGGACGACAGAAACTTGTTTTCAACGGCGAGGTCGTAGAAGGAATAGTCCTCGACAGGCACAGACTCCGCCGGCTCAGACACTGCTGCCATCGAGCCGGTCTCCATGGACGGGTGAAACAACGCCAGACTCATGATGATGAAGACTGCTCCGTGCCGGTACCGCATGGCACAGAATAGCCGCTCCATTTCCCATGGTCAAACCGGCAGGAATGTGATTGAAGATGGACAAGGAGTGCCGAACTCTGATACTAGTCTGACTGTCTTAGCCAAACTATGATCAAGGCCTCCCAGCGATCGCTCGCCCCCCTCTTCAGCCTCGCGGTACTATCGTGGTGTGTCGGGTGTACCCCGGACGAATCTCCATTCCGGCAGGAAAACGAAAACCTCCGCAAGCAACTGGCGAAGCAGGAATCTCTCCTGAGTTCTCTGCAGGACGGCAACAAAGTCATGCAGCAGCAGATCGATCTGCTCAATCAGGAATTACGGGACGCCAAGAAGCAAACCGAACATGCGCAGGCCGAGGCCAAGTCGATGCAAACCGAAGCCAAGACGCTCGGGGCCAAGCTCGACGCGCAACTGGTCGAATCGAAAAAACTCTCCGGAGAGATTCAACGGACCGCCGCCAAAGCCGCCCAGGTCACCGACAATATCCGGGTGGAAGAGAAAGGCTCGCAGGTCGAGGATCTCCCCCGCCCGCTGCCTGCCGTCGGGAAAGCCGCCGAAGAAGCCCTGACGCGCAACGGCTACCGGATACGCGTCACGGTCAAAACCGATCAAAAAGCGGTCTTCGTCACCGAGCGAAAAATTTCCATCCCGACCTCGGTGGAAACCGCCGGCTTCCGCAATCAATATGTGGTGTCCCTTCAGGCTCTCCCCTCGAACGTCACCCGATTGAGCGTGAAGGCCGAATTTGAACGGGTGGCCCAAGGCGGGCGCGTCCTGGCGGTAGATGCCGAAGAGATCGCGGAGATCGAACGCCGGCTTATTGCCGAAATTGGAAAAGCCGTCGCCTCGCCGAGTAAGTTGTAATGATCCCTCGCGCATTGTTCTCACGAATCGCCTCCCTTGCGCACGCTCTCAGTCTCGTGATCCTGAGCCTGGCCGCCACGTCGCTCAATCCGGCGCTCTCCATCGCCGCTCGCGCCCCGACCCCTCCGCCCACGGCGGAGCTAGCCAAGCATCTGAGTTCGATCGCCGAATTAGCGGCGAGCTCGCCGGCGGTTCTCATTCCAGAAGGGCCGTTTTTACTGGGCAGCGTTCGAGTGGACGACGACCCCTATGGCATGGGCACTCAGTTCGACGATACGGAACTGCCGCAGCATCGCGTCTGGTTGGATGCCTACGAGATCGATCGGGATGAAGTCAGCCTCGGCGAATATCTGGCCTATCTGCACCAGCGAAAGATCCACCCGTCCAAAGATCTCCAGCATTTGATCTGGCACGTCATCACCGTGCACTCGGTCAGCGATGAGACGTTGACGCAGTGGCCTGCTCTATATGTCACGTGGAAAGAAGCCGACAACCTCTGCCGGGCCTCAGGCAAACGTCTGCCGACGGAAGCGGAATGGGAAAAGGCGGCGCGGGGGCCGGACGGGAACCGTTTTCCCTGGGGCGAGTCGCTCCCCGACAATTCCCTGGCGATGTTCGGGCAGCACCATGTGCACGAGATTCCGATTCTGGCGCCGGTGAGCAGCGGCGAACCGGGCAAGAGCTACTACGGGATCCATCACATGGCAGGCAACGTCGCTGAATGGGTCAACGACTGGTTCGGGTTCGACTATTATGCCTACATGCCGGAACGCAACCCTCCCGGGCCGACCAGCGGCCGATACAAGAGCCTTCGCGGTGGTTCCTGGAAAAGCCGCCCGATCATGCTGCGCACGGCAACTCGCAGCGGCGCACCCGCCGATCAGCGTTCTGCGACTGTGGGGTTCCGCTGCGCGAAATCCGTATCCGGCTCAGCCGCGCGATAATACGCCACGCCTCCTGCAAACTTCCTTGCGAGACACAAGTCCGCCACGGCCAAACACTCCAGGCCGAACGGCAGATATCCGGCGTACCCAAGCAACGGCATGTGAAACAGGGTCATTCCCTGCACAAACGGTACGGCATATTGCCAATGGGCCAGGCTATAGAAATTCCACATCTCCCAAAACCATCCGCAGATCAGCGCTGCAAGGGCCACCGCCCACAGCGTTCGCCAATCGCCGTGCGCCGTCCTGCTGAAGATCGTCGGCTCGCCGCGAATCAACTGCACCGCCGTGATGACCAGCAATGGCGCGACCCACACCAGCGGAAACAGATAGTCCGGCCACAGGCCGATGCCCAGCAGACCCGCGGCGGCGCCACATAACATCAGCCATCCCCCTGTGCGGCGACAGGAGAGAGTGATCGGGACAAAACGATCCAATCCCGCCGAGAGGCGCGGGCAAGCCGTGAGCCATTCCGCCGTGCTGAGGACAGCCGGCAAGACCGTTGCGAACGGGAGCGTCGCGCGAAACAGGTATTCCCCTGTCGTTAATGTTCCGCCACCTACGTAGTACCAATTCTGCACAAACCGATTGAGATATTCGAAGAGCCACCAGAAGCAGGCGCTGAGCGGGAAGAGTGAGAGCAGATACCGCGGACGATGGATCAACATGCACCGGCCGGTGCTGCGGTACGTCAAGGCATTGACCAGGACAATGTAGCCCAGCCACAGCGGAGTGAAGGTATGAGGCTGCCACGCCTGCATCCAATCAAAGCGCGTCCAGGCCAGGAACCACACACAGAGGGTCCAACCGGCAGCACCCCATCCCCACCAGGGAAAGCCGTGTGGCAGGACGCGCTGACGGCGAACGGTTCCACGCGACCTACGTTCCGGATTACTTGCCGCCGATAGACTGCCACCGTTCGTTCGCGCCACGCGCACAATAAACGGCGCAAGCAAACCGACAATCAGAATGGATAGACCGATGAAGATCGGCCACGAAAATACGACATGCGTGACTACACCTGTGCTGAGCGGCGGAAACTCGAAATATGGTCGAAGCGATCGTCCGTCGAGCCATGGGCCCACCAATGGGAGCGTGATGATTGCAGACAAGGCCAGTGCGACGGTTATTCCACGCGAACCCGGACGGGTGAACGATGCATCATCCTGCGACATTACTCTGCCGCTTCCATCATTCAACGTTAGCCAGCGAAAACATGGTGACTCCCTGGTTCAAGCTTTGCGTGAATCCAGGCCCGCGGTTTGAAAGTGGTAAATCACCGTTCACCTGCCTTTGTCATAAGGAGGATGACACCATGAAGTCGTTCATATTGATCGGCAGTCTGCTTTGTGTGCTCGCCATCCCAATCGTTGCTCCCGTAGAGAGCCAGGCTTCGTTAACCTATACCCGCGTGAAGGTCGAAGCCGTCGATCAAGCGAGCCAGCGTCTGACATTCAAGACCGCCGAAGGGGAAGTCTGGACTCTTGCCGCCCTTTCTTCTGACCTGCTGAGCGGCCTGCACAAAGGCGACACGTGCAGCCTTGAAATTGATTTGGACAACCGCGTGACCAAAATTGTGAAGATCGACTCACCGTAAAGGGAATCATCCGTCGATGATCTTTTATTCTATCCCCTAACAACAGATGAGGTATCTATGACACGCGTATCACTGGCCGGCTTGATCATCTTATGCGCCATGGTCCTGCTGAGCCGTCCCCTGCATGCCCAAACAGGCGCACCGTCCATCGAAGAAGGCTCAAAAGTGACCCTTCAAATGACCATCACCCTGCCCAACGATCATGTCATGATCCCTCCGCACACCAGCGAATACACCCATGGCGCGAAACAACTCCTTCCTGGGTTGGAGCAGGCACTTGCAGGCTTGCACTCAGGCGATACCAAGCGAGTTGAACTTGACGCGGATCATGCGTTCGGGCAATACGACGCAACTAAAAAAATGACTGTGCCTCGTACTGAATTGCCGCAAACCATTGCCCGCGGGGATATGGCCACGACTGCTGAAGGCCGGCCGTTTACCGTCGTGTCATTATCGGATGATTCGGCTGTGGTCGATTTCAATCATCCACTCGCCGGAAAACACATCGTCTTGGATATCGTGGTGCTCAATGTCAAACCAAGGGCGTAAGGTTATATATGCCAGGCGTGGCGAACCGGGAGTTGTTACTACCTCTCCTGAGCAGCTTGCCGGGGATTTCTGCCTGGTGCTCACTGGCAGGAATCTCGGTTTGAGCGGAAGAGCGGAGCGGGCGGGTCTCGATGCCTCGGGTCCTCATTCTCGAGAGCGCCCATCACAAGCTGTATGGTTCTTGAGGAATGAGCTGGGCAGTGGACAACCCTTTCGTTAAGAGCGAACGAAATGGGCTCCTAACTCCATGGGCATGTCGCGGTCGCCACACCGAAGAACTGCGCGGGGACTTTCGACCTATACGCGCGGCTTCTTCGATATTGACTCGGCACCGGATAAACGAGCGCTGTCCGTCGATGGAAGTCCGAACGGCATGGTCGCCTCCCCTCATCACGCACCGTGATGTTCAAATCGCAATCCACGGAATGCACTGAAGTACGATAGTCACCGCCCCCTTCGAGGACAAACGGTTACATCCGTTCTTCGTCGAGTTCAATGACATCGGCCCACGTCGTCACAGGCGGTAACGAGGCTGCTGGAACACCTCGCTTGGTGGCGATGTCCTGCAGCCGTCCCTGAAATCGCTGCTTCGCGGCCTCGTCCTTCGGCCCGCCGGCCAGAAGGCCCTTCGACCATTGCGCAATTTCTTCATCGGAATGCTTACGACCGTTGGTGTTCACCCAGCTCAACAACCGCTCATCGCTCTCACCAGCCAGCACCTGCTGTTCGAAAGCCTTCACATCGATCTGCAAAAAATCGATCAGATACTTATCGAACCCGACCGTGATGTAGTTGTAGTCCTGAATCTTGCCGGCGTGCCGCAGGCGAACCTTGTCGATAAAGCGACCCAGATGCGCGATGCCTCCGAGGAGGACTTTGGGGCTGCGGGGATAATCTTGAACACTCATCTTAGCTCCTTCTCTATTCTCTGAATGTATTGCCTTTTCTAAATCCAATGCATAAGTGGTTGGAAATTCTTTCGCGGCCGGGTACAGCATGTATATTTCATCACGCACCCTTTCGATCGCCGGAACTAGCTCATTCCGAACTCGTTGCAGTAGCGATTCAAGGTCCAACAGACCAGTTTCCCGAACGGCTTTTCCTAGAACCAAAGCCGGCACTATTCGCCCCGGATTCTTCCAGGTTCCTTCCTTGCCTGTAGCATGTCCCGCGTACTGGTGGCGCACGACGACGAAATGATTCCATTTCTCTGCGCCAATGAACTCTTCGACAGGCGGGAAACCCAATGCCCTCAGCCTTTCATCAGGAATCAGCCACCCTTCAACAAAGCTCTCCCTTGTTTCCTTTAGACGAAATATGTTCATGACAACACTGGTGACCGCCAAATGCCGTACAGCGGCAATGGCTCTGACGGGGATTGGACTATGAGACATCCAACCATCAGCCATACGCACTATTTGTGTGGGAGCAAGCAGCTCACGAATCGCCTCATTCAGAAGATAACCCGCTTCGTCGGCGGCTTGACACCGTTTAGCTGCACTCAGCTTTTCTAAGTCTTTTGTCGGCATTGTAAATGATTAAGCACAAAAGCCTTTCTGCTGGACACGCAATTTGCTTACCGTGGAAATATGAGTCAAACACCAGCTAGAAACAAGAAGCAGATTGTCAACTGTTCACGAACCTTTAGCGCATGGAGTGTACTTCTGAAACTGATTGGAGACCGAAAACTCCAACTACTAAGGCATGAAGTCACTCAACGCTGCTCGAGAAGCTTCGAGAGGATCCGGTTAGCGAGAGGCCAAAATGAGACTTCAATGGAAGGAAGCCGATTGGCCAAAGGCCTACAGTACCCTTCATCTTTCCTCACTTCAGTTTGTCCCAAAAGGTCGCCCAACAAGCCCGCAGCGAGCGAAAGTCCGATCCGTACTATTTCGATACGTTGAGGGGTTGAGGGAAGCGAGAACGACGCGCTGGAGGGTTTTTCAGCGACCTGATTTTGAGGACTTGCCCGCTTCGAGGTACTGATTAATCCCTGCCGCCATCTTGCGCCCTTCGGCGATGGCCCAGACGATGAGGGAGGCGCCGCGCTTGGTGTCGCCGCCGGCAAAGACGCCGTCGAGGTTGGTCATGAAATTTTCGTTGACGGTCACGCAGCCGCGCGCATCGTAGTTGACGCCGAGGCTGTCGAGGAATCCGTTGCGCACCGGGCCTGTGAAGCCCATGGCGAGCAGGACCAGATCCGCATCAAGCTCGAAGTCCGTGTTCGGCATCGGCACGAATTTGCCGCCCTCGAACTTGACCCGGTTGGCATGCAGCTTCGTCACATGCCCGTTGTGACCGGTGAACTTGGTGGTGGACACGCTCCATTGACGATCGCAGCCTTCTTCGTGGGCATGCGACGTGCGAAGCTGCATCGGCCAGAGCGGCCAGGGAGTGGAATCGGCTCGCGACGGAGGCGGCTCCGGCAACACTTCGAATTGATGCGCTTCGCTGCAGCCCTGCCGATGCGCAGTTCCCAAACAGTCGGACCCGGTGTCGCCGCCGCCGATGATCACCACCCGCTTTCCCTTGGCGGTAATCGGTTCTTCGGATACGGAGATCCCCGCCGTCCGTTTATTCTGCTGCGTGAGATATTCCATGGCGAAATGGATGCCCTTGAGTTCACGCCCCGGCACCGGCAGATCGCGCGCCAGTTCCGCGCCCATCGTCAGTCCCACCGCGTCGAACTCCTGGCGTAACTGCTCGCCGGTCATGTCTTTTCCCACGGTGACGCCGGTCTTGAACTCCACACCTTCGGCTTTCATCTGCTCCAGCCGCCGGTCGATGACCCACTTTTCCATCTTAAAATCAGGAATGCCGTACCGCAGCAAGCCGCCGATACGATCGGCCTTCTCGAACAGGGTGACGCTATGCCCGGCGCGCGCGAGCTGTTGCGCGGCGGCCAGACCGGCAGGGCCTGATCCGATGATGGCGACCGTCTTCCCGGTTTTTCTCACCGGCAAAGCTGGCTCGACCAGGCCTTCGTTGAAGCCGCGATCGATGATGTTCCATTCGAGCACGCGGATCGAGACCGGGTCGCTGTTGATGCCGAGCACGCAGGCCCCTTCGCAAGGTGCGGGACAGAGACGGCCGGTGAATTCCGGGAAATTGTTCGTGGTGTGCAAGGCCTTGAGCGCATCTTTCCAGCGCCCGCGATAGACGAGATCGTTCCACTCAGGAATCAAATTCACGACGGGACAGCCGGTATTGCCCTGGCAAAAGGGCACACCGCAATCCATGCAGCGCGCGCCTTGAACCTTGAGCTTCTCCTCCGAGATGGGCTCGTACATTTCTTTCCAGTCGAGCACGCGCAACTCGACCGGTTTGCGCTTCGGTCCCTCACGCGCGTATTTCAAGAAGCCCTTTGGATCACCCATCGCTGATTCGTCTCTCGTCTTTCGTAGTCCGGCTATGGCCCTGGATTGCTCGCACCTGCGCGTCACCAGACGCGCGCCATCTATTTTTGCACTTTGGCTGCGGCGGCCTTCCGCTCGGCCAGCACACGCTTGTAATCGATCGGCATCACCTTCACGAACTTCGGCAGGATCGCTTCCCAACCATCCAGAATACGCTTGGCATTCCGGCTGCCGGTATAGAGGAAGTGCGACGTAATCATGTCGTGCAAGAGCCGCTTGTCCTCATCACTGACGACCGGCTCCAACTCGACCATGCCCAGATTGCACCGAGATTGGAACTTATCCAACTCGTTCAACACGAAAGCCACTCCGCCTGACATCCCGGCCGCGAAATTTCTGCCGGTGCGGCCTAAGACCGCCACGACTCCGCCGGTCATATATTCACACCCGTGATCGCCGGTTCCTTCGACAACAGCGCGCACGCCGCTGTTCCGTACTGCGAACCGCTCGCCGGCCATGCCGTAAAAATAGGCTTCGCCCTGCGTGCCGCCATACAAGGAGGTATTGCCGACGAGAATGGTTTCTTCCGGGGTGTAAATCGCGTTTTTCGGCGGGAAGACGATGATCTTGCCGCCCGACAGGCCCTTGCCGATATAGTCGTTGGATTCCCCTTCAAGAATCAACGTGATGCCGCGGGAGAGAAACGCCCCGAACGACTGGCCGGCCGATCCGTTGAACTTGATCGTGATCGTGTCGGCAGGCAATCCATCCTGACCGTACTTCTTCGACACCTGGCTCGACAACATCGTGCCCACGGTCCGGTTCAAATTCCGGATCGGCAGTTCGAGCGTCACCTTTTGGCCACGATCAATTGCAGGGGCGCACTGTTCGATGAGCTTCCGGTCCAAAATCTCGGCAATGCCATGATCCTGCTGCTGCACGCAATACCGCGGCACTTCAGGACCAACCTCAGGCATCTTCAGCAACGGCGCCAGATCCAGGCCCTTGGCCTTCCAATGTTCGACGGCCTTGTGAATCTTGAGTTTGTCGACGCGCCCGACCATTTCATTGATGGTGCGGAATCCCAGCTTCGCCATGATCTGCCGCAACTCTTCGGCGATGAAGAAAAAGAAATTGACGACATGTTCCGGCTGGCCGGTAAACTTCTTCCGCAGGACCGGATCCTGAGTCGCAATGCCGACGGGACAGGTATTGAGATGGCACTTCCGCATCATGATGCAGCCTTCGATGATGAGGGGGGCCGTAGCGAATCCGTATTCTTCAGCGCCTAACAATGCTGCGATGGCCACATCGCGCCCGGTCTTCATCTGGCCGTCTGTCTCCACACGGATCCGGCCGCGCAAATCGTTGAGCACCAGGGTTTGATGCGTTTCCGCCAGCCCCAACTCCCAAGGCACACCGGCGTACTTAATTGATGAGAGCGGAGAGGCTCCGGTCCCGCCTGAATCGCCGCTGATGAGCACCTTGTCCGCGTGGGCCTTGGCGACACCGGCTGCGACCGTGCCGACACCGACTTCGGAGACCAGTTTGACCGAGACGGCCGCATCGGCATTGGCATTCTTCAAGTCGAAGATGAGCTGTGCCAGGTCTTCGATGGAATAGATGTCATGGTGCGGCGGCGGCGAAATGAGCTGCACGCCCGGCGTGGAATAGCGCAACCGCGCGATGTTCTCATCCACCTTGTGGCCCGGCAACTGACCGCCTTCGCCGGGCTTCGCCCCCTGCGCCATCTTGATCTGCAGTTCCTTGGCATTCACCAGATAGTGGCTGGTGACCCCGAATCGCGCCGACGCCACCTGCTTGATGTAGCTGTTGCGTGAATCCCCGTTCGGGAGCGGCGCAAATCGTTCCGGGTCCTCGCCTCCTTCACCCGTATTGCTCTTGGCGCCCAGCCGGTTCATCGCGATGGCCAGCGTCTCGTGGGCTTCTTTACTGATGGAGCCGAACGACATGGCACCGGTGGTAAAGCGTCTGACGATGTCCTTGGCGGACTCCACTTCCTCCAGCGCAATCGGCTCGGGGAGAAACTTGAACTCCAGCAGGCCGCGCAGGTTCGAGCGACGTTTGCTTTCGTCATTCACGAGTTGGGAAAACTCGGCGAACGTCTTGGGATCGTTATTCTTGGTCGCGTGCTGCAGCTTATAGATGGTATCGGGATTCCAGTTGTGATGCTCGCCCTGAATCCGGTAGTGAATCTCGCCACCGAAGTCCAGCTGCCGAATCGGGGCCGGCTCATAGGCCACCCGGTGGCGGCGCAGGGTCTCTTCCCCGATCTCGCGAACGCCGATGCCTTCGATCCGCGACGGCGTGCCGGTGAAGTACTGGTCGATCAGTTCATGATTGAGCCCGATCGCCTCGAAAATCTGCGCGCCGCAGTAGGACTGCACCGTGGAGATGCCCATCTTCGAGAAAATCTTGAGCAGGCCTTTGTTAATGGCTTTGATGAACTTGCCCTCGGCGGTCGCCGCGTCCAATCCTTCAGGGAAATACCCGTCCCGCTCAAGGTCCACCAGTGACTCGAAGACCAGGTAGGGATTCACGGTTCCGGCTCCGAATCCGATCAAGCAGGCGAAATGGTGCACGTCGCGCGGCTCTCCGGTTTCCACCGTCAGGCCCACTTCCGTTCTCGTGCATTCCCGCACCAGATGGTGATGGACTGCCGCCACGCCGAGGAGACTCGGGATCGGCGCCCATTCCGCATTCACCCCGCGGTCGCTGAGAATCAGGAATTTGTACCCTTCACGTATCGCTTGCGACGCCTGCCGGCAGAGATCATCCACCGCCGCCCCCAATCCTTCCGGACCTTCGGCGACGCGGAACAACATCTTCAACGTCTTGCTCTTGAAATGCGGATCGGCGATCTCGCGGATCTTATGCAGATCGGCATTCGTCAAAATCGGCTGCTTTACCCGGATGCGGCGGGCCGATTCCGGATTTTCGTCCATCAGATTGGGTTTGGGTCCGATGCTGGTGGTCAGCGACATCACGAGTTCTTCGCGGATCGGATCGATCGGCGGATTCGTGACCTGCGCAAAGAGTTGCTTGAAGTATTTAAAGAGCAACTGCGGCCGCTCGGACAACACCGCGAGCGGCGTATCGGTGCCCATCGACGAAATGGCTTCCTGCCCTTCCACCACCATCGGGGTGATGACCATCTTCAGTTCTTCGATGGTATAGCCGAAGGCCTGCTGGCGCTGCCGGATCGTGGGATGATCAGGCTGCGGCACGTTGATGGGATCGGGCAACTCATCCAGGGAAATGCGATGCTCGGTGACCCAGGACCGGTAGGGCTTGCGGCGAACGATATCGGCTTTGACTTCTTCGTCATCTATGATACGGCCCTGTTCCGTATCGACCAGGAACATGCGGCCCGGCATCAAACGGCCTTTTTGACGGATGCGCTGCGGGTCCATGGGCAAGACACCGGCTTCCGAGGCCAGCACGACCAATCCATCGGTGGTCACTTGATACCGGCAGGGGCGAAGCCCGTTCCGGTCCAGTGTCGCTCCGATCATCTTGCCGTTGGTGAAACACACCGCGGCGGGACCGTCCCAGGGCTCCTGCATGGCGGCGTGGTATTCGTAGAATCCACGGCGATCCAAATCCATCTGCGGATTGGCGACCCAGGGTTCGGGGATCAGCATCATCATGGCGTGCGGCAGTGACCGCCCGCCGAGCACCAGAAATTCCAGAGCATTGTCCAAGCTGGCCGAGTCGCTCTGATTCTCGTAGACGATCGGGAGAGCTTCTTCATATCTTCACCGAACAGCTCGGAGTTCAGCCGCCCCTGACGCGCGCGCATCCAGTTCACATTGCCCTTCAATGTGTTAATTTCACCGTTGTGGCAGATGTAGCGATAGGGATGGGCCAGCGGCCAGGTGGGAAACGTATTCGTGCTAAAGCGCGAATGCACGAGCGCCATAGCGCTGGTCAGGCTGCTGTCGGTCAGATCCTGGTAATACTGCGGGATCTGGTGCGGCAACAATAATCCCTTGAACACGATGGTGCTGCTGGACAGACTCGGGATGTAGAAATAGTCCCGCCCTTCAATGGCGGATTCGCGCACCGCCCGCTCCGCGCACTTCCTGATGACGTACAAGCGCCGTTCGAATTCCTCATCCGTGAAAATGCCACGGGCAATGAAGACCTGACGCATGAACGGCTCAGTGCTGCGCGCAACCGGTCCAATGGCGTCGCTCTTGACCGGCACATCACGCCAGCCGAGGAGCTTCGCGCCGGCATCCTTGATCACCCGCGTAAACACCGTCTCGCATTGCGCGCGGGCATCGGCATCGGGCGGCAAAAACACCATACCGACGCCATACTCTCCCGCGCCAGGCAATTTGATGCCGCTGTCCTTGGCCGCACGCTTGAAGAACTCATGCGGAACTTGAAGTAGGATGCCCGCGCCGTCTCCCTGTACAGGGGTCGCACCCCTGCGCGCCGCGATGGGTCAGGCTTTCTAGGACCCGAAGTCCCTGCTGCACGATCTGATGCGAGCGCTGGCCCTTGATATCGACGACAAACCCGACGCCGCACGAGTCTTTCTCGTGCTGCGGATCATAGAGCCCTTGTTTGGGAGGAAGGCCTGGTACATTCATGGCACGTATTCTCGTCTAGAGGCAGGCAATTAACCGGGGAACAGACTTCCCTCTCGGGAAGGTTGAAGCTGTCGCACGACCACGGTGACTGCTACCATTCAGTTGGGGAAATCAGCGAGAGGTCACCTTACTGGATGGGCCGTGAAACTGTCAAGAGAACGGCGAGGCAAACTGAACCACAAACCCTCCGACCAGTGCTTGACTTAGTGGAGTTTCCTGCCCTACTATCCGCCCCATGTCGAATGGACCGACCACCCTCACGCTCCACAGCATGGCCGATGTCTGGGACGTGTATCGTGAAGAACTCGAGGGGGTGGAGGAACAGATCCGGAAGAATCTCGACTCCAGCGTCGATCTCGTCAATACAGTCGCCGCCCACATCTTGAATAGTGGAGGCAAACGCGTCAGGCCTCTCTTCGTTCTCCTCAGCGCCCATCTCTGCGGATATGCCGGCCAGGATCACCAGGCCCTCGGAAGCCTTGTCGAATTCATTCATACCGCCACCCTGCTGCACGACGACGTCGTCGACGACGCCGACCTGCGCCGGGGCCGCCGTACCGCGAGCAAGGTCTGGGGCAACCAAATCAGCATTCTGGTGGGTGATTATCTCTATTCACGGGCCATCTGCCAGATCGTTGACTTTCGCAACCAGGGCATCAACGAAGCACTCTCGGAAGCCTGCCGGAAAATGGCCGAAGGCGAAGTGCTCCAACTGTATTACAACGGCAATCCGCTGATGCCGGAACCGGAGATATCTCCGCATCATCGAGCATAAGACCGCGGGATTGATTGCGGCCTCGTGCAAGATCGGCGCGATTGTCGGCGGAGCCACGGAAGAATTACAGGAGGCGCTGTTCCGCTTCGGACAGCGGCTGGGCATTGCGTTCCAACTGGCGGATGACACGCTGGACTACACTGCCAACGGCGAACATCTGGGCAAAACACTGGGGCAGGACCTTCGGCAAGGCAAAGCGACACTGCCGCTGTTGCACCTGTTGCAACACTGCCCGGAACCGGACCGGCAGTTGATCAAAGATCGCATGGAAACCAGGACTTTGACCGATGAGGAACTGCGCCGCATCGTCGCCTTGATGCAGGAGTACGGGTCCATCGCCTACGCCATGGAACGGGCGCACGCGTTTGTCGCCGCGGCAAAACGCGATCTCGACCTGTTCCACGACAACACCGCCAAGCGCGCCCTGTCCATCGCCGCCGATTACATGGTGACTCGCGACCGCTGAGTTGCCGCCGTCCGGCTTCTACAACGCCCACGCTCTGCTGACCATACGAACTTGTTCAGCGACGGGTTTCTTTCGCCACTGGATGAACCGATGACCATGTTGAGCCCCTACCACTACCACCGCGGTCCTCTGACGCTTCCCGTTGCACTCAATGAGAGAGCGACCGCCGCAGGTTATCCGGAAAGGCCGTCAGTCAGTCCGGCAACCGGCAGCCTTTCCCGAGAACCCGTATGCCACACCGCACCCTTCGAGCAAAAAGGATAGAACCGCATGGCACATATCATCCCCTTTCACGGCACCCTCTATAATCCCGCGACGGTCGGCGACGTCCGAAAAGTGGTCGCACCACCCTACGACATCATCGACAGCACACTCCAAAAGACCTTGCACGATCGCCACCCGAACAACGTCATCCGGCTGGAACTCGGCTACGAACAAGCGGGCGACACGCCGGCCAGCAACAAGTACACCCGCGCCGCAGCCGCCCTGACCGACTGGTTGAAGAGCGGAGCCCTCCGCAAGGATTCGCAGCCCGCTGTCTACTACCACACCATCGAATACCGTCCACCCTATTCGGCACCCGGCACGCCGACCAAGGTCTTCAAAGGATTCCTGTTGACGGTGCAGCTCGAAGAATTCGGATCGGGAAAGATCTATCCGCACGAGAACACGCGCGCGGCGGCGAAGACCGACCGGTTCAATCTCCTCGAAGCCTGCCGCGCCAACTTCAGCGCGATCATTTCGCTCTATTCGGATCCCCAGAACGAAGTCCTTACCTTGCTGGAGCAGTCGATCGCGGCGGATAAACCGCGCATCGATTTCCAGGATGACGAGGGCTTCCGGCAACAGTTGTGGAGCGTCACCGATGCGAACGTCCTCGCGAAGGTCGTCCAGATTATGAACACGAAACAACTGTTCATCGCCGACGGCCATCATCGGTACGAAACGGCCCTCAACTACCGCAAGGCCAGACGGCAACAGGCCGCAGCCGCCACCTCGCCACAACCTTACGACAACGTGCTGATGCTGTTCGCCAGCCTGGAGGACAAGGGCCTGACCGTGCTGCCGACCCATCGCGTCCTGACGACCGCGGTTCCGGCTCCGAAGGATCTGCTGGGGAAATTTGACCCCGTGTTTGAGGTCACGGCACTTCCCTTTCAAGCCGGCAATGAATCGCAAGTGCGCGCGCAGTTCATCGAACGGCTACGCAGCCAAGGACAGTCCGTGCCGATGTTCGGGTTGGCCCTGAAGAACGATGCGAATTATTACCTGCTGACCCTGCGGTCCTCCCATCGCCCCACGGCTTCCGCGTCACCGCGCGACCGCCTGGACGTGTCGCTGCTGCAGCAACATGTGGTGTCCACGCTCTGCCCGAGCCAGCAGGAGCAGGAAGCCATGTTGTATTCGAAAGATGACCACGAGGCTTTGAATTGGGTGCGCGAGGGAAAAGGCACGGCCGCCCTCCTGCTCAATCCGACGAAGGTGGCCGAAGTCAAAGCGGTCGCCTCAGCGGGAGAGCGGATGCCCCACAAGTTCAACCTATTTTTTTCCCAAGCCGCTCACCGGCCTGGTCATGAATGTGATGGAAGGCTAGGAGCCGGACTCAGAGTTCGATGAAGGCCAAAGTACTCATAGTTGACGACGATCAAGACATCGTGACGATGTTACAGGATCGTCTTGATGCGGGTGGATACAAAACGCTGACCGCCGGCGACGGCCAGCGCGGCCTCGAACTCATCGAGCAGGAATCGCCCAACTTGGTTTTGCTGGACCTATACCTGCCGCGCCTCAAAGGCATGGACGTCTTGAAGCGCATGGCCCAGAACAAGCAATGCGAAGACATTCCGGTAATCGTCATGACCGCCGCCGGCACCATCCCGGATGCCGTGGAAGCCATGCGCCACGGCGCGTATGACTTCTTGACCAAACCGCTGGAAAAAGATCATCTGCTGATCGTCATCCAAAAGGCCCTGGAACGGGACTCCTTGAAGCGGCAGGTCGCCGCCCTCAAATCCGACGTGCAAAACCGCTATGCCACCATAGTCGGGGAAAGCCAAAAGATCACGGGCATCATTGAGTCGGCCCAGCGCGCCGCCAACTCGGACGCCAGCATTCTCCTGCTGGGCGAAAGCGGGACCGGAAAGGAACTGTTCGCGCGCTCCATCCATCAGTGGAGCCCCCGGCAGAACATGCCGATGGTCGTCATCAATTGCGTAGCCCTCACGGAAACGCTGCTCGAGAATGAACTCTTCGGCCACGAACGCGGGGCCTTCACCGGCGCGGACCGGCTCCAGAAGGGCAAACTCGAAATGGCGGAGGGAGGGACGGTCTTTCTCGACGAGATCGGAGATATGCCCCTGCCGCTGCAGGCTAAGCTGCTGCGCGTCCTTCAAGATAAGGAATTTCAACGCGTTGGCGGCACACGGTCAGTGTCCGTCAACATTCGCTTCATCGCGGCCACCAACAAAGATCTCCGGCAATCGGTGAAAGCCGGTCAATTCCGGGAGGATCTCTTCTTCCGGCTCAATGTCGTGAGCTTCACGCTCCCTCCCTTGCGGGAACGGAGCGAAGACATCGTCCAGCTCGCGGAATTTTTCCTGAAACGGCATGCCTACGAGGCGAAGCGTCCCGGGGTCACCCTCAGTCCGGCGGCCAGGGCTGCGCTGACTCATTACTCCTGGCCGGGGAATATTCGAGAACTCGACAACGTCCTTTCACGCGCTGTCGTGCTCAGCCCGAGTGACGTGATTGAACCGGAATTTCTGGCTCTAATTCCCGAGGACGCGGCAGGCAGAGGCGGCGCGGACCATGCACTGCCCTACATGAATCTCACCTACCATGAGTCCATGGAAGCGCACAGTGCCTATATCATCGATCGGGCATTGGAAAAGGCGGCGGGAAATCAGACCAAGGCAGCGGAGTTTCTGGATCTGCAGCGAACTTATCTGGCGCGACTGATCAAGCAGCGTAAGCCCACCGCCGGCGAGTAGCGAGTCCGGAGGCTGAAAAAAAGCCCGCCGGCTTCGTTCTCGCGAGACAGTGCCGCCTCACCATCTCGGCGGCGTTCACAAACCTGACGCGCTTTATTCAGCGCGTCGTGAACCTCCGAAGCTCAACCTACCGCAAGGGTACCCCTCGGCTGTGGGACACTGCCGGCTCACCATCTCGCCGGCGTCCACAAGCGTGGCGCTCATTATGCTTCGCGCCGTGGACCTCGGCTGCGGCATTGCTGGCGGAACTTTTTGAGCCTCCGGTTACATTTAGCAATCTACCTGTCGAGCGGACAAACTGAGCAAACCCGCTGCTGCATCCCGTTCCACTTGCGCATAGCGCTCCGGCGTCCCCACATCGCTCCAAAATCCGTCGAAGTCGTAACCCACGACCCGCTCTCCATCCTGGATGCTCTGCACATAGGCATCGATGATCGAAGATTCCTTGCCCATAGGCAGGGACCGCAGGAGACGCGGATGCAGGATGTGAATGCCGGCAAACATGCGCGGCATGGTCTGCGGCGAATCTGCGCGGCCGCGGCCCGTAATGCGGACCACCTCTCCACGGTCCGTCACTTCCACCAGCCCCCAGCGAGCCGCCTCGGGATCTTTCCGCAACACCAGAGTCGCAGCCGCCTGCTGCTCAATGTGGAATGCCATCAGGGCGCCGAGGTCCAATTCGAATAGGGTGTCACCGTTCAGGATCAACACCGGATCACCCTTGAAATGCGGCTCAGCCTGTTTGATTCCACCGCCAGTGCCGAGAATGACCGGCTCGTGAGAATAGACAATTCGCATCCCAAGCGCGCTGCCGTCTCCCAGGGTTTGAGAAATCATTGTGCCGAGATGATGGAGGTTGATGACGACGTCACGGATGCCATGCCGTTTCAAGAGCAGCAGGTTCCAGACGATCATCGGCGTCCCGGCAACGGGGAGTAGCGGTTTCGGGGTGGTATCGGTCAGAGGCCTCAGCCTGGTGCCGAGGCCGGCTGCGAGGATCATGGCCCTCATAAGCAGGGCTGAGTTGCGAGTCCTACGCGGTGAAAAGAATGCCATACTCCCAAGCCGGCACACTCAACACGTATCATCGAGCACTCCACACTCATACTTTGTCATGCCTGCAGTTCGGCCACGTACGGCGCGAGATGCTGCCGCAATGGAGCCAGCTCATGATATTTTGCGAGGTTGCGTTTGACATACCCCAGAACACGCGGGATATCGGCAAGAAACTTCGGATTGTGTTTGACCCGATCGATATAGACAAACCGGCCCGCGGCTTTGAGGTTCCGTTGAACGCTGGTGAGGTCGAACACGCGTCGAAACGCGGTACGATCATGTACCTTCACGCCCAGGCCGGCAAGACCATCGAGAAAATGCTCGACCAGTCCATCGACGACTGCGTCCTCCAATTCGATATAGGCATCCTTCAACAGCGACGCCAGATCGTACGTGGCCGGGCCCATGAGCGCATCCTGAAAATCAATGATGCCCATGCGTGATCCATCAACCATGAGATTGCGTGAATGGTAATCGCGATGGACGAACACCTGTGGCTGTCCGGCCAGCAATTCGGCGATACGCTGAAACGCCGCGCGCACGGCCGAGTCGTCCGCCGCCTTCATGGGTTGCCCCAGACGCGCCGTGATGCCGTATTCGAGAAAGTGGTCGAATTCCCACATCAGCAGCGGCACATCGAAACGCCGGTGAAACGCAATACATCCCGGCGCAGGCGGTGTGGTGCCTCTGACCTGCAGAAGAACCAGTTGGTCAATCGCCTGGCGATACAAGGCCTCGAGCCTCGCTGGGTCTGCGCCACGACAGGCTTCCGCCAGCGTGAGGTCTCCGAAATCCTCCAGATAGAGCAGTCCGGCGTCGCGATCAAAGTAGTGCAAGGTCGGAACGGTCACGCCGGTACGTTGCAGGTGGGTCAGCACATTGGTGAACGGTAACTCTGATATTTGTGCGGATGCGCCGCTCACCGCTTCTTCGGATTTCTTGAACCCTTCCGGGTCGGCGAGCTGCATGAGAATCAGTCCGGAGGGCGTACCCTTCAGGGCGATCCGGAAATACCGGCGATTGGATGCATCACCGGCCAGCGCGCTGAGTGCGGTCATCTCGCCGCGAAAGGGCAATCGAGTGGCGACCGTCTGGGCGATACGTTCAGGATCAGGAGGAGCAAGTGGTGCCGCAGGCGCGGTTGGATGTGTTGTGGCCATACGATCGGCATTATAGCCAAACCGTTCCGAACTGCCAGTAGAAACGCACCTGCTGCATCCGACCGCCGCACCTCACGCATCCGGGCATGCGGTGAGCTGTTGTCAGCATCCATCGGAAGCCGGTATTCTGAGTGCTCCAGCCAAGGAGGCCCTATGCAATACGTTCACCTCGGCCGCTCCGGTTTGCGCGTCAGTCGCCTTTGCCTGGGCACCATGAACTTCGGTCCGCACACAACCGAAGCCGACAGCGGCCAGATCATGGATCGCGCGCTCGAACTCGGCATTAATTTTTTCGACAGCGCCAACGTCTATGGCTGGAAGGTCGGAGAAGGCGTGACGGAGCAGATCGTCGGCCGCTGGCTGGCGCAGGGAGGCGGTCGGCGCGAGAAGGTCGTGCTGGCCACCAAGGTGTACGGACGGATGGGCGACTGGCCCAACGAGTCGCGCCTGTCGGCGCGGCACATCAAACAGGCGTGTGAAGGTAGTCTGCGGCGACTGAACACCGACTATCTCGACCTCTACCAGATGCACCATATTGATCGTGACTGCCCCTGGGAGGAAATCTGGCAGGCGATGGAGCAACTCTGCCGCGAAGGCAAGGTGCTCTACGTCGGCAGCAGCAATTTTGCCGGCTGGCACATTGCCCAGGCCCAAGAGCTGGCGAAGTCGCGCCATTTCCTCGGACTCATTTCGGAACAGAGCCTGTACAATCTGCTCGAGCGCACGGTCGAACTCGAAGTCATTCCGGCCTGCCAGGCGTACGGCATCGGCATCATTCCTTGGAGTCCCCTCGCACGGGGTTTACTGGGCGGCGCCCTGGGCTCAAGCACGAGCGGCCGGCGGGCTGAAGAAGACGTCCGCAAGGATATCGAGACCCATCGTCAGAAGTTAGAAGCGTACGAACAGTTCTGCCGCACGCTCAATACCGCGCCGGCGGCCGTCGCCCTCGCGTGGCTGCTGCATCAACCAGCGGTGACGGCCCCCATTATCGGCCCGCGCACGATGGAGCAATTGACCGCCGCGATCCCAAGCCTTGAACTGACTCTGACGCCAGAGCAACTCAAGACGTTGGATGTCATGTTTCCCGGCCCCGGAGGAGCAGCTCCGGAAGCCTATGCCTGGTAAGTAGTGGCTGATGCAGCAACCGCGGAAAAAATTGCCGCATAGCGTGCCGACCAACCCTCCGGCCCGCCGGTAGAACAGCGCCAAATCGATTCGATGAGTCACTGCGACGGCTTGTCATCCGCGTCTGCAGCATCGCTTCTCACCCGGACAATTTGCCTCGCAGGATACGATCAACATGACTCCGCTCCGGTTCGCTCCAGGCATCTTCCTTGCGTGCCCATAGTGGCAGACCACCCGGCACCATCACGCGCAGGAGGGCCCATGCCGCGACACCTCATTCAACCAAAGCCAGGCGGAGGGATCGCCACTGCTTCTGCCACGAAATCCGCCAGTCCCCCATGTGCACACTGTCAAGGTCACCTCGTCGCCGATCTCTACATTGACAGAGTTGACGCTGGAGGACATGTCTGGATTCGTGCGATGCGGTGCGTGCGGTGCGGGGCTCTCGAAGAGACGGGACGCGCGGGATACGATTCGCAGAGATTGTTCAGACACCGGGGACACGCCAGGCAGGGATCCGCGCAGAAGGGATCGGATGATGAAATGATCGTACTAGGAACTTAATCGCGGTACGCGCGCCGCTCGATCCAACGGCAGCCCCAGGCCCCCACGGTGCCACCGACGGTATCGGCAACGACATCCAACACATCCGCCTGGCGAAACGGCACAAACAGCTGATGCATCTCATCACTCACGCCATAGAGCGCCGCACCGGCCATGGCTGCCCACACCGCACGTTGCGCCAGCCACGGACCGGATCCGTGGCGGGCTGCGCGATAGATCAAGGCCCCGAACAGAGCATACTCGCTGAAATGCAGCACCTTGTCGGAAATATCCTTGATCAGCGACGAAATCGCCTCTGGCGGGGTCGAGATCGAGGAACCGAAATAGATGAGTCCCGCATATAAGCCCACCGGGCCCCAATACCGCATGATCGAAAGGGGCGTGACTAACGCCCCTCCTCGCATATCCGCCGAGACCATCTGCTCAGATGCCATCCTCGTACATCCCTCGCTTCACACACTGAGATCGCAACTATGGCCAACGCGCCGTGGCAAGGAGCAACCTGCCCATCGCTCCGGTTTCATTGCAACGCTCATACCCCTATGACATACTGCCCGGGAGTCTGCAAGAAACTTCCTGATGAAAACCATACAGCTCTGTTTTCTCTGGCATATGCACCAGCCCTATTACACGGACCCGCTCACCGGGTCTGCCAGTATGCCCTGGGTGCGCTTGCATGCCACGAAGGCCTATTACGACATGGCCTTCCTGTTCGAACACTTTCCTGAGGCCCGTTCGACCTTCAACTTCACGCCGTCCCTGCTGCTGCAACTCGAAGAATTTTCTGCCGGTCGTGTCCGCGATCTGTTTCTCGAACATGCACAACGCCCGGCCGCCGACCTTACGCCGACGGAAAAAGCCTTCCTCATCCGTCACTTCTTTTCAGCCAATTGGGCCACGATGGTGCGGCCGTTTCCGCGTTACCAGGAACTGCTGGCCAAACGTGGCATCGATGTGCATGGACAAGACCTGGAGCGGCTGGCACGACAGTTTTCCACCCAGGATTTTCTGGACCTGCAGGTCTGGCACAATCTCGCCTGGTTTGGATACGGCAGCCTGCAGCGCTTCCCCCGCCTGGCAGAATTGCGCGCGAAGAATCGTGCGTTTACAGAAGAGGACAAACAGGAAGTGTTGGCCCTGCAACAAACGGCCATCCGGCAGATCGTGCCCATGTATAAGGCACTCCAGAATCGCGGACAGATCGAACTGACCACCACCCCGTTTTTTCACCCGATTCTTCCTCTGGTGATCGATTCGGAATTCACACGTCGGGCCAGACCGGACTTACCGCTTCCGGCCAGGTTTCATGCGCCGGCCGATGCCGAGGCACAAGTCACGCGTGCAGTCGAGTACCATACCCGCACGTTCGGCCGCGCTCCGGCAGGGCTTTGGCCGTCTGAAGGATCGGTTTGTCCGGAGGTGTTACCGATCGTCGCACAAGCCGGAATCCGCTGGCTGGCCACGGATGAAGGCATCCTTTATCGCTCGTTGCAGATGGCTGGCCAGGGCTGGAACCGCCACTATCATCTCTATCAGCCTTATGCGGTCGGCACGGAGACCCATCCGCTCTCCATGGTGTTCCGTGACCGGGACATCTCCGACGCATTCGGTTTCGTCTACCATAAAACGACTCCAGAAGCGGCGGCGGACGACGTGCTGCGGCGGATCCGCAGCCTGGCCTATGATATCCGCTTGGACAACGGCATGATCGGAGTGATTCTCGACGGCGAAAATCCCTGGGAGCATTACCACGACGGCGGCGAGCGCTTTCTCTCCCTCCTTTTTCGCGCGTTCGAGCCGGATGGCCTCCAATTGGGCAATGGCATCCGTGTGAACTTGAACACCATCAGTGGCGCCATGAACGCCGCGCCGCCGACTCAGCGACTGGAGCAACTCCACTCCGGATCCTGGATCAACCAGGACTTTAAAATCTGGATCGGCCACCAGGAAGACAATCGCGGCTGGGATCTCCTGCAGCACACGCGGGCGCGCCTCATGGAAGTGACGCCGTCGTTGGAGCCGGATAAGGCACGTGCCGCCTGGGATGAGTTATATGCCGCCGAGGGCAGTGATTGGTTCTGGTGGTATGGCGATGATTTCGACACAGACTACAAACAGGAATTCGACCGCCTGTTTCGCACACACCTGCGCAATGTCTGGACCTACGCCGGCATGACCCCGCCCGAGATCTTGAACCAACCTCTGGTGGAAGCGCGCACGCCGCAAGGTCTCGACCTCGTGCAATTGCCGCTGGCTCTGATCAGCCCGACCCTGGACGGGCTGGCGTCGAACTTTTTCGAATGGCGTGGCGCGGGCACCATCAACCCGACGCCGCCGCTGGGTGCGATGTGGAAATCCGAAGGACTGTTCACCGCCATCTTCTTCGGGTTCGATCGCGAGCACCTGTATCTCCGCCTCGATTTCGATGAGCGATCAGACACCCGTCAGGAACAATGCACGGCCGATCTGCACATCGGTTCGGGCATCCAACAACACAGGCTGTCGTTTGCCTTGAAAGCCGGCGCGGCGGATCATTTTCAATTCGCACAGGCGGATGAATCCGGCACGTATCGCGACAGAGGCTCGTACAACACGATCTGCCGGCGAAAGATTCTCGAGCTGGGTATTCCGTTCAAAGACCTGGAAATCGAGGTCGGCACAGAATTGCGGCTGACGCTGACCGTGTCGGAACATGGAATGGAAATCGCGCGGTACCCCCATCACAGCCCGGCCACCTTTACTCGGCCGGGCGACGACTTTGAAGCCACGATGTGGCGAGTCTAGGCGGAATGGGGCACTGCTCAAGATCCGAGGAATGGGTCGGAACCGATTCTCACGAACAGTGAGGATGACGCCCAATTGGTTTGAACGACAGGAGTTGAGATGCCCGAATTGAGAAGAGATCCGATTGTCGGCCGCTGGGTGATTATTTCGACCGAACGGAGCGGGCGCCCGAAGGATCTGCATATGCCGTCCGTACCGCTCCCTTCAGCCGCCCTCTGCCCGTTTTGTCCCGGCCAGGAACGGCTCACTCCAAGAGAGATTCTGGCGTATCGCCCGCATGCTTCTCAGCCGGACGGTCCGAATTGGACGGTGCGAGTCATTCCCAACAAGTTTCCCGCCCTCCAGGTGGAAGGAGACATGGGTCGGGAAGGCCTTGGCTTGTACGACCGCATGAACGGAATCGGCGCCCATGAGGTCATCATTGAAACCCCGACTCACAAAGAGAGTCTGGGCGACCTGCCCGCAAAACGGGTGGAGGATGTGCTCTGGGCCTACCGCGACCGGATACTCGACCTGAAGAAGGATCTTCGGCTGCGATACATCCTGATTTTCAAGAACCATGGGGCCGCTGCAGGGGCCACCCTGGACCACAGCCATTCTCAACTGATCGCCTTGCCCGTCGTGCCGACCAGCGTGCTGGAAGAGATCGATGGCTGCAAACAGCACTTTCAACAGAAAGAACGGTGTATCTACTGCGATATCCTACGGCAGGAATCTTCGGAGGGAGCGCGTGTCGTCCTTGAGAATCCGGAATTCATCTGCCTTACGCCCTATGCGCCGAGATTTCCTTTTGAGATGTGGATTCTCCCTAAGCGTCACGCCGGCTACTTCGAGGAGTGTCAACGGAGCCAGTTTGAATTTCTAGCCCCCATACTCGGCGAGGCACTCCGGCGCATGGATGCGGTGCTGGCCCGTCCGGCGTATAACTTCATCCTGCACAGCTCGCCGTTGCATCAAAAAACGGGAGACTTCTATCACTGGCACATCGAGATCATTCCCAAACTCACGCAGGTGGCAGGATTCGAATGGGGCACAGGGTTCTACATCAACCCCGTCGCACCGGAAGAAGCGGCTAAGTCTCTCAGGGATGCCGTCTTGTAATTCAAACGACACGGATCGATACACCCATTCTTAACGTGAACTATCAGCGTCCGGCACCGGCATTCGCGAGGTTGTACATTGGTGTCACCGGCTGGATGATCTCCAGTTCATCCACGGGGCACGAACGCCTTACGGCAGGTCAATAGATCTGCAGCCGGTGCTGACAGCATATTGTCTTACGAGGCGACACCACTCGCAGCTGCTTCGCCTGAGCCTCATGATCCGATTGCAATCCCGCGCGCATCAGCCGTATCATCGCCCATGCTCGTTCAGTTGAGTCACCCTCACAGACAAGTCGAGATCAAAGGGCCCAAGCGCACCAAGGAACTGCTGCGCGAACTCAATTTAGTCATGGAAGCGCATCTGGTCATCCGGGGCGATGAACTCGTGACGGAAGATGAAATGCTTGCCGACGCCGACCAGATTGAAATCCGGCCGGTGATCTCCGGCGGAATCTAGCTCTCAGCGATAAGCGATTGACTGACGGCAACCGCCGAACGCGGTTGAAAAGCCATGAATTGCACCAAGTGCCCGACCAGTACACGTGCCGTGATCGGATTGCCGCGGCACAATGCGGCCTTCTGCAAGGCCTGCTTTACGACCTTTGTCCACGAACAGGTGGCGCGTGCCATTAAGGCCTTCAAGATGTTTACGCCTGAAGACCGGATTCTCGTTGCGGTTTCCGGCGGCAAAGACAGTCTGGCTCTCTGGCATATCCTGCTCTCGCTCGGATATCGGGCTGACGCGCTCTATGTGAATCTCGGGATCGGCGCCTATTCGGAGGAGTCACACCGGAAAGTGCGGCACTATGCCGATACGGTGGCCGCTTCCCATGGCGCCAAACTGCTGGTGCATGTCGTCGAACAGGAGGCCGGGGCCGGCATTCGTGAACTGGCGACCATCCTTCACCGTCCGACCTGCTCGACCTGCGGAACGATCAAGCGCTATCAATTCAATCGCGCGGCAGTGGAACAGGAGTATGACGTCATGGCCACCGGCCATAACCTCGACGACGAAGCGGCGCGTCTGTTGGGTAATGTCCTGCACTGGCAGAACGAGTATCTGGATAAGCAGAGTCCCACCCTGCCGGCATCAGTGGAAGGATTCGCGAAAAAGGTCAAGCCCCTCTGCCGGTTGTCCGAACGGGAAATCGCCGCCTATGCCGTGGTCAACCGGATCGACTACATCGTCGAAGAATGTCCCATGGCCAAGGGCTCGAAGATGATTCTCTACAAGGAAGTGCTCAACCGGTTGGAAACGGAATCTCCCGGCACCAAACAGCGTTTCTACTGGGGATTTCTGGACAAACAAACCACCGCCGCGCCAGCCGACGAATCCATGGCCGAGAAAGATCAACGCACGCTTGCGCCCTGCGCGGCCTGCGGCCAACCTACCACAGCCGGCACCTGCTCCTACTGCAAGATGATGGCGAAGGCCAAAACGGCCGTACACCCACGCGCCTGACCAGCCGACTGAACAAGGCTCGTTTCACGGTCTTCTGTGTGACGTCCGCAACCGAATGGTCACGTCCGAAAACGGCCGGTATTTCTCCATCGGATATGGCAGAGTATGGGCATGGAACTGCTCGATCCCGACATCAGCTACCGTGCCCTCCAGACTCGTGATGCCCGATTTGACGGCCGCCTCTTCGTCGGCGTGACCTCGACGGGTATCTATTGCAGGCCGATCTGTCCCGCCCGTACGCCGAAACGGGAGAACTGTCGGTTTTTCGCCGGCAGTGCGGCAGCGCAAGCGGCCGGCTTCCGTGCCTGCCTCCGTTGCCGTCCGGAAATTGCTCCCGAGCTACCCGGGTGGCGCGGCACCTCGAACACTGTCTCTCGTGCGCTGGCGCTGATTGCCGGCGGATTTCTCGATCATGAGGGCGGCACGGTCGAGGCACTCGCGATGCACGTCGGTATGGGTGCGCGGCAGTTACGCCGGCTCTTCGACCAGCATCTCGGCGTCACGCCGGTGGCAGTGGCCCAATCCAGACGCCTGCTCTTCGCGAAACAGTTGCTCCACGATACAACTCTCTCGATGACCGATGTGGCCCTCGCGGGGGGATTTGGCAGTGTCCGCCGGTTCAATCATGCCTTTCGCTCCCTCTATCATCAAGCACCGGGCGAATTGCGCCGTGCCACGAGGGCAGCGACCACAAACTGCGCCGCCGCGCCTGTCATGCTGCAGATTCCTTATCGGCCACCGTACGACTGGGACAGCATGCTGCAATACTTGCGGGCGCGCGCCATTGAAGGCCTGGAAGTTATCGAAAATGATGTCTACCGCCGTAGCGTCCTCCATGAAGGGCTGACAGGCACTATCACGATCAAGCACCGAGCGGACACACACAGCCTGATGGCTACCATTGATTTTCCATCGGTCCGCGCGCTCCAAGCCATTGTCGCCCGCATCAGACATCAGTTCGACGTAGCAGCAGACGTCGAGGCGATCGCAGCCCACCTTTCACAGGATGAGACCCTTGCGCCCCTCATCGCCTCGCGACCGGGATTGCGCGCCCCTGGCTGTTGGGACGGTTTTGAACTGCCCGTCCGCGCGGTGCTGGGACAGCAGGTGACGGTCGCAGCTGCACGCCGGCTGGGCGGAACGTTGGTCGAGCAGTGGGGAGAACCTTTGCCGCACACAGAACACAGGCGTCTTACGCGAACGTTTCCGACGGCCCGCTGTCTCGCAACCGCCGACTTGAGCCGGCTCGGCATGCCTGCCGCACGGCGGGCGACGATTACCGCTCTCGCGAGAGCGGCAACCTTCGTCCACAACTCTTCATGCCTGGGGGAGCAGGCGAAGAACGTCTCACGCAACTGCAGGCAATTCCTGGCATCGGAGCGTGGACGGCGCACTATATCGCCTTGCGTGCCTTCCGTGAACCGGACGCGTTCCCGGCCACTGACGTCGGCTTACTACGTGGCGCAAGACATCTGGACGGAGGACAGAGCAACGCCTCTCATCTGTTGCAGCGCGCGGAGGCCTGGCGACCATGGCGGGCCTACGCGGCACAATACTCTGGACCGCCGATCAGTAGCCCTGTCACAACTGCACGGAGATGTATCATGCCTCTAACCACTTCACCTTTTGACAGAAACCTTGATCACGCCTATCGGAACCTTAGTGATGATGTCAGACGAACAAGAGCAGTTGCGTGCGGTCGATTGGGTAGATTTCGAGGACCGCATGCAGAAACTGTTGGCGCGCCACTACGGCTCACAAGGCGTGATCCTGACACCGGCGGTGAACTCAACGTGCCATGCTGCGGCCCTCTCGGCGTACTTCGAAGGCAACCTCCACGCCATCGACTCTCTTTTCACAGCGACGGCAGGCACTACATTTCAGAAACGTGTCTGGAACGCGCTGCGCGAAATTCCCGCAGGAGAGACGGTGAGTTACGGTGACCTGGCGAGACGCATCGGGCAACCGACGGCGGTGCGCGCCGTTGGACTGGCCAATGGCGCGAACCCCGTCAGCATTGTTGTTCCCTGTCATAGGGTGATCGGTGCGGACAGGATCCCTCACGGGCTACGGCGGCGGATTGGAGCGCAAACGATGGTTGCTGCATCACGAGAAACAGGCCCTGGCGCGTGCCGCGAATTTTGAAGCGTCATGCCACACTGTCACCATGGTAGGATGTGCCTCTTTTCAACACTAGGAGGGAATGGACATGAAGGTTCCATTTACGCTCGGCGCTGTGTGGCATTTCGGCCTGGCGGTTCGTGATCCACGCGCAAGCGCCGCGTGGTTCATGCGAGTGGCGGGACTCACCAAACAGTTTGAGTATGAAGGCGGCGTGGGGATTGGGAACGCCAATGTGCTGATCGTTTTCTCCAAGGGAAAACCATCGCCGAAAACTGTCGGACATGTGGCGTTCCACCTGCCCACGATGGCCGCACTCAAAAAGGCCCTGGCCCATCTGAAAAAACTGAAGGTTCAGATGGAGGATCCGGGAGATGAAATCGGGCCCGTGGCGCCAGGATCCAAGAGCATGGGGATCTGGTTTTCTGACCCCGACGGCTACCGGTGGGAACTGGCCGTGCAGAGCAAGAAATAAGAGGCGTGCCTAGCCGGTGATGGCGCTCTCGTGGGGAAGGGGAGAGCCATGAGACCAACAGATACGCTTGCTCACTTCGCTTGAGTGGACGACTGTCAATTGTGCAACCCGCCGCAGCCGGTACGCACGTCCCTTTGCCCCTGGTTGTTTTGCATCACCCTGCCGGACTGTGTATAACCTGAGAGTGTGATGCGATGGATATTTTCACGTCAGCGCATCCAGCGCCCTCCACAGTCGTCTGCCGTCACGGTATCCCGCTGGATCGCCCTGCTCATTCTCACGCTGCTCATAGGCAGTACCTGCCTCGGGGGCGCGGAATCGCCGTCCGGGGCTAGCACCACCACTCCGAGGCCACACGTCACGCTTCGATTTGTGTCCTGGAAACCGGACCATGCACGCGTGTGGGACGAGGTGCTCGGAGACTTCACCCGTGCCCATCCCCAAATCTCAGTCGTGCGCGAACTGGCTCCGCACAGCTCAACTGCGTATCATGATCTCCTGACACAGAAGTTGAAGAACCGTGATGCCACCGTCGACGTCTTTTTTATCGATGTGATCTGGGTCCCCGAGTTTGCGGCGGCCGGATGGGCCCGCCCGCTCGACGACAGATTTTCACCCTCCATGCGACAAGACTTTCTACCTGCCGCCGTCGAAGTCGGCCGGTATGACATCCATTACTACGGCGTCCCGAGCCGCATCGATGCCGGGCTGCTCTACTATCGCCAAGACCTGCTCGTAAAATACGGATTCACCGCACCAACGACCTGGCCGGAACTCATCCGCCAGGCAGAAACCATCCTGGCGGGCGAACAATCGAGCAACCCGCTGCTGCAAGGCTATTCCGCGCAATTCAAGCAATACGAAGGCTTGGTCTGTAACATGCTGGAGTTTGTCGAAGGGCATGGCGGAAACCTGCTGCGACCGGATGGGACCGGTTCGACCCTATCGTCGCCTCAGGCATTGGCAGCCGTCCAGTTCGTCCGTGATCGGGTCATCGGGCGCCTCACCTCACGCGCTGCGCTGACGTACCAGGAACCGGAATCCCTGTCCCTGTTTCTCCAGGGGCATGCGGTGTTTCATCGAAATTGGCCCATGCCTGGGAACTTGCCAATAACCGGACGCGTTCGACGATTGCCGGACAAGTGGGTGTGGCGCCCCTGCCGGGATTCTCGCCGGGACGGAACGCTGCAGCACTCGGCGGCTGGCTGTACGGCATCAGCGCCTATTCCCAACACCCGGACGAGGCCTGGGCTCTTATCGAATTTCTGTCCAGCCAGGCTGTGCAAAAGAAATTCTCGCGCGAAGCCGGTATCGCGCCGTCCCGGGAAGCGCTCTTCTCTGATCCCGAAGTCCTGGCTCGCTCGCCGCAGCTCAGAAATCAGCGTACGGTCCTCCACGCAGCCACGCCTCGTCCGCGTTCGCCGGTGTATCCCGCCATCTCACACCTCTTGCAGCGCTACTTCAGCCGTGCCTTGGCGATGGAGGAATTCGACCTCGCACAAGAGGCTGCCGTCACCGATGCGCACATCGATCGGCTCCTGGCACTGACGAAGGCGGCGCCATGATGCGCGCCTATTCCGCACTGCGCCACCGTGAGGGACTCGCCGCCTGGTTGATGGTGGCGCCGGCACTGCTGGTCACGGTGGTCTTCGCATTATATCCCGTCGCAGATTCACTCTGGCTCAGCCTGCATCACATCTTCGTCGGGATTCCGCAACTTGGCAGTCCGTTCGTGGGGTTGAAGAATTACCAGGCGTTGCTCCATGACCCGGTGGCGCATCAAGCGTTGGTCGTGACTCTCGGATTTGTGGTCCTTTCCACGCTGCTTGAGTTGGCCTGCGGGCTCGTCATTGCCTTGGTCATTCACGAACGATTTCGTGGACGAGGCCTGGTACGCGGCGCGATCCTGATTCCCTGGGCCATTCCAACAGTCGTTGCCTCGCAACTCTGGCGCTACATCTTCAACGACCAGTACGGATTCGCCAATCTGCTCCTGTTCGGCGACCGCGTCGCCGACTATATCCCCTGGCTGGCCTATCCGGGTGTGGCCTTTGCCGTCGTCGTCCTGGCCGACGTGTGGAAAACCTCCTCCTTTGCCGGCCTGCTGATTCTGGCCGGCCTTCAAGTCATTCCCGGCGATCTCTACGATGCCGCCCGCGTTGACGGCGCCACAGTATGGCAGCGGTTCTGGCACATCACCCTGCCGCTGCTCAAGCCGGCGCTATTGCTCGCGCTCCTGTTTCGCACCATGGATGCATTTCGCGTCTTCGACCTGGTGTTTGTGATGACGCAAGGCGGCCCGGGCGACGCCACGCAGGTGCTGCAGTTTTACGGGTACCAAACCTTATTTACGGAAGGCCGCATCGGGTATGGTTCTGCCATCTCCGTAGCCGTGTTCCTGATGATCATGGCGTTGTCGTTGACGTACCTCCGCGCCATCGGCTCGAATCTTCTGGGGCGCAGACGCTCATGAAGCGCCGAATCCTGCTTGCGGTCGGCATCTTCGCAACGGTCGCGCTCAGTCTGTTGCCGTTCCTCTGGTTTGTCCTCACCTCATTCAAGTCACAAACTGAAATCGAAGCCGCACCACCTGCCTGGTGGCCCTCGGGCAGCCTGGGATTCTATCGCAGCGCCCTCTTCGACCATCACCTGTTGGACTACGTGCTGAACAGCGTCGTGGTTGCCGGGTCTACCACGCTCCTCAGCGCTCCTGTTCGCGGTTCCGGCCGCTTATGCGCTGGCCCGGCTGACCATCCCCGGCAAACAAGGTATTTTGGCCGTGCTGCTCTGCGTGTCGATGTTTCCGCAAATGGCCATTGCCGGACCGGTCTGGCGGCTGCTCGATGCAGTAGGCGGACTCAACCACCGCTGGGGCGTGGTGCTCCCTTACGTGGCCCTGACCTTACCGCTGGCGATCTGGATCCTGGCCAGCTTCTTCAATGAACTCCCGACGGAGCTCGAGGATGCCGCGCGAGTGGATGGCTGCGGACCTTGGGGCACGCTGTTCCGGATCACGCTGCCGCTGGCGACGCCGGGGATCTTCACGGCGTCAATTTTGATTCTGATCTATGCCTGGAACGAATTCTTTTTGCCCTCTTGATTCTGACCCAGCCGGAGCAACAGACATTGCCCGTGGGCATCGCGCTCTTCCAAGGGGAATTCACCATGCCGTGGGGGGAATTGGCTGCGGCTTCGGTGGTCGCCACTCTGCCGTTGATCGGCGTGGTGTTGTTGTGCCAACGATGGATTGTGAGTGGGCTATCCGCCGGCGCCGTCAAAGGATGACAGACTATCCAGAATGGCCGCCAGCGGCGTTCTCGGTCGCACGTCTCCCTGCAACGTACCGCGAGAGTACGCTTCAGTCGCCGTGCTTCCCTGCGGCCTTGCTGGACAGCCATTCTGACCAGCCTGCGTCTAGGAAGCCGGACAGATGGCCGGGGAGAGACACTAGCAATTCGGCATCAAATAGGTGCCATGGCCCTTGCTTTACAGACCGTGAATATCATGCGTTTCGAAAGACACCATCATGGCTGAGCTAGAACTCCGCTCCATTTCAAAATCATTCCGTGACCAGGCCGTGCTGCGCGACATTTCGCTGTTGGTTCCCAACGGAAGCTTTACGATTCTGCTCGGCCCGTCGGGCTGCGGCAAGTCGACGCTCCTGCGGATCATCGCCGGGCTTGACGCCCAGACGGCAGGGCGAGTGCTCATCGACGACAAGGAGGTCGATCACCTGCCGCCGGCGGAGCGCGACATCGCGATGGTCTTCCAGCATTATGCGTTGTATCCCCACCTCTCGGTTCGCGAGAATCTCGCCTTTGCGCTCAAGATGCGCCGCGTGCCGCGCCCTGTGATCGACGAGCGTATTGCGGAAGCCGCACAACTGCTGGAGATTCACCCGCTACTGGATCGCAAACCCAAAGACTTATCCGGAGGGCAACGGCAACGGGTGGCTATGGGACGTGCGATCGTGCGCAAACCCAAGTTATTTTTGTTTGACGAACCGCTATCCAACCTGGATGCGCAACTGCGCACCTCGATGCGAATCGAGCTCAAAAAGTTGCAGCAGCGCCTGCAAGCGACGATGATTTATGTCACGCACGACCAGGTTGAAGCCATGACGCTGGGCGACCGTATCGTCGTCATCGAAGGCGGCCGCATCCGGCAGGTAGGCGATCCTCAGCAGACCTACACCGCTCCCGCCGATCCCTTCGTCGCCTCCTTCATTGGCACGCCCCCGATGAACCTCTGGGAAGGGACTCTAAGGACGCAAGGCACCGAGCGTCTCTTCCAGAGCGGTGACCTGATATTTCCACTGCCGGCGCATCTCCTGGCGAGTCTACAACCACACACCGACACGCTCACCCTCGGAATCCGGCCGGAAGACATTTCACTGCAGGCCAAAGCCCCGTCCATCCGGGTGGAAGCAACAGTGGAACTGATTGAAGATCTCGGTGCGGATCTGCTCATCCACTGCCGGATGGGTCATCTCAAGCTGGTGGCCCGTACCGATCGGAACAGCGGCTTCAGCGCCGGTGCGACGACACCTCTTTTTTTCGCGATCAGCAAATTGCATCTCTTCATTGACCACCGGCGCGTGGATCTCACGATGACGATGCCCACTTGACTGTGGCCTCGACTTCCTTATCTCTGTAGTAACGAGAGCAAGGAGGCGGAGAAAAACCACACGTTCGCTTGCAATGCGTCCGGAGACCTCGTAAGCTCCGGAAAGGATTGCACTCTTTTCCTGTGCGCCTCCTACGATTTCTACGGATAGACACTGATGGCTACAGCACAACGCGGCTACTACGACATTCTCGGCGTTCAACGGGACGCCTCTGCCAACGACATCAAGAAGGCGTTTCGCCGTCGTGCGCGCGAAATCCATCCCGACCTCCATACCGGCACAAAAAAAACGGAGATGGAGAAAAAGTTCAAGGAATTGAACGAAGCGCATGAGGTGCTGTCGGATCCCGACAAACGGAAAAAATACGATCAATACGGCCAGAACTGGGAACAGGCCGAGGCCTACGAAAAGGCTCGCCAGCAAGCCGGCAGCCAAGCCGGGCGAGGGGGCACAGCCGGTGGGTTCGGCGGCGACTTCGGGGATATTTTTGAGACCTTCTTCGGCGGCCGGGGGCGCGGCGGAAACGCCACCGGGTTTGCCGTTGATGGAGAAGACCTCGAAACCGATGTGGAACTCACCATCCGCGAGGTGGCCACCGGCGTCAGCCGGCGTATCGACCTCACTGAACGCGTCGCATGCAAGGCCTGCGGGGGCAGTGCCATTGTCCGAGGACGCCCTTGCGTCGTCTGTGGCGGCACGGGCACCCAAGCGGAAAAACGTACCATTGAAGTCCGGATTCCAGCAGGTGTTCAGCACGATACCCGCGTTCGCATCGCAGGCAAAGGTCAACCGGGCATTAATGGAGGCAGACCGGGGGATCTCTACCTGCGGGTCCATATACAGGCCAACGGTGTTTTCCGGCAGAAGGGCTCCGACATTCACGTCACGCTGCCGGTCTGGCCCTGGGAAGCGGCGCTTGGGGCTGAGGTCATGGCGCCCACACTGGCAGAGCCGGTGAAGGTGAAAATTCCTGCCGGCAGCAAGGCGGACAGCAAACTCCGCTTGAAGGGCAAGGGTTTACCGACCTCCGCCGGCGAGCATGGAGACCTGTTCTTGAAGCTGAAAATCGTCATGCCCACCGGCCTATCCGACGAAGAGCGGGCGCTCTATGAACAATTGAGCCATGTCCGCCACAGTGATCCGCGAGCCGAAATCCTCGCAGCATCGAGACGCCATTCGTCCTGATCCACAACCCTCTGATGCCGGCCACTTCTATGACGATGGTCGAATATGCCCTCCTCGCGTTCAGTTCCCTCTTCGTCATTGTCGATCCGATTGCCGTGGTTCCCGCCTTCCTCGCCATGACCCCCCGGGACTCCGTCGCCCAACGGCTCCGCACCGCCCGCGTCGCCTGCCTGGTCACGGTCGGGTCATTGAGCGGATTCGCGCTGTTCGGCCAGACATTGCTGAGCCTGCTCGGGATTACACTGCCGGCGGTTCAAATCGCCGGCGGCCTGATCCTGCTACTGGTCTCCCTCGACATGTTGCGCGCGCAACGGTCCACGGTTCAGGAAACCCCCGCTGAAAAGGCCGCCGGAACCAGCAAGGACGACATCGCCATCACCCCGCTGGCCATTCCCATGCTGGCAGGACCGGCCGCGATTTCCACCGTAATTTTGTTAGAAACACAGGCCACGACCTGGATGCTGCGTGGAGTATTATTGGGATGCCTTGTACTGATCGGATTGGCGAGTTACAGTATATTAGCGATCGGCGCGCGCAGCGCAAAGTGGCTCAATCCCATCGCCGAGAAGATTCTCTCCCGACTCATGGGCCTGTTGCTGGCCGCGCTGGCCGTTCAATTTATGGTGAATGCCCTCACCGGTGACCGGGGCTTATTACGTGGGCTGGCAGGACATTAATCGCACTTAACCGAAGGAGGAACCGAATGACGACGAAACTGTTCACTCTGGCCACCGCGTCGGCCATCGCCTGCGCGCTGACGATTTCGCCAGCCTGGGCCAATCCCGAAGGCGGATATGGCGGGCACGGCGGCGGCTATCAGAAGGGGCAACACGGCATGGGCGCCGCCATGATGGAGATGATGATGCACGGAGGGGCCGGCCACCTCATCCGTCACCTCTTAAAGCACGAAAAAGAAATCGGATTGACCGCCGATCAAGTCACGAAGCTCAAGGACCTGCAACTCAATCTCGATAAAAACCGGATCAAGATGGAGGCCGATATTCAGGTCGGCGAACGGGAAGTGAAGGCGCTGACCGAGGACGAAAAGTCCGACATGGGAGCCATCGAAGCGAAGTTGAAGCAGAGCGCCGACGTGCAAATCGGGCTCCGGGTGCTGTCGATTAAGACCAGAAGGGAAGTCCTCGCACTTCTGACCCCCGAACAACGTGCCAAGCAACAGGCCGAGCATGAGAAGATGATGCAGCAGCACAAGGGCCAGGGCGCACCGCACGGCAAGAACCCGCATGGCGCAAGTCCCCACGGTGCCAATCCCCATGGCGAGGCGAAACCTCAATAAGCCGTTTACCTGGATCGAATCGGAGGCCTTCGATGATCAAGCACCTGGCAGTTCCGGCCCTCATGGTGACAGCATTGTGTCTCACGACAACTCCCGCGTGGAGTGACAAGGGCCACAAGGGCAAGGACGAGAAATGCGACGTCGCCGAGTTGGTCAAGGATGCCAAAGTCACCATCGACCACGCGATCAAAACCGCGTTGGAGGCGGCACCCGGCACGGCGGTCGAGGCGGAACTCGAAAAAAAGCGCGACAAGACGGTCTGGGAAGTTGAAGTACTCGGAGCCGACGGCGCGATGACGGAAGTGCATATCGACGCAGCAACCGGCGCTGTCATTGACAAGGAAGCCAAGCACGAGAAGAAGAGCAAGAAAGAGAAGCATTAACTAGCGGGGGCTCAGGACTGAAAAACGTTCCTGAGCCCCTTTCACAGCGGCGCCTAGAAAACCATCCTGCATAAGGCTCGAATCTCCGGGCATGTAACAGTTTCCGGCTCCAGCGTTCGCCCCTTACCTCGAATCGTCCAAAGCATCCTAAATTCTCGTTGGCTTGCGAATTGAGCGGGCTTTACAAATCCCAAAACTCCCGGCTGAGTCTGCAGACCAGAATACGATCTGTCTAGGTACCGAATCTTTCCCATAATGGCTTCGCCAAGGGATTGCTGTAAACCCAACCGCTTGGTGACCAACCACAAGAAGGAACGGGGCCTGCTTATCTCAACACAGTAGGGGCCAAACGTTTCCATGCAAGACGGATCGAAATTCTGAGAAGCACAGAGCACAAACGCATCCTTAATCCCACGCAAATATGTAGCGTCCTTGATAGATACGTGATTGATCTTCGCTCCTGCGGCAATCTCGAACCTAATACCAGAATGCTGGGATACATATTGTACGTCAGGATCAGTGCCTGCCCCTGAGACCTCTCCCGATGTGTAAGTCTGTGTTGCTTCAGCTGCGTCTCCTCGCCCATCCTCCTCATACCCTCGGCAACTTCCTAATGTGGAAAGCCACACAATGCCCTGGGTCAATTGTTCAGCATGACTACGTTCTCGGAAAAATCTATACACAGGCATAACATCATCAAGAATGGTCACCTGTACGTGGTCCACCGTCGATCCCACACATTAATTATGGGTTTGGCTGCCTCTGCCTATACTAGCGGCACTAACATGGCCCAAATGCGTAACTTTCGTAGCGAAGAACATTACATCGCTTCTGGTGATCCATCAAGAGTTCGGCATCATCAGATTGACCCTCCACGTCCATCTATGCGACAGTTTGCGATCCGTCTGCGCAGGCACGTCTGTCGATGCGCAGTCCCCGTCCCGTAACTGAAGGAGTTTCCATGACGATCGACCCCCGACACAAAAGTCACAACCTGCTCGACGGACCGGGCCGCGCACCGGCCCGCGCCATGCTGAAAGCCGTCGGATTTACCGATGCCGACCTCGAACGTCCGTTGATCGGCGTCGCCAATACCTGGATTGAAGTCATGCCCTGCAACTTTCACCTGCGTCGCTTATCGGAACGGGTGAAAGCAGGCATCCGCGCAGCCGGCGGCACCCCGATCGAGTACAACACCATCGCGGTCTCGGACGGCATCTCCATGGGCACGGAAGGCATGAAGGCGTCCCTGATCAGTCGCGAGGTCATCGCGGATTCCATCGAGCTCGTCGCACGCGGACATCTCTTCGATGGTGTCGTCGCCTTGTCGGGATGCGATAAGACAATCCCGGGCACGGTCATGGCGCTCTGTCGCTTGAATGTGCCGTCGCTCATGCTTTACGGCGGATCGATCATGCCGGGACAGTTCCAGGGACATGACGTCACCATTCAAGACGTCTTTGAGGCGGTCGGCAAACACGCATCCGGCAAGATGACGAATGCCGAATTGAAAGACTTGGAAGACCATGCCTGCCCGGGACCAGGCGCCTGCGGAGGCCAATTTACGGCCAACACCATGGCCATTGCATTTGAATTTCTCGGGATCTCGCCGATGGGACGCAACGGTGTGCCCGCCATGGATACGCACAAGGATGATGTGGCGTTCGAGTGCGGCAAACTGGTCATGGATCTGCTCAAGAAAGATATTCGTCCCAAACAGATCATCACGCGCCGCTCCATTGAAAATGCCATTGCCGCCGTCGCGACAACCGGCGGCTCGACGAATGCTGTCCTGCATCTGCTGGCTGTGGCGCGCGAAATGGGTGTGCGGCTCACCATCGATGATTTCGATAAGATCAACCGGAAGGTGCCGTTGCTGGCCGATCTCAAGCCGGGGGGCCACTTCACCGCGGCGGACCTTTATGCGGCCGGCGGCACGACCCTGGTCGCGAAACGCTTAATCGATGCGAAGATCCTTCACCCGGACCAGATCACCGTCAGCGGACGGACGATCGGCGAGGAGGCCAAGGCCGCCGTGGAGAAAGCGGATCAGCAGGTGTTGCGCCCCCTCTCCAAGCCGATCAAGCCGACAGGGGGCCTGGTCATTCTCAAGGGCAATCTGGCCCCGGAGGGCTGTGTGGTCAAAGTTGCCGGCCATTCCATCCTGCATTTCAGCGGACCAGCCAAGGTGTACGAGCGCGAAGAAGATGCCTTCAAAGCCGTACAGGCCGGAAAGATCAAAGCCGGGGATGTGGTCGTGATTCGATACGAGGGACCGTCCGGTGGCCCGGGCATGCGAGAAATGCTCGGCGTGACGGCCGCCATCGTTGGTGCAGGACTGGGCGACTCCGTCGCGCTGCTCACCAACGGACGGTTCTCCGGAGCGACGCACGGCCTGATGGCCGGACATGTCGCCCCTGAAGCCATCAAGGGCGGGCCGATCGCAGCCGTGAAAACCGGAGATGTCATCACCTTCGACATCGTGAAGCGGCGCTTGGACGTCAACGTGACGCAAAAAGAAATAGCCGCGCGTCTGAAGAAGGTCAAACACCCTGCCCCGCGCTATCTCTCCGGGGTCATGGGGAAATACGCCCGCCACGTCTCCTCCGCTTCCGAAGGGGCGGTCACCAGCTAGCCATGGCAATACGGGTTCGATGGAGGTTCGCGGCGGCGCTCTGCGCCGCCGCCTGCCTCCTCGGGCCGATCGGTAGCAATGCAGGCGAGCCACACCAGGCTCTGTGCGAAGACTGGCAGAGTCGCCATCCCGAATGGATCTGGTGCGATGATTTCGAAATCGACAGGTTAGGCCACTACTTCGAGTACGATATCCGGCATGGCCGCTTCGTCCGTGAAGCCGGAACGGGAGTCGGTGCTTCGATCGGCATGCGCGCCGAATTCCTGCCTGGTGATCCGCATGGAGGTTCGCTCCATCTGGCCTTCGGTAAGACTCCAAGCGAGTATATGAGGCCGGTGAACGCGGGGACTGCCAAATATCGCGACATCTATTGGCGGTTCGATCTACGGGTACAACCGGGCTGGACCGGTGGCGGAGCCGATAAACTCACGCGAGCGACAATTCTTTCGAACGACCGATTTGCGCAGGCCGCCATCGGCCATTTGTGGAGCGGAGCTCCTCCGGATTCAGACCCGGAACGCCTTTACCTCGATCCCGCATCCGGCACGGACGAATCGGGCAAATTGCGCACGACGACCTACAATGATTTCCCGCGCCTGCGGTGGCTCGGGGCAGCCGGCGGCCAGAAAGCGCTCTTCAACCCTGCCAACATCGGCACATGGTTCTGCATCGAAGTGCATATGAAATTAAACAGTCGCGATGCGGAAGATGGCCTGCTGGAATATTGGATCGATGGTCAATTGGAAGCGCAACGGACCAACCTGAATTGGATCGGCCGGTATAATGAGTACGGAATCAATGCCGTGTACCTTGAACAATATTGGACCTCGGTCCCGTTCAGCAAGGTGCAACAGCGCTATTTCGACAATTTCGTGGTCTCCACGGCTCGTATCGGATGTGCCCGATAAATGCGAAAGCCGGCAGGGCACCGGCCGTTGACCGGAAAAAGTTAACCGTTTCTTGATCTGTTACAACACCAGGCTGGTGTAGACTGCTCACCCATTGCGTATGGCATTACGGTCCACAGCTTCAAACATTGAGACCCAGGCAGCCACACCGGCACCCAAGGTTGCTTCCGTACGGCCGGTCACGAGCGACCTTTCCCGTCCGGAATGGTTCATCAATCGGGAACTGAGCCTCCTGGAGTTCAATCGCCGCGTGCTCGATCTGGCCAAGGATCACAAGGTCCCCCTGCTGGAACGCCTCAAATACCTCTGCATCGTCAGTTCCAATCTCGATGAATTTTTCGAGGTGCGAGTCGCCGGCCTCAAGGAACAGGTCACGCATGGCGTCGAGCAGCGGGGCGCCAACGGTCTGACGCCATCGGAGCTCTTGGCTCGTATCGCCGTGCTCACCCACCAGTTGGTGCAGGAACAGTACGTCGTTCTGAATCAGTCGCTGATCCCGAAACTCGCCAACGAACGGATTCGATTTCTGAAACGGGCCGACTGGATGCCGTCGCACATCCGCTGGATGCGCCGCTTCTTCTCCCGCGAGTTACTTCCGCTGCTCAGTCCGGTCGGGCTGGATCCCGCGCATCCGTTTCCAAAACTGCTCAATAAAAGTCTGAACTTTCTGGTGACGCTGGAAGGGACCGATGCCTTCGGACGCCCCAATGGCACGGCTATCGTGCAAGTGCCGAGGTCGCTCCCGCGCGTCATTCACCTTCCTGTGCGCAATGCAGCCTGGCCGCATGATTTTGCGTTCCTGTCGTCGGTGATTCATGCCTTTGTCCATCAACTCTTTCCCGGCATGCATGTCACGGGATGCTACCAATTCCGCGTCACGCGGAACAGCAATCTGTTCGTCGACGAAGAAGACGTGGATGACCTTCGCCGTGCTCTCGAAGGTCAACTGCCGGACCGTCGCTTCGGCGATGAGGTGCGGCTGGAAGTAGCGGACAATTGCCCGCCGGATCTGGTCTATTTTCTCCGTGAGCAGTTTCATCTCGATGCGAGAGACACCTATCAATGCCACGGACCGGTGAATCTGCACCGGCTCATGACCGTCCCCGATCTCGTCGATCGCCCAGACCTGAAGTTTCAGCCGTTCACACCCGGCGTGCCAACGACTCCGGTGCCGAGCGAGGATTGGTTCGACGCGATCCGGCAAAACGATATTCTGTTGCATCATCCCTATCAATCATTCGCGCCGGTCACCGAATTTCTCCGCCAGGCGGCCACGGATCCGCATGTGCTCACGATCAAGCAAACTTTGTATCGAACCGGGGCTGATTCGGCCATTGTGCAATCCCTGGTGGATGCCGCGCGCGGCGGAAAAGAAGTCACCGTGGTGATCGAATTGCGTGCCCGCTTCGACGAAGAAGCTAATATTGAGCTGGCGCACGATTTGGAGGAAGCCGGAGCCCATGTGGTGTACGGCGTGGTGGGCCTCAAGACGCATGCGAAGATGAGTCTCGTGCTTCGGCGGGAAGGCCGGCTCCTGCGCAGCTATACCCATCTCGGCACCGGCAACTATCACGCCCGCAATGCGCGCCTCTATACGGATTTCGGATTACTGACCTGTGATGCGGCGATCGGTCGGGATGTCCGGACGGTGTTTCAACAACTCACCTCTTTGGGACAACCGGGCCGACTCAAACATCTCCTCCAATCGCCGTTCACCTTGCATACGACGTTGCTGAAATGGATCGCGCGTGAAACCGACCGCGCCAGGAAAGGCAAACCGGCCCACATCATCGCCAAGATGAATGCGCTCCTGGAGCCGCAAATTATTCGCGCGCTGTACAAGGCTTCTCAGGCCGGCGTCAAAATCGATTTGATCGTCCGTGGACCTTGCGCATTACGACCAGGGATCGCCGGTCTTTCGGAACATATTCGCGTGCGCTCTATCATCGGACGATTTCTTGAGCACAGTCGGATTTTTTATTTTCTCAACGACGGCGATGACAGAGTGTTCCTCTCCAGCGCAGACTGGATGGATCGCAATTTTTTCCGGCGCATCGAAGTGGCATTTCCGGTGCTGGACCCCGTGCTTCGCCGCAGGCTCATCGAAGAAGGTCTCCGCCCGTACCTGGAAGACAATACCCATGCGTGGATTCTTCATCGAGACGGAACGTACAAGCGGCAAACGCCAGGACGCAGAGCCGCACGTTCAGCCCAACAATGGTTGATGAACCGACTCGTCACCTAACGCCCGCCTCACCCCGAATCCCGTTTCTTTCGCACTGTTCACGCCCTCTGAACCTGTCGTTGATCCGACTGTCGTGCCCATGCGGTAGTCTGCCGACTGCAACAGTCACTGCACCGATGGAGGGGCTCTCATGGGCGTCACGCATGTCGTTCGATCCCGATCACGTCACCAGGCGTTCCGATCCATTCGCCGGCAATTGCTCCAAGATCAACGTAACCTACTGCGGCATGCGCCAGCCGGGTACCAGCAACGAAATCCGAACTGCCCGCCGATGTCCTCGACATCGCGACCTGTAATCGTGACCTTGCGCTCGACGATCTGATAAGACAACGCGCAAATGCCACGCAGCAACAAGTGAACCGTGCGCTCGGTCATATTGACCAGGCTTCGTATGGCATGTGCCATCTCTGCCGGACGGATATCCCTCTCCCTCGCCTTCGGACACAGCCCGATGCCACCCTTTGCGTGGACTGCAAGTCCGAGTGTGAACATCGCGCCTTGCCCCGTACTGGAGCCGAGCCTTCTTGAGGGATGGGAGTTGAGCTGCGACCACCTCTCCGCACCTCTCTCCCGATCAGTCCCCCCCTCTCCTGAGCCGGAGCGGGACTGCCCCTCCCAATTTTCACAGAACATTGAGGGTGATGCCTCGCCGGAGATACAGCGAGCGGATCAGTGACATGCCAACGCGACGATGAGGACCGGACGGAAGACAGGAGGGAATAGCCGTACGCAACCAGCGACGTCGAACCTGCCTTCACAACATCACCTTACAGGGCATCAGCAGACAGGCATTCGAGTCGCTCGACTATGCATCCCGGGCAGAGTGTTGGCTGAAACCTGAAGGTTCCAACCATGGAGCGAAAGTCGTTGTGACACTCCCGACAGACGCGAGTTTCCTGTGGTACGCCATGGCGAAGCGTCAACACATCCTGCCGGCGTGAACGAGGTCGGTAGATGTGCAGACCTCCCGGTACAAGTCGCATGTGATCCTCCTGCATTGGTAGTGAGTGTGCCGACAATGATCACGGTACAGGCGGAAGATCACGGCGACTTCCGGAGCAGGTAAACATTGTGTTAACGGAGAGGCGACGATGGGAGGAAGAAGGGTTGAGCGGGTACGGGACGGATCACGAAACCGTAAAGGGATCCCGATCGGATGCATGACAAAAAACCGCGCACCGTCCTGGTGGAGAGCGGCCTCGTCCGGTGCGATCCGATGTTACTTCGTCGGCACTCGAGCCCGTTCGATAACCGGCGCCCACGAAGGCTCAAGATCGCGCTTCGCCGTTGCCTGAAACCGGGATTCAGCCTCTGCATCACGGCTTCCACGTTTCACGCTGACCGTATGCACCGCGAAATAGGCGGGAGTGCCAAGAATCTGAAGGTCGGCAATCACTTGCGCCAACGGCTTGCCCCAGAATACTTCGAAGTAATGGGCCTGCACCTCATCGGCTGCGTTTTCCTGAAGGACCATCGTCGATGCGCCGACCTCATACTCACCCATGAAATGCATGCTTCCTGCCGTCACAGTGGTATCGCTTTGCTTCACCACCGACTTCGGCAACAGAAAGAGGGTCACTTCCCGCACCTTACCGAATCCTCTTTCCGATGTGCTGAATGCCACTGCAGCATACCGGCCGGGAGGCACATTCTGCACATAGACGGTTCCACCTCCCCCAGCTCCCGGAGGAGGAGCCACGATGCTTGTTGGAATAAGTTTCGTGCCTTCGAAGAGATCGCGATCATTCTCGACCTTCACAAGATACAGACGATCTTCTGTATTCGGCACCCATGCGGCACTCTTGATGGTAATGCCGATCACGGCACTTTGCTGATCGACCAGCTTGGTAATGTGGACGGGGGAAACAAACTCTCCGGCGAGCCGCTGAAACTGTTTCTTCGGGGGCTTACTCACACAGGCCGCATTGACCAGACATGCCATGGCTACTATCGCGATGACCATTCTATTCATGGAACGTCCTCTGGGTGGGTCGCACTTACCGGTTCGGCGGCCACAGTGTAGGAGATTCTACGTTGCGTCTCAATCGATACTTACGAAGGGGTGCCTTAGGGCCGGATGGATCCCGGCGGAATGGCCGCAGGACCAACATGGAGAGAGGAAAATCCGGATCAGCGATGGAGAAGGAGTCAAGGATGGCTCAGGCTCCTAGGGGACAGGAGACAGGGGCGCAAGAGGCAGACCCGCAGCTGTCTTCCCCTGGCTCTGGATCTCCAAGGAGAGACGTTTCAACAGGCTCTTGGCCCGCTCCTCCAGGCGTTCAGCCTCGCCGGAGCGTTGGCGACGTCTCAATAAGGAGGCATAACTCTTCAACGCTTTCACATAGGCTTCACGATCATAGCCGACCGCCTGCTCGTAGATGACCAACGCCTGTTTGTACAGATCCTCCGATTGATCCAGCTTGTTCTGCGACTGGTAGAGCGACGCCAGGTTTTTCAGTTCGCCCGCTACCTGAGGATTATCGGCACCCTGCTGTTTTTCCCTGATAGCAATCGCCTGTTGAAACAACGGCTCTGCCTGGGAATACAGTCCTTGCAGTTCGTAGAGTTGTCCCAAGCGACTCATGGCCTCAGCCGTATCCACGTGGTCGTTCCCGATCGACTTCCGAAAGATGCTCACGGCACGTTGATAGAGCGCTTCGGCTTGAGGATATTGATTCTGCGCCCGATAGGTGTCGCCCAGATTTTCCAGGTTTCTCGCCACGATCGGATGATGGGGACCAAAGGCCTTTTCATGAATTGTGAGAGCGCGTTGATACAGCGGCATGGCGCGAGGATGCTGCCCCTGTGCCTGGTACATTTTCGCCAGATTGTCCCGGGTGATTGCCGTCAGGCTGTGCTCCGGGCCGAGCTGTTTCTCCAAGATGGAAAGGGCCCGCTGTAGGACTGGCTCCGCATCGGAGAATCGTCGTTGATCCTGATACACAACGGCAATGTTATTGAGGCTTTCTGCCGTTTTGCTGTGATCGGGGCCAAACACCTTTTCACGAATTTCTTTGGCCCGTTGGTGGAGCGCTTCCGACTGCGTGAACAATCCCTGGAGGCGGTACAGCTCACCCAGGTCTGTCAAACTCGCAGCCGTCTCAGCATGAGCAGGCCCATAGACGCGCTCTCTGATTGCCAAGGCCTCCTGGAACAGCGCTTCGGCGCGGGGATACCGGCCTAGTTCACGATTCACTTCGCCCAGCTGGCTCAGCGTTTCGGCGAGACGCTTTCCTTGGGGATCGAGTACTTCCGCTTCTTTGCGCGCCGCCACAAAGGATTCTTCGGCATGCGTATAGTCGCCTGAACGCATCGCGTTATTGCCATCATTCATAGCGGCACGCCAGCGATGGTCTTGCGCGCAACCGGAGAAGGTGCCTAGAAAAGCCAGACCAATGGTAAGTGCCAGCGCGTTCGATCGCATGTTCATGATGTTAACTCTTGGGTGGTGAGGGGGTTGAGTTTGTAGACGACCTTGCTTGCGGAATTCACTAAGACTTACCCGCTCTGAAGGCTCAAATCAACCCCGAAGAAGCAATTTTTTCTGCTTGGGTGAATCATTCACTTTTTCAAACACTTAGCCTTTTGAAACTGGTGTATATGTGGCGGAAAAGGGCCGAACATCGACTGAGAGAGACATCGTGAGGGTGGAGATCAAGGACGGTGTTCCGAAGCAGGATCGACGCGGGAAGCAAGCTTGGCGATGCCGGACGTATCGTAGGGCAACACACTGAAGACTTTGGCCACATCGATCGCCGGCTTCCCGGGGCGTAACACTTTTTGCACCAGTGTAGCCACCCATGAAAGCGGCACCAGGATAAACCTGGGCAACCAGAAGACGCTCAGGTCGGGATTAGCCTGGCGAAGACGATCCAGCAGCTCCCGTTTGGTCGGTGACACGGGGTCGAGCAGATTCAGAGGACTGGGCACCATGTCCCAGGCATCGGTCATCCACCCGAGGAATCGACCGGCAAATCCTACGTCGAACGACTCCAAGCCGATCACTCGCCGACCCTACGGCCACAAAGATATTGCCCAGGCGCTTGCCGAGACGGCCAGGCGGATCGAAATCACGATAATCGACGAGGGCTCCCGGGCGAATGACCTTCACCGACAGACCCAACTCTTTCCCGAGTTGCACCGCCAGACGTTCCGATTCCAACTTTCCCCAGACATAGGGTCCCGACCCCTTGCTGTCAGGTTCCAAGGGATGATTGTCGGGAATCGGCCGCCCCGTGCCCTGGGCCAGCACCGCGAGGCTACTCACGTGCACAAAGTGCTTGATACCAACGGCAGCGGCGCCACGAAGCATATGCTCGGTCGCATCCAACGAATTACGCTGATGCTCCGGCCACCCGCCGGCGGTTTCTGCAGCGGCATGAATGACCGTATCCACCCCCTTGAAGAGATGAGCGGCGGCTCCGGTTGCCACGTCTGCTACGGCATATTCGGCGCCCGCAATCCGCTCCCAAGGGGATGGCTCGCGCCGCGCCACCACACGAACAGGGCGGCCGCGCGATAACAGCGCCCGGACAATTTCCTTTCCCAAGAATCCCGTCCCACCGGTCACCAGCACGCCGCGACTCTCGACCGGTTTCGGGGCGGCCGCCGCCAGAGCTTTGGCCTCCCCTACCTTCAATGCTTTCGCGACCCGTTCGCAGATACGCACCGTCTCTAGCAAACTCTCGGGAGACAAGGGCGATGGGGTACCGGTGCAGAGCTGACTTCGTAAAAGGCGGAAAACAGTTCGGCCAATCCCGGATAACTTCGCTGGCTTTTGAGAAACCGGCTCGCCATCGCAGAGGTGGTGCCGGTCAATAATTGCCAGGCCTGCCGATAGGGCGCGAAGAGCTTATCAATGCCGGACGATCCCGGGCCGATGGCCCGTTGGGTGGTACTGCGGACGTAATCGGCAAATAGGGATCCGTTTTTCCCGATTACGCGCAAATAGCTCTCGACCGGGCGTCCCTCCAGCGTCACGATCAATGTACCGGTGACACCGCCTCGGCGCACCAGTGCATGTACGGTCCCGGCCTGACTGACTTCCAGCGACAACAGTTCCGTGCGCCCTTCTCCGGCTTGCTCCAACACTTGAAGGAGCAAATGAGCCGGATGCGGCAGGATGTCGAGTAATTGATGATCGGCCCGAAGCACCTTTCGCCCGCCCGGGGCATGTCGAACGGTCCGGAAGGAGAAAGTAACTTTCGACGTGCACAACCCGGGCCGATCGAGAGCAGGTATTGCGTCAATACCCCGAGTCGGCGGTTCGTAGAGGAGCTGGTGGCCAGCGCAGACACGAAGACCTTTTGCGTTGGCCTCATCCAGGATCTGCTGCGCGTCCTCGACGGACTCGGTGAACGGTTTCTCCACATAAATGTGGCATCCGGCCTTGAGCGCCATACGCGCGAGCAGGGGCATGGGTCGCCGGCGGAGTGATGATATGGACGACGTGCAGTTTTTCTGAAGCGAAGAGTTCTTCCGGCATCTTAAAACAGCCGATGCCCGGCACGATGTCGCGCATGGCGGCTTGAGCTGCATCGGAGGGGTCGGCCACGGCCACCAACTGCACACCGGGACATCGCAAGACTGGCGCCGGGCATGGTGTTCGCGTGGCGGCCGGCGCCGATAAGCGCAATCCGTAACGGGCCTGATACTGGAGTATTGAGGCTAGGGTTCGTCACAAGTAGTCTGCGAATGTGCAGTGCTACTATAGTCTATTCGGGCGCGTTCTTGAAGCCTTCTTCGAAATTAGCGCAAGAAGCGAAGGATAGGCATACGAAGCGACGGTCAGTCATCAACGAACCGGAATAGCGCTGAGTGACATTTCACGGATTGCAGGTATGTATCGGGCTACTGATGTTTTCCATCACAGGGAAAGCACTGATCCATACAATCCGGACAGAGCCCGCCGTTGAACTGAATCGCGGAACGCTCCGCAATGAATGTGGCTAAATCATACCACTGGCCCGACTGATCCGGCACCCGTTTGCACCAGGAGCACAAATTAATGATTCCCTGGGGCCGTCCGAGCCGCTCCTCCATTCTCCGGATGGCTTCCGTCTGCGCGTTCGATAGGGCAAGGTGTCGATCGCCGGGATGCGCTTTGAAAGACGAACACCGCCCCGAGCACCGCGCCGCCGTCATCGACGACCGGGGCAACACTCCCGCGAATGGACCGCGGCTCGCCTTGCCTGGACATCACCGTCGGTCTCATCGATGGTCACGAGGCGCATCTCAGTCATAGCCTGATTGGCAGGATTGTTCCCCTGCGGAGTCGCGTCATCATCGCGGAAGCCCATAAGCGCCGTCACATTCATGCCTATGGCTTCATCCTGAGTCACCTTGGTAAATTCTACCGCAGCGGGATTCATATACGTGACCAGGCCGCCTCGATCCGTGGTCAGCGAACGCCGTCACCGATACAACGCACCGTCGTCGCGATCCATCGCAGCCGTTCACGCATGTGCCGATCATGCTACGCTCTATGCAGCGCCAACTCAATCATCATTCGCAGTTCATTGGCCTGATAAGGTTTGAGCATGTAGCCGGCCGGTGACGTCACCTTCGCCCGCTCCAGGGTATGGTTGTCGGCATAGGCCGTCAGATAGATGACCGGCACATCCTGCCAGGCGTTGGATTTGAAGAGCTGTTTCGACGCCATCCATTTTCCCTTTCAGCACGATATCCATCAGAATAAGATCCGGATGGGTATCTCCCGCTTTGCGGATCGCCTCCTCGCCCGAAGTCGCCATCACTGGAACCCGGTACCCGAGCCGCTGCAAACTGAGCTGAATATCCTTCGCCACAACCGGTTCGTCTTCCACGATCAAGATGCTGGCTGCGTCCATGGCCTCATACCCTTTCTGAATATTGCAGTTGTTGGAAGCGGATTCGCCATTCGGTGCCCGAGCCGCTCCTGAGTTCCGTATTGCCGTCCAGTTTCTCGGCCAACAGGGTGACCAGTTCCAACCCCAGCGAATCGGGATTGTTCAGCACCCCATCCGTGGGAATGCCGATGCCATCATCGCTCACACACAGGGTAAATGTGCCGTCCACATGGTCCAACAGATCGATATGCACGGTCCCGCGGCCGCTCTCGACAAATGCGTGCTTCAAACAATTGGACACCAGTTCATCGATGATCAGACCGCACGTAAGGCCGGTGTCGATATCAAATTCGACATCGTCCACATTCAACTCCAAGCTGATCAGTCCCGGATCGACTCCGTAGGAACGGAACAGATGACCGGTCAGAGTACGGGTGTAATCACTCATCTTGATATGCGAGAGATCATTCGAACGGTGCAGCGTCTCATGGAGCAGCGCGATTGAGGTGATACGGACCTGGCATTCTCTGAACAACTGATTAACCACGGGGTCCTTGATCGAGGCGGATTGAAGATTCAACAGGCTGGAAATGACCTGCAGATTATTTTTCACCCGATGGTGCACTTCCCGCAGCAAACTTTCCTTCTCTTTGAGCATGCGCCGGAGTTGGTCCTCCATATCTTTGCGCTCGGTGAGATCCATGCAGGTGCCGATGTAGCCGCCGAAGCGACCGTCCTCATCGAACAGGGGCACTCCTGTATCCATGATCCATCGATATTCCCCGTCATGGCGCCGCAGGCGGTACTCGAGAAAGAACGGCTGTTCCGACTTGAATGCGTCCAGATAGGACTTCCGGCAACGATCCAAATCGTCCACGTGAATCCCGGTAAACCAATTGTCGCCGATCTCTTCTTGCATCGTGCGCCCGGTAAACTCCAGCCACCGTTTGTTAATGAAGGTGATATGCGTATCCGGTCCCGCCATCCACACCATGACGGGAGCGGTGTCGGCCATCATCCGAAATCGAGCTTCGCTTTCACGCAGCGCCGCCTCGATGCGTTTCTTCACCGTCACGTCCCGTGCAATAGCTGAAGCGCCCATGACGCAGCCATCGGAATCCTTCACCGGCGAAATCGTCAGCGACACATCAATGCGCTCTCCTTGCTTCCGACGCTGCACCATCTCTACATTGCGCACATGCTCGCCGTGGGCGATGCGGTCCAGCATCGTCGGCACTTCATCCAATCGATTGGGAGGACAGAGCACGGAAATCGGCCGTCCCAGGACCTCCTCGGCGCTATACCCGTAGACCCGTTCCGCACCTCGGTTCCAACTTTGAATGATGCCGGTCAAGGTCATGCCAACGATGGCGTCGTCGGATGATTTGACGATGGCCACCAGCTCCGACACCGCCTCCGCACGGAGCACCTCCAGCTCTTGATTGGCAGCCGCCAGATCCAACGTGCGCTCTTGCACCTGCTGTTCGATATCTTCATTGATACGCAGCAGCTCCGCTTCATCGCGCTGGCGGCGCAAGCACAACAACGCGGTCACCCAGATCACCATCAAGGCAAACGCGCGATTGACGGCGCTCACCCAGGTCAACGCGTAAAGGGGGCTGTGAAACAGGTCAAGAATGGTGACAAACGACGCGATCGCGGCCACCCAAACCGTGAGACGCGGAGAAGGAATGCGTGAAGCAATGAGCACGGGCACTACGTAGAGCGTGGTGATCGTCAACCCTAAAGGCAGCCACCAATCGATCGCGCCGATCACGGCAATCAACGCCAGCGCCACCCCGAGGATCGAGTAGCTGCTGCGGGACATGCCCAGAATGTAGGGAGAAGGAATTGTCATAATTGTAACGACGCCGTTTCGCTTTCCCTCTGGTGTAGGAGCAATCCCTATGCCTCCCAATTCGTTCACCGCCCAGCGGCAATAGTGCGCAGGGGATGCCGGAGAAAGGTCTGGACTGAAGGGCAGCCTCGCCCTGCTCGCTGCCCACTCCCGGCACTCCATTATGCGCAACAGGCGGCAGGCGAGGTGTTCCTCGCGGCTGATGCAGCATGGCTCGTGTCCCCCACGTCACATCCCCTGGAGACTCTGGTGTATACCAATGCCTCATGAATGTTCAGGCTTGAACGGCACGCGATTAGCGCGGTTGTCGTCCATTCAATGACTGATAGGAGCAGCGCACGTTCCAGGCACATTACTGCGGCGTACCTGGAAGGTCCGTGTGGAGAGAAGGAATCGCAGGGTGTGCGCATGGACTAACCATGCGCGAGAACCTTGCGGCATTGATGAATCAAGGACGATTGGGCGAAGAAGAAAGGCCGCTGGAGCGGACAGCGATCGAGGCCGGCGAGGTATACCGAGGTTATCGTTTACGGAAGAACGCGGCGATCATCTGCACGACATACTGGAGCTGTTCATCGTTCAATTCAGCGTAAATCGGAATCGACAACACTTCTTCCGCGGCACGTTCCGATTGGGGGAAAGCGCCTTTCTGGTACTCGAGATGGCGATAACAATTTTGCAGGTGCAGCGGCAAGGGATAATACACTTCCGTCCCCACGCCATGATCCTTCAAATACGCCCGCAACTCATCACGCTTCCGGACGCGTAGGGTGTATTGGTTGAAAACATGGAAATTATGGGGATGGGTGATAGGCAAGGTGATGTGATCGGCCAATTGCGCGTCCGTGAACAACTGTTGATATCGCGCAGCATTCCGGCGGCGGCCTTCAGCCCATTGATCGAGCCGTTGTAACTTCACCAGCAAGACGGCTGCTTGCAGCGCGTCCAACCGACTGTTGATGCCGATGGCTTCATGCACGTATCGCACGCGGCTGCCATGGACCCGCAACATAGCGATGGATTCGGCCAGCTCTTTGTCGTTCGTCGTCACCATGCCGGCATCACCAAACCCGCCAAGGTTTTTCGACGGGAAGAAGCTAAAGCAGGCTAGATCTCCAAGCACACCGGCACGCTTCCCCTCTTGCGCGGCACCGATCGCCTGGCAGGCATCTTCAATCACGCCTATCTTGTGCCGTCGAGCAATGTCGTTAATGGCTCCCATATCCGCGCATTGGCCGAAGAGATGCACAGGGATAATGGCCTTGGTCCGTTTGGTGATCGCTCGCTCCAGCAGCGTCGGGTCCATATTGAAATCATCGGGACGGATATCCATGAACACCGGCTTGGCACCCAGCCGTGAAATGGCCCCGGCGGTCGCAAAGAAGGTAAACGGAACTGTGACCACTTCATCGCCGGCTTTGACGCCCAGCGCCATCAACGCCAGCAACAAGGCATCGCTGCCTGAAGCCACGCCCACCGCATGTGTACTGCTGACATAGGTCGCCACCGCCTGTTCGAGCGCCATCACCCGCGGCCCCAGGATAAAACCCTGCTCATCACAGGTCGCTTCGATCGCGGCCAGGATTTCACTGCGCATGGATTGGTACTGGGCTTTTAAATCAAGCAGCGGAATATTCATCGTCTTACCTGGTTTCCTCTTTACAAACGATTGGGCTGCAATTTCATCAGATCCTCTGCCGGCCGCGTGGTATACAGGAGATACGTATAGAGCGATTGATACTGTTTCACTGTTTCTTGAATCGTAAACTCTTCCGGCAACTCCTGCGTCCCGTTCCTGAGGTCCGCACGAAGCCGCTCGTCACCCAGGATTTGACACACACGGCCGGCAATGGCTTTGACATCACCAGCCGGGCAGAGGGTCCCCTGGATGCCCTCAATGATCGCCTCGGCAGAGCCGCCCACTCGTGTGGCGACAATCGGAATCCGGCTGGCCCTCGCCTCCAGAATAGCGCAGGGCAACCCTTCCCATTGAGACGTCAGGACGAACACATCGAACGCCTTCAGTAATAAGGCCACATCGCGCCGCCAGCCGAGGAGAGTGACCCGATCCTGCAGCCCTTGCTCTTGGATTAACGCTTCGATCTGCGGCCGCAATGCGCCGTCGCCGACCAGCACACATTTTGCCGCTGGCATACGCTGACAGACGAGCGCGGCGACGCGGATAAAGTCCTCGGGAGATTTCTGCGGTTTCAAACACGAGACTGTTCCCACGAGGAGCTGCTCCGGCCCCACTCCCAGCGCGGCTCGCAGACGGTCGCGCTCCGCTTGCTCAATCCGGGCGGCAAATGGCGTTGGATCAATGCCCGGACGGACCACCGACACCTTGGAGGCGCTGAAAAGCTCCCATTCGAGTCCCTGGCGGCGATCAGCCTGGGAGACTGCAATCCAATGGGTGGTCACGCGTCCGACCAGCCATTCAAGCTTGATCACCAGATGTTGAAGCCACAGCGGCTGGGCAGGTGTCACACCATACCCATGTATCGTGTGCAGGATACAAGGGACCCCGGCAAGCCAGGCGGCCAACCGCCCTAGGATACCAGCTTTTGAACTGTGGGTGTGCACAATCTTTGGCCGCAATCGTCGAAACGTAGCGACCAGTTCCCACAGGGCACGCAGATCTTGTAGAAGGCGGATTTCTCGAACGAGCGATGGAATCAAACGGACATCGACACCTTCGAGCGCGTGCGCTTCCTCAGTCAGCAAGCCGCCGGGCCCGGCAATCAGCACCGGACGGAATCGCCGGCGATCCAGGCTCGACACCACCCGCATCGCCACTTCTTGCGCGCCGCCCAATTCGAGTTTGGTGATGACGTGACAGATTACATCCATGCGATTGACGCGCTCAGGCCGCGGCCCTCGTTCGCAACCGCATGGCAACTTGCTGCCCCTGGGCAATCGCGTCTTCCATCGACGTGTGCTCCCACAATCCATATCTCCCGATTGACGAAATGCCCCGTCGTTCCAATTCTCCCAGCAACTCTTTCACGGCGCGGCTGCGGTACCGATCGAACAACACATAGGCGTAATACAGATCCTTCACATCCGACATGACCAGCTCATCTGTCGGCTGCAGCACGCCGGCCCCTTCCAACCCACGGCGAACCCGTTCGATCAACGACGTCTCCGGTTCTTGTTCCGTCGGCTGATGTGAAATCTCCACATACATCGAGCTACACCCCGGCTGCCCCATGGACGGAGAGAAATTCATGGGGAACCCGGCTCGGTAGAAGGGGTACCGGTGCTCCGGGAAATAAATCCAATGTTTATCGGACACACGTTCCCGGGCCACAGCTAGATTGACGTTATAGACCGAGACCCACCGCAGCGCCCCGGCCAAGTCCCGCATCGACGCCGGAAGGTCGACACACCGGCGCACCAGCTCGGGTAACGGAATCGTGGAAATGATACGCTCATACTCCTCGATGCGTTCACCCTGCGTACTGCGAAAGACCGCGCGACGCCTGCCCGTTTCAATCTCCACCAGTTCAGAATCGTACGTCAGATTCTCCACTGAGGGCAGAAACGCCTCCGGCAATACCTTGATGCCGCCGCTCACCGGATACTGAAACGACGGGTTGTAGCCAAAGGCCTTATCCTTTATCCCTAAGGCCCCGCTGACCACATCCTTTACATCGGGCTTCGGCACGAGCCAGGACACCCACTCTGAGGTGAGGTCATCGAGCGGTACCTGCCACAATTTTTCATTGAAGGGCACCATGAAATGTTTGGCGATCCCTTCACCAAGACTTTCAATGATCCACTGTTTGAACGATGGACTTTCGGCCGGTGGCGTCGATGACGAACGTGACAGCGTGGCGATGAATCCTAACAGGCACTCACGCACCACCTCCGGCGGAAGTCCATACGTGTTGACCTGGAACGGATACTCCGTATAGGTATCGTGAGAAAAGACAAACGATTTGCGCGCATGCTTCTGCAACCGGTCGGGAAGGAGGCTTTCGACCAAGGCCTTAATCGCAGTCTGGCGAAAATGCAGCAAGTGTCCGGTGTAGTCGAAGGTGAAGCCGTCTTTGGCATACGAACGGCAGAGCCCTCCGGCTTCGTGTTCCCGCTCCAGAATCTTGTACGGCATGCCGCGCAAGTGATAGGCCGCGCTCAGCCCCGCTAATCCGGCCCCGACGATGACAATCATACTGCGCCGGTCCTTTCTGTCGAACGTGCCGGGACAGCCTCAGGGCTCACGGCAACGTCCCCGCTGGACACATTCACTCGCGTCAGAGCCACCGCAGCAGCGGCCAGACACAACACCGTCACACCGCTCAAGATGACGGCCAGATCCTGCGGGACGGCCATGACCAGCAACCCGATTCCACCCAGGATCGCCGCCCCCACGTAGCTGAGCAACACGACGTGTGTGACCGAGAGGCCCCAATGGCGCAACCGTATCGCGATGTGATCGGGGCTGCCGAGGAATACCGGCAATCCGCGCAGGAATCGGATGTACATGACGAACAGCGTGTCGAAAATCGGCATCCCCAGGATCAAGACCGGCGTCAGCAACGAGACGGAATGGCCCTGCGTGTATTTGCCAATCATCGACAATGCGCCGAGCATCAGGCCGATGAACATCGCGCCCGAATCCCCCATGTAAATGGAGGCCGGCCGCCAGTTGTATCGAAGGAATCCCAGCAGACTTCCCATCAGCGCCGCCAGCATGAACGCGATCGTCTGATCGCCATTCAGAATGGCGACCACGCACAGAAAGGCTGCGCTGATCACGCCGACCCCGGCCGATAATCCATCCATGATGTCCAGGAGATTGAAGGCATTGATGATGCCGATCATCCAGAACACCGTGAGCAGGATATCGACCCAATCGGGGAGAGACGCAATCTCGATACGAATGCCGCTCTTGATCAAGACAAAAACTGCCAGGAACTGCCCGGCCAACTTGGTGCCCGGCGACAGCACACCAAAGTCGTCGATCAACCCCAGCATGACGATCAACGTTCCCGAGAGCACGATGCCGAGCACGTCCTGCCGGAATTCAAAAGTAAACGCCAGGCTCACGAGGAAGGAGAGGTAGATCGCCAATCCGCCCAAGTACGGCACCGGCTCACCTTGATGCTTGAGCCGACCATCCGGGCTGTCAACAATGCCGAATTTCAACGCCGCCCTGCGCGCGATAGGCACGCCGTAGACAGACAACAGAACGGCGACCAGGAATGTCAGCATCAAGAGGATCATCGCACACCTGTGGAAGGGCCGTGACCTGGCACAGAAAGACCGACCGGGCGGGGCATCTGATGGTTGGGCACGTCCTCGGCAAACGCGCGATACACATCGGCCAGCCTGGGTCCCCATACGGCTAAAGAAAAACGGGTCTCGACGGTCCGGCGGCCTGCCCGCCCCATGCGAGCGCGCAATTGCGGATCCCTGCACAATGACTCAAGGCGCAGGTACCACTCTTCTTCAGTGGAGGCGAGAAATCCATTTTCCCCATTCACAAGAATCTCGCGATTGACCCCGACAGGCGACGCCACCGCCGGCAATCCCACCGCGAGATACTGTAAGAGCTTGAGCGCACATTTGCCCCGCGCCCATTCCGTGTCCTCCAGCGGCATCACGCCGATGGTGGCATCCTGGAGATCCTCGACTTCACGCCGCCACTCCCAAGTTCGAAACTCGATGTCCAAACCGGCGAGCGTCGGCGGCTGAGAACAGACGACGCGTAGCTTCACGCGATACCGCTCTTGCAGCCGGCGGAGTGCAGGGGCAAGAACGTCCAGATACTTGAGGTTGTAGGCCAAGCCGATCCAGACAATCGTGAGAGGTTCATGGTCACGATCGCATGCGGCGGTTGACCGCAACGGCCTCGGAGCAAACCGCTTTGTGTCCACCACCGTGGGCACGACCGTGACATGGGAGGAATATTGCGTGGCGTAGACAGCTAAGCGATCATTTCCCACAATGACTCCGGTCGCTATCCTGAAGAGCGCAGGCATCTTCCGTTCATGGCCACGCGTCAGGTAAATCGCATCATCCATTTCGAATACCAAGCGATAGCGCAACCAGCGCAACAGTGTTTCAACCAGCGGAGGCGCATACGGAAAGAGTTGCCCTTCGATGACGATCAGGTCACGTTGGCCCAACGTCAGGAGCGTTCCAAGCCGTTTGAGAAAGCGCGCCGCGACATACGGAATTTTCAGAACGGTTTGCAGCATAGAGGAGCGCATGCGGAGAATCGAAAAGTAGGCGGGGCCGAACAGCGGATCCACATGGCACTCGATGCCAGCGTTGTGTAAATGAGGCAAGAATTGATAGACGCGATAGCGGCTACTGGGTCCAATACTCGAGCTTTTAGAGAAATAGGTGACCGTCATGGCGCGCCGCTTCGCCCCGTTGTCGCGAAATATCCACCGGTTGCGCAGGCGGAACCGGCTAGTCAAATAGTACCGGAGTTCTCCGGCAAGGATAGATTTTTCGATGTTTCTGACGGGGTAAGGGACGCTCGATGCGGGCCACAGTGCGCCGATGGCCGTAATACCGATTGCTTACAATTTCGCGGGGGGAATGCGACGGAAAATGGAATGATGCCATTCAGCCAGCATCACCAGTGAGCATAACAGACGCTCATTCGGACAATCAGAAGCCAGTTCTCGTCCAACCAGCGTTGCGGCTGCCTTCCCATCGAAGACGGCAATGCGCTGCAGGTCAAAATATTCAGACAGATTCTCTACCCTTCCCAACCATTGCTTGAGCCATGCCCCCATCGGGAGGACAAACCCCTGCTTCCTTCGTTGGACAATTTCCGTCGGCAGCAGCAGTGCGGCGACCTCGCGGAGTGCGACCTTACTGCACGCCGGCGTCATACGCTTGGATTCAGGCAGTCGAAGAGCTGTCTCAGCCAATACCGGCGATAAAAATGGCGCGCGCCCCTCAAGACTGTTTGCCATGGCCATGCGATCCAGTTTCACCAACAGATCATCGGGTAACCATGTCAGGATATCGGCAAGGGTGGCTCGCTGAAGACCGTTCGGCGACTGTTGGAGCGTGGACCACAATCCCTCTTCCCAGGGATCGCGATCCGGCGCATAGCCGCCAAGTAGCTGCCGCCGTCCCGCCGCATCCATGACGAGAGGAAAGCCTGATGGCGTGACCGGCCACGCGTTATCGCACAGCCGTTGAAGCGGCTCCGCTGCACTTCGTCCGGTCAACCAGGCTTTCAGGCGGGCACGCCACGATCGGCGGGACAACCCGGCATCGTAATAATCATACCCGGCGAAGAGCTCGTCTGCCCCTTCTCCGGACAAGACCACCGTCACATGCCGTTTGGCTTCCCGGCAGAGCCAATAGGTAGGGAGTAACGCCTGATCCCCCAGGGGTTCATCCAACCCGTCGATGACCGCAGGCAACAGTTCCTGGAAGGCTGTCTCATCAAACGTAAAATGATGATGCGATGATCCGAGGGCACGCGCGACCACTTGAGCGTGCGGCGATTCATCGTAACGCGCGTCTTTGAAGCCCATCGAAAAGGTGTCAATTGCCGGATGATGCTTAGCAGCAATCGCCGCGACAATGGAACTATCGATACCGCCGGACAGAAACACACCAACGGGAACATCCGCGACCAACCGACTGACGACCGCAGCCTCGATTCGGGCAACAAGCGTCCCTGTATCGACAATTTCGACCGGCCCCATAGCAGGGCGATAATACTGTTCATGGGTAATCTGTAGCGAATCAAGGGAGATGCTGAGACGTTCACCGGGCAGGACGCGTTGAATCCCCTTAAAAATCGTGCGGCGGCCGGGCACATAGTGCAGCGCGAGGTACCGGTCGACGCTGCCCGGATCAATGTCACGATCGACCCAGGGCAACCATGCCAGGGCGGTCGTATTGGAACTGTACGCGAACTTGCCGTTTGCGACGCTATAGTAGAGAGGTTTTTCTCCGAACCGGTCACGCGCCAGATGCAGCCGGTGATTGCGTTGATCAAGAATGGCGATCGCATACATGCCATCGAGACGCGCCAGCAGACCGTCCATGCCCCACTGATCATATCCGTGCGCCAACACTTCCGTGTCGCTGGCCGTCCGAAATTCCACACCGTTTTGTGTCAGTTCCCGTCGGAGCGCAGCATGGTTATAGATTTCTCCGTTTTGAAAGGCGACAACGTGGCCGTCTCGGCTGAGAAGGGGTTGCCCGCCGCCTTCGACATCGATCACGGCCAACCGGCGCATACCCATGGCGATATGCGTGTCAACGAACCGACCTTCACCGTCGGGCCCGCGCGCTGTCATCGTTGCCAGCATACGCGACAGCACATGGTGTGCCTGTGGAGGCTCCATGCGATCACAGACGCCGACAATGCCGCACATGCGATGATATCCCTGGTTACGCCCCTCGCCGGGTGCCCGGCGCCGGTTTCTGACAGATGAGGAACACGAAGTCTGACGGCAGGACGTTGCCCTTGATCAGGAGGTCTTCCAGCAGGAGGATCAATTTCACAATCGAATCAAAATCCCGCTTTCCCTGATTCGCCAATTCAGTTCGCAGGAGCGGGTGCAACTGATGGAGCAGCGTGCCGTTGTAGAAGCGTTCGTAACGGACATCGAAATGCTTCTTCACTAGCGGATACACGTCAGCTGATCGCACAGCTTCTGACGGATCGCAGGCCAGCATGCTTTCGATGGTCGGCCTTTCGAATCTGGTATTTCCGCCGTCCCGTAAATACGCAGGATCGAGCACGCCTAGCACCTGGTTCGCAATCTCAATCTGCCGGTCGCTCCACTGAAACCGGTTGGGTCCGAACGAACTCCACCACGACGAAATACCCGTTTGGCGTCAAGGCGCGTTCAATCGTGGAGAGGAGTCCTTCCAAATTAGACGCATGATGCAGCGCGCCGGTCGAAAAAATCAGATCGTAGCTTTCCTCGAGTCGCAGCGCGTTGACATCCCGCACCTCAAATCGATAACAATCAGGCGGGGCGCATGCCGCGGCAAACCTCGCCGCTGCCTGTTTGATCGCGCCTTCTGAAATATCGATCCCGCTGACGAATCGCACCTTGCCCAACGTGTACAGTTGGATCTCGTGCGCCCCGTCTCCACAACAGACGCTGAGAGATCGATCGAATGTGTGTTCGGCAAAATAGTCGTTCAGGAGCCACCCCAACCAATGTCGCGGCGTATCGGTCATCAATCTATAGGTAGCCTCTTCGACCAACTTGTTATTGAGCCAGTAGGAATTGTCCACTCGCATCGCGTGAAACTGTTGTCCCCAATAGTCGGATACCCGGTCCTGGGCGTTCCCAGCATTGCCTGAGCGAGCGGGTTCAGATGTTTGATGAGGGCGGAAGCCCGCACGGAGCTTCTTGAGCAGAGGCACCAGGCCCAGCCGCCTCATTCCAGGAAGCAACATGCTCCGCAATCGCTGCTCCATGAAACCTACTCCTGACATGAAATTCTCACACCAGATTTATCAGAGAATGCGTTTCGTCTTACTCAATGGACTGCAAGGCTGGGCCTATGGACGTCTTTTTCGCTACGGCTACTGGGGGCGCCGGCCCTCGAAAAAAAACCCTGCCGCCAAGGTGGTCCGCCCGGCCTCACCGAGCGCGTCATCGAACTCTCCTGCTCCGGCCTGCAATTCTTTGCGCCATTTGGCAATCGTGTTACGCCACTTCCTCGATGTGATGAACGGCGCAATCGCGTCGAACTGCATCAAGAGGCTCGCCGAGGGATGTTGGTAGCTCTTGATCCCGCAGCGGATTTCCTCGAAGGGAGCCATCACTTTCCGCAAGCCGTGCTGGGTCATATTGAAGAAATGCCACGGGTCTCCGTGTAACGGCTGCATGAAGGCGGTGTCGAGGTGAATGATGCCGCCCGGACGGAGAATACGACAAAGCTCTCGCGCCGTGTAATGCGGGTCCTCAAGGTGCTCGAAGACAGCCTGACTGATCACCGCGTCGAACGTGTGATCGCGAAATGGCAATCGCGCGCGTGTGCAGACCAGATCGGTCCATTCATACTGAACCGCATCGAGGTAGACGACATGCGGGCGTAACAATTCTTTCGGCGTGTGTCCGGCTCCGAAGTCCAACACCAATCCCGCCCTGTGACGCCCCAGGATGTCGAGCACATCGGCAGAATAGGGATGCGTGTTGGTCTGCTCCGTGACATGAAGACAGGGCGTTCCCTGTTCCTGAAGAAAATGTGGAACGCCCCCCTTGAGAGGCACGAGCCTGGCGCAACGAGAGCAGATCCAGCCCTGGTCCTGCTTCGCCAGAGGAGACCGGCATTCCGGGCACACGAGGCGATCAAACAGGTTGAAGGACCGGTCCCGCATGACCGGCGGGCAATACGGCCCCACCGCATATGTGCGGCGAAATAATTCCCGGTCCTGCCCTGCCGCATCGAGGACCACGACCTCAACCGCCTGAGCCTGATCCTGTTCTCCCATCAAGAGATCGCCTTGAAACCCGCTGATGATCGCTTGCGAATGAGTCGAATAGACCGAGGACACATCAGGGCGGACACTGCCCCACTCCAACGACGCCGCACGTTTTCCATTACAGGCCACGTATAACTCCGGGCGACGATCATGGTCTGGAATGTACCACCCCGAAAACCGGTTGATGGTATTCAATTGCGGACCGCCGGGCGTCTCCAGATTAAAGCGTACTGTCATGATAATGGCCCTCCGCTCAGCCAGGCCTCCGCAAAGATCTCTGCATAGTTGCTGACCATCTCATCGAAGTCAGTCCCGAGGGCCAGCACACTGGTACTCTTCGAGGCCAAACGAGCCCGCAGTGCCTCATCCTCAAGGACGCGCCGAAGTCGATCAGCCAGGGCGCCGCTATCACCTGCGTCATAAAACAAGGCATTCACTCCTTCTCTGACCTGTTCGCGAATTCCAAACACGGGAGTCGTCACGATCGGGAGCCCGTAGGCCATCGCTTCCAGTACCACCCGCGGATAACTTTCGATCTGCGATGTACACACAAACAGGTCCGCAGCACGATAGTATTGTGCGGTGTGACGCGTTTCCGGAACCACATGCACCCTGCTCCGGAACTCAGACGGCAGCTGCCCAACAAGGGCATGTAATCCCGCACTGTACTCACCTGGCCGGTCCCCCACGATGTAACAACGAACCCTCTTCTGCAGATCGGGAGACAGTTGAGACAGGGCTTTCACAAGATCCTGTTGCCCCTTCCTGAGACAGACCGTTCCAAGGAGCAGTATCACCACGTCGCCATCGTCTGCGCCGATAGCCTGACGTGCCTGTGCAGGAAGCCATGCTCCGCTCGCCTGTTTGATGCGTGCCTGGTCGAGGCCGTTTCGAACGACGGCAAAATTGTGCCGTGTATTGAGCGCCGCATAGGCGTCGCGTGTGGCATCAGCGACAAAGACCACACGATAGGGCGATGCAAAACAATCGTAGGCTTTTTGGATGACGCCGTCAGGCAAATAGTCAAAATAAGTCTGCCAGGGCTCGCTTTCCCGGGGGTTCCATACGGAGGGGATACCGGCGGCCTGCGCAGCAGCGACGGCGTAAAAACTTTGAAGCGTGTTGGCGTAGACGAGTTCTGCCCCCCACGAAAGGCACTTCGAGGAAAAGGCCTTCACGGCCTCCTCATATTCCTTCAGCGTCGTCACACCCCAGAGCGGATGCCGATCCACCATGACCGGAATGCCCTCTTCTTCATACAGCGACCGTAACGGGCCATCCACAGGTGAAAACACAATGGGCTGAATGACTTTCCGCCGGACCAGCTCTTTCGTCAATTCGTATTGGCTCCAGGGGGCGCCCTCGCAGTTCAAACTTAATGCGGTCATCACCATCGGAATCGGCTTTTGTCGAACGCGCTGCAACGGCGCGCGGCACGAGGTTAAAACTCTCATCGACCAGGGACAAATGCGGGCTATACCAGGGGTCGCGACGGCGTTTGTACTTCTGTTTAAATGCGGCGACCTCAGCCGGATCGTCGCGGAATCCCCTTGAATACCCCTCATAGTGCGTAAGTTGTGCCTCGGGGCAGTAGACGCAGCGATACCCCTGATCGATCAGCCGATAGCAGTAGTCCACATCGTTATAGGCAACTCCGAACTCGGCCTCATTGAAACCACCCAAATCGAGAAAGCGCCGACGTGATGTCAAAAGACAGGCCGCGGTGACCGCCGAATAATTCCGCACCACCGAGGCATAGGCCAGATACCCGTGTTCCCACGAGGGTGTCAGCTTGAAGGCGGGACCGGCCATTCCATGGTAAAGCCCATGGATGACCCCGGCATGTTGAATGCGACCGTCCGCAAAGATGAGTTTGGCACCAACCGCACCGACTCCGGGCATTTGCGCGTATCCCATCATTTGGCTCAACCAGCGTGGAGACTTGACCTCCGTATCGTTGTTCAAAAACAGAATGAACTCACCGGTGACCTGCTCCACCGCGCGATTATTGATGGCCGAAAAGTTAAACCGGCCGGAAGGATTGCCAAGTCGAATGACTCGATGGGGAAGCGAGTGCAGATACGCCAACGTGTCAGGATCGTCACTCTCATTGTCGATGATGACGATTTCGTACTGTCGATAGGTGGTCGCGCGAAGTGACTCGATACATTGACGTAGCACCGCGACCTGATTCTTGGTTGGAATGAGAATCGTCACGGTCGGCCCATGATCAGGGAATTCGTGACAATAGATACCCAGGTTCCCTGCCGCAGCAAATTCCGGCTGCGTCACCCGCCCCGCAATGCCTCGCCGCGCAAATGCTTCGGCAACCGCCCGCCGCCCCGCCTCAATGCTGGCAGGCTTCGCTGCGCCGCTGGAGGCCGTCGAGCCGGGCAACGCCCGCCAGTGATAGAGCACTTTCGGAATATGCCCCACCATCCCTGTCCGCTCCACCACGCGCAGCGCCAGGTCATAATCCTGAGCGCCTTCAAATCCGGCCCTCATACCGCCGATGGACTCAAATAGTGATCGTCGCACGACGAATAGATGACTCATGTACATGTACGAGAGCAGCAATTCGGGGGACCAATCCGGTTTGAATTGCGGCGCATATCGCCTTCCTGCCGGATCAATCTTGTCATCATCCGAATAGAGCGCATCAAAGTCAGGATGTTCCGCCAGGTACAGTGCCGCTTCGCCAACCGCATCCGGCGTCAACTCGTCATCGTGATCGAAAAATAGCAAAAATTCTCCCGTCGCCAGCTCCGCGGCGCGATTCGTGGCGAGACTGATATTGAGGTTCTGCTCCAGATAGGTGAGACGGATACGGGGGTCTTCTGCACGGAATCGTTCCAATTCCGTTCGTATGGCGGGATTCTTACTGCAGTCGTCTGCAATGCAGAGCTCCCATTCTCCACATACCTGCGACCGTACCGACTCGATAGCTTTGGTGAGACATTCAAGTGGCGGGTCGTGCACCGGCATGACCAGTGAAACCGTCGGCAAACGGCCGGCATGCCGGCTCAAGCGATCGAGTAAGTCATCACGCATTCGCCGGTTCCAGACATTCACCCGCAGCCAGGCTTCATAGGGAGGAAGTACCGGCTCAATGGTTTTGGGAGCCGCCGAGGTTCGCTGAACAAGGATTTTGAATCGAAAGAACGCTTTCCGGAATAGATCAGCACATTCGGCTTTTCTTGGCAGGCGGCCATGACGCTTATACCACCAGAGTCCTTCAGCGATGGAGAAGCGTGCAAATCGAATGGCTTTGATCAATCGCTGCATGAGACGATTCATGAGGTCACAACAAAGCGGTCGGCAAGGCGACAGTCCCCATGCCTGTCACACCGAGTGACAACGGGATCGTGCAGACTGAATGCGTGCATGTTGTCATGCGCCACGGCTCTTCTCGATTCGGTTCACGCCGACGGCGCGGAGCGCATTCGCCACGGCGCGGAGCGGTCTGGTTGCTTTCCAGGAATGCGAGTTCATCATCAGTTCGATGGCGGCCTTCAGCCCTGCCACCTCTTCTTCCAGTCCTAGAATTCTGCGACCCGCGTGCTCGAGCTTATGTTGGAGCGCGCGAATTTCAGGATCTGACTCGCCGACCTGTTCAAACAAGCTGGACACCACTGCAGGCAAGGCAGCATCCGAGGCGAAGGCCACTTGGTAACAGGGTCGCAGCAATCCGCTTGCCCCCTGAATGGCTGCGCCTTTGTCGCGAGAGTAATGAACCGCTTCGCCCGGCCCCCCTTGCGCGAGAATTGCCGAGGCATACAGCACCCGCTGCCCGAGCATGGCCACATGACTGAAGTACTGTTCAATGAGTCGTTGAAATTCCTCCGCGTAGAGCTCTTTCACATGGTACGCATTGGCGTGATTGGTGCGGTCCGTATATTCCAGCTTATCCGGACTGGACATGACCATAACCCCACCCGGTCGCAAGACACGTTTGATTTCGGCAAACATGGCTTCGTGTTCCGTGTGGTGCTCGATCGTCTCAAAGCTCACCACCAGATCCACCGCACCGTCAGGAAGGGGAATTTTCGCGCATTGACCAACCAGGAACTCGAGATTGGGTCGTTGGTAGGTCACTTTGGCATGGGCAATCGCATCGGGCGCAATATCCACTCCGTAGACACGTTTGGCAGTGCCGGCCAGTACGGCCGAGCCATACCCTTCGCCGCAGGCGATATCGAGCACAACTTTCCCCGCGGCGAAATCCTTCGCCAAGGCATAACGATGCAAATGCTCGAGGGCGATTGTTCCCTGCATCTCAGGAAGAAATCGCTCTCCGGTCGCCTTGAGTTCGGTTGATTCATTGACTATTTTGTTTACCACTGGCCCCCCGTTACCGGTCTGGCTTCGGCGACCTCGGCGATGAGCGCAATTCCCGCGGGATACCGATAGGGCACAATCCGACATTCATCAAAGCCGCTCTCCAAGACCTGACACCACACGTCCGCGCCGAACTCTGTATGTACAGTCAAGGCGGTATCCGTGCATCCTTCGCTCCCATGCACACTCAGCGGCAATCCTTTTCTTCCTCGCGTGAGTCTCCCCACGACCACCGGGACCGTGAAGAGACAGGCTCCTCCCGGACGAAGAACGCGGCGGCACTCCCGCAGTCCTTTCATCAGGTCGGGCACATGCTCCAAGGTATCGGAATGGAGCACAACGTCGAACGAACGGTCTTCGAACGGCAAGGCCATCATGTCGTACTCGGGATATCGCACCAGCCGATGCCCCGGAAGCGCCGACAGCGTGCCGGTCAACGATCCGGCCTCATTGATTTCCAACACATCGCATCGGCGAGCCACCGGAGTATGGACCCACTCTTGTAATGTGGTCGTCGCGCGGGTCCATCGCAACAAGGCATCTGCCAGGGCAATGGAGCGCACATTCGAGCCACAGCCGGTGCACGCGGTTCCCTGCTGAATGTTGATGTAGTCCGCCTCAGGCGGCGAGAGGCCCCACTGGACAATGAGGGCACCCCATAACACGTCGTGATGAGAAAAGGCGCTGCCGCCACACACCTTACAAGGCAATGGAATCATGGAGATGTTCATGTCGAGCATCCTCAACCTCAATCCCGCGGATCTGTGCGCGAACAACTTGGACGCCGATCAGACCGAAGCACCATTCTGAAGGTGCAGACGTGAACGCCAACGCATCATGAATCCAATGATGCTGGATATGTTCCTCTTGCGTTCCATCAGCAAGCGCAATGCTCATAGCATAGTCACCCGGATGCAGCACCGGCATGACAAACTCCAGTTCAGCCACAAATCGCGTGCCGGGCTTAACACCGTGACCGGCGGATTTTTCCACGGCACACGTATTGGCTCCGAACAGCGATTGGCCGAATCGATTACGCACCAGGAACCCGACGATCGGACTGACCAATCCGACCGACGTGACGCAACAGACACGCAACGTCACCTGCTCTCGGTGCGTAACGGTGTGAACCGTACGACCGGTGGCGTTGTACAAAGTGATGGTGTCGATCCATGCTTGCCGGCTACGCGAGGCCGGCCCCCTGTCCTGATGCGGCAACACCGCTAGTTTCGACGAGTCATTCTGAATAGGCTTCGCCGGATGGGGCGTGCCCGATGAGGCGAGACATTCCGGCACCTTTGCCCGCGGTGTTTGCGCGGCGGAAGGCTGATGCAGGTACCCATCACAGATCACCTTTGCTTCCCCCCTGCCCGCTATCCGCCCGTCCTCCAGCCACAAGGCCGTACGACAGAGGCTTAAGACGGCTGCCGAGTCGTGACTGACGAACAAAACCGTGCCCCGTTCCATAAACCCCCGGAGAAAGCGGATGCACTTCTGAACAAAAAATGTATCGCCGACGGCCAACGCTTCATCAATCACGAGAATGTCGGCGCTGACATGCGCCATCACGGCGAATGCCAGGCGCACGACCATACCACTCGAATAGGTTTTGACCGGCTGATCGATCGACGACCCGATATCGGCGAACGCCAGCATGTCATCCAGTCGCGCATCGATATCTGCCTGCGACAGACCCAGCAAGGTGGCGTTCAGAAAGACGTTCTCCCGTCCAGTAAACTCAGGATGAAATCCAGCCCCTAATTCCAATAACGCAGCGATGCGGCCATCGGTCTCAATCGTGCCGCTCGTTCGGGCTTACGGTGCCGACGATCAATTGGAGGAGCGTTGATTTACCCGACCCGTTCCGGCCGATAATACCGAGTGTTTCCCCTTTCTGGACCTCGAAGGACACATCCTCGATGGCATGCAGGTCGCGGTAGTACCGTGAGGGGGGCTGCCCGAAGCATTTCTGCAAGGGTGCAACGATCCATTGTTTCCCACGGTCGAGCGGACGATCGTAGACGCGGTACGTTTTCGAGAGATGGCGGACCCGGATAGCCCACTCAGAGGACATCGGCAAACGCCTTCCGTGTCTTTTGAAACCAGAGGAGCCCGCACCAGGCGATCAGATAACTCCCCGCGCAATAGAGACCGATACCGATCCAGGATGGAGGCCTGCCCCAAATGAGCACATCCTGAGCTTGCGTGATGAGAAACGTCAGCGGATTCGCATAGAGCAAGACCCGGTAGGCCTCAGGAAACGCCCCAGCCGGATAAAAGACCGGTGAAAGAAACAGCATCACGGTCGTCAACGGACCGCTCGCCTGACCGATGTCACGTACAAACACTCCCGCAGATGCTAAAAACCACGAGATACCGATGGTCACCAGGGATAGCGGTAACAGGAGAAGCGGGACCAGCAACATGGTCCAGTGCAGGTCATGATGGAGAAACCCATACAACGCAATCAGCACGAGTGCGCTGATCAACGCATGGAACAGCGCCGTACCGAGAGAGGTCCAGGCCAGGATCTCCAAGGGGAAGACGATTTTTTTGACGTAATTGCTGTGGTTAATGATCAAGTGGGGAGCCCGGTGAATACTTTCCGCAAACAATGCATGGACGATCAGCCCGGAGAACAGCAGCAGTCCAAAATCGATCGCGCTCTCCCCTTCCTGTCCCCACCGCATTCCAAAGGCGCCCCGAAAGACCAGCGTATAGACCGTGAGCATGACCATGGGGTGCAGGAATGCCCACAGCATTCCCAGGAGCGATCCTCGATAGCGGCTTGCGATCTCCCGCTTTGTCAACTGGCGAATCAGATTCCAATGCGTGGATATACTCGTGACGACGATTAAGGGAGAGAGGCCGTACCGCTGGGAGACCATTGATTAGCCTTCAGTAAGAGGGCGGCAACAGGTTCTTAAGATCCTAGGAGACACGCATCGTGGCTGCAGGCTCCATGGCTACGATGAACCACGTCGCCCTCGCGATGGCTTAAAAATCCCGCTGCTGAAACACCAGGCAGGCCCCGGTCAGCAAGAGGCCGGCATACAGCACGCCATACAGCGAGGCGAGCATCAGATATTCCGGAGCCACGACAAGACCCACTGCCGCTTGCCCTTTGATGTTGAGCATTTCCAGATTCGGGCAGAGGTAATACAACAGGTCCACCACTGCCTTCACGATCCCGCTTTCACTGTTGCCTACCATCGATCGCAGATCAGCCGTGAGATGGCCAATGACGTAGAGGCCCAGCGTAAATATAGCGCTCAATGTGGTGGAGGTGAACGTCGAAAAGAACAGTGCGATAGCCGTCACCACTAAGATTTCCACAAAGATCAGCGCGACAGCTTGCAAGAGAGACGGCTGAATCGGCACGTGATAGAGCCAGAGCGTGAGCAGAAATACCGCCAGCATGATGGCCAGATTCACAAAGAGCGTCAGTGCCAACCCGAGATACTTGCCCATGATGAAAAAGGTCCGGCTGATGGGTCGCGCCATGATCGTATAGATGGTTCGCCGCTCGATTTCCTTATTGACCAGGCTGATGCCGACGAAAATAGCGATGATCACGCCAATCAGATTGATCGCGGCCAACCCCATATCCGCAATGACCTTGTGATGCTCGGTAATCGAGAGATCCGCCAGCAGCACCGATAGGCCGATGAGCAACCCGGCGAATAGCACGAGGTTGTATAAAATCTTGTCCCGTAAACTTTCACGGAACGCATTGACTGCAATGACGCCGATCGCACCCATGTCAGGACGCCCTCCCACTGCTCATATGCGGCAAGACTCGCGTGGTGTCCTGCCCGGCCTCTTGAAAAAATAAATCCTCCAACGACGCTTTGTGCGGGGTGACGGAAAGCAACCGTCCACCCTGGCGACGAATTTCCCCCACCAACGCATCGACCGCGTCGGGACTGGGCAAGACGATTAGACATTGCTGTCCCTGCTGCAGCACGCGAGTGGCCAAGGAGTGAATGAAGGCATTCCCCTCGACCTTGAGTTGTTGGCAGACAACTTCGACCGACCGTGTATGATCCTGACGCACCAATTCATCCACCCGCCCGCTGGCGACCAGTCGGCCCTTCATCACAATGCCGACACGGTCACAAATCATCTCCACGTCATGCAGAATGTGCGTGCTGAAAAACACCGTCTTGCCGCAATCGCGCAGACTTAAAATGAGATCGCGGACCTGTTTTCGTCCGACAGGATCCAACCCGGTCATGGGCTCATCGAGAATAATCAATTCAGGATCGTGAATGAGAGCTTGGGCCAGCCCGATGCGTTGCAGCATTCCTTTGGAAAACTTCCGCAACTGTCTCGTGCGTGCCTCCACAAGCCCCACAAGTTCCAGAAGATCTGTCACCCGCTGCGTGATCGCCGAGCGATTCAGACCAGCCAACCGCCCGTAGAATCCGAGAAACTCTTCGGCGGTAAGATAGTCATAAAAGTATGGCGACTCCGGCAAAAATCCGATCCGGCGGCGCGTCGCCACATCCCCGACCGGTTGTCCCAACAGCAGCGCTGTTCCGCTCGTGGGACGCACCAATCCCATTAAAATTTTCAGGGTGGTCGTTTTTCCGGCCCCGTTCGGACCGAGAAATCCAAAAATTTCTCCACGGCCGACGGTGAGAGACAGCCCATCCAGGGCCACAAACGGAGGTCTGCCGGGCCACCCCGACGCATAGGTTTTGGTCAGATGATCTGTAACGATATCGTCCACGGCACACTCCTCCGTCGTTACTGCCCAGCAGGCTGCAGCGTTTCCATCGCACCGGTCTGTGTGGAAGGTGTCGGCGCAAGTCCCAAGCGACAGGCCACTTTTTCATGAATACGCAGTCGGTCTCGCTTTGAGGACGCACTGACGACACCGGTCAGGCCGTCAATTTCATACTGTCCGCCCAAAGGGTCCACGGGTAGCTGCGGAATGATTCCATGCAGCATCAGATCTTCCACCTTCGCCGGGGCATGGCCATACTTAAGCCGATACCGTTTGGTGCTTTCTTCAAGAAAACGAAGATCTTGCTCTTGGGCGATCTCTTTCATTCGCCGAAACAACGCTTCGCGAACCCGTTCATCGGCCACGCTCCGTGAGAAGCGGTCTAAAAACTCCAACGCCGCAGTGGCATCTCCGCTCTCCACCGTCATGCGTGCGGCTAACTGAGGAAGATAGGCTGGAGAACCGGGCACGCGTGCTGCCATCTGAAAAAACTCTCCCGCGGCTGATGCATCGCACCGTTCATAGTAGGAGATATAGCCGGCGAGAAACGGTAGTTGCCAATTCGCCGGATTGTGGCGGATACCTTTGCTTAAAATGGCCAAACCTTCGTCATGCCGGCCGACCAACACACCGAGGAAGAGGCCCGTAGCTTGATAGGGAGGAACGAACGTGGGATCGAGGTCCGTCAGGACATCCACGGCATGATAGGTCCAGGTATAGCCCAGTTGTGTGTCGCGCTTCGCACCGATATGTTGAACGGCCTGCAGCCAGATCAGGTCTGCGACGACCTGCCGATACCCGAGAACGGCCAGTTTCAAATAGTCTCCCTTCGGGAGATACGCCAATTGTTCAGCCCGTGCGACAGCGGTCCGCTCGTGATCGAGAATGTGGAGCAGACTCGACGCACCGGCCAATAAAGCCAGACCGCACAACACCTGAGTGACGCACGACTTGGTGGCCGTGATGAATCTCATGGCCTTCATCCGGTAAGGCCTTTTGCTTCGACGGCTACACGCAACGGCGCCACATCCACACTTAAAAATGCCCGGTCGATATTATTTTTGTTCCACTGTTCATATCGCGCCTGCCGCGCTTCAATTTCCTGGAGCTCCCGCCTCGCGTCATCGATGTGGCCCGCATCGACCCACAATCGGGCCAGCAAGGCGCGAGCAGGAAGAAAATTCGGCTCGAGTTGTTCAGCTTCCTTCGCCTGCTGCTCGGCTAACGGTCGCTCGCCGAGCATCCAATGAAGTCGCGCCTGTTCATACCGGTAGGGAGCAGAAAATGGCGCGAGCCGCACGGCCCTTTCGTACACCCGCAATGCGGCACGCAACCAGGATTTCTGCTGTTCGTCTAGGACACCTGACGAGGATGACGTCTGCGATGCCGACACATACAACTGGGCCAACAGTCCCAACAACCGGCTGTCCAATGGATTTAACTCTATCGCCTCTTTGAATTCCGCATGAGCCAATCGAAACATCTCTTTGTCGCGGGATCCATCAAACGCTCTCGCATAGACAGACCCGAGACCATGGTGATAGAGCGATTTCCCCGGATCAAGCGCGATCGCGTTCTTGAATCCTTCAATTGCGGCATCCGTTTGTCCTGCGACGGCCCGGCGAGATGCAGTATCGAAGGTCAGCCAGGCCATCCCCAACCGACTGACTTCCGTTCCCGCCAACAGTAACAAACAGGCCGCGCTCACCCCCCACAAAGGGCGCGACCGAATTGGGATGACATGCATGGCACTCGTGCTGCCATTGGCCATCCGAGCAGCTGATACAATCAGTCCCGCACAGAGTACCAGCAGGATCGCGAGAGCCGACTCACGCAAACTGGAGTCCAGTGCAGCATGGGCAAGCAATGCGATTCCTCCGCCTCCTATCCCGAGGATGAGACTTCTCTGCCACCGAAATAATCTTGCTCGAAGCACCTGCAGGAGGTCCCGCACAACCAAGCCTATGCCGGCAAACAAAACCAGCAGCGCCCCTACTCCCATCTCCACCCCTATTTGAAGATAGTCATTGTGAGGAGTGTGGGCGACTTTTCCATATCGAGTAATTTCGCCTTCGACCGGAAAAGCATACAAAGGATATGTATATTGGTAGAGGCCCAACCCGATTCCGAACGGATGATCGGCCATCTGGGCGACCGCGCCTTGCCACATCTGCCAACGGGCATACGAAACGGGATTCTGTTCATGTTCAGCAAGCACCCGTTCTTTGAGCGGAGTGGGGATGATAAGCGCCGCGAGCAGGAGCACGGCAGCGCCGGCACCGGCAGCCCTCCAACCATATCGGGCCGTCAGGATCCACACTGTGGCCGCAAGCCATGCGACCATGCCTCCGCGTGACTGAGTCAAAATCATCGCGACCAGGAGAACGCCGAGGGCTGATCCCATGGCGGCCCACCACAGTACAGGCGGCAGCGAGGGCCGATACAATATCGCGCCTTTCCGGTATCCGTAGACGGCGATGCTCAAAAGAACTGCCCAGCTGACGGTGAGATAGCCTGCGAGGAAGTTCGGGTTGAAAAATGTTCCGCTGGGTCTGACGACATTCCAGACAACGTCCTGCACGATCGTCCAGGCTGCTTCGCCTAATCCCATCAGCACGATAATCATTGTCAACGTGTGCACACGCTCCCACCGGTCCACAATAGAGGCCAGCAGATAGAACAAGACTGCGTACCCCGTGATCATCACCAGCCACTGCCGACTCTGATGGATATAAGGGGAAAAAATCGTGGCCGCGACAGCAAAGCCCAGGAAGGCCAGGACGACATATCTGATTCCAAGCCTTGGAACGACCAAACGGCCGGCTCGGATTGCATGAATGAGCGTTCCACCGAGCCAGGCCACAATCATAAGCCGTATGATCATTTGCGCCGGATGCGTCGTTCCGCCCTCCTGAAGCGGCGAAACAATCACCAGCGCGCACATGACGATGACTGGCATAGAAGACAGGAAATGCATTGGTGTGCTTCGCAGACTTAATCCAACCGATACCTCCTGCTTTATCAGAGACCGGCAATTTGGCAAAGTGAAAGTGAAATTGGATACTGCGGCGAGAGATACGTGGCAGGAAAAAAACAGGCTGTTCAGTGAATGGAATTCATCAGAGCATCGAAAATGAACACGGGGGAGGAACATCGTTCCTCCCCCGCATCTGAGCACACCTGCGAGTGATCGTTAGCTGATCACGTCGTCAGGAACCGCCTGGGTCAAACCACCCTTGATGTCATTGACGGACCAACCATCGATGGTGGGGTCATTGTCGATGCTGGCCACCGCTGACGCCGTGAAGCCGACCGAACCGGCGGTCGAGCTGGCAAGGGACGGGACAGCAGGAGCCGCATCAGTCTGAACCGTGCAACCCACAGGGGCGCCGCAAGGAATCTGGTCGACACCCACGGTGTTGGACGATGCAGCGTTACCCAGGATGGCCGGGCTCCGGTACGTATACCGGTTGGTCGTACCGGCCAGGGCATAGCCGATTTCCGAGAAGCTGCCATAGCGCGAGTTTTCGCTGAGGTAGGCCGTCTCAGCCACGAAGATCGCGCCCAGGTTCGTCTTGGCTTCCGACTGGCGCGACTTGGCTTGATAGCGCAGGAAGTTCGGTATGGCGATGGCCGCCAAGATACCGATAATCGCCACAACGATCATCAACTCAATCAACGTAAAACCTTTCTGACCCTTCACTTGCTTCAACATAATGCCTCCCTTTCCTATTGTTGCCACTTCATCCGACACGTTCTTGATCCTGTCACTTCATTCGGAACTGCTTGTTCACACCTGACAGATCTTGGGAATAGCAGGTTCTATGCCCAACACCTCCTTCCTGTAGTTTCGTATCATTCTGTATATCTTCCAATCACTTATCTTTAGGGTCGCTTCAAAGCTTCTGACGACTATTTGAACCGGTTCCTTTTTTTCGTCATCTGGTGACAAGTTTTGCCCCTGCCCTAACTCGACACGTCGTTCGGGTCAGCGGCGCTCAATCCTTGCTTCGAATCGTTCACGTACCAGCCATCATGCGTCAAATCCCCATCGAGATTCGCAGCGGCTGTGGCGGTGAAGCCTGCCGAAGACGTTGTGGCGATACCCGCGCCTCCGGTATAACTGATTGCGCCCGCAGCCGGCACTTCAGTCTGAATCGTGTCGCAATTGCCGGCAGATCCGCAAAGATTGCCTCCGTTTGGTCCCAGTCCAGCCCCGAGGCCCAACCCGGTTCGGTACGTATAACGATTCGTTCCTGATCCGGTCACGGCGAAGCCGATATCCGTGAAGTTGCCGAACTCTTTCCGTTCAGTGAAGAAGGACATTTCAGCGACAAATATTCCTGCCAAATTGGTCCGTGCTTCGGCTTGCATCGCCTGTGCGCGGTATCGAAGAAAGTTCGGAATGGCGAATGCAGCCAAGATCCCCACAATCACCACCACGACCATGAGTTCGATCAGCGTGAACCCGGCCTGCTGTGCTTCAGTCGCCATGCCTGCTCGAAAACTTCTGCTCTGGAGACCCATTTTGGTGCTCCTGACCGTCCGTCCAGTACTGCTGACATGCCGTGTACAAGCAGGCCCCATGCCACGCACGGCACCCTTTAGCTCCACCGCATAACATGCCGACAAAACGAGATATTACTGCTCGATTCCAAAATTTTGGCCCTGCTCACTCAAGCCGGAAGGATAGTCCAACCAGGCAAAGTGCCAAAAATTGGCTGAATCGAACAGGTAGAGCTCGTTGTCTCGATGGAAGAGCTGCCGGCGAAACCGCTGGGGTACTACTTGGAGACGAACGAGATTGGCGATGAGGTGGTGAACAACCCAGCGCCATGCCCTGTCGGGGCAGATAGCAGGGGACTTCTGTACGGGAAAATGGGAATCTACTGAGCCGAGGGAGCCGTCTTTCGCTCTGTCACACGCCGGATGGCTTGGCGGATTCGTTCTTCTTTGGCAGGATCGCCCAAACCGAGCTCACGAAACCGCTGCATCAGCTTGTCATTCGAGGGGTCGAGTTCGAGGGCGTGCAGCAGGGCCTCTCGGCCATCGGAGAGATGTTGCTGCTTCAAATGGATTTCGCCCAAATGCTCATAGATCACCGGATCGTCGCCGACGAGAGCCACTGCCCGCTTCATTTCGGCCAAGGCCTCGCTCAATAAGCCCTTTTTGAAAAAGGCCCAGGCGAGGCTATCCACATAATATCCATTCGTAGGCCGTAGCGCGACGGCCTGTTTGGTCAATGCAATGGCTTCCTCGATTTTGACCCCGCGTTCCGCGTAACTATACCCGAGGTAATTCATCGCATCAGCGTGGTGAGGATCCAATGTGAGTGTGGTCTCCATCGACTTCACGACGTCGTCAAAACGATTCAATTTGTCATAGGCGGTGCCGGCGTTGAAATGCAGGTCGGCATTGTCTGGATTGTGCCGGATTCCTTCCAGAAAGGCTTGAAGGGAGGGCTCATATTCTTCGACTTGAAAATGCGACAACCCAAGAACGATATACGCTTCAGGCTGCTTTGGGTTTAAGCGGCTGGCTTCCTTAAGATGTTGGATGGCCTCGGGATACTGTTTGGTCCGATAGAGCAGCACGCCTAGGTGTAAATGCCCCTCGAAATAGGAGGGTTCTAACGTGAGATTGTGCCGGTACGCCTCAATGGCATGGGCGTAATCCTTCGTTTCCTCGTAGAGATACCCCAGATAATCCCGCACCTTGAGCTCGGAGGGACGCAGCGTAAGAATCTGGGTCAACTGTTGGATCGCTTTTGGGTAATTCTTCTGTTCCCCGTAGACAAGTCCCATTCGCAACTGGGCATCGAGATCTGACGGATCCTCTGCCAGCATTTCCTGCAACTCCCGCAACGCTTCGTCATACTGCTTCGCCGACACCTGTAGACGAATCAGATGATGCCGGATTTCGCGATTTTTTGGATTCACGCCTTGCAAGTAACGCCGGTAGATATCGATGGCCTTCCCGCGATCCTGCTTGGCTTCATACACAGACCCCAGCGCGACATAGGCCGGCTCAAACGCCGGATTCAGCGTCACGGCCTGCTCGAAATGCGTGGTGGCCTTGTCGAAATCCCTCGCCTCCACACCAATTCGACCCAAGTAATAATATCCGACGGCCGAGTCCGGGCTGACCTTGATGCCGGAGCGAATGGTCTCTTCGGCTTCGACGTATTGCTTTTGATTGGCCAGCAACAGTCCCTTGGCAAAAAAATGTTCGCTGCGTTGAGGTTCCTGCTCGATCGCACGGTTGAACAGCCGCAAAGCCTTGTCCGGCTTTCCTGCAGCCGCATACATCCCGCCAATTTGCCCGAGCATCTGCGCATCTAACCCCGGCGCATCCGCAACCTCATCGGCAAACCGCACCGCGGCCGGCACATCACCCGCCGTGAAGTAGAGAACCGCTAAACGGGCCTTGAGATAGTGGGAAGAGGGGTCTGTCTGCAGTGCCTGCTGGTACTCCTTGATGGCCTGTTCTGTCTCCTGCTCCAACTCGGCCTGATATCCGAGCAGGAAGTGATAGGAGGCGCGCGAATCAGATGCGGGAGGCAAAGCGCGAGAGACCTGCGGCGCGGCGGCAGGCACGACCGGTTGGGCGGAGCGTGACGGCGGAGCGGTCTGGCAAGCGGCGATCACACAAGCAAACGCTATCAGCAGGACGGCCGAACGCTCTTGGTCTCGCAGGTCCACAGAGGATGCAGGACGGCCGACGCTCTTCACTCAATCGTTGCACAATTCATCCGCTTAACTTGCAGGGGGAATGGTTGAGGTCACACACTGCTGCGGAATTATACCGGCCCGTGAAAGAACGCGTCAAACCGTCTCGCGTGTTTCGAGGTTCTCAAATTTGGCGAATCGGTCGTGAAAGAACAATTCCCGTTTGCCGATCGGGCCGTTGCGATGTTTGCTGACGAGGATTTCCGCGATACCCTTCCGCTCCGTGGCGGGCTCGTACACTTCTTCCCGGTAGATGAACATCACCACATCGGCATCCTGTTCGATGGCGCCGCTCTCACGCAAGTCAGCCAGCATCGGCACCGGCGGCTTTCTCGCTTCAACGGCTCGACTCAACTGCGATAAGGCGATGACGGGAACGTTCAACTCCTTGGCCAGACTCTTCAAGGATCGTGAGATGTCGGAGATTTCCTGCTGGCGCGATTCGGAATCGCTCTTTCCCTGCATGAGTTGGAGATAGTCGACAATCAAGAGATCAAGGCCCCGCTCTGCCTTCAGCCGTCTCGCCTTCCCGCGCATCTGCTGCACCGTCACGGCTCCGGAGTCGTCGATGAAAATCGGTGCCTGCTCCAGCTTGCCGGCCGCTTCAGCCAATCGCCACCAATCTTCCTTTTGCAGTCTCCCGGTGCGAAGCGCGTGCGAATCGACACGCGCCTCGGAGCTCAACATACGAAGCACCAATTGTGGCTTGGACATTTCGAGGCTGAAAATTCCGACGACCGTCCCGGCATGTAAGGCAGCATGTTGGGCCATGCCGAGGGCCAAACTTGTCTTCCCCATGCTCGGCCGTCCGGCAACGATGATTAAGTCTGACGGCTGCAACCCGGCCGTCAGGTCATCCAAATCAATATAGCCGGTCGGCACCCCGGTCACCCGCTCTTTCCGCTTGGACAACTTATCTACGACATCAAGACTTTCTTTGATGATGTGGTTGACCTGGGTAAAGGAGCGATCGAGCTTGCCCTGAGCGAGCCCAAACACCGAACGTTCGGCAAAATCGAGCAACTCATCGACGGCCGCTGTGCCGTCGTATCCGCGGGTGATCACTTCCGTCGAGGTTTCGATCAGCCCTCGCAAGAGCGCTTTATCCCGGACGATCTTGCTGTGATACCGGATGTTCGCGGCCGTAGGGACGGCCTGTACCAGCTCGGCAAGATAGGCCGATCCACCGACTGCATCCAGCTCTGAACGACCCTTCAGGCATTCCGTCAACGTAATTTGATCAATCACTTCGCCACGATCAGACAGCTCCAGCATGGCTTGATAAATTTTACGGTGGGCAGTCCGGTAGAATTCCTGATCCGTCAGGACTTCCATCGCCTTGGCCATCGCCGTGTTGTCCAGCAGAATTCCGCCCAGCACGGACTGTTCGGCTTCGATGTTCTGTGGCGGCAGTCGAGGCGCTGTCAGGTCCACGGCCGAGAGCGATTTCATGCTCGGCTCCTTGCCCGTCGTGAAGAAGGAGACGTCGAAGGCCAACGCTTCGTTTGAGATCTCGTCGCATCGGGCGGAAGTGGGCGGACCAACGAATCGATGGCTCGGAATAGTCGATCGACATCCAGGGCAAATCCCGAGGATGCCGCTGTGCGACCAAAGCGGCCCATCAAATGGTCATAGCGGCCGCCACCACCTAATTCCGCGCCTATACCCGGGGCAAAGACATCAAAGACGATCCCGTCATAATATTCAAAGCCGCGGAACTCTCCCAAATCGATCAAGGCTGATTGCTGTCCCGGCGGAACCAACCGTTCATACACCTGCGCCAGCCGATCGAGCGGTTTCAACAACGCTTTATCGCGCCCTACCAGTTTCCGTCCGCGCGACAGGACTTCGGGACCGCCGCATAATTCCAGGACCTCAAGAATGACCCGCCCGGTGGATCGGGCCATTCCCTCCCGTGCCAACAATTCCTCAAGGAGCGGGATGTCTTTGCGGGCAGCCGCTTGCTCCACGCGTTTCTGGCCTTCGGTTGAGGACCGGATCTGACAAGGAGAGCCGTAAAGAAGCCAACATGCCCGACCGCCACTTTAAAGGAGCTAAGCCCGACCTGACTTAAACAGTCCAGCAGAAGTGTCAGTACCTCGGCATCCCCGGTCACTCCATCAACCCCGATGAGTTCAGCGCCGACTTGAAAAATTTCACGGTCACGGCCTGCATGCTCGCGTTCGTAGCGAAAGACCGAGGTGCGATAACACAAGCGCAACGGCAGCCGATCACCCATCATGCCCATGGCGACAGTTCTGGCGATCTGTGCCGTCGCATCAGGGCGCAGCACCATCAGGCGGCCGTCGTTCGATCGACCAACTGATAACACTTTTCGAGGAGTTCCGGTTCAAGCCCTGGGGCGAGCACGTCCAGATACTCGAACATCGGCAGGATGATTTCGTCGTACCCACCGCGGGCCAGAACGGCCAACAGGGTTTGCTCGAGGTGGCGAATACGTCGCGCGGCTGCGGGAAGGATGGTGCTCATTCCGACCGGAATAAGCGACCGTTCCCGACCGGCCACTAGAGACGTGGAGGAAGCAGAGGCCTTCAACGAAAGGGAGCCCATGATCGACTGCGGGGCAATCTACAGACCTTCGACAGGTCGGCGACCTTTACGGAAAGGATGTGTTTGCTGTTCTTAATCTGATCGAGCATCGGCGCAGGCAAGGGCGCATCCAGTCCAAAAATCAGGAGGGCTTTGCCACCTTGCTCCTCACGTGAGCACTGCATGCGCGCGATATTGATGTTGTGGTCGCCGAGAATATGCCCAACCGTACCGATCACTCCCGGGCGATCCTCATTGAGGACCAACAACAAATGGTTGTCCGGCACCACTTCGACCTTGAATTCGTCGATCTCAATCATGCACGGATCTTTGCGGTGGTACAGGGTTCCCGCCACTTGATGGGACTTCTTCCCGGCTTCCACCCGCACTCGAATGGCACGTGGTAAAGTCGCCGGCATCGTTGCTCTTGACCTCTTTCACTTCGATCCCGCGCTCTTTGGCGATTACCGGCGCATTCACATAATTGACCGGATCTTCAAGGATCGGCGTCAACAGGCCTTTCAAAACCGCAATCGTCAATGGGGCGACATTCAGTCCGGCCACCTGCCCACTATATTCGACGGTCAACCGCTCTAATCCACCTTCCAATAATTGAGCCTGCAACAAACCCACACGCTCTCCTAAGGAAAGATAGGGCTGGAGCTGCGGCAAGAGCTCAGGAGACACGGAGGGAATGTTGACGGCGCCACGGGCGATCCCTTTGGTAAAGTATTCGACAATCTGCTCGGCGATTCCCACCGCGACATTCTCCTGCGCTTCAGTCGTAGAAGCACCGATATGCGGGGAGCAAATGAAATTGTCCAACGCCAGAAGAGGATTGTCCGGCTTCACCGGCTCATCTTCGAATACGTCGAAGGCCGCTGCCGCCACCTTCTTGGATTTCAGCGCCTCGCACAGATCCCCTTCGTGCACAATCCCACCACGGGCGCAGTTCGCGATCATCACACCGGTTTTCATCTTGGCGATAGCCTGTGCGTTGATGAGCGACTTGGTTTCAGGTGTCAATGGAGTGTGTACCGAGATGACATCGGCCCGGCGGAACAATTCGTCCAATTCCACAATGGATACGCCCATTTTCTGCGCACGCTCCGGTGCGAGATAGGGGTCGTAGGCCATCACCTGCATGCCAACGCCCTGAGCGAGCTTTGTAAGGTATCCGCCGATCTGTCCGACGCCGACGATCCCCAGCACCTTGTTATACAACTCCACGCCCATGAACTTTTCCTTTTCCCACTTCCCGCCTTTTGTCGAAGCGGTCGCTTGCGGAATACGGCGCGACATGGAAAAAATCATGGCCATCGTGTGTTCGGCGGTGGTCACGGTGTTGCCCCCCGGCGTATTCATGACCACAATGCCGCGACGGGTTGCGGCGGGGGTGTCAACATTGTCCAGCCCGGAACCGGCTCGGCCAACCACTTTCAGGCGGCTCGCCGCAGCAATGAGTTCTGCTGTCACTTTCGTCCCGGAGCGAACGATCAAACCGTCCGCATCCTTGATTTCCTTCAGCAGTTCCTCTTTAGGGAGCTTGGTTTTCACCACGACCGTAAAGCCGGCCTTCTCCAACACCTCTACACCCTGCTTCGAAAGACTGTCGCTGACCAAGATTTTCATTGTCGTGGCGCCTTACCTGAAGGTGAGTCTAGGACTTTCCCATAATAATTTCTTGAGCCTTAGCGACCCCGCTCCCAAGTTTCACGGGATACCCCAGCCCTTTGATGACCATTTCCACAGCCGCCAAAGCCGTGATGACGTCAAAGCTATCGATATATCCCATATGCGAGATGCGGAAGATCTTGCCTTTCAGGTGATCCTGACCGCCAGCGGCCGTCATACCATACTGTGTGCGCAGGTTCTTGTAGACCGCCTGACCGTCTACGCCTTCCGGCGCCGAAATGGCCGTTAATGCGTCGCTTGGCCGCTCCTGAGGGAAAATGGACAGTCCCGCCGCCTTGACGCCCTCGCGCATGGCCGTCGCCAACATCGCGTGACGGGCGAAGACGGCTTCCAAGCCTTCAGCCTTCAGGATGTTCATGACTTCCTTGAGGCCTAAGATGAGGGAGACCGCCGGCGTATAGGCGGTGGTGCTTTTCTGCTGATTCTCCCGCTCCCGCTTGAAGTTGAAATAGAAGGCCGCATTCTTCGCCTTGTCAGCCAGACGCCAGGCTTTCTCGCTCACGCTGGCAAAGGCCAAGCCCGGGGGCAGCATCAAGGCCTTCTGCGATCCGGTGATGACGACGTCCAGGCCCCACGCATCGGTCTTCAGATCGAGGACTCCCAGAGCTGTAATGGCATCCACCACGAGAATGGTGTCTTCGTACTGCTTCACAATTTCGGCGAGGGATTTAACATCATGCGCAACAGCCGTAGAGGTTTCGCTCGCTTGCACGTACACGGCTTTAATCGAGGGGTCTTTCTTCAAGGCGTCGGCCACGGCTTGCGGGTCGATCGCACGCCCCCACTCCACCTTCAACTCGGTTACCTGCGCACCAAACGTCTTACAGAGCTTCGTCCACCGCTCGCCGAACTTGCCGCCGTTGATCGTCAGGGCTTTGTCGCCAGGAGAGAGAAAATTGGAAACCGACCCTTCCATGCCGCCGGTGCCGGACGCCGCGAGGATCAAGACATCATTCCGCGTCTGGAACAGCCATTTCAGGTCCTCACGAACCTCGGCAAACAATTTATCGAACTCGGGTGCCCGGTGATGAATCATCGGTCTGGCCATGGCCAGCAGCACCTCCGGTGGAACGGGGGTGGGGCCGGGAGCCAGCAAATACCGTTTGAGCATGGGACGATCCTCCTCGCTGTGCGGAACGAACAATGTCAGGGATTTAGAAGGGGCGTACGCTACCATAGCCCCCCAGAGGTGTCAAGGTAAGTTGCCAGGAAGATGCCCGTCTTTTCAGCGACTTCACTGCCTTACACCCGAGGGTCGCGTTCGAAATGTTCCGGAGAACCCGAGGCTGACATTTTCAAAGGTCTCCGCTCGACCAGCAACTCAACTCCCTCAATTCCTTGACAAGGGGTCACCTCCTCGATAGGCTACGATTCGAGAGTCGGTCACCTCCCCTTCCCTGAACCGTCTAGTGGGTACCTTATGCATGCACGTTTTTCCAGCGCTAGCGTTCCGCCCCTCTCGCTTCTATTCGCTTGCCTGCTCTCTGTTTCGTCGCCTGGTCCTGCACGCGCGGAATCGCCGCTCCCCACGCAAACGGAGCCCGCTCTCACATCCGAAATTCCGGCAGTTCCGTTACAGGATAGTCTCCAACCCCCGGCGCAAGAACCTGACTATATCTTAGAGGAAGAAGATCAAACGGCCGCCTCAGAAAGTGAGGCGGCCGAGGCTCCAGCTGCCATGGCCAGCGAACCGTCCACGGAAGTCCCTCCGGCCGAAGCCTTGCTTCAACTCAAACCTCTCAGCGGGACCACGGCGAGGTTTGCCGATTTGTTGACCCCTCCGGCTGAAGTCGTCCAGGAAGCCGCAGTAGAGCAAGGATCGGAATCGGACAATGTCTCCGAATACAACGTCCCGATCGTGCTCGACCCTTCCGTGCAAGGTCACATTCGCTTCTTCAACGTCGCGATCCGCAACCGATTCGAGCAGTGGCTCATCAGACTCAGCCATTACCGACCGCTGGTCGATAGCATCTTCTCTGAGTTCCAGCTACCGAGCGATCTGATCTATCTGTCGTTGGTTGAAAGCGGATTCAACCCCCACGCCTATTCACGGGCCCGGGCTGCCGGCCCTTGGCAATTCATGAAAGGCACGGCTAAGGTCTATGGGTTGCGAGTGGACAGTTATGTGGATGAGCGCCGGGATCCGGTGAAATCCACGGTCGCGGCCGCGCGCTACTTGAGAGACCTGTACGATTTATTCGGCACCTGGCCGCTGGCGATGGCCGCGTACAATGCGGGAGAAGGCAAAGTGATGCGGGCCCTGCACACGGCCCAAGCGGAGAGCTTTTCAGATATTGCGAAAACCAGACTCATCCGGCGGGAAACGAAAGAATACGTGCCTCGGTTTATGGCGGCGACCATCATCGCGAAGAACCCGGATCGTTACGGCTTCCCCCAAAACGATGTCCGTCCACACCAGTTTGAAGAGGTGGTCGTGCGGCGCCCCCTCCACTTCAAAGCCATCGCCAATGTCACGGGAATTTCCTACCAGGAACTGAAGGTGCTCAACCCCGAACTACGGCGCGATGCCACGCCGCCGGATGATCCCGAATATCACTTGAAGGTCCCGGTCGGCACTAGGGGGAAAGTGGAACAGTTGCTGGAGCGGGCGCCGACCCACAAATTTGCGCCGTTACCTGTTCCGGTCAAGGTCAGGCACGTCAAGCCAGAACCGGAATCCGGACATTGGTATCGTGTCCGAGTCGGCGATTCCCTTGAAAAGATCGCCAAACGATTCAACATCTCGGTCAAAACGCTCAAGTCGAACAACAACCTGACTGGCGCTACCATCAAGGCAGGAAGCCGCCTGGTCATTGCGAACTAGCGTTTCGCATCACTCTCGTATATGCGAAGAAACCTCGTTACTGCTTTTTTTTAGCGGCAGGGGCTGCCGACTTTCCTGATGAGGCCTTTGCGGGCTGTTCAGGCTGAGGCGCAGGGGCGCTGGCAGCCGGGGCCGGTGCGGGAGCTGCCGCCGGGGTTTCCGGAGTCTTCTTCACCTCCAACACTTTCACCCGCACCGCGGCTTCACTGGTGAAGGGCGAGTTGGGATAATTCTTCATCAGATCCTGGTAGTGCGCGAGGGCTCCCTCCGGACGGGACTGCGACTCTTCAATTTTTGCCAACTCGAACAACACATGATCCTTATTGAGGGCGCCGGGCACTTCAAGAATGCCCGTGAAGGTCTTCACCGCCTGATCGCCGTCACCCTTGGCTAAGTAGGCATAGGCCAAGCGTTGCTGGACTAATCCTAAGAGCGAGGTATTGGACCCATACAACAACATAAACCGTTTGTAGGTTTCGATACCGGCATCCACTTCATTCGCCAAGACCTGTGCATTCCCCAGATGGAACAAAGCCAAGGGGGCAGCAGGGCTTCTCGGGTATTGCTCCACCACTTGCTTATAGAGCGCGATAGCCTGGGAAAGCTGTTCCTGGCTTTTCTTCGGATCGTCTGCGGGTCGATTGAGATAGTGCAGCGTGGCTTCTTGATCAAGCTCTCGTGCCTTTAGTGTGGATTGATAGTCGTACCACATCACACCGGCGACGACCGCTCCCGCAACCAACACAACTCCCAACCCCGCTAATACGGCGCGCCGCTGTTCCTGCAACATATGGAGAAACCGATCGACCCCAGTCAACAGGTGGGCCTCGTCGAGCGGGTCAACTTTTTCAGGAACCCTGATTCGATAACTCATAGTCGAACAATGGTCTTGGTTGGAAAAGACGGTCGTTTCTCAGAGCCTCGCGCCTTATACTAGGGACCGCTCAGCCTTGTCAAATGTTTGGCCTTGTTAAAGCCCGGGCATCCATGTTCGAAAAACATCTCAAGAAACTCGATGAACAACATCTCTTGCGCCGGCTTCGTACGATCGCCTCGGCGACCGGACCAACGGTCACATTGGACGGTCGTGAAATCATTCTTCTCTCCTCAAACAATTATCTCGGTCTGGCCACGCACCCGACTGTGGTGGATGCTGCCATCGAGGCGACCCGCCGATATGGGGCAGGTTCGGGCGCAGCACGCCTGGTTTGCGGGACGTTAACACCCCATGAGACGCTTGAAAGCTCCCTCGCCCGTTTCAAAGGCACAGCAGCCGCCCTCACCTTTGCTGCCGGGTACCTGGTCAACATCAGCGTGATTCCGGTCTTGATCGGCAAAGACGGGCTTATCTTCGCCGACCGTCTCTGTCACGCCAGTCTCATCGACGGCTGCCGCCTGAGCGGAGCCACCTTCCGTGTGTACCATCACCGAGACATGAGCCATTTGGAGCAACTGCTCGCACGCCGGCCAGCGGGCCGACAGACCCTCATCGTGACCAACGGGCTTTTCAGCATGGATGGGGACATTGCCCCGATGAAAGAGCTTGCGCACTTGGCGGAACGGTACGGTGCAGAGATCTATGTTGACGATGCGCATGGCACAGGGATTCTTGGACGCACCGGGCGCGGCACGCTCGAACATTGTGAGGTCGAATCGCGAGTACCCTATCACATGGGGACATTGAGCAAAGCGCTTGGAAGCGCGGGAGGATACGTGGCCGGTTCAGCCACGTTCATTTCCTACCTGATCAACACCTGCCGCGCGTTCATCTACACCACCGCTCCACCTCCGGCCACTGCAGCTGCGGCGGCCGCCGCGATCCAGGTTATCGAACAGGAACCTCAGCGGCGCGCCCGCCTGTGGCGCAATCGCGAACGATTGGCAGAAGGTCTCACTCGGCTGGGATTCCGCCTCGCACCATCGGAAAGTCCGATCCTGCCGGTGATTGTCGGTGACCCCGATCGAGCGATCAACCTAGCCCAGGCCCTCCTCGCACAAGGCGTGTATGCGCCCGCCATCCGTCCTCCGACCGTCCCCCCCGCCACCAGTCGGATTCGCTTCACCATTACTGCAGACCATACCGATGAGCAGATTGATCGCGCCCTGATTGCTGTGGAACAGGCCGGTCGATCCCTCAAACTGATCTGACCTGACGAATATCAATCATCTTTCGATGACCAGCATAGTGGCAGCCTCTGCAACGGGTATTTCGTCGTCGCCTCTTCTGGATATTTTCTTGCTTTCCCACCCTCCTATGGCATGATCGAACTGGCCAACGAACCCTGATCATCTACACATACCTACGTTCGTTTTATCCGCGTACATTCTCTTTTAATGGAGCGACCCGATGATTGACATCTCCAAACTGTTGACCTTTGGTGTCCAGCAAGGTGCTTCGGACTGTCACATCAGCGCCGGCGAACCGCCGATGATTCGCCTGCATGGCGACCTCAAGAAACTCGACCATCCACCCCTGACTCAGGATGAAACTCACGCCCTCATCTACGACATGATGAGCGATGCGCAGCGCAAAAACTTTGAAGAACATCGGGAATGCGACTTTTCTTTCGATCTGGGCGACATCGCTCGATTCCGTGTGAACGTCTTCGTCCAGGGTCGGGGGTTAGGTGCCGTCTTCCGGACCATTCCAACAGAAATTCTTCCCCTCGAAAAACTCGGCATGCCGCCCATTCTCCGACAACTCTGTGACCGCGAGAAGGGTCTGATTCTTGTCACCGGCCCGACCGGGTCCGGGAAGTCCACCACCCTCGCCGGCATGATCGACTACCTCAACAACACCTTTGAAGGCCACATTCTCACCATCGAAGATCCGGTGGAGTTTGTACACAAATCAAAAAAGTGCCTGGTCAACCAGCGCGAATTGGGTGTACATACCTTGTCATTTGCCAATGCGCTCCGTGCCGCACTTCGCGAAGACCCCGACATTATTCTCGTCGGCGAAATGCGGGATCTGGATACGATTCAGTTGGCCTTGACCGCTGCCGAAACCGGGCACTTGGTCTTTGCGACTCTGCACACGTCCAGCGCCCCGAAAACTATCGATCGCATCATCGATGCCTTTCCGCCGAACCAGCAAGCGCAGGTGCGCGCGCAGCTGTCGGAAACCTTGGAAGCGGTGCTGACCCAGACGCTGCTCAAAAAGAAAAGTGGTGGCCGGATAGCAGCGGTGGAAATCATGGTTGGCACGACGGCGGTGCGCAACCTCATCCGCGAAGGCAAACTTCATCAAATTCCCGGCATCATGCAAGCGAGTCAAAAGGACGGCATGCAGACCATGGACATGGCCCTGGTCAACCTCGCGACGCGCGGGATGGTGACAAAAGCCGAGGCCCAGTCTCGTAGCATGAATCCCAACCTCTTCAACGCGGCAGGCGCAGCCTAACAGACCCGTTCACTTTTTCGTCTACCGGTAGCAGGATAAGAGGCATCTCATGGATGTTCGCACGCTCCTTGAAGTGATGGTCAAACAGGAATCGTCCGACCTGTATCTCACCGTCGATGCGCCACCGATTTATCGCATCCATGGATCCACCCATCGAACGGATGCGCCACCGTTTACCAATGAACAGTTGGAGTCATTGGCTCTGGCTCTGATGCGCGGCCAGCAGCGGGGCGAATTCGAAGAGAAAATGGAGATGAACCTCGCCCTGTATTACAAAGACCTGGGGCGGTTCCGCGTGAACATCTTCCGGCAAAAAGGAAACGTGGGGTTGGTGTTTCGGCACATCAAGGCCGAGATCATGACGGTCGAGCAGCTGGACCTGCCGCCCATCGTGAAAGATATCGCCATGACGAAACGAGGACTGGTCCTCGTGGTGGGCGCCACCGGCTCCGGCAAATCCACCTCGCTCGCGGCGATGATTGACCATCGGAACACCGTGCACGCGGGACACATTATCAGCGTGGAAGATCCGATCGAGTTCGTCCATCATCACAAAAAATCGATCGTGACCCAGCGCGAAGTCGGTTTCGACACCCATTCGTTCGGGAATGCTCTGAAGAACACCTTGCGCCAGGCCCCGGATGTGATTCTCATCGGCGAAATCCGGGATACGGAGACCATGGAAGCGGCCATCACCTTCGCAGAAACGGGCCACCTCTGTCTCGGGACCCTGCACTCAAACAATGCCAATCAATCCATAGAACGCATCATGAACTTTTTCCCGGTGGAGCGGCACGCCCAGATTTACCTCCAACTTTCACTCAACCTGCGGGCAATCATCTCGCAGCGCCTCATCCCCTCACTAGATGGCCGCCGGGTCCCTGCCCTGGAAATCATGCTCGATACCCCGCGTATCAAAGACCTGATCAAGCGGTCAGAAATTGACACGTTAAAAGAAGCGATGGAGCAAGGTATCGACGAAGGGTGCCAGACCTTTGACCATGTGCTCTTGCAGCTCTACAAAGCCGGCAAAATCAGCATTGAACAAGCCTTGATCAACGCTGATAGTGCCAACAATCTTCGTCTCAAAATTAAGCTGGCAGGATTAAAAGGCGACGACGCGGTGGCCGCCCTGCTCGACAAAAACGAAAGGGATGAAAAGGGCTTCCAAATCCAGGGGCAGATGAGTCAAGGCGGCGGCAAGAAACGGTGACTGCTCGCAGAAGTCCTTCTACAATGAGCGCACGGTGGCAATCCACTGCCCCAGGCACAACGCCAAGCCACAGATTGAATGAAACCCTGGCTACGGCTCTTCCATAGCGAGTTCGAGATACCCGGCAATCTTATCCAGCGCTCCTGCGGTCAATTTCCTTCCATACCAGGCCGGCATCGTGTCCGGAGGAAACCCGGGGACCACATAGGTACCCGGAGACACCACTGATTCCACAATATACTCTCGGACGGTCTGCGCTTGCCCCCGGTACAGCGGATCAGCCAGGCGAGAAGCACCGGTTTTGCCCAGCCAAAGCGGAGGGCCAACCTTCCCATCAGCTCCCGCGATACCTGGAATCCGGTGACAAACCACACAACCGGCGCGAACAAAGAGCTCTTGAATCGGCTCCTCCCCTGTCACTAACGGCACCATATTCGGGTCTATATTCGGAACAGCCGGAGCCACTGCGGACGGCGGTGGAGCGTTTTGAATTCCCACTAGAGCAAGCAGCAGCACCAAGCCGGCGACCAATGCGGCAATCGCTTTATTTGTGTGCTGTGAGGGTGGGCCAGAGGAAGAATCGTTTGGAGCGAACATACACCCGGCACCATGAACGTTACGTACACATTGAACAGGCACGCGACTGTGCCGCCTGATGAAAGACCATCCTGCTCACAGACGGGTGAATAATAACAGATGCTATTGTCCCGGCGTCATAGCGCAACGGAAGCCAATAGCTCGATCCTGAAAATCCGCTTCCGCGGAGGTTCGCGCAGATGAGCGCAACGCCACCGGCAGATCAGACCATGACCCTCCTCGAATCACTTTCTTCTCTCCGGTTTCCGGGCCAGTGGGATTCTTCTCAGGACTCTTCGAATAGTATTCCCGGTCGTACCAATCAGCCACCCATTCGGCGGCATTCCCTGCCATGTGGTGAAGGCCATAGGGACTCCGTCCGCCTTCCTTCAACCCGTGGCGCACACTCATCCCTTCGACACCGCCACTGACTGACGTGAGTGTCACCGCCTCGCTTACCCAGACTCCACGATTGTAATTCGCAATGTCAACGAAGGGCTGCATCTGCCCCCAGGGGTATCGCCGCCCGTCGGTGCCACGCGCGGCCTTTTCCCACTCAGCCTCGGTCGGAAGGCGTTTCCCTGCCCAGGCACAATAGGCTTTCGCATCAGCCCAGCCCATTCCTACGGCTGGACGATCACCAACGGTCTCTGCGGCTTCATCATCCCAGGTCGGAGGAGCATCGTGCTTCGCCCGAACGAGAAACAACCGATAGAGCTTCATGGAAACTTCATAACGGTCGATAGAAAACGCGTCGAGCGTGACGACATGTTCCGGTCGTTCAGAGGGAAGTCCGTCGTTACTGCCCATCGTAAATGGCCCGGCCGGAATGAGTACCATAGGGGCGCCATCTTTGCCTGTGATGCTTTCAGCAGCATTACCGCTTGCCGCGGCCTGAGGTTCGGCGGCCGAGGCCATCCCTGATCCGACAAGCATAATGGCAGACAGCACGACCGTTACACTGAAGACTCGCATAGATTCCTCCATCCGCGATAGATCCAGAGGCAGCTCACCACGCCGGCAAAGTGTAGCCGTGCTGACAGCCAAACTCAACTGCATGAAAAGAGGACAAACACGTGTGGAAGATGACGTCGATGCCAGCGCGCCGTGATAGTGGGAGAGAACAGCTATTGAAGGGAGAAGCGACACAACCGCCGGCCACATCGTTGGCCGGCAAGAAGGTTCTTGCCGGCCATATGGGAAGAGCAGGAAAGTGGCGGGACAGTTACCGGGCGAGCTCTGCGATGCGGCGGTCGTGATCCTTTACCGGTCTCGCCGTGGCCACTTCAGACCGGTCTAAGAGGTTGTGGAGGACCTCTTGCTTCAACTGAACCATGAGAGCCTTGTTATGGTTGGAGGACAGCGATGCATCCTGCAGCAGATTGAGCCAACCCACCGTCGCGACCTCATACCGGCTGTTCGGCATGGCGGTGCGTAATTCCTGAAACACCGTGATGGCATCCGCCCGATTTTCAAACAACGCCACCAAGGCTCGCGTGTAGTAGGCATCTTCACAGGCTGGGCCCTTATGGCAATTCTTCATTCTTGCGTCCTGGGCATGAGCAATCGCCTGAAGCGGCTTTAATTCCGAGGCATCGACGGGGAAAAAGGCGCTGCTGGGAAGGACCGTGGAGGTGCCCGATGGCATCGTGGTGCAACCCTCGATCCCACTCACGATCAACAGGAGAAGGGTGACATAGAACGCCCTGTGTTTCGACATTGTAATCCTCCTCAATTCGCGTTTACCGGGTGGGGCGCGATGCTAATGCGATGTACTTGGTTTGCAGCGATGTTCTGAATGTACCATCGAGCTTCGGCTCAGCCATTACACGGAGGCTGTACCTCTTCGGTATGGGGCATCGGCGTCCGGCGCTACGTCCAGATCGCTGGCATGCATTTCGCGCGAAAAAAGAGGGGGTCTCGCTGAGCAATCTCATGGGTTAAAAAACGAGGAAAAGACTCCTTCGCTCCGCCTCGTATGCGGGGCGAAAGCTCGGCCTCAATGCCAGTTTGCGGCAAGAATCTGTTGCACGTCCTGTGGACGTTGGGCAATCGCCTGATCCCAACTTACCCCAGTCTGCTGGGTAAATCCCGCCATAGCCTGAATGAGTTGATTCACCTGAGTGCTCATCAATTGTTGCCCATTGCCTGCTTGAACCGTTTCAATTTGGTTGGCTGCACTGGCATACCAGTTGGTAATTGTGACCTGATCCGTCGATCCATAGACGGCAATACGCAAATCGTTAGCGCTCTGACTCAACATAAGATCCAGGGGATTGATTCCCGATGCAAAACTCAAGCGATCACCGGTCCCGCTGGCGTCTGTAATCGTGTCCTGGCCATCTCCCCGAGCCAGTTGAAATACGTCGTTGCCCGTCCCACCATTGAGCGCATCATTCCCCTTCCCACCCGACAACGTATCATTGCCGTCACCACCCATCAAAACGTTGTTGCCGGCGTTGCCGACCAATGAATTGGCTAGAGTATTACCCGTTCCGTTGATCGCGGGCTGTTCCGGGGTGAGGGTGAGGTTCTCAAGATTCGCGCCAAGGCTCCAGGTTACCGAGCTTTGGACCGTATCAATACCAGCGTTCAATGCCTCGACCACCGTGTCACCAGTCCCTACGATATACGTGTCATCTCCGGCCCCGCCAGTCAGGGTGTTAGTGCTATTATTGCCGACAAGGATATTATTGAGCGCGTTCCCTGTTCCGTTGCTGGCGCCGGTGCCTGTGAGAGTGAGATTTTCGACATTGGCAGCTAGTGTATGGGTCCGCGAGCTCTGAACGGTATCAATCCCGGCGTCGAATGCCTCGACGACGGTATCACCCGAGCCAACGACATACGTGTCATTTCCCGCTCCTCCGATCAACTGATTGGCGGCAGTATTCCCGATCATGACATTGTCCAGTCCATTTCCCGTCCCATTGATCGCGGAAGTCCCGCTTAGCGTCAGATTTTCTACATTGGCACTTAGCGTATACGTCACGGAACTCTGAATCGTATCCAGGCCTTCACCCGCTAATTCCGTAACCTTGTCGCCGACATTGTCTACGATATAAAGATCGTTCCCCTGCGCCCCAATCAGCGTGTCTGCTCCCGCCTCTCCACTAAGAATATTTGCCGCGCTGTTTCCGGTGAGAGTGTTAGCGAGACTATTGCCCGTCCCGTTGACCGCAGCAACGCCGGTTAAGACGAGGTTTTCGAGATTCGCGCCCAACGTCCAACTGCTATCAGACTTCACAGTGTCGGTCCCGGCACTCGCCGTCTCTACAACGCTGTCGCCAAGGCCCACCAGGTAGGTGTCGTTTCCGGCCCCACCGGTCAGGACATTTACCGCATTATTTCCAGTTAAAATATTATTCAGGGAATTGCCGGTACCGTTGATGGCGGCGCTTCCGGTGAGGGTCAAATTTTCCAGATTCGAACCCAGCGCATAGGTCAGGCCACTGTACACCGTATCAGTACCTTGACCGGCTGATTCGATTACTATGTCGTTGATCTGTCAACGATAAACAGATCATTGCCGGATCCACCAGTCATGCGATCTGCGCCAGTTCCTCCATCCAGCGTGTCATTGCCTGCGCCCCCTGAGAGCGTGTCATCGCCACCTAACCCGAACAGTGAATCGTTCGTCACATTTCCGTAAAAATAGTCTGTGTCTTCGGTGCCCACCAGATTGACGCCTTCCGTATGGGCCAGCATGGCGCTGTAGTCCCAAATCGTCCCATCGCTAAATTGAATTCGATCAACGCGCATCCCATCGGACAAGAAAAACCCTCCGAGGTTCACTTGATCGTCCGTATTTTTGATGGTCAAAAGAGCATCAGTTCCAAAATCGGGCGTGGCCTGCAAGATGATATCGCCAGGCGTAATCCCATCGATAAGTTGAAGTGTATCGATATCAGTGCTGTCACCTTGCTCATCGATCGCATCCTGCCCGTAACCCCGACCGAACACATAGGTGTCGTTTCCGCTATATCCTTCCAGGAAGTCGCTTCCCGGCGCCTCCGTCAAGAAGATCATTCCCGGCATTGGCCCGGATCTGATCATTACCCCCCATGCCTCGAATGGTATCGTCACCAGTGGAACCATAGAGGGATTCGTCAGCCTCGACCCCGATAAAGGTTCGTACGTGGGATTCAATCTCGCCGCTGGTCCAGATAGTTCCGTCCGAAAAAATAAATTGATCAACCATGTTCGCAGAAGATTCGTAATAAGACTGCATGCGCAACTCGTCGGCAGTTCCCGTAAGCTTCACGACAAGATCGTTTCCGTGCCTCTCAAGACTCAAATTAGATGGTTCCACACCGGCAAGAAATTGCACTTGATCGAGACCGGAGTGGGCATGTAGCTGCATTCCCATCCGTACTATGTCCTGCCCATACCCAGGGCCGAACACAAATGTATTGTCGCCAGTCCCGATCAACGTATCATTGCCTGCTTGTCCGTCCAACCGGTGAGAACCGGACAGTTCATTATCCAAAGCGTTTCCGATCAAATTCACTTGAATCGTGGGACTGAGATACAGATCCTCCTCAAGACTCACATTCTCGACATTATCCGGTGCCTGAAAGGTGAGCGAGTCGGTCGGGGTGAGGTAGATCGTGTCTCGGCCTGCATTCACTTCCTCGATGATGACCTGGCCCATAGACCGAAGGTGATACGCATCATCCCCTGCACCACCAAACATCTGGTCTCCAAGACCTGCCGACTCCGAAATGATCATTCCCTTCGCCACCGCGCAGCACGTTTGATCCTTCTTTCCCATAAAGTCGGTCGTTTCCAGCGCCACCATCTAATTCATCGTCACCTTCATCACCTTGTAAGACATCGTCGCCCAACCCACCGACCAACACATCGTTGCCACCACGCCCATACAACCAGTCCCCAACTTGGCTACCTTGCATACGATCGTCAAAGCTCGTTCCTTGCAGCGTCTCACCGGTTTCCGGAGAGGACAGCTGAAATCCTCGGGCAAGCAACTCGCTATCTGTCAACACTGTGCCGTCAGCAAATTCAAACTGCCGGATGGTATGGAACTCGGGGGAAGCGTTTAATCCGAATCCGGTGATTTGAATTGAATCTCCACCATTGCCCAAGCGAAGAACCAGAGTGTCTGCCGGTGCGACGTCCAAACGTAGCGATTCGGCAGTAATGCCTGCACCAAAGATAAGTCGATTGCTTTGCACCCCGTCATCTTGGATCGTATCGGCACCATCACCCAGGTTAAAACGGTACGTATCGAGCCCGCTTCCGCCAATCAGAACATCGTTTCCCCTACCGCCCTGAAGATCATCCTCGCCGCTCCCGCCCTGAAGCGTATCGTCGCCCTCACCTCCATCCAGCACATCCGATCCTGCTTGGGTGGAGAAGAACGGGGAATCTCCGAAGAGGAAATCATTGCCAGCTTCACCATAGAGCAGATCGTCCCCAGCATCTCCAACCAGCTGATCTGATCCCTCCCCACCAAACAATCGATCCTGGCCCGCACCGGCCCATAACTGGTCATCACCCTCTTCCCCATCCAGCGTATCGTTTCCACCTGTAAGACTCAGAACAGTAGGATTGCTCCCATCACCGTATAGAAAATCGTTTCCGTGGCCGCCGACCAAAAAATCGTCCCCTTCACGTCCTTGCACATCGTCGATCCCATCGCCACCATCCAGTTGATCATTGCCGAGTCCGCCGTTCAGCAAATCATCACCGGCTTCCCCGGAAAGAAGATCATCTCCATCTTGACCAAACAGCGCATCATGACCTTCCCCACCGAAAAGAGTATCGCTTCCGGCATCTCCTTGAAGTTCGTCGTCCCCTTCGTCACCGAAGAGCGTGTCGTCACCCTCCTGCCCTGTCACACGGTCATTTCCAAGCCCGCCCCATAGAGAATCGTCGCCTGAGCCTCCCTGCAATTCATCATTGTCGGCACCGCCATCGAGCAGGTCACTCCCCCCAAAACCAGCGAGCCGATCCACCCCGCTTCCGCCATACAGAATGTCGTCGCCTCCGCCTCCCTGTAACTCATCAGCTCCGGCACCACCGTCAAGAATATCAGCGGCCCCAGGGTCGCCGGCAAAGTCGCCGACTAAGAGATCATCTCCATCACCTCCAGAGAGCACGTCCTCTCCGGCTCCTCCGAACAACGAATCGTTTCCTTCGCCCCCATCAAGCCAATCCTGGCCCGCAATCGTTTGAGTAAAATCCGACTCACCGTACAGCCGATCGTCACCGGTTCCACCAGCAGAATGTCATTCCCGCCATCCCCGACCAGCAAGTCATTGCCGGCCCCTCCATCAAGATAGTCGTCGCTACCAGACAATGAAATGACCCCTGCTTGTGCTGTTCGATTCCATATAGAGTTGTCGTACACCAGCCCAATCCAACCCGTGGGACGATTTTCGCCCCGAAGCACATCATTGCCGTCACCGCCCAACAGCACATCCGCCCCCATCGCCCCCATCAACGTGTCGTTACCGGCACCCCCGTCGGCATAGTGTGCCCCACCTCCAATGATCGGTTCCGCAAAGCTCAAATAGTTTGCCGTTCCTACAGCATAATCATCCCCATCGCCCCCAAGAAACATGTCCCCATCGGTCAGGAGAGCATAATCGTCACCGTATCCGCCGATCAAATAATCATTCCCATACCCGCCAAAGAACACGTCATTACCGGCACCGCCATCTAACAGATCATCAAATGCACCAAGTATCGGGGCATGGTCACCGTGAAGCACATCGTTGCCACCGTTTGCATACACCTCTATCGCCCCCGGACCCGGCACCCATTCCTCCGCGTCCGCGCTGCCTATATAGGTGTAAATAAAGGATCCTGTCGGGCCTCCCGAGTCGCGTGGCATCCCTGACTTGTCCCGCAGTTCAATACCCATCTGCCCGCTCTGAAAGTTCTCGTTCACAATGAGAACCCCGTTGACGATCAGATCTGTTCCTGACATGACATATGTGGTTTGCCCGTCGAGACTCGTATACGTATTCCCTGCATCACCCGCGCGGCGAATACCTCCCTGCAACACACGGCCGTCAAAAACAATTTGCCCCCGAGCGTCGCTATCTTCAATCCGATCCGTTCCATCGCCGGAAGAATAGACATAGGTATCAAACCCGACGCCGCCTTCGAGGAGGTCGTTCCCACCCTTGCCAGTCAGCCGGTTGTTGCCGCTATTACCTATGATTCTGTTATCCAGATTGTTACCTGTCCCTGAAGTATTTCCCATGCCAGTCAGGGTCAGATTCTCCACGTGCGCGCCAAGAGAGAAATTGGTCGAGGCGCGAACCTCATCCCGGCCACCATTTTCAATCTCGATGGCTTTGTCGTCCAAATTATCGACAATGTAGATGTCATCACCCGCGCCGCCACTCATGCTGTCGACGCCGGCACCTCCATCTAATGTGTCATTCCCTTGCTGGCCAACCAAAATGTCGTTATAACCTTCGCCATATAATTCATCATCACCGTCATTGCCTTCGAGATAATCCTGACCCGCTGCGCCGTGGATAAAATCGTTTCCAGCCCCTCCATAGATATGATCATTCCCTCTTCGCCCCAAATATTCCCGGCCCTCAGCATCACCGAATATGACGACTTCCGCCGCTGTGGCTCCGCGCTGGTTGTTGAAATTAGTCGTTTCATCGACAAAGAGAGTGGGGCTGCTGGCGGTTCCATCGCTGACATTGAAGCGTAACTTTTCCGCCAACAGCTCTGCTCGGTCACTCAGGGCCATTTGAGTCCAGACACCGGTGCCAGTACTGGTATCGTATATGTCTAATGAGTGGTCTTGATTATGGAGGACTTCGTAATCGATCCCGGTCATCACAAAGGGATTTAGCTCGCGAAGCGTATACCGGTAGGCAAGGCCCTCCGGGGTCAAACTCTTTGCCTGACTGAATATTGTAGAACTGGACAGCCCAACCAAATCGACGAAGCGATAATCATTTGTACTGGGAAGGCTGTTCCGTAGACTCATGAGATTCACATAGTACGCCTCGCGGTTGGGATCACCCGTTCCAGAGGGCCCTATCGGAGTGGGCGTGCGATCGCCGGTGAACAGAAAACGCAGGGTATCAAGACCCGTTTCTAACCGACGGGCGGCGACCGATGAGGAAGCCTCAAGCAATCTGGTAACTGCAGCAATATCAATCGTTGGATCAATTGTCGCAGCAAGGTCATACCATGCAAGAGCATCAGTGGCAGTCGCTATTTGATGGTCATGAAACGAAGTGTTGAGGCCCGTTTCCTCAATAAAGATGTTCACTGGGTTACCTATTTGCGTACCCAGTCCAGATGCAACCGACAGTCCGTTTTCGCTAATAATGTTAGTAATAACTCCCGAAGGAACGGTATTTGCTGTTACACCCAACCGTTCCAACACCTCAATCGCCAAGCCACCAATTCCGGGGGCGTTGTAGGTGTATGTATGACGAATATTGGTTGCATGGTTCAACCGTAAAAGCCTGGGCAAGGAATCCTCCAAGCGAATGGCCTGTCACGGACAAAAGCTCATTGGGCCCCAGCATTCCCTCTTCAATCAACTGCGAATAGTACCTCTGGAGCGCTATATACTGAGGACTTAACGTGGCCGACTCTCCGGCTACCAGCAGCCCATCTGTGATCAGGTCATTGATCTCGTTCGGATTCGTTCCACGAATCGCCAAGATTTTTTCGCCAGCAGCAATGCTTTCGAAAAGGGTCACGGACAACCCCGTCAGAGGATCGGTAAATGTGTCCGCCGCAACTCTGTAAGAAGCCACAAAGGTATCGACCAGAGCGTTTGTGAACCCAGCATCCTTCAGAACCCGTTTATAGTCATCCAACGACATACCCGCAGTGAAACTTGCATACGCCGCCATAGCAAACTGCGAGTGCTGAAAATACATGCCAATTGCGTCGCCCATCCTGTTTTTCCCCTATAAAGACGGTTGCTTCAACCTGAAGATTTGCTGTAAAGCCATTCCAAACACTTCGGCCTTGAAGGCTGGACAAGTAACAGGTGACATTGGAGCGATGGTCGCTTCAACCCAACCACCGTAGTAAGAAAAATCCGTGGCGACGCCCAGCAAGTCACCCGTCTCTTTATCTTGAATGGCGCCTTCTATTTTGGTGATGTGCGCCCATGAGGAAAAGTCCGGAGTCCGTTTACTCGATTGGACATAGCGTCCAACTAGTTTTCTATCGTCTGGCCTTCCATCAGCCTTGAAATACGATTGTTCTACCTCAACTGGCTTAAACACCTTGATGCCACCTTGGTCATTGCATAGATGCTCAAAGTACAGACGACTAGGAATGATGTCCCACGTCGGGATTAACAAGAACAGGGCGAGCGTGATGCCTTGCAATATCCTAGTGGATGACGCGGGAAACACACATACCCTCCCGAGCCATCCGAGCGCTCTGATAACAGACCAGGCAAGTACCCCATACAGAATCAGGGCAAAGAGCAGTGTGAGTGCTATCATCCAGGCTGCCTTTCATCGGGTTCGTGCGTTGCAATCTGTAGCGGCAATTGAGATTCCCTCTATCGTTTTTGCTACTACTCGAGTTCTATTCTCTACATTCTTATCGCTCCCGCAAACTCTCTTTCATCGGCTTCAAAAGCGGACTGAGTAAAATCTCGATCACCCGCCGCTGTCCCGTCTTTATTTCCACCGTGACGGCCATGCCAGGGGTGAGATGAATATGCTTCCCTTCCACCTGCATCGTGGCTCGATCCATGCTCACCCGGGTCGCATAGACCAGTCCGCCCTTCTCCTTGTCTAACGGTATCGCATCGTCGGAGACGGTCAACACCTTTCCGGGAATCGTCCCGTACAGAGTAAATGGAAACGTTTCGACCTTGAGTTCTATCGGTTGCCCTTCTTTCACAAATCCGATGTCCCGATTTTCCAACTGTGCCTCGACCTCAACTGGATGCTCCTGAGGCACGATCAGCAGCAGCGTCTGAGCCGGCGTCACCACTCCACCAACTGTGTGCACTGCCAATTGCTGGACGACGCCATCGATGGGGGAGACCAGACTCTGAAGTTCAGTTTTTTGTCCGGCTTTCCGCACCTCTTGGACAAGTGATGCGGCTTTCGTTTCCATGGCCGACAGTTCTGCTTGCTTACTTTGCTGAAATTCAGAAATGAGCACCTGATAGTTCTGCTCTGCCTCCGCCAAGGCCGCTTGGTCCTGGCGCAGCTTGCTCTTCTGCCCGGCCCATTCCTGGGCCTTATCGATACGTTGTTGTTCGAATTGGAGATAGTCCATCTTCGACACATACTGTTGTGCCAGTAATGCGCGGTAAGCCGCTGCCCGTTCATTTTCCATCGGAACAGTGGCTTCGAGACGTCGGAGATTGTCTTTGGTCGCATCTACAGCTGCTTTGCGCTGACTGATAAGATGCCGTGCCGCATCTACCCGGGCTGCATATTCGACCGTCTGATCCCGTAAAAGCTGCCGTTGCAGCAACACAAATTCCGGGTCGGAATCACTGGGGGCGGTGAAAGTATTTTGCCCAGCTATCAGCGCATGCAACCGAGCCGCCTCGACCAGAGCGGCTCGATATTCATTGGAAGCCCGGTCACGGTCTGCGCTGTTTTGAGTCGCGTCGAGCTCAATCAGAACTTCTCCCTGTTTAACCGCTTGGCCGTCTTGCACATGAATCGCAGCAATCACGCCGGTTTCGAATGGTTGAATGGTTTTGGAATAGCCGCTGGGAATAATTTTCCCCGGTGCCACCGCCACGATATCGACCTGGCTCAGTGAAGACCATGTCACGGCTGAGGCAAATGCCAGCATAATAGTCCAGAGAATCGCTCGGCCGATCGGCGACGGCGGTGCATGCTGAATTTCAAGGATCGCCGGCAGAAATTCGCTCGCGAGTCCTTGGGCTGCGGCGCGAGATGGCTGAGCCGAACCTACGCGCCCAACCGTCCGCCACCCTGCCAGCTTTCGTCGAAGGGCATTCATCATTACGCCGCACGTCCTTGCTGATGTTGGTGAAGTCGCGTGTACATCCCATTGCGGCTGAGCAATTCATCATGCGTGCCCTGCTCAGCCAGTTGCCCTCGATCAATGACGTAAATCTTGTGGGCAGGTCGAACCGTGCTAAGCCGATGAGCAATGATGATGACTGTACGTCCTTTGCAGATTTGAGCCATATTGCGCTGAAGGATCGCTTCCGACTCATAGTCCAAGGCACTCGTCGCTTCATCGAAGATGAGGATGCGCGGGTTCGCCACTAATGCGCGTGCGATGGCAATGCGTTGCCGCTGTCCGCCTGAGAGCGCGCAGCCATGCTCCCCTACGACAGTATCGTAGCCGTCCGGCAGCTCAAGAATGAATTCGTGGGCGCCAGCGAGTTTGGCGGCGTGAATCACGCGCTCCATAGGGAGCCCAGGATCGGTCAACGCGATGTTGTCCCTCACTGACCTGTTGAAGAGAAAGTTCTCTTGCAGCACAACACCGACTTGACGCCGCAACCAGGCAGGGTCAATCTGCGCGAGATCAACACCGTCCACCAGAACCCGGCCACGTTCTGGCACATAGAGGCGTTGCATCAGCTTGGCAATCGTGCTTTTCCCAGATCCTGATCGCCCCACCACGCCGACGACTTCGCCCGGTTGCAGAGAAAGAGAAACATGCTGCAGCACCAACGGCCCATCGACACGATATCGAAACGCCACATCGTCAAATATAATCTTGCCGGCAATTTGCGGAAGAGTCATGCGGTTGGGATTGTAGGAAGGTTCCGGCTTGGCATTAAGGACATCCCCCAGTCGTTGTATCGAGATCCCGACTTGTTGAAATTCCTGCCAGAGGTTCACCATACGCAACAATGGCCCGGTTACCTGCCCTGAGAGCATGTTGAAGGCGATCAACTCTCCGATGCTCAACGCGCCGTCGATGACTTGGTAGGCACCCACCCACATGATGGCAATGGTTGTAGATTTCTGAATGCAGGTCGCTATTTGTCCAGCCACACTAATGAGACTGGTAGCCCGGAAACTGGCGGCGACGTATCCGGCTAATTGTTCATCCCATCGACGCTGTAGCGGCGGTTCGACGGCGAGCGCCTTCACGGTCTGAATTCCGCTCACCGCTTCCACCAGGAATGATTGGTTCTCCGCGCTTCGGTTGAACTTTTCATGCAGTCGAGCACGAATGGTTGGCGTGATGAGCACGGAGAGCAGAGCATACAAGGGCAGCGAAGCCATCACCACCAATGTGAGTGTGGGGCTATAGATCCACATCACACCTAAAAACACGACGGTAAACACCACATCCAGAACGACCGTCACCGAGTTACTCGTAAGAAACTGGCGGATCTGCTCGAGTTCGCGCACCCGCGCCACCGTATCGCCGACCCGTCGGGCTTCGAAGTAGGCCAGCGGCAGCGCGAGAAGATGGCGGAACAGTTGCGCCCCCAGTCCCACATCAATCCGATTAGTGGTATGAGCAAACAGGTACGTACGCAGTCCTCCGAGCAGCGCATCGAAGAAGGCAAGCGCCAGCATGCCCACCGCCATGACATGGAGTGTCGTGAATCCTTTGTGGACGAGCACTTTGTCGATGACCACTTGCGTAAAAAGCGGGGTCAGCAACGCAAACACTTGGAGGAAGAATGAAGCCAGTACGACTTCGCTCAACAGGCGTCGATACTTGAGCACGGCGGGAATAAACCAGGTCACATCGAAGGGAATATCTTCTATTCGTAAGCCTGACCGTTTGGTGCAAAGCAGCAGGCTACCGCTCCAGAACGCGACAAATTCATCTTTTGAAAGAAGATGCGGCCGCTCCTTCAGCGGATCCTGAAGGAGGACCTTTTGCCCCTGTACTTTCGCCAAGACGACGTATGTCCCGTCGGTTCGTTGGGCGATCGCCGGAAGTGGCGTCACCGCCAGTTCATCCCACGAGGTGGACACAAAACCGGCTTTAAGGCCGACGTGTTTCGAGGCACGCACCAATGCATTGGTCGTCAACGTGTGGCCAGATAGCCCAAATTGATGCTGAATTTGACCGCCATCGATCGGCACATCGTGAAACCGCGAGATTAACAGCAGGCACAACAATCCGGTGTCCGGCCGAGATGGCGCCGTCGAACAAGACTCTAGATGGGAAGTTGGAACATCCATGACGGGATAGCGAATGGCGAGTTATGACAGTTTCGATTTGGCGGTCTGGAGGCTGGCGACCATCTGCTGAAGTTGTTGATGCAAGCGGATCATTGCATCAAAGGGCAAGGCCACTCGAGCAGCCCTGCTTCCCACCAACTGCTTTGGCATCGTTTCGCCCTTTTGTGCACATTGTGTTACCGCACCGATCAGCCTAGGTTCGATAAATCCGAAGTCAATGTAGGCCACCCCTTGTGCCACACTCGCATGCGAATAGTTCACCAGAGTCGGCTGGCCGATATCCCCCGTAGATTGGAGACGAACGTTCACCGCGACTGATTTGTGACCATTCTGCTTGGGACTGTTTCCAACGGCCATGCGCTACCTCCTTATGCAAATGAACGATACACCGGAATCGATTGCCCTGCGTGCGCGGCAAGGGCGATAGTATTCGAAGGTCGCTGAGTGGAATATCCCCCGGAGGATGGACACTGACGAAAACTTTGGTAGGCCTGGAATATACTTATTTCTGCGTCATTTTTGCGGCGAGCCAACAGTAGTAGCACACGGGCTCACAAGAACGCCGTAGTTGGATGGTCCCATCACCTTGATCAGATGCCGAAGGCGGGGCACATAACGCTCCGCAGGCTGACGCGGCGACGGCACATATGAATTCTTCTCTCTCCTGCAGGGAGGGTGTACACTGAACAGAGCTTTCTTAGTGCGGAGGAACGATGCAGCAGATCATCACCCTTCACGCCAGATGGCGCACACTGTCTGCCGCCGCGGCACTATGCTTGAGCCTGTCCGCTTGTGCAGGAGTGAGCCCGAAGGACACGTTGCCGACGGTGACGTCCGTCGATCTCTCTCGATATGCCGGTACCTGGCATGAGATCGCGCGTTTACCGATGTGGTTTCAGCGGCATTGCGTGGACTCGAAAGCCACCTACACAGTACGCAACGATGGCGCTATCGGCGTGCACAATGAATGCGTCACCGATACCGGGGGACATGACGAAGCCGAAGGGATAGCCACAGTAGTTGATCCAGGCACGAACACCCGGCTGCGCGTCGTGTTCGACAATTTCTTTGCGCGACTGTTCGGCTCATCGCGCGAAGGGAACTATTGGATTCTGGCGCTGGACGCTGATTACCAGACCGCCATGGTGGGTACTCCGGATCGCCGATATCTTTGGATTTTGTCGCGCGCGCGCCAACTCGATGAGACTGCCTACACCCGTCTGGTTGAGCAGGCCAGACGATTGGGGTTCCCCGTATCAGAGCTTATTCGTCCCCCTCGGGCTGCAGTTTCATAGGACGGCGAGCCAGGTCCATCATCTCGTCTGATCATTGGGCCAATATCTCATCTCCTCGCGAACTGCACCGAGCGAGTTCTGCATGAGAATGAGGCTGCTACCGGTATCATCATCGGAATCTCCGCGGGGCCTGCCCTGTGGTCTCTGCCGCGAAAACTCAGGCCTCAGTGTGGGACTCGCCTTGCGATGCAGCATGAACCACGACGGCCTCCTTCGTCGGTTTGACCTGCGAGCCGTGGTGCGTGGCATATACCGCAATGAAGGCCGCGCCAAACAGGAATACCTGGGAAGCATAATAGGCCCACAGCAACACCAGCACTAACGAGCCGGCCGCACCATAGAAGGCCACCGTGTTGTGCGCGAGATAGACGACCAGCAATTTGCTGCCGAGCAGGTAGAGCAGCCCCGTGATCCCCGCTCCCACCCACACATCCAGCCAGGCCACCTCAGCCTGGGGGACCCACTTGTAGATCATGGCAAAGAGCGTCGAGACCATACCGAATGACATCAAGAGACCAATCCCCTGCACCACCTTCCCTGGCATTCCCGTGGCTTCTAATACGTACTGAACGGCCACGCCAATCCAGGCACTGAGTGTGAGGGAGGCCAGGAGAATGAAGGCAATGCCGAACAGCCCGGACAGAGATGCAAATCGACGTTTCAGACGGTCTCCCATACCCGGAGGATGTTTGGATTGAAGACCCCAGATACAATCTAACGCGTCCCTGAGTTGATCCATGACTTTCAGCGCACCGATAACAAAGACCCCCAGCGCGACGATTCCATTTACAAGAGGAGACCCCGACGATCTCCATTGCGCAATGATTTGGAATAGTCCATTGGCAGCCGATTCTCCAATCAGTTCTCCGATCTGCCGCTGAAGGCCGCCGGCCATTGACTCGTCGCCTACCATGCTCACGGAGACCATGATCGTCAGCACGACCAAGGGCACGATGGTCAATGCCGTATAAAAGGCGAGCGCGGCCGCGAATCGCGGTCCCGGTTCATCGCTCCATTTTGCAATGGTTTTTGTCGCGAGGGATTTGAGCAGGGCCCACATAGACTCACGCCCTCCTCTGCAGTCGAAACCTTCTCTCGCCCATGTTCGGCGCGATGCACATTCAGGCGATGGCCCGTCCATGGCTGCAACACTCATGCAGAGAAGCGAGGTGGCACATGACTCAGTTCAGACCTGCGGCATAGATGAGCTTGCCCCCGTCCGTTCAGCCTGCCGGTTTCTCATTCAGCCTGTTTGGCGTGGTAGGTCGTCGAAGAGCTTCAGTCGCTATGGCCTCGATCTTACAACAGGCATCATAGGCATGGTCATGTCCTAGCATAGCGCCATTGTTTGCGAGTCCAATAATGCGCTGAAGAGCGTCGGCATACACCTGCCTCTCGTCAATCAGGTTGGCGCGGGAAGAGGCCGCGAGGTTATCGACCTTGCCGAGGAGCGCCGGCTTTTCGTTCTTTGGGGTTGCCATTTGCCGAAGCCCTTTCACTCCACCAGGGTCCGAGGTCCAGGCCGGATGCACACGACAGGGGCGCTGTAGGATTACTGTAGGGAATATCTCGGCGCCGCGACAAACCTCGGAAGGACAGGCACATATCGATACGTGCCGGGCAGCCGCGGTTCAGGAACATCACTCAGAGACCTCGGCCCTATCAATAAAATAGGAGGTTTCCCCGAAACATGTGGTGGGGAGATAGCGGAATTCCCGGTAATGCAGCACCACCCGTTTTCCCATTTGCCCGTCAAGTTTCTTCGCGACGTCCTCGTCCCATACGCTAAAATTCCATAGGACGGGAGCAACTCCGGGAACCGTCGTCATAGCCAACTCACCTTCGTACGTCTTGCAAATCCACCCCTTCCGAGACAATTTCTGTAAGAACCCTGTGCGGTCCCCGTCTGAGTAATTACAACCGACGAGGAAAGTCATGCACAACACCAGTAACACGTATCTCGGTCTAGTCATCATGGATGGTGTATTAGAGCATCTTCGAGTGGGGGCGATACCTAGGCGTCTCCCTCGTCAACTAGTCGAGAGACTCGCATGGTAAGCTAACGGAGGTACTGTCAGCGGGGCAAGTGAGCGCCAGCATAATAAGATAGCCCTGAATGACCGTGGGGAGCGGTGTGCGACAGAAGGAGTGAGCACACATCATTATAAGGAGACCTATGATTGCCATACTCGCGACTGCACTGCTTCTCATTCTAGGCACGCTTCCTCACGAGGATGCCGTGGCTCAATCCACCCAGCCGGACGTCTTTGATGAACGCGACACCCGTGTGTTTAAGGCCGTGGGGTGCACACAAGATAACAAACCGGCTGAGGCGCTGTACTATATCGCCGCAAGTCGGTCGGATCTGTCCTCGGGCGTTCCGTCTCCGTCGTCCCAATTGATGAAAGACGAAGTGGAACAGAATTGGCGGGGAATCACATCACAGTTGACGATGGCGCAAGTGACCGAAGAGCGTTTTACTGAGAGGTATCACGCGCTTTTAAATGACATGATTCCCCGTTTACAGCGGGCCGTCGAAGAGAAGAGTGGTGTGTCCATTGCGGTCTCGGAGGTGAACAGCAGGCCGATGGATCGTGCCAAAGACCAGGATGTCCCCATCTGCAGTCCACAGTAACGCCAGTCCACCCTAACACCGACGTCGCCTCCTGATCGCATCCTGGCCCAGGAGCAGGGACTAGTCCTGCTCACGGCGATTTTCCGAGTTTCGTTCCACTGTGGCCATTCAGCGGCTGATTGGACCGGCGCGCGGATCGGTTGGGCCCGAGACCTCCAAGACCTGGGGTTATTCCCTGGGTCCTCGTTGTCTCTTCAGTGATAAGGTGCATGAGTAACCTTCAAAGAGGTGCCGTATGAGTACAGTCCTCTTGATCATCCTCATTCTCTTGCTGATAGGCACGCTTCCGTCCTGGCCTTACAGTAGCGGATGGGGCTATTACCCCTCCGGCGGGATCAGTCTCATCCTGCTCATCGTGCTCATTTTGGCATTAACCGGAAGGGTCTAGTCACACTGATCGACGGCTCCTTTCGCTGAAACGGCCAGCGTTCATTTTCTGCAGGTTGTAACCATAAAAAGACAGACGCCGCTTGGGCTCAGATAGTGGGCTCTTCTGTTACTGAGGGGAGGGACGATCGAGTTCGTTGGATAATAATGAAGGGATCTCCACCGCCAGCGGATCTTCCAGTTCGATCGGTTCGTAATGAATTGCGACGATGGAGGTAACCGGACAGGAAATCCATCCGGTCATGCCGCGCGTTTTGAAACGAACCCCCATCGGCGGAAGGGCCTCAAGATCTACGCTGGCAATTGTGATGCCCTCGCGATCCGTCCATTGAAACGTGTCCATCGTCAGTGATCCAGGCAACACTTCATACCAGGAACCATCTCGAAGAAGGACTCGGGCGACTGTAGTGACATCAATCTTGAGGCTCATGATCCTTCGCTCAGCGTCGAGCCTTAGACGGTTTTTTCTTTGCGACAGCCGACTTTCTTGGTTTCGCATCCCCTTGATCGCCCTGCCCCTTTTTAACCACCGTTTTAGCCTTTCGCCGCCGATCCCGGCTAAGGGACTTACTCACGTCGTCCTGGGAACCAGTAAATTTGCCCGCTGCAGTCCGTCGCACATAGCGTGTATCCTTTGCGTGCGGTTCAATTAATTCGCGCTTGGCGGTGCTATGTCGCATAAAGGCCTCCCTTCCTGTCAGGGTAACGCTTCATGACGTTGATGCATGCTAGGTATTTCCCTATGGCTTGAGAATCTTCGTGAACGGATTGCAGCAGGCACACCGTAGACCAACACAGCACCCGACCCCATCACGAACGCCGGACCGATCAGCGCCTTCCTTTTCCCAAAACAACCTCACCGCAACGGCAACCCTGCCTGCAGAGAGAGCGATCGCAAAAGAACGCAGAGTTCCTCTGCCTCGAGGAACATAGGCGCTTACCGAAAGTAGGGCACTTCTTATCGGTCAGGATGGCCGCAAGTTCACGCAACCATTTTCACTTTGATCGCATCTGTTGTCGGCTACTTCAGTTCCATCTCCGAGCGCCCGGCCTATCGGCGGCCTTCCGCAGCAACCCCTTCCAATTGTTGCCGTCACGTACCGACCTCTTGACCTTGTCCTTGGCCGAAAAACCGCCTGCGGGTTGCAGCCCGCTACGGCCCTCGTAAAGTGAACAGTCTGGCTTTCCGCTCGTTACGATGGTCATGCCGGCCTCATCAAGTAATCACGCAATGCGATACGAAGTTGCACTCGTCTGGGTGGGCCTCTTGCAAGAGAGCCAGAGAAAGCACCGTTTCCATAAAAGCGATAAGCCCCGGACTTCCGGCGGAATGGTTAGAATAGAGCTATGTTGTACGAACCGTCGTGATATGAGGGGACGGGAATGGGTGCAGGCGTGCCGTCAAGATAGCACGACGTAGGCTTAGTCGTTTTGCTATATGAGACTCGGTTGGAGGCGCTTATCATTCTCCTATGAAGCGGAATGTTACCCTCCTATTACTGCCTGCATTTCTTCTCGCTCTCTCCGCCTGTGACTACATCAAGCTCCTGAGCCGGAGCGTTTTGAAACAATTACATCCCGATCTTCGAGACGCCCTCTTTGTGTTTGCGCTTCCTTAACCCAACAAGAAGGAGGAACCGGCATGAGCTGGGAAACGCCCTGTTACGTCGAAATCAATATGAGCGCTGAAATCGGCGGCTATCAGGACGACTTCGAAGAGCGAGACCCGGTGCCGGCTGAACCGCAGCATCGAGGGTCCGATCACACGGCAGCTGCAAAGGGCTGAAGCGGATGAACATCCATGTGCTGGGGTCGGCAGCCGGGGGCGGCTTCCCGCAATGGAACTGCGGTTGTGCCAACTGCGCGGGCGTTCGCGCCAACGCCATTGCGGCTCAGCCGCGGAGCCAAACATGTCTCGCGATCGAAAGCGAAGACGGAAGCTGGTTTCTGGTCCACGCCTCTCCCGACATTCGGACGCAGCTGCTCGGCTTCCCTCCGCTGCATCCCAGAACCCTCCGTGACAGTCCAATTTCCGGGGTGCTCCTGACGAATGCGGATTTGGACCAATGCCTGGGGCTCCTGTCCCTCCGCGAATCGCAACCACTGCACGTCTACTCGACCGAAGCGGTGAGGCAAGCCTTCACAGTGGGCAACCGGCTGTACCAATGCCTCTGTCGAACACCAGACCAAATCACCTGGCACGAGCTCAAGCTGGATAGCCCGCAGGCTTTGATCCGAGAAGATAACCGGCTCAGCAGCCTTTCGGTTACCGCCTTGCCGGTGCCCGGGAAACCTCCCCTCTATCTGGAAGATGACGTGAGTCCCTGCGCCGGCGACAATATCGGGCTGCTCTTCCGCGACCGCAGGGGCGACCGGACCTGCGGTTATGCGCCTTGCGTCGGCGGTCCTGGCGGATCGGTCGATCGGCTTCTGGACGAAGCCGACTGTCTCTTGTTCGACGGCACCTTCTGGTCCGATGACGAACTGCTGTCGCTCGGCATCGGACGACGCACTGCCCGGCAGATGGCGCATTGGCCGCTCGGTGGACCGGATGGCAGTCTTGCAGTGTTGTTCAAGGCGCGAGCCTGCCGCCGCCTCCTGATTCACATCAATAACAGCAATCCGATCTTGCGTGACGATTCGCCGGAACGCCGGGAAGTCGAGCGCGCGGGTGTCGCAGTGGCGTACGACGGACTGGAAATTACCGTATGAGCGATTCCGAACGGCTTTTGCCGCCGCCTGCGTTCATCGAGCGCCTGAGGTCCGAGGGCGGGCGACGATACCATCATGTGCACCGATTTCATGTGCTGATGCACGAAGGACGGCTGACAGAAGATCAGCTACGCCAATGGGTCCTCAACCGGTACTACTATCAGACCCGCATTCCGATCAAAGATGCGCTCATCCTGGCTAAGTCCGAAGATCCGGCATTTCGGCGCGCCTGGATCCGTCGCATTCGGGACCACGACGGCGATGAAGCGCACGAAGGAGGCTTGGCTCTCTGGCTCCAGCTCGCCGTCGGCGTGGGATTGGATGAAGAACGGGTGGCAAGTTGCCGGGATGTCTTGCCGGGCGTGCGGTATGCCTGCGATGCCTACGTGTCATTTGTCCGTGAGGCGACGCTGGTGGAGGCCGTGGCATCCTCTTTGACGGAATTGTTCGCACCGCAGCTCATGGCACAACGGATCGCCGCCTGGGAGACCCATTACCCCTGGGTAGACCCTGCCGCCCTGAGCTATTTTCGAGCACGCGTATCCCAGGCGCCACGCGACGCCGGAGATGCGTTGGCCTTTGTCGTGGAGCAGGCGAGGACCGCCGAACTCCAGACCCGCTGTGTTGAAGCCTTGATCAATAAGACCGAGATTCTCTGGCATATCCTGGATTCCTTGACGGCAACTTATGTCAACCAGAGCTACAGCCACCCTAACCCAGCACAGCCGTCCGAAATTGGCTGCTAAGGCACGTCTGCGATTCGATTGCCGCCATGACCGCTTTCTCCTGTTGTATCCCGAGCGGGGATTAATTCTCAGCCGCACGGCAGGCGACATCCTGCGCCTATGCAACGGCGACAGGACCATAGGCATGATTGCCGATGACCTCGCGGCTCGGAATCCCGAAATCGCAGCGGAGGACATTCGCGCAGACGTGTTGGCTTTCCTGGCCGATTTGCATGGCCGTGGATTAATACGGGAGTAAGCGATGGAACGGCCGTATACCCTGATCGCCGAGCTCACGTACCGGTGCCAGCTCTCCTGTGCCTATTGCTCAAACCCTGTGCGGTACCAGGCCGGTACGCCACTTGAGACTGGAGAGTGGATGCGCGTCATGGAACAGGCGGAGGAGTTGGGAGTCGTTCAGATCAATCTGACCGGGGGCGAGCCGCTCCTGCGTGACGATCTGGAAACACTGATCGCCAAGGCGCGGGCATTGGACCTGTATGTGAATCTGATCACGTCGGGGATCCCATTGGATCGCGATCGCCTGATGAAACTCTGTAAGTCCGGGCTGGGCTCGATTCAATTGTCGATACAGTCCGCGGATCCGCAGCTGTGCAATCGACTTGCCGGCTCGCCCGTCTACGAGCACAAGCTCGAGGTTGCCGAATGGATCAGAGAATCCAACATCCCGCTCACGCTCAACGTGGTGCTTCACCGCGAGAACTTGGACGAGATCGAAGACATCGTTACGCTCGCGGTAGGACTGGAAGCCGAGCGGCTGGAGCTGGCGAATACGCAATATCTCGGGTGGGCCTTGTCGAACCGTGATGCGCTGATGCCGACGGCACAAGCGATCGCCGGAGCTCGTGAGCGGGCCTACGCGGCAAGGGCACGTCTCTCGCACGCCATGGATATTGTATTCGTGACCCCCGATTACTATGCCGACGTGCCGCGTGCTTGCATGGACGGCTGGGGACGGCGATACATCGTCATCACTCCCGAAGGCTTCGTGCTGCCCTGCCATGCCGCGCATACCATCGAAGGCCTGCCGCTCGAGCGGGTCACCGAGCGTCCCCTCCGAAGCATCTGGGAGGAATCGGCATTGTTCAACCGCTTTCGAGGCGTGGCGTGGATGCCGGAACCATGCCGGACGTGCGACCGGCGCATGATCGACTTCGGCGGCTGCCGGTGCCAAGCCTTTCACCTCACCGGCATGGCATCGGCCACCGATCCTGCCTGTCATCTGTCCCCTGATCATGCGCTGGTTGTGCAAGCTCAGCACAAAGCAGCATCGAATGAACCTGGCCTTCTCCAGCCACGATTGCTGAGGCGCGTTCCATGAACCGTTCTTTCGATGCCAACTTCTGGCTCTTGTTCGGCGGCACGGCATTGCTCGCAGCGATCGTCGCCATCAAAGATTCGGCCTTACTTGGCACAGCCTTGCACAAGTCGGGGCAATTCCTCGGCGCGGTCTGGCCGGAGATCCTGCTCGGATTTATCGTAGCAGGGTTGCTCGACGTTCTCGTGCCGCAGCCAGTCATCGTGCGGTGGCTGGGTGAACAGCATCTTGTGTCTGGCATTCTGGCCGGGTGGGCGCTCGGCCTGTTGTTGCCCGGCGGCCCGTACCTCCTATTTCCCTTAGCCGCCAATTTAATGAGACAGGGGGCCGCGCCAGGCCCGCTGATCGCATTGCTGACTGCGAAGGTCCTTTTGAGTCCGATACGCCTGGCGAGTTACGAGGCGCCCCTGTTGGGTTGGCCGATGACCATGGCCCGGTTTCTACCGAGCATGCTGTTGCCGCCGGTCGTCGCACTGGTCGGGCAGTGGTTATATAGCTTCTTCCGAAAATAGCGGAGACGATAGGGAGACCATACGATGAGCAATAAGCTGTTTGGGCTGCTCACATGCAGTATCGCGATGACAGGCGGTCTGGCGTTTTCGGGTGAGGCCCAGGCGCCACGATCGCCAACGCCTTCCGCGATTGAAGGCATTGTCGATGTCGAGACTGTTGCGGAGGGACTTGAGCATCCCTGGGGGCTCGCGTTCCTCCCCGACCAACGAATGCTCGTCACCGAGCGCCCTGGACGACTACGGATCGCGACGCTTGCCGGGAACCTGTCCGAGCCGCTCGCAGGCGTTCCGCCGGTGCAGCAGGGAGGTCAAGGGGGCCTGTTGGACGTCCAGTTGGACCCTCGCTTCCAGCAAAACGGCTTTCTGTACCTATCATTTGCCGAACCGGCAGAGGATGGAACCGCGGGCACGTCAGTTGCCCGTCGCCGTCTCGTCGGAGAGAGACTCGAAGATGTTCAGGTGATCTATCGCCAGCAGCCCAAGGTGAAAGGCAAGCAACATTTCGGATCGCGGCTCGTCTTTCTGCGCGATGGGACATTGATTGTCACACAAGGCGAGCGGTTCGACTACCGCAATCAGGCGCAGGACCTGACCTCAGGGCTTGGCAAAATTGTCCGGATCAACTCGGACGGCTCCATACCCCGAGATAATCCCTTTGCGGATAGGGCTCCGGAGCGCCCGGAGATTTGGTCCTACGGCCATCGCAATGTCCAGGCAGCCACGATCGAGCCCGGAGACCGGACAACTCTGGACGGTCGAGCATGGCGCTCGTGGTGGCGATGAATTGAATCACCCGGAACGGGGGAAGAACTACGGCTGGCCGGTCATCTCGTACGGTGTAAACTATGACGGTACGTCGATCGGCGAAGGGACCGCCAAGCCCGGCATGGAACAGCCGGTCTATTATTGGGATCCGGTGATCGCTCCCTCTGGGATGACGTTTTACAGCGGTGCGAAATATCCTGGATGGCAAGGCAGCCTTTTTGTGGGCTCATTAAAACCAGGGTTGCTCGTTCGGTTGGTGTTGAAAAACGGCCGCGTGGAAACGGAAGAACGTTACCTGGGCAAGTTGGGTGAGCGCATCCGCGAGGTAGTGCAAGGCCCGGACGGCTTTCTGTACCTGCTAACCGATACTAAGAACGGGCGAATTCTCCGCGTCGTCAAAATAGAATGATGCTCGGCCTGCTCTTTGACTCGCATGGATCATGACTCTAAGCAGTGCATCCCGTCGGTGTCCTCAAACATGCGCGCTTTACCGCTAAAAGAGACAACCGCATGAATGGAATTAACGGCGCGCCACAAAACACAAGCTCCCCAGACGTTTAGGAAACTTCTTGAAGAACCTTGATGTGCGAGGCATTTGAGACGACAGATGAAACGTCACGAGGTCAGGGGAAAGGGTCATATCTGCAATTATTGGATTTTCTTCGCGCCCTCTTGTGTAGCAGCCCCAATGGGAACAAACCAAACCACGGAGCACTTCCTCAGCCGTGCCATCGATCTACTGTGGAAGCAGCCTGCACCGGCAACCTGTCTGCGTGTCCATGGCAATGGAGGTGCCTCCACAACATTTAGCTGGCTAAGCATTGACAGTGCAGATCCAGAGCCACGACGCTGGCACCTGGGATGAAAGCGCTTTTAAGAAGCAGGATGCGTCCCGGTAGACACCTTCGCTTGCGTTCGCTGCTTCGCGGTTCGAATGGCGCCGACGAGTTGTCCCGCGGCTTCGGCTTTGGACACATATCCCACCGCACCGGCCTTCCGCATCGCCTCCATCGTGTACTGATCGGTTTGCATCGAAAGGCCGATCACGATCAACTGCGGATATTCAGCAAGAAGATGGCGCGTCGCTTCCACGCCATTCATCTTGGGCATATTAATATCCATTAACACCACATCCGGCTTTAGCCGTCGAGCGGCCTCGATGCCCTCCAGTCCATCGGAGGCTTGCCCCACGACCGATAAATCGGCGTGCCCCTCAAGGATGCTGCGTAACCCTTCACGCACCATTCGATGATCATCGACGAGCAAAATTCGAATGACGGCAGGTGCGGCTTCTGCTTGCACCGGACCGGATATCCCATGAGGCTGCGTCTCCGCAATTGCGATGGACTGGCTCGGCATGGCTTCCGTCTTTAGCGGAACCCGGAGGATCGCCCTGGTCCCCTTACCGGGAGTCGATGCAATCGTCAGCTGGCCGTCCAGAAGATCGAGGCGTTCACGAATATTGAATAACCCAAACCCTCCATCCGCCGACGGCGTCAGCGGAACGGCCGAATCGAAGCCCACACCGTGATCTTCCACCAGCGCCTGCATTTCGTCGCCGATTCGGTGAAGCGCGAGCGTGGCGCGGGGGGTCTGAGCATGTTTGAGCACATTGAAGAGGAGTTCCTGAATGGCTTGATAGGTCACCGTCACCAGCTCCTCAGAAAGTAGTTTCGGCGCACCATCGTCCTCGAGGTCCACGTGCAGCCCGTGCCGCTCCATTTTCCTGAGGACCCACGCAATCGCGGTTGAGAAATCGTTCTTGTCCCCGAGAAGTGGCGGATTGAGCTCGGTCAACAGCGTTCGGATGTAGGTAAGTGCTTGCTGCACATATTCTTTGGCCTCCTGAGCACTGCCTGGTGTGGTGCTTGTATCTAGTTTGAACGTTGTCAGTGCCAGCAGCTGCGCCACATGATCATGTAAGTCGGTGGCCAGCCGCTTGCGTTCCTGCTCCTCTGTCCGGCTCAATTCAGCGGCCAGGGCGCGCAGCTGGGTCTGTTTGTCCGACAATTGCGCCGTGCGCTCCTGGACCTGCGCTTCCAAAGTGTCGTTGAATTGCCGAAGCGCCGCCTCCGCCTCCCGGCGCGTCGCGATCTCGGCCTGCAAGGAAGATTCGCTTTCCCGGAGGGCTTGAGTGCGAGCCTCAACCCGCGCTTCGAGTTGTCCCTGTGCGTGGCGCACTTCTCTCTCGGCGGCTCGCAGCCGAGTGGCTGTCCTCAGCACGAGCGCGACCAGCGGGAGAAACACCAGGAGGCCCGCCAAGGCCACTGATCCCGACACGCGATCAATGGGGGCGAGCACGGCATCCCGCGGTACACGCACGAGGATGCCCCACCCGAATCCCTGGAACTCTTGAAACCCCCGCATCCGGGCGTAGCCGGTGACGGTGGGGACCTGAAGCCGGGGCGAGACTTCTTCCACATACCCGGACTCCTTCGATGTGTGGACACGTTGAACCGAAGGAAGGCTCTTGAGATTCGCTTGTCCTTCCTGCTTGAGGAGTGAATCGGCGATGACGTCGCCGGTCTTCGTCACGACGATATACTCAAACGTCGACACGTCCATTTGCACGTGCAAGGCATTCTGTATGCGCTGAATCATCTCCCCGAGCGCAGGCAGAGCCATGAGAGAAGTCACCACCCCCTTAAACTCGCCGTTGGCATCTCGAATAGGCGCCGCAAACAACACGGCCAAGGCTCCACCGATCATCGCGCGTGGGGCCATGTCTTCGGTAATGGTGGCGCCTTCCCGCTTGGCGGCTTGAAATCCACTCGTCATCGAGAGATTTTGGCCGACGGTGGACGGGTCCGTGGCGGCAATGATGTGGCCGTTGACATCCGTTACGCCCAACCAGCGATAGACGTGATAACTTTGCTGCATCCACTGCAGATACGCGGTGAGATACATGGGACTGTGCATCTGCGGGCCAAATGCGCGGGCCAACATCTGGATATCGCCATATCGTTCAAAAAAGACCCGGTCGACCTTATCGGATACGCCAACTGCCGCGACGGCCAGACTTCTCCCGCCCGGTCAATCAAATCGTGCTTCAGATATTTCACAACGAGGAGACCGACCAGGATCGCCCCGGTCACCAGACCCACGACGAGTGCCATCAAACGGTGATAGGGATCGCGCAGAAAAATGCTCAGAGGAGAACTCATCACGTCACTCCAACGTGGGAGAAGAAAATGGAGTGAGGAACTCAAAGACAGTTTCGCACGATAGTTGATCAAGGCAGTGAATGCAAGAAGGGTATACGATCGCCTGGAGAAAGGACATGCATTGGATCACTCCCTGCTATGTCCTCTGAAAGGATCTATTGGTCCACCGCAGGGAAGACTTATCGGACTGGAGGATGTGTAAGGGTTCGACTGAATTGATGAGCCAAGACTCACAAGACTCGGCCTTAGGAATTCATGCGATATTCGGAGAGCAGTTGCACGGGAACCGCAGGCCAGTCGGAACGAGGTGAAATCGATGTCCCTTGGCGCACTCATGATGAACCCCCGCCGTGCCATCAGGTAGCGTGATGGCATACGAACGGTTGGGATTCGTCATACTATTGCAATCCCACTCGCCATAGCGCTGAGGACAGCGTACGCTACGCATAGGAATCGATCGCTGAACCCATACGTTCTGCATCAAGCCGTGTCTCGTGCCTTCTTTACGGAGCACGAAAACTTTACACGAGGACTCCCTGAAAAACATCTAGGCGTATTACTAGTTTTGAAACCAGAGGGAAAGTGGGTCTTGGTGATGTGTCAGGCCATTCGTGGATCTGCGTCAGCAGCTTTTCTGAGCAAGCGGAAAAGGTCAACGGTCAGCATGGCGCCATACGTGGGCCCGAAGTCCGTATTACTGATGTTATCGAGACTATCGTTCCAGGTCTCGAAGCACACGGGGCCGGCATTGAGCGCTGCCGGCCAAGAAAACTGTTTGTGGCTCTACCCTACGGCGTTGACGAATATTCCTGAATCCCACGTCAACGCAATCTCAATCTCCCAACTCGGGATGGTCTCTCCGTTTGACGTGGTGCGATATTGCCCGATGGCCACGGCGGCTGAATGAGGTGCGAGGTCGGTTTCGTGGCGTGTAGCACGCCGCCATTTTCCTGGACACTCACCCGTCCCAGCAGGGAGGTCCTGACACTGAGCCCTCCCCGGTCTCCACGATAGAAATCCGGTGTGACCTGCGGGCGCCTGAACCCGGATCGGAGAAACACTTCTTGATAGAGCGTGCCGACGTAAAATCCTCCTCCTAAGTATTAGGAGTCTCGGCTGAATGAACGATACCCGCTTTGTCACGGATCCATCGACCATAACATCGGTGTCGTGACGGGGCTGAAGCGCGGAGGACCGGCGGAAGGTGACGCAGTTGATGCACCACCCTATTCTGACATTGATGCAGCATCCGCTATGTTGAAGACTATACAGAACGGGGATCGGAAGGTAGATAACTCACATTGGCGGGCAACACGCCGGAGCGTGTCCGCCCCGGCCATCCGCTGAGTGCCGTTCGATTCCTCCGGGACGAACGCATCGGTGTCATAGCCCGCTGGCAACGCCAATTCGATTGCCCACGGGGACTGCTCAGCGGGGTCTTTGCGCAGGTAGGCGAGTCCATATTTTGGGCCACTTCATTCGGTTCCCCCCCGTCGTGATGGACTTCCTTAATGAAGAAAAAAAGAAGATTTCCCATCTGCTTGAGCCAAGGAGTCTATTTGTTTTATCGGGGATGGTACGCGATTTGAGCGCTTAGTACCCGCATGTCAGATACAGGCGTTTTCGCCTATGACAATCGATGGCGGTTCCTGCTCGAGAAATGTGTTGGCATAGGAAAGCATGCTGGGTCTGTCTAGCTGCAGTCGGAAGTTCGTTTACGTTCGCCTTCTTGTGATCAGCAGGCCGACTAGCCCGGAAGCGATGAGAAGAAATGATGAGGGCTCTGGTGCCATTGCTATTGTTTGGCCGAATGCCCAATTAGCGACGAATTGATATTGCCGATCAAAGAGATTAAGTGCGGTTCCTGTCGGCCCACCTAAACTCAGCCCCATCAATCCCGGCTCATTGCCATGTGACTTGTTCGGGTTGACGCCGCCACCCGGATACTCATCGTAATTACCGAACATGTGCCCTATCTCATGCACCCACGGCGCAGGACTACCGGTTCCATTCGGGGTCCCTACTGCAGACCATCCTGCAAACCAAGTCAGTTCATTGCCTCGAAATGCGTCAGGTTTCGATATCGAGGGTGGCAAGCCCGGCAACACGGCAATGGTGTTGTTTCCCCCCTGTCCGACAAACTGCACACTTACATTTATCGGTTGGTTAAATCTGTCGCGCGTGGTCCATATGTTCTCCGTACTCGACTTCCATAAGTCTTTAACGGCGGGGCCAGGATCGACACCCGTTAACTGTATTTTCTCCGTGATGTTATACCCGTCCTTTTGTGTAAAACCGATGTCATATCCGACAGTGATTAGGAATTCATTGTTGAGTCCGGCGAGAACAGTGGTGCGGATCGTTTCCGCAGGAATATCAAAGGGGAAGTCCGGTAATAACAGGACAGCATAAGCATATTTGGGAATGAGCAGGAGTAGAGGAAGCGCACAGAGAGAGATTAACCGTAGTTTCCTGACCATGGCCTTACCCTTCCCATTCAAACAAGAGCGTGTTCGAGATGATCGATCCTGTCCACGCCGAATAGTCAAACTTGCTTCCCGTTTCGGAATTCTGGTATCGCGCTGTCATCCGGTACATCTGCTTCCGTTTCAGCTTGTCGAAAAGGCCAATCTGCAGGACAGAGATCGGCACTTCAAGTTTCTGTCCCGCCCTCAGCACCGTAAAATCCTCCCTGGTGATCGCCGGAGGCGGCGCGGCGGCAAGCCATCGAAGACGATTCCCCATCAGATCCTCAATGTCGATCATAAGATCAGGGCCTGGATTGGCCATCCTCTTGTTCACGGTGATATCACGAGAGGAGCGGTTCTCAAGGATAATGGTGAGCATTAGATGCTCATCACGGAGACCATGAGGGTTCGCATACGTTAGAGTAAGCGCGACGGAATCATCGAATGCATTCTGCGCAAGGACAACGGCTGTAATTGACAACAAGGCCGCCAGAAGTGAGAGGGTAGAACACGTTGGCCCGTATAAGAAGACGCCCGAGATTCCGGTAGGGATAGCCCGTCGAAAGGTGTTCACAGGTTATGGACCTCTTATTGTTTAGCCCTTTCATTGGGTATGTTCAGGCGAACGTTGAGGCACATTCTTAAATTCCTTTTGCCACCTTCTCGTTCGGAACTAGGCGCTTATGGGGTAGGTGCACCTGCCCTTGACATGTATGGTTTTGCCTACACTAAGTGAAACGGCTTAGACTGTCAATAGCCTGTGGCCTCCACAACAAACTTTCACGGCAATCCGATTCCGCTGACCCCGGTAGAAGAGCCAACAGGCACTTATTATGAGTTTAAAGGGATGGCCTCTATCGGCCGGCTTCTGACAGGGGCTGAAAAAGGATTGGTGTCCCCAACGGGATTTGAACCCGTGTTACTGCCTTGAAAGGGCAATGTCCTAGGCCAGGCTAGACGATGGGGACGAAGAAAGTTCCGTATCGGCGGGATGATTCATACCACACTTGATCGAGAGGTGTCACTAGTCTGAACCAATATCATCCTGGAGCTCATGCGAAGCCTGACCGCCACTCCGCTTCGAAGCGTCCGATTGACGCCCTGCCCCTAACCACAGTACTCTGCGGCTATGGATCATGTTCGGAATCATTCACAAAAGGAATCCCTCAGCGTGGCCCCTTCCTCGGCAGCGCCGGCCCATACCGGCAGCCTCCTGTCACCTGAGGACCTGTATCTCTTCAATGAAGGCACACACTTTCATCTGTATGACAAACTCGGCGCACATCCTACGACCGTTCAGGGGGTCGAAGGCACCTACTTTGCGGTGTGGGCTCCGGAGGCAGAACAGGTCTCGGTGTTCGGCACGTTCAACCATTGGGATCCGGGGCGCCACCCGCTTCGCCCCTGCCACTCATCCGGCATTTGGGAAGGGTTTGTTCCCGGCGTGGGAATCGGCTCCCTGTACAAGTTTCATATTCGATCTCGCAATCATGGGGCCGTGCTCATCAAGACCGACCCATTCGCCCGCCTAAACGAAATTCCGCCGAAATCTGCCTCTGTGGTGTGGGAGCTGAATTATACCTGGCAGGATCACAACTGGATGCAGGCCCGAGCCCGGCACAATGCCCTTCAGGCTCCGATCAGTATATACGAAGTTCATCTGGGCTCGTGGATGCGGGTTCCCAGCGAAGGCAATCGCTCGCTCAGTTATCGGGAAGCAGCGCCCAAGCTCATAGAATATGTGCAACGGTTGGGGTTTACGCACGTCGAGTTTCTGCCTCTCATGGACCATCCATTTTTTGGTTCCTGGGGCTATCAATCGACCGGCTACTTTGCCCCCTCCGGCAACTACGGCACGCCGCAGGATCTCATGTACCTCATCGACCAGCTCCACCAGCATAATATTGGAGTTATTCTGGACTGGGTGCCCTCACACTTCCCGACCGATGAACATGGGCTGAGCCGGTTCGACGGCAGTCATCTTTTTGAGCATGCGGATCCCCGCCAGGGCCTCCACCCCGACTGGGGAACGGCGGTCTTCAACTATAACCGCAACGAAGTGCGAAGTTTTCTCATCAGCAGCGCGCTCTTTTGGCTGGAGCAATATCATGCCGACGGGCTTCGGGTGGATGCCGTCGCCTCAATGTTGTATCTCGACTACTCGCGTAAAGAGGGAGAATGGATCCCCAACAAGCATGGCGGCCGTGAAAATTTGGAGGCCATTGCCTTCCTCCGCCAGCTCAATGAGGAGATTTATCGCCGACATCCGGATGTGCAAACCTATGCAGAGGAGTCAACCTCGTGGCCTTCCGTGTCCCGTCCGACCTATGCCGGCGGGCTTGGTTTCGGCATGAAGTGGGACATGGGCTGGATGCACGATACGCTGGAATATATGGCGCTCGACCCGGTCTATCGCAAACACCACCACCGCAACCTCACCTTCCGGATGCTCTACGCGTTCCAGGAAAATTTCTTGCTGCCGCTTTCCCACGACGAAGTCGTGCACGGCAAGGGCTCGCTCTTGGGAAAAATGCCCGGCGACGATTGGCAGAAGTTCGCCAACTTGCGCACGCTATTCGGTTATATGTATGCGCAAGCGGCTAAGAAGCTCATCTTTATGGGCGGGGAAATCGGCCAATGGCGCGAATGGGCGCATGACGACAGTATCGACTGGAATCTACTCAACTATACACCGCATCAAGGGTTACAACGGTGGGTCGCCGATCTCAATCACCTGTATCGCACTGAACCAGCCCTGCATGAGTTCGACTTTGACCCCCGCGGATTCGAATGGATAGATTGCCAGGACGTTGACGCAGGCACCATCAGCCTTCTCCGCCATGGACGCACTTCCCGGGAAAGTATCGCGGTCGTGTGTAATTTCACGCCGGTTCCCCGGCTTCAGTATCGGGTCGGCGTCCCGCAGGGCGGCTATTGGAAAGAACTGCTGAACAGCGATGCATCCATGTACGGCGGCAGCGGACTGGGCAATCTCGGGGGTCTCTCGGCCGACGCGGTTCCTGCCCACGGCCGATCACAGTCGCTGGCCCTGACCCTGCCTCCTCTGGCCGTGCTGTTCTTTAAATCTGCCTCGTAACGCCGACTCGCCTTTCTCCTCTGGCTCAGGTAGGATCACCGCAGGCATCAGGCACATCGAAGGAACTCATCCGTTCATAAGGAGAGATGATGGCGATACGCTCACGCAGAACGTTGAGGTGGAAAACACCGCTGATGCTCGCGATATGCCTCACTCTTCCGCATTGCTCTCACGACATCCATGAGAAACGCGCCGATGCTGTCAAAGGTCACGTTGAATCGTTTTACGACCATTTGAAACACGATCGAGTCGCTGCCGCCGTTCGTGAAAACGAAGCCATCGAGCAACTCTCCACTCAACTGGGAGAGATGGTGACCCGGCGTGTCAATCAGCCGGGCAGCAATCAAATCGATCGTGAGTGGATGGACCTTCGCACTGCCAATGAAACTGCCGCGCAAAACTGGCTGGCTCTGGGACAGTATCTTTCGATCAAGAAACAATATGCTCAATCCCGGGCGACCTACCAGCGCGTCATCGACACCTATACCGGCGCAACCGAACGAACCTATCGGGAACAAGCGGCGCGAGCCATTCGCGACCTGGATATTCTCAGCCCTCCTCCTGCTACCCCTAGATAACGAGAACCTGGCACCTCAAACCATGCGACACATTGCATCATGGCTCCCGATTGTTCTAACGGGCCTCTGCCTGCTCCTGTCGGGGTGTGTCCATAGAATTCATGTCACCCCTGCCTCGCACAGCCAGAGCGCGATAACAATTCCTGTCGGCCTGCAACTTGAGGTGCCGTTTATCGCCATCGAGGGTGCTGATCACATGCCGGGCATTGCCATGCTCGATTGGCCCGCAAGAGATCTGCGTCAAGCCATCATCCGCTACTTTGCTGACCGGCAGACGTTCAAAGCGATCGGAACAGATCCTGCTGAGCTCAAAATGGTCGTGAAAGCCTGGCTCACTCTTCGCGCGCCTGATCGTTATCTGTATCGAGTCCACCTGGAAGCCGATCTATCCTATCCTGGACACGGAGTCTTTAAGACCTATGCTGCGGAAGGCGAAGCCTTGGGTTCATCAATCCGGTGGATTACCGCGTCAGACCAAGAACCCATCGATGAAGCCACCTCTCAGGCACTCCAGCAATTAGCTGACCAACTCGAGCAGGATCGAGACCTCATCATGACCAACAACAGCCGGTAGGCTGAGACTCCATCGACGATTTTTCACGGCCTCATCATCGTTGACATCTGCTTGACTGGGAAATCCTTGCCCCAGCTTTGAAGTAAGGTCTAGGCGTTCTGCAGGTTGCCGTATTAACATCGCATTGCTGAGCCTTTGGGATACCGTCTGACCGGTAGGTATTCCCACGAAAGCCCTCAGATGGCTGAATGAATACCGGTACAACTTTCGTGATACTGAATTGAGTCCCATTGTGCAGCACCCCCTGTCATGCCCTCGCTATCGATGAACATCGGGCGAGTCACAACGCAACACTCTGGACCTTCCCGCCAAAAGCCGCGCAGGTAATTGAACAACGTGGTTTGCCGGAGCACATGGAGACCTTGGCGGAGCGTATCCTGATCGAAATTTGGCTGACGTGTCCTTGGCTTGGTTACGGCGACATTCCATAACGAAGGGATTGGCTGTGGAGTTAGCCGGGATGGGTGAGAAACCCAACATGCTAGGCCCCATTCATGACTGGTTTAGCGAAAGTTTTGTCGGATTTCGAAAGTGGATCCACTCGCGATTCTATCGGCCTGTGATGCAACGGGCACAGACACAGAAATCTTAGACGAATTTGTTCACACTCGGCTCCTGCACACTCCTACCTACAGACCGAACATGAGGGGTTGAACAGCCTTCTCACATTCGCTGACTGGTGAGCTGTTGCCCTTAACGCTCATTCATTTACCACCCGTTGAGAACCCTCCATAATTTAAACAGCGCCTCTGCAACGTCGTTTCATCCTTCTGTTGGAACAGAGCCATCTGCCCCCCTCCACCGCAGTACCCTGTTTGATGACTATCTGATCAGACTTTCGCGAGATATTCTGGCCATCGAACGGTATGCCGCGTCACGCGCATACACGGGAGGGCAAGATGAAACGTTCATCGCAAACAAAGCTTCTCGTTCACTGCATTCTGTCAGATCTAGCCATGGGCTGTGCAGAGGAAGGGAAGGTATTTGATGTCGGACAGCGAGGATCGCTACGCACCACCTTTCATAGTCTTATCGACGGGGATCATCTCTCCGTCAAGATTCAACTTCCTGATGAGCGACGACCGGTCTCCGTTCACCTGGCAAAGGTCAGCTGGATGCAAGGAAATCGATTTGGTGTGGAACTCCTTGTTATGGACGTTGGTGAACGCATTCGGCTCCACCGCTTCCTTGAAGCAAAGCTTCCCCTAGAGCTGGAGCTCCAGGATTCGCATACGGAATTAATAATTAAGAAGGCTGACTAGACGAAACAATCTCCATGATTACAATGACTTGCATGTTGGCATTATTCGGAAAGCGATACCCTCGAAGGAGTTACTCCATTTTGGTCTATCGAAGAAGCCATCCCGGTTCTAGGCTTACACGTAGGCACTGAACCATGGAGGAACCCACGATGAGCTGTATTCGCTGTAACGGATGCATGGTCGAAGATTTTCTCCTCGATATGGAAGATTCCTCAGGACCAATGTGGCTCCGGGCATGGCGCTGCATGAACTGCGGGAATGTGTCGGAAAGTGTCTTGGAGCGGAATCGGCAGACACAGGAAGCAACCAATACCTCCATTGCCACGCCAGGGAAGAGAGAAATCAAACCTTCAGGCACAACAAGCATAGTTGATTGGGCTGCGTAAACAATCACGAACGACCTGACACCTGGAATCACCAAGCATGTCCATTGATGTAGAGCTGGCTCTCGTATTGGGATTGTTCATGATCGGCGCAGTGGTGCTTGCCATTGACAACCTGGTATATGCGTTGTCCAAGCGCATAAGCCGATGGATGCGCAATCGAAAATCAGTCTCCCCTACCCCCTCGACCTTCACCTCATCACAGAAAAAAACGATTCTGATGGTCCATATGAAACTCGCACGGTCCTTCGCAGATGCGAGGGACCGACGCCACAGCCCACGCTCTTCAGACTCATTGCCCCACACGCATCACGACAGATTCCCTCTCTACCAAGCGAGGAGGCGCACATGACGCATTGTTCACCTGATAACATCGCAGGCGAACGCGCGACCGAACTCGCCCCAGGCATTCCCCAGACCCTCGTCTTCTTCATCTGGAAACAATTGGAAAACAGGTAGTCCCGATGAACGGCGACAATAGGATCAGGTGCAATGATGGTGAGTGGTAAGGCTGTCTTTCGCGACGCCGCAATCATATACGGGTTTACATTTGCAGCCGCGTTGGGCACGGCTCTCCTCGGAGTGAATCTCCAGAGCAACGCGGCAACGACCTATATGGCGAATCTCTTAGCGGGGGCACTTGGCTTCACGATCGCAGGCATGCGCATTGCCCGCCATCGAACGGAACACCTGGCATGGGTGGCGGCGACCGTCTGGATTTTCAACTTGGCGAACATTGCCTTCGGAATACAAACGAGTACATCGTGGATTCGCAGTGGCCTCACCCTGATCCTCATGGCTGCGCTAGGTGGAACGTTGGCCATGATTCTCACGCTTACTTCCTCATCTCATAGTAAGATGGAGACCGGACGCAAGGAAGGGGCGACACATCAGACGCCCCTCAATAGACCAAAAGACATGCGGGATAAGTGAATGGAACTCCGGCAGATGGAAGGCTCGGCCGCTTAACTTCTTTCGGGCGGCGAAGTGACCGGTGAAACTAGCGGTTGCCCTTCAGGTGTCCATCCGCCACCCAGCGCCTTATACAGTTGCACAATGGACACCAAATGCAACCGATGTGTTCCCATGAGTGCCAACTCGGCCTCAAACAGATTGCGTTGCGCAATCAAGACATCCAGATAATTCGCCAGCCCGCCTTTATAACGAAGGTTGGCCAGGCTTAGCGCTGATCGCAGGGCTTCGACCTGCTGCAACTGCGCCGCGCGCTGCTCACGCACTGTCCGTACCGCCACCAAAGAATCCTCGACTTCCTTAAATGCCACGAGGACAGATTGTTCGTATTGCGCTACGGCTTGTTGTGCTTGTGCCTCGGCAGCTCTCTGTTGAAACCCTAAGATCTGGGCATTCAATAACGGACCGGCCAACCCCGGCCCCGCAACACCGAAGGCGGTCTCGTTTGCCACCAACCGGGACAGGTGTGGACTCGCCACACCCAGGATTCCAGTAATACTCAGTTTGGGAAAGCGATCCGCTTTCGCCATGCCAATTCTGGCCGTTGCCGCAGCAAGGTCTTGCTCGGCCTGCAAAATATCCGGACGTCGCTGGAGCAACTCGGAAGGAAGCCCAGGGGGCACCTCCGGTGGCATTACCTGCTCGGTAAGAGAATGGCCACGCGCGATCCGTCCGGGATTACGTCCCAGCAATACACTCAGCTGATTTTCTTTTTGTACCTTCTGCCGCTCGAACTCCGCGGCCTTCGCTGCTGCGTTGGCCCGTTCGGCCTCGAACTGATCGGCGTCAAGCTTGGAGATCATACCCTGCCGCAAGCGTGCCTGGGCGATTCTGACCGATTCCTCCCAAGACTTCAGCGTACGCCGAGCAATGTCGAGTTGCATATCAAACTGCAACAGGTCGAAGTAGGCCTCCGCCACGCCACTGACCAGTTGCAGTACAATGGCCCGTCGATTTTCCTCCCGAGACAGGAGATCGCCGCGCGCGGCTTCATTGGATCGGCGGATACGTCCCCAAATGTCGATCTCCCAGGACAAATTTCCCTGTAGATAGTAGTTGAACGGGTTAGGGAATCCGGGGAAGAGAAAGTTGCTTTTACGACCGAAGAGCGGCGCATTCGCCGTCACGTTCATTTGCGGGGCATAGTCGGTCTTTGCGATAAACAGGCGGGCCTGGAATTCTTCGACCGCCAACGCGGCGCGTTTAAGGTCTTTGTTTTCCTCCAACGCCGTTCGGATAAGCTTCTGCAGTTCCTGGTCTTTGAGCAGTTCCCACCAGGGTGTATTAGCAATCGACGCCGCGTCACTGCCCGGCTCGGCCATGCGGAATGCATCGGGCGTCGTCGCATCGGGACGGCTGAAATCAGGGCCGACCGCACAGGCAGCTAACAGAGTCGAGGATAACACCAATGCCAGGCTACGCATGCTGATAATCACGCTCCTTTTCAGATTGCTCCGGTCCCTCGGGCACGGCAGGAGGAATCTGACGTGTCCGTCCGCGACTCAGCGAGCGGATCAAAACAAAAAACAGCGGCACGAAGAAAATTGCCAGAAATGTGGCTGCCAACATGCCGCCGAACACTCCCGTCCCAATTGAATTTCTGCTGGCGGCGCCGGCACCCGTGGCTACCACCAGAGGAACGACACCAAGAATAAACGCCATTGACGTCATCACGATCGGACGGAACCGGAGTTTAGCCGCCTCGATCGTCCCCTCCACCAAGGAATGTCCTTCTTCATAGCGCTTGTTCGCAAATTCTACGATAAGAATGGCATTCTTCGCCGAGAGTCCAATGAGCGTCACCAGACCGATTTGGAAATAGATATCATTGGTCATTCCCTTCAGCCAGACGGCGCTCAACGCACCGAACAGGCCGATTGGAACCGCGAGGATCACCGCAAAGGGCACCACCCAGCTTTCATACTGCGCTGCGAGCACTAAAAACACCATCAACAACCCAAAGCCAAAGGCGTAGAGCGACTGATTGCCGACCATCCGTTCCTGATAAGAGATACCGCTCCAATCGATTCCATACCCTTTCGGGACGAGGACTTCCTTCCCCAGTTTATCCAGCACATCCAATACCTGGCCGGAGCTGACGCCCGGAGCCGCCGAACCCAGCACGAGCGCCGTATTATACCCGTTGAAATGTGTCACGGGATCGGGGCCGCTGCTGAACTCGGTGCTCACCACCGTATCCAAGGGAATCATGGTAGGACCTTGTGCGCCGACAGCCCGCACATAAATCTTAGAGATGTCGTCCGGCGTTGACCGATACTGCGCTTCGGCCTCCGTTTGCACACGAAAAACACGACCGAATTTAACGAAATCGTTAACGTACAAATTGCCGAAATAGGCCTGCAGCGTATCGAAGACTTCCGAGATAGGTACGCCAAGCGCCTTGGCGCGCTCGCGGTTCACCTTGGCGAAAATTCTCGGGGCACTGACACGGAAACTGGTTCCGATAGCCCCGATCGCCGGATTCTGCCGCGCCTTGGCGACAAATTCCTGCGCAACCGCTGAGAACTTATTGAAGTCACCGCCGCTCGGATCCTGAAGCTGTACGGAAAATCCGCCCGTCGCTCCGAGTCCACGAATTGACGGCGCGTTGAAGGCAAGGATCAACGCTTCCGGAATCTTGGCAAATTCCCCATAGGCAGCGCCGATCAAGGATTTGACGTGCTGCTGCGGCGCCTTGCGTTCGTCCCAATGTTTAAGAGGAACAAACATGGTCGCCGCATTGGGGCCACGCGTACTAAATACGAAGTTCTGTCCGGACAAAGCATCCGTCGAATGAATCGCCGGATTGGCCAAAAAATAGTTTTCGATCTTGCTCAACACCGTATCCGTACGCTGCTTCGACGCACCATCCGGAAGCTGCACGATCGTGATGAAATACCCCTGGTCCTCTTCCGGCAGGAAACTGTTCGGAATGATCCTGAACAACAGGAACACGCCGGTCAGCAGGACAGCGAACACCGCCACCGACAGCAGACGCCGCGTCAGCGCCATGCCGACCGTCGAAATATATCGGCCCTGCATCCAGGAAAAGGTCCGGTTGAACAGGCCGAACAATCCGTGGTGGCGTTCCTCGCCCGGCTTGAGCACGAGGGCGCAGAGCGCAGGGCTGAGCGTCAACGCCACAAAACCGGAGATAATCACGGCAATGGAAATCGTGATGGCGAACTGCTTGTACAACTCGCCGGTAATGCCGCCAAGAAAGCCGACAGGCACGAACACCGCGCACAATACGAGCACAATGGCAATAACCGGCCCGGTCACCTCTTCCATCGCCCGCTTCGCCGCGTCCTTCGCCGACAGTTTCCCCTGAGTCATGTGCCGTTCGCAATTTTCTACGACCACGATCGCATCGTCCACCACGATGCCGATGGCCAGGACCATCCCGAACAGGGTCAAGGTATTGATCGAGAACCCCAAGGCCTGCATCCCGGCAAACGTGCCGATGAGGGATACGGGCACCGCGACACCGGGAATCAACGTCGCGCGCCAGCTCTGCAAAAAGAGATAGACCACCAGAATGACGAGCACCATCGCTTCTGCCAGCGTCTTGACGACCTCTTTAATAGAGACATCGATAAACCGCGTGGTGTCGTAGGGAATGTCGTACGACACTCCGGTGGGAAATGCTTTAGAGACCTCTGTCAATTCAGCGCGAAGCCGCTTCACCGTTTCGAGGGCGTTCGCTCCCGGAGAGAGGAACGTCAGCAAAAAGACATTGGGCTTGCCATTCCAGCGCCCTTCCAGCGTATACGATTGAGCTCCGAGTTCCACGCGGGCCACGTCTTTCAACCGCACCATGGAGCCATTCGGCATGGCCCGCACGATCATGTCCTCGAAGTCCTTTACTTCCGTGAGACGTCCTTGCGTAATGACCGGGATGGTCAGTTCGGTGCCTTTCAAGGCCGGCTCGCGGCCGATGGTTCCTGCGGGAAAATCTCGATTCTGTTCGCGAACGACATTCGCAATGTCCGTCGGCGTGAGGCTGAGCTGGGCCATGCGAATCGGATCCAGAATCAGCCGCATCGAGTAATTCTGCGAGCCAAACACCACGGCATTCCCAACCCCCCGGAGACGCTTCAGGTTGTCGAGAACGCGAAGAATGGCATAATTGGAAAGATAGACCGTGTCATGCGTAGGATCAGTCGAACTCAAGGCGACGACCGCCAACAGATCCGGCGAGACCTTGTTGATACTGATGCCCTGCCGGACCACTTCAGGCGGTAATTGCGGCTCCGCGAGTTTCACCCGGTTCTGGGTCTGTACCTGCGCGATATCGACATCCGTGCCGATCTCGAAGGTCAACTTGATCGACATGTGGCCGTCGTTCGTGCTGGTGGAATCGTAGTACAGCAGATTGTCGATACCTGGAAGTTGCACCTCAATGGGCCGTGCCACCGAATCGGCCACAATCTCAGCATTGGCGCCCGGGTAGTCGGCTTCGATTTGGACGACGGGAGGGGTGATTTCGGGAAATTGGGCAATCGGAAGGGCCTGCAAGGCGACCAAGCCCAGCACCATGATGACGATCGACAACACCGACGCAAAGATCGGGCGGTCGATAAAGAAATGTGAGATCACGAGGCGGGCTCCGGCGGTGGGGGGGCAGAAGGCGGAGCGGTCGCCGCACCAGCAGCGGGAACCGGCACTGGTTTCACCACCGCACCGGGGGCGATTTTATGCAGGCCCTCCACTATAATTCGATCGCCGACATGCAAGCCCTCTTCGACGATCCACTGACTGCCCTGCCAACTGCTCGCCAGAATTTCCCGCATCTCAACCTTATCGTCCTTGCCCACGACGAACACGATCGAGCCCTTTGCGCCCTGCTGCACCGCACGCTGCGGCACCAGAATGGCGCCGGTCTTGAGCGTGCCCTTGAACCGCACCCGCACAAACTGACCGGGCAACAAGACCCGGTCCGGATTGGGAAACACGACCCGCGCTTGCCTCGACCCCGTATCGGTTTTTAATCCCACATCCAGCAGATCCAGGACACCTTCATGCCGGTAGGTCGTCCCATCGACAAACGTGAGCACGCCGCGCAATTGGTACACCCCAGGATGCTGAATACGTTTGGCATCGGTATCGCGCCGGCGCTTCAACAGAAAACTCTCCGGCGCACTGACGATCACATACATGGGATCGACTTGATGGATCATGGTCAGCAAGTCTGTCTGGGCCGAGACCAATCGGCCTTCATACACGCGCGTCCGTTCGATCATCCCGTCGATGGGCGCAATGATCAGCGTGTTATCGAGATCGAATTTGGCTTTGACGAGTTCCGCCTTCGCGCCTTCGAGGGCGGCTTTCGCCGCCAACTCTTCGGCGACGGCGTCATCCACGTCTTTCGTACTTACCGCCTGTTCCGCCAGGAGCGGCTTCACGCGTTTCAGATTCTGATGCGCCTGGACCAACCGGGCTTCTGATTGTGCGACTTTGGCCTTGGCACTCAGCATCGCGGCATGGAAGGGCACGGGATCGATTTGATAGAGGCGATCCCCTTTCTTGACGTCGCGGCCTTCCTTGAAAAACCACTGTTTCAAGATGCCGGTGACCTGCGAGCGAATCTCTACGGGGCGCGAGGATTCCGCCTGTCCGATGAATTCCGGTTCATCGGGCACATCCTGAGCGGTTGCAACCACGATCCCCACCTCCGGAATGGGCGGGGCCGGCGCCGACCCGGCTTCCTGCTTGCACCCAGGCAAAAGTGCCAACGCGAGCCACCCGCACACCATCGGGGCTACAGTGGACCATCGCAATCGCCTGTTCATGCGTACTCCTGACTACAATCCGAATTGCCCCGCCTGCGGAAATGATAGCGCACCCATCTTACTGGTTGGCTGGCATCTAAGCAACGAGCCTCTTCACGCCCAGAACGACGGATCATGGTCGCCCGGCTCTATATCAGACAAGACAATCAAGCAGGGGAATGGTGACGGTAGCCGGACTATGCGGGACAGGATCGCCGCACGATCGACCGGCACCGCCACATGCTGCCGTGACAGCAAAAGAGGGTTTCATCGACAGTGGAACGAGGATTCACCGTCCCGCCGCTTGCGAGAATACCGGTCCAAGGCATAAGGAATGGGTATCCTCGGCGCCAGTTCATCGTGGACCGATGAAAGAATCGGCGCCTCTTGCGACAAGCACAGTCCTATGACTTTCTCGTGTAGGTGATCTCCATGAACTTCATTTCTTTCCCATGCCCATGGGTTCCGTACATCTCAAATGTCTGCGAGTTCGGATCGATGATTTTCCAGACCGCACGGTGATGCATCTGCCCTCCGCCCGGTTCCGGATGCGATCCCTTTAGGGTAATGGTTTTGCCGTTGGCGCTGGCCGTACCTTGCATGATGAAAATGCCGGTTCCCATGCTATCCATCCAGGCCGTGACATATCTCTTGGTGATATTGTCATACGCGTCGATGCCGATCCCGGCGAAGGGTTGCCCCATCATAGTGCCGTTGAATTCTTGATAGAGAAACCGCCCGTCCAACAACATCTTCATTTCGGCGGTGCCAGCGGATTCTGAGGGGGGCTTTCCTGGCTCCATCCATTCTTTGGTCTGAGTCGTCCAGCTACCGGCCAGACTGGCAAACACCTTGTGGGGCTCGCCCGGCATGGCCGCCTTCTTCCACACCTCCATCATGGCTTGAGGATCCATGGCCTTTTCAGACTTCTTCTCTTTGGCAGAAACCGGCAGGGTCATGATGACTGTGCAGAGACAGGCAAGCACAATTGTTGTCACGCGCATGATGGCCTCCTTATGGGTGAGGATGGCGCCGTCGATCTCGTGGCGCCGTCCGGTTTGTCAGGTCTCGACGTGAGGGGATGCAGCGGCCTGGATGGTACCGCTCTTGTAAGTCTAGTCAATCACGTGGCGATGGGCCGGTCAATGCACACCCCCGTCATTGTCTGGAACCTTCGCCTATTGTTTCTGGGCTATCTGCGCCCGAAGGCGATCTTCTTGCTCCTTCAGTTCCGGTGTGAACTCGGCACCGAAATCTTCTGCCTCGAAGACCTGGCGAATTTCAATCTCGGACTCGCCGGGCATCGGATTAGGACAACGCTTGACCCACTCGATCGCCTCGTCTTTCGACCGGCATTGCCATACCCAATAGCCGGCGATCAGTTCCTTGGTCTCAGCAAAGGGGCCATCGATGACCGTGCGACGGGTGCCTGAGAATCGGACACGCGCGCCCTTGGCACTCGGATGGAGACCGTCACCCGCCAGCATCACGCCGGCTCGCACGAGTTCCTCGTTGAACTTCCCCATCTCGCTCAACAACTGATGGCTTGGCATCATACCGGCCTCCGAATCGTTGGTGGCCTTGATGATGATCATAAATCGCATGGATCCCTCCGTCTTGTCAGTGTGAGCACAGATCGATTTTTGATTAGGCTGCCTATGCCTAGTAGTCGTCGATACCGCCCCAAATCGACAGGAGCTGGATCACGATGTCCGGCAACAGATTTCCAGGCGATTGCCGCTGGGATCTTCGAAAAACACGGCGTAGTAATTTTCATCGTCGTAGAACATGGGCCCTTCCACGCGTTGTGCGCCGGCTTGAACAGCGATGCCAGCCAACCGATCAACGTCCTCTCTTCTGTGGGACCGGAAGGCAATGCGCGATTCGTTCGGAACATGGCTCCCGGATTCCGTTATTCCGAAGAACTCGGAGGGACCGTCGTCGCCCTCGGTTTCATAGGTCAGCCACCCTGCAATTCCCACTTCTCGCGTAAACCCCAAGGCAGGCAAGAGCTGTTCGTAAAACCGTCTCACTTCGGAGAGGCGATGGACTCGCAAGTCGATATGGTCAAATCGACGCGGCATGACTCACCCCGCATGGATTGGATTTAGGCACGTGATCTAGGGTCGGACGTCATTCAAAGCCGCGCTCCTGCATCAACCACATGGGGGACCTGCTGCTTCGTCTCGGATGAAGCCCAGTTCCGGGCAAGCATCCGCGAATCAAGAGCTCGCCGTTCATCTCGCTCCAACTTGTCCATGCCCAGCTCACCGTTGTCTACTGGGAAACACCCCGCTTCAGACCGCTGACCCAGTATTACCGATATGCGTTTCCATGGAACGTTCGTCTATCGGCCTGCATAGGCTCGTGTGATTGCGGCAAGATCAGGCTTGGTCATCTGCAAGATCGCCGTCATGACGCGTTCGGACTTCTGAGGATCCTTGTCACGCAACATCGCCTCCCACTCGGGAGAGACGATTTGCCACGATAACCCGTACTTATCCTTGAGCCACCCGCATGGCCCCGGCTCTCCCCCGTCCCGCGTGAGTATGTCCCACAGGTCGTCAATCTCCTTTTGCGTCCGGCATTTCACCATGAAGGAGACCGCTTCAGTAAATTTAAAAACCGGACCGCCGTTCAATGCGACATATTCCTGCCCATCGATTTCGAACGTAACGGTCATGACCGAGCCTTTTGGTCTTCCCGCAGCCTGTGACCCGGCTTCTCCATAACGGGTGATGTGCCCCATCTTTGAATGCGTAAAGATCGACACGTAAAACTTGGCTGCCTCCTCGGCCTGATCATCAAACCAGAGGCAGGGAGTGATGCGGTGCATATTCGATGGCTCCTTTCTCTGATCGGAGAATGGTCTACCTTCATGCCTTCTGAGCATTAGTCGAACGCGCAGCGCAAAATCGACAGGCCGGTGACCCGCCGATGAGCCGAGACTAGACTTTCGGCAAACCCTCGATCTCCCGAACCAGCCGGACTTCCACCGTCCCGATGCGTGCGCCAGGGATCCGCTCGGCAATACCAACGGCGTCCTGAAGGTCACGGGCCTCGACGAGAAAATACCCCGCCGTTTGTTCACGTGTCTCCGCGAAGGGACCGTTGGTCACGATCGCCTTTCCCTCGCGGACCTGAACACGCGCCGCCGTGGAAGTCGGATGCAACGGCGACGCACTCACATACTGTCCCTTGGCATGGAGTTGATGCGTCAACTGCACAGATTCAGCCAACATCTCCCGCCTTGTGGTTTCAGCCATTCTGGCAAAAGCCTCTTCACTATGATGAACCAGCAACAGATATTTCATGCTCCTGCCTCCACTCATCTCTGTGCCAAGGCGGGGCTAGCCGCCAGCCATGGCCCCCACGATCAACAACGGTTCCTCTCCCCTCGCGACCGATTCGGGCAAGGGAACATCCGGCGAATCGTGTGACACATCCTGCTCGCAGGCAAAGAAGCGGATGAACGGACGACGCCGTTTGGTCACATGATCGCGAATCGTTCCTCGCAATACGGGATAACGAGCCTCCAACACATCGAGGACCGTCTCCTGGGTCACAGGTCCAAGCACATCCAGAGACACTTCACCCTGGACCTTTGCCAGCGTCCGCAAATGTTGCGGCAATATCACGCGCACCATTGGTAGCCTCCAGACGTCGTTCGTATCTCGCTTGGCCGAACGTAAGACGTGAAACGTGATTTCCGTGAGACTGCTCGAAATGGTCGCCCAGCAAGTCGCCATCCAGGCTCAGCGAACGCTCAAAATGCTCCTCCAGTAAGGCCGCAGCCGACGGAGGCGCCGGAGGCGTAGCCCTGGGCTACGTTGAGGACGCGTCCGAGGCGAGAACGCCGCGGGAGGGCGTTTTCAGCGCTTCGTTATAGGGTTTGGGCCTCGACGGACAACACCGCCGGCAAATCCCGGACAATCGGCGCCCAGCTGTCTCCGCCGTCCGCCGAGGCGTACACCTGGCCCCCGGTCGTCCCGAGGTAGAGGCCGCAGGGATCGAGCGAATCGACGGACATCGCGTCGCGTAGGACGTTCACGTAACAATTCTGTTGCGGCAGCCCCTTTGTCAGAGGCTCCCATTCATTGCCGCCGCTGCGGCTGCGGTAGACTCGCAACTTGCCCTCCGGAGGATAATGCTCGGAGTCGCTCTTGATCGGTACCACGTAGACGGTGTTCGGTTCATGCGCATGCACCGCAATCGGGAAGCCGAAGTCCGTTGGCAGGTTCCCGCTGATTTCCTGCCACGATTCTCCACCGTCGTCGCTGCGCATCACATCCCAATGTTTTTGCATGAACAGGACATTCGGACGTGCGGGATGCATGGTGATGCAATGCACGCAGTGGCCAACCTCCGCATCGGGATCCGGCAGTTCAAACTGCGACTTCAGACCGCGATTGGTCGGCCGCCAGCTCTTGCCCCCGTCGTCGGTCCGGAACACACCTGCGGCACTGATGGCAATGTGCATCCGCTGCGGGTTCGCCGGGTCCTGCACGATGGTATGCAAGCACATCCCGCCGGCGCCCGGCTGCCACAGCTTGCCCTTGGCATCACGAAGACCGGCAAGTTCCTGCCAGGTCCGCCCACCATCCGTCGAGCGAAAGAGCGCCGCATCCTCTACCCCGGCATACACCGTATCCGGATCAGTCAAGGAGGGTTCCAGGTGCCACACCCGCTTGAACTCCCAGGGGCGTTGCGTGCCGTCGTAGTGTTGATGCGTGGTGAGCGGCTTCCCGGTTTCTGCCGACTGGTCATAGACAAACATGTTGCTCGCGCCATTCGGCATCCCGTCTGCACCCATGAGATCCTCGGGCTTCGTGCCGGGAGGATTCCAGGTCTTGCCGCCGTCATCCGAACGTTGAATGACCTGCCCGAACCAACTGCTGGTTTGCGACGCATAGATACGGTTAGGATCAGCGGATGAACCCTTGAGGTGATACAGTTCCCACCCGCCGAAATGCGGGCCTGTCACGTCCCACTGCTTCCGGCCGCCATCCGATGTCAGAATGAACGCCCCTTTCCTCGTGCCCACAAGCACTCGCACCCTGCTCATGTTCTGCTCCTTCCTCGATTCGCACCGGCCTGCGGCGCGAGGTGATTTCGTACTGCATGCCTGGGCCATAGCGGCCATCAATACCGGTCAAGCGCAACCCTGTTCCTTCATGGGACGCACCTCCACACTCCCGATGCGAGCGGCAGGAAACTGCGAGGCAATACGGATCGCATCGTTCAGATCCGGCACATCGAGCAGGAGGAAGCCGCCGAGTTGTTCTTTGGTTTCGGCAAACGGTCCGTCGATCGTCGATGTCTTGCCATCCCGAACCCTCACGGTGGTGGCCGTTTCAACCGGGTGAAGCGGGGACGCCGTCACCAGCTGACCAAGCTTCTGCAACCGGTCGCAATAGGACATGGATTCGTCCGAAAGGGTCTGGCGCTGAGCACTCGGCAGCGCATGCAGGATCTTTTCTTCGACATACACCAGACAAAGATATTTCATGATGAGTTCCTCGTATGATTCAATGCATGCGGATGATGCCCGGGCCCCTGCGTCTACTTGGCCTGGGGATTCATCTCCCATAAGGCAAACGTATTGTGCTCCGTGTCCTGACACACCACAAAATAGCCCATTCCCGGCACAGGCATTTTGGGTTTGCAAATCTTCCCACCGAGCTTCTGCACTTTGGCCGCAGCCTTGTCCACGGACGGAACGGAGACATAGGCGGTGATCGGCTGACGCGGCTGTTGGCGCGGAAGGAGCCCCCCATCCAGCGTCGCGTTTTCGCCGCCGGTATCGATATGCCAATAGTCCGGCATCGCGGGAAATCGGGTGATCTTCCACCCGAACAATGCGCTGTAAAATTTCTTGGCTCGCGCCACGTCATCAGCAGGAATATCAAACCACACCAAACTGGCCGGACAATCAGCTTTCTTCGTCGCCTTACCTGTCGAGGTACGCTTCGCCATGGCATCCTCCCTTCATGATGGCTCCTGTCATGAGATAGTCGTCGAGGGCATGGAAAATCGACACCCGTCGATTCAGCAATAAAGATTCCGCGATATCAACCGGTTAGACAAATACGCCGCGGACATCCGCGTCCGCTTCAGCCCAATTCCCTCAATCGCCCTTCCAGAAACCGCCGCTCCGGTTCCTGCTGCGTGAGCGCCAGCGCCCGTTCGTATGAAGCTTTGGCTTCCGCCTGTTGACCGAGTCGCCGGCAGAGGTCCGCCCGCGCGGAATGCGCCAGATGATAATTGGTGAGATCGCCACGCGAGAGAATGGCATCGACCAGCACAAGACCCGCCGACGGACCGTCACGCATCGCCACGGCCACCGCCCGGTTCAGTTCCACCACCGGTGACGACTCAGCCTGCAACAATACATCGTACAGGCCGACGATCTGCGCCCAATCCGTCACCGCTGCCTCAGGCGCCTCCGCATGGACGGCGGCGATCGCCGCCTGGATCGTATAAGGACCGACTTGACGAGTCGCCAGCGCCCGTTCGACCAGGGCCGTTCCTTCGGCGATCTGGTCGCGATTCCACAGCGAGCGGTCTTGTTGTTCGAGGAGGATCAAATCCCCTGTCGGGGACGTACGTGCGGCGCGACGGGAGTCTTGAATGAGCATCACGGCCAAGAGTCCCAACACCTCCGCTTCCGGTAGCAGTCCGACCAACACCCGGCCCAGGCGTATCGCTTCGCCGGATAGATCATGCCTGGTCAGCGAATCTCCGGACGACGCACTATATCCCTCGTTGAATACGAGGTAGACCACTCTCAGCACCGCATCGAGCCGGTCTGGGAAATCAGCCTCCGACGGCACCTCATAGGGAATACGGGCGTCGCGAATCTTGCCTTTCGCGCGCACAATGCGTTGCGCGATCGTGGTGGGTTTTGTCAGAAAGGCGCGGGCGATCTCATCGGTCGTGAGGCCACAGACCTCTCGAAGCGTCATTGAGACCTGGGCTTCCGGCGACAATGCGGGATGGCAACAAGTGAAGATTAATCGTAACCGGTCATCCTCGACCGAATCCTCTCCCTCCTCAATGACAGGGTCGGCGATGATTTCCAGATGCTGCGCAAGGTCAGGCAGCGACGCATCGAATCTGGCCCGCCGCCGCATGCCGTCGATGGCTTTGAAGCGCCCCGTCGAAACCAGCCAGGCCCGCGGATTAGCCGGCACCCCTTCACGCGCCCATTGGTCCACCGCGATGGCAAAGGCTTCATGCAACGCCTCTTCGGCCGCATCGAAGTCTCCGAGCAAGCGAATCAAGGTGGCGAGGACTTGGCGGGACTGGGTGCGGTACACCTCGTCCACCAGGGCACGTACCTGCGGAGACTGGTTCTCGCTCACGGTCACAGTCCTTCTCGAGCGGGTAGACCTTGCCGCCTCCCGCACTCATGGGCTACACCTCAAGCCCGGCCGAGTTGGGCCTTCGCCGCCGGACTCATCATGTCGGGCTTCCACGGCGGATCCCATATCAGATCGACCTCCACCGAACGTGCCTCGGACAGCTCACGCAAAATCGCCGAATGCACCATCTCCATCAGCAGCTCTTCCATGGGGCAAGCCGGAGTCGTCATCGTCATCCTGACATGTACCTGGCCATCGCGCACCTCGCTGCCATAGACCAATCCCAAGTCCACGATGTTGATCCCCAACTCGGGATCCACCACCTGACGCAGGGCCTCCGTCACCCGCGGGTCTGATCCTGCTCCCTGTTTCTCTATGGTCATCCAACACTCCCTTGTGCTGTCTAGGACGCTCTCTTCTCGATTGTCACATCAGGACGGGGCGCGACTCGCGGCCCCCGGCCGATCCGGCACACTCCCCAAGGCCGTGACCGTATTCGCAAGGAATAGGAGCAAGGTCACCGCATTCAGTAACCCGCCGACCTGCCGTCCCGCCCCCCATCCGGCTGCGTCACCAACCAGTCGCACCAGCAAGGTCGCCTGCAGCAACAGCGCATGCGCGTAAAAGAACGGTCGATACGTCATCCGTGCACCGAGCACCGCCGGAAAGATGATCGGCGCATGGGCGAAAATCATCGCAAACACGAACCCCAGAAAGAATGCGTGCAGCATAGCATCGTACTGCGGCCCCACCGGAACGCCACCATAAACCATCGCCGCCACGCCGCTCACGCCCAACCACACATAGCCACTGAGCAGACACAGGGCAATAAACCGTGTCAACCCTGTTTGGTGGACCGTTCGTCTGGCAATGTCATTGAGCCCCAGCCATAGGGCCAGGGCGGTCAGCCCGGCGCCGAACAGACGCACCGCGCCGTCAAACCACCATCCCAGCAGCAACAGCCCCGAACATAACGCCCCCAGGAAAAGCAGAAACGCCACCTGCGCGCCGGCGGTCACCTGCTGCAAACGAGCCAATTCCAGACGCTCGCCGGCAATGGTCACCACGAGAAAGGCAGCCCACCAGAAGACGACAAGAAAGATGGGCCAACCCAGCACCCACAGCAGGTTGCCGAGCGCCCAGACGATCGCCCCGCCTCCCATCGTAATCGTGTACAACGCCGGATGCCGCCGGATGATGGCTGCAAAAATCGCTACCAGCCCGGCACTGCCGCTCAGCATTAACAGCTGGGCGACGACCAGTGGAGCGCCTGCGATCAACACCAGAGCGCCAAGACCGGTGAACAATGGCGCCGCGTAGGCCCAGGATTGGCCCAGCGCCACGGCACGCTCCAGGCTGATGAGCGTGCCGAGAAACCCGGACACCATCAACGGACCATGCAACGAGGAAAACCCCGGTCGCGGGAGAGGAACCTCCCAACCGAGCCGCGCGAGGCCGGCCCAGAGCCCCGTCAGCAACGCCACCATGCCTAGCGCAAGCAGCGGAAGCCGTTCGGGGGTGACGGATCGTCATCGTGACAGTCCCTTCGGCGCTGTCATCGCGATTCTTCCTCCTCAAGCGGAGCGAGCATCTCAAGGCGATACCCAGCCCTCGCCAGGGCGCCCTCCAAGGTTTTCATGACCGCCGGACTGTCCGAATGCCGCATGACACTCACAGTCGGCGCAACCTGCACAGCGTCCCACAGTGGTTTCATTTCTGTATCCGGCAGCCGATCGCAGAGGGCATACAGTCCATCAGGGCCTTCTTCCACTCGATTATGTTCCGACAGGATGCGTCGAATCGTCGCCAGGATCTGAGCGGTCGGAGTGGGCATGAGCAACGTGGCCAGCGCCCCGTGGTCGAGCCGAAGCTTGGCAGCCAGCGGTAATGGCCCCCCGCCTCGCCATCGCTGCAAGGCAGGCCACAACAGCTTTTCTTCCATGCCGATGTGTCTCAGCAGGCCGGCACGAAATTGGTCGTACGCCTCGCGATTGATCCGGCCGGGGTGCACGTCGGTCGCCTGCAATAATCCATCGAGTCGCCGATGGTCCGCCGCAAGGAAGTTCGCGACCACACCGCTGGCATGGGTGTCTGCCATTTCACTCTCCATCTGAACCGGCGCGGCAAACGAGCACCCGCCTCACATCTTCCAAGACGTCCGTCAGAATGGCATCAGAGAGACGTGCACATGCCGTTCGCGAGGACCATCGAGTTCCACCAACATCACTGATTGCCACGTGCCAAGCACAAGTGTCCCCCCTGCTACCGGAATGGTGAGTGACGGACCTAAGATCGACGCAGCCATGTGCGACCAGGCATGGGAAGGATCGTGAGCGTGCCGGAACTGAATGCGAGGGATGACTTCTTCGACGATCTGGAGAAAGTCCTCTTCGGTCCCTTCCCCGATTTCCCCGGTCGTCACGGCGGCGGTCGTATGGGTCACGAAGACCGAGCACAGCCCCTCCTTCATGTTGGCCTTCTGAATGGCCGCCTGGAGCAGCTCGGTTAAGTCCACAATTTCCTTCAATTGCCTGGTCGTGATGCGTAGGAGTTTCGTCATAGAGTCCTCGCCTTGCATGCCGTTGGGCCTCCACATCAGGCCTCGTTCAGACCTCTCGCACAACACCGGACACGTGAACGGTTCAACGCTGCCTAGCCGTGTGAGATGCCGCTTTCCTGCCATGGAGCATGCGGTATGTCAAGGTCATAGACACGAGGGAATGGCCTTGGCATGAACCTCGAATCCATCATTGTGATATGAATGGCAGACGGCAAGGCATCAAGCCACATGCGCTCACGGTCGAGGCCGAGGCGCCGCCCCGTCAGCCGACCCGGCCTCCGGTGATCTCACATCGCAAAGGTACGTCATGAAGCATTCCCTGAGGGCGATCATATGGCTGAGCTTGTCCGTCGCCGTATCCGGCTGTTCGCAAGCCGCTTTCACCGCCGTCAACTTTCCTGCTCGCTTTCATGAGATGACGGTGGTGCAAGGACTTGCCTACTGCCAAGAGCCTGCCTGCAAATTGGACATCTATATTCCTCACGGGGCCCGGGACCGACAGTTGGATGTAATCGTATTTTTCTACGGAGGCCGGTGGACAGAGGGGGAAAAGAACAATTATCGCTTCGTCGGCGCGGCTTTTACAGAGCAGAATTTTATCGTCGTGGTCCCCGACTATCGAAAATATCCCGGGGTGCGCTTTCCTGAATTTGTCGAAGACGGCGCGAAGGCGCTGGCCTGGGTGTACGATCACATCGCCGCATACCATGGGAACCCGGAACGGATCCATGTTGCGGGACATTCTTCCGGAGCCCACATCGGCGCGTTGCTTGCTGCGGATGCCAGGTATCTTGCCAATGAGGGCAAGGACAGGTCGCAGGTGATTCGTGACTTTGCCGGTCTTGCGGGCCCCTACGCCTTTACCCCGGACGAGCCGGATCTGGAGGACATGTTCGGCCCTCCGGGCAACTACCCGAACATGCAGGTGACGACCTTCATTGACGGACGGCAGCCGCCGATGTTGCTGTTGTACGGCGATGCCGACCGAACGGTAAAGATCGCTAATCTTGAACGGCTTGAACAGCGCATCAAGGAAAAAGGCGGGCTGGTTGAAAAACAGATTTACCCGGGAGTCGGACATAGAGACCTTGCGGCAGCCCTGACATGGTTGAACCTTCGGGGGGCGCCGGTCCTTCGCGACATGAAGAAGTTCTTTCAGTCCGACGTACGATGAGAGGACGGGAGACTTCGGGGTGACGCACGAAGGACCAGCCTCAGGCCGATAACCCCACGGCATCTTTGATCGCCCCATATAATTGCTTCACCGCCGCTTCCTTCGTCAGCAGCTGGCGAGCGCCGGCCTTTAACATGGCAGTTTGGTTGTCCACGCTCGCGTTGACAGAGAGGCCGATGACGGCGAGGGCCGGGTGGCGCGTGGTGATCCGGCCGGTGGCCTCAATGCCGTTCATCTTCGGCATGCTGATATCCATCACCACAACGGAGGGCTCAAGCCGATCGACCAGCGCAACGGCCTCCTCGCCGTTTCCCGCTTCCCCGATCAGCTCGATGTCCGAATAAGCCTCCAACACGGCCCGCAAACCCTGGCGGATCATGACATGGTCATCAACCAGCAAGACGCGAATGGGTTGGGTTCCGCCTTGGCTGAGCCGTACGGCTGGCGTACCAGGGAGAACCTCCCTCTCACCGCTTACGCGCTTTCCATCCGCCGCCCGAGATGTCAGCGGCAGCCTCAGTGTCGCCGTGGTCCCCCGACCCAGCACGGAGGCGATCGCAAAACTTCCTCCCAATGTGCGCATGCGTTCTTTGATGCTGAACAGCCCGAACTTTGATGAGCTGCCGCCGACCGTCAGGTCTGCCGAGGTGGCCGCGGCACTATCAAACCCTTTTCCGCGATCCTGCACGTGAATCATGAGGGCGCCCTGTCCATACATGAGCGCTACTTCGGCCATCCCCGTTCCGGCATATTTATGGGCGTTCATCAATAGTTCACGGACGGATTGAAACAGCAATATCGTCCAGTCTTCCGGCAGCGCGAGGTCTTCCTCGTCCGGCAGTCTCACCGTCACCTTCATGCCATACCGCTTCATATAGCCGGCCAGCCACCGCAGACCCGCTATCAGCCCATGCTCACGCAAAACCGGCGGACACAATTCCGCGACCAGCGTATGCGTATACGTCAGCGCCTCGGACAGCATGCCGTGAACGTCGCGGATAATCTCCATACACTCCGGATCGACACCCGTCCGCAGCATTCCCCGCCCCAGCTGCAATTTGCCGAAGACCAACATTTGTTGGAGATGATCGTGCAGCTCTCCGGCCAGACGCTTGCGCTCACGCTGCTCGGTTAGATTCAGTTCTGAGGCCAGTGCGCGCAGGTCCGCCTGAGAACGCACCAGTTCATGCGTTCGTTCCTCAACGCGCTTCTCCAAGTCGGCCGCGGCCGCCTGCAGCTGGGCCCCGCTCTCGCGCAAGGCGGCTTCCACCATCCTGAGTCTCGTCGAATCATAGTAGTAGCAAATCACTCCATGGCGGCCGTCTGGCAGCGTCAGCCGGTGCAGTTCCCATTCGTAACCTTCCGTTTGTTCCAGGTCGGCGCGCGGATTGATGAAGTTGCGCGAACGATACGGGATTCCCGTCTCCAACGTGTGACGGAACTGTTCGATAATGTCGGCCGCCACTGGCTCGGGCCACAAAATGCGCATGGCCTCGCCGATGTCGCGCCCGATCACCGGCCGTACGTTACAGAAGGCGCCCTTTTGCCCCGCTTCGTTCATATGCGCGATGCGAAACTCGGCATCGACCACGTAGATGCCGAATGGTGACCGCTCCACCAGTTCACGGAATCGCGTGTCGCTTTCGCGCAAAGCCTGCTCTGCCGTTCGCAGGTCTTCCTCGGTTCGTTTGTGCTCCGTGATGTCGGTGTTGGTGCCGAACCAGCGGGCGATGCGGCCCTGATCGTCGCGAATCGGGACGGCACGGGTCAGAAACCACCGATATTCGCCATCCTTTCCGCGAATAGGAAACGTCTCTTCCCAGAGCTCTCCCGTTTCGATAGATCGGCGCCTGCTGTTGAGGACTCGCTCAAGATGGTCCGGATGGTGGACTTGTTGCCAGCCCAAACCTTGCACGGTCTCGCTTGTCATCCCCGTATACTCGTACCACCGTCGATTGAACCAGTAGACCAACCCGGTGTGGTCCATCATCCACGCCAGCTGCGACATCTGATCGACTAAGGCGCGAAACAGTTCTTCGCTTTCCTTGAGCGCGGTGCGTTGGCGTTTCTGTTCCGTGATGTCCCGGGCGATCTTGGACGCTCCGATAATGCGGCCATTCGGATCTGCGATCGGCGAGATCGTTAAGGAAAGATCCAATCGTCGGCCGTCCTTAGTCAGTCTGACGGTTTCATAGTGATGGAGAGTTTCGCCCCGGGAAATACATTCGAGGATATGTGCCTCCTCGTCAGGCAGATCAGCCGGAATGAGCCGGCATACGGTCTGGCCGATCATCTCCGCTGCCGAATATCCGAACATCCGTTCAGCCGCGGCGTTCCAACTGGTTACGACTCCGTCAAGCGTCTTGCTGATGATTGCATCGAATGACGAACCGACCACGGCGGCGAAGTGCGCCGCGACTTCTTGAGCCCGCTTGCGTTCGGTAATGTCCTGCATGGCGCCGAACGGCACGCATCGCCGAACCACGCGCGTCGCGGACGATATACCCATGATCCAAGACCCAGGCATAGCTTCCATCCCGCTTCATGAAGCGATACTCGTCCGCCCAATGCGTCACCGACGGGTCATCGATGGCCGCGTGAAACGCGCCGCCCACGCGTTCGCGATCGTCCGGATGGACACGGTCAACCCACCATTGTGCAGATTGCGGCTGCTCGACAACCTCGGTCCAGCCGAACAAATCGGCGCCGGCCTGATTCCACACCTGGCTGTCGGTTTCTATGTTCCACACCCAGACGGCATCCCGCGTTGCAGTTAATGCCAGCCGGTACCGTTCTTCCTCATCCCGCAACTGCGATTGCATCCCTCGCTGCTCATCGAGAGCCGTGCGCAAGGCCATGCGCTGCTGAGACAATTCCTGCCGCTGCCGGCTTACTTCGAGATATATCGCGAACTTTCTTCGCCACTGACGGGGAGTGATCGGTGCAGGCAACGTGTCAAATACTCCCGCATCATCCACGGAAATGGTCAGCTGTTCGTCCTCACCAGCTTCCGTGATGAGGATCAAAGGCACATGGCGGGTATGTTCCATCTCGCGCAACGCTTCAGCGAATTTGACTCCCTCAGTGGGCAGCATCCGCGCGGCCATCACCGCGAACACCACCTCACGTGTAAGCAGCAGTTCCACTGCCTCCGCGGACGACCCGGCGCAGAGTAGTTCTGCCTCTTCGCTGTGCAATGCCTCGCGTAATGCACTCGCGTGGACGCTGTTCATATCGACGAGGAGAATGGCGGGCTTCATCGGCATAGCAGGTACGTCCTCCTGAGTGTCATCTCTCGTTGGAAAGCCTGTGGCATTCCCTCGCGATGGCCCCCTCTATCGAGACATTCCGGCATGTAGCACCCGGATGGCGGCTGCGGAAAAACAACTCCTGTGCAGACACCGCGTTATCTGCCGTTCCACATCAAGGGCATGGGCCCTGGTCGACTGTGATCAATCTGGACTCAGGAAACGCCTACCCTGGGTCGGCTCTACGATAAGCTCGGTAGGCAAAGAGGAGGATGGAGTATACACCGGCTCAAATATGGAAGCGAGTTCCTACGGCCGGCCCCACGGTAGCCGCACAGAGAAGATCAGATTGAGTATTGGTACGACACAGCGACAACGCCTGAATGATCAGGCAGAGGTGAGGCAGTAAAACGAGGTGAGCGATTCGGAGTCATCCGTGACCGGCCGGTGCTGTGCGAGCGACCGGGATGGCTTGTCCTCTCGTCCCAGGAGCAGCCTGCCCCGGCTGCTGTTGCGCTATATCCAGCGGCGACCATCCCCCACCGAGAGCCTTGTACAGCTGCACCACAGAGACCAGTTGCAAGCGGTGGGTACCCGTCAGGGCCAGTTCCGCCTCGAACAAATTGCGCTGTGCGACCAGCACATCGAGATAATTGGCCAGCCCTCCCTTATAGCGAAGGTTCGCCAGCCGCAAGGCCGAACGTAAGGCATCCACCTGCTGCGCCTGCGCGTCCCGCTGGTCCCGCGCCGTGCGCACCGCCACCAGCGCATCCTCCACTTCGCGGAACGCGACCAGCACCGCCTGTTCATACCGCGCCAGCACTTCCCGGCCCTGCGCCTCGGCGGCGGCCTGCTGAAATCCGAGGATCTGGGCATTCAATAATGGACCAGCCAGTCCTGGGCCAACCGCACCGAACGCCGTCTCGTTGGCGATCAGACGCGACAATTGCGGACTCGCCACCCCCAAGATCCCGGTGATACTCAGTTTCGGGAATCGATCCGCCTTGGCGATGCCGATCCGCGCCGTGGCCGCCGCCAGTTCCTGTTCGGCTTGCACCAGGTCGGGTCGGCGCTGGAGCAATTCGGAAGGCAGACCTGCCGGCACTTCCGGCGGCAACACCTGTTCCGTCAAAGAACGGCCCCGCGCCACCTGGCCCGGCGGTCGCCCGAGCAGGAGGCTGAGCTGGTTCTCCTTCTGCACCATTTGCCTGGTCAATTCCGCCGCGCGAGCGGCCGCGTTCGCCCGTTCCGCCTCGAACTGATCGGCGTCGATACGTGAAATCATCCCCTGGCGCAGTCGGGCTTCGGCAATCCGCACCGATTCTTCCCAGGACTTCAACGTGCGCTGCGCCACGCCGAGTTGCATATCGAACTGCAGCAACTCGAAGTAGCCCTCCGCCACCCCACTCACCAACTGCAGCACCACCGCGCGCCGGGCTTCTTCACGGGCGAGCAGATCTCCCCTCGCGGCTTCGTTCGACCGCCGAACCCGTCCCCAGATATCCAATTCCCAGGACAGATTTCCCTGGAGGTAGTAGTTGAACGGATTGGGAAATCCTGGAAACAGAAAGTTGGCCTTGCGACCGAACGACGGCGCATTCGCCGTGACATCGGCCTTCGGAGCAAAATCCATTTTTGAGATCAGCAGGCGCGATTGAAATTCTTCGACGGAAGCCACCGCGCGCTGCAGATCTTTATTCTCCGCCAGCGCGATACGAATGAGACGGCGCAGCTCCTCATCCTGCAACAGGTCCCACCAGGGAAGATTGGCGAAAGACTGCGTCTCTTGATCAGAAGCCGCCATCCGGAACCCGGCCGGCACCTGAAGGTCGGGACGTGAATAGTCAGGACCGACGGCACAGCCGGTCACGATGAGGAGAGTGATGACGCACGCAATCATACGCATGATGAACCTATTCTATGCAGGGTCGCATTGGCCGGGTCCCGCCACGGGGGCCGCTCCGGTAATTTCACCGACAATGTGCCTGGTACAGCAGCCATGGGCGATCAAGGCCGCACCTTCTCGCCACATCCTGGCCAGGAGGGCCTTGCCGTCTTCCGAAATGAACGTAATCCCGACCAGTTCCACGACGGGCGCGAATATGCCGGACTGCCGCACGCTTTGCCAGGTTCGTTCCAGTTCCGTTACCCAGGGCCCGCTCAAACTGCCCTCCAGGGTCAGCCGGGCGGAATCTCCGGTCTGCTCCGATGTAATTTTCAACATAGTGAATCCATTCACCCCTTGGCGCCCGCGAGTTGCAGACCCGGCTCCTCGGCTGCATCCAACTCCTGCGCCGGTTGATGCCGCGTGGCGATCAACGAGTAGAACACCGGCACGACGAACAGCGTAAACAGGGTGCCTACCGTCATGCCCGTGACCAGCACCATGCCGATGCTGTTCCGCGCCGCCGCGCCCGGCCCCGATACCAGCACCAGCGGCAGATGGCCGAACACCGTCGCCGCCGAGGTCATCAACACGGGGCGCAACCGCGTCATCGCCGCCTCACGTAGCGCCGCGGCTTTCGACAAGCCACGCGCCTGCAAGGTGTTGGCAAATTCCACGATCAGAATGCCGTTCTTGGCAATCAATCCCACGAGCGTAATCAAGCCGACCTGCGAATAGATGTTGATCGTCGTGAGGTTCAGGAAGCTGAAGACGAGCGCCCCCGAAATGGCCAGCGGCACCGAGCCTAACAGCACGATCAACGGATCACGAAAGCTCTGGAACTGCGCGGCCAGCACCAGATAGATCAGCACGACGGCGAATCCCAGCGTCACGATGAGGGCCGACCCCTCATGCCGGATCTGGCGCGATTCGCCCGCATAATCAAGCGTCGCGCGAGAACCGGCGGCGGCCGCGGCGGCCGTTTCCAGCACACGCAGCGCCTCATCCTTCGTCACGCCCGGTTTCACGCCGCCGAAGATGCGGACCGCATTACGTTGCTGAAACCGATTCAGCGTCCGCGGGGCGGTGCTGGTTTCGATGCGGGTGAAGGTTGACACCGGGACCAGCTGACCGCCGGGCGTCTTGATCTTCAAGTCCAGTAGCGGATCCAGCGTGGCTCGGTCCTTGTCACCGATCTGCGGAATGACCTTGTAGCTCCGGTCATAGAAATTGAACCGGTTCACATAGGCGCCGCCGAGCAGCGTGCCCAGTTCCTGCCCGACACGAGCCAGATCAAACCCCAGGTCGGCCAGCCGCTCGCGATCGATGACGACACGCGCCTCAGGCAAATCGAGCTTGAGGTCCGTATCGACATACAGAAATTTTCCGCTCTGCCACCCGGCTCCCAGCACGGCCGCCGTGGTTTCCATCAATTGCTCGGCAGGCAGCTGGCTTTCCAAAATCAACTCCACGTCATACTGCCCCGGCGTCGGCAGGGGCGGGTCGAGGCGTGGGAAGACGCGCAGCCCGGGAATTTGCGAGACCGCGCCGTAGACCTGACCATACATCAGCTCGGTCGAACGAGACCGTTCGCGCCAATCTTTTGCGACCAAGCCGCCGAACCCGCCCCACGATGACGTGAGCGACCAGGTGAAGCGCGCCTCGGGGAACGCTCGCAGCGCGTCGATTACCTTCAAGGAATCCCGGTTCGTGGCCGCGACCGTCGAATCCGGCGCCGCTTCCAGAAACAGGCTGATGTGACTCTGATCTTCCACCGGCGCCAACTCCTGCCGCGAGAACTGATACAGCGGCCAGGCGGCGACCATCACCAACAGGGCGACGACCACAATCGCCCAGCGCATCTCCAACGCCCCATCAAGCAGACGTCCATATCCCGCGCGCGTCGCGTCGAACACCCGATTCACCGCCTTGGTCAACCGCCCTTCCTTCCCTTCAGGATGGACAAAATACGAACTCATCACCGGCGAGAGCGTGATCGCCACCACGCCGGACAACACCACCGCCGCGGCCAGCGTCATCGCAAATTCCAAAAATAGCGACCCGGTCAAGCCACCTTGAAACCCGATCGGGGCATACACAGCCGCCAGCGTGATCGTCATCGCGATGATGGGTCCGACCAGTTCGCGCGAGCCGAGCAACGCCGCCTGTATACGGGATTTGCCTTCTCGCACATGCCGCTCGACGTTTTCGACCACGACGATCGCATCGTCCACGACTAATCCCACCGACAACACGATGGCCAGGATCGTCAGCAGATTCAGGCTGAAGCCGAACGCATACATAAAGATCGCCGCGCCGACCAACGACACCGGCATGGCGACGAGAGGCACCAACGCTGTCCGGACCGACCCCATGAAAAGAAACACCACCGTGGCCACGATCAGCACCGTTTCACCGAGCGTCTTGGTGATTTCCTCCAATGCGCTCCGCATGAACATGGTGCCGTCCCACACCAACTGCATGTCGATATCCTTCGGCAGCGTGGGGCGAATCCGGTCCATTTCCTCCCGCAGCCGGTGCGCCACCTCGATCTCGTTCGAACCCACCAGTGGCCAGATGCCGAGATACACCCCTTCCGTGCTGTTATACTTGGCGACCATCTCGGCTTCCTCAGCCCCGTTCTCTACCCGCGCCACGTCTCTCAATCGCACGATGGCTCCGCCGCGATCGGTGACGATGAGGTCTTCGAATTCTTCGGTACTCCGCAGGTCCGTATTCGCCAGCAGATTGATCTGCACCAGGTTGCCCTTCGTCCGGCCGACGGCCGCCAGGTAGTTATTGCGCCGCAACGCCGCTTGCACATCGCCGGGCGAAAGGTTGTAGGCGGCAAGACGGTCCGGATCGATCCAGACCCGCATGGCGATCTGCCGTCCGCCTTCGATCGTCACGCGTTGCACACCGGCCAGGGTGGCAAATTGCGGTTGGAGCGACCGCAGCAACCAATCCGTCAAGGCCGGGACCGTGCGCTCCGGTGACGTGAAGCTCAGATAAAACGACGCATAGGGACGATCGGCCCGTTGCACCTCCACCGCAGGGGGTTCCGCTTCCGCCGGCAGCTCAGAGCGAACCTGTTGCAGGCGTGCCGTCACTTCGGCCAGCGCTGCCGTGCTACTGTGGTTTAACTTAAGGTGGACCGTGACGGTGCTGATGCCCGCTCGGCTGGTGGATTCCAGATAGTTGACGCCGCTGATGGCCGACACCACCCGTTCGATCGGCGTGGTCAGGAACCCGCGCACCGTCTCGGCGCTCGCCCCGTAATAGACCGTGGTGATGATGATCGAGGAGCTTTCAATCTTGGGGTATTGCTGCACCGGAAGCGTCGTCAACGCGCGCCAGCCGACGAGCACGATGACCAGATTGATCACCACGGCTAAGACCGGGTGCTTGATGAAGACATCAGTGAATGAACCCATGGTCATGCCTCTCTGGTTCACGGTTGCTCGGGCGAAGGAGTGGTATCGGACTTGGCGCCCGGTCCGCCGGCAGCCACCACCAGCACGCCATCACGCAATTTAAATGCACCGGATGCCGCCACCTGTTCCCCGGCGGTCAAGCCGGCATACACGATGACGTCATCACCCGACATCGCGCCACTCTCCACGTGGCGCACCTGCGCGCGTGGCTTGCCTTGGCCGTTGGGGTTGATCACGAATACCTGATCGCCTCCCGGGCCCTTTCGCACGGCATTCACCGGAATGGCTACCGCGCTGCGCGGGGACCCGACTCGTACCTTAATCCGCACGGCCGCGCCCGGCGTTGGCATGGAGGGTGAACGATCAATTCTTGCACGCACCATGGCATTACGTGTCGCAGGGTCGATGCGGGCATCCAACGCCACGATCTTGGCTTGGAGTGCAGACGTTTCACCGGCCGGATACACGTCCACCAGGTCGCCGTGTCGCAAACCAGCCGCCACATGCTGCGGCACGGCAAAGTCCACATGCACGGCTTCATCAATGCCTTGCAGCGTCGTCAGCTGCGTGCCTTCATTCAGATATTGTCCAGGATGCACATCGGCGAGGCCGACCCGCGCACGGAACGGCGCCCGGATGGTTTTGCGGGCAATCAACGCTCTGGTGCGAGCGATTTGGGCCTGCACGACATCCAGATCCGCCCCGGCGCGATCCACCTCTTCCTGCGCGGCAGCGAGATCCTGTGTCAGCGCCCGGCGCCGGTCGAGGACAGTACGGGCCAACACGGCCTGGGCCTGCTGTGCCCGAAGGTCGGCTTCCTCCACCGAGACATCGAGGGCAACCAGCACCGTGCCGGCTTCGACAATCTGTCCCGGCGTAAACCGCACCTGGCTCACCGTCCCGGCTAATTCATTGCGTAGGGTAATGGAGCGGAGCGCCAACACCGTCCCGATCGACGTCGCAGTCTGGTGATGGTCCACGGCCCTGGCCACTGCGAGCGTGACGACTTCCATCGGCTCCGGTTGGTTGGTCGAGGCAGCAGCCTGGTCTTGAATACTGCCATATTTCCACACCGCCAACCCTACCCCGATTCCGATCACCGTCAGCATCAACAACGACGATCCGATCCATCCACGACGATTCATGACCATTCCTCCCGACCAATAACAGATGAAACTGAGACGGACTCACTCGCTCAAGTGAAACAACGCTACCTGGTAACAGCAAATCGCATTCCAGCCGAACCTATCTCAATCATTGCCGTGAACCACCGATTCTCCTACCATATTCAGGCGGCTTCTCTTCCTGTGAGCACCGGCTGAGGTCGCGTGCCGAAGTCTGACTGCCTCCCCGTCGGCACCTGCCGAAATAACGGCATGGTCATCGTCCAGCTTCCCGGGAAAGCTCTGGCGAAATGCTTCCATTGGCAAAATGTTGTACCGCGTGCGAAGCGCTTCAACCGGTTCTCGCATGACCGGCCAATAGTCCCACCCGTGATTCAGATCCACGGTCATGGCCGCGCCCCGCCGAATGGCAATCAAGGCCAATTCCGGATCGAAGAACCCCGTTCGAGCTTTGGTAATTGGCGTCATGCGAATGCCTAGATGGAATTGGAGCAGCACAAAAAACACGAACAAAAACGGATCGCGCCGCTGAAACCCCGCGCTAAAACAGGCGACTTGCACTTCTCCTTGCGGATCGGTACCGTAGCCGGAAAGAATGTGGGCGCAATCATGAAAGAGAATCGCCTCGGGAGCGCCGTTCCGTTCGCCGGGGAGGGCAAATCCGTTGATCCGGCAATAGTCCCAATAACTTCGCCCCAACGATCCGGCAGGATACTGCTCCAACGCCTGGTACCGCGCAGCCAATTCCGCATTCACGTATGTTCCCGTCATTCCGCCGGCAAATTTCGCCAGCCCGCGCAACCCCTCCTGGTCCCAGATTTCCGCAACCTTTTCCCGCAACCAAAAGCGGCGAACCAAATCGAGGCGCAAGTGGAACAGTTCCTTCTTCACGACATGGCGGAGATTCGTCACCTCAGGCAGGGTGACCTCGAGCGCCGATGCAAACCGCTCCACCAGCTCGGCCTCTTCCGGCTTCAGTTCCTGATCGATTAACGACATCACGATCAGGCCGTTCACCAGTTGCCGGCGGATCTGCTGATCGGGCAACCCCGCCGCCAACTCCTCCGGCGCAATTGGTTCGAGGCCGTCTACTAGATGACTGGTACCGAACACACGCTGTACGGCTTCCAGCATCTGTCGCTCTGATTCATCAACCGCGCCGTCCGCCAGGGCCACGGTTTTCATGGCGCGTAATCCCCAATAGGCTTGTTCCGGAGTCGGTATCTTCAGTTCCATAAGGGCCTCCCTGCTGAGCTTAGAGTGCTCTGCCGTCAGATCGCGAGCCTCTCGACCTGCATCAGTTCCAGCGGCTCTGCCCGTTGCTTGACTGCGCGCCAGGCATCAAGCCCCCCGGCAAGCGGCCATACCCGGGAGAAGCCTTTCCGTTGCAACAGCAAGACAGCCTGCGCACTGGCGGCATCTGCGGGGCAGCGGCAATAGAGGACCAGATCGCGGGAGCGCGGCAGCTCCCCGTGCCGATGCACCAAATCATCCAAGGAGATGTGCACGGCGTTGGGAATGCCTGGCTCTGCTTCAACGGCAAGCTGCGTCCGCACGTCGATGAGTAAGGGAGGTTCCGGCGCGGCCAGTTTATCCAACAGATCGGCCACCGTCATCCTCGGAACGGCTTGAAGTTGGCGGCGAACATGCCAGGCCTTCCAGCCAATGTAGGCGGGCAACAGGACCAGCGCTGCGAGCAGGAGCGCCGGTACTGCCTGTTCCGAATAGGTCAGGGCCAATTCAACCTGCTCAGTGAAGAGCAGGCCGAACCCCAATCCAGACCCGGCCCAGACCGCGGCACCCAACCCGTCGTACAGCAGGAATAAGGGAAGCCCCAGGCCGACGATTCCGGCTAATGGCGGAGCGATTGTGCTCAATCCGGGGATGAATTTCGCAACCAGCAACGATCGCACGCCATGCCTGCGGAAAAAGTCTTCAGTCCGCCGCACGCACGCGTCCGGCTCCAGCGCGATCCGGCACAACAGCGTCAGCACCGGACGGCCGCGCCAGCGCCCCGCGAGAAACCAGATGATATCCGCCAGCAACGTAGCCGACAGCGCAGCCAACAATGCCCCGGCCCAGGAGAGGTGGCCGGTCCCTACCAATACGCCGGCCGCCACCAGCAGCGGCAATGCCGGAAACGGCAACCCGAGTTGCTCGGCCAGCACACCACCGAACAACACCCATGCTCCATGCTGCTCCAACAGCTCACTCACCGATTCCATCAACGTCTCCCTCTTGTTCTTCACACCTCAATGCCATCAGCTTCACAGCAGGATTCGTTCCAGGCGATGCAGCCGTGCCGGAGAAAGAGAATTCGTTGATGCAAAACGCGATCGCAGCGAAGGAGCCGAGAGATGGCGCCCAGAACAGGTACCGGTGCCGAAGAATGACTGCCGACATCTCGGCAGATGTCGAGGGATCGGCACGGACGTAAGAAAGGGAATGAGGCGAAGGTTCGGCTATCGGGGACGGGCGATGCCGAGTTTCTGCATCTTGGACTGGAGCGTAGTGCGCTTCATGCCCAAGCGGGCCGCCGCGCCGGACGATCCACCTAAGACCCAGTGGGTGTCCCGCAGGGCCTTGATGATGTGATCGCGCTCGGCTGCCTCCAGCGTCGTGGCCGAGCCATTGGGCAGGGACGCCGGACGTTTCAATTCCGCCGTTGGCACGAACAACTCCGACCCGGATGACAGGATCACCGCCCGTTCGACGAAGTTTTCCAATTCCCGCACGTTGCCCGGCCAACCATAGGCTTGCAAGGACCTCATGGCATCAACCGGCACCGTTTCGATATGTTTTTTATCCGTGAGGCGAACTTCTGGACGAAGTGCCGGACCAGCACCGGAATATCCTCGACGCGCTCACGGAGCGGCGGCACGGTCACCGGGAAGACTTTCAGGCGGTAATACAGATCGCTGCGAAATTGTTGTTCTTCCACCATGTGATGCAGATCGCGATTCGTCGCGGCGATCACCCGGACATTGACCCGCATCGTCCTGGTGCTGCCCAGCCGCTCGAACTCCTGCTCCTGCAGTACGCGCAGGAGCTTGACCTGCAACTCCAGCGGGATTTCTCCCACCTCGTCGAGAAAAATCGTCCCCCGGTCCGCCAACTCGAATCGCCCGATCTTGGTGGCGATGGCTCCGGTGAAGGCCCCCTTTTCGTGCCCGAAGAGTTCGCTCTCCAACAGGCCGGTTGGGATTGCGGCGCAATTCAGCTTCACAAACGTCCGCTCCCGGCGCCCGCTCAAATTGTGGAGGGCGCGGGCAATCAGTTCCTTTCCGCTCCCCGTTTCACCGAGAATCAAGACCGTGGAATCAGTGTCCGCAACGGTCTGCACCTGGCTCAGCACCTGCTTCAGCGCGCGGCTGTCCCCGACAATCTCCTCGAAGTTGTAGTCCGTTTGGATTTCTTCTTCGAGATAGACCTTCTCCTTGGTCAACTTATCCTTGAGCGCCGCGATCTCTCGGAAGGCCAGCGCGTTCTCAACGGCGATGGCGATTTGCTGCGCGACCTGGCCGAGCAACTGCACATCTTCCGGATCGAAGCCGGCGTCCCTCCGCCGACCCACATTCAACGCGCCGAGCGAACGATTGCGCGAGAGAAGGGGCACGGAGCAAAAGGACTTGATACCGCGATCCAGCAAATCCTGAGCACAGGGCGAGGCGCCCCCCATTGCCAGCAGATCCCGCTCATTGAACAGGGCCGCTTTGCCGGTCGTAATCGCCAGGCAGGAGGGCGACTGCGTGGTCTCCTCGATACGCCCCTCTTCGATAAAATTTTCGTTGCGATCGAAATCCAGCACATGGATGCGCCACCGGCCTGTTTCTTCATCGCACAGCAACAGGCTCGACCCGTCATGCTGAATGACGCGGCGCAAGCAGGTGCTGACGGCAGGAAACAGTTGATCCAGATCGAGGTGCGAGACCACGGCATTGTTCACCTCGAGCAAGAGCCGTTGCCGGTCGCGTTCCCGTGTCAACTGCGACTGATAGGCCCGCGTGCTCTCCGAGTTGAGCGCATTGTCCAAGGCCACCGCCCACTTGCTGCGCCACCTGTTTCATGAACGCAATCTCGCTGTCGAGATAGACCCGCGGCTGCAGACTCCCGAATCCCATCGCTCCCAGCCGCCGGTGCGCCGTGGTGAGAGGCACGACGCAAAACGAGCGCACCCCGTTCGCACGGAATAAGGCCATCAAGGCGGGAAACCGTGGCTCCCGCTCGACATCGTCCACGGTCAAGGGCTCTTGCGTCTTCCACACCAGGCCCGCCGGTGATTGATCGACAGGCGTTTCCAATCCTGGCTCGATCGTGGACTGCTCCGAGGTGACCAACAGCCAGAGCCGCATCACGTCACGGGAGGGGTCGTGCCGCACGACATTCATAAAATCGAACGGCACTACCTGGGGTAATCGTTTGGCCAGGTCGGCCAACAGCAAACTCTGATCATGATGGGAGGCGATCGATTCAGTGACTTCGAGCAGGAGACGCAAGCGGTCCCGGTCGCGGGCCAGATCCTGATGATGGAGGACATTGTCCACGGCGACGGCCACTAGTTTCGCGACCTGATTCAGGAACGAGACGCTCCCTTCGTCGAAGGCAGAGGGCTTCAGGCAGCCGAAACCGATCGCACCCAGCCGGCGCATCGCGGTCGTCAGCGGAAACAAGCAGACGGATTGAACGCCGATTCCGCGCAAGGCGTCCATCCCGACTTGAAACCGCGTCTCTTCTGCCAGCGATGGAATGAGGATCGGCTGTTGATGTTCCCACACCCAGCCGCTGGCCGAGTCCTTCATCGGGATCTCCAGCCCATCGAGACGGCGTGTCACCTGTTGCGCCTCCGCCGTTTCCAGCACATGCACCTGCATTACGTGCTTGGCGGCATCGTGCAGCACCAACCCGACGAAATCGAACGGCGCCACCACAGGCAGGCATTGCGCCAGGTCCTGGAAGAGCGACGACAAATCGTGGTGCGCGGCGATCACCTCTGCCACCTGCAGCAAGGCGGCACCACGATCAGCCATCATCGGTCCAACACTGCTCGGCATCATGTCATGCATGGGCCTAGTATACGGTGCCATCCGGCCTCCGATGCAACTGCCGCGACGCGGCCCCGTTCCTTCGTGCGTGAACCGTCAACGTACAACAAATTCCCGGGTCATGCCCTGCGCAAAATGCGGGGCGCCGGTTTGCTTATCAGGGAAGAAGCAGATCAACGCATAGGAACCTGGATCAAACATGGCGGTGAAGAGGCCTCGGCTTCCCCGTTCAATACCCACAATACCCCCCAGCGGCCGCCCCGGCGCAGGCCCGACAGCCCCCGGTTCGAACGCCGCAATGAAGTCCTTGGCCTTCGCATCCGGCGCCAGCTTGACCAGCACGACCTCATGGGCCTGACCGCCCTCATTAACCAGCTGAATCGTATGTGATCCTGCCGTGATGGGCTTGGACAACTCGAATTGGAAATCCCTGGCGGTAATCACCACATCAGGCTTCGGTACGGCGATACTTGTCCCAACCCTCTCCGTCACCATGAATGGCTTGGCCATGCCGAGTGCCACATGCGCCACTCCGGCCTTGTTCGGGACAAGACAGAGCACCAGATGCTGGCCCGGCTGGAGGTCCATCAGCGCCGTCGCGCGATCTCCGGGCACGACGGCGTTCGGTCCGCCCACAAAGGTCATCCACGTTCGCGGATGCTCTGGATCGGCCTTCATCGCCGCGGCGAAGTCCGCCGGAGTCTTGCCTGCCGCCAACCGGACCAGTTGCGCATGATGGACTTCAGCGCCCTGGTTCACCACCTCGATGGCGGTCAGACCGGACGGCACCTGCTCCGGCCCCATAAAGCCATAGTCGGTCGCGGTCATGGTGAACTGGCCAGGCTGCGCCGCCAGGGTCTGTCCGGCGGGATTCATGGCGGCCAGCGCGAACACACAGAGCGAAGCGAATATATGAACCTGCATGGTCATCCTCCTTGGTCCTGAATGGGTTCAACACCATCTCCGTCGCGAGGCAAGGTGTACCACGGGAGGCGCCGATTTCCTTCCTAAGAATATGCTATGGTGTCCCTAAATTTTTCCTAACCTGCTGCGACAACACCTGCGATGATCCCCCCAACCATCGTCGATCTGCTCCACACCGGCGTCTCCGTCAATGTCGGCACGCGTGATGCCGACCTCATGCCGGAATGCACCAGGGGCTGGGGCATCTGGGTGGAAGCCAATCGTACAGCGGTGACGCTGTTGCTGACGGAATCCGCTTCCACGCAAACCCTGATCAACCTCCGCCACAACGGGCTCATCGCGATCACCTGCTCACGGCCAACCGACCACGTCACCTGCCAACTCAAGGGCAGCGTCACGCAGATCCGTCCGGCGACTCCGCAGGACTACGAGCGGCAACGACGATGGCGTCAGGCGTTTCTCGGGGAACTCATTGCCGTCGGCGTGCCGGCCGAACAGACAGACGCCATCATCATGCAGCCTGCGGTTGCCATCGAGATGCAGGTCATCGGCGTCTTCGCCCAAACGCCCGGACCCGGCGCGGGCGAACAGGTGTGACGTATGGGAACTGTCTCGCTCGCACTCAAAGACCTCTGGCCCTGCTTCGAAGGCATCATCCCCGCCACCATCGCAACCTGCGCCAAAGACGGCACACCCAACATCAGCTATGTCAGCCAGGTGCATTACGTCGATCCCGAGCACGTCGCGATTTCGTTTCAATTCTTCAACAAGACACGCAAGAACATCGCCGAGCATCCTTTTGCTTCCGTGATGGTTCTCGACCCTCGCGCCATGCAGGCCTACCGGCTTTCGCTTATATATGAGCGATCGGAATCTTCGGGGCCCTTGTTTCAGGCCATGTCGCTGCAACTGCAGGCCATTGCCTCTCATGCCGGCATGTCGGATGTCTTCCGTCTGCGCGCCGCCGACATCTACGCGGTGCGCCGCATCGAGCGGGTGGAGGGCTTCACTTCGTGGCCGATCCCCGCGCAGGATGAGCGGCCTCCAGCCCTGTTCATCGATCCGAACCTGCATGCCTTACGAGTGGTCGCAGTACAGTTGAACCGGGCCGAATGCCTCGGCGAACTGTTGGAGACTGCGCTCCGCTGCCTGGATGAGTTCTTCGGCCTGCGCCACACGATGCTGCTGCTGGTGGATGAGAAACGCCGCACACTCCAGACCATTGCAAGCCGCGGGTACGACGAGAACGGGGTCGGCTCCGAGGTGGGTTTCGGCGAGGGCCTCGTCGGCATGGTGGCGGCGGCGAAACTGCCGCTGCGACTTTCCGGCCTCGACCACACCCTTCGTTATGCCCGTGCGGTACGTGATCGTGCCGAAGCGCTGTCCGGCCCCGAGGCCCTGTGCCGCGAGATCCCTCTGCCCGGCCTCTCGAATGCGTCCACGCAAATCGCGGTCCCGCTGATGATCCGAAAGCGCTGCCTCGGCGTGTTGGTCGCTGAATCGCTGGAGCCGCTCACGCTCCTGATTCGCGAAGAAGCGGTGATGGCCATCGTGGCCGGCCATCTGGCCGCCGGCATCGAGCAGTCGGCGCAGGAAGCGGACGATCCCGGAACGGTCGAGGCCCCCGCCGCAGCCCCACCACCAGTCCACTCAGCCGTCTCGCAACGCTCGTTCTGTTTCTACCAGGCAGATGATTGCATCTTCGTCGATGGGGAATACCTCATCAAGAACGTCCCGGGACGCATCCTGTGGCGGATTCTGAAACAACATCAGGATGAACAGCGAGTGGAGTTCACGAATCGCGAACTGCGGATGGATAGTTGGCTGGGCCTGCCGGAATGGAAAGATAACTTCGAAACCAGATTGATTCTGTTGCGGAAACGGCTGGAGCAGAAATGCCCCGATGTGCGGCTCGTCCCGCGTGGACGCGGCCGCTTTGCGCTCGAAACCTCCGTCAGGATTATCCTGTCTGAAAAGCCCGTTTAGCGTCGCCGGCAGAATCGGCATCCGACGATGTTGATGGCTATCTACTTGCCGCGCCGCACTATCACCGCAGCCACCTGATCCAGCCGGACGGTCGCATCGTAGAACTCCATCCCGGATAGTTCGGTCAGGGCTACCGCCTGCGTGCCGACTTTAGCGACCTTGCCGTCGAGGTCCTGGCCCGAGAGCAGCTTGACCTTCACCCGTTTGCCGACTTGTTGTTCCAGAATTTGACGCAACACGTCCGCACTATTGAGTTCAATTGTCGGCTCCTCGGCCCTGGTCATCGGAACCGCGAGAGTCCCTCCACCCAAGGCACACAACAGCAGGACCACCGGGCCGAATCCGTTTCGTCCGTTACGATGCACCATGCGAACCTCCGTGAAATATTGATAAGTGAATGGCATTGGTCTCCGCGATGGCCGCGCGAGAGCCGTCCGGTGCCGTGGAGAATACGCGCAGAGATGAGGAAAGTCACGCCACCGTGACGGCATCGCCCGGTAGCTGATCGGAGGTTATCCAAGCAGCGATGTACCCCTGCAGGAAGGCGGCCCGATCCTTTACAGATTGCAGGGGTCACGGTATCATCCCTGAGGCTCTATACGTACCTTCACCCAAATCCGCAAGGAGACACCGATGGGTTGGATCATCCTCGCCGTGCTGGTTGCCCTCGTGCTGATCGTCATCGGGATGTACAACTCGCTGGTCCGCCTCCGTGCCGCTTGCGAGAGCGCCTGGGCTGACATCGATGTCCAGCTCAAGCGCCGCTACGACCTCATCCCCAACCTCGTCGAAACCGTCAAGGCCTACGCGGCCCATGAGAAAGGAGCGCTGGAAGCCGTGATCAATGCCCGGGCAAAGGCCATGTCGGCCCAAGGGCCGGAAGCCAAAGCCGCCGCAGAAAATCAACTGAGCCAGTCACTGAAGTCGCTATTTGCCCTGGCCGAAGCCTACCCGCAATTGCGCGCGGTCGAAGCCTTCAATCAACTCCAGGGCAGCCTGAACCAAGTGGAGGAGGCGTTGCAGAACGCTCGCCGCTACTACAATGCGGTCGTCCGCGATTACAATGCGAAGACGCAGGAGGTGCCGACCAATTTTATTGCCGGGTGGTTCAGCTTCGCCGGCCGCCAGTTCTTCGAGTTAACCGAAACCATCCAACGCGAGCCGCCACTGGTGCAGTTCTAGCGTGGATCGTGCCGGCGATCCGATCGTGAAACCCCGACGACGCCCACATGTCTCCTGCGTTTTCTCCAGCCTGGTTTTCCTGTGGTTCATTCAATCCCTGAGCCTCCTGCCGGCTGACGCGCGCTCATTCGTCCTGAGCCGTTTCGATGTGGAACTGCAAGTGTTGCCCGGCGGCGGGTTGCTCGTGACAGAAACCGTCAGCCCGCGCTTCGAAGGTGCCTGGAACGGCATCGAGCGGTTGACCCCGATCGAATATCGCACCCCGCAAGGGTTCAACTACAGGCTGTTGCTGGATCGCATCTCCGTCACAGACGAGCAGGGCACTCCGCTCAGATTCGAAAGCAGCAGGGAGCGGCATTATCGGAACTTCCGCATCTGGATTCCCGGCGCAACGGATGCCACCCGCACCTTCGTGCTGAAATACCTCGTCCGGAACGGGCTGAAATTCTTCGAAGACCATGACGAGTTATATTGGAATGTCACCGGAGACGAGTGGGATGTGCCCATCGAACAGGCCTCCGTGCGCATCCTCCTTCCTCCGCACGCGACCGGCATCCGCGCCCAGGCCTTCACGGGAGCCTACGGCGCGCGCGAACAGGCGGCAACCGTGACGATCCTCGGCTCCGGGATCGAGATGACGATGATGCGCCCGCTCGGCTTTCGTGAAGGACTGACCGCCGTGGTCGGCTGGGACAAGGGTCTCGTAGCCGCCCCCACCATCCTGGATCAGATCCGCGTGGTGCTCCTCAGCAATTGGCCTTTGGGCATCCCTGTGATCGCACTCCTGGTGATGTATCGCCTCTGGGCCACGGGCGGAAAGGATCCGCGCCTCCGGCCGATTGCCGTCATGTACGAACCACCGGATCACCTGACACCGGCGGAGGTCGGCACACTCGTGGATGAAAGTCCGGACACCCGCGACATCACGGCGACCGTGGTGGACCTGGCCGTGCGAGGATACCTGCGGATCACGGAACGCAAGGCCGAACACCTCTTCGGGCTCTGGTCCAACATGGATTATATGTTCCAGCGGACAAAACCACGGCAGGAGTGGGCCGCCTTGCCCCCGTTCGAGCGGCTCTTGCTGGAGGCCCTGTTCAAAGAGAGCGAGGTTGACGAGGCACTCCTCAGCTCGCTCGAAAACCGCTTCTACAAATCTCTGCCGGGCATTCACGACGCGATATTCCAGTCCCTGCAACGCCGTACCTATTACCACCAGCGGCCAGACCGGGTGAAGCAGGGCTACTTGGTCGGCGGTGTCGCACTCGGAATAGTGCTGACCATCGCGCTCGCCGCCCTTGCCGACCACTGGGGCCTGGCACCGATCACGGCCTTTGCGGCTGGCTTGCTTTCAGGAGTGATTGTCGTGGGATTTGGCCGCATCATGCCGGCTCGCACGCAGCAAGGCACAAGGGCGCTCGAAGGCGTGCTCGGATTTGAAGAATTTCTGACGCGCGTCGAGGTTGACCGGTTTGATCGAATCATCAAAACGCCAGAACTGTTCGAGAAATTTCTTCCCTATGCCATGGCCCTGGGGGTTGAAAAGAATTGGGCGGGAGCATTCGAAACGATCGTGACGACGGCTCCGGGCTGGTACCAAGGGAGCGACCTCGCGCCGTTCAGTACGAGAGGATTCACGAGCCGCATGGGCAACATGGTGTCACGGACCGGGGCGACGATGACATCGGCTCCCCGCAGTTCAGGGGGTTCCGGATTTAGCAGCGGCGGGTCGTTGGGCGGAGGATTCGGCGGTGGAGGCGGCCGCGGGTTTTAGCGCGCGGCCGCGACGACCACGATCACCAGAACCTACGGCAGCAGCCATCGATCGAGAACGCGCTGATGCCCTACCTCGTCGCCTTGTGCTCACCGCTCGTGTTGGGAGCGGGCACACCGTAAAATTCGTAAATCACGGTCGTCTGCGCCAGATCAGCGAAGTCAGGCCAATGGTTCTTGTCGAAGCCCGGCGCGTTTTTCAGGTCCCGCTTTGTGGCGTCGATGAGAATCTTGTCTTTACCTGACGAAACCTGCAACGCATCCCAGGGAATGGCGAAGTATTTATCCTTGATGCCCAGAAAGCCGCCGAAATCGAGGACCGCATAATCAATCGCCCCGTCATCGGGATTGATCACCAGATCTTTGATGTCGCCCAGGTTCTTCCCGTCCGTTCCCTGCACCTTCATCCCGATCAGTTCACTGGCCTTGAACACACCATTGCGATCCCGAGCGTTGGCATACTGGACGGTCGTCGCAACGGACAGGCACATGACCACGATGGCAATGGCGCACCGCATGGGGCCCTCCTTCTGTCGCCCGTTTGGAGCGACCTATGCGCCATTTAACAACGGCAGCTGAAGGAACGGGCCTCTCAAAAACCCTAGTCTACCAATGGATCCTCAACAGAAAACGGAACGACCGACAGACCATGAGCAGAGCGCTGCGCGACAACGGGGAGGAACAGGTCCGGGTGGAGGCTGAGGCCGGCTTGTCTCGTCCGTCGAAGGGTCACAACTCATAGATTCGATCGCCACCAATGGCGAACCGGCGCTCGTCGGGACGCAGAGGCACGTCATACCCTCCGCTGACGGATGAAAAGGCCGGAAGCACACCTTGCCGGTCATTGATCACGAAACCGGGGAGCCTCACCCGGTCCGGCCCTTGCGCGAGTTGAATCATCGGATGGACATGCCCCACCCAGTAAAAGGTGTCCGCCTCCAGGGTCCCGTTCATTGGTTGATGCCGGAAATGAAACGACCCGATGCTTACCTGCTCGCACCGCTCGGCCTTCGCCCATTCTTGTGGCCAGCGCCGAGCGAGTCCGGCATCGTGGTTCCCGAGCACGATGTGCACCGATCCGCCGAACTCGGACAACCATTGCGCGAATTCCATGACGACCGCCTCCGTCACCCCCCTCAATGAATGGACCAAGTCTCCTAAAAACAGCACTTGCTTTGCGCCGACCTTGAGCACAAGGGCCGAGAGCCGTTTGAGGTCCTGCTGTCCCGACTGCGTAGGCAGCCACAATCCCTGCTGCTGGAAGGTCTCCGCCTTTCCGAGATGGCAGTCCGCCACGACCAGCAGCGAATGGGCCGGCCAAAACAATGCCCGTTCGGGAAGCAATTCAACCGATTCGTTTTGGATCCTGATCCTCATTCAGCGAAACACCTCCCGTTGCAATCGCGCTATCCGCTGTTCGAGCTTTTCGGTCGAGAGACGAGACTTGACCCGCTCCACATAGAGAGGAAAGGCAAAGGGGGTCAGCCGCGGGATGGGGACGATCAACAGCTCCTGCTCGCCCATCCGATGCATCAGGCCGCGCAGCCGGTCGATCTGCAACTGCCGGTCATTGACGTCCCGAAAGGCCTGCGCCAGTAGCGGATGGAAGGGTTCGTACTGACGAAACACATCGAACAGCAGGGAGGCGCTCATTTGGAGGTGACGAGCCGTTTTCCGCGCCGAAGGCGTGCCCTGGTAGATTAACCCCGCGACCCGCGCGATTTCGCGGAACGCGCGCCGGGCGAGCTCCGGAAAGTTCTGCGACGCCTGGATATCCTCCTTTAACCCGTCGAGAGCGGTCAGCGCCTGGACGATCTCATAGTCACTGCCAAGCGGTTCCGTCGAGAGCAACTCGAACCCGTAGTTGGTCGCCGAGACAGCAATCGTGTTCGGACGGAGCCGTGACAGGCGATAGGCCGTTAGATGCCCCAACCCTTCGTTGACGCTCCAGCCTTCCCAGGTATACACGAACGCATGATGCCCTTCCGCGGTCCGGCAGGTTTCGATGAGCGTTTGCGCCGTGGATGGAATGCGTGACCGGCTGGATTGAAGACGCGCGATCGGCAGCAGCGCATCAATCTCGGGCGACCGTTGATCGAGTCCCTCCGCCGCTTGCCTCAGACGATCGACCTCTCGCCGGAGGTAGAAAGAGAGCTGCACGCTGAGCGGAAGGATGGTTCCGCTCCAGACCGCGGCGACCGGACTCCGTTGACGAGCCGGCTTCACAAAGGCCGTCATGTCTCGCATCTGCAGAAATTGTACAGTGCGGCCGCCGAACTGAATGACATCGCCTGGCCGGAGTTTCGCCACGAACGCTTCATCGATCATGCCAAGCCTGGCTCCGCCTCGAACCTGTACCGTCACGCCGCTGTCGGAGAGGATTGTGCCGATGTTCATCTTGTGCCGGCGGGCCGCCTCCGTCGAAACGAACCGATAACGCCCCCCGGCGACTTCGACCTTGCGAAACTCGGGATAGGAAGACAGGGCTCCTCCGGACCGGATGAATTCCAGCGCCCAGGTCCATTCGCCGTCCGTGACGGTTTGGAACGAGACGGCCGATTGGACTTGCCCCCGGAGGTCTGCGGGATCGAACCCTTCGTTGAACGACGCATTCAGCAGACCCTGCACCAGCACATCGAGCGGCTTTTCCAGCGGAGTCCGTTCCTCCAGGACGCCATCCTGCAGTCCTTGCCGCAGGGCCGACGCCTCCAGAATCTCCATGACGTTGGTCGGGCAGAGTTGGACGAGCGTATCTTCTCCCGGCCGATGAAACGCGCGACCGGCTCGCTGAACCGCGCGGGCGATCGATTTGGCCGAGCCGATCTGGATGACATTTTGAACCGGCGGGAAGTTGACTCCGAGGTCGAGCGAGGAGGTCGCGACGACCAATCGCAAGGCGCCGCCTTTGATGCCATCTTCCACACGCTGCCGTTCGACCTGATCGAGTGACCCGTGGTGCAAGGCCATGGCGTTCAACCATTCCGGCTTGGTTTCGAGGATCGCCTGGTACCACCGTTTGGCATGCGACCTGGTGTTGGTAAACAGCAGCGTGCTCTGAGTGGGATCGATCTGCTTGACGACTTCCGGCAACAGACTCAATCCCGAGTACCCGAACCAGGGGCAGCGTTGAATCGATTCCGGCAGGAGGCAGCGAATCCGGATGTGTCGCGGAATGTCCGCACGAATGATGATGGGCTCAAGGCCGCTGCCGACCGCGACCGACGCCGCTTCCTCCAGATTCGCAATGGTTGCCGACAGCGCCCACACCCGGGCTCCGGCGGCCACCGCGCGAAACCGAGCCAGGGTCAACTCCAGCAAACTGCCCCGCTTCGTGCCCAGCAACTCGTGCCACTCGTCCAGGACGATCGCCTGGACGCCTTGCATCCGTTCCTCCCAGCCTTGATCGGTGAGCAAGATCGCGAGCGATTCGGGCGTCGTCACGAGGACATGGGGCAATCGTTCTTTGAATCTTCGGCGCGCCGTCGCCGTGGTGTCGCCGGTGCGAAGATCCACATCGATCGGCCAGCCCAGATCGCCCAACGGCCGTTGAATGGCCTGGGCAATGTCACGAGCCAGGGCCTTGAGGGGCGTGATGTAGAGAATCGTGAGTGCCGGCTGGTGACCTGTCATCGGACGAGCAATCAGGCTCAGGAGCGGCCCCCCAACAGCGGCGTAGGTTTTCCCGCTGCCCGTTGGCACCGCGACCAGGCCCGAGCGCCCCGCTTCGAAGGCCTGCCAGGCCTCAACCTGAAATGGAAACGGAGACCATCCTTGCCGGTCGAACCATTCTTTCCATTGTTTCCTGGCCTCTTCGCGTGAGAACGTTGGCCAGGCTAGCCTGCGAGCCCGCGCTTGTTCCTCAGCATCACGCCGTGGACGAGGCGGCCCCATTCGATTGAGCCGCTGGATGCCTCGCAGGACTTTCGCCGAGCTGCTCATGAACGGCCTTCTCCATGGCCGAGATCGAACTGCAGTTGCTCGGGGCAGGGTTCCGCCCGTGCCCTGACGCGCACCGTCTGGCCCGCCGATGAACCCAAGGATGCAAGCAGCGTTTCCAGCGTCGCGACGTGATCGGCATCCTCCACTCGTTTGTCAGTTCGTTCCCGCAGAATCCGGGGAAACCGTAGCGCAAACCCCGACTTGTGCCGCTCACTCCGGCTGATGCCCTCGAAGCCGATTTCGAACACCCGCCGTGCCTCGACCGTACGAACAGGACCGAACCGTTCGCGCGTATGCTTGCGGATCCACCCGTCGAGTTCGCGAATCTCCTCATCGGTAAGGCCTGAATAGGCCTTTGCGACTGTGATGAGGCTATCCCCCTCCCAGATAGAAAACGTGTAATCGGTATAGAGTGACGCGCGCCGGCCCGTTCCCGGCTGGGCGGCGGTCAGGACGGCATCGATCGCCAGCGGATCGATTTTCCATTTGAACCACACCCCGCGCTTGCGGCCGGTCACATACTCGCTGTCTTTCGATTTCAGCATGAGACCTTCGGCGCCCTCTGATCGCGACGTCTCACGTAGCAATCTGGCCTGCTCCCAGGATGACAGCACCAGCAGCGGACTGATCCCCAGACGCTCCCCTAGGTACGGATTCAGTTTGACTTCAAGCATTGCCCGCCGTTCTGACAGGGGATGATGCCGCCATGACCGCCCATCGGCCTTGAGCAGGTCATAGGCCAAGAATGAAACAGGGCTAGAGGCGATGAGCGCCAGCGAGGGTTTCTTGCGGTTCAACCGCCGCTGCAGAGCTTGAAATGAACCGGGACGATGCCAATCCCCTGCCACGATCTCTCCATCGATGACCCAGTCGCCGGAAACAGGTGAGAGGAGTCGCGACAGATCCGGGAAGGACCCGGTGATCCGCTCCTCGCCGCGTGACCAGATCTCCATTCGCGAGCCAGATTTCACCACCTGACAACGGATGCCGTCCCATTTCCACTCACATTGCCAGAATGAAATGTCTCCCAGGTCCTCCGGATCGCCCTCCATCGGAGCAGCCAAACAGAAGGGAAGTGGCAACAGGGTCTCATCCGACCTATGCCCATCCTGAGTCTCTTCTGCCGGCGCGCCGAGACGGAGAAAGAACTCAGCGCTGGGCTGCCAACTTCCGACAAGCCGGGAAGCGATCACCGCGGGACTCAGGGAACACACCGCTGCCACGGCGCGGTAGACGAGCGTCTCGGACACCCCGACACGTAACGACCCCGTCAGCAACTTGTTCAGGATGAACGTCTCACCGGTATCGAGTTCTTCCCACCATTCGAGAATGTTCGAGCGACGAGCCGGATCGTCCATGCCGGCGAGTGGCAAAATGCGCTGGACCATCCACTCTCCCAACGACAATCGAGAAAACGGCGCGTGCTTGACGGCCCCTTCTCCCGCAGCGAGCACGAGTGCAATCAGTTCCGCCGTATCTCCCACCGCCGCATAGGACTCCTCCATCAACCAATCGGGATACCCGACCTTCTCTTGCGCCCAACGCCGCAGCTTGGTGGACCCAACGATCTGCTTCGGCCTTTGACCCGAGAGGAAGAACAGAACCCAGGCGCTGGTGTCGGGATCCTGCCAACGGAAGAACTCGGTCATGATCCGCACCTTTTCGTTGGTCGCGGTCGTCTGATCGAGTTGTTCGAACAGGGCAGCAAACGCCTGCACTAGTCTTCCCCCTCGCCAAAGTGCGTCGTCAGAGCCTCTGCCTTCATACCCTTCCCTTCCCGGAGGTATCGAGCCAGCGTGTCGGAGCTGCCGTGCGTCACTAACAGACGAGTCGCGCGCGATTCCTCCCACCCCCGTGTCGAGAAGGCCCTTCCAGTCTGCATGGTCCGACAGCACGAACCCGCGATGGTAGCCCGCCGGCGACGGATCCCTCGAACCGCATCCACCCGGACGCAAATGCCGTAGAAACGGAACGAGACCGGCTTCATCCACGGGCTGCGATGGGCGGAAGGCGGCGCCAGGATCAGCCGCCCTTCGGGAGAGCCTTCTGCGTCACTCACCAGCCTCGTCGGAACGATCGAACGGCCTTGTTCGCGGTAGATCTGCGTGAGTGATGTGACCGCTCCATGCAGCAGCACCTCCTCCTGCGTGAAGTGCGTCAGTTCGGCGAGGATGCGTTGTGCCTTTCCCAATCATAACAAAACAGCAACGCCGTGACTCCTTCCTCCCGGCATCTCTGCCACCACTCGACGCTCCGCTTGGTCACAGAACGGGCCGGGGCCCAGCGATAAATCGGCAATCCAAAGGTCGCTTCCGTGATCATCGTGTCGCAGGGCACGGGCTCGAGAGTTCGCAGGTGGGATCGGGGTCGCGCTTGTAATCCCCAGTGACAACCCAGACAAGATGTGAGCCCTGCTCCACCCGTATCTGCGCGGATCCTAGAATGTGGCCGGCCGGGTGAAACGAAATCCAGCAATCATCGAGCTGCACCGGCTTTCGGTAGGGCACTGCCCGAATACGGCTGTCCGGGCCGAGCCGGTGCGGAGAATCGGCGCGCAGGGTTCCGCACACCAATACTCGGCGCTCCCCGTCCTGGCATGGTCGCCATGGGCATGGGTGACCAGGTTGACGGCGGCCTGTCCCCAGGCATCGATATGGAAACGGTTTCCCGGGCCAACGACCCTTCCGCTTGCAAACGAATGAGGTCGCTGATCGGCAGGTCCCCGGTCGGCTGATCATTCGATCATCATACCAGCCGCTTCATTAGACAATGACCGGGCCTGCTAGAGGCATTCCCAAAACCCTAGCGGTCGCGAGTTGACCTGTGCAGATGGCGGATCCGGGCAGCGCGGGCAGGTGATATCGTGGGGGGTACGGTTCTCCGATTGGAGAAATGTGTCGGATCAGGCGCCGTATTTAGATGCGGGGGGTGGGCTCAGACCCACACCGGCACCCCGTGGTTAATCAACTGGTGCCGGTGGTTAAGCTATGTCTCGGCTTACATGAGGGCGCTGCGATCACAGGGTCGACACGAGAACCTGTTCGATCGACCCGGCTACCGGGTGGAGTTCCGTTCGGGCAAATCCCGCTGCGGCAAACATCTGCTCATATTCCCGGAACGTATACGCATCGCCTTCCGGGGTCGTCGCCAGCATGATCAGGCTGAACTCCGCCACGGGCGGCGGCGTGACGCGATTCTCATCCGGCACGAACTCCAGCGTAATGACGCGGCCACCCGGCGCAAGCGAGCTATGGATCTTACGCAGCAACGATTCGCACGTCTGCACGGGGAAATGATGGAGAAAATTGGTGAGCAGAACGAGATCATACCCCTCGCCGAACTCCTGCTGAAACGCGTCGCCGGCGATCGTCCGATAGCGCGACCCGAGGCCGGCCTGTTGGGCGAGGTCCCTGGCCACGGTCAGCACGTTGGGCCAATCCAACGCCACGATTTCCGCCTGCGGGCATCGGCTTCCGATCTCGACTCCGAAAAGACCGTGCCCCGCCGCAATATCCAGCACCTTCTTCACATTCGGCTGCGACTGCCGCACGAAGATACCGATCTCCTCGGCCGGTTTGGCCATCATCGGGATCATGGAGCGCGCGAAGTCGACCCAGAGCGGATGCTCGGGCGTAACCGTTCCTGCGTCGCCAGCCACCGTGCCGCCCTTCCGCACCGCCTCGGTCAAATTTTCGAATGCGGCGATGAACTTGGGCGCATGCAGGAACCCCAGCACGGAGCCCATATAGGCAGGCGAGCGACGGTCTAGAAAGACCGCACTGTCCGGCGTCAACTTGTACCGATCGCCTTCTTTGGTGAGAAATCCTTGTATGGTGAGATAATCCGCCAGAATCCGCACGCCACGCTCTGCGGCGCCACAACGCTGAGCCAGTGCCGGCACCTGATCATGGCCCAATCCGATGGCGGTGAAGAGATCGAGTTCAACCGCGGCCTTCAGCGCCTGCGACCGTTGGTAGGCATTGGCCGTCTGGAAGAACAACTGCGGGGTCGGCCCCCCGGCTGGTTCCGGTTTCAACATCGGCAATACTCCTCGGTTCAAAGGTGAGAGCCATGTGACAGATCGGCATTGCCCGGATTGTACCCCGTCGGGCGGATGGATGCGAGGGTGGATGATCACGAGAGGGCGGTCCCACTCGGGATGTCGCATTCACGACAGTGGAGGAAACAATGACGCTTCAGCGAATGGCCGGTTTATGCGTGACGGTCAGCGAGGTGCCGGGGGGAAACGCGGCTCCCAAACGCACCGCTCGCTCCGGGCCGCGCAGCGTGACGCGCATGGCATGCCCGTCCCATTGCCAAGTGATCGAGCCACCGGGCAGCGCAAGGTTGGAAACCGCCATCGGTTGCGACAACCAGCCCGCGGTGATACCGGCGCCGATGACGACTGTGGGCTCCGCTGCCTGCTCGTCGAGATACGCCAGCATGTCCTGTTGCAAAAGCAACAGCAACGCCGCCGTTTCGTAATCGGGCGTGACGGCCAACTCGTTGTGCCATCCCCGCGCATATTGCCATCCGTCGGCCACCTCGTCCTTCGCCGACAAGGCCGCCTCCCAGGTATACAATCCCGGTGATGCCTGTTGCCCCCACAGCCGCTGCAAGACCGTCCAGACCGCCTCCGGCTTGCCCTGCCGCAATGCCTGATGGGCCTGGGACAACTGCCCGGCGCTCGTCGTCTGGTCGGCGGAAGGGCGATACGTTGTCAACCATTGCTTGAGTTGATGGCGACGGGACGAAGGATCGGCCAATGCGCGCAGACTCACCGGTGACGCGCTGGCCTGCATGATGTCGTGGGAAGACTGTCGCTGCCAGCTCTCCAGTAACCCCTGCGCCTGCGTGCGCCAGCGCGCCGCCTGCTGGCGCTTACCGAGCCGTTCGGCGAACTCGGCCGCGGCGACCAGTCCGCGATAACCGACGGCATTCACGTAGAGCGACGGCCAGTCCTCGCCCACCCGGCCGACAATGAGCCCTTCTCGCGCCGGCTGCGCCAACAAGGCCGTTCTGGTTTGGCGCAGATGTTTGAAATCGTGCGGGGCCGGAATCGTATAGGACTCGACCAGCGGCGCTTTCGCCGTCAGCATCTCTTCAATGCGTTCGGGCCTTCCTCAGAATATGAGGCCACAACCACTCGTCATGCACCTTGTCGCCGATATAGTCGGCGGATTCGGTAAGGGCCCAGATGGCCAATCCCGGCGCATCGGCCTCCGGCCCGGATCCTCCAGCAAAGTCATGCATCGCCAGAAATTGCGAGAGCACCCGGCTGACGCGAGGTTCCCCCGCGCGGGCGAGCGCCGCCGTAATGTACGCCCCCTGGCGATGCCAGGCCCGATAAAACACAGCAGGATCGCCGGGGCGCGTTTCATCATCGACCAGGCCCATCATCAAGTGCGTGATCTGGGCGTTCATTGAGGCCTGTACGCGCGGATCCGGCAATGCGAGCCGGGCCCGCTTCGGCGCCTGCTTGTAAAATCCTTCGATTTCGACGGGAGGGCGCAAATCTGCCAGCACGACCCTGATCTCTTCGCCCGGCTTCGTCGTTGCCGGCGGAAATTGCAGTCGCGCATATCCCCACCCCGACTCGCCGTTCCAGGATGTGGTTGCCGGCTGTTCGGTCATCCACCCGGTTGTATTTTCATCTCCCATCGCAATGCGGTCAGGAGCGGGCGTGGCGGTGACAGCCCACCGATGGTTCACCGTCACCTTCCCTTCCGCTTGATTCAACGCAGTCACCGGGCCACCGGCCGGGCCCACGCTCCGGAGCACGATCACGGGCCTATGGTTCGTCTCATTCTTGAACCGGAGTTCCCAGCGGGAGGCATCAAGCCTTGTCCACGTGGCCTGATAATACGGTGTTTTGGTGACGATGGCGGGAATCGTTGGGTGGCCGGACGGCACGAACTCCTGTGTGATCTCGTGGATCGGCACCGTCTGACTGGCGACCACGGGCACACCGGCCGCATCGCACAGCCAGAGCGACACGCCGAAACTCGGCAGCTGCGGGCTGAAATCTCCGCCTGGCTCGTGGTAGGCCGTTCCTCCTTCAGGCGCCCCGGGAACGGCGAGCGGCACGTGCCCGACGGACCTGGGCCAGGGACGCGCGGGATCTTTCTCCATCATGGCCGTCATCAGCTCGCGCTGGGGCGTGAACTGCTTCGCCGTATGGGTGGCGGCCTGAAACTGTTGCCAATTATTCAGCGCGACACAGAGCACCAGTACTGCGGCCACACCGGTGACGATGCGTTGACCGGGAGCGAGGGCACCACAAGCCGCCACCGCGAGGAGAAGCGGCATAAAATTCAAACTGTAGACAAACGTTTCTTCCCCATAGAGCATGTGCAGCAGGACCTCGAATGCCAACATGCTCCCCAGCACGAGCCGAAACCGCAGGTGATGGTTCAGGGTCGCCATCCTCCACAACCCGTTGAGGAGCAGCCCCGACCACAGGATGACGGCCACGATCCCGAGCGGGCCTCCCGAGCCGGGAGTGGAGAATTGAAAGGTCAGACGCTCCGAGAGGCGAAAAGCATCGGCGTTGGCCTGCGCATAGGCATCATCCTTCAGAAAACGAACGGCTGGTGCGACGAGACTGTGAAAGACGATCGAGGTGGCCACATTGGTGATGCCGCCCGCTTGAGGATGGTTCATGAAGGAGGCCTCTTCCCGTCGACCGATGAAAAAGGCCGCCGAGGGAAAGATGACCTTCTGCACACCCCATAGGATCACCACCAGGCACAGTGCATTGACGGACAGCTGCACCGCCTGCTTCCAGGGCCATCGCGCCAGGCTGACGAGTAAACCGGCCATCCAGTTCGTGACGGTGAAACTCAACGTCAGCGCGCTCGCTGCCACGTACAGGCTCGCTCCAACCGCTCGCTGCTCCGTATACAACAGCAGCACGAGCGCCAGCATGATCGACAGTGAACCCCAGGAATAGGAGTTAGGAACCGGGAGCCAGAACAATGCCGACGCACTGACGAGCCCCAACATCGTGAAGACCGTCGCGTCCAGCTTCCGGCAACCGAGCACACGGAACAGGACATAGAGCGTGCCGCCCCACAGCCCGCCAACCAGGCTGCCGACCAGGAGCACGGCACGGAGCGGACTGACCGACAATCCATGTTTGATCAGATACACCGGGACAAAAGTGAGCAGCGAAAATAATGGATGCACGGACGTCCGGTAATGGTCGTCGTGCACGCGGGTCATGTTCGAAATTTCGCGAAGCGTATCTGCCTCGAACCAGAAATCCATCGACTGAAAGAGAAAGGAGGGCATCGCTCGTGCGATCAGCAGACAGGCGACCGCTACCGCCAGGGTAAAGAGGGCGGCATACATCCAGTCTGTTCGATCAAGGCCCGCAGGATTGGAGGGCGGCTTCTGCCCCGGCAGCGCCTGCGTCTCCACGCGATGGTGGACCGCGGGAGTTTTGGCGGGGGTCGATGTGTGCGATGAATGAGTGGCCCGTACCAGATCCATACGACTCGGCATCCTGGTTCAAATACAACACATCCCTTGCGGTCTCACTATCCCCGCTGAGGGACGAACGATGTCAGCAAACACACGGAAAGGCCCCTAATCGGGCAGGGACGATCGATGAGACGCGGAATGATGGGAGTACGAGCGCAGGCGTGACTGTCTCATCTCTCGCCGTCGAAAGGACGGCGTATGTCCTGTCGGTGGCACAGCTGTCGTTTTATTCCTAGCAGACCGACGGGGTCAGATCAACCCTTGATCCCGCCGGGAAGACGACACGTTCTTTTTTATGCCGGCGAGGAGGAGCGGATTGCTCCAGTTCAGGCACATCGTTTCACACTTGAACGAATGAGAACGGCTGAGCAGAATGAGGCTGGAAAGAATGCAGGCGAAAGTGTCTGCCCAGGCGATATGATCAGAGCGACCCCATGACACCAGTCACCCCAATCGGAACGAAGCGGTTGCGGCTCCGGCCGTTTCAGACGACCGACGCAGAGGCCGTGCACCGTCTGGCCGGATCGAAAGACGTGGCTGCCGGTACCTTCCTCCCGCATCCAATGGATGGGCAGGCGGCCCGAGACTGGGTCACGGGACGTGTGAAGGATCAGGCGGCAGGAACGGGCGTGACCTTTGCCATTACCCTGCTGGAAAGCGGAGCGATCATCGGCTCCATCGGCATGGAGCTCATCCTCATACATGAACAAGGACGACTGAGTTATTGGCTGGGCCGTGACTATTGGAACCGGGGCTACGGGACCGAAGCTGTCACGGCCCTCGTCGAATACGGGTTCAACAGCCTGAGACTGCATCGCATCTATGCTCCGCATTTTCATACCAATCCGGCTTCGGGACGGGTGTTGCAGAAAGTGGGCATGACACACGAAGGCCGCTTGCGTGAACACTACCTTCGGTTCGGCCAGCGCATTGACGTGGAGCTGTACGGGATGTTGCGGCAGGAGTTTGTACATTTGGAGTCCGAGAAGAAAGGAAGGGGTAGTGATCACAGGTAAATACTTGCACTGTGGGAGCAACGTTGCTTCAGGTCTGGCAAGGATGCTCATCCGGCTCTCGGTGATAGCCACAGTCGCTCTGCCCGCTCTCACATTCGCGGAAGCCGTAACGACTCCTGACCATCGCTTCTCTTTAGAATTTGAAACTGGTGCCGTGTGGCAGTCGCGAAATCAGATTCAGATTCCCGACAGCAGCGCCGGAACGCGCTTCGGTTTGACCGACATTCAAGGGAACGGTCCTGAGGTTCAACGACGCGTTGAGCTGACGTGGAATATGAACCACCGGCATTCGCTCCGGTTCGTCTATGCGCCTCTCGGTTTTTCCGGGACGGGATCGTTCGGCTTCCCGGTGCGTTTTGCCGGTGCCACGTTTGCGCCGGGTGTCCCCGTGGACTCCGATTACAAATTTGACTCGTACCGCCTGACCTATCGGTATCTCATCCATGAATCCGAACGTTGGCGTTGGCGTATCGGCGTCACGGCCTTTATCCGGGATGCGCGGGTGGAATTACGCCAGCAGGGTCGAGTGGCGTCCGACAGTAATGTAGGGTTCGTACCGCTGCTGAGCACGAGCCTGGAATATGACATCGCTCCACGATGGACGGCCTTGCTCGACTTCGATGGGCTGATCAGTACACAAGGACGTGCGATCGACGCGGCAATAAAAGTCCGCTATGACCTCACCGACCATTGGTTCATGTCTGCGGGATATCGTGTATTCGAAGGCGGAGTGGACAATGATCGTTATGCCTTCGGCTGGTACAACTTCGCGCTGGTGTCAGTGGGCCTACGATTTTAGCCGTCTGAACAAGCACTCCACCTCCAGCGCGGCCCGCAGACCACTCTCGACGGCCCCGTTCATGTAGCCTTGCCAACGCAGGCTGGTATGTTCACCGGCAAACAGAACCCGTCCGTGCGGACGGGACAGCCAGGCACGTTGCTCCGGATCATATCCGGGCTCAAACACCGCATATCCGCCGCGCACGTATGGGTCGTCTTCCCATGACACGTGTTGCGATGCGCGCAGAGCGGCTTTCGCCGCCCCCAACCACGTGAGCCTTGCCGCCACCGCCTCCGCCCCTCCCTGGATCAGAAGTTGCTGCGTCTCACGACTCGCCGACCCGCCTCCAAGCAATGCGAGGATGCCGCTCCGCCCCCGCTGCTCCTCGTTTCCATCCCACATCGCGCCGATCGGCAGATCCGTTCCATAGGCCAGAGGGGTACCCCGCCGCCGCCAGAATCGCCGATCGAACTGCAAGAGCGTTTTGGTTGCCGGTCCGTAGTGCAGATCGCGAAACGCATTGCGTTGTGGAACAGGCAAGGGTGGCGTAAAGGCAAGGCGCCGCACGATGGTGGCAGGCAGCGCCAGGATCAACGCATCAGCAGTCATGTGATCCTGCTGATCCCCCTTGCGCACGGTGATCCGCATCCGACCTCGACGCTGCGCGACCGCACGCAGGATGGTCTGGAATTGAACCGGGTCTTTTAGTGTGCCGGCGAGTGCAGTGGCGAGACGGTCATTGCCGCCTTTGATGCGGTAGAAATGGTCCAACGCAGAGGATTCCGAAGACAGTTGGTCAACGAGGGCCAGTAACGACAGATGCTCGGGATCGGCCAGGAAAAACCCGCGCATGCCGTTCAGCCGCGCGCGTAGCTGTTTGTGAGCCCGGATAGAGTCGAGCCAGTCTGCCACAGACTGTTCAGCAAGCTGCCGCGCGATCGGCCCATCCCATCGGCGCTCGTTCAACCGATGCGCCCGCACCCACGGCTCGGCGGCTTGCGCCAGTTCAGCCCACAGGCCCCCTGCCTTGGAGGCCTGCACAATGACAGGCGCGCGGGCTGACTGACGGGCAAAGGCAAAGCCGCCGCGCAAGATGGGCGACAGGGCCAGTCCCAGATCCTTTGCCAACCGGCGGATAGCCTCCTGGTCAGGATCGATCATGTCGCCTCCGGCCTCGGCATGCTGGCCCTCGGCAAATCCGTCACGCCTGGTCCACACACGGCCACCCACACGGTCGCGCGCCTCCACCACCGTCACCCGCGCTCCGCGCCGTTGCAGGTCATACGCCGCGGTTAGACCGGCGAGCCCCGCCCCCGCCACGATCACCAACGTGCCACGCAATGATGAACGGTGTCCCATGACTCTCGACGATACGCGATTCAGCAACCCAGAGATAGTGTGTATGAGCGTGGGGGGAATCCTGGAGCGGGGTGAAGATCCATAGACGGTCGATGGCCCCCGTGGCTTTGTTATGATTGACCATGGCAACGGTGAAAACATCTCCGCCGGAAGGCTTCGCGTACCTGCCGGATCTGTTGTCCACGGAAGAAGAGCGGATCCTGCTGCGACATATCGAGGGACTTACGTTCCACGATGTGCGCATGCATGGCGTGGTTGCCAAGCGGCGCGTGGTCCATTATGGGCTGCTCTACGGCTACGAGACGTGGCAACTGACGAAGGCTCCTCCCATACCGGAATGGCTGTTCCGCCTGCGTGATTGTGCAGCGGGCCTGATGGGAGTATCGGAGACTGCCATCGAAGAAGCGTTGATCAACCACTATCCTGAGGGAGCAGGGATCGGGTGGCACCGCGATGCACCGATGTTCGGCCCCATTGTGGTCGGGTTCTCGCTCCTTGAGTCGTGCCGGCTCCGGTTTCAACGGACAGCGGGCGAACGCCGCCTGCTGGCCGAGCAGGTCCTGGAGGCTCGTTCGGCGTATCGGCTGGCCGGTGCCTGCCGAGCATCCTGGCAACATTCCATCCCGCCGACAAAAAAGCGACGGTATTCGATCACCTTTCGCACGCTACGCACCAGCTGACAGCCGGACAAGGAAGGCCACACAAGTCCTTGTGAGTGGCCTGGCGAACAGTCACTCCTCACGTGGGCCCGGTACATTTTAGAAGGATGAGGGGCGACGGCTTGATCCCGCGTTCCAGAATCGCTACCCTACAGTCCCGGAACGAGGAGGTTGAGCATGGATGCCGATCACCCCCGTAACCCTTCCGCGCCTGACATTCTCCTACCTCAGGCTTCGACCGATTCGACTCCTGCCAACGAACGGAGCTTTCACATCAGGCTCGCCGTCTTTGCGTCTGTGGTCATCGTTGCAGTGGTTGGCGCCTTCGTGGGATATCCAACGTGGCAGGAATACGTCTCGCAGCAAGAAGCCAAACTCGAACTGCGGGCCTACGTCAACGTCCGCGCACTCGGGCCAACAACCTTGAAGGAAGGCGTGTCGCCTCGGGTCAGGGAGATGATCCAGAACACCGGACGGACGCCGGCGTACAACGATGCCATCCAGGCCTTCATCACCGTGGCCGATTACCCGTTGATCAAGAATTTCGAACGGGTCACCTGTCCCCCGGACGATTCGCAGCCGGACAAACGAAAGTGGTTCGTGGGTAAGGTCCCGCGAACGGAAACGGTTCGCGAGACACCATTGACTGCCGAAGAAATCACGGCCATACAGACGGCCAAGTCGGCGCTCTATTACCATGGGACCGTCTGCTACCGGGATATCTTTCACGAATCTCACCGCACCGACTTCTGTATGTTTTGGAAGTGGGATGCGGGCCGTCTAAGTCCTTCCCTGTCCTGTGACCGGGGCAATAAGGCGGACTAGGAGACGGGCTTCACTCAGGAGACCGTCCCACGCTGACGGTCCCTCCATCACCGGTGATCCTAGAAGGTACCCCTCCTCCAATTTGCGACGGTTTTGCAGCGGGCTCATTTTTTGTTCGAGGCGGCGGAACGAGGATTGGCAAGCAGGTCAGAGCACAAATACGTGATCGACGAGGTAGCGAGAGCCCTGCTGTACCAGAACCATCTCAGCGACATAGTCCCCTGGGGAGTCGGTAAATTGTTGCCTCCATACAATGGCGATGGAGCCGGGACGGCGGAAGACTGCGACCGGCGTTCGCGGTCCGAACGTGCCCTTCTCTGCCTGATATTGCCGGCACACGCGCTCGAGATAGTCTTTCGTCACAATCGCCTTCAACCGATCGGTAAAGTCCTGCACATGGCGGGCATGGTCGATGGCCGTCGAGGCCTCCATCAGATTGTCCATGATGGGTTCGGCAACCGCCAGAATCTCCGCGTCGGACTTATTCTCCAGATCCATCAGATCCTCTCATCAATCTGTTCGGTGCTCGCTGTCCACGCAAAGATACGCAGGCTTACTGATGAGAATCAATCAGGCGATATACGGCTGTATCTGAAGAGATCACGTGTGTATCTCATCAGATAATTGCTGTCCAACTCCGGCTCCGCTGTGACCATAGTGGTCTCGCATGACGCACTTGTCCACCATCTATATTTCTTCATAGTTGGAATCCAACCATTTGGAGATTCATCCCGTGATCGGATGTGGGCATATGGCTTGCTAGTCGTCAGACCGGTGAGATCGCTCACTGTATGTCAATCTCTCATGTTGAAAAGGGGGCTTCCATGCCGACACTTCCTCTCCGCGAATTGAGTACTGCACTCCAACAGGCGAAGGCCCGGTGGCAACCGCGACACACGAGTCTTTCAGATCTCAGTGATGAGCAGAAACGTCGATCGCTGGGCGTCGTCGTAAATCGGGAATCACTGGCTGCGGCAATGAGGCCTCGTGCAGCGCCCGCTGCTCCCAATTTTGCACCAGCCGTAGATTGGCGCAATCGCAACGGGAATCACGTGACGCCCGTCAAAGACCAAGGGGGATGTGGTTCCTGTGTGTCGTTTGCTCTGCTGCAGTGGTGGAATCCATGGCGTCGATCGAGAAGGGTCAGCTGCTGGACTTGTCAGAGGCGGATCTGCATTTTTGCTCGTCTCATGGAGCCAGCTGCGGAGGCTGGTGGCCGAATGAGGCGTACGACCAAATCCGAACCAGAGGCATTCCCAACGAAGCCTGCTTCCCTTACGCCAGCGCCTTTACCCCGGGCCCTGGTCCGAAGTGCGTCATCGGACCGAATCGTGATGCCCGAGCAGTGAAAATCACCCAGTCTACGAACCTTCCGAACGTCATCGATCGGAAAAATCACCTCACCAATGTGGGGCCCTGTTCAGCCGTGCTGCACGTCTACAACGACTTCTACTCATACGGCGGGGGAATTTATCACCACGTGAGCGGCGACGATATGGGCCTCCACTGCGTCGAAGTCATCGGATATTCAGAAGCCGAGCAGTGCTGGATCTGCAAGAATTCCTGGGGCGCGGGATGGGGCGTCGGCGGGTTCTTTAAGATTGCGTACGGGGAAGCCGGGATCGATACGGAGTTTCCGTTCTGGACCGCAACGGGCGTGGTCCTTCCCGCCGTGCATGGATGGAAGGGCTGGGAGAATCTTGGCGGACAGATTACCTCACGGCCTCAGGCCGTCTCCTGGGGAAATAACCGTATTGACCTCGTGGCTCGCGGTCTCGATTCGGCTGTCTGGCACCGCTGGTGGGACGGCAATGCCTGGTTGGGATGGGAAAGTCTTGGTGGTCTCATCCATGGTGCTCCCGCCATTTGTTCCTGGGCGAGCGGCCGGCTCGATGTCTTCGCCGTGGGACTGAATCACCACCTGTACCATAAATGGTATCAAGGCGGCTGGAGTAATTGGGAAGATCTGGGCGGCATGTTGTCGTCTGAACCGGCGGCCGTGTCCTGGGGGCCCAACCGCATCGACGTCTTCGCGCGTGGGATGGACATGGCAATGTGGCATCTCTGGTGGGACGGTGCAGGATGGCACGGCTGGGAGAGCCTCGGCGGCGGCCTGAGTTCCGCTCCGGCGGTCTCATCGTGGAGTGCTAATCGGTTGGATTGCTTCGTTCGAGGCAACGACATGCATCTCTGGCACAAGTGGTGGAACGGATCCGGATGGAGCGGCTGGGAAGATCTCGGAGGCCTGTTAAGCGATAGCCCCGGTGCGGTGTCTTGGGGACCGAACAGGATCGACGTGTTCTACCCGGGACAGAACTCCCATATGTGGCATAAGTGGTGGGATGGAACAACGTGGAGCGGTGAAGAAGATTTGGGCGGAACCCTCAGCTCGGCAGTCGGCGTCAGTTCCTGGGCAGCCGGGCGGCTGGATTGTTTCGTCGAAGGAACCGATTCCGCCATGTATCACAAATGGTATGATTAACTGACGTGACAGGTGAACCGTCATACGAAGCGTCAGTTCAGGATACGATCGCCGCGCCGGTTGGTGAGGTGTTCTCCGTGCGCCTCGAATCGACGCCCACGACGGGATACCTGTGGCAGATTCCGGTGCTCCCTTCAGGCCTTTCAGCTGAAGGGAGCACTCTCGAAAAACGGTCCGGATCCGAAAAGCCGGGAGACCCAGGCCTGCAGGTATTTCAATTTCGCGCAGCCGCGAGTGGAACTTACCAAGTCGAGTTCGTGCTCAAACGGTCCTGGGAACAGACGCCCATCAAGACACGACGTTTCACCATCTCCGTGCGCTAGACCCATCAGACTGAGACGCCGCCCCGGACTCCCCGCCTGAAAGGCATGCCAGTTTCTCACTACACTGGAGAGTGTGGAGGGGGACCAGGCAGAGAAACGGTCCTACGGAATGCACCGAGGCATCGCGGCAAACGATGCCGCCAGAGCTATTCCTTCACGAAGCGCAGCAACTGCTCAAGGAACGGCCGCTGCCCGGAGAGCAGCTTTTCGTGCGCTGTGGACATATCAAACCAGGCGCCGCGGTCAACTTCGGGAAATTGCTGAAGCTTTCCGGAGCGAGGCGGCCATTCGAGAGGAAAGGTATTGCTCTTCAAATCCGTTGGATCAATGTCGCCTTCCACGGCCCAGGCTGAAATCACCTTTCCGCTTGGTTGTTTGAGTGGGGGCAATGGCCGGAGCTCTCCCGTTAGTTCACAGCCGGTCTCTTCCTGAAATTCGCGTCGTGCAACAGCCTCTGGATCTTCGCCTTCGGCATACTCACCCTTCGGAACCGACCAGGCCCCGGCATCTTTCTTCGCCCAGAACGGCCCGCCCGGATGGACAAGAAAGACTTCCAACCTTCCGCCGCTTCTCCGATAAAGCACAATTCCAGCGCTGAGCTTCTTAGGCATGCAATACCTTTAGGCATCAGTAGTCAATCCAGGATTGAGCAAGCATAACCCGTTCCCATAATGACAGACTTCAGATTGGATGAAAATAAACCAACGCTCTGCCTCGGCTAGTTCTTCTCCTGCACAGTGAACGCGATGACCAGGGGCTGGCCTTGACGTGTCAACCAGGTCGCATGCCGGTCGGTCCTACGAGCTAAGACCGTGGCGGCAAACCAGGCCTGCTTCCGGTCAGGGCTGACGGCGAAGAGCAGCGTCCCCGGCCGATCCGGCGGACTTGCCAGTTCCGGGCCAGTCGCATTGAGCACACATTGGATCACATAGGGCAGAGGCTGACCGTTTTGCATAAAACGAGACGGCCCGAATAGCTCCACGGAGGGATCACAAGCAAACTGCCCTTGTTCCTGAGCCAGCTGCTTTGAGGAACCAGCGAAGCTGGCCAGCCGCTTGAGCATATTGAAGGATGCTCGATCCAACGGCGATCCATGGGGCCAATATGTAAAGTTTGGAATCGCCACCGCAGCAACCAGAACGGCAATGGGCACCAGGACCCATTTCCAACCCGCATCAGGTCGCCACAGCCTATGGCAGCCAAACAAGCCGACACAGCCCACAGCCGCATACACCAAGGCATCGCTGAGGGCTGTCTCATCTCGCACCGAGTACCATGACGGCTCACCGGGCCGAACTTCCCCCACAACCCCGGCGATCCCCGCGCCAACCAGAACGAGGGGCACTGATCCAAGCAAGACTGCGATAATTCGTCTGACCACTAGCATAGGATGTTTCCATCCTAGCGTGTTCTGGAAGCGGAGCCAGAAAATCCCGAGATCCCGCTCGATTATAGCCACCGGCCTGTAGAAGGACTTCCGCACACGACAAACCGGCCTTGCTTTTGCCCAACATATCTAAGCCCTGGCCGGCAGAACCGGTTGCCCTCCTTGTGTTATCCTGGGCTTGTACACAAACGGGAGCCTGTACCATGTTCTTCTCCCGGACCTCGCTGACCACGTCCGCACTCCTCATACTCTGGCTCTCCATCTCCATGCTTCCTACTACTCCCTCCTTTGCTTCAACCACCATTTATAGCTACACGAACGACGAGGGCGTGCAGACATTTACCAACGAACTGGAGTCGGTCCCGGAGAAATACCGCCCGGAGTTGACGCACCAAAGCTTTGACACGCCGGCATCATCGGAAACACCGGCACCAGCCGTGGCGTCCGAGCTTCCAACGCGTTCGGCCGAAGCGCGCACTATCACCGCCAGCGGCGAATACCGCATGGGAGATCATGATAGCCGTGCCGATGCCGTTCGCCTCGCGACGGAAGCCGCCAAGCAGGACGCGCTGGAACAGGTCGCGACCTACGTCGAGCGCATCACGGAAGTGAAAGATTTGAACGTCACGCGTGATGATATCCGCAGCTTCACCGCTGGAGTCGTCAAGGTGATCGATCAGACGGTGACGACCAGGCTGGAACAGGATCAAGTGGTAATTCACGTGGACATCAAGGGAGAAGTCGAGCCACAGGACGTGGTTCACGCGATTGCCGCGCTCAGGGAGAACGACCAGGCCCGGCAGGAACTTCTTGCACTCCGGGCTGAAACCGATCGACTCCAGGCTCAGGTGGACGACACCAACCGCGCGCTGGCCGCTGCCGCTACTCCTGCCGACGTGCAGCAATACACGGATCAACGCCAGGACATGCTCGACCAGATGCAGGCCAACGCGCTTCTCTCACAGGCCTGGACGAGTTGGACCTATCCGACCTTGGGCTTTTACCCATATCCGTTGTTCGGGATATCCGGGATCAACGGCCTGCTGCTGCAAGCGCAGCGACTCTCGCCGCATCATCGCCACCTTCCGCTTGCGCAACGGACCATCACGGCGAACAACAGCGCTCCGCCCGCACAACCACCGGTCTCCACGACGCCTCGCTCGTCGCTGTTAATTCCGCCTCTGCCCCGGGCGCTTGAACATCAGGCCCCGCCGCTCCTCAATAGCCAGGGCCAGCAGGCCAAGGTGGGCGACGTAGTGGTCATCCCGACACCACGATCGATTCCTTCAACTCCGCAATACACCCCCCAAGCGCCGCCCTATCAGGTCCACCCGAACCATTTCTGGCGGCCCACGCCGCCGAATGTTCAGAGCCTCCCCTCAGCACCGCAGCACCGTCCATCGGCCAGCATGGCACCTCGATCTCACGGCGGTTATGCCGGGCATAGCGGAAGTGGCCATTCCCGCAGCGGCGGCGGCCACCACGGGCGATAACGGCGCGCATCAGCGAGAGTCTCGGCAATTCTCGCTTGTGGCGCGGGGAGTGGTCTCACATACACGTCCCAATAACTCGGTAGCGCATGGGTCCATTTCAGGTATAGTGGGGCGATGGCGCATCGAGTGATTCATCGTGCCGGCACGTATTCCCACCACAGGCGTCGCTCCGGTCGCCGGCCCATGCTGGCCTCGCTCTGGCGATTCAGCGGGCGCCGCTGGCGAGACCTTCGAGCGTTCCTGAGCGCCTTAGGGAATACCCATCCCGTGCCGCGTCTTCTCATCGGGGCCATCCTGATCAGTTGTCTCTGGGTGACCCTGAACTGGACCTATCACGCGATCAATAAACCGACCGAAATATTGTTTCCCCTCGAGGATGCGCTGGATAAGAACCCTTCGGCCACGTGGCACGAATACGGCGCGCTCTTTCGTGAACATTCGACGGCGATCATCACGCCGGACCTTCTCGCAGCGCTGGCTCAAGTGGAGGGAGCAGGCAACCCCATAGCACGAACCTATTGGCGCTGGCGATCGTCCTGGAATCCCTTCGATTGGTATCGGCCGGCCTCCAGCGCCGTCGGGATGTTCCAGTTGACCGATGGCACATTTCGGGAGGCGAAACGCTACTGCATCCACAACCATGTGGTGGTCGAAGACGGCCCGTGGAACGATCTGCATTCCTGCTGGTTCAACAGCTTCTACATGCGCATTGTCCCGAGCCATGCCATCGAACTGACTGCCGCCTTGCTCGATCGTCAGGTCGCCGCTGCGATCGACGCCCGGCGAAATACCTCTGTTACCAGGCAACAGAAGCAAGATCTCGCCGCCGTGATCCACCTCTGCGGAGCGGGAGCCGGCCACGCCTTCGCTGCTCGCGGATTCCACCTCGCTCCCCACCAGAAATGCGGTGATCATCACGCAGGCGGTTACCTCGCCAGGGTGAACGGCCTGAGGCTACAGTTTGCGCGGCTCGCCACAGGCAGCGGCCTACAGCGGCTGGTCAAACCACACTGAACCGCCCCTCCGCCCGACCAGGCATTCTGCGCCAGGAGCTAGGGTTTCCCCGAGTGTCCCGAAACGGACCGATGGGATCAACTCACGGTGGAGGCCCCTGACACGGCATGATGTCCGTCCTGTGCAACAATCACATGACCCGAATCATCACGCTGGTTTTGGCGCTAGTTTTGATGTCTCCGGGCATGAGCCTGTCTCAGGAGGCCCCCCCCAGGCCCGCAGCAGACAGCAGGGAACGCGATCTGGTCGGACCGGTCAATCACGCCGATCGCCCAGAAAGTCCGGCAAACGCGTCAGCCCGGTCCTCGACGCTCAATTGGGAGACGAGAGAGGGCCGCAGTTATCTGATTCCAGCCGCAGAAATTCTCGCCTATCTCTTTCTGTTAAACCAATTCGATCGGCACTTCACCGAACCGATGTCAGATTACCGCACGACCGGCACCACCATTCGTCAACACCTCACCGACTCCAAATGGGTTCTCGACAACGACCAGTTTTCCGTCAATCAGTTCCTGCATCCCTACAGCGGCAGCATCTACTTTGGGCTGGCCCGTTCATCGGGGCTCAACTTTTGGGAGTCGTCGCTGTATAGCGTCGCCGGCAGTTTCCTCTGGGAAATCGGCGGCGAAAAAACGAATCCTTCGATCAATGACATGATCGCGACCCCCATCGGCGGAACGTTCCTGGGAGAGCCGTTATTCAGGATGGCCAGTCTGCTGCTGGAATCCGACGATGGCCGACCTGGTTTCTGGCGCGAACTCGGCGCCGCCATCATCTCACCGCCCACCGGATTCAACCGGCTGGTATTCGGTAACCGCTTCGACGCGGTCTATCCCAGTCATCGGCCCGCCACCTTCATGCGGCTGGCCGGCGGAGGAACGCTGACCTCGAGCAGCCATAACGTCGCGTCGAACGTGAACGAGCATGGTGCGGTGGGCGAATTCACCCTGACGTACGGGCTACCCGGCAAGCCGGGCTATAGCTACGCACGCCCCTTCGACTATTTTGATTTTCACGTTTCCGCAGCCACGGCCAATACCCTGGAAACCATCACCTCACGGGGTCTGCTCGTGGGGAAAACCTACGCTTCCGGCGACCAGACCCGCGGAATCTGGGGCTTGTTCGGGAGCTATGACTATATCTCGCCGCAGGTATTCCGGGTCTCCAGCACCGCCCTCTCGCTGGGAACTGTCTGGCAATCGTGGTTGGCGGACGAACTTGCGCTTCAAGGGACATTCCTTGGTGGGGCAGGATATGGAGCGGCCGGGAGCATCCAGCGCACGGAAGAACGGGATTACCACTATGGGACGACCCCGCAAGCGCTGCTGGCGCTCCGCCTGATTTATGCGAATCGCGCCATGCTGGACATCACGGGGCGGGAATATTATGTCAGCGACTTTCTCTCACCCGAACGACACGGGCAGGAAAATATCGTCCGCGCAGAATCTTCATTGACGCTTCGCCTCTTCGACCGGCACGGCCTAGCGCTCCGGTATTCTCTCTCCCACCGGGATGCGCACTATCCGAGCGTGGAGTTTCGCAATCAGACGGTCACGGCCGTCAGCCTGATGTATGTCATCCTCGGGGATTCCGGCTTCGGCGCCGTCGAATGGCGATGAGCGACCGAGGGCGACACACTTTCGAGATTCGCCGCGCCCATCCGATGCGGAGTCATTTCCGTCGCAGGGTGCCGTGCGGCGAGACGCCGGCGGGGACCATTGGCAAACGGCCTGCTAGGAGATACCGTGCTGCTGGCGGCCAACGGGGCCGTCGTAGCGATTCGTGGATTTGAACAATTCGTACCGCCCGTCCATCGCGAACATCGCCACTCTGGCGCGCAAGCCTTCCATTTCGGCGACGGTCATGGGTGTAAACCGTCGCGCGATGTCGAGGTTCTGTTTCAGGACCTCCGGCGAGTCGATCCCGCTCACTAACGAGGCGATCGGCAGACTCAAGACATACCGGATCGCCTCCTCAGGCCGGACAACACCCTGTTTGATCGGCTCGGCATTGCCGGTCAAGCTCTTCATGCCCAACGGCGCGATGCCCCGCTGGTTCAGCACAGGCAGCACGTCCCGCTCAAAACTGCGATAGGTTCCGTCGAAGACGTTCAACGGCATCTGACAGGTGTCGAACGGAAAACCATGCGACAGCATCTTCAGGTGGATCTCAGGATGTTTGTGCCCCGTGAACCCGACAAACCGCACCTTCCCCTGTTGCTTCGCCTCCAGCAAGGCTTCCGTCGCGCCGTTCGGGGCAAAGTGCCGGTCGGGATCGTCTTCGTAGACCACTTCATGGATCTGCCAGAGATCGAGATAATCGGTCTTCAACCTGCGGAGCGACTCGTCCAGCTGCTGAAGCGCTACCTTCTTGTCACGCCCGTGCGAGCACACCTTCGTCATGAGCACCACCTGCTGCCGTTTTCCCTGCAGCGCCTTGCCCATCAGCACTTCGGATCGCCCACCGTTGTACTCCCAGGCATTGTCGAAAAAATTGACGCCCGCATCGATGGCCGCGTGTAACAAACGAATCGCTTCCGCATCATCCTGAATGCGGCCCCAATGTGCGCCGCCGAAACAGAGGGCCGATACCTGCACGCCTGTTTTGCCCAACGCCCGCCGTGGAATTTCTCCGGGTGAGGTGCCGGTCGCGGGAGAATCGGCAGCGAGTGCGTTGGCTATACGGCCGGGTCCGCCCAACGTCATGAGCGAGCCGGCCACGCCCAGTCCTTTCAAGAGCTGCCTTCGGCCGATCGTCAGGGACCAGATTCTGTTCACGGGTGTCTTGGGGAGCATGGATTACCTGCCAGGTTGAAGGTGGATTCAGGCGCGACAACCTCTCGACTTATCATCATGTTCGGGGCTCGGCAGCGGCCAGAAGCGCGCTTCGATCGAGCGTGAGCAATTCGCCGATGCGATCAATGCTGAGGTCGGCCGCAGGAAATGTCCGCAGCACCTCCGGGTCATTCGCGTAATGCCCCTGGCGCGGAAACACCGTCGTCACTCTCGCGCCCCAATAGGCCTTCACCGCAGTGAGAATCCGCAGCTTGTCATCGACCAGCACATAGTGGTCGGCCGGATAACGCTGCTCGACGTCGTCCAATTCCTGCTCTTTGTGAATATAGATGAGCACTTGTCCCTCGACCGCTTCAAAGAGACCGGAACAGTCGATCTTGCGCGGCTGGAAGACCACGTCACCATCGGAGAGGATCACCGTCTGTGCCCATTGAGCGGTATGGCGAATCACTTCGTGCACGTGCGGAAACACTCGCTCGGCAAAGGGGTAATTCAGCAGGAACCGCGACAGGGTCAACAAATGGGGATCACGTGGATACTCCTGCCGATACCGCTGCAGCGCGCCCAGGTAATCCACATATCCGAGCTTTTCCCGCAGGTCTTCGAATATCGCCCAGTACTGCCGCTCGCCCTTGGGACCGACTTCTTCATCCAGGTGTAGCGTGAGGTCGGCCGTTATCCGGTCGTTGTCCATCAGGGTATTATCGACATCGAACAACACGACCATCCTGGGCTCTGCCATGACTTACCGCTTTCCACTCCACTTCCAGTTCCTGATCTCAGGCATGTCGGTGCCATGAATCTCGATGTACTGTTTGTGCTGCAGGCGTTTGTCCCGCATTTCCTGCTTGAGATAGGCAGCCCTCGCCCCGAGTTGTGGCACGCGGTCTACAACGTCGGCCACGAGATGGAACCGGTCGAGATCATTCAACACAACCATATCAAACGGCGTCGTCGTCGTGCCTTCTTCTTTGTAGCCTCGCACATGCAAATTGTGATGATTCGTCCTCCGGTAGGTGAGCCGGTGGATCAACCAGGGATACCCATGGAAGGCGAAGATGATGGGCTTATCGGTGGTAAACAGTGCATCGAACTCCTTGTCCGACATTCCATGCGGATGTTCACTGACCGGCTGCAGCTTCATGAGATTGACCACGTTCACCACGCGCACCTTCAGGTCTGGCTGCGCGACACGCAGAATCTCCACAGCCGCCAGCGTCTCCATGGTCGGCACGTCTCCGCAACAGGCCATCACGACATCCGGTTCGCTGCCACGGTCGTTGCTCGCCCATTCCCAAATGCCGATGCCGGCCGTGCAATGGAGGATAGCGGACTCCATATCCAACCACTGCGGCGCCGGCTGTTTCCCCGCGACGACCACATTGACATAGTCGCGGCTGCGGAGGCAGTGATCGGTGACGGACAGCAGCGTGTTGGCATCCGGCGGCAAATAGACACGAATCACTTCCGCCTTCTTATTCACGACATGGTCGATAAATCCGGGATCCTGATGGCTGAACCCATTGTGGTCCTGCCGCCACACATGGGACGTCAAGAGGTAGTTGAGCGACGCGATCGGCCGGCGCCAGGGAATTTCGCGCGAGGTTTTCAACCATTTGGCATGCTGGTTGAACATGGAGTCGACGATGTGGATGAACGCCTCGTAGCAATTCATGAAGCCGTGCCGGCCGGTCAACAGATACCCTTCGAGCCAGCCCTGACAGAGGTGTTCGCTCAAGATCTCCATGACACGTCCCTCGTGGGACACATGTTCGTCGGTGGGGAGAATTTCCTCGGTCGAGCAGCGGTCGGTCACTTCGAACACAGCGCCCCAGCGGTTGGAAGCCGTCTCGTCCGGCCCGAAGATCCGGAAGTTGTGCATATTCAGTTTCAACACATCGCGAAGAAACAGTCCCTGCACCCTCGTGGCTTCCGCCTCATCCGCGCCCGGCTTGACCACCGGCACGGCATACTGCCGAAAGTCCGGCATGTGCAGATCGCGCAGGATGATGCCGCCATTGGCGCAGGCAATGGCGCCCATGCGCCGCTCCCCGGTCGGTGCCAGCGAGGCAAGGTCCGGCACTAGTTTTCCTGTGTCGTCGAACAATTCTTCTGGCTTGTAACTCTTCAGCCAGCGCTCCAGCAACTCGACATGCCCCGGTTTATCCATCTCGCCCATGGGCACCTGATGGGAACGGAAGGTCCCTTCCGTCAACTTGCCATCCACGTCTTTGGGGCCGGTCCATCCCTTCGGGGTGCGTAACACAATCATGGGCCAGCGCGGGCGGTGGGTAAATCCGTGAGATCGCGCCTCTTGCTGAATGCGCCGGACGGCCGCCACGATGTCGTCCAGGGTGGAGGCCATCAATTGATGCATCGTCTCCGGATCATCGCCTTCAACAAAAAACGGCTGGTGGCCATAACCGATCAGGAGGGATTCGAGTTCATCCGGTGGCATGCGGGCAAGCACGGTCGGACCGGCGATTTTGTAGCCGTTCAGATGCAGAATCGGCAGGACGGCTCCGTCCCGCACGGGGTTGAGAAATTTGTTGGCATGCCAACTGCCTGCCAGCGGGCCGGTTTCTGCCTCCCCGTCGCCGATCACGCATGCCACCAGCAATTCGGGATGGTCGAAGGCCGCTCCATAGGCATGGGCGAGCGAATATCCCAGCTCCCCACCCTCGTGAATGGAGCCGGGCGTTTCGGGTGCGACATGGCTCGGAATGCCGCCTGGAAAGGAGAACTGTTTGAATAGGCGCTGCAACCCCGCCTCGTCCTGCGAGATGTTGGGATAGACTTCGCTGTAGGTGCCTTCCAGGTAGACGTTCGCGACCAAGCCGGGACCGCCGTGGCCGGGTCCGGCAATGTAGAGCACGGGAAGATCCTGCGCCTTGATGATGCGGTTGAGATGGGCATAGATAAAATTCAGCCCCGGCGTTGTCCCCCAATGGCCGAGCAGCCGCGGCTTGATATGTTCCCGCTTCAAGGGGTGCTTGAGCAGGGGGTTATCATACAAGTAGATCTGCCCGACGGAGAGATAGTTCGCCGCTCGCCAGTAAGCATGGATACGTTGAACCATCTCGGCGCTCAGCGGCTGATTCGCATGGATCGTCTGTGTCATGAAGTCCCTCTTTCAGATGTGAGCGTACCTACCGTCTCAGGCCTATCCGGCCGACGCCCGGGTTCATTTCGTGCTGCCGCTGACGGACAGGGCCAGCAGCCGGCAGACCGATTGCGCGATGTACCGTTCTTCATCCGTAGGGATCACCCGCACGGTAACCCGGCTGCCAGGCTCCGAGATGACGGCTGCATGGGCTTCGTTGCGGGCCTGGTCCAACTGAATACCGAGAAATGCCAGTCCGTCACACATCCGCGACCGTACGACGGATGAATGTTCGCCGATGCCTCCGCTGAAGACGAGCTGGTCCAATCCACCGAGCGCCGCCGCGTAGGCGCCCATCCATTTTTTGCCCTGATAACAAAAGACCGCGACGGCCTCAGCGGCGCGCGTATCGTGATCTTCCTGCGCCAGCAGATCCCGCAGGTCGGGACTGAGTTCAGACAATCCCAGCAGGCCCGACTCCGCATGGACCATATGATGAAACTGCTCCGCCGTCATGCCCTCGGTTTGCGAGAGGTAGGACACTAGGCCCGGGTCCAGATCACCGGATCTGGTGCTCATCGGCAATCCCGAGGCCGGAGTGAATCCCATCGTCGTATCGATGCTCATGCCATCGCGCACGGCGGCAAGGCTGGCCCCGTTTCCCAAATGGGCCAGAACCACGTTGCCGCGCGCGGCCTCACGACCGGCCACCCGCTCCAATTCTTCCATTAAGTAGGCATAGGACAACCCATGAAAGCCGTATCGCCGGACGCCCTGTTTTTCGTACCGCCGAGGAATCGCGAGCAGCCGGGCGACCGGCGGCAGATGCTGATGAAAGCCCGTATCAAAACAGGCCACTTGCGGGATGGTCCGATATTGAGCGCCCAACGCTTCGATGATAGTGAGTTCCGCCGGAAGATGCTCAGGATCGTAGGGACTGAGCCGACGGAGTTCGTCCATGACCGCCGTCGAGATCACTTCCGGATTCGTATAGCGGCTTCCTCCATGCACGACTCGATGGCCGATGGCCTGCAGCGCCGCTCCCCGTCCGCTCTGCCCGAGTTGGTCGATGAGTAGCTGTACGGCAGCCGCGTGGTCCGGAATCTGCGCGATATGCCGCTGATCCTGCCCGGCTGCGCCATCGGTCACAGTCACGATGCCGTCAGGAATTCCGATGCGCTCGATCCGTCCCGAGGCCACCCGAACAGGCGACGCTCCCGGGTGGAACAATGCCCATTTGACGCTGGACGATCCGGCGTTGACGGTCAGCAAGGCTGGGACTTCCGGTTTGGAGCGCGGCATGTCCTCTCACCATAGATCGACCATACGATCAGCGCAACCGGAAAATCCCCGGCTCCGCCTGTAGGTCTTCTGCACAGGGTCGCCATAGGGGAAATGCTAGTTCCGCTCAGACGCACGCTGCGCTATCGTATTGGATGCTTTTGTTCATACTCACCATCATCATTGCCGTCCTTCCCTATCCCCTACCAGCACAGGTTGTTGCTGCAGCCACATCCGCGGAGGCCGCTCTGCTTGGCGGCACGATCGTCTCGATCAACCAGGAGGCGCTCATGCTGACCATTCTTTTTCCCACCGGAGAATCTCGTGCGCTTCCCGTTCGTGACGCTCGCCTTCTGCATGGCCTCAGCGTCGGGGACCATGTGACCTTCGAACTCAATGTTGAGCATACCTTGATCAAGATCACCAAGCTGCCGACAGACCCAGCCAACTGATTTCCTCCTACTTCACGTTGAACCTGCGTGCCTTCTCCGGGCCCCCTACTGCCGAGCACTCAAACAGGCCGCTGCCGCAAGCCCCATGTGTGCTAATACGTGTATTTGACCGGTCGGCGCTGCCTCTGGATTGACAAGGGGGAATGCCGAAAAATACACTGGTGCCGCCTCGAAACGGCTGAACCTGAAGACAGGGCAACCCGACAGACAGGGGCAGACGAGCGAAAGACAGTTTCTTGTGAGACATCTGATCCGAACGGTGAGCACCTCCGTCGGAAAAGGATAGATCCATGCGCGTGAACCTATTCGCTGTCGCCGCGCTCCTGTGCCTCTTCACGCTCCTGGCACCCTCGACATGGGCCGGCTCCTCCACGACAGCGCCACGCCTGCTGGCTGGTCACGCCAGCGAGATTCTTACCCTGGCTTTTTCCCCCCACGGAACCGTCCTTGCCACCGGCGGTACTGATCAGACCATTCGTCTCTGGGATCCGGAGAGTGGACAGGATTTGAAGCTCCTGCGCGGCCATATGGGCGCCGTCCATGCCCTGGCCTTCTCTCCGAACGGAAAATTTCTGGCCTCTGGAAGCGCAGATACCTCCGTGCGCATCTGGGACCTGGCGTCGGGCCGTGAGCTGCATGCGGTGACCTCGAATTTCGGCGCAGTCCGCGCCGTCGCCTTTTCCGCCGACGGCAAGATGCTGGCCGTAGGCGGCAATGACGGCAGCCTCCGGTTCTTGGACAGTGCGAACGGAAAAGAACTTCGATCGGTGCGGGGCCAGTTCGGCATCGTGTTTGGCATTGCCTTTTCCCCGGACGGCACCATGGTGGCGACAGGCAGCAGCGACATGCAGATCCATCTGTGGGATGTCGCCACCAGCCGGCAGCGTGCGGCACTCACCGGCCATACGGGCGCCGTGCACGCCGTGGCCTTCGCACCCGTCAGCCACTTCCTCGCCAGCGCCTCGGCTGACGGCACGATCCGTCTTTGGGATGTCGACAGCGGCCAGGAACGCCTGACCCTGACCGGCCATAAGGGCGAGGTCTACGGCATCGCCTTCACAGCCGATGGCCGCATGCTCGCTTCCGTCGGAGCCGATGGAACAGTGCGGGTATGGGACGTGATTTCAGGCCGCGAGCGCTACGCCCTCACCGGCCATAAGGGACCGGCGCGTACGGTGGCCCTGTCTCCCGACGGCAACGTGGTGGCGAGTGGCGGGCGAGATAAAACCGTGCGCCTTCAACCCAGCACTCCTCCAACCATCACGGCAAACATGGCGGAGAAGATCGCACAGCGCGGCAACGAGACCGGTGCGGCGCCCTCCCCACCGCCTCTGCCGGAAGCAGAACTCTCCATCCAGCCGATGGAATTAAAGGCCGGGCAGCCGGTCACTTTGACGGTGACCGTCACCAACAGGGGCAAAGGTCCCCTCTATCGCTTCCAAGCCACAAGCAAAAGCGGAGACCCGGCGCTGAACGGGCTGCTCTTTTATATGGGCAAGGTCGATCCCGGCCAGTCCGTCGCAGATGCGGTCACCGTGCCGCTGCCGCCCGACCGGCCGGACGGCAGCATTCCCCTCTCGCTTGAATTCGAAGAATACAACGGCTTCACTCCTCCTTCGTTGCAGGCAGCATTGGCTGTCATGGGGCAACCTCGGCCACGGTTTGCCTACACCCACCAATTGTTGGATGACGGATCAGGCCAATCGGTCGGAAATAGCGATGGGCGCATTCAGACCGGCGAGGCCATCGACGTGCTGGTCACGATTAAGAACGTCGGCCCCGTCCTGGCTCAGCACACCACAATTGATCTGACGCTTCCCCTCTCCCGCGACTTCCGCTTGAGCCAGAGCAGGCTCGACTTCGGGCCCTTGAAGCCCGACGAAACCAAAAGCGCCCGCGTGAATCTGTTTGTCGCGCGCGACACGAAGGCCGATGAACTGCCTCTACGACTCGTCATTCGCGAGCGCGGCATGAACGTCACGTTGGATGACACGCTGAAATTAACGATCGATCACCGCCCCCCGCCGCAGATCATCGCGACCAACAAACTGGTCGCGGTGAATGGCGCCTCGGCAAAAATTCACAGCGGCGCCGGCGAAGAAACCTCCGTGATCGCTTCCGCCGGCAAGGATCAAGGCCTGGCCGTGACGGGAGAACTCGGCGACTGGTGGCGCGTGCAGATCTCGCCCAAGGAAACCGGATGGATTGCCAAACGCGACGCCCGTGAGCCGGCTGAGCCGGTCAAAGGCGACATGCCGATTCCGTCGATCGCCGGTGCGCCGGTCGTGAAATTGTTCCAGAACGCCCCGCCGGTCATCGCCCTGGCTTCTCCGTCCGATGGCGCAGATGTGACGGTGGACAGGATTCTTTTGGCCGGAGCCGCCGCCAGCGAACGAGGCATCGCGCGGGTGGAAATCCGCGTCAACGGCCAACTGCTCACCCGGCGTGAAGCGCGAGGGATCGCCGTCACACCGGATGCTCCGGCGGCACAACCGAACCTCGAATTTTCGGAACGGCTGACGTTGAAGGAAGGTAAGAACGAAATCGTCGTGTCCGCCATCGATCGGGACAATGTATCGGCGCAGAAAGTGATCACCGTCATCCGTCAGGTCGACCGCGCCAAGGTCTGGGCCGTGGTGATCGGCATTTCAAAATATAGGACGGTCCATCCCCTCCGTTATGCAGACTTAGACGCGCAAGCCTTCCATGACTATTTGATGCGCAATGTCGGCGTCCCGCCGGAGAACGCCACGCTGTTATTGAACGAACAAGCGACCCTGATGAATCTCAAGCGCACGCTCGGGACGGAACTGAAACGCAAGGCGGCGGAGAAAGACACGGTCATCATTTACTACGCAGGCCATGGCGCACCGGAGGCGGATGCCTCGGCTTCGGATGATGACGGCCTCGAAAGATACATCGTTCCCTACGACGCCGATCCGAAGGACCTCTATTCGACCGGCCTTCCGATGCGGGAAGTCGAAACAATCTTCAACCGGCTCGCGCCGGAGCGGGTGATTTTCATCAGCGACTCTTGCTACAGCGGCGCCACGGCAGGCCGCACCTTCGCCACGGCCTCGCGCCGCGCCGTGGTCTCCGAGACATTCCTGAGCCGCCTTTCAAAGGGTAAAGGGCGCATCGTCCTCAGCGCGAGCAAGGCCAGCGAAGTCAGCGAGGAGCGCGAGGATCTTGGACACGGCGTGTTCACGTATTACCTGCTCGAAGGCCTGCGCGGCGATGCCGACACCGATCGGGACGGCGTGATTACGGTCGATGAAGCCTACGGCTATGTCGCAAAAAAGGTGCCTGAGGTGACGGGCCAGAATCAGCATCCGGTCAAGAAGGGCGAAGTGGAAGGACAATTGATCCTGGGTCAGGTGCGGTAGCAGACATCATCCGTTTTACAGGGCGCGTGATCATTCCGTCATTTTTATAGATCAGTAAGGAGGATCTTATGTCATCAACATGGGCACGCATCGGCGTCGCCACGCTCGGGCTCATCGGCCTGGCAGGTTGTGCCGAGGTCGAAACGATCAAAGCTCCGGTCGAAATTCCGTCGCGCATTTATACCGCCAATGAGAGCTCCAACGATGTGTCGGTCATCGACGCGACGAGTTATGCCTCGGTGGGAAACATCGACGCAAAAAACCAATCCACGCATGACATTGCCGTCTCGCGCGATGGCCGGCGCGTCTATGCCACGAACCTCGCCAGCGGCCGTCTCTCGGTCATGGATGCGGGCACAATGGAAACCATCGCCTCGATTTATACCGGCCAACGCTGCCATGTGGTAGCGCTCACGAACGACAACAAACAGGCCTGGGTCGCGAACATCGGGGACAACAATATTTCGATCGTGGATACAGAGACCTTTCGCATTGTCGGGACCATTCCCACGGGTAAAGGGCCGACCGGTCTGACCTTCTCGCACGACGGCAAATTCGCCTACGTCAGCACACAAGGCGACAAGACCGTCGATATCATCGATACGGCCACCCACCAGACGATGAAATCGCTGCAGGTCGGGGCCAATCCCCACTTCTTGGTGGTAGGCCCGAAAGGGTATGTCTGGGGCACGAATACCGGTGGAACGGATATCTATGTGATCGATCCGGCCACGCAAGAGATCGCCGGAACGTTAGACGTCGGCACGAAGCCGCAGCAGATCGCATTCGGCTTCAAGGGCATGCAGGGCCCTAACGTCTATGTGACCGTCGGCGGGACCAACAAGGTGGTCGTGGTGCCCGCAGACCCAAAAATCTGAAGGTCTTGGAGGAAATTACCGTGGGGGAGGGACCGAACGGAATCTGGGCCAACCCGGAGGGCACACGCATCTTCGTCGGGCACGACAAAGGAAACGAGGTCCGCGTCATCGACACCGGCACGGGCCAGAATCTCGGTACGGTGCCGGTCGGGCGAAAGCCGATTCGGGTAGTGGTATCCCGATAGGCCCAATCACCCATATGCGGACGGAACACCTGCATTGACGCAGAACAAGTTGCTCCTACGTAAAACGCGGAGGAAGTATGACGTCATCATTTCTCAGATCAACGCTCATCATGTTGGGATTGCTTGGTGCGGGAGTGGCACCGGCACTTGCTGCTAATGCTCCGGTGGGATGGGCCGTCAATGCCATCGGCACGTTGACCATCATCCGAGCCGACGGCGTGGAGGAACAACTCCAGGGCCGGAAGACCATGCCGCTGTATGAAGGCGATGTGCTGAGGACGGATGCCTCCAGCCAGGCCTACATTCAACTCAAACAGGGCGTCAACGTGGCACTGAACGAGGAAACTTCCTTTAAGATTCTCTCGCGCTGGCAAAAGGACAAGCCGACCACATGGATTCTCCGGCTCAGCCAGGGCGAAGTATGGGCCAAAACCGCCGGCGACGGCCCGAAGGCCTTCGAGGTCGAAACCCCAGTGGCCACGGCGTCGGTGAAAGAGACGGAGTTCAATTTGAAAGTGCAGCCGGACGGCCAGAGTATTCTCACCGTGATCGAAGGCGTCGTCCAATTCGGCACCGCCTTTGGCACCTGTCCAATCCGGACCGACACGATCAGCTATGGTGTGCGGGGCAAGAAATGCACCAAGCCGGCGCAATCCGATGCGAAGGCGGCAAAAGCCTGGACTACCACACTCATCCCCCCGGCGGCGGCGGTGCAATAGGTCCGGAGGTTTTCGCTGGTTGGCGCAACGGTGAGGCCTGGCGGCAGTGAGTCATGAGCTCATTCATGAACCTTTTCCATATTCGAGCGACGCACGGGTGACCACGCACGAAGGGAGGAACGAATGGGAAGGACAGAACGGATGCCATCTCTTACTGCCAAAGCCGGGATGATCAGTGCCTTGTCCGTCATGGCCTGCGGCCTCTTATTCCTGATGCCGGTGAAAGTCGCGGCGGTCCAAATTTTGGTCACAGATCAGAATGGCACACCCATTCCCGTCGTCAACCTCTGTATCAGTACGCCCGAATTTTCAGTTCAGAAAACGACCGATCAAAACGGGCGTTACAATTTCTCGCTGCCCATTGGGGTGACCACAACGGGACCTGCCACCGTACGAACCTCGCGTAACGGTTTCGTGAACAACCAGGCGACGATCAACATGACCGTCCCTGAGCAGCGTATCGTTCTCAGTCCCGGTCAAGCGACACCTCTTCCCACTTTTTGCGGCGGGAACGCCGGGACCGCCACCGGGGGAAGCAGCGGTTGTGAAAGGATTGCGAATCTTGAAGTGACGGGTGCGGTTCCAGTGTCCGGTGGGTGGAAATCGACCACCCGCACGGTGAGTGTTGTCGCCGGTTTCACCGAGAAGCCCGCGTTTTATCGCCTCACGGAATTTACTGCGGCAGAGCGTTATCCGGAGTCGCAATTCAATCCCGATACGGCCTTTGCCAAGAAGAACGTTCCCTGGCAACCGGTCACGACGCCCGTGTTGACCACGAATTTCACCCTGACCGAACCGCACTACGGCACCCATCACCTCTACCTGCAGACGAGCCTGGCGTTCAATGGATGCGTGTCACACGCGCGAACGATCAACGTGGTCTTGGAGCCCGCTCAACTCGTCTCCTATGAACTAACGGGACAGGCCTTGGAACGATTCGTTGCAGCCGCCAAGACGCGCGGCTATCAATTCAGAAGCCAGTTCAAATTCAACAAGAAGGACAAGACCTACTGTCCCGATAACACCATGCTGTTGCCGTCCAACCCGGCTCAGGATGGCCGGTCAAGCAACACGGTTCTTGAAGATGTGTCTGCAAGTTTTGACGTGTTCGACGGCCCCGATCTCGCGCTCTACTGGCAACTGATGAACATCAATGGATCGTTTCCCGGCCTCCCGCCTTTTTCTCAAAAAGGCACAACGCCGGCAGTAGTCTACGACAAATATTCGGAGCCGAGTTGTCCCTATTGCGGAGCGAGTGCGCTGAAACGAAGCCTTTCCTGGCGGCGCCTGGTGTATGAATTTACGTCCCCGCCACCGCAATTGCCAACGGTCCAAACGCCAATAGGCCAAGGGCCGATCGGCCGATTGCCAGGCTCTTTCGCCGCCGTGATCTGCACCAGTGCTCCCGACTTGGGGCGTTCCGACCAGCAACCGTCCATCGTCAAACTGACATTGAGAGGTCCGGCCGGCGAAGACCCCGTCAATGCCCTGGGGGATGCGAGATCAAATACTCTCCCACGGCTCCAGCAGATTCCTCCGCCTCAAGGCATTTTCCCCCGCGGAGAGTGAGGGTGGCGCCGGTGGTCATTCGCATGAGGAACAAGCAGGGAACTTGAACTGACAGGAGAGCCCGGTGGCAGGAAGGCGTGCTGGGATGACGGCGAATCGACATCAGTTCGTCAGAAAGCGCATCACCCTTATCGCATCGGCGCTTCTGTCGGCCGCGATGTTGGTCGTCTCCCTCCCCTCACCGGATATCGGGTGGCTCGGTTGGGGCGCGCTCGTCCCCCTGCTGTTGGCCATTCAAGGACTCAGACCAGGCCAGGCCGCCGCACTGGGACAGCTGACCGGTATCGTCGCCAGCTTTGGGATCTACGGCTGGCTATTCGAAGTCCCCAGCTTCGATCTGCGCCACGCCGTCCTACTAGCCCTCTACGTCGGAGCCTATCCGGCCACCTGGGCATCGGCGACGGCCTGGGCGCTGCAGCGAAACATGCCCCTCCTTGTCTGTGCGCCAGTTCTTTGGCTGCTGATCGACTACCTCCGCGGACATGCCGGGTTCCTCGCGCTTCCTTGGGGCACGCTGGCTCAGACGCAGCATCACAATCTGCCTTTGCTTCAAACAGCGAGCGTCGTCGGTGAGCATGGCGTCACGTTCTTGGTGGCGTTGGGCAATGCCGCGCTCGCCGCCCTTTGCCTCCGGCAGGAACGCAGGCTCGCCGCAGCCGCCATCCTCCTCCTCGTTACGGCCCACGTGTGGGGTGTCACCCAATTATTCTCCCCTACGGCGGGGCGCTCCATCAGGGTTGTGGCGGTGCAACCCAATATCCAAATCGGCGACCGCACGACCGAAGCAGGCCGCGAGGCCAATCTCACTCGCCTCGAGGGACTGACCCGTGCGGCTGCTTCCTCACAGCCGGACTTGATCGTCTGGCCGGAAAGCGCGATCCCCGGAGATCTGGCCGACCGCGCTCTGGTCGATCGCCTCCAGCGATTGAGCAACGAAACCAACATGCCGTTGATCGTCGGTGCGGCCGAGGTGGAAAAGTTCGCCACGGGAGATCGGCTCCTCACTATCGGGCGACGGGCGTTTAACACGGCCCATCTCTTTCGCCCGGACCAACCGCCCGCCCCGCCCTACCGCAAACGGATGCTCGTACCCTTCGCCGAGTACTTGCCCCACCCGGATATCATTCCTTGGCCGGAATGGCTCGCGCCTCGGGTGACGGAACTCACGCCGGGCGACCAGGCACAACTGTTCACCGTCAGCCCGGGCCTCTCCGTCGGCGCCTTGATCTGTTGGGAAAATCTGTTCGCTCCGCTGGCGCGGGAGTCGGTGAACGACGGCGCGACCATGCTCGTGCAACTCACGAACGACGTCTGGTTCGGCCGGAGCGCCGCGCCGCGTCAGCACAATCTCATGTCGGTGATGCGGGCCGTGGAGAATCGCACGCCGATGATCGTCTCCTCCAATACTGGACCGTCCCAAGTCATCGACGGCCATGGGCGGATCCAGGCGGAAATGCCCCATCTGTTTTCGACAGGAGCTGTGACCGGTCACCTCCAGACCGGCACCGGTGGAACGTTCTACAGCGCGGTCGGCGATGCGGCGCTCTTGATCGTTCTCCTGCCCCTCGCATCCTGGGCACTATGGCGCTGGCGGGCGCAAGCATGCATTCACATTGTCGGCCATTCAGATCCCGTCTCTGAACGGACAGGTCTCGAAGGCATCGCACAAAGGCAACTACGATGAAACACTCCAGCCTGATGCTCACACTAGTGCTCTGTGCCTTCTCCCTGCCTCAACAGTCATTCGGATCGGGATTCACCGGCCTCGGTGGTGGTGCCACTTGCAGTATCAAGTCCATCACAAGCCGATTCTCCACATCAAAGAACAACTACAGCGTTCAGGGACTGTTCCGGACCCTCTGGTGCCAGGCAAGCCGGGGCGTTCGGATGGACGGCGGAAGGCGCCTATACCAATCACGTGGCGGAAGAAGTCATCAAAGTCGCACCCCAGGGAAAGTTGAGATCCCGACGGACCCAATTATGGATGGAGAACGAAATATTCCTGTCCCAACGATCCGTGGCTCACGGATGTCGTGTGCACCGTCATCGCTCAGGCCGATGATAGCCCCCTCAAGGACAACTCACTGCAACAATGGTTGAGCCAAGTCCGAGGAAAGGGACCCTTTACTGCGCGCTATCTGGCTCCCGCTGAGAGAACCGCTCTCAACGCCGATCGCAACTCGCAACTCGCGGCGCAAGCGGAAGAAGAACAACGGCGACTCAACAGCCGTCTCAAAGGAGGGGCGCTTGCCCAACGACCTCTCCTGGCCCCCATCATTCGCTCCCCCACAGCCGGCCAAAGGTTTTTGAATCAATCGATCGTGCCGATCAAACTCGGTCCTCCGCCGCAATGGCCGGAGACCGCGGTCGGGGTCGATGGAAGCCCGGTCAAAACGGAACGGAGCGTGAGCGGCTATATGGTGAGGATCGAGCGTAAGGACTCGAGCGGGAAATGGGTCCCCCACACCACCTTACCGGTAGGGGCGCTGCTGGCTGAATCGCCGGCGGGCTACATGGGATTTGGGGCCGGCGCTCCGCCTGGCGGCATGACGGTGCCCGGTGTCTGGCGGTTGAGCGCCCAGATCTCGGCGCCTGTGACCTCGGCATGGAGCGAATGGATCGAGTTCGGAGTCATCGCGCCGCCGTCATCGAGTTCAGTGCTCAAGCAACCGAAGGCCTTTGGAAAATGATTGTGGCGGATCACTTCGCCAACGGGCTACCTGGGATGGAGCACCGCAGGGAACGGCAGGGACCCTTCTCGCATGGTGTCACTGCCTGGCACATACCGCATCGGTGCCAGCTGTCTTTACCCTGTCCCACCGGATGGAGTGTGCCGACTGAGTTTGTCGTCACGAATACCAACAAGGCCATCAAGCCGGGACCGAAGATGTTCACGCCAGTAGCGCAGTGAAATGGAAACAGCGCTCCGCGATTCAGGGAGGCGAGCATGACGTCCACACCAACCGGACCCCGATCACGTCCCCGACAATTCGTCATGGCCTACCTCCCCAGCCCCCATGCCACTGCAGGCAGCACAACGGCGTGGCACCGAGTGCTGTCAATCGGAGTCGGTCTGATATTAAGCCTGAGCGTCACCCATTCTTTAACCCATGCCACCGGTGACGTTCTCATACTGAATACGGAGCAGGCCCGCTGTGTGATCAATACCATTCAAGGATCATTTAGCCCCATCGACTCGACATATCAGATCGCAGGCGTATGCAGTCGATTCAAAGAGCAGAATCCTTCCGGCACGAGCACCTTTGGAAATGAAATCCATTTGGGCGACACCCCGTGGACGGCCGAGGGGAAATATGACATCGGCACTCATGCCGTTCATGAACGAATTATGCTTTCCACAGGGGCGAATCGCCTTACGTTGGGGCTTGAATCCACGATGGTGTGTCCTCAGGACCCCTGGCTGAACCGTCTGACCCAGCCCTGTACCAACATCGTGGATGTGCCGGGAGCCATCACGGAAACGATCCTGCGGGTTCTGCGCCGGGTCGAACAGGGCATTCCGTTTACTTCATCCATCACCACGGACAGAAGGACCGTATTAAACAAAGAGTATCAAGCGAGCCGTGCCAGTCTACCGAAGTCAAAGCCACCCACGGCTCAATACCGCGCCAACCCACCGGCAGTGGGGGCACTGAAACCGGGAATCGCACCCATGATGTTGGCGCCACCCAAGCTGGTCAGCCCCATCGCGAATAACCGGCTGCTTCAAGGCACCGTTCTGGTGAAACTTCTGCGCTCACTGGGCGGTCGGGCCGAGGTGGAATTCACCTGGCTCGATCAGCCTCCCCTTCCCGCTGGAGTCGTGCCTGAGACCAAGACCTGGCTGGTCCCGATGGATGAGCTGGCCGCAGGCGTAATTGTCCCGGCTGAGATGACCGCACGATCAGGCCACTGGCAAATACGTGTGCGCAAATCTCTGACCGAGGCGGCACCGTGGAGCGAAGCCGTTCCCTTTCAGATCGTCCTTGCGCAAAGTCAGCAACAGCCCTCGTCGCAACAACAATTTGTTCCCAAGCTTCAAGGGAACACTTCACAATCGATGCAGCAACAGCCTTTGGCCGGTCAGCCGAAAACGCAGGCCGATCTGCAGAAACTCCCGGCTCCGATTTTGCGGCGAGGGGTGGACGATGCAGCGGAATCAACCAAGTGAGGCACGCGCACATCATGGTACATCCTAGGCATATTCGTCTCCACCAGCCGGAGAAAGGTCTTGAGTATGATCACGCCTAACTTTCGTCCATTAGCGACGTGGGGCTGCGTCGCCGGACTGGTGATGCTGCAAGCAACGACACCGTTTAGCTCGGTATCGGCCGATGAACCAGCCGTGGTGGGGCAACTCTCCATGACCTGCTCCGTGAACACGATCAACGGAACACACAAGCCCCTGAGCTCCGACTATGCGATCACAGGCTTCTGTCTCCTCTTTGAAACATCATCGAGAGGTGGCACCACACAACTCAACAACATCGCCGTGAACTGGACGGCTCAGGCAAGCCATCAGCCGAATACGAAAGCCACGTTTGAAACAATGACGCTCGCGTTGACGGAGTTCGGAAAAATCACGGCGACAGGGACCGTGAACTCGACCATGCAATGCGGCTCAGATCCATGGCGCATTCTACCGAGCGGTCCTTGCCGCCTGGTGACGAGAAAGACCTCGCCGCCTTCGTTTCCGGGATATGTGTCGATGGCGTACCAGCAGTTGCTGCAGGACGCGCCGAATCTGCCCTTGTCGTTCAAGCTGAACCCCCCGCAACGGGCGGCGCTCGACAAGCAATACCAGATCGCCATGGCGACACAACAGAAGTTCGACCCCTCGCAAACATCCGTGTCGAAACCTCAAGGACCCGGCGTAGGCCCATTCACTCCGGGAACGCCGAGGACCTCAGATGCCATTCTCTCTCGACAGATGCCGCGTATCCTCAGCCCGACCTCGGGAGCAACCGTCGCGGTTGGGTTCCTGCTCATCAAGATTCAGCCGCCGACCATAGGACAGGAGCCGGTGTCGGAGTTGGAATTCACCTGGCTCGACACGCCGGCCGGGCAGACGCGGTTCGTGAATACGATTCCCTCCATGGACACGGCAAAACTGCTGCAAGGCCAATACATCGATCCGAAAGTGACACGATTGAATTACGGACGGTGGGAAGTGCGGGTTCGGATGATCGGGCAGGGAGCGGCGGCCGGACCCTGGAGCGCGCCGGCTTCCTTCAACCTCGTGGCGGCGCAACAGAAACAATCCATACAGGGGTCCTCGGCGAAATCACCCTTTTTGAAAACGCCGTCGGAGGCGCTCAGTGGAGGGACAACGCTCATCCGGCCACGCGGAGTGGAAGAAAATAGTACAGCGGGAAAGTAAACCGGCTACAGATCAGCCGGCCGGGCCGAAGAAGCAGCCATGATGGTTGGGGGCCATCAGGCTCTGACAGAGAGGAGGCAGGAATGAATGACTCACGTCAACAGCGTCATCGCTTGATCCTGTCTGCACTAGCCTTTGTGTCCGGCCTCATCCTGGCCAGTCCCTACCTATCCTTCGCGACGGATTTAGGTCCGGATGGAGGCCCCGGCGGCAACCCTTTTCGGTTCGAATGTCCCAAGGGATCGTACATCGTTGGGTTTCAAGCCAAGACGGGCGAGTGGATCGACCGGTTGCAGCCGATGTGCGCCCCCTGGATGCCCAACGCTAATGGTTTCGGTCCCATTACGGTTGGCCCCTCGTTCGGACAGAGCCGCGGCGGCCAAACAGATGTCACCAATTGCAATGACAGCGGCGTCAAGAACCGCGCGATCATCCGTTTGGATGTACTGTTCTTGCGGTCGGTCAGCAAACTTGTCGCGGTCATTTTTGGCGATTGTAATAGCGTGACGTCACCACGAGCTCCGCTGAAAGGCTGGATGGTCGGGCATAGTCAGACCAGCTACTTTCCCAACAGCGCGAGCTATGAGTGCCCGTTCGGCGAGCTTGTCACCGGCATTCATGGCCGGCACGGCTTGTACATCGATGCGATCGGCCTCATCTGCCGTCCATTTCCACCCAGGCCCACGCTGCCGTTCGACACCAAAGTGAATCCCAATGCGATTGCGCCGACGCAGGCTCCATCGCCGTTCGCGCCACCTCCGCCTCCAAGCAACAGCGCCAGCTCACAGATGAAGCGCTCGCCTTCGATGATCATGCCGCGTGGCGTGGAGGGCAAGGATGACACTGAAGGCAAGGAACCCGTGGGCACGTCGCCTGAACCAGATACGAAGCCCTGAAGCGTCAACTCACAGTGAAGTGAACGTCGTAAAGACCTGCATAGAACGGCAGGAGGCGGCATGAAACAGATGCCTTTACTTGATGGCGGTACTCGGTGGCTTCCTCTGCTTCTGTTAGTAGGGTCGTTCGCCTGCTTCCCCGCGCACGCTTCGGCCACAGATCTGCCGGTGATTGGAGGCTTGAACCCTGGAGGCACTTACATGAGGTTCGAGTGCCAGAAAGGATCCTATCTCGTCGGCTTGAAGGGCAAACGGGGGGATTGGATCGACCGCATTGCCCCGGTCTGTGCTCCTTGGTTGCCGGCTGAACAGACGTTTGGCCGGTCGGTGATCGGTTCCGTTTTCGGAACCAGCGAAGGAGGCCGTGACGTTTCAACGCTCTGTTGGGGATCAGGAGTCCGTAACCGAGCCGTCCAATCCTGGACATACAATTTCGAGTATCTGCAGGCAAACAAGCAGCATGTTCTGGCATACATCCAAGCACATTGCGTGTCGCTCTCGCCTTCTGCAGAGACAGGAATCCTCGTTTTCGGACCGCGGTCTTTTAAATACCAGCAGATGCATGGTCCCTATGAGGGGCCTCCACCGAACCAAGCTTGTCCTGCCGGCGAAATCGCCGTGGGTATCCATGCACGCGCAGCGCTCTTTGTGTATGCCATAGGTCTGATCTGTGGACCTCCCCCCAGCCTCGGTCCGTTTGCCACGCAAGTGAATCCCCTCGCCGTGACGCCCGAGCGGCCTGCCACCAATGTGAACCCACTCGCCGTGGCGCCTGCGACAGGCGCCACGATCATGAACACCCTGACCAAGGCCCCCGTCCCATCCGACGACATGTTCACCATCGTCACACCGGTATGGAATGACCGCGTCCAACAGGGTCAAGTGGTCGTGAAGCTCACGCCGCCAAAAATCGGAATGACCCAGATCACGCAGCTGGAATTCAAGTGGCTCGACGCACCGCCCACCCAGCCATATGTGAATAACTTCGCCGTCGATACCAGCTCCCTGCTCCAGGGATATGCTGTTCCGCAGCCGGTTACGCGAGGACAGGCGGGCAGATGGGAAATCCGTGCGAGCGCGAGCGGTAAGCCGATCCCGGGGCCATGGAGTTTCCCGGTGCAGATCCAACTCTTCCTGACCCAACCGATGCAATCACAGCAACAGGCGCCGCCACCAATGGTGCAGCAAGCGCCCCTGTCCGGTTCCTCGGTGACGCAGAGCGGCAACACCACCACACAGATGAAGCGCTCGTCACCGATGATCGTGCCGCGTGGGATAAAGGAGAAAGGCGGGAAGGAAGGCAACCAGACCGTAGATGAACCGGCTGCGACGGAGAAGAAGCCATGAAATGGAGACGAGGCTCACATGATTCGGTCACATAAAACCATTCATAACGCCCCGCTCCCTACGCTCTTCATGGCGCTTGGGCTCGCGCTGGCGAGCTCGGGCTCCGCCCTGGCCACAGATTTGCCGGTCTTTGGAGGCCCGGGAGGCAGCGAGTTTCGGGCCCAGTGCCCCAACGGATCGTACCTGGTCGGCTTTGAGGGCAAAACTGGGGCGTGGGTGGAGCGCATTTCGCCGGTCTGTGCCCCCTGGCTGCGGGGTTCGCAGACACTCGGCCCGCCAGCAGTCGGTCAAGAGGTCACAACGATCTGTAGGGATAGCAGGTCCAACACGTTCGCCATCCATTACATGAATGTAGCCGTACTGAAATCAGCCAATCGGCTTGTCCAGTCAATCTGGGCAGGGTGCCAGTCTCTGACGACGTCGCCTCTTGGGAGTGTACGCCTCGAATTTGGGGCGAGGCCGCCAGCTCCGCCGGGCCGGGACGTCGGCGATCAGCCAGAGTGCGTCACTTGTCCCGATAAATCTCCGCCTATTTACTCCAATCAGGTTTGTCCTGCCGGTGAAGCCGGGGTGGGCATTCGCGGGCGGGCCGGGCAATTCGTGGATGCGGTGGGATTGATCTGTGGGCCAATGCCGGCCAGGCTCGGCTCGCCTGCTACAAAACTACCCCGCCCTCTCGTTCAAGCACCCTCGCCTGCCGTGCCCATGAACCCCCAAGCCAAAAATATGATCATCGCCCCTGATATGTTCGTCATCACGAAGCCCATCCCCGGTCAACTGATCCCGCACGGCAAGCTCATTGTCACGGCGACTGCCCCCGAGGCACCTCCAACGGTGGGACCTCCCAGATACGCCGAGTTGGAATTGAGATGTCTCGATGCCCCGGCGAATCTCCAGTCTTCTTACCCTTACTTCCATGTGATCACGGTCGACGAGGCGAAGCTGCGTGGAGGCTATTCGGTCAAAGAAGGGGTGACCGGCGCCTGTTCCGTCCGTTGGCAAGTGCGCGCGCGGTTCAGCCTGAATACGGCGACAGGCCCCTGGAGTGCCGCGGTCCCGTTCGGGCTCTGTTTCGACCACTGTCCGGCCACGCCACCGTCCGCGATTCAACAAACGGCTCCGTTGCCCTCGTCATCGATCATGCAGTCCGCTCCTTCTTCGCAGAAGAGCACGAGCAGTTCGCTCATGATCCGTCCGCGGGGAATCGATGGAAAAGCCGGCAAAGGGGGGAATTCAGGAGGCGGTTCATCGGGGGCCGAAGAGAAGCCGTGACTCATCAGGAGATCGGGAGAGCACTCCTTTGGCTCGGCTCTGGTGAAACCGAACGTCTTCCGCAATTGAACGCAAGAGGTGTCTTGATGACGACACGCCTAGCAGGATTTTTTTTGCTGCTGCTCATCTGGCCGGGAGAAACGGTTCTGGCGGACAGTCCGCTGGAAGTGGTGCTGAAGCAGTGTCAGCTGATCAGAATCACGGGTCAATTTTCATCGACTGGGGCAAAATACCAGACCGCCGGCCAGTGCCTGAAATACCCGACGCAGTTGCTGTGGACGGGTCAAGGCGCATACGACCCGAAGGACGGTCGGACACAGGAAGTGGTCGAACTGAAAGGTATCCCTCCTTATCAAGGCCGGCTCACCATTCACGTCACCTGTTCCGGGGATCCGTGGGTCGATTCCAAACGAGGAGGGCTTTCTACGCCGGACTGCAGCAATCTGATGGTTCAGGCGCAGGGGGAGCCATCGGTCGTCGAGCCTGTGCTGAATATCCTGATGGGCGAGGTGAAGAGGACGTCGAAACCCTTAAGCGCGCTTTACCGAGACTACGTTCCCTATCATCTGGATCAGCTCCGCGCCCAGCGGGACATTGAGCTGAAGGCGGAAGCGGCGCGAGCGGAAGCCGAAGCGGCCAAGACGGAGGCGCAACAGCGCAAGCTCCTTCAAAGCGCGATGCAACCCAATGTCTTGCGAGTGATCCCAACCATCCAAACTCCCGCCGCAGGGTCCCTGTTCCTCAGCAACACCTCAGTGGCGATCAAGCTTGCCCCTCCCCAGGGCCTGGCGGTCACGGCCTACCTGGTGAGGCTCGAACGCAAAAATTCACAAGGCGTCTGGACGCTGGTGACCAATCTTCCAGTGAGCGCGGCTGAAGCGACATCACCCGCCGGATACACCGGATGGGGTGCTCCAGGAAACGGCCGCGACCCTTCGCGGATGGTGTCCTTACCGGGAACCTATCGAATGAGCGCGCAAGTGTCGTCGCCGCGTCCGACCGGGTGGAGCCAGCCGGTCGAATTTCTCGTGACCGCTCCCAACAACGCGGTCCAAAAGGCACCAAAAATGTTTGGGCCGTGAGGGGTCCTATGCTTGGCAATCAATGTGGTGACGGACAACCATTCGGTCATAAGGAGGATCTATGCGCCCTCACTGGCGAAGCAGCGTACTGTTGATCGCATCGGCCATGGTGATGGCTGGCATCGATGCGGCGGCGGAACAGCCCGCGGTCAATTGTGGCACGCCCAATGTCCAGGCCACGTTCAAAGCTACCCTTTCAACCTATCAAGTGACGACCTCCTGTAGTTCAGCAGCAGTAGGATTTATGAATTGGAGTTCTCAAGGCGCCTATGACCCGCATACGGGTATGGCGAAAGAGGACGTGCACGTCTCGCTGGTCAACGGATTCTCCGCCACCGCCACGACGACGTTGACCTGCCCGAGCGATCCCTGGCTAGGCCCTCCTTTTGGTCCAGGAAAAGTCGCCTGCTCGAATGGAGCATTTAAAGCGAGTGGTCAGGTCCAAGGGAATGAAGCACAGTTTTGGCTCGACTGGCTCAGAAACGGATTCGCGGGATCCTCCCTGCCGAACTCCACAGGCTTCAACTACAGCCGCCCGACTCTGATCGCTCAGCGCGATGCCGCGCTCAAGGCTGCAGGACAAGCGGCTGCCGGACTCCAAAAGCAGAATCAGCAACTCAAGCAGGCGTTGCAGCCGGGACCAGCTGTCGTCGCGCCAACGATCGTGTCACCGGGGGCCAACACATTGTTCATGCAGAACCAGGTGGTCCCCATCAAACTTCTTCCCCCGCAGGGGACGGCGGCGGCCTCGTTCTTGGTGAAACTGGAACGGCGGGACCCTCAGGGCAACTGGGCGATCGTCACGAACCTTCCGCTGAGCGTTGCCGAAGCCACTTCGCCGACCGGTTATACCGGCTGGGGTGCACCAGGGAACGGCAAAGGCCCGGCGATGATTGCGGGTCCGGGAACTTACCGGGTGAGCGCACAAGTCTCGGCGCCACATCAAACCCGCTGGAGCCAATCGGTCGAGTTTGTGGTGACGACACCGAATAAGGCGATCCAGAAGGGCCCCAAGCTGTTCGATCAAGGAGGTCTCAGGTAAATGCGAGAGATGTTACGTGGCCCGATGATCACTATGACGGTTGCTGAATCCGTTGCCCTGCTGGCCATCAAAGGGAATGAACCATGACGCACTTCGGATATGGATATCGAAATCCGGTTCGGCAGAGAAGGTTGTTGCTGTTACTCGGCGCGATCCTCACGGCTGGTGGCGTCGCGCCGGTGTATGCCGACCAACCATACAAGTCGATCGAGTGCGACATGAAGTTCATTCAGGCAACCTTCAAGGCCGCACTGTCCAGCTATCAAGTGCATGCCGTGTGCTGGATGATCGTTGGAGGCGGTCAGCATCTGCGTGGATACGTGCATTGGAACTCGCAAGCTTCGTACGATCCGCAAACCAGAATCGCGAAGGAAACTGTGAATTTATCCACCACACCCACGTACATTGCACCGCCGGGTGGCGGCGCACCCTTCTCTGCAACGGCCACAACGACCCTGTCTTGTGCAAGCGATCCCTGGTTGGGTCCTTCTCTCGGCCCGGGGAAGGCTGTGTGCTCACACGAGGATTTCCAGGTCAGCGGGCAAGTGATGGCGGCAAACTATTGGCTGGACTGGCTCAAAAACGGATTTCTGTATGGCGACACGGGGAAGCTGGGCTTCTCGCTGCCGAACAGCACAGGGTTTCAATATGCTCGCGCATCGTTGATTGCCCAGCGCGATGCGGACCTTCAAGCGGAGGCGGCTCAAGCAAAAGCCGATGCCGAAGCCAAAGCACAGGCAGAGTTGAACGCCAGAAATAGCCGGTTGCTGAAAGGCGCACAGCCGCAGTCGCTGATCGCACCGAGCATCGTCGCGCCCGCCGCCGGGTCCCTGTTCTTAAGTAACACCTCGGTGCCGATCAAGATCGCCCCTCCCCAAGGCATCGCAGCAGCGGCCTATGTGGTGCGGCTCGAAAGCAAAAACGCGCAGGGCCTGTGGACACCCGTCACCAACCTTCCCGTGAGTGCGACTGAAGCGTCCTCGCCATCGGGATATCTCGGTTGGGGAGCTCCGGGAAACGGTCGCGGTGCAGCCATGATCGCTGGCCCCGGCACCTACCGGGTCAGCGCCCAAGTCTCAGCTCCGCGACCGACAGGATGGAGCCAAGCCGTCGAATTCGTGGTGACGACGCCGAATAAGGCGATCCAAAAGGCGCCCAAAATGTTCGGACCGTGAGAAGCATCACAGACGACACAGTCGTGAACGAGGTCGACGGGCACAGTTATTACCTTTCCCGATCCCCATGTGAAGGAGTCATCATGCAACGAGCTTCGAGACTGATTGCGTTTCACTGCGCCTCACTTGGCTTCAGCGTTCTGCTCATGGCCATGCCGAGCTTCGCCGCGCCGGATCCCTGCACCCTCCTGACCACGGCAGAGGTGGAGGAGGTCGTCGGAACACTCAAGGGCGCGCCAAAGGCCGACAAGGAGGGCGGAGCCGGTTGGTGCAACTATGAGTTTGCGAACGGCAAGGACGCGATGGAGGTCTGGGTGTTTCCGGCGGAGGCAATCGAGCGGGGACGGAAGGTGTCAAAGAAGCCTGTGGCAGTCAAAGGACTCGGCGACGATGCGTTCATGGACCGGGGCATGCAAGGGCTCAATTACGTGAACCTCTTCGTCAAGAAAGGCAATGCGACCGTCAAATTCTCGATCCAGGAAACGTCAGGCGATGAAGAGAAGCTGAAGGCATTGGCGCAGAAGGCGCTACCTCGGTTCTGACTCAACAATACCCGTATTCTTGCATAACGTAGTTGACCCAGAGCCGCGCACCTGCGTATGCTCCTGCCTTCTGACGGCAACCGGCGGCAAAAGCAAGCCCCGCGCGCCATGGGGAGACCTCGCATGATTGTGAAAGTCTCGAGAAACCCCACCCTCATCCATCCTCCCCCAGCTGCCCCCACAGCCTTGAACCCTTCACAGGTTCGATTCGACTCACGGCATGAGTTGAGAGATTTCCAACAAGGGGGTCCCAGATGAAGACCAGGCCTTCGCTACGGTGGGGAGCTTGTCTTGTCTTAGTATCCGCCGCCGGCATGGCACAGCCTGCTCAAGCCGGTGACCACCCAGACGCAGCTATAGTGGCGCAACGGAAACTTCCAATCACCATACAGCGTACTGATGGCGCGCCGGGTCAGCTGGGAACAGAAGCACCGTCAACCGGGTCGATGGCATCCGTCACTCCTGAATGCGACGGACAATCTCAATCGGCGGGGGTCCTGGGGCGTCTACTCAATCGTCTGAAGGGAAAGGCTGTTCCTGAAGAAGCCGGCCTGTGTCAGGTATTCCTCGAAGAAGGCACGGAGGAGAAGCTTCACGAATAGGCCAAACCTGTTCGAACCGATGACGCAAGATTCGCGACCCATGCAGGTGAACGAGCGAGCCACAATCCAGACCACCCACGATGGAGGATCGATGAACCGCCGCAGAACACACATTTCATTGTTTGGCCTCTTCTTGGTATCAGGCCTCTTGATGACGCCGTTCGGTGGATATGCCGCTACGCCCGGCATGGATTCCGCGACCAGGCAGTCCATGGAACAGCTCATCGAAGAGTACATCCGCACGCATCCCGAAGTGATCGAGCAGTCACTGCAGGCGCTCGAAGTCAAAAGGGAAGCGGAAGAAAAGACGCGACAAAAAGCGGCGCTCGCCGGCCGTCAGCAAGAACTTCTCAACGATCCGTCGTCGCCGGTGAGTGGAAATCCAGCAGGGGACATTACGGTGGTTGAGTTCTTCGATTATCGCTGCGGCTACTGCAAACGCGCGGCCGGCGCCGTCACCCAACTGCAGAAGGAAGATGCTCGCGTACGCGTCGTCTACAAAGATTTTCCAATCCTGGGAGAAGCTTCTGAACTAGCCGCAAAAGCCGCATTGGCATCAAAGGCACAAGGGAAACATCAAGCGTTTCACGAAGCGCTGTTAGCGTCCAAGGGTGATATGACGAAGGATTCCATCCTCGCCGTGGCGGCAGAAGTAGGCTTGGACACAAAGCGGCTCGAAACCGACATGGCCAATCCCGAATGGCAGAAAGTGATCGATGCCAATCGCACCCTCGCCCGTGATCTCAGCATTTCCGGCACGCCGGGGTTCATCGTCGGCACCGAACTCGTGCCGGGAGCGTTGGATTTGAATGGACTCAAGGAACTTATCGCGCGGGCAGCGAAGTGACCGGTGACCGAGGTTGAATGGGAATTATCCCACCCAGCAGCAGGAGGAACCTATGACGCCGTCTACCAGATTTTGGAGCTCGGTTGGATTGAAGAAGGTCCATATCGGAAGGACCTGGTTTCCCCTAACCGTCATAGGGCTGTGCAGCTTTGTCGGGCTGCTGCTGACGGATATCGGCTGGGCGGCACCGAAGAAAGGCAGCATGTCTGTGACCTGTCGATGTACCTGCATGTATGAAGACGAGCTCGGAAAGGTACACTACGGACCATCGCAGGGTGTGCAGTTTACCGAATCGACGGGAGAACGATGCCTGAACCATGCGTGCAAATCCGGCAGCTATAGCGGCAGGACCAGAGACTGTCTCTTTACAGAAAACCCCCAAATGAGCATCTCACCTGGTGCTGTCCAAGGACAACTTCAGCCGGCCACGCCTGGAAGAATCCCTGCACCTGTTGCTCCGGGAACTATCATGCGGCGAGGCACGGAAGGCGATCAGCCGACGTCGTCAGAGAAAGAAGGCAAGTGACGGCATCGACCCGGATTCTCGAACGACGGCATCTTCACTGTGCCCCTCGACAGGGCTGGTGGGTCGCCGACGATCGAGGCCACAGGAGATGACGGTGCGGCGACGCAACCAAACTGCCAAGGCCCGTCCAGACTCTTAGAGGGAAGTGGACCATGACAACCCCAAAGAGTATGGCAATGAGATGGTCCATTCTGGCCCTTACAGCCCAGCTGACCACTGGAGCATCTTGGCTCGCGCCGGTCGTTTGGGGCGCGGAATCACCCGCCCCGCCGACCACCGTCGAACAGCAGAACGCATCGCCTGGCAGCGGTGAGATCCAGGAGCGTGCTGTTCCCATCACACCGCTGCTCGGCGCTCCAGCCGCAGCCGTGGCGCCCCTTCAGCTCGTGGGGCCGACGGAAAATCTCACAAAGGTGATTAACAGCCTGGCGCACAAGCATAAGAGTCTCACGACCGTCATCACCACCGCACCGGGACTTCAACTGACCCAGCCGGTTGAGATCAGCATCCTGTTTATTTCGCCTTACGGAACGAACTCGCGTCTCACGCAACCCTATCAGCCGAAATTCGGCAATCGGTTCGTATACAACGACCCCGAGGGAGACGGCACGCTGCGACACCTCCGGATGGATCTGTTTTTCACCGAACCAAAAGCCGGAGGCGGGCATTACAGCTACTCAATGACCTGGCAGGCCGATCTGGATCCGCTGTATGACATCACGGTCAGTCCGTTGACATTCACGTTGGTGTCGGATTGCGACACTGTTCCTCTTATCGGGACCCCGCTCGGTAACAGCGAAATCCGATTTTATTGGGCACAGCCGGATGTCCGTGACGGATGGAACAAGCTGTCGTTCAACGCCGTGAGAGGCAGGCCTGTTTCCATCAACCAGTTCGCCTGGTCACGCGCAGAGTTGAGCGCCAGCGCTGCAGCCTCGCTGAATCTTCATCTGCCGGCTATTCGATGGAAGGAACATGATCCGCATTTGGGAACCGAGTACGAAGGTTAACCGTCGTTCTCGATTGTCCGGCTGCCGGGCAAGACGCAAGACTTCCAGTTTGCACTCTTCCCTGGCCAGCCTTACCCCGGCCCGGAAGAGATACGCGGCAACACCTGCATCGCACGAATGCAATACCGGATCACGTACAACCTGCGCCTGTATCCGAACCTATGAAGAGAGGGTAACGGAGAAGCGATGACCCCGCATCATGTAAGCAGAGTCCAGGCCGCCTGGCGCGGACTCTGGGGTTGGGCGGCTTTTTCATTGCTGCTCGCGACGGGATGGGTGATACCGGCACCCGCCGGCGGAGAAGATGGGACGGCACAGGTCTCAGAAGACCCGCCGACCGGAGAAGTACAGGACCGAGGCATGCCGAAGGCCCCTCAGTTTAAGAATCCTGCGGAGCGGAAAGGCATGCCGCAATCGTCTCCACCCGGCGGAAGCCCACCCGCGCAACTCTGTCATACCGAGACCCTCATGATGACGCAATGCAAATGTTTCAACCAGGCCGATTGCCAGGCACTCACCGCGCTGTTTCCCAATTCGTGCCCGGCCGGGAGCCAGCATTGCGAATTCGTGCCCCTGAGCCGGGGCCCCATGCCTCCCCTTCCGCCCAATCTCTGCGGGTACCAGATTCCGCTGCCCGTAACCGAATGTTCCTGTCACAGCCTGGGTGAGTGCCAATTGTTGTCACCCTATTGTCCTGGCTCCTGTCCTCCAGGCAGCCAGACCTGCACCTGCCGACCGTTGCGGAGGGGATAGCCTTGTTGTGCGATCCGAACTGTTGAAGGAGTCGCCGATGAGATATCAATCACCTGGCATCTTGACTGCGATGCTGATCCTGCTACTGGCGGTTGCCGCGGAGGATCTCTCGCAGGCCGCGCCCAGAAGACCATCGAATAGTTCGGGCCCCTGTTCCATCTCGGCAGACAAGTTTAACCAGCTCGCCGCAAAAAACCCTTCCGGCGCCCAGGCCTGCAAGAGCATGGAAGCCAATGCACAGGCGCATGGAGGCTCGTTCGCCTTCATGTGTGACGCTGCAACAGGCGAAATCTCCTGCTGCAACGACTCCAGCTGCGTTTCGCTCGGAACGGCAATGAAAGGCAAGTTTCCGGGCCTCAGGCCACAACAATTTCAGGGCACGCTGCAGCAGGTCCCCGGCACGCAGGGCGGTAAGCCCGGCGTCGCCCCGCCCGGCGGCACGGCACCACTGCAGACCAGATAACGGAAGGATGTGGCAACGACCGGTGTATGTCAATTCATGGAGGCGATGATGATTTACTCACATTCGACAATCTTCGGCTTCGCAGTGATGTGTGCCATCGCGTTCACTGGCTGTGAAACCTCAAAACCTGTATCGACCATGCAAGACGGCAAAACTGTCTCCGGTGATCCCGGCCAGATACAGGAACGCGCGGTGCCCATGGACAAGTCACGATACTTGAGCGCCCCTCGAGTCACGGCTCCACGGGTCCCTCTTCCCGCGTGGCGGCACCATGAATTTTTCCTGCAACACGACGTCCTGCTCATGTCATGGAGACGCGGACTGCAACAATATGTTCAGTTCGAATGTCTGCGGCCGGAGTGCGGAGTGCAATACAGGCAGTGGCGAGTGTAGCTGCCTCAGGACCCAGTGAACTGGAATCGTGCCGACAGACACTGGTCTCACACGAGATGAGGAGATGTCATGAAACAGACCATCGCGTTGAACGGCCTCGCGCTGATGATGACTGCCATTCTGGCGTTCATACTGGCGCGAAGCCCCGGTCCGGCATTGGCCGCCGAACCGACCAATAACGATACACGCAACGGAAACTCCAAAGTGCAGGTCACGGAGCGGAGCGTGAAACGACCTGATCCCCGGCCCAAGCCGCCGATTCCGCCGAAAGGCCCGACCGACCCGCAGCTGCCACCCATCGGCCCCGGCGGGACGGGACCCACGACCCCGAAATGACTGTGACGGTCCCCGAAACCTCCGAATGAAGATACGGCATGACCATGAACTCCATGAAGAACTCTCCCGACTCACCAGACGGCAAACATAGAAGGAGGCTACGATGTCAACACACGCTGCTCGATTTCTCGCCGCAAGCCTGCCGGTGGTCACAGCCTGGATGCTTAGTGGCGACCCGGCACTAGCCGTCCCGATCAAAAACCCCGACAACTGCCAAGGGCCGGTGACGATCGGCGTGGCGACCTGCCCTGACAAACCCGGACATTGGGTGGAATGCATTCCGAGTGGCGACTACATGTGCTGCGTGAAGAACGACCAGGGGGGAAAGGATTGTGAACAAATCGAAGCCAAAACATTCAATCCCAAAACCGGCGTCGGCCGTTTGCCCGGGGGTGTTCTACAAAAAGCGCCGATGACCGTGCAGCCCGGCGCACCGCGCGTGCCGCGAGCAGGGATGAACGCGCCGATCATGCGGCGAGGCGTGGAGACCGACAGCGCGACGTCCTCACCGACCGCACCGGAAGAACCAGGCAAATAAGAATAGCGCATGTCGCCGGCCCTTCACGAAAGAAGGAGAATGATCATGCCTCCTTTCAAGATCATCCGTATCGGCTGCGTCATCGGTCTTGTGGTGCTTTTCACAATGGAGGCTGCGACGCCGGCGCAAGCGGTACCCATCATTAGAGACCAATGCAATCAAACCTCCGGCGACGGACAGGGGCACAGTTGCCCAGGTCCAAACGATCTGCTCATTCGTCCCAGGTATCCGGACGGCACATGCGGCGATTGGATGCGTTGCTCACCCAACGCGGACGGCAAAACTTACGACTGCGCGCATGCGACGAACCCCACGAGCAGCGTGATCAGCGGGGCGCTCAAGAATTTTTTGGGGCCACGCGCGACCGTGCTGGAGCCTGGTCGGACGCCGGGCGTAAAAAGCTCGAGTATATTTTCCGGTCCCAACGCTCCGATCCTGCGGCGGGGTATAGATGAAGAAGGCCAGGGGCAGTCACCGACGGTTCCCGATGAACGGATCAAATGACGGAGTCGCATTCGGGGTCGGCGTGGAAACGAGGCTCGGGAAGCAAACTCGGCACATCACCACAACTCGACCAGACGATAAGGAGCCATGATGCACCGCACTAGACGACATGATTTCCAGGGACACACGATTCTGTGTTGGACAGGCGGGCTGATCCTGTTGCTGACTGCCGCATTCCCGACCGGCGCGCAAGCCGAGAAAATGGACCTGGGCAAAATCCCAAAGGAGCAAGTCAAGGGATGGTGCGACGCCCATAGCGGACAGTATTTGGACTGGGGCGGTGCGGGATCGACCTGCATGACCGATACAGGGGCCGGCATCGTCTGCGATAACAAGGACAATTGCACGGGATACCCGCCAAAGCCCGCGAAGATGACCAGTCAGCAATTCGGCATCGCCGCCTTTCCCGAACTCCGGATGGCAGGGAAACGTGCTCCGATCATGCGCCGCAGCGTGGAGGCGGAACAAGCGGACTCCTCGGCGGAACACCAGGCGGTAGTCGAGACAGGGAGGATCGAATGCACGTCCTCCGGGACGGCCTGCTTCTGTTCAGGGAATGTAGATTGCGACATCATGAAGGCGAAAATCTGCCATCCCGAGGCCCAAGCCTGCCGCACAGTGAACGGCACCGAAACCTGCTCCTGCCAGGTCAGGGAATAACGCTGAGGCATGCGGAATTTCGAGCCTCCGCCGGTCGGGTCCGAGGACAAGGGAAAGTCAGCGCAACGCCAGTGATCGTTGCCGCGAAAGGAGATACAGAGTCATGAATCATCGCCGTCTAGGACCGTTACGTAGCGCCATGATCGTTGGCATTGCACTGACCTTCGCTGCCACGATCAGTTTCGCCGCGCCCAATACGGGCAGTGGTCCACAAAAGACCGACAAGCAATGCAAAGATGAGCGAGCCAAGTGCTTGAAGGACTGTGATCAAATCATCGATCTCGGCGATGCGATCAAGCGCTGCAAAGACCGCTGCACGGACGCCTACATCATGTGTACGCCCCTTCGGGTACAGCCTGGAGGCAAACTCCAAGGAGTGCGGCCGCAGTTGGTTCCACAGCAGAACGCGCCGATCATGCGGCGCGGGACCGAAGGCGAGCAACCGGGCGAAATGCAACCCGGGCCGCCACCGACTCCAAAGGAACCAACCGGAGTCAAATAGCCATCATCCATTCACGGTTCGACAAGAGGAGGTTGTCATGGCCGAACTGAGGCTCGTTCAAAAGTCCTGGCTGGCGACATCGCTTGTGACCACCTCGTTGGGATTGGCATTCCTGCTGGGCTCGATCGAGCCTGCTGGCGCGGTCCCCAAAAGTACCTCCACGAAGCAGTATTGCGGCTGCACCTGCGGAAGCAGCAGCGGGACAAAATTTCTCTATTGGGAAAAGCGGTACGCCTGCAGTTTGGCTGATGGCAAGGCCTGCAAAATGGACATCGGAAACGTCAAAGGCCTTCCTGGCACCTTGCACAGCTGTCAGGATTGCACGCAAAGCGAATCGGGCGGGTTCCTTTGCCGAGGCATGGCGCCTCAGTCGGGCGGGAGCGCACACGTTCCTCCCACCGGGAAGCTAGAACAGGTCGTGCCGCGGGGAATCGACAGCACGCAGGAAATCGAACCTCCGCCGGTCGAGTCCGAGGGGAAGGGGAAGTAAACCCCGGAAGCTTGGAGGAGCGAACCAGCAGATGGTCCCCGCAACGACACGCCCGATCCTGCGCCGAGGCGAAGAGGAGACAAGCAGATCATGAACCAATGTATGAAGGCCGGCGTTGCTCAGCGAATGACTTATGCCATGATTGCGATCGGGCTATCGGCGTTGCTGCTCATCAGAGCACAAGCCGACGACAATCCACCTGCGCCGGCTGCCTCTGTCCAGGAGGAGCCGGCGCAGCAATCCGAGGCGCCCCTGCCTGCAGATGGTGAAATCCAAGAACGAGGAGTTCCTTTTAAAATACCCGGCGGAGTATCGGGGGGACTCAGCACTCACCGGCTGCTGTATGAGGCCCCTACCCCAAGCCTGACCGAGATCGCCAATGCTTTCCAGTTACGCCATAAGAGCCTGACGACCTTGATGACGGTGCCGCCAAACCTACCCGTCACGAAACCAGTGGACATCAGCATCGGGTACTCCTCGCCGGCGGGAGTGCAGCGAATTTCACAGTCCTATGTCCGCTCGACAGGCAATCGCTTTCTCTACAACGATCCGGAAGGCGATGGGAAACCGAGGAGGATGACGTTGTCCATTACCCTGAGCGAACCCAATCCGGGTGGCCAGGCGTTTACGTTTTCTCTCAAAATAGAGGCCGATCTCGATCCCCTCTATGACGTCCGCATTAGTCCATTGCAGCTCTCTCTCATCAGCAATTGCGACGCGACGGGCAATAGCGAGATCTGGTTGTATTGGCAAAGTCCTGACCGGCAGATCCTGCAGCAGCACTATTCGGCCCGACCGGGCCAGGCGCTTACTCTCGGACGGTTTGAATGGGGTCGAAGTGAGATCAGCTCGTCGCAACAATTGCTACGTGAAAAGGTGGTGGGATTCTGGGACGAAGATTATGTGAACCTGGAATATAAATTTTCGACCATAATCCCAGGGGGCCCTGCGCTTGTACCCGGCAAGACACAGAAGATCAAAGGGAACCTGAAGGCTGACAATGACAGTTGTCGGCTGTATTTCGAATACACGATTACCTACAGCCTGCGATTCTATCCGTATCTCTAGTGCGAGCTAGGAATGAAGGCAAGAAGACTTTCATCTCGCCCGGACAAGGAACAGTAGAGGCTGCCTTCACCACAATACAAGGAGAAACATCATGAGTCGGGTACTGGCTTCACGCAACCTATCAGCATGTTGTCTCGTGATCTTGGGATTGACCATGTACATGCCATCGTCCCGGGCTGCCGATCTTGCTCCTGTAAATTCTACCGTGGAACAGCAAGCCGGATCGACGGAACAGGCAGATCAAATACAAGAGCGTGCCATCAAGCAGTACCCGGGCAGCGGCTTATGCGGACCGGGGGAAGGAGGACTCGGCACACGCTGCAGCTGCGACAATTACGCCGACTGTCAAAGACTGGCGGGCATCTGCGGTTCGACGTGTCCGGCAGGCAGCCACCACTGCATCTGTTCTCCACAGCGCGCCGGGATACAACAGCAACAGCTGAGGCAGCAGGTCATACCTAACCTAGGAGGGGTCATTCAACGACGTGGTCTAGAAGGCGAGCAACCGGAAAGCAAATAGCGCCGTTCACGCAGGTACAAGACGCCATAACACACCTCATGGAGACCATATGAGACACACGTACGCCATGGAACTGGTTGCCATCACGTTTATTTCCGCTGCTCTCGCCTTACCGACCGCTGTTCTGGCCAAGCCGAAGGGAACAGCACAAAGTTGTACGACCAAAGACCTTAATACGAATTTCGGCGCGTCGTGCAACAATCAAATGCAAGACGACATCATAAAGGGCCACTCCTATACGCACGTGCTCTTCTGTGGTGGAGAGACCATGCTTTGCTGCACGCTCGACAATAAAACCGGCGCAGTGCAAACCTGTCGCAAACCGGCCGGCGCACATATCATGCCGGGTACGGGAACGAACCTCGGTGTCGCCGGTACCGCGGGCGTCCAACGCCGCGGCGTGGAAGGCGGAGGAGCCGACGATGAAGAAACACCGGTACCAGCCGATCTCACACCGGAAGTGGGCAAGGAAAGTTTGAAGCATACCAAACCCAAATAGTTCATCCAGTAGTGCCATTGCGAGAGGCTGTAGACTGGGCCAAACGGCCCAGTCTACAGACAGTCAAAGAAGCGCGGTCAACAGTGCGGGCGTGGACGGCTTTCGGACATCACGCGGTTCATGCGGCAGTATCCGAACCCTTAGCACAAGGAGAGGGGCACTCCATGGAGCAAAGGACGAAGCGGTTTCAGACAGCACTGTTCGCGAGCATCGCTCTTTTCATCATCCTCGCCGAGTCGTCGACCACGATGGCTCAAGGGACTCTATCGACGCCGGAGATCATCCGGCCTAAATGGATTTCCACTCAGGCCGGCTTCGACAGCGGATGGGTCGGTAACTTCCAAGTCACGATCAGGAAAACCGGCACGGCGACACGGTTTAAAATATGCCTGTGGCCTGATCCGCCTCAAATTGCCTATGCCTGCCGTACCTTCAATCAGTCAGAAGGCGTGATGCAGGGATCAGACATCATACGCTTCGTGGTGCAAATTCCCGCCGCGCAGCAAGGACGGATCAACGAACTGGGCGTCCAAGCTTGCAACAACAGCGATCAATGCGGGAGCTCAGCGCGTGAGCGGTTTCTTGTGCTCCCGACGGCGCCGACGGTCTTCGGCCCCCCTCATCCGAGCCCCATCCCTGCCACCCGCACGGTCACGTTTTCCTGGCAACATCTCACGATCAATATCCCAGGCGCTCCCGCTCCGTTCCCCGGTGACTATCAATTGAGCATCCTCACCGCATCCCCTGAAGACATCGGCTGGACCAGCTTCAATCCAGAGGGAGTGCAGCCGCCCAATCAAAGCATCCGCCTGAATGCCGGTTCCAACTGCCCATTCACGCCGGGTCAGAATAACTTGACCCTGTAGATGCCATACGCTCACCTTGCCCACAGGTTCGACGTCCTTCATCTGGACGATCGCCAATTGTGCGACCTTTCCTGAAAAGGGCCGTCGCTGTGGGCCAAGTTCGTTCCGCACATTGACGACCTCTGCGCCTGCCGCGGTGGCGTTCAGCGCGAGCCTTGCACCGACGTTTCGCAACGCCCGCTGCGTGAATTGCCATGCGGTCGTACCCGATAGCTTCCAAAACGATTCCGCGAACAATCACCGGAGGACTCCCGGGCAATCACCCGGGAGTCAATGCCAATACCAACTGCACCAGTTGTCACACGAACAATCTTCTTCCTGCTCAAGGAACCGTCAATCCGGGATGGCACGGTCCTGCCGGCATGGATTTTCGCAATAGGACGGACCAACAACTCTGCGCCATGGCACGCACGGGAATCGGAGGACAAGGCACGAATCAGGCGGTGCTGGACCACATGACTCAAGACAAGTTGATTCTCTGGGCAATCGGCGATGGGCGGGTACCAGGCGGAGGGACACGCCCTCTGGCGCCGCCGGGAAATATTGCGACTTGGCAATCGACCGTCCAAGCATGGGTCAATGCGGGCATGCCTTGTAGTTGAACGAAGGACGCATCGGCCGATCGAACAATAGGAGGACTTCATGAACCCCGTCCACCCTTCGAAACGAAGATCCCGCCGTCCACTCATGTGGGTCACGGCCTCATCTGCCCTACTCTGCTCGTGCATCCTTCTTGTCGCAGCGCCACCGCCGGGCTCAGCCGCCTGCAGCAATACCGACCAGTGCTCGAGTGATACCGTCTGCATCGCGCCGAAGTTCCCAATCGGCCTACCAAAAGAATGCAGACCCATGCCCTGCAATTTCGATACGGAATGTCCCTCAGCCCGTCCCAAGTGCCTGATGGGCATCTGCCAAAATCCCGGCTTCAACCCGAATACCCCACCCGGAACGGGGACGACGCAGGCCGGTGTAGGAGAAGCTTGCGGTCCCTATAAAATCGGACAGGTCACCAAGAGCCGCGGCTGCAAGCCGGGCCTTCAGTGCGTCAAGAGCCGGTGTCAACAGGCGTTGCAGTAGCACGTGTTGTTGCGTCATCGGCGGCACTGTACGCCCTGAAAAAAGATGGCGACAACGGGCATTGTGGTTACGTGCGGGCACACAATGGACGGTCAACGGCGGAGGACATCATGCGATACCAGCGGTGGACATCAGGCTTGGCAGCCCTTTCGTTTGTCTTGCATCTTTCCGGCTGTCTCCGGGATAGCCCAACACCTGCTCCCGGGACGCCGCCTGCCGCAACCTCGACTGAAATGGACTCCCCCAACGATGTGTCCTCGACAGGCGAGATTCAAGAACGGGCCGTACCTCCCCGGATGAAACCGGGCGCGACCGCGCCGTTGCAGGCGCTCCCCATCAAGCCGGCCGTGATACCCCCTCCGCCTCCTCTACCGGGTCAGTTTGCCATCCAGACATTCAAGCCGAACTATGTTACCGCGGTCGATGGAGGCGGCCGTATCGCCGATGCGATACGCACCGACGCTGCGGGGATTGGCGCTCAAGAAAAATTCCAGCTTCTGTTACTCGACGCAAACACCAATCAACTGGCCATCCGAACGCCCAGAGGAAATTATCTGACGGCTGTAAACGGCGGCGGCCTCACGGTGAATTCCCTCCATACGGATGCGACGCAGATCAGCTCCTGGGAAACGTTCAGATTTGTCCTCGACCCACGGGGGTGGAGAAATACCATCCAAACCGTCAACGGGCGCTATCTCACCGCAGTCGGCGCAGGAGGCAAGACCACTGACGCGATTCACACCGATGCCGTGAAGGCCGATAACTGGGAGTCATTCTATATTTGGAAATGCGGGGATCTGGGGTCCGGGTTTCAGTACACCATCTCTGCCGTATCGACTCCGTACGGATTTCTCTTTGCATACGGAGGAGGCGGACGGGTCGCCACACAAGCAGGTGTCGTGGTCGCGGGTGCTCTTGGGGTCCTCAGCGATTACAATCTCCGCCCCGCGCCTTTCGACAACAATTGGCAGAAGTTTCGGCTGATGCGGCAAAACGACGGGTCGTATGCTCTTCAAACAGCCAACGGAATGAATTACGTGACGGCGATCCAAGGCGGAGGGCTCGCGTCCGGGACAAAGACCTATGACAACCTGGTCACGGATCGGACGCAGGTGCAGGCGTGGGAAAAATTCAGGTTTGTCGAACTGGGCGATTGTTCCTATGCCATCCAGACCGTCAGCGGCAACTATCTCGGCAAATCGACGGCTGCACCGGGAACGGCCCTCGGGTCGTTCGCCACAAACGTCAGCGATATCAAAAGCGCGACAACGTTCAGGCTGTCGATGGCGTTTTGAACAGGCAAGGTCCGGTGTCGGGGAGAAACAGATTTTGGTGTGCCGGTGAACTTTTCCGGATAGCGCGAAAACTCCTCAGAACATAGTGGGGGTGCAGCCGGGCACAGGGCTGAATCGGGATGTTGCCGCCGAAGTAAAAACAAGAATCTACCGTGAGAAGTCATGGAACAGCTCCAGAACAGGAATGTGCCGGAGACATGAACCGCGTGCAGCAAGATCCAGTTGTCTCTCTTCTCGGACTAGGGGGTACATGATGAGATATGACCTATCGGGAGCGTTGTTGGGTTCGTTTTTATTGATCGGATTGGCCGGCTGTACGGCAACATCGCGAATGGCCGCTGATGACGCGAAGCTCGCCACGCCGATGGCGGAAGTTCCCGTCATCCCCGACGAATCGCCGACCGTTCAGGAACTCCCCGTTTCTGAGGCGGCGGGGGACGTGCAAGAACGCGGCGTACAACAAATCGCCCCGGGATTGTTGAAGCCTGGAACGGCGGTGTTGGGCACGCTGTCGCCCGGCTTTACCAGCGCCTATCCCGGAGAATTCGCGTTCAGGACACAAAAGGGCTACTACCTGACGGCCGTCAACGGCGGCGGACGTACCGGTGATCCGACGGTCATCACCGGCGCCACCTCGGCTGGAGCGTGGGAAAAATTTAAACTCGGCATTGCGACCCCGCCTTCGCCCTACGACAAACTCCTCCAAACGGCGACCGGCAACTATCTCACAGCTGTCAACGGCGGCGGCATGACCGCGAATGTGCTGCACACAGATGCGACCCAACCCAAAGATTGGGAGCGGTTCCGGCTGGTCTATATGAATGGCTATCCTCCTCCCTACTACGGCATCGGCACGAGCAAAGGAAATTTCCTGACCGCCGTGGGAGCCGGCGGCCGCTATCAGGACGCCATTCACAGCGATGCCAGGCAGGTCCAGGCCTGGGAACAGTTTCGCATCGTCAAGTGCGGTGATCCGGGATCGGGCTATGAGTACGGCATCATGGCCGCCGACAGCGAATTGCTCGCGGCCTCCACCTATCAAGGGAAGACCTGGTTCAGCTTGAACGGCCATCCCAGCGAAGCGGAAATGAAACTCAAGGTGATCCGTCAAGGCGATGGCACCTATGCGCTTCAGACTGCAAGCGGACGATATGTCACGGCCCTCGGCGGCGGCGGACAAGTCGAAAAGTACGACCGGAAATACTGGACCCCGGATTGCGGCGGCCTCTTCGGCGGTCCTTGTGTCGGAGGCTCTTCGCCCATTTTTCACATCGACGCGACCCAGGTGCAGGCCTGGGAAAAGTTCCGCCTCATCGATCAGGGCAACTGCACCTACGCGATTCAAACCACGAGCGGGTTTTTTGCCGGCATTTTCAAAGATGGATCCGGCGTGACATTGCTCACGACGAGGCGGGACGGAGCGGCAACGGCCAATGAGAAGTTCCAACTCGTCGTCTTCGGCCTCGCCTCACCGCCCATCATTCAGTAGGCGGGGGAAGAGGCGCAGTGGCGCACGAAGACATGAGGCGGTATCCCGGAATCCCTGCCACGTCAACTTACTACCCAAGGAGGTTCTAATGAAACCGGATCGGGTGTTACTCATCAGCGTAATCTGTCTGCTCACGATGGCTGTGTCCTTTCCTTCCCCGGCGGCCGCCCGCCCCAAAGGTACGGCACAGAGCTGTAACAATAATGACCTCAATACCAACTTCGGCGCCTCCTGTAACGATCAGATGCAGCAGGATCTCATCAACAACAAACCCTACACCCACGTCCTGTTTTGCGGCGGGGAAACGACACTCTGTTGCACGGTCGACAATCAGACCAACCAGGTGTTGAACTGCCGGAAACCGGCCGGCAGCCGGGCCATGTTTGGGATGCAGGGCACTACTCTCGGCGCGGCGGGTAAGGCAGGGATTCAAAAGCGGGGGGTAGACGCAACGGCTCCCGAACCCGATGAGGAAGCGCCGGTTCCTTCAACGCTCACGCCGGATGTCGTGAAGGAGTTGCTCCACACGCCGGCCGCAAAGTAACGCGTAGACGTAACGCAACAGGGGGAATGACGTTGACGGTGCAGAGCGGTTGGAGATTCCTCGTTCCCGCCCGTGGCTCGCCGGCGGTCGCGCCTCCCCAGCGGCAGCCGCCGTTTGCATTGATGAGGATATTATCGAGGCAGGTACTTCACGACGTAGTCGGTGCCGTGGAATGAGGCTTCAATCACACGGATCTGGGCCGGGCTCATCGGATTGATGCCGGCTTGGATGAGAAGATCGCTCCGGAGGGATTGCCAGACGATCTGGTCGAACTGCGTGCGGGTCTGCGGATGACTTAGGGCTTCCCGCACCCCGGTCTCAATCGCATTGCTGAGGGTATCCAGATATTTCTTCGACACCTCGCAGATATTGATCGGGAAAATGACGTCGAACCAGTAAGTGCACTTGTCCTGCGGCTTGAGCGTCCCCCGGAATCCTGCCCGAACCGCTTGGTAGGTCGGAAATCCCTGCTGATTGGTGGTGGGCAGAATAAAGATATCGATAATCGCATTCTCACCCACTGTATCCCCCACCGCTTGATCGCCTTCCGGAGAATAGTCACGGTAATAGGTTTTGAGCTGCAGGGCCGGGAGATGGAACTCCAGATGTAATTCATTGCCTTCGGACTTCACCACGGGCGGGTTGGACAAGCCGTTGGCATGCACAAACACTCGGGAGCCATTAGAGGCTTCGTGCACATACGGCGGAACGGTAAATCGGCCTGCGAGACTGCGGCCGATGGTGAAATTCGAATCGATCTGCCCGCGAAGGTTCGTGAGCTGAACGAACGATTTGGACAGATCTCCGCCGAGTAGGAGCGCCAAGGGAATCGTCTTGACCAAGGGTGTGGCCACCTGGGGCGGCTGTACCATCGGCTGCAGGCCAGGACCTGGCATCACCGGTTGCTGTTGCCTTGGCCCCGCCACCGGCGGCATCTGATTGGGTCCAGGCATCGGCTGCCCCATCGCGGGAGGAGGAGGCTGCACCGGCACAGGCTGGGTGTTGGAACGGGGCGGAAAGACTTGGGCTCCTGCCTCAGGTGCCAATCCCTGCAGCACCATGGGCAAGACGAGCAACAGCAATGACGTTAGAACCCGAAGCAGGGAAGTGATCATTCGTTCCGAAGGGAAGATCCCGTCCTAAGTTGTTCAAGAAGCGCCATTCGATTGCCACTCACGACAGACCCTTCAGGAACCACGCCTCACCGGCAATCGCCGTTCGAAGAATGTTCACATGGTTTTCCGGCAAGGCCGCGGGAATGGAAGCGCGCGAGGCCGACCCTTGCCAGGCACGTCGAGCCGCTGCCAGAACGGAAAACGAAGCTGGCGGCCATGTTCAGCATCCTGCTATTGATGACGGAACCAGCGCGTCACCCGCACATCATCCCCAACCTTCGCCGCCACGTAAGAGAGTGGCGTCACCTGGACATTCTGCTGCGTTTCGTCCTGCACCTGGGTCGCCTGTCCTGTCTGGGTCTTGCCGAATCCGTTCGGGATGACAGCCGGCTCCTCAACCTGTGCAGCAACCTGACCGGTCGGGCGCTGCTGGCCGGCCAGTTGCCCCAGACTCTCTTCCAAATCCGTCCGTCGCGCAGGCGAGGCGACGAGGAAGAAGGTTTCCACCCCTTTAAATTGATCGAGCGTGAACCAATAGGGTCCGTCGGGAAAGGCCTGCTCCACTTCGGGTCTGAGCGGATTGTTCACCGTGCCGTTGGCCATGGGAAAGACCGGCTGAGCCCATCCGGATCCGTCGATGGAGATCACGTAGACGAAACATTCGCAGTTCGTCCGCACCACCAGCTTGAAGCGGTCGCCATCCTGCCCGCCCTTCAGCATCTCACCGTCCTGCATGAGGGCAATCTGCTTGCCGTTCGATCGATGGACCTGGCGGATGAGCGCCACGTCCAATGCCACTGGTTCTGCCGGTCCCGGGATACCTCGCGGATACACGCCCTGCTGATAGGACACCCCGACATTGGGGGACTGCCCATAGGGTTGCGGGATGCCGGGCTGCGCATAGCCCTGCACCGGTTGCTGATACGCTTGCATCGCCTGTTGCTGATAGCCGCCGATCGCACCCTGCTGTATCTGCTGCTGGTAACCTTGCATGGCCTGCTGTTGATAGGGATCCATCGCCTGTTGATACATCCCCGGCTGCACCGGTTGCTGACCATAGCCCTGCATTCCCTGCGAAGGATACCCTGGGGCCGGGGACTGCGCTGCCATGCCAGGCGCGGCTGAGGGATACCCTGGTTGCGGCGGCAGTCCCTGCTGGGCCGGGTAACCGGGCTGAGGCGGATACCCCCCCATCTGCCCGCCATAGGCCTGCGCACCATACTGGCCATACTGACCGCCATACGGTTGTGTCATGCCATAGGCCGGAGCCTGCACATTCATACCCGGCACGGACGCATAGGGGTTGTTGGGGTCATAATAACCGCCTGCCTGACCTTGATATCCATACTGTGACATCCCGTACTGCGAGGCGCCGTACCCGCCCATTCCACCATAACCGCTCATGCCGCCGTATCCGCCCATCCCCCCATACCCCCCCTGCATGCCATAGCCGCCAGCCATGGCGCCCGCGGGATTGTAGGGATCTGGATAGCCCATTCCCATGCCTACCCCCGGTTGACCGGATGCTTGCGCGTTCATCATGGCCTGTTGCTGCTGCATCAACATGGTCGGGGGGACCAACGCGGCGGGCGAGGTGCCCATGGGCAACCCCATGGCCACGTAGGGTGTGCTCAGACGTACCATGAGCCGGTTCATGTCTTCGGAGTATTTGCCGCCGTAATTCTTATTGCTGGTTACCAGGAGGTTGCGCGCAAACTCAATGCCGGCCGGGATCAGAAAGGGCGCGGCCGCGCAGGAAGCGAGGAGCAGAAACGGGAAGAAGAGAAACAGGCCTTTGTGGGTGCTCGACGCGGTCCGGAGCGACTGAAGGCGTGTTTGCATAAGATCACCTCGTACCCGTCTGTCGCGCCATCTTTGGAAAGGTTCACGATTGTAGTCTCTCATTTATGGGAGGGTCAACCCGCAATGCTATTGAGGGATCCCGGATTCTGTGCTACAGCAGAAGCGCCGGTCAGAACAGGTCGCGCCTTTTTCTCGAACATGCACGCTCATGGATGCGACTCACGGGCATAACGCAGTGGAAGGCACGCTGGTGGCGCAAGTGGCGACCGGAGACACGCATGCGTTCGAGACCCTGTACCGGCTTTACGAAAAGCGCATTTATCACTACATCCGGACCTTCATCCGGGATGCCTCTCTGGCCGAAGAGATCGTGGGCGAAGTGATGTTCGCGCTGTGGCGCGGCGCCTGTACCTTCACACATCAATCCCGCGTTTCGACATGGATTTTCGGCATCGCGCGGCACAAGGCCCTCGATGCGGTCAGACGCCACGGCAAGATTGGTCAATCCGCCGCTCCGCTCGACGACATGCCGGACCTTCCGAGCCAGCAGGAAACTCCCATCGAAGGAATCCAACGCGAACAACTCGGGATGGTGACACGACAGGCCTTGTCGAAATTGTCAGCCGAACACCAGGAGATCTTGCGACTGGTGTTCTATGAAGAATTGCCGTACGAAGAAATTGCGCTGCTGCTCACCATTCCCGAAAATACGGTCAAGACCCGCGTGTTTTATGCGAAACAACAATTGAAACGGCATATGGACCGGATGCTTTCCAGGGAGTCTGTCGTATGACGGCGCGGCATGACCCAGCCCCGGCGCACCCCACGGTCACACTGCTCCCCTGGTACCTGACGGGGACATTGAAGGAACCCGAGCGGAAAGCGGTGGACGAGCACCTTGCCACCTGCGCTGACTGCCGCACAGAACTGGACCACCTGACCCGGCTGCGCGTCCCGGTGAAAACTGCATTCCTGGAGGAGACGACGCCGGAACTTCGCGTACAGCAGCACGTGATGGGCCGTATTCACGCCGAAGCAACTACACCAACGCCGGCCACCAGATCTGGAGCAGGCACTGCCGAATCAGTGGAGCAATGGTTCCGCCGTCTCTTTGCCCCGCGGTGGATTCCTGCGCTGGCGTTGACGCTCCTGATCGGCCAGCTGATCCTTCTGCTCTGGACCGCAGGCGAACAGACTGCGCTGCCGCCCAATAACATCACGTCGCGGGGAATTCCTTCCGCTGCAACCCGGATCATACTCGTCTTTCAGGAATCGATCCCGGAAACGAGCATCCGCGCGACCATCCTCGGCTTGAACGGCCGACTCGTCGATGGGCCGACCGCCGACGGGCGTTACACCATTGAGATTTCCTCGACGCAAGCCGCGAACCTCGACAGGCAGCTTCATGCCCTGCAACAGCAACGTGATGTGATTCGACGTGCGGAGCGCTTTGCACCGTGAACCTTCTTGAAGGGCGCGCGACTTACCCATTGCAGCACGAGGGGGCTTTATGACGCACCGTTCCCCTACACGATCCATCCTGGGCCTCGCGGTCATGGCCCTGCTCGTGGCTCAACCGTTGCTGAGTCAGGCCGCTGACCCGCCGACCTCAGGAACGAAGCGAGCCCTGTTGATCGGCATCAATCGTTACCAGGTGCTTCCGACTCTCAATGGCTCACTCAACGATATCGAGACGATGCGGCAGGTGCTCACCACACGCTGGGGATTTCAGCCGCAGCAGATCACGATGCTCACCGACCAGGCTGCCACCCGGGCCGGCATCCTTGCCGCTTTTGAACGGTTGGTGCAGGAGACCCGTCCTTCAGACGTGGTCTATGTCCATTACTCAGGCCATGGCTCCCAGGTCGAAGACCTCAACGGTGATGAAACCGACGACCATCTCGACGAAACCCTGGTCCCGCACGACGGGCGAACGCCCACCGTCCCCGATATTACCGATGATGAACTCGAAGCCATCGTCTCCAGACTGAAGGCCCGCAGCATCTTGATCGTTCTCGATTCCTGCCATTCCGGCACGGCAACGCGCTCGCTGGACATCCGGACGCGCGCCGTTCCGAAGGATACCCGGACGGAACTCTACCGTCCGGCGGGAGTTCAGACTCGTCAGGTCGTACCGGTCACAGCTGCCCGCTATGTGCTCATGACCGGCGCTGCTGCCAATCAGGAGGCCCTCGATGGCCCGGTGGGCGGGCGCTACCACGGCTTCTTCTCCTATTCACTTTCTCGCAGCATGGGATTGGTCGGACCATCAGCCTCGCCAAGAGAAATTTTTTCCGGAGTCGAACGGGAGATGAAACGGATCCAAGCCCACTTCGGCCGGATCTCGATGCCGGAGCCACAGCTGGAGGCGCCGCCGGCGCTCATGGATGCGCCGCTGCTGCCAACCCACCAGGAATCGGGTATTCAGGCCGGCACGGGTGCTACGGCGCGTCTGCCCTGGGTCGAGGTCAAACCGCAACAGGGAGGCAACGTGCTCCTGCTGAATGGCCTCCTGCTCGGAGCCATGCCGGGATCGACCTGGGCTCTGTATCCGCCGAACGAAACGAATTTCACACCGGGGAAATCACTCGGGCTCCTGACCGTTACCCAATCACGAGGAAAGGACGCAGTCGCCACACCGCAGGCAAGCGCCTTGACGATTGCCGCCGGCTCGCGGGCCGTCGCGTTTCTCCCGGCGTCTTCGCCGGACCGCCTGCCGATTCGTCTGCTGGACATTCCGAATGACCGCCGCGACAGAATCGAGCAGGTCCTGCGTGACCAGGGGCGGGAGATCCAGATCGTCGAGCCTGGCCAACCGGCTCAATTTCTGGTCGATGTGAAGGGGAACCAGTTACAGTTATATTCCGCAGACGGGCTGCAGCTCGTCAGCTCGTTCGCGATGGACAACTCACAATGGGGCGCCGGACTCGCGCTGGTCCTGTCTCGATCAGCGAATGCCTCCGACCTCCTGACCCTCGATAATCCTTCGGCGCAGATCAAAGTCGACGTGCGGATTGCCGGGACGCCGCGACGTCAGGCCCGCGGCATTGCCGTGGTCGCCGACACACAGCCCGCGCAATATCACATCCGACGCGAGGGCGAACCCCGTACTCCGGGCAACAGCCTGCAATTGGAGATTCAGGCAACCGCCGACAGCTACCTGACGATTGTTGACGTGGATTCGGAAGGGCACTTGAATCTCTTGTTTCCCACCCTGCACCAGCAGCCCTCTTTCTACCCGGAAGGCCGGGTACGGGCCGGTGACGTGGTGACGATCCCGGACTCGTTGCAGTCGGGCAACCATGCCGGCTTCCATTGGGACTATGCGCCCCCGGCCGGCATTGACACGGTACGTGTCTTTGCGTTGAACGGATCTCGAAACGGCACAGGCCATCCGCCAACGGGTCGCAGTCCCATCTCCACCTGGTCCTCTCGCCACAGCGATGGTGACGACTCGATCGGTGGTCTCGTCTAACATGATGAACCTTCGGCAGGATTTGAGCCGAATCGCCACAAGGGGGCTCTCCTCGGTCTATGATCCGACTCCGGCGGCATTGACGAGCCAACAAGCTGTATCTCAAGCCCAGGCGCCAACGGCTCCGACCTCTGGATTTTCATCGCCTCAGCCGCCTGCGAGCACGAACCTCTCGCCTGGCATCGCTCAGTCCACCGCGCAGACATCCGCCCCTGTTCCAGCAGCAGACTGGACCGCCACATCGCTGACGATTGAAGTCGCACCCTGAGTTCTGCGGCTTCGATATGTTCTAACGATGATGGATGGGAACCCGTCCTTGTAGACTGAAACGGCTAGCCCTCCTGACCACTCTGTATCAGGCGCGATGATCTTCGAGGGTGTGGAGGAAGCGCACCTGCGTCGCTCAGAACGATCTGGAGGCGCCGGCTCAATGCGAAGCTGGCGTCGGAAACTGCAGGGCGTTCAAAATCGCGGCCAGACGGTAGCCGGCCTTGGCTAACTGCTGCTCCACGAGTGTTGCCTCCTCTTGTTCATAGCCGGGCGGCAATATGACCGTGATTTTTCGCAGCCCCTGATGCTCTCCGTCGAATTGCCCTGCACCAAAAACGAGGCGCTCGTAGGCTGACTTGCCTAGCCTGATGCTCTCAACCGCCCACTGGTTGACCCATTCGTGATGAGAGCCGTTGCCATCCCAGGCCGGTTGGTGACGTTGTGCCAGAAGATCGTGAGCGACTTCTCGATACGACCGGCCTTTAGCCACCTCGTTCACCAGACGGTCATCCCACAAGGCGTGCAGTTGCTCGTCAGCTGCAGTAAATAGAAGAGTGCCGCCATGATCCTCGTCCTTCCCCGCCGCTTCCTGGGGGTCGGTAATGAGGTGCGCCTGACGGTGAGCGTCGAACCGATAATAGCCACTGCCGAGGTGGAGCGGTTGGTGAAGGTCGCCGAGCAAGTGAACCAGCCAGCGCAAGGCCTGCGCCCTGGTCATCTCGTGAGCAGGAACCGTCTTTGACTCAATGATATGGATGCAGCGCTTAACCGTCTGCACGATATCGTTGCGGCGGCTTCCGACTGCCCCTTCCCTATAGTCGGCGGTCTCCAGCGGAAGATCGACATAATGCCATTCCCGGTTATCGGGGAAATCTTCGTTGAAACGCTGAGCTTCCGCGTCCTGAACCAATGGCCCGGCATTCTTCTTTGCGCGTTTTACCTCATCCGGCCAGGTTGCAACCGTTGCCAAGGTTTCTCCCGAACGGAGGAGGGACCCGACCGCCTCCCTGGCTTCCGATGTAAGCTGAGCATCGGCAAGGGCTCCGACCGTTCGATGGCCCAGATCTCCAAAGGCCCAGGCCTGGACGGTTAAAGACCACCCCGCAACGATCAAGAGAAGGTTGAGAAAGAAGAGCATACCAAGGACCGCGCTTCGAGCCCGGAATAAAATCATGAAACGAGCGACTTGTTGTGCGGGAACTATAGAGAAAGATTGTAGGAGTTATCAGCGGGAAGCGCAAACATTCGTTCCCTGACAGCTATCCCCGGGGCAGAATTCTGATGTGTTGCTGACACACAGCGGAAACCCGATTCCTACCTCACAAACAACAAGGGGGAAGTCTTTCGACTTCCCCCTCGGGTGATTAGGACCGGCGCTGCATCCAAACAGCGGCCTCCCCTTAAAGAGAGGCCGCTGCCCTCCACCTTATTGGATGAGATGTGAAGTCTTGGAGGCCTGTGCCTCACCGGACTCAGATCCCGCCCGCTTGATGGAAGGTGCATGCTGGCTCAACGGAAGAATCCGTTGATCATCCGCCGGCAAGACCTTCAAGAGTCCCCATTGACCCGATTGGGCATAGGGCAACCGCTGGTTGCTCCACACATAATCACCCGGCTGACGGAAGCTTCCGCCTGCGGCAGGGATAAAGGCATCCAGCGATTCCAACGCTGAGAACTCCACGACGCTGATTTGGTCAGCGCCGCGCATGAACGGCTCGATCGGCCATTCATGTTTTTCCACGCTGAACATTCCGTTCTGCTCATTGCTCGCACCGAACACATGGATGCGCACGGGATCTCCCGCATGTGCTTCGATGAGCGGGGTGGCAATGCTCTCCGGTTTGTCCACGGAACAGGGCTGGAACACCCTGCCGAGAGTACAACCGGTCGATTCACGGAATTTATAGGGTTCCGAACGATAGTTAACGGCCGTCAAACCCGCCGTGTTCTGCACGTAGGGCATGAAGCTCGTTCCGATGATGTTGTCCTCGTCCTGGAAGAACAAAGCCACATCACGGTAATTCGCCCGGTGTTCGTTCCCCTGGATCGTCCGATCCACAATGACATCGGCAATCCAGCTGTTCTTCGTGGAAATATCCGCGCCGGTCTTCGGATCGCGATAGGTCGACCCCTTCGGGCCGATCACGATGCCGCCGTACAGACCGTTGCGCGGGTTCGTCATGACATTGCCCCAATCCCACACCAGGGACTGTGTTTCCCCGATGAATGGATCGGCGTAATAGGTGTAGACGCGGCTCTCACCAGGGGCAACCGTTTGCTCGCCCGGGTTGTTACCGACATTCGCACCCAGGGAATCTTTCGGATCAAAAGCCAGGCCCAGCGCCGAGAACGACGCACGGCTTTGCTTCATCTTGTTGGTCAATTTGACCTTGAGACAGTCCCCGACGTTCGCGCGCAGCGTGAGTGGCATCGGTTGCGCACCGGAAGCCACGGTCGCCGCATCCTCATCCAAGACGTAGATCTTGGCTTCGGGATTGACCATCTGGATGGTCCGCTCGAAGTCGACCTCGATGGCATCCGGGGCCTTCGGGTTCAACTTCATCGACGGGAAATCGATCGCCGACACATTGTAACTCTTCACCGGCGCATCGGCAGGGCACACCGGCGGAGCTGCGGGAATCACATTGCGCCCGCTGTATCCGGCAGGCAACTTCTGGAGATCCGCCACGTCCTTATCGAGGACGCGCAAGATACCCCAAGCGCCTTCCGAGAACTTGGATGAACGACCATTGAAGTGGATGTAGTCACCCGCTTGCAATCGTGGTCCACCCGCTTGCGGCACGACCAGGTCGTATCGTTCAGCGATACCGACATGGATGGAGTTCTTCCGGTTGGCATCGCCGGCATACCGCTCGGTCAGATAGGTATGACCGGACAGCGTCCAGACCATGCTTTCATTGGTCATGGTCTGCAACAACCGGAACACGACCGTATCACCCAAGTAGGCTCGCAACATCGGGGTGTACGGATCGCCGTGTACGGCGCTGCTGAAGAGCTTCGAGGTATCCGGATTCGCCTTCAGGCGCCCGCTGATCGGTTCCGCTCTGAAGTTGAGACCGCCGCCGGTCGTGTGGGTACCGCCGTTTAGGAACGGCATCGGCGTCATCTTGATATGGTCCGGAATCGGGAACGAGATGGTCTTCCCCGCTTCCAGAGCCACTTCCACCGGCTGACCCGGAGGATTACCCGCCGTCACGATGTTGATCGTGTGCGGCACGCTATCGTTCAACTGCACCAACAATTCGCGGAAGCTGCCGTTCACCCCGTAGCCCACAGGCTCCGCGGTGCGGATGTCCGCCAACGGACCGCTCCGAATCGGCGCACCGGTCTTCGGATTGTGATAGGTCGATCCGACCGGCTCCACCAGCATCGTACCGAATCCGCCGTGGCCCCAGGTGATCCGGCCCAACGCATGGTCGTGCCAGAACACGGTGCCCACATCGGAATCCACCCAGAAACGCTGCCGGACAAATTCCACCGTCACGATATCCTTCACAGGATGATCGTTCTTCAACGGTCGAACGAGCGTGATCTCGTTGCCCTTGATCGACTGGATCCGTCCGACCTCATTTCCGCCGACGTTATCCGCGCCGATGAGAATCTCGATGCCCGGATGATACTGTGCGGCGTTCTTCAGGGTGATCACGCGATCGCCCTTCTTCCCCGCCTTCGTGAAGGTGGTGTTCAAGGGCAAGGGCAAGCCCTTGTCCGTCTTCTTTTCCAACATCGTGAACGGGCGCACCGACTGTTCGTTCGAGAAGCCGGTGATCACGCCGTCCGACGACTGGTTGTCGAACTGCAGGAAGTGCCAATGGGTATTGACCTTTCGACGCGTGGAAATTGCCGAAGTCGTCGTCATCCCATTCGCTGGTCAACATCCAATCGACGCAATCGTAGATGTTGGACCGCACGACCAATGGAAACTTCAGGTCGTTGTTCTTCCGAATGGCCGCTTCCTCTTCATGCAACACATAGATCAACCCGCCTTCGTCCATAATGGCCGGGGTGTCGCCTTGTTTGTCGGCGAGCATCATCGGCGTATGGATGAAGTGCACGTTGTATTTCTTCGAACCGGCATTCTCCGGGCACAGGCTCCAGCGTCCGTTCTCACCCGGCTTGGCGGGATAGGAACTGGGTAGGCCGTCGTCCTCGAGATGGATCATTTCCAACCAGGGGGATGGATTGTGTCCCTTCGAGAACGGCACGCGACGACCGAAGTGCGGCTTCAAGTGCGGCCAGGAGACCTTGCCGGTCAACGGCTCGAACACGATCGGCAACCGCTCGCCCGGATGGGCCGATTGATACCGCGGATTGGGCACCGTATTCTCAGGCTCGGTCATGGCGCGATTACCCTGCCAGTTCCAATTCAGCACGCTTGCGTCATAGGACCTGGTCTGATCGCGCTCATCCTTTTTGTGGCCCGGAAGACCCTGAGGCGGGAATTGCATTTCCACCCAGTCCTTCAGAGTCACAATGGCCGGATCGGCCTTCCAATCGGTCTTGCCCTTGTCCACGATTTTGAATTGCTTGCCGAACCAATCAACGGTCTTGCCGACAAGCTCGTCTGACGTGACACCCACCTTGATGCGGCCCTTACGGTCCGGCAACTCCAGCAGGTCCGGCATCACGTCATTGTGATTCGCGCCCTGCTGAATGGTGTTGTACACACGCCAGTATCCCCACATCCCCGCGATGTAGTGATGCGCCACGTGGCAGTGGAAGAGGAAGTCTCCGGCCAACTGCTGGCACAGACCGGATCCGCACTCCGTTTCCAAATCCATGGTCTCAGACGGACCGATGACTTCCACGTTGACGCGATCGGACTTCGTCCGGATCACGGGATACTTCACGGGACCGTTCTTCGCCGCATGCCACAGAGGCATTTCGTCGATGGCCCGCGGGCTCCGCGGCCAACGAATCGATCCACCGTGCGGATGGTGCGAGTGGAAGACTTCGGAACCACCATGCACCAGCCGGAACTTGGCCGGGTCACCGAGGTAGCTGCGCGGAATGGTCGTGGCCGGATCGCCGAACGTATAGGCGCTGTAGGCCATCGACTCATCTTCGAAGCCGAAGTATTCGTGCTGCGTCTGCATGTTATCGACGCCGAACGGCTCGCTACGATAGTTCAACGCGCGGGCCACCGGACGATACACGTTGGTGAGCGGGTCGCGCTGCGGGATGAAGTCGCCCTTCTTGTTCAATGGACGGAACGCTTCGTCTCCGACTTCATGATAGAACAGCACGAATTCCCGGAAGTCCGGGCCGCTGCCGTTCTTGATGATCGCCTGCCAGCCGCTCTTAGTCGGCTTGGGATCGCCCGTTCCGAGCGGTTCGAGGTATTCGGATCCCTTCGGCTCAATCACAAAGGATCCGAAGAGGCCCATCACGGTCAACTCACGATCATTGCTGTAGGAATGGAACTGGCGGCTGCCCTCCTGCTGAGTCGGGGGGATATACCATTCCATCTCCACGGCTTTGCCCTTGGCCGCAATACTGTCGGGATTGGTGGTCGTGGCCGGCTGTCCCGTAGCCGACACGACCATGCTGGAACCATGGATGTTCAAGCTGACTTCTTCATCGCCTTCCAGCTGATTGCGGAGCGTCAACTTCACGCAATCGCCTTGATTGCCGCGAAGGACCAGCGGCTGAATGAACTGATTCTGCAACCCGTTCATCACGGCGCCCGGATCGTAGCCTTCCTTATCACGGGCCTCTCTATTCTTGGTCTCTTCGGCGCGGACCTGATCAATGTTCTCGGTCAGCGAGTACATGTAGCCCGGATAGAAATCGAGCCACATGTTCAAGGTGATTTCCACATTGATCGCCGACACATCGTAACTGCGGACCGGCGCACTGGCCGGACACTTCCCGCCCATTGAGGAGACGGGCTCAGCGCCGCTGTTCGACATCAACAACAAATCCTGGTTCCCGGCGCCATACTGGTGCAACATGTTGACGTTGTTGTACTGGCCGCCCGTCCGCTGCACCTCAGCATCATGGACCAACTGCTCGTTGATCTTTTCCATAATGCGCTGGTGCTGGCGCTCCATCATCGCGGTGCGCTCGACATGACCTTCCTGCGCATCCTCGATAATGGTCTGCCCCTTCAACTGCTCAGCCCATGCAGGCTGATTGTGCGCAGCTGCATGCAGGTCCGACGCCGCCGCCGAAGCCACCTGGAACGCCCCGACACAGACCGATGGAAGCATCACTCCTAACAGGAGCTTCCAGGCCGCCTGGGACCTGCGCTTGCTGAGTTTCTTAGGCCCGCTACGTACCGATCTCATTAGACCTACCTCCTCTTGAAACCATACAACCTCCGCATCCCCACTCTCTGCCATCGAACTCCCGTCGCGCACGGTGCAGGCCCGTGAAGACCTGCACCTCATGGAGTGGAAACACCAGGAGGCCGGTCCTTCGGTTTCCACACCTTGATTCGCGACAACGAGACGATGGCGCACTTCACAATGCGCATGAAGTGCAATGCGCATAAAAAGACGGTAGATATCAGAGCAACTCCCGTTCCAGTCTGATTGCGTCGAGAAACGTAGAGTTTGTTGGAAATTTCAGCCAGTGGCGATGGAGGCAGGAAGAAACATGGGGCGCCATCGCCCCATCAAAAATCGGGAATCATCATAAATGATGCGAATTAACAGGCTCGGAATAAGTGTCCGAAAGTTTTGTCCCAATGGGGCATCGACGCCCCATTATTCTAAGAGACTCACGCCCGAATCATCGGCCGTGAATGGGCACGGTGACGACGTGATTGGAAACGGTGAAGAGTGGTCCGGTCTCTGCTCAAAACAGTTCGCGCAAGCCATGCTTCTTGACCATCCGCTCGACCGTCTTTCGATCCACCCCGGCTTCGCGAGCGGCTCGCCCCATATGGCCATCGTTTCGCTTGAGCAGTTCGAGCAGAAAACTCCGCTCGAATGTCGTCACCGCCGCCTGCTTCGCATGCTTGAAGGAGCCGGCCTCTCCCGGTCCTGCCTCGTCCACCGCCACCTGGCGCAACCGGTCGGGCAAATGCGCGGCGGTAATTAGCGGGCCATCGGCCAGCACGGCTGCACGTTCAATGACGTTTTGCAATTCGCGCACATTCCCGGGCCAGGCATACCCGCACAGTAACTCCGTGGCCGTGGGGTCCAGATCCGGCACGAATCCAAGGGCCGCACCCTGCTGCTTCATGAATCGCTGTAAAAATTCATGGGCTAGAATCGGAATATCACCGTCCCGGCTCCGCAAGGGCGGCAACACGATTGGAATGACATTCAGGCGGTAATAGAGGTCCTCGCGAAACTCTCCGCGACGGCAGGCGGCTTCGAGATCCTGGTTTGATGCGGCAATCACCCGCACATCGACATCCAGAAAGCGGATGCCCCCGACCCGGCGCATCTGGCGCTCCTGAAGGACCCTCAGCAATCGCGACTGCAGGGTCTGGCTCATCCCGCTGACCTCGTCCAGAAAGACCGTCCCCCCTGCCGCCACTTCGAATAGGCCAGGCTTCGACACATGTGCGCCGGTGAAGGCACCCTTCTCATGGCCGAATAGTTCCGATTCAAGGAGCGTATCAGGCAACGAGACGCAGTCCACCGGAATGAAGGGACGATCGGCCCGCAAACTGGCGTCGTGAATCGCGCGCGCGACGAGTTCTTTTCCCGTTCCGCTTTCCCCATAGACGAGCACGTTGGAATGCGTCGGCGCCACCTTGTCGATCAAGCTGAAGACCGATTCCATGACCGGACTTTCGCCGATGACGCGTGAAAGGCCCGCGCGCTTTCCGGACCGGCTCCGCTCCGGCTGCGCGGCCACTTCCCTCGTGTTCTGCGCCGTGGGAGCTTCCTCCCCATCTTCACCAAACGCACGCCGGGCCACTTGCAAGAGGTCGGCACTCGTGAATGGCTTGGTGATGTAATCGAACGCGCCGTACCGCATGGAGGTGACCGCCGTCTGCACCGTGGCATGGGCCGTCAACAGCACCACCTGCACCGAGGGATCGAAGCGTTTGGCAGCAGCCAACACTTCAATCCCATCGAGATCGGGCATGCGCAAGTCCGTGAGAATGAGTCCCGGCCGCTCGCGCTGAATGACGGCCAGGGCACGGGTTGGATCACATTCTGTCAGACAATCATAGGGCCCGCGACTGAGAATCCGGCGACAATTATCGAGCGCATCCTGTTCGTCATCGACGATCAGGATTTTTCCTGCAATCCCCATGGTACTCCTTCATGGACTCGTTCCCCGAGACCCACCGCCGGCAGATAGATATCGAAGACGGCTCCCCCTGTATCGTTGCGCACCTCGATGCGCCCGCGGTGGTCCAAGACAATTCCATAGCTCAGAAATAACCCCAAGCCCGTCCCCTGGCCGGCCGGTTTGGTGGTAAAAAAGGGATCGAAGATACGGTCCACGATCGTGGCCGACACCCCCGGCCCATTATCCGATACGCTGACTCGCACCCACTCGTCCCCATTGAGCTGCATCCAGGCGGTACGCACTGTCACCACGCCATGATCACCGGAAGCAGTCACGGCGTCGATGGCATTATTGAGCACATTCAGCAAGACCGTTTCCAATCGATCGCGGTCTCCCATCACCGGGGGCAACTCCGGCGCCAGCTCCGCCTCGATACGCAGAGAGAGCGCTGCCACACGCTCCCCCGCCATGGTCACACAGGTTCGTGCCACGCAATTCAAGTCCAGCGGTTTCAACATCGACACGGTCCCCCGGGAGAGGGTCAAAATACTGCGTGTCACCCGGGAGATCCGTTCCGCCTGCGAGCGGATCGTGACCAGGTCGCGAGTGACCTCCTCCGGAAGGTTGGACTGGACCGCATCGGCCTCCATACACTCAATCCGGTTCAAGATGATGCTCAACGGATTGTTGATTTCGTGGGCGATGCCGCTGGCGACCTTGCCCAGCGTCGCCAACCGTTCGGACAATTCCAGCTTGCGCATCTGCCGGGTAATTTCAGCCGTTTTTTCCTCTACTCGATGGGTCAGTTCCGCGTTCAACGATTCCAATTCTGTACGGGACGCCTGCAACCGGTCGGCCATGCGGTGCACTGCGACGGCCAGTTCCTCGAATTCGTCGCCGGTTCTGACATCGAGCGGTCCATCGTAGGTGCCGCGGCTGATGGCTTCCACGCCTGTCTTGAGCACCTGGATCGGTCGGGCAATTCTGGTCGCCACATACCGCCCCATGGCCCAGAGGAGCCCGATCATGACCAGGCCGATCGCCGCGAGATTTCTCAGCTGGTCGCGAATCGGAGCATAACTTTCCACCGGTTGCTGCCGCACAAAGATGTGCCAGGTATTATCAGGCAACATCAGGCCGGTGACCGGAGCAAAACCCACCACTGTGTCCGTGCCGCCATGGCCGTCGTCATCCGCAATGCCCCATCCAGGCCCCGCAGAGACGATCATGGTCATCAGTTGTCCAGGAATTCGATGCGCCTTGCGGGGAAGAATGGGACAGACGAGCGGATCTCCCGCCGCATTGAACAACATGGCATGTCCGGTTTGTCCGATGCGGATCTGATTGATCATGCCGAAGAGGGTATCGAACCGGTAGGACGCTTTGACGGCGCCGATCACCGTATGATGCCGGTCATCGAGGATGGGAACGGCGATATCGAACGTTTCTTCCGGCGTTCGAAACGACCCGACCTGCGCGGGCATCATTCCGCTGAGATAGACATGGTCGATGCCGCCGGCGCGCACGGCTTCCCACCACGGCTCCCCGCTGAACGAGTAATGATCCGGCTCGGAACTGGAGGCGACCAGCGCCCCGTATTGGTCGAACAATCAACAAGCCGACGAGCTTGTCGCCGCTTCTGACCTTTGTATCGAGGAGAAACCGCGACAGGTCTCGATGGAGGAGCTGGGCTGCGGCCTCCTTCCCCTTCTCCCAGACCTGCGTGCGGGTTTGAATGATGCGCTCGGTGTCCTTGGGGTCTTGGGGATAGGAGGCGTTGGCCGTTTCAACCGGCTGGCGGACCCGCAATGGGGCGGACCCCAGCAGCCGGGCGGCTTGGATCTCGCTTTGCACGAGCATCGTCACCCGGTCGGCGGCTTGGATCGCCACGGCTTGCAGATTGCCGCCGATGAGGTCGCGCAGCGACTGCATCCCGGACATGTAGGCGAGCACCAGCCCGATCAACAACGGGATGCAGCCCACCAACACAATGGCGAGCACAATACGGCCCTTGATGGTACGAATCGTCATCCCCACTCCAGAGAAGACATTCTAAACAACCGGCGGAAGAAAACGCCACCGGACCATCAACGGCCGATGATCAAGACAGGGGTGGCACCTCCTTCGGTTCGCCCGTCGAACCGGAAGGAAACACTGCCGTATCTCTGCTGGTAGTGACCGATTGCGCGCGCCGCATCCTCGCACGATGAAAGATCCACAACAGACATCCCGAGAGACTCATTAAGAGAATGGGCACGCCGGGGATGTTCAAGAGGGTTTTTTCAAAGCCAAAGAAGTTCAGCTGGTGCAACTGCATCACGGCAAAATGCACTCGCCGCCAGCGCCCTTCGTCTTCAAGAATCTCCCCCGTCTGCCGATCCAGCACAATTTCCGTGGCATCGGCATTGTCAAACCGGACACGCACCGCATCCTGTGCCCGCTTCTTCTTGCGCGGTGTATACCGCTCGAGTTCCACGCCGGTTACTGTTGCCGGCGTCCGCACATACTGTTGCGCTATCACCGGTGCCAGATCCGGTGAAATCGGCGACAGGCGTTCACCGCTGATGGCATCGAGCAGGAGCGTGGTCGGCACCCCCTCAACCCGCAATTTGAGTTCATAGAATACACGGCCGAAATCCGATCGCAGCAACACCTGCTCGACCAGTCCACGCCCTCCTATGGCCTCCTTGGCCGCAACGATCGCACGATCCATCGGCAGCGTCGCCGCTTCTACGCCAGGGCCAACCACCGGCCGGACCTTCTCCTTATAATGGTCGTCCCAGTACAAAAACTTGGCGTCCGCCCACAACAGCCCGGTGACGACGGAGAGCAGCACAAAACCCAACGCTCCCATGCCGAGCCAGCGATGAGCCAGCCTGACAATCCGTTCAGATCCGCCGCGACTCATGTTATTGCTCCGCGGGGCGGTCGGCCCTCACTTGCAATGCCAACGTGCTGCGATGGCGCAAGGCCTCATACGCCGTCCCCTCGAACTCGCCCGGAGCCTTTTCGACATGAATCATCTCCAGCACATACCGGCCTGGCCACAGCGGCGTGAAGGACACAATCCCGTCAGCGTCTGTTTTGAGCTCCTTGTCCCACCCATTGGGCGCATGCACCAGCACCTGCGTCCCCGGCAGACGTTGACCATTGAAAAGTGCCTTCACGACGATCTCGCCCCCGGGGCCGGGAGTGACGCGGCCGGAGGCCAGATTCAGCCCGGTCGTGAGCGGGATCAGGTCCAGCGCCAGCGGCGTCGAGTGATCCCGCTCATGCTCATTGACCCGACTGTCTTCCAGGCAGACGAAGTAGGTTCGTGCATAGAACATCGGCTTGACGATGCCCAGATCATGTTTGCGCAGATCCTGCACCGGCGCTTTCGCCTGTTCTGCGACCACCGCGTTCCGCCCCGGCACACAGGATGACAGGGCCCCGGCAAAGTGGTTCACCTGCTTCGTCAATGGGACGTCCGTCTTCCCGCGCTTCGGATCCTGCACGCGTAAGGTGACCCCATCGATGGAATCGAGCCGTCCCCCACGCTCTTCCCGGAGAAATTCGGCATACTCCCCGAAATACACCTTCACTGGTTGTCCATGGTCAGCGGGAGCCGTGGCTTCCGTCTCCACCCAGACGAAATGGGCCTCTGCCGGAACCGCTTCCAGCAACCCTGCCACCAATGCGATTCCCCACAATGCACGATTGAATAGGTTCCGATTCATCAGCGTCCTTCCTTTCTGAAATTCGATCAAAGGTTGCGGCTTCCCGTTAGAATCTCCAGGAGACACCGCCGTAGAAGTTCCGGATTTCACCGGGCTGAATGCCGATGAAACTGCCGGTGGTGCGTTGCGCGATGAATGATTCGTCCGTCAGGTTGCGCACGCCGGCGAAAATGGCCCATTTCGCTTTCGGCGGAGCATAATTGAGCCGGAGGTTCCAAATCGTATAGGAAGGGATGGCTCCGTTCGTGCCCAAGGCATTTTCCGCCTGGGTGTTTGCGACATCGGTAAACTGTTGCGCGATGTACATGGCATCGGCTTCAATCGACGCGCCGGTCGGGTGGTAATATCCCACCAATCCGTAGAACGTCATGCGAGGGGCATAGGGAAGGTCTTTCCCGTCCGTCGCGCCAAACAGGGATTTCGGCCGTAAAAGTGTGATGCTGCCTCTGGTGACGAAGCCTTGCAGCGGGCGGACGATTTCACCCCAATCGAGGCTGACAGTACTTTCGATTCCCTCCATCAGCGTTTTTCCGGCATTCACGAACTGGCTGCCCTGCTGGACGATCTGATTGCTGAATTCGGTGCGAAACAGAGCGACTTCCGCACTCACCCCGGGCACGAGGATGGACCGGATTCCGATATCTGAACTCAACGCGCGTTCTGCGGAGAGGTCTTGGGTGGTTCCGCTGGTCGGATCGACCGCGTTGGCGAAGGTCGGCGGCCGGAATGTCGTATGGACATGACCGAACAGCATGCTGTCGGGAGTGAGTTGATACTTCACACCCGTCCCGTAGATCAGTCCTTGCGTGGTCTTGGACCCTCTGAAATTCGGTTGCGCGGCCGGAGGGATCGCGTTCATCGTCTCGCGGCTTTGATTCACCTGTTCCCAGCGAATGCCTGGTGAGATGGTGAGTGCTTCTGTGAGGCGGATTGCCGTCTCCGTATAGGCCGCATAGGCCACCGATTCCAGATCGGCGTTGTTGGTCGTGCGGCTGATCTTCGAGCCGGCCGTGCCGATCCCAGTGATGTCGGTCAAGCGCTCGGCGTGATACCGAACGCCGGAGGTGATCTGCTGATCCAATCCAAAGAGCGAAAATTTGAACTGATGTTGCGGCATGACGCCAAAGACATTGAACTTCCGCAAAAAGTTCGTGCTGGTGGAGAGCAGCGTGCCGTTGGCGGCTTGGTCCTGGATATACCAGTTCCGTTCGAACACATTGCCGTACACAATGATCTTGGCGGTGTTGTGGGCGTCGATCTCCCTGCTCGCCGTCACGTCGATCGCTCCGCGCTGTCCTTTGAATTCATCGTTCGGTTTGCCCGCCAGCGTGCGATCGTTTCGATATTGCGTGGGCGTGATGCTTCCAGGCGTCTGCGTTGTTTCGTCGTACCACGAGATATTCGTCGTAATGCGCGTCCGGTCGTCAGGATTCGCTTCGAATCGCATCGTGAAATCGTCCAACTGCGATTTGCTACGATCTCTGAAGCCGTCTGACTGCCGCCGGAGATACCCGAGCTGCGCGCCAAAATTTCCCCAATAGCCTCCGTACTGGGTGTCCGACTGAAATAAATTGAAACTGCCGAACGTATTCGTGGTGGAAAACGTCGGTGTGGTGGGAATCCGCTTTCGAATGAAATTGATCAGGCCTCCCTGCGTATTCGGTGAATAAAGGACCGAGGCACCACCTTTGATCACCTCAATGTGGTCGATGCGTTCGATTGGCACCATGTAATAGGTCGAGGCATCACCAAAGAGGGCCGGTTGTAGGGGAATATCGTCCATCATCAGCAGAATATTCTTGCTGCGACGAGGGTCCATACCCCGGATGCCGATGTTCGGTCGCAAGCCCTGGCCGTATTCGTCCAACACGTTGACACCGGGCACGCGCCGCAACATTTCGTCTGCATTTTTCGGCCGGGCCCGTTGAATTTCTTCGCGCGTGACCACGTTGACTGAGCCCGCGATATCCTTCACCGACTCCTGGTCCGGCTCATTTCGTTCATGAACATCTTTCACCACCACTTCGGGAATCTTCACCGGCTTAGCCTTAGACGGTTCCCCCGGTTCGGCCGATGTGTCTTTTACTTCATTCCTGGACCCGGCATCCGCATCCTGGCCAGGAACAACGGTCTCTACCCCTTGACCCTGAGCAGAGGTGCTCCAGCCACATACAAGTCCTATTGCCAACAGACACCCAGCCCCTAGGCCCACGACCCGGATACGTACCGCCATGATTATGTGTTCTCCTTGTTCATTCACCAACACGACTGAAACCCGACATTCCCACACAATAAAAAGCCCAAGACCCTCTACAGGGTCTTGGGCTCTGGACACTCACGGTCCTTTGGCCTCTACAACAAATTCACACAGGAGCGGGTTAGTTCGCGAGCATTCCCGGCGGCCGCCCTGCGATCGCGTCGAAAGCAATCGTGACGAGACGCCGGCAACGTTTGCACTTGATTTCGATGCCTTGTTCGGCCCAGCGAGCCACCAGCTGGCCGCAACGGCACCGCACATCGTCGCAAGTCAGAACCCGGGCAGTTTCACGCTTCGTGCTGTTCGTCATGCCACTTCCTCCGCTCGACGGGTTTCTCTGCCGTCGGGCTCGATTACCGGTCGCATTTATTTAAAGGCGATTCGCTTCAGTTCGACCGCCGGCAGTTCGACCTCGCCAAAATCCGATTGCCCCTTAAAACTTCCGGCGATGGCCAGGGTGAATTCTCCGGCCTTTCCGTCATTCAGCGTAATCGACACCGCTGGCGGCGTCCCGCTTCCGGACGGTTTCACATCGATCGTCTTGATGACATCAAATTTGATCTTGACCGTCGCGGTTCCCCGTTTGACGGGCACTTCTTTCAGCTCATGCGGAACGAATGCGGTCTCGCTGATTTTCTCTTCCCAGTAAAATATGATTCCATGCACCTCGGTCTCGACGCCTTTGGCGTCGGTCGCCACCGCCTGGAAGGCCTTGTCGCCCTTAGGCTGAGCGAGAGCCGTCCCTACAGCCAACCACAACAAGCAGGCACTGCACAGCACCGCGCCCATCCATCCACTCCGCACATTCTGTATGCCGCTGTTCATCATGAAGCTCCTTTGGTCCCGGTGTGATAACGTTGCTACTTAACTGTCAAGCCGATAGGCAATCGGCACGAGAATGGTAATTTGTTCCTTCCCCAGCGGATGTTTCAGGGCAAGCGGAGACGCCTTCCGCAACACCGAAATGGCATCCTGATCCAGCAAACCGTGGCCGGAGCTCTCGGCAATCAAACATTGGAGAATCGTTCCGTCATGGCGGATCACTGCTTCCAGCACCACTTTGCCTTCCCACCGACGCGCTCGTGCCTGTCTGGGGTATCGTTTCAATTCTTCGATCCGTGCCCACAGCGACTCCGCCAGCCAGCCCATATCGGCCTGCCCCGGCGCCGTTTCCCGCACTTCACGATGCGCGACTGAATTCTCCCTCACCACCGCGGGTTCCGACACGACCGCATCCACCACCTCACTATGGGAAACCGTTGGCGTCGCGACAGGCGACGCAGTTTCAACTAACGCTTGTGCGACGACGGCGGGCTGTTCTACTGCGGTCGCCAACGTTTCAACAGGAACCGCCGACTGCTGCACCACCGCTTCAAAGAACTGCGCCGTCACCATCTGAGCTTCGACGGCCTGAACAATGTCATGACTCTCCTGCTGCACGACTTCTTGGGCTTGAGCCACGACAGCTACTGTCTCGTGAACCGGTTGAGACACGACAGGCTGTTCCTCATTCACTACTGCCTGCCGTTCCTGGGGTACGGATCGTTCCACCACGCGCGGCGTGACTTGCGTGGCCTGAACCGTTTGAACCGCTGCCGTCCGCTCCACGACCTGCGGAACCGGCTCCGGGGAAGGCTGCGACACCGGGCGAGACACTGGTTTTTTCGACTGTGGCGGTTCCGAGACTGGTTGCGGTGAAGGGATGGGCTCAGCAGCGGCAGGACTCGGTGTCGGCGCGGGTTGCAATGCGACGTCCCAGCGAAAGGTCTCCGGTTGTAGGTGAGGTTTCACCTCCATCACAGCCTGCATGGCGAGGGCCACAAGCCCGCCATGCAGCATCAATGAGATCAGCCATCCGCCGCTCCGAGAGCCGCGCACATGCGCGATATTCCCTTTCAGTGCAATCTGCGACATCCTCAGACCTCCATCTCCGACAAACCACCGGAACCGGACACAAAAAAACAAAAGCCCAAAGCTGTCGTGAGACAACTTTGGGCTCTGACCGCAGGGGTCGCTGGCCTTATTCGAATGTTGAGCGGACGAGACGCGCTACCGCATCGCTGACCGAGACTTACCAGATCTTCTCTCGACCTTTTCCACCGGGCAAGTCTTGATAGCAATTCTCAATATCATGATCGAGAACCGGTTGTCAATGCGCATATCGCCGCCGTAGCTGCCGGAGCACATCCTGTAGGGCTTGCGAATCTCTATACGGCAGGTTGCGGAGAGGTCTCCCGCCTCCGCGCCCATCGAAGTCGTAGACGGTCGAGAAGCAGGTACATAACAGGAGTGGTATAGAGGGTGAGGACCTGACTCACCAGCAGCCCGCCCACGATGGCGATACCGAGTGGGCGCCGGAGTTCCGACCCTACGCCCATGCCCACCGCCAAGGGTAATGCGCCAAGTAGGGCTGCTGCCGTGGTCATCATGATCGGACGGAATCGGAGCAAACAGGCTTCGTAAATTGCGGCTTGCGGGGTTTTCCCTTCTCCGATTCGCTCACTCTGCAGGGCAAAATCGATCATCATAATGGCATTTTTCTTCACAATGCCGATCAGGAGCATGATCCCGATCAAGGCGATCATGCTCAGCTCCGCCTTGAACAGCAGTAATGCCAACAAGGCTCCCACGCCGGCGGAAGGCAAGGTGGAGAGAATCGTCAGCGGATGGATGTAACTCTCATAGAGAATCCCCAGCACGATATACACCGTGACCAAGGCGGCCAGAATCAACCAAGGCTGATTCTCTACAGACGCTTGAAAGGCTTTGGCCGTTCCCTGAAAGGTCCCTCGCACACTCGCCGGCAAGCCGATGTCGCGCATCGCCAGATCCACGGCGACCACGGCCTCGCCCAACGACACGCCGGGCGCCATATTGAATGAGAGCGTCACTGCGGGAAACTGCCCCTGATGATTGACGGAAAGAATGGTATTAGCCGGCTCGTACCGCGTGACGGCGCTCAACGGCACTTGAGCCCCGCTAGGGGATCGAACGTAAATTTCATGCAGCGCAGAAGGGTTCTGCCAATATTGAGGCGCCACTTCCATCACAACGTGGTACTGATTGAGCGGTGTATACATGATCGACACCTGCCGCTGGCCAAAGGCATCGTATAGGGTATCGTCGATCAATTGGGGGCTCAGTCCGAGCCGAGACGCGGTGCTCCGATCGAATACGACCAGGGATTGCTGACCTCGATCCTGCTGATCGCTGTTCACATCCACAATTTCCGGAAGGGTCCGCAGTTTGGCGTCAACTTTCGGCGCCCAAGTGTTCAGTTCGGCGAGATCCATGCTCTGCAGCGTATACTGATATTGTGCGCTGCTGGCCCGGCCCCCGATACGTAGATCCTGTATCGCTTGCAGGTACGTGGGAGCGCCAGGCACTTTCGCCAGTTTGGGACGCAGCCGGCCGATCACTTCATCGGAACTGAGCCCGCGTTCTCCGAGCGGCTTCAAGGCAATAAACATCCGCCCCGTGTTGGTCGTACCGGCGTGCCCACCGCCGCCCGTGAAACCGGTGATGCTCGAAACGGCCGGATCGCTCTTAATGATCTCGACCACTTCAGTCAGTTTCTGCCGCATCGCTTGAAACGAGATATCCTGCGCCGCCTGAATATTTCCGAACAAGCGGCCGGTATCCTGCTGGGGGAAAAATCCTTTCGGCACAAGAATGTAGAGATACACGGTAAGCGCCATGGTGCCTAACGTCACCGCCAGCATGATGCGCGGGTGCCGCAGAACCCAGGTCAGGCTGCTTGCATACCCGCGCAGCATCGCATCGAACCCCCGTTCGCTCATGCGATACCACCACCCGTGAGCACGGACCGAATCCGACTTCAGCACACGGGCGCACAACATAGGAATGGTCGTAAGCGAGATGAAGAGCGACACCAGAATTGCCACCGACAGTGTCACGGCGAATTCACGAAACAGCCGGCCGAGCATCCCACCCATCAGAAAAATCGGAATGAACACCGCGACCAGCGAGAGGGTCATCGAGACGACCGTAAAGGCGATATCCTTCGCGCCACGCAGGGCTGCCTCCATAGCCGGCACCCCTTGCTCGCGATACCGTGTGATGTTTTCCAAGACCACGATCGCGTCGTCCACGACGAATCCCGTGGCAATCGTCAGGGCCATGAGCGAGAGGTTGTCGAGACTGTACCCGAGCACGTACATGACACCAAACGTAGACACCAGCGACACGGGAACCGCCACGGCCGGAATCAACGTGGCACGCAGATCGCGGAGAAACGCAAACACCACTAAAATGACAAGGGCAACGGAAATGGCGAGGGTGCGTTCGACATCATGCAACGATGCGCGAATCACCGGCGTACGATCCATCACGATGGACAGGGACATACTGCCCGGCAGGGACGCCTCCAGTTGAGGAAGCCGCGCACGGAGACGATCCACCGTTTCAATAATATTCGCTCCGGCCTGTCGATAGATGATCACCAACACGGCCGGCGTTCCGTTCGCCACTCCCATAGTCCGCAAATCTTCGACTGATGACTCCACCGCCGCCACATCGGACAGATGCACCGCACGCCCGTTTCGGTAGGCCACGATCAGCGGGAGGTATTCCTCGGCTTTGTGCAGTTGATCGTTGGTCCGGATTTCCCAGGTGTGATCGTCGGCCGTCAGTTGGCCTTTCGGACGATTCACATTGGTACTGTTCAGAACCTGGCGCACCTCTCCCAACCCGATGCCATACTTGTTCAACGCGGTGGGATTGAGATCGACGCGGACCGCCGGCAACGATCCTCCGCCTACAGCCACCTGCCCAACACCTTCCACCTGCGACAGTTTCTGCTGCAGGATGCTCGATGCCGCATCATACATTTGCCCGCGCGTGACAAGCTCAGACGTGATAGCCAGAATGAGAATGGGGCCATCGGCAGGATTCACCTTGGTGTACTTAGGCGCAGTGGGCAGATTCGACGGAAGATCGGCTCGGGCGGCATTAATCGCTGCTTGCACGTCTCGCGCGGCTCCGTCAATATCCCGGTTGAGCTCAAACTGCAAGGTAACGTTGGTTCCGCCAATGGTGCTGGAGGAGGTCATCTCCGTGACACCGGCGATACGAGTGAACTGGCGCTCCAGCGGAGCGGCCACGGAAGAGGCCATGGTCTCGGGGCTGGCTCCCGGCAACGAGGCCGATACGTTGATTGTGGGAAACTCGACCTGCGGAAGCGAGGCCACCGGCAAAAACGGAAACGCCACGATCCCGACCAGCGTCGCGCCGATCGTGAGCAATGTGGTTCCTACGGGCCGCCGCACAAACGGAGCCGAGATATTCATGGAGGACCTATCGGCACGGCGGCTCCCACCGTAACCTGCTCCGTGCGCCGGCGGAAGCGGGCGGCCAGCCGATCCAGGGCGAGATACACGACCGGCGTGGTGTACAGGGTCAGGAGCTGGCTCAAGACCAGTCCGCCGACGATCGCGATGCCCAGCGGACGCCGCAGTTCCGAGCCGACCCCTGCCCCCATGGCCAGCGGCAAGGCGCCGAAGAGCGCAGCCATGGTCGTCATCATGATAGGACGAAAGCGCAGGAGCCCGGCTTCATAAATGGCCTGTGCCGGCGCCTTCCCTTCAATGCGTTCGGCGTCCAGCGCAAAATCGATCATCATGATGGCATTCTTTTTTACGATCCCGATGAGCAGAATAATGCCGATGAGCGCGATGATGCTGAATTCCATACGACAGAGCATGAGCGCCAGCAGCGCGCCCACACCGGCGGACGGCAAGGTCGAGAGAATCGTGAGCGGATGAATGTAGCTTTCATACAAAATCCCGAGCACGATGTACACCGTGACCAGGGCAGCGAGGATCAACAGTGGTTCGTGCTCCAGGGAATTCTGGAAGGCCTGGGCCGCGCCTTGAAAACTTCCCCGGATACTCGCGGGAAGGCCCAATTCCTGCGTGACGTGCCGAATCGCCTCCACCGCCGCGCCAAGAGAGCCATTCGGCGCCAGGTTGAACGAGATCGTCACCGCGGGGAACTGTCCCTGCCGGCTGATGACGAGGGGCACAGTGGTATCCGTTACTCGGGTGAAGACGTTCAACGGCACGGACCCGCCAGTTCCACGCACCTCCAGAGCTTGCAGCGCTTCCGGCCCCTTCTGAAATTCCGGCATCACCTCCAGAATGACGCGATACTGATTCAACTGCGTAAACATCGTCGAAACATGCCGCTGGCCGAAGGCATCGTACAAGGTATCCGTGATAAGTTGCGGGGTGATGCCCATGCGTGAAGCGGTATTGCGGTCGATCTCCACGAGGGAGGCCAATCCCTGGTTCAGCTGATCGCTGCTGACATCGCGCAGTTCAGGTCGCAACTGCAGGCTTTCCAGTAGCTTCGGGGCCCAGCGACTCAACTCCTCCGGATCAGCATCTTCCAGCGTATATTGAAATTGCGTCCGGCTCACCCGGTCTTCCACCGTGAGGTCTTGCACCGGTTGCATATGCAAGGTGATGCCGTCCACTTCGGCCACGCGTGATTCCAAACGTCTGATGATGTCGCCGGCGTCCCCGAGTCGCTCGCCCAGCGGCTTCAGATTGATATACATACGCCCGCTGTTAAGGGTCGTATTCGTTCCATCTACCCCGATAAATGAGGTGAGGCTTTCGACGGCCGGCTCCTCGAGGATGACGCGAGCCAGGGCTTGCTGCCGTTCAGCCATCGTGCCGAACGACACCGCTTGCGGTCCCTCCGTTATGCCGAGAATGACGCCGGTGTCCTGCAGTGGAAAGAACCCCTTGGGAATCAGAACAAACAGCGCGACGGTGACCACCAGTGTGGCGACCGTCACGACCAGCGTCGCCTGTTGACGCTGCAACACCCACTGCAGGCTTCGACCATATCCCGCAATGATGCGATCCAATAGCCGCTGCGACGCCCGCGAGAGCGGCCCAGGCTGCTCCTCCCGCCGTTCCCGCAACAGCCTGGCGCACATCATCGGAGTCAGTGTGAGCGACACCACTGCCGAAATGAGAATCGTGATACTCAGGGTCACGGCGAATTCCCGGAACAGGCGCCCGACTACATCGCCCATGAATAACAAGGGAATCAGCACCGCGATCAGCGACACGGTTAACGACAGGATGGTGAAGGCGATCTGCTTCGATCCCTTGAGGGCCGCCTGAAAGGGCGATTCTCCCCGCTCGATATATCGCGCGATATTCTCGATCATCACGATGGCGTCGTCCACGACGAAGCCGGTGGAGATCGTCAGCGCCATCAAGGTGAGATTGTTCAGACTGAAGTCCATGAGATACATGACGCCGAAGGTGCCGACCAGAGACAGCGGTACGGCCACTGCCGGGATCACGGTGGCCGGTAATGTTCGGAGAAACAAAAAAATCACCAGGATGACGAGAGCCACCGCCAGCACTAATTCAAACTGCACATCGCGGACGGTCGCACGAATCGACGTCGTACGATCAGTCAGCACCGAGACCTGCACGGAAGACGGCAACGTTCCCTGCAGTTGCGGCAGCAACTTCTTCACCCGGTCAACCACTTCAATGACATTCGTCCCCGGCTGGCGCTGAATGTTGACGATCACCGCCGGCGTCTCGTTCATCCAGGCTGCCTGTTTGGTGTTCTCCACATCGTCGATCACCTCGGCGACTTCCGATAACCGAACCGGCGCGCCATTGCGATAGGCCACGATCAACGCCTTATAATCCTTGCCCGCGAATAACTGATCCGTGGCATTGATGATCGAGGCGCGACGGGGCCCGTCGAAACCGCCTTTGGCCTGGTTCACATTGGCGGCAGCCACCACGACACGAAGATCTTCCAGCGTCAAGCCATAGGCAGCCAACGCGCGGGGATTCGCCTGGATGCGCACCGCCGGGCGTTGTCCCCCGCTGATGCTTACGAGGCCGACGCCGGACAATTGCGAGATCTTTTGCGCGAACCGCGTTTCTGCAAAATCCCGTACCTGCGACAAGGGCAGCGTGGCTGAGGTCAAAGCCAAGGTAAGGATCGGCGCGTCTGCGGGGTTGACCTTGCTGTAGACCGGCGGCGCAGGAAGATCGCGAGGCAGGAAGGTGGCTGCTGAATTCATGGCGGCCTGCACTTCCTGTTCGGCCACATCCAAATTGATATCGAGACTGAATTGAAGGGTGACGACCGAACTTCCCCCGGAGCTCGTCAACGTCATCTGGTTGAGTCCGGGCATTTGCCCGAACTGCCGTTCCAGCGGAGCCGTAATGGATGACGTCATCACATCCGGCCCGGCGCCGGGATAAAACGTCAACACTTGAATGGTAGGGTAATCGACCTGCGGAAGCGCCGACACAGACAGGTGGCGATAGGCCAGCCCCCCAGCCAGCAGAATCGCAATCATCGTCAGGACCGTGGCGACCGGCCGCACGATGAACAGACGCGAAGGGTTCACGTGCGTTTCCCCTGTTTTTGCCGTTCTCCTCCGGCCGGCGGACTGTCATGGCTGGCCGGGACCGCTCCGCCCAATGACCGCATCTCCACCTTGCTGCCTTCGCGCAGCTTTTCAGTGCCATCCACCACAACGGTTTCGCCTGACGCCAAGCCGGTGTCGATCGAGGCGTCTTCGCCCTGCGACACCCCCACGGTCACCGCGCGCACGCTGACCGTCTGTTCCGCCTCATTGACCACATAGACAAATGTTCCCTTTGGGCCGCGTTGAATCGCTGCGGACGGCACCACAATCGCATCGTGCTTGATGTCGAGCAGCAGGCGCGCATTCACAAACTGATTGGGAAAGAGTGCGCTGTCGTCGTTCGGAAACACCGCTTTCAGGCGGACGGTCCCGGTGGTCGGATCGATTTGATTGTCGAACGGTGAGCAAGGTCCCCGTCGCCAATTTGCGTTTCTGCTCGCGATCGAAAGCCTCCACGACTAACGGTTTGCCGGCCTTCAGCCGCTCGAAGACCGCCGGCAGATGATCTTCCGCCAGCGCAAACACGACGGTGATCGGCTGCAATTGCGTAATCACCAGCAATGCCGTTGCAATCTCGCACGCACGATATTGCCCGCATCCACGAGACGCAACCCGACACGCCCGTCGATCGGCGCGGTAATCTTCGAATAGGTCAGTTGCAATTTGGCATTGTCGATCTGCCCTTGATCGGCCTTGACTGCGATACCCTGGTACTGGCGCACCAGGGCCTCCTGGGTATGGAGCTGCTGCTCTTGGGAATGAAGTTTTGCTTATACAGGTCGCGGTAACGCTTGAAGTGCAATTGCGCATTTTTCAATTGTGCCTGGTCGCGCGCCATTTGTCCTTGAGCTTGAATGAGCTGCACTTCAAAGGGGCGTGGATCGATTTGCGCCAGCAGCTCGCCGTTATGCACCAACTGCCCTTCTTTGAAGAGCGCACAGCACATCAGTTGGCCGTCCGCCCGACTCTTCACGGTCACCGTATTCATCGGGATGACGGAACCCAAGCCGTTCAAATAAATATTGATCTCGCCCGTTTTCGCCACGGCGGCCACGACCGGCGTGCTGCGCGCAACCACTTGTGGACGCTTCTCCGCGCGGCCGGGCTGCGCTTCACCGGACCGCGTCATCAGGACGTAGGTTCCCACGGCCAACAGGCAGGCAGCGGAGAGCCCGATCATCCATCGTTTCAAGGAGTGGAAAATCTCACCGACTCAGCCATCGCCACTATTCCTTCCCGTCCCCCGGCCTCTTGCGCCTGCCGGACATCTCCCGAGTCACGCGCCAGCGCTGCTGCAGCTGGGCATGGAGTCCGTCTAACTTGGCCTGCTGCTCCGGCGATAATGCCGCCTTGAGTTCCTGCATCCCTTGATCGAGCACGCGATCGACGTCCGGTTGATGGTTCACCCGCAACCGTAACAATTCAACATGGGCTCGGGCCACGATAGGTGCAACCGCGGCTCGTTAAGTCGATGACAAGGCCAGTTCCTGGGTCAGCCGTTTCATAATCCGTTCCTGCCGAGCTCCCGGCCCCCGCTCCCATCGATGCTCGTCCTCATACTGATAATAGAGCGACGTTCCTACCGCGCCTATTAAGGCTCCTGCGCAAAAGAGGACGATCAGTCCGATCCACAATCCGGTGCGTGACATACCGCGCGCCTCAGACCTCCGACCAATTATTTATCAGGAAACGGCGATCCTGTATCAAACTCTGCATCCCAACGGCGGCAACCGGAACCACATGTTGCTTCCTGTAGACCGCCACCGACCCGGCAAAGATCAGGGACACAAGCGCCGCACAAGCAGCCGCCCGCCACACCAATGGCTCCGCCCAAACAAGAAGGGAAGGAGCCGGGTGTTGCGCAATCTCTTGCCGGATCGTTCGCGTCACCTTCCTGGGCCCAGTTTTCCTCCACCATCACGTCGCCGCGAGTGTGATCGACCTGCGCCAGGGAGCAACTCAATCCGGTCAACTGCATGGTTACGACGAACGGTCATGCCGGTGGCACTCCCGTTTCCGAAGAAAAATCGTCCGCAAGGCTTGCCTAGCTCGAAAACACCGCACCTTCACGTTAACCACCGTCCACCCCAATAACTCGCTGCCTCACGCACGGAACGGCCTTCCAGGGTAACCAAGGTCAAGACCAGACGATGTTCTGGAGACAGTTGCGCCAGTGCCCACTCCAACACCTCGAGCGAATCACGCTGATCCGTCTGGTCATGGAACCGGTGAGTCGATTCTGCCGCCAGCGCACGATCCAGCCACTGGAGCAGCTTGGTCCTCAGAGAGCCCGCTGACGGGCATCTCCGTTCGCCGATGTGCACGCCAAAAAAATGATAACGTCCTCCCCGAATACTGAGACGAGACGACCGATGTTCAAATGGAACGGTTCCTCCATACTGCTCAAGGCCTGCGTAGGCCCGGACGAACACGTCTTGTGCCACCTCCGACACACGATCTGCCGGGACATGCCCTTGCACAATCTTGCGGACATGCTGCTGATGCCGGGCGATCAATTCGCTGAACCGATCGATATCACCGCGCAAGACCCGGTCGATACATTCGGCGTCATCGGACACGAGTGCCTGCGCTCCTGTAACCCGGACCTTCACTTCTGCCTTGACTGAAACCTCTGCATCATACCCCAGACGCCCTCAGGACCGCAGGCATGGCCCCATATCATCCTAGTCGCTGGTTGAGGGTCAGAGGTTACACGCCCCCGCAAAAAATGGTTGAGGACGACCTGGCGTCCAGGCCCTGCAAAGGCAATCGTCTCCTCGAGGTCACCGACCCGGCTTTCGCCTCCAGCGCTTGTTGACGACGACACGTACCTGGTCGGCCAATGCCTGTGCCGCCCCGCTCCGATAGCCGCCCTTTCTCCATAACAGCCCCAGGCCACGGCGAGGTGTTGGATTGTTGAGCGGAATCCCCCGAAGCCCGTCATGTCCGTCTAATCCGGAGAGAGAGTCGAGGAAGCACGGTGGCCAGTTTGCTGGTCTTCACCGTCGCCAGAATGCCCTCGATCGAATTCATTTCAACAGTCACTCTGGGCAGGATGCCTGCCTGTTCGAAACTTGCATTCAATAACCGGCGCGTACAAAAAATGTCCGGCCGGAGGACCAAGGGCTGCGTCAACCAGAGAGGCCAGCGGCAGGTGACGGCGCGTCGCAAAGTGGTGCCCGGGTGAGGCAATCAAGACAAAATCTTCCTCAAACAGCAGCTGGGTCTCTAGACGGTCGGATGCCGCTGGGACGAATCCGATGCCCAGATTCCCAGCAATCCGCTCTTCACGCCGGCTTCGATTTCTGTCCCGGACAGTTCATCGAGTTTGAGGGAGACCTGCGGATGCAAGGTGGAAAAACAGGTGCTGTTCGGATTCTATGGTGTTTCCCTATTAACCTTAGCAATAC
>JASGJV010000018.1:0-12726 GCA_049840695.1 Nitrospira sp.
TAACGGCATCGCTAAGGTTAATAGGGAAACACGATAGAATCCGAACAGCACCTCAGACGCTGCACAACAAGATGGAAAGACGAACGCGGCACCGGCCTTACTGTCGCCGATGCCGCGCAGAAGGCTGGCCTGACGGCCGTGACCATCGACGCCGTTGACCTGGGCTGGCGCCACTGGCCCCGTCGGCGGCCTGCCGCAGGGCGTCGACGCGCTGTCGGCCGTGTTCTCGAAATGTGTCGGTGTCGACGCCGATCCGCTGCCCCTGCCCGGCGGCGGCTATGTCTGGTTCGACGTTCAGGGCATCACGCCGTCGCGCGACCGCACGCTCGATGAAGCGCGCGAGCAGGTCACAGCGCGCTGGCGCGAGGATCAGATTTCGCAGCGCCTCGAAGCGAAGGCCAGGGTAGCGCATCAGCAGATGAAGAAGGGCGAGGCCGCCGACCTCGCCGAAGGCGGCGGGTGTTGCGGCGGTCACCTCCGCGCCGTTCAAGCGCAATGCGCCAGTGCCGGGCGTTGCGACCAGCGTCGCCGAAGCGCGTCTCGCTCTACAAGGGCGAGTTCGATCAGGGCCGCGGCGCGCAGGCTGGCGACCGTGTCGTTTACACGGTGACCGACATGATCCAGCCTGAGTTCGACGCAGCCTCGTCCAGATACAGACTTTGCGGGAAAACATCCAGCGGTCTGATGTCCGACGAGCAGGTCGCGCAATACGTCACCAGCTCGAGGCCGAAATCGGCACCACTGTGAACCAGACGGCCTTCGCTCAGGTGACTGGCGCAGCCAGCCAGCAAAACCAATAAAGGCCGCGGCAGACAAAAATGGACGATCTGAAAGCAGCTTATCAGCAAGGTCGTGACCGGCGCATGTGCCGTCTGCGGCAGGAGGTGGCCACCGCCTTCGACCGCATGATGTCCGGCGAAGCGACGCCCTCGCAGATGGGCGGGCTTCTGATGGGGCTGCGGGTGCGCGGCGAAACGGTCGATGAAATCACCGGCGCCGTCTCGGCGATGCGCGCCAAGATGCTACGGGTCGAAAAGCGCCTGCCCGATGCGGTCGATGTCGTCGGCACCGGCGGCGATGGCTCGGGCTCGGTCAACGTCTCGACCTGCGCCTCGTTCATCGTCGCGGGCGCGGGCGTGCCTGTCCTCGGACGTTGGGGAGCTGCCGCTTTCGCAAGGATTCGTGCTCTGACCTCATTCTGTCGCAGGTAAGTGAATTGATGGCGATCGCTCACGCCGAAGGCATCGGCTCTCGCACGAAAAACCGCACGGAGCCCTCTACAACATGGCGGCACGTGATCCGGAATTCGCGGATGCGGTCGCGGCCGGGATTGCCCAGCTCAAGGCTCAGCGGTTGATTCTTATCGGATTAGCCGGGTCCGAACTTCTCACCTCTGGAACGGCGCACGGGCTGGCGAGATAGCCGCAGAAGGATTTGCCGATCGAGCCTACCAGGCCGATGGTCGTTTAGTACCCCGGACCGAGGCGCATGCGGTGATCCACCATGAATCGACCGTACTCGCGCGGGTGCAGTCGCTGGTGCAAGATGGGAACGTTGTTGCAGCCGATGGGACAATGCTCCACCTCCATATCGAGACCCTCTGTCTTCACAGTGATACCCCGGATGCCGTCCGGCTGGCTCAGGCGCTGCGAACGATGTTCGCCGAGGGCGGAATTTCCGTCAGACGACTCGATCATGCCGACTAAACAGTCGCTCATTCATGTGCTGCATCCCGGCCTCTTCACCACCGTGCAGGATCTCGGTCGTTCCGGATATCAGCGATTCGGTGTATCGGTGAGTGGGGCGATGGACACCTGGGCGCTTACGGTCGGCAATCGCCTGCTCGGTAATCCGGACCAGGCTGCCGGTTTGGAGATCACCCTCCACGGGCCTGAACTGTTGTTTGAGCAGGCGCTCAGGATTGCCGTCACCGGCGCCGACCTTTCCCCCACCGGCAATGGGCTCGCCCTTCCCATGTGGACCGTGGTCGCCTTGCCGGCCGGAAGCCGGCTACAGTTCGGGATGCGACGGCAGGGCGCCCGCGCCTATCTTACGGCGGCTGGCGGCATCACCGGCCCGATGACACTGGGAAGTCTTTCAACACATGTGCGCAGTGGATTGGGCGGGCTGGCAGGCCGAGCGGTGAAGAAATGGGATCAATTGTTCGTAGGACCTTCTCCGCGAGCAGCGGCACAGTCCATCGGTCGCTCGCTGCCGGAACGGTATCAGCCACAGTATCCGAGATCCCCCACCGTGCGCGTCATGCCGGGCCCGCAATCCGATTATTTTATGGACGACGCCGTTCGACTCTTAACCGGTAGTCCGTACCGGGTGACGACAGAATCGGACCGGATGGGCTATCGTTTGGAGGGGACGGAGCTCCCGCATCGTGCCTCAACGGAAATTGTCTCGGAAGCGGTCTGTGTCGGGAGCCTTCAAGTCCCGTCGAATCGACAACCGATTCTTTTGATGGCAGATTGTCAGCCGACAGGCGGGTATGCCAAGCTCGCCACGATGATCGGCGCGGATCGTTCACTAGCCGCTCAACTGGCACCTGGCGACAACCTGTCGTTTAGAATGATCAGCGCAGAGAAGGCATCTGAACTATTTCGGTCACACCATGCCGAACTTGATCGCATTCTTCCCCCTGGTGTGCATAGATAAGACCGTGATCGGTGAGATGTCTGGTAGATCACTGCCGGTAATTCCTGCGCCCCAACGCACGAAAGCGTCGCTCCAAGACGCGGAGTCCTTGACATTGCCCTGAAGCGATCTATTATTATGCCTATGGACACCATACTGACTCCTCGACAAATTACCCACGATGAGAAAAAAGCGGCTGAGGCCGCTTTCGCTGGTCGCCCATTCAATCCCAAATGGTCTGACGCGGCTCGCATCGTCTACGACGGCCTTCTCGCCGCGATGGGGAAAGAGGCTCGTGCCGTTCGACACACACGACGAACTCGAGCCGGTTGAGCCCCTGGCTTAATCCCCTCGTTGCAGTTCGGTCGCCTAGGGGTGCGCATATACCTCCCGCCCTCACCTTGTGGCCGTCGCGAATGCGTGGCATGACCACCTCGCGCCGCAGGCTAGGAGGCTGAACGGCGCCGCTCGGTAAGGTCCTTCACCAGTGCCCGTTCCTCCTCTTCACTGTGCACCTCCCCATTTAAACGCGCCTCGGTCAACCGCTCCAATATGGTGCGATAGAGAGGGCCGGGCTTCAAACCAAGGGCCCGAAGCGCCTTTCCCGTGAGCGCCGGTTTTACGTCACGATACGTGGTGAGATACTGGGACAGAGACCGTTTGGCGGATTCGGAGGCGTTCTTCGCCAGAAGGAACACCAGGCACTCTTCCGACAAGCCGGCTAAGATGGCGACTGCTTCCGAAGGCCGGAGAGGCGCACGCCTGTTCAAGGTCCGGCATACCGGCTGGGAGAGAAAGCGAGCCTGGTTTATGGCGGTCCGTTCCGCTTCGGTAAAGGGAAATCGCTTGAGCATGTCGCGGACGGCTTGATCCGGCATGATGTCCGCAAGAGCCATGGCATAGACGACCCATCCATTGATGGGCCGATCGAGACAGGACAGCCGGTACCAATCCAGCGCCGCTTCGAGATCGCTGAGCCGCCGATCCAGCCGTATAGACCAGGTTAACGTTGGGTGGATAAACCGCAACAAATCAAGATCGGCCAGCCGGCGGACCGCCTGCCTAGGGGTGCGCTCAGAAAACAGCAACCGCAGTTCCTCCAAGAGTCGCTGGCCGGACAATCGGTGAAACAGCTCCATCTTCACCGCGCCCTTAATCAGGGCCAGCGTTTCCTTGCTCAGGTGAAAGTCGAATCGCAGCTCGAACCGGATGGCCCGAAAGACCCGCGTTCGATCTTCCACAAAACTCAGACTATGGAGTACGCGGATCAGACGCTCTTTCAGATCGCGTTGCCCGCCATAAAAATCAATGAGCTGACCGAAGTTTCGAGGCCTCAGCGCCACTGCCAACGTATTGATGGTGAAGTCGCGCCGGTAAAGATCCTTCTTGATGGAACTTTGCTCCACAGTCGGCAAGGCCGTCGGATATTCGTAGTACTCGGTACGTGCCGTCGCGACATCGACTTTAAACCCGTCCGGCAGCAATACGACGGCCGTGCCAAACCGCTCGTGCACCTTGACGCGGCCTGCACGCTCCTTCGCGAGCGAGCGCGCAAACGCGATGCCATCCCCCTCGACGACCAAATCGACATCGAGATTCTCGAGGCCGAGCAACAGATCGCGGACAAATCCTCCGACCACATAGAGGGACAAGCCCAGCCGCTCTGCCAATTCACCTGACGCTTGCAGCAAGTCATAGACGCGAGGAGGCAACCGATCGCGCAGCAGTCCCTTCAGATCCCGCTTCCGCACTCCCCCGGGCGATTCCATCCCCATCAACGACTTTGATTGACCGCGCGCAGACGCGAGTACATCATCATGCAGACTGCGGAGCAGATCGGTCCTGGTGATGACGCCGACCGTCCTGCCGTCCGACAGCACCGGCACGAAACGTTGGTTCAGTTCGATCATCCGTGTCTCGATGTCATGGAACGGCGTGTCGGGCGATGCGCTGTATTGTCCACTGCTGGCCAGGTCTCCCACCCGCTGATCTCCGAGTTGATGAAACAGCGCTTTCTGAATGGTCTCCCTTGAAATCATGCCGATGTATCGATCTTTCGTATTCACCACCGGTAGGACGTTGACGCCATAGGTGGTCATGGACCGTTCCGCCTCAGTCACCGTGGCATCGGCGACAATCGACTTGACGGGCCTAGTCATCACATCCCGGGCCAACAACGTTGGGCGGTACCGTTCGGTCAGCAGGCGGGTCAGTTGTTCCTGCACTTCCACTAGCGTACGCCCTTTCACGCTGGCAGCGGCCGCCACGGCATGTCCTCCGCCTCCAAACTCACGGGCGATCCAGGCCACATCAATCTCCGCCCTGCGGCTCCGTCCGATAATCTGTACTTTTTCTTCCATGGCAATGGCCACGATGACCGCATCAAAGCCTTGCAATTCCGCGAGCCGCTGAACCGCCTCGGCAAGGTCGCCCGTGTACCGATCGTACGCGCTCGAAGCGACCAAGATCTTTCGGCCTTCCAAGTAGTAAACCGCGCCCGATTGAAGCAGATCGTTCAGGAGGGCAATGAGATCCGGATCAAGCGGGTGTTGCAGCGTCTCTGCGACCCGGTTCAAATCGGCGCCCGCCCGCAGGACAAACGCCGCTGCTTCCAGATCGCGTGGCGTCGTCGAGGGATAGGCTAACGAGCCCGTTTCTTCATACAGGCCCATCGCCAGCACCGTTGCTTCAGCAGCAGTGAGTGCGACCTGCTGGGATTTCAGGCGCTCGATTAACAGCGTGGCAGTGGCGCCAACCGGCTCGATATGGCGTTCTGTGTTCGACGGCCAGACCGACGTCTCTACCCCCTCGCCGGTCTCATGATGGTCAAATATATGGACGTGCAGGTCCTGACGTGAACTCAGCACCTGCAAAGGGCCGATGCGTTCCGGCTCTTGAACATCGACCAGGATCAACCGATGCACATGTTCCAATGCCACATCTTTGAGGCGGCAGATGCCCAGGTCGTGATCAGCCAGAAAATTCCGGACTGATTCCTGCGCGCCCCCAGGAAATACCAGAAGGGCATCGGGATACAGTTTCCTGGCTGCCACCATGGAGGCCAACCCGTCGAAGTCTGCATTCAGGTGAGTGGTAATGAGATCCATGCCGGCATTCTAGCAGGATCACGTGATTCGATTCAGGCGTGATCTGAAAAGATTCAGATACACGTGCCGCCGTGCGCGGCGGTGAGAGCTGAGGTGAAACACAACCATGCCGTCCCCAGTGTGACCTGAGGACGGCATGGGAGTCACCCGACAAGAAACACGAGCGCAGAGACCGAGCAAGTGACCCGGACCGGCATGCTGAGTTCCTGTCGAACTTGGTCCGGATGGAAATGTTATCGTTGCTGGCGGTCGTGCTTCTGGCGAGCAATGTGGCGCGACGTGCGATCCTGGGCATGCTTGATCCGGGCGCGTTCTTTCTTCGTCACCACCCCGTCGGACTTGGCCTTGTCCTCCATGTTGTTGATGTGTTCCTGCTGATTATTCAACCGAGTGGACTCGCGACTACTTAATTGGCCGCTGGCAAGGCCTTGATCAATCCGTCGCTCCTGATTCGCCTGCCGCTGATCAATCCTTGGCGTCTCTGCCTGCGCGAATACTAATGAAGGGACACACAACGACAGCATAGCCGCACTTAAAATCACCTGCTTCATACATCCTCCTTCGGTTATCGCGAGAGCCCTGTCGCTTTTTTCAACGTATAAGGCGGCTTGTTCGTTGACAACGAGTTCTTGATTTCCGCGAACGCTATACGGAGAACCGCGTGTCACGCACAACTGCGAAGGACAGGGGCAGGAAGAATGTGGAGAAGAGACTGGGCAAAATTGAACAGATATTGGCGTTTTCCTCCCCTGCCAGTTCTGCCTTATCACGCCAACGGGACACAACCGGCACAAATCCGAGTGATTCTCCCCCTGATCACGGAGGCATGGGGCTTGCTCAATCAGGCTCCGATCCGCAGCCGTCATTGAAGGAGGATTGTTATGAGGATCAACGCTGAATCTCCATTGCTGGCCATCGCAGTGACGACCCTAGCCGCCATCAGCTTCACGGTTGAACCGGCATCAGCAAAAGAAAAGGACAAGATGGGCAAACATCACGCGCCTGCCGCGACCACATCCGCAGCCGCAGCGGCTGCTCTCTTAGGATCCGTCCCTGAGCAATCGACTGCCCCCAGGCCGGGCCAGTACGACTCGAAACCCGGCGTCGCCTGGAAGACCGTGGGCGGCACCGTCAAAGATATTCAGGGAGAGACCTATACGGTCGAGGAGTACGACGGCAGTCAAATGAAGATGCGTGTGGGGCAAGGCACGAAACATCTTCGAGGAAACAAAAAGGTGGGCGACACCATTCGGGCTGAGATTACTCACGGCGGCTTCGCCAATTCCATTCAGTAGGCCGATGACATTGCGGACCCGCCTCAGCCTGCCGGTATCCGAAGAGGCCGACCCTGCACAGGCCGGCCTCTCCTTGCCCCCCCACACCTGTTTTAGTTCGATGCGGGAACAAACTCGATATCACCGTAATAGGCCACGGCCTTCTCTTTCGTATTGTCCGTATCGGTCATGATCGCAATGCCGTTGATCGCAGGCGGTTCCTCCCCGAACGCCGAGAGATAATCCTGATAGACGTTCCGCTCCTCTTCGATCCAGGAACCGATCCGTCGAGCCCCGCTCTCTACGACAATCATCTTGGCAAAACTCGTGAACGCATTGTCCACCATGGTTCCCACGGGGCTCTTGCTGTCCCAGATATAGTTGAGCGCCGCGATGGGAATGTCGCCGTATAACGCCTGGCCGGCTTTATATTTGAGTTTTTTCCCGAAACTGACCTTATCCGGTTCATAGGCAAAGGTAATGTACAATCGCGCCGGATAGTCGTCGCCATCTTTCCGGCTCACGTCACTCTTGTTCAAAATATTCTCGATCTTCCAACGCCAGCGGACAATCGGATATTTACGCGGGTCTATCGCCACGGCTTTGGTCAGCCCGGAAGCGCCGGCTTCGCTCACCGCTCTGACAACAGATATGGCCTGGTCCTTCACGACGTCATACTGCGTATGCCGCTCGATCTTTCTGAACGTCAGCATGTGCCAGCCGTCCGGCAGTCCAGGCCCTTCTACTGCGGCGGAGAACGTTCCCACTGGCAGCAGAGCCGGCTGCTGGGCACCCCCCATCACCGTTATGCCTAGCAATAGGAGACACAGGATAGGGCCGATGGGCCTCATATGTGCTCATCGCCTCAGCCAGGCAAACAGCCTGGTCAGCAGTGACTTGGTGCGCGGGGTGAAATGGGCTTTGCGCCAGAGATTGACGGCCTTCTTGATGACCTCCGCACGTGTGGGATAGGGATGGATCGTCGCGGCAATCGTTTTGGCGCCGGCTCCTGCCTTCATCGCCACAGACACCTCGCTGATCAAGTCCCCGGCGTGCGACCCGACAATCGTGGCCCCAATAATCGTATCGGTACCCGCTTGGATATGAATGCGGGCAAAACCTTCTTCATCACCATCGAGGATGGCTCGATCGACCTCGTCAAACTTATAGGTAAACGTTTCAACCTTCAGCCCCTCTTTCGCCGCTTCCGCTTCGTACAAACCGACATGGGCGATTTCCGGAGTGGTGAAGGTGCACCAGGGCATGGTGAGAGAACTCACGCTCGCATGTCCCAATCCGAATGGATGTGGAAACAGCGCGTTCTGAATGACGATTTGTGCCATCGCATCGGCGGCATGGGTAAACTTGTAGCGCGAACAGACATCCCCGGCGGCATAGATACGCGGGTTCGTCGTCTCCAGGCGATCGTTGACTTTGATACCCCTGTCATCGTATTCGACGCCGAGAGTTTCCAATCCCAAGCCTTGCACATTCGGCGCGCGGCCCACGCCCACCAGGATCTCGTTGACCGTCAAATCATAGTGTCGGCCATGAGAATCGACGACGAGCCGTTTACCGTCCGAAACTTTTTCAACCTTCAGATCCTTCCCGCAACAAAGCAGGGTCACGCCGTCACGATTCATCGACTGGAGCACGAGTTCCGCCGCGTCGCGATCCTCATTCGGGAGGATGCCGTGCAGTGCCTCAACGAGAGACACTCGACTGCCGAACCGCGCCAGGGCCTGGGCCAATTCGCACCCGATCGGACCTGCCCCGATCACACCGACTCGCGCGGGGAGCGTCGTGAGCGAAAAGACGGTTTCATTGGTCAGATAGCCGGCCTCTTCCAATCCCGGGATGGAAGGCGCGGCAGCTCTTGCGCCGGTACACACAGCCGCCTTGACGAAGGTTACGGTCCGGTTGCCTGCCGAGCCTTCAACCACGACCGTCTCGCCGCCGACAAACCGGGCCTGACCGATATAGACATCCACACCGAGCCCCTTGTAACGGTGTGCGGAATCCACATGGCTGATTCTGGCCCGCAGCTGCCTCATTCTGGCCATGGCCGCACCGAAGTCGTAGCTCACCCCGTCCCGGATGCGGGCACCGAACACCGTCGCGTTGCGCACCTGAGCCCAGGCGTTCGCCGCGCGGATCATTCCCTTGGAGGGCACGCAGCCGACATTGAGGCAATCTCCCCCCATCAAGTGCCGCTCGATGAGCGCCACCTTTGCGCCCACACCCGCGGCGATCGCTGCCGTGATTAATCCAGCCGTTCCGGCTCCAACCACGACGATGTTGTATCGACCGTCCGGTTCAGGATTGACCCAATTGGACGGATGCACATGACCCACCAGTTTTCGGTTGTGCTCGTCATCCGGCAGAACGAGGTGTTGACTGTCGGCAGTCATCAATGACATCAAGAGGACCTTTCTCTCCCTGCGCGAGGTCTATCGCTAAAGGCGTCTCTCGCTGGTCAGTTCGATTGACCGGCAAACCGCTTGTAGAGGATGGGGACCAGCGCGAGTAATCCTAACAGCGTAAACGCCATCAACACATTGGGGGACACGATTTCCTTGAGCGAATTGATGGTACCCAGTTGGCGCCCTGCATAGGCAAAGACAAAACTTCCGGGAATAATACCGAGAGACGTCGCCGCCACATAGGTTCCGACGTTCACCCGGGTCAATCCCGACACCATGTTGACTAAAAAAAACGGAAAGAGCGGGATCAATCGGAGCGTCAGCAGATAGTTGAACGCATTCCGAGCGAACCCCTCCTGAATAGGTCCGAGCCTGCTTCCGAATTTCTGTTCAACCCAGTCTCGCAGCAGATAACGCGCAACCAGAAATGCCAGCGTTGCCCCGACCGTTGCCCCGACATTCACATACAGCGTCCCGAGTAAGCTGCCGAAGAGAAATCCTCCGGCGAGGGTCATGATCGCGCCACCCGGCAATGACAACCCGACCACCGTGCAATAGGCCAACACATAGCTCGCCACGGCCGTCGAATAGTTGGCTTCCGTGAAGGCAAGCAGCAGATCGCGATTGGCCTTCAGCACATCCAGTGACAGATAGCGCCCCAGATCGAAATAGAGGAACCCTGCCACGGCACAACCCACGAGGAGGGCCAATACGAGTTTGCCGTTACCGGCGCGCGCCTTGGGAAGAGAAGAATCGGCAGAAATAGTCATCGTGTTCGGTACTCCCGGCGGTATCATCGTGTCTGCCCGCCCCTGTGTCAATCAGATCACGTCCTCGGCGTCCATGCCGCGGCCTCTTTTTTCATAGCTTCTCCATCTTTTTCTTCCACCTTCGTTCATCGTTGCTCTCAAGTGCAGGGCTACAACCTCCGAAAGAACTCTTGAAGCCGGGAGGCGAATGGAGGTAATGTCGTCCGTGTACGCGATCATTGATGTCCTGGACGCTGGCATGCCGACAACACATTCGGTTCCACAGCAGACCCGTACCTCGCACCCCGCTTACGAAACCGCTTTACACGTGTGGATGCGCCCCTGTCCCCAGTGCCATTGCTGTCTTAGAAAAAATTCACCTGAAGAATCATGGCGTTGTGGTTGCGGCTGGCGCACGGAGTAAAGTGGTACAATTAGGGCATGTGAAGGGGGTGACGTCATGGGACCGCTCTCGGTGCACGATATGAAAGGTGGATTTTTCCTCATCGCAAGCTTTGTGTTATTGGCCACGATTTGCGCCATTGCGGCACTGGGCACGTTAATGCGGCCTCAACGCTGGTGTGAACGCGAGACCAGACTGCACGCCTAAGATTCTTAGTCGGCCCTCTCTAAGGCTGCCTGACGTCTGAGGTCCCTGTAGCCTGCTCTCTCTTCGCGATTCGTCTCCTGCTCCATCATTGAGAATTCCTCTGAATCCTCCCAGCCATGATCCAGGCCGTGCCCTTTCCATTGTTGCCTTCTCCCTTGTAAGAACAGGGCAACTTGTCCTACCCTGTGACTAGGGAGGCCGGGATGGATCAGAATGACCGATTGATCAAGACCAAGGAGAACTGGGCCAAGGCCCGGCGTGGCGGAGAAGAGCGTGAGGTATTTTATGAAGGCGACGATCGGCTCCCTCCAGGCCAGCATCTCGTTGAGACATGGCCGGTACTCGACCTTGGCCAGAAACCCGATATTCCGCTTGCCGAATGGACGCTCACCATCGGAGGCTCAGTTGCGGCTCCGATGACCTGGACTTGGACAGACTTTCTTGCGCAACCGCAGTTCAAAGATATCTCGGATTTCCATTGTGTGACATCGTGGAGCCGGTATGACAATGAATGGGAAGGGGTGAGCTTCAAGCATGTGGCAACCGTCGTCCAGCCGCATCCTTCCGCCCGCTTCGTGCTGTTCAAATCCTATGACGACTACACGACCAATTTACCGCTCAGTGCCTGCCTGGATGATGACGTGCTGCTCACCTATAAATGGAATGGTCGCCTGCTCACGAAGGAACACGGTGGTCCGGTGCGAATGATTGTTCCCGAAGCGATACGCCTGGAAAGGGGCCAAATGGATCAAGGAAATCACCTTCTCGGATCACGACGAGAAGGGTTTCTGGGAAGTACGTGGGTATTCAAATACCGCCCTGCCCTGGCAAAATGATCGCTACGGATGAACCTCCACCTGCAGCCGCGACGCCCTTGGTGAGTTCCCACATCATACAGCGCATCGAGATCTGGCCGGTCGATATTCCAATCACCGATCCCTTCGTCGTGGCCACAGGCGCGCGCGTGACGGCACAAAACCTTTTCATGCGCGTGACTTTGGATGTACGGGACTTATGGCACCGGAGAGGCCGCGCCGTTTCCCGAAGTGGGAGGCGAGGATCGGGCCTCCTGCTTCGCTGCCGCGAAGGACCTCGCCTCAGGACTGATCGGACAATCGGTCGGAGACTACGAAGCCCTCGCAGACCACCTGACTAGAACAGGCTCCACTCTTTCCCGCCGCTCGATGCGGCCTGGAAACGGCCCTTGTCGATGCCTATTGCCGGACCCAGGGTATTCCCCTTTGGCAACTGTGGGGCAACGCCGACGTCCGGGAGCGTGAAACCGACATCACCATCCCGATCTGCGACCTGGAGAAAGCGCTTGCCCTCTCGCGTGGCTGGTATGCCCAAGGCTACCGCCTCTTCAAGATGAAGATCGGGACCCATGTGGAAGAAGACATACGCCGCCTACAGGCTGTGCATGAGGCACTTCCAGGGATCAGTTTCATCGGTGATAGCATTTGCAGGGATTTTCCCGGGAGGAGTGCATCCATTTCGCCGGCCGAGTGAAACAGTTCGGAGGGCGACTCATCCTTCTTGAACAACCGGTGGTTCGCGACGACCTCGAAGGGCTTCAGGCCATTCGGCATCTCACGGGCATTCCCGTGGCAGCGGACGAATCCGTCCGATCGCTGGATGATGCTCGCCCGGTGCCTCGTCGAGGCGCAGGCCGCCGACTATATCAATATCAAGATCATGAAAACGGGCGTGATAGAAGCGCGGCGCATTGCACACTTCACCCGTTCATCCGGCCTTCGGCTCATGGTCGGCGGCATGCTCGAAACACGCATCGCGATGGGCTGTTCGTTCAGCCTGGTACTGGGACTCGGCGACTTCGACGTGCTGGACCTCGACACTCCGCTCCTGCTTTCGACCGATCCAGTCATCGGCGGGTATCGCTATGAAGGTCCCCGGCTTCAA
>JASGJV010000019.1:0-27729 GCA_049840695.1 Nitrospira sp.
AAGATAATCTGCGCCAACTTCTGACCGATCTGGCTGCCCATCGGTCCGATTTGGTGATTGCCGACACACCGGCCCCACCGAGCATCAAGGAGCACACGTACAACCACCCCTTGGGCGAATCGGGAGTCACGCTGTTTGCCACGGCGAAACTGGCTTCCCAGTATCGCCGTGGATTCCCTCAATCGCTTCGCGATGCACCATTCCTCCTTCCCACCTCCAACGCCACGCTTCGGCGGCTGTTGGACCAATGGCTGGTCAACTACGGCATGCAACCCAACATTGTGGGGGAGTTCGACGACAGCGCAACCTTGAAAGCGTTTGGTCAGGACGGGCATGGGATCTTCCCCGGCGCATCGGTGATCGGGAAGGAAATCTGTCGCCAATATCGAGTGCAGGTGGTCGGCCAAGTGGAAGGGCTGAAGCAGCACTTCTACGCCATCACCGTAGAGCGGCGGCTAAAGCACCCGGTTGTTCTCGCCCTCGTCCGAGCCGCCCGTCGCGAGTTGCTCAGTTAGCCGTCACTTGGGCCTTCCGCCCGAAAACTGGCGATCAGACCTTAAGCCGCCCTACCGCTTTCAGGAGTTCTTCCCGCTCCGGACTCGTGAGTTCTTTCCAACTTCCGGCGCTCACCTCATCGACAGTAATGTGCATAATCCTCTGTCCGGTGCAGCTTGGTCACGCGATAGCCGAGTGCCTGACACATCCGTCTGATCTGCCGATTGCGTCCCTCCGTCAGAATGATGCGAAACTGATGACGCCCGACGCGCATCGTCCGACAGGGCTTCGTGGCACTTCCGAGGATGACGACTCCATGGGACGTGCGCTACAGAAAGGATTGATCGAACGGACGATCGACTTGCACGAGATACTCCCGTTCATGGCCGAATTCGAAACGGAGGATCTCGTTCACAATATTGCCGTCGTTCGTCAGCAAGATAAGACCGGATGAATCCTTGTCCAATCGTCCGATCGGGAAAATCCGCTCCGGGTGTCCGATTTCAGCAATGATGTTCCGAGGAACGTGCGACTCGCTCGTCGTGGTGACACCGACCGGCTTATGGTACTTGATGTAGAGAGTCGCCTTGCCCCACGCAATCACACGACCCTCGCGGGCAATGACGTCCGTCGGCTCTACCTGATCACCCAGCTTCGCCTTGCGACCGTTGATGGTGATGACACCCGACTCAATTAAACGGTCGGCCTCGCGCCTGGAACAGATCCCGTGCTCGGTGAAGAATTTATTGATGCGAATGGTGTGCGCCACAGGGAATTGGTTCCTCATCGCCGGATACTCAAACAGGTTCCTCTTCTCACACGTCCAACTCCGGCGCGCCCGCTTCGCCGACTCATCGAGGCAAGCCTAGACGCGCTTCCCGGGTCAACCGCAGCGAGCGAAGGCGCAACGCGTACGTATTTTGTTGTACGTCGAGCGTTTGAGCAGGGCGAGAACGGTGCGGGCAGCCTGTTTCAGTATCCGGCCTAATGCACGCGACGGCCGGCCCTGACACGACCGAGTATACGATAGATCAAGCGTGCAATGGAGAATTGCGGCGCCACGATCCCTTCGATGGGAGCGATTTCGCTCACGTCCATGCCGACGATGCCGGGTCCGTTGGCGAGAGCCGTAATGAGATTCCAGCGTATCGTACCACCTGAGCCCACCTGGTTCGGGAGTGCCCAAGGCGGGAACGATTGACGCATCCAGCCCATCGCAGTCGAATGTCAGGTACACGGGCGTTCGACAGGCTGCGACCACGTCAGGAATCCATTTCGATGCCTTGCCTTCATACGGACCCGAGGGATCAAGGATGGTAGCCGCAAAAAAGGTCTTGATCCGATCTGTCGCATGAATTCGAGCAATCTCCTCCGGGCTGATCGATCGGATGCCCACCTGCACCAGGGGTAATCCATCGTCCACGACCCGCGCCATGACACTGGCATGGCTGAACGGATTGCCTTGATAGGCATCCCGTAGATCTCCGTGGGCATCGATCTGCACAACGGTCATCTGCGGATATCGTTTTGCATGGGCCCGGATCGCCCCCAATGCACCGGTGTGTTCGCCCGTGAGCGTGATCAGAAACCGTCCGGTTCCTACGTGCGGTGAGACAAACGCTTCGATGGTCTCGACTGCCGCGCGATCGACACCCCCTTTGAGATCCAAAGGCGACGCCGTCGCAACTCCACCCCATTCCCGAAACGGTTCATAGCCGAGTTGTTCGTCGTAGAATTCAACTTGGGCTGAGGCTTCCAAAATGGCGGACGGGCCATGGTCCGATCCACGGACATAACTGGAGGTGTGTTCGTAGGGAGCCGGTAGCACGTACACACCGGCGTGATCCGGATGGCACCAGGGTTCGTCAATCCCCAGGAAGTTATGATCCGGTCCCTCCCAACCAGCGGGAAGCGTCATAGGTGTCTACCCTCAGTGCGGCAACAGCTGAAGCGCGATCAACACAGCCATAACCTAAGGGCACCTTATTTACGGGAACGGTTTGGGACGTTTTCCGGAGGAATGAAGACCGCCAGCGCGATGACCGTCGTCCATTTCCCCTTCTTTCCCACAGCTGATTGGGTGATATTCAGCGTTCGCACGATCTTCCCGCCCATTTTAAAGACCTGTTCGCGTTCTTTCCATGCGACGTTCGGATCGAATTCGACGCCTAAGGTCGTCGCGAGCATCTGCGCGGCAAGATCTTCCGTATATTCTCCCGTTTCCTCGTCCGTCTCACCATGGGCATGATGTTCTGACAGATAGCCGTAGGTACCCAGGTCCGTCGGTTTCGCCAGGCCGACCGACGCAGACACCAGCTGATTGCGTTCATTGGTTTCGGAACGGGCCATCACGCAAAACGTGATTTCTCCAGGTTTCAACAGTTTCTCTCCGCGCTTCCGCGGAATGATTTTACAATGGGGTGGAAGGATGGACGACACACTGACGAGGTTGCAATAGGCCACACCGGCACTGCGCAAGGCTTCTTCAAAAGACGCTAGTTTTTCCTTGTGGACCCCCACCCCTCTCGTTAAAAACATATGCGTAGGTACCATCATCTCCCCTTTCGTCTGGTAATCGGCCTGTCTGGTTGTTCGGAGGTTGTTTGGTGACGGATTCCCAAGAGGCCAGCCAGACAAACAAACCGGACCGGATCAACTGCAGTATCGGGCGCCAGTTGTAGCAAGATTGTACTGGCTTCGCAATATCCGTTAGACACTTTTTTCTGGTGAGCCAGCCGGCTCTTTGTGGTTCACGATCAGCATACGTGGCTCTGTCATATCTTCAATGGCCGCGCGAACGCCTTCACGTCCCAACCCAGAATCTTTCACACCACCGTAGGGCATGTGATCCGCCCGAAACGTGGGAATCTCGTTGGCCAGCACGGCACCGACTTCTGCGTGACGAAAGGCATAAAAGATCTTATTGATGTCCTGCGTGAAGATGCCGGCCTGCAACCCATAGTCGGATTGATTGAGCAGTGCAATCGCCTCGCTGAACTGACGATACGGTGTGATGGTGACGACGGGTCCAAACACCTCATTGCACGAAACTTTCATGTCGGGCTTCACATTGGACAACACGGTCGCTTCAACAAGAGAGCCCATTCGTTTCCCGCCCAACAGTACCCGTGCCCCATCGGCAACCGCTTCGCCGATCCAACGCTCCACTCGTTGCGCGGCGGCATGATCGATGAGCGGGCCAATGCTTGTCGATTCGTCTGCTGGATCACCCATCTTCAATCGAGCGACGTGCATGAGTAACTTGGTCGTAAACACATCGGCAATCGAATGCTGCACGAAAATTCGTTGGACTGAAATGCATGTTTGGCCGGCATACCCAAAACCGCCTGCAGCACATCGTTGCGCGGCATGTTCAATGTCGGCGTCCGATTCGACCACCACACCGGCGTTCCCACCGAGTTCGAGCGTCACCTTTTTCTTTCCGCACTTGGCCTTCAACATCCATCCTACCGCCGCACTCCCGGTGAAACTGAACAACTTGAACCGCGGGTCGACGACCATTCGCTCAGCGAGGAGATTGTCGCACGGCACCACATTGAGCCCGCCTGGTGGCACTCCCGCCTCCAGGGCAATCTCTCCGAGGAGGAGAGCGGTCAACGGGGTCTGCGGAGCCGGCTTGATCAGAATCGGGTTGCCGGAAGCCAACGCTGGCGCAACCTTGTGCGCCACGAGATTCAACGGGAAGTTGAAGGGAGTAATACCGAGAACAGGGCCGATCGGGAAACGGCGAAGCACACCAAGATGCGTATCGAAGCCTGGTGTCCAATCCAATGGGATCACTTCACCAGGAATTCGTCGTGCCTCCTCGGCAGCCACCGTGAAGGTTTGGATTGCCCGACTGACTTCCCGCTTCGCATCCGTGATTGGTTTCCCCGCCTCCGTGGAAATCGTCTGTGCGAACTCCTCTCGGCGTCTGTAGAGCAATGCCGCAACCTGTTGGAGGACATTGTATCGGGCGTGCGCAGGAAGTTGCCCCATCGTCGCCGTCGCATCATGCGTGGACGTGATGGCTTCGTCGACCTCGGACTGAGTCGCCTGGGCGACGTGGGCCACGAGTTTTCCGGTAAACGGATCAACGACCGGCGCCGTGAGATCACTGGACTTCCATTGACCATGCACGAGAAATGGACGTGATTCCTGCACTAGAAACTCACGGAGTCTGTGATGAGGTTGGTATCAATCCGCCGCTTCGACGGGCGCAACGGGTTCAACGGGAGGCTGAGCAGCAAGCGCGGCTTCTTGTGCGGCAACGGCCTTGGCAATCAGCTCGTCAGTACCCCAATCACGAATCGCCTCCACGGTAAATCCTTCATAGGTCGAGACACCGTGACAGGACGGACAGTCCGGCATCGGAACTTTCCGATAGAAGACTTCTCCCAAGCACGACATGCAGACCCAGAAGTCGTCTTCACGATGGGAGACGGGCCAGAACGATTGCATCAACGCCATAAGCCACCCTACCTTTGATTACGAACAGAATTAAGTACTGAACGACCTGATGTCAACATCTCGCGTATAAACCCATGACCTCCAGTACCATCAGCTATTTTTTGGCAGGTACCAGAAGTCTCTCGATTTCCTCTGCAAACATCTCGAACGGAAATGCCCCAGGTATCGCAACGGCCGGATCCTTGTCGGTCGGCTCACCGGCTGTTCGTACGAGAATGAACCCCGGTGTTCCGTGGAACCCCCATTGATTGGCCTCTTGACGATCTTCGAAAATCGCCTTCGTGTACTGCCCGTCGTGCAGGCATCGTTCGAAGACAGGCTGATCCAAGCTAATCGCTACCGCATGCCGGAGATAGACCTGCTTGTCCAACCGTCCTCCTGCGGCAAACAACCGATCATGCATCGCCCAATACTTGCCTTGGGCACCTGCGCATCGGGCCGCCATCGCCGCATCGAATCCCGGTCCCTGATCGGCCCGGGGATAATCCTTATAGAGAAATCGAACCTTTCCGGTGTCCACGTATCGAGCCTGAATCCGTGGCCATGTGTCCTTGAAAAACTTCAGACAGTAGCCGCACGTAAAATCAGAATATTCGATCAGCGTCACCGGCGCCGTTGCGAGCCCTCGCATGCGAACATCGGACTCGATCGTGTCTCCGGCAGAGACAGTCGAACTCCATACAAGCCCACCGAGGATAAACAGCTGAACCAGAAATTGCCCAATAGTGTTCCTCATGACCGATGCACGACCCCGGCTTTCTTTCGCTCCAGAATCCCCATCATCAACAGAGGCCAGACAACTGTCGCATCGCTTAACACTTCGGCGAATCGTCCACCGTCCTTTGGTGTCACGAACTTCCCCCAGGAAAGCCCTTCCTGATAGGTACAGCCACTGAGCCCTCCCCAGTAGTCCGGTTCCGGACAAATTCTTACTCCATAATGAAATCGAGGCGGCTTCACATTCAAGCCCAGCCGTAGATTCCCGATTTCAATGTACGGACCGACTTGTTGCGCCCAGTTCCTCGGGACCCCTCCTCCGATCGTGAAAATTCCAAGTCGCTTCGCCGAGAGGACATGATCGGCATAGCTGTTGAGGTCAAGATACGGATTGAAGGAAGGATACGATTGATGAATTGCCCGTAAGACGTCCAGGTCACCGCCATGCCTTGTATGTGATCGCGCTTGATCGACCTCACGAGCCATCGCCCAAGTGCCCATGTCCAGTCCCACTTCCGAATCGGTGAAAGCCGGGATGTAGACGGGGACGTGTTTCAAATAGGCGCTTTTCAGTATTCCGTCGCCTTCGACATCCTCTGCCAACGTCTTGCCCAACTCCCGTGTGAGGACTTCCGATGAAAGTGGATGGTCATGAGCGAGTCGCTTCAACGTGTGCGCGACGACGTGCTCGACATGATTCAAATTCGCTTCCATCTCGAGTGTGTCGTAGACACGATTGTACCCTTTCCGGAAAAGCTCTTCGTCACTCATCGAGGGATCGTGTCGATAATGGGTCTTGCCGACCGACTCACTGAGGCCATGCGCCATCAATGCCCCGGTCGAAACGATGCATTGGACCATTCCTTCATCGATCATCTTCGTGATGATCTTACCCATCTTGGCAATCGTCATGGCACCGGATAACGTCATCACGACGTGGCAGTCAGGATCTTCGATCATCCCCCACAGCACATCGAATGCATTGCCGAGATGCCGTCCCCCGAAAGCCGTCTTGCTCATCGCTTCAAGGAGCTCGCTGAAAGACGTAATTTTGTCAGGATCAAGCGGTTCGAGCGCTTCCAATCCGTCTTGTGCGCCGTCACGAAACTCGCGTGCGTACATAACGATCCACTCGAGAAAATTATAAACACTTTCGTTATACACAACCAAGAATAGAGGCGTCAATGAAAGGTTCGCTCGTACTGGCGGTTCCATTCGCTCGCAACAATGCTTGAACGATGAGGTCGTGGTCGTGATTTACCAGCGCGAAACGGATCATTGACGGAAGCGACCATTATGCTGAAAGTCCAGTCGGCGGACATTGCCGCTTGCCTCTCAAAACCGAGAGGTGCATACTGAATTCCTCTATGTCCAAGACAAAAGCATACTCCGCCGCCGATGCAACGTCAGCGCTTGTCCCCGCCACGATAACACGGCGCAATCCTACGGCCCATGACGTCCAACTCGAAATTCTTTTCTGCGGCATCTGCCACTCCGATCTTCACCAAGTCCGCAATGAGTGGAGCGGTGTGATGCCCACGGTCTATCCCTGTGTTCCTGGCCACGAAATCGTCGGTCGCGTCATGACGGTCGGATCGGCAGTCACAAAGTTCAAACCGGGCGATCTCGCCGCTGTGGGTTGTATGGTCGATTCCGACCGAACGTGTGCGGAGTGTCAGGCCGGCCTTGAGCAGTTCTGCCGAAACTCAACCTTGACGTACAACTTTCCAGACAAGCATCTTGGTGGCGTGACCTATGGCGGCTATTCGGAGAGCATCGTGGTCGACGAACACTTCGTCCTGCGCGTCCCGCCCACCCTCGATCTGGCCGGAACGGCGCCGCTTCTGTGCGCCGGAATTACGACCTATTCCCCCATGCGTCATTGGGGCGTCACCAAGGGTAAGAAGGTGGGTGTGGTCGGGCTCGGAGGCCTCGGCCATATGGCCGTGAAGTTTGCGCATGCGCTCCAAGCCCACGTCGTGGTCTTCACCACGTCCCCGAAGAAGAAAGACGATGCACTCCGCCTCGGGGCGGACGATGTCGTGGTGTCCCGCCATGCGGATGAAATGAAGAAGCACGTCGGCAGCTTCGACTATATCCTCGACGCGGTCTCCGCCGATCACGACGTTACGGCCTACATTGAACTGCTGCGCCGCGATGGTCACATCACTCTCGTCGGTGCACCCGAGAAACCGCTGTCGGTTCCGGCATTCAGTCTGATTTTTGGTCGACGCAGCCTGTCCGGTTCTCCCATCGGTGGCATCGCCGAAACCCAGGAAATGCTGGACTTTTGTGGCGCCCACCAGATCACGGCCGATGTTGAAGTGATCCCAATCCAGCAGGTCAACGAAGCTTACGACAGACTGCTCAAGTCCGATGTGACATATCGTTTCTCGATCGATATGGCTTCGCTCAAATCTGAATAACTGGATCCGGCAGTAAAGTTGGGTCTATTCCGCTCGATTCTCCCCTCAGTAGGTCCCACAGGATTCACAGCAACGCGCGTAACAGGTGGATGCTTAACAGCACTAACCCCACCGTGCCCAGAACTGATGCGACGATGTAGGCGAAGGCCATGATCCAATCACCTCGGACACACATGGACGCCGTCTCGAGAGAGAATGCGGAAAATGTCGTGAAGCCGCCTAAAAATCCGGTGACCAAGAGATAGCGATGAGCCATCGATGCGGACCATTTAAGCGCCATCAGCTCAATGAGCAATCCAATCACCAAAGCCCCGACCAGATTGACGACAAGCGTGCCCCACGGAAACGCCGTGCCTATCTGCTTTCCCACCAGGCTCGTGACAAACAGTCGCGCCATCGATCCGATCCCACCGCCAACAAATACCAGCATATACTTGGTCAATCAGCCTCCTGAGATACGCGTTGAATCGATGAGTGGATCAAGAAGCGGTCCTACAGCGACCCGCCTCTTGGTGAAGTTCTTTCGCTTATGATTTCTTGGTTCGAAAGATCAGACTGAGCATGATTGGAACGACCATGACATAGAACAAGAACAACCCTCCTAACAGGAGCTGACCTCGAGCCTGGATGGGATTTGCGAGCGTATCATACCCCTGCCACCAGAGATGTTTCGTCATCAGATCGCATGCAAAACCCGCGATCACCAGCGCATACCAGAATCGCCACCGTCGCGATGCATAGAGCGCCTGCTCCCGTCGATGGATCAGAAGGACCTGCGCAAGTAGTGCCACAATGGCCAGGTATTCTGTCCACTCAGGAATTTTGAGCGTCCCCCCTAAAATGATCGTGATGAAGACGATGAGAAAAACTATTACGGTCCCCAACAGAAATCCTCGTCGCGATTCCACGAGGCTCGGGCTCATGCTCTCCATCATATGCCTTCTATACCTTCCTAACTTAACTCTGTTCTACGCGCCGACCGACGAGAGCCGTACATGCACACAATAGGTGACCATGGCATGTGTCGCTGTTGTGTACAAGGTCGAAGATTCATGAGGTTCTTTCACCCCGACAGCTCTTGGCTAGTATGCCAGAAAATTAATTTCCAAGAGTACATTGCGGCGGTGAACCAATATAAAGATGACGGATCAGGAATGTTGGACATGTCCGCGCACGACAATCCAACACCGGCCGAGTATTCCTTCTAGTCACAAAGGTAGCGACCGGGTCCACCAAAACCATTGCGCCTTACGACGCATTGCCCTGCAGTATCGCGCCCCTCGAAAAGATCAGGACTCCTCATGAACATCGATTAACCCCCTGAGGGCCCTGTCGAGACCTGTTTGACTGAAACACCGTTCAGGCATCCGAACCTGATCAGTCGGGGTCTGGAACAATTCTTTACAACCGAACCGCAGAGGTTGGTGGGAATCTGAGCGCCGCTCACCCGTACCGAACTAAGGGTGGGTGTCACATTGAGGAATGCCGATCGATTGATGGCTTACTCTTGCCGCTGAGGAAACTGCGCGAGTGTTCCTATGGTCAGGATTCGAGACTATCGGATCAGTGGGCATCCGTAGTTCATTATCTTTTACTCTGCAATTCCACGTTCACGAGCTTTATTTCTGTGAGATCCGCAAGCCGCGGACACCAACGTGTGCCGGCACGCCACAAAGCCGAGTCCAGCTGGTCGTAAACCGTTCCCGGGTGCTCATAGTGAATTCCGTACGCGTGAGAAGCCGCGCGTCGACACGGAAACACGAATGCTTTCCCCGACTCATTGGACTCCACTTCGAATCGTGTCACGGTCAGGTCAAACGTGAGCCGGATCTTGAACCAACAATGAGCATGATGGTCGTCGACCTGCATCGAGTGCTGGTAGCACTGCAACACATCACAGACGTCTATCATGGTCAACGACGTGTTTCCCGAAAAGACCTCCGCTCGCTTGTCGAGCGCCAAGACCTTAGCCAGGGACAAGGCATGTGCAACCTGAATCGGGTTCAGGAGGTCGAACGCCGACTCATAAATGATAATGTTGGGATGGACCTTGAATTCGCGGAGAGTTCCCCGCTTGGCCAACTCGAGGCTCCAATAGAAATCCACGGCCTGGGACTGGCGGAAACGAAAGGTAAGCAGGTTCATAATGCGATACCCTCACCACGGGTAGCCGGATCTGGAACCTTCAGGAAGTACTTGGTGGCAGTTAATCTACGCCAAATTCTGCAGCTTCTTCAACTCCCTCTTCAGTACTTATTTTCCTTCGCCTGACCCAGTTACCCACGAAGACATCCGTGCGCATGCTCTACATGCCCGTCTCTGCATTCACTGGCTCCGCTGGCTAAACCCCTGGCGGAAGCAACAGATAGAGGGCAATGACAATGATGGGGGCTGCGATCAGCGTAGCCTTTTTTCCGAAGGCATCATTAACACCGTAAATCAGGATCGCTCCGATAATTGTATAATAAATGAATCCAATTCCCCGATACGATCCTTTGCTCACTTCCTCTGCCAATGCAAGCGAGGGTCCGAGTGTCGTGAAGGCAATCAACAAGCTGAGCACGCGGTTCATATGCATCTCCCTCCTTTTGGTTGTATTGCACTGTGTTGCCGCACTCAGACAACCAAGACGACGGGGAATAGAATAGATTGCCCGAGCAGCAAAACAGCTAGATCAGAGTTCGTAGGACATCAACATTCACACTACGTGCATCCCAAAGCATGGATCCATCATACCGTGCTAGAACGGCAGGCCTACCCGGAAAGACCCGAGAATCACTGCTGGCAATTCGCATTGAGGAGCCGTCCCAACGCTAGGAAATACCCGTGCAGTTACGTTGTGTCTTAATCATGTGCCTTTGAAGCATCGGGAGGAATACGTCATAGTCCTCCCGACCATAGGCAAGGAGCGTGATTGTGAACGCGCTATGTCGAATGGTATGCCCAATGGGATTTGATGGCTTTGTAGTGGAGTAGCGGATACCGTGAGAGCTCCGTTTTCCCGGTATCATGCAGGCGGCTTGATATATGAGAACGAGCGTCAGGCGAGCTGCCTGGTATTGATTGAGTCTAATCGTAGGGTCGGGCGGTCCAGTTGCGGCCCCTCCAGCGCCATGATGGCACTTGGGCGTGTAACCATTCGATTCTCGAAGTTGGAATCACACAGTCCAGTCGCATCATAAGAAGTGATATCGGCAGTTTCGCTTCGCACGAGGAGGTAGAAGCTGCTGCCGTTGACGCTGTGCAAGCTGAGATCGATTCCCGCGGACCTATTAACTGACCGGTTATCAATTCAAACTTATCGCTCAGATCCTTTGCAGCCGGATCAGAGAATCTCCTGAGGACCTCAGGGCCTCCGGGAAGGCACGCGATCTGATGACCGTGTCTCGCCTTTGGGCCATCGAAACGATGGCCAATATCTCGGTGCCAATCGCTCATAGACTTCCGTGATTGACCACGTGGGAAATCCATCGTGACGAGCACCCCGTGCGGGACTCCCCTCATCCCACGGGCTCACGCGATACCTGCGCGTCACAATAGAAACCGGATGCAGGGGAGCCATGTCCTGTGTGCCCACAATATCATCGTCTCCGAGTCCAGTGATCGCATAGTGGCCGGCGACTTTTTTCCGCCATACCAGGATCTCCCGGATTTCAGGGATGCCGTTGACATATGCCTTGCAGGCAGAGGCGATTCGCTTTTGGCCGCGCTTATTCCCCACATCTTTTCGACTGACCGTACCGCTGTGCAAAGACGCCAAGAAGCCCACGAGATTCACATAGTTACATAACGACACCCCAAACCAGTGGAAGTGAGATTCCAGCAAGCGAGCCTCCCGTGGGTCGGTACCTGGGTTGGTGGTACGCGTCTTTGCGCTTCTGCTGCCGCGCAATGGTTCTTCCTTGCGCCACACTGTAAGCGCGATGTGATTCAACCCCATCTCAAGAGACATGAGCGTCGAGAGCTCAAAGATGCCGAGATCTGCCGGAATCTCGGTAGGGATCACGTGGTCAATGATGACGTTCAGGCTTGGTTCGGTGTTTGGCACAGTACTCCTCGTTGGTTTGACAGATTCTCTTAAGCGATCGATCGACTCTCTTCTTTTCTCTTCTCTCAGTATTTCATCAGGGGATCTCTCCGCGATTGAGGCCATCACGGATGGAGCGTAGTTTTGGCGCAGTCCCTCTGGGTATCGTGACTACATGTACCGGTTGGCGATGTTCTTCGGTTGCCGTCGCAACCAGCCTCTCCACGGGTTTTTTTCCGACCTATCGCGAGTCCCTTCTTCATCCCAGAATTTGGCGACGATCGGATCAAAGTCGAAGCGCTCTGGTAGCAGCCGCCAATGACGAATATTGCGGCGCGAGAACGTACGTGGGGCTTGCTTCCTCCGGCACCAAGTGTAGATCACCTCGCCATCGCCTGGACGGTAGATTTCGACCACCCGCTCAGTGACCGTACCAGATGTGTCTTCGTAACGAATCCAGATCGGTTGGCCAGCCTTGAACGCCTGATGTTCGTCGTCGGCCGTCAATAGCCGGCTGTGTAGCTCCGGCATATCGGCGATCTCGGCAGGTTCGTCTTTATGGGTGGCTCTCTTCAGCGATGACCGGTCGTGAGGCGCGTGATGAGATAGACTCGCGTTGACCCTGGGTCTGCGCGATGAGGGGCCAAAAGCGATCCATGCAGACCAACCCATCACTACAATCAGACATAAGATGAGAATGTCCATGCGTTCCCTTTGGTAAGCATTGACTGCCTGAAGGTGGGTAGAATCAGCAGACCGTCCGATTCCCCAGGTCTATATCCACGAAATCCTTCTCCAACCCACTTACGCTTCAGCCTTTAAGACTAGATGCAGTTGGCATCAAGCATCTCCTGACCAGTCTGAATCGCCTTCGCATGGGCTTCGTGTTCTGTCTGGCCTGGTGTTCCGATCGTTTGAAATGTCTGCGGGTCATCCTCGTCATGCGGCGATGCCGGCCAGATCGTTGTTTCAAGCAGCCAATTGCTACCGACGTGACGTACCGCACTGACGATCCTTCTCCCTTTATGAATGACTTCCATGGTGCCGCCCTCCGGGCCGTACTTCGGAATTAACGGGTCGTTCGCAACTTGAGAGATTCCTCCAGCCTCGATCGAGATATTGGCAGGATAACATGCAATTAGAACAGAGCAGTGGAAATATTTCGAACGTGTACTTGCGGTGGTCGACGACGCTCCGCCCGTTTCCCAGGACAGGGCGTTCTTTTGGGTGTTGTCAGTGTGGCTGTGATGGCGACGGACGGGCCATGGGCCGTGTGTGCTGAAAAGTGCACTTCGGACACGTGTAATGGACGAAGTGTTCCCCACCGACGAGCCGTTTTCTCATGGGTACGTTGCACCAGGTGCACAGGCGATCGGGGATCGATAATACTTTTGAGAGAATTCCATGGGGCATAGCGGCTCTACAAATATGCGGTGGAGGTTTGGAGCGAATCGACGATCTGTTGCGCCTGTCTCAATGCGGCGACCTCGGCCTCTTCGGGGGTTCTGAACACGCCGTCGGTACGTCCTTTCTTGCACCGCCACTCTCGGGTGCGAAACTCAAAAATGACATAGTGACAACTCCAGGTTCCGTCCGCGTGCCGCTCTCGTCGTCTCAACTCAATCCAACGTTTCGTGAAGTCCGACATTCGCTCGTCCTCGCTCTCACACCATCGCATGCCTGTGAGTATCCTGGCCTATCTGTAATGGGTCAGTGCATCGCTCTTGCTTGGACACTGATACCGTCAGCCCCGGCTCGAATACTGGCTCCCGGATTCACCCGGAGCGTGGGAAGCACCGTCCGTTCCATGTAGTCTTCGAGTTGCTCAGGCCGAAACGTATTGAGGAATTCGCGGTCAAGCGTGAGCTCTGAGGTCTGTGTGCCGTCGTGATAAAGGAAGCACTCCGTGTACGTGCGCGGCGTGACATCATGGAACCATTGTTCGAGGCACTGTCGTATGATTCCCACGTTCCGTGGTTCACGAGTCTCCGTCATGGTCCCCTCCTGTCGGTGCGTTGGAATTTTCCTTTGATCGTAAGTAAATGCAGAAGCCATGCCATGAGTGGACTATGAAATGAGACCACCGAGCATTCCCGAGACATCCATGTCGACATGCGCAACGTTCGGAGTTGGATGGTCAGCAGATGATGTGCAGTTCCTGTTGGTCAATCAACAGATCGGTCATACGCAAAAATAGCGATCGCGGTGCAGCCTCGGCAGAGCTTACCCATGTTTAATCCGATACTCGTCGTATCCAAATAGATACGTATGGTGAGAATCAAACTCCGTACCGGCAGACACAAAAAGAAGAGGAGCAATTGAAGAGGGTTTTTCTGTCTGGAAAGTCGACACGCTTGGATGAGCAATGGGCTCATCGCGATCGCACGATACGATGCTTGGCTCACTCGCCGAACGAGGTTATCAGCCGGTGTTGAAGCCCAACCTAGGGGAGAGATAACGCTGTCCACTCTCACTGAAGTCGTTTACGGGCTCAAGCGGATCGTCCCTTCTACTAACGGACATCTTAAAGCGGCGACCCGTCTCTCTAACGTCATCTTGCCGTATGGATTGTTTTATGTGACGACTTCGGAGGAAGCGACAGGAAACATGCAGATCGTTCACTCGCAGAGAGAAGAAATGGTGGTGGTCCCAACGGGATTCGAACCCGTGTTTAAGCCTTGAGAGGACAGGCGAAACTGAAATAAATCAACAAGATGACTCACCGGAGTCGTCTGATGAGTAGCAAGGATTTACAACGAGTTACAGACTGCGTGTCCTATATAGGACAACCCTTTTCCCCTCGTCCGCTTCCATCAGGTCGCAATCAAGTCACCCAAAAAGTCAGGATCGCAGACCAACGGACGCTCTATATCTCCATGCACGACAATCCTTTCCCGGCCGGGATATTCCTTCGTGTAAAAGGCGTCGACTGCACCCCGGACACCATCGCCCTCTACGATCTCATCGCCCGTCTGATGAGTATCGCCCTGCGGTACGGCGCATCCCTCGAGAAGCTCAATGATCTCCTCACAGGCGCCAAATTCACCCCATGCGGCCCGGTGTCGGGACATGATCCCCTGAAGTATTGCTTCAGCTTACCCGAACTCGACGGCCGGCATCTCTTGGTGGAGTACTGTGGGCGGGATGAACTTGCCCATGTTCCGCGAGTTGTGACTGAAGTCTGTGAACTCCAAGAGGCACAACCATGAGCTTGAGTCCGACATGCGAAGAGTTCCTTATCACGACGATGGGCTTGCCTCGAGAGCAGGTCATCGCAATCTATAATGCCGGAGATCCTTGGCCTTTGTGGGAGATGCACAACATCCGCAGGGCTGGTGTCATCGCCCAGGCACGAGCCTTACCTTTTCCCGATGTTTTGGCTGCGGTGCAGGTGGCGGTCGAGGCGGAAATAGATGCCACTCGCTCCAGACTTCAATCGGATGACATAGGTTATGGATCGGTGTCGGTGGAGGAACGTAACAAAATAGTCACTTCCCTGTCCTGGCTGAAGGAGTCAACGGAGCATATGGAATGGGTGATGGTCCGCACCGGGGCCTCTTGGGAGGTGGTGTCTCGCCTCTCGAGTGCCATTCAACGATACGCCCTGATGAATCCAGGTTGGGAGTTGGTCAGCCCCAAAACCCCAAAACCCCTAATATTCTTTTTTACCTTAAGTTCTTCTCTGAATAAAAACAATAAATATCATCTTTTTCCCTTTTTTCCTCCCTTGCCGCTCTTCTTCTTCTAGAACTTCGAGTTACGCTAATCCTTCCTTAATCTCTTATCGACAAATTTCGTGTGTCTGCCTCTCCTTCCACTTGCCAACGTTATTAAAGTTCTTGGAAACAACATACTTCTTCGTCTCCTTCTACTTCTTCTCTTTGGCATACATTTTCTATATTTGTTTCATCTTTGACCCTTCATTGATATCCTAGTCTATAACTTGTGCTTTGTTTTTAACCTTGTTCATAGCCTTGGCCAAGCGACGCTTCTTCCTTGCCTTAGCTTCGGCAACCTTCTTACTCGGCCTCTCATTGTACTCCTTCAAAATGCGCTTCTCTTCATCTATCATCTCTTTTGTGACTGGCAGCTATGCTCTATAATGTTTGGCTTCATCCTCAACGAACCATTATGGCAGAATTGACTTATCATCGAAGTTAGAGAAACGATTGTACGTGCCATCGATCAACTAATTTCTCTGCTTCTTTCTCAACATAAGTTTAGCTAATGCTCTTGTTTCAGCCATATCATCTGAGTCCATCGACGAATCTGAATCGATGTTTTATTATGGGACGACCTCGATATCGCCAGTAAAGAAGTCGTCATCGTGGTTCTTCTTTCTCTTCCCCAACAACTTCTTGCCTTTCTTCGTATCCTATTTCTCCTCGTCTGATGAAGAAAGCTCATCTTCATCGTTCTTTTTCTTCTCGTTATTAAGAAGAAGTGGATTAACGAAAAGAGCATCATCATCATCACTTGCTTCATCTTAAATATTATTCATATCCTCTTCTTGTTCGAAATCCTCTATTAAATCTTAATTATCGAGCTTCTCCTCATCAGACAAATCTGCCGCAGTGACGCGCTAGTTTGCTATCAGCTTCTTCTTCTTCTACTCTCTCTTTTTCATTTTCTTATCCTTCTCCATTTAATACTCCTTACGAGCACGGTGTGCATCTTCGAGCTCAGCATTCATTCGATCAATATCTTTGACCTTCTAATTCTCTAAGTCACTATCCTCCTCACCATCATCATCATTCTCTTGATTCCCCTAAGTAGTGTACTCAGTGTACTGACGACGCTTAAGGATTTCCTCGACCTTGAGGTCCTTCTCCTCATCCTCGTCCTCCTCGTCGTCTGCGTACTCCTCCTCCTCGATATCGATCTCCTTCAACTTCTCAAATGTCTTCCTATCCAATAAGATGTCGTCGTTATTATGGATATCTGTCGAGGCGATGACGGACATCTTTGAGCGCAGCTCATTCTTCAACTTCTTCTCCTTTTCCTTCTTCTCGGTCTTCTTTTGGTCTTTTTGGTACCTCTTCTCTGCTTGCTCTAACTCTTTGTCGATCTATTCATCGACTGCATCACTGTCCTCGGCTATAGTTGTCTTAATTTATTTTGCAGCTTCTTATTTGATTGCCTTCTCTGCCAGGTGCCTTGCTCGTTGGATCTTGTGCCTGTACTTCAGCAACGCGTGCAACTCTCTTTTACCCAGCACCTTTATATCCTTAAGCATAGTTTCGATTTCTGCAGGTGGCGCATGCTCCTTGAACAACTCCTTCGACTTGGCATCAATGTTAAACTATACGTAAACTGTTAGTTAGAAAATTATACTCACCTTATTATAGTTCTATAAGTATTCATAAGGGTCAGCACTGTTGAGAAACTCTATCAAGTCAGTTTCACTGTAAAGGACTTCTTTGTTACCATAACCTGATCTGTTTACTTTTTTGTCAAGTAATTTCTTGATACTTGAAATTTTATTAGCAGAATCATTTTCTTCTTCACATTTTCAAAAGCGTATTTGGGATCTAAAAATTTAGGATCAATATTATCTGGTGCTTTATAGCCTTAACAGACAACGAATATTTCTGCAGATTAAGTTCTTGAAGCTTATGGTTTAGTTGCCTCTACCTTCGAGAATAATTAGTTAAATACAAAGAGCAACGAATTGTAATCCTTGGATCTAAAGACCTTCGTGACAAATGTGCCACCTTTTCTCAAGACTTCTGTCGCAAGTTTCAAACTGTACAAACATAGCTCAGCTTAGTTATATGCGTCCTTTGCCCATTCTGCTCCTACATTCGGTGCACCATCATTGAGCACGGCATCTGCTTTAAAGTGCTTCAATTCCTTTTTAATTTAAATTATATGATTAACAACTAAATATATCTTATTACCAAATTCACACATCTAGTAGTTGTAATATCTGCAGTGAATGTCACACAACCTTTGATAGGTTTAATTGGTACGAGATCCACGCCGATCTTTATACTAGCCATAGGCATATACTTGGCAGCGACTTAAAGCCTAAACAAGTTTGAGATAAAAATTGATTGAGTAGTATTACCATTCCACCAGGGGCAGCACAAAGATCGACTACGCATTTCGCTTTACTGAGGAAATCATACTTCTTGTTCAATTAGATAAGCTTGAAGGCAGCTCTGGAGCGGAACCCGTGCTCCTTCGCCAACCTATAGAACTTATCTAGACGAGCCTTTGACTTTTCTTTCTTTCCCATTATTTAATACCTTCTCGATAATAAATATTTTTAACAAGCAATATTGAATACAAATATTAAATAATGGGGTTTTGGGGTTTTGGGGAGCGAGCCTGCCTGTGCGCCTGCCGGCCCGCCGGAGATCGGCGCATCGACGAAGCCCATGCCGGTCGCCGCGCGCAGCCCTGGCGCGGCCGCGTCGCGGGCGAATTCCGCCGGGATGGTGGAGCTGTCGATCAGCAGCTTCGCCAGTCCGCCCCTGCGCCCTACGCTGCCACGCCCTGCGGGCCGAACAGGATCGCCTCCACCGCCTCGGCGTGCAGCACGCAGCTCATCACGATGTCGGACGCGCGCGCGACGTCGGCCGGCGAGGCGGCGGCCACCGCGCCGTGCGGTACGACGAGGTCGAGCCGTTCGGGTTCGAGGTTCCAGACGGTGACGGCATGGCCGCTGTCGAGCAGCCGGCGCACCATCGCCTCGCCCATCAGGCCGATGCCGAGGAAACCCAGGCGGGGGAGGGTCATGGGCGGCGTTCCGCGGATCGGGGTCGTGCTCATGCAGCGGCCAGCGACCGCGCCTGTTCCCCGGCGCAGATCCCACAGCATGTTGTCCGTCGGCGCGACGACGTCGCCGAAGCGCAGCAGCGCGCCCTTCGCCACGGCGCGACGCAGGGTGCGACCCACCGCCATGTAGTAGGGCAGGGGAGACCCCTCGCTGTCCGCCACCGCCGGCATCAGGCCCGGATCGAGCGCGGGCACGGCGTGCCGCGTGCCCTCGATCGCCAGCACCTCGCCCGCCGCGATGCCGCGCGTGGCGCGGCAGACCAGATCGACGCGCAGCCTGTAGTCGTCGGTCAGGATCGAATGGTCGAGCCGGGACGCGGCGAGCAGCGACATCGGCGCCTCGACCCCCAGCAGGTGCGACGGGTTGTAGATCAGCGCCCGCCGGCGGTCGCGGGAGACGGGGATGCCCTTGCCGGCGAACAGCTCGCCGGTGCGCGTGTCCGCAAGCTCCACCACCACGAACACGCCGCCGGCGAAGCTCGCCTCGTCCGGGCGCCGGAGGCAGTTGAACACGTCCAGCACGCCGTCGCGTCCGAGCAGGCCGCCGGTGGCGCGCGGACCGTAGATGTCCGGCAGTTCGTTGGTGTGGGCGAGGGGGGCGTGGAATTCCGTGCCCTCCGGCATCAGCCCGGTGGCGTTGGCGACCAGCGCCATCTCGCAACTGTCGGGCACGGTGCGCTGCGGCAGCTCCGCGAGAGCCGCCCCCGCTTCGCGACGGTGCCGGCGATGTCGTCGCCGAGCTCCCACATGCCGGCGATCTGCGGTGCGGCGACGCTGCGTTCCAGCCACCGCGTCGCGCCGTCCTGCGGGTGGAAGACGAAATCGTACTCGCTGCTCTTGCCGGCGGCGACGATGGGCATGCCCAGCGTGCGGGCCCAGGAGACGAGACCGATCAGCAGCGCGGGCTGGTCGCCGTCCTCAGCGTGTAGGGGACGCCGGCCGCGCGGGCGCGGGCGTACAGCGCCGGGCCGACCACGCATTCGGTCTCCTTGGAGACCATCGCCACGCCGATGCCGGCGGCGATGGCGGCGGCGGCATGGGCCGCGCCGGCTTCCGCGTGTCCGGTGGCCTCGACCACGAGGTCGAGCTTCAGCGTGAGCAGGTCCTCCAGCCGTTCGCACACGGCGAACTCGCCGGCCGCCTCGGCGGCGCGGGCCTCCTCGCGCGTGGCGCAGCGCCGGTGCGGCACGCCCATCTGCGCGAGCGACACGGCGACCCGATCCGGATAGAGATCGAATGCGGCGGTGATCTGCAAACCGGCCATCCGCCCCGCCTGGGCGACGAGCGACAGGCCGAATTCGCCCGCGCCGAGCAGCGCGGCGCGCACGGGCTTGTCCACGGCGGCGCGGAACAGCGTCTGAAACTGCATGTTGCGCAGATCCTCCCTCTCGGTTTAGGTTAGCCGCGCCAGCATTCTGCATGCAGTGCGCAACATGCCCATCAAAGGGCGAAACGAGGGGGAAGTCCATATGGTTCTGACACGCCGTCGGCCGCTGCTGGCCGGAATCCTCGCCGCCCCCTGGATCGGCGGCGCGGCCCGCGCCCAGACGGTGCGGATGCGTTTCGCCCACCCCCATCCCGAAAGCGATTCTCCTGGCACAAGGCCGCCCAGCTCTTCGCCCGGCTGGTGCGCGAGCGCAGCAACGGCGCGCTGACCGTGCAGGTGATCGGCAACGGCACGCTCGGCTCCGATCCCACGATGATCAGCATGACCCGGGGCGGCACGCTGGATATCGGGCTGACCGGCAACCCGTTCTTCACCGGCCTCGCGCCGAAGCTGAACGCGCTCGACCTGCCCTTCCTGTTCCGCGACCGCGCGCATGTCGCCAAGGTGCTGGACGGCGCGATCGGCAACGCGCTCAAGAAGGATCTCGAGGCGTCGAATCTCGTCGTGCTCGGCTTCTGGGACATCGGCTTCCGTAACCTGACCAATTCGCGCCACGCGGTGAACGGGCCGGCGGAGATGAGCGGGCTGAAGATCGCGCACCACGCCCAACCCGGCGCATATCAAGGCGTTCCAGCTCCTCGGCGCGAATCCGGTGCCGATGCCGTTCACCGAGCTGTTCACCGCCATGGAGACCCGTGCGGTGGACGGGCAGGAGAACCCGACCACCCTGATCCTGAACGCGCGCTTCTATGAGGTGCAGAAGCATCTCAGCCTGACGCGCCACGCCTACACGGCCGGCATCCTGGCGATGTCCAAGCAGCGGCACGACGCGCTTGATCCGAAGCTGCGCGAGATCGTGGTCGCGACCGCCGCCGAGGTGACGCCGCAGCAGCGCCAGATGAACGAGGACGCCGAGGGCTCCTCGGTCGCCGAGCTGAAGCGCCGCGGCATGGCGGTGGTCGAGTCTCCCGATCGCGACGCGATGGCCAAGCTCGTCGTGGCGGAGACGCGACAGGACTTCGTCTCGAAGTTCGGCGCGGAGCTGCCCGACGCGATCGCCGCCAGCTGAGGCGTGCCGATGCGCATCGTCGACCTGTCCATGCCGATCGCGCCCCATTTCCGCTGGGGCACGAAGCTCTCGGTCACCGGCAACATCGCCGCCGGTGACCAGTTCCGCGTCTCCCGCATCGAGGCGGCCTGCCACGGCTTCACCCATGTGGACGCGCAGGCGCACATCCTCGCCGATGCGCCGACGATCGAGTCCACGCCGCTGGACCGCGTCGTCGGGCCATGCCGCGTGTTCGACCTGCGCGATGCGAAACCGAACGAGGAGATCGGCGCGGAGCGGCTCGCCGCCGCCGACCCGGGCGGGGCGGAGGGCGAAGATCCGCCGCTGTCCTCCGGCTGGGATCGCCACCGCGATCCCACCACCGCGCCGTTCTGGCGCGAGGCGCCCTACCTGTCGCGCGCCGCGGCGGAATGGCTGATGACGCGGAAGCCGAGCGCGGTTGCGTTCGACTTCCCGCAGGACTACCCGATCCGCCTGCTGCTCGACAAAATCGAGGTGCCGTTCGACCAGCATGTCACGCACGACACGCTGCTGCGCTCCGGCGTGACGCTGATCGAGTATCTGGTGAACACCGCCGCGCTGAAGGAAAAGCGCGTGCTGCTCTGCGCGGCGCCGATCAAGATCCCGGATGCGGATGGTGCACCGGCGCGCGCCTTCGCCATCGAAGGGGCCCTGCCCGCGTGATCCCGCGTGCGGTGGACCGCGCGCTGAACATTGCCGAGGGCGTGCTGGCGCTGGCGTTGCTCGCCATGCTGGTCATGGTCTTCGGCAATGTCGTGCTGCGCTACGCGTTCAACTCCGGGATCACGGTCAGCGAGGAGCTGTCGCGCATCCTGTTCGTGTGGCTGACCTTCCTCGGCGCCGTCGCGGTGATGCGGCAGGACGGGCATCTGGGCTTCGACCTCGTGGTCCGGGCCCTGCCGAAGGCGGGCCAGCGGGTCTGCCGCATCGTCTCGGACGCGCTGATGCTGGTCTGCTGCGTCCTCTTCCTGATCGGCGCCTGGGAACAGACGGCGATGAACATGTCCAATGCCGCGCCGGTCTCCGGCGTGCCGCTCGGCATCGCCTACGCCGCCGCCGTGGTCAGCGCGGCTCGGGCTCGGGGCGCTGATCCTGGCCGACCTGCTCGCCATGCTGGCCGGGCATCCCATCCCGGAATGGTCGCACGATATCGCGGAACCCGGCGCATGACCGTCCTGCTTCTCGGTGTGCTGCTCGGCGCGATGGCGATCGGCATGCCGATCGCCTTCGCGCTGCTGATCTGCGGCGTGGCCTGATGCTGCTGGCGCACGACATGGTCGACCCGCAGATCGTCGCCTGCAGAACCTGATCACGCGGGGCCGACAGCTTTCGCGCTGCTCGCGATCCCGTTCTTCCTGCTGGCCGGCGAGTCGATGAACGCGGCGGACTGTCGCGCCGCATCGTCGATTTCGCCCTCGCCCTGGTGGGGCACGTGCGCGGCGGACTGGGCTACGTGGCGATCATCGCCGCGTGATCCTGCTGGCGAGCCTGTCGGGCTCGCGCGGTGGCCGACACCGCGGCGCTCGCCGCGGTGCTGATCCCGATGATGCGTCAGGCGCGGGCTACGACCTGCGCGCGCGCGGCCGGGCTGATCGCCGCGGGCGGCATCATCGCGCCGGTCATCCCGCCCTCGATCGGCTTCATCGTCTTCGGCGTGGCCGCCAACGTCTCGATCACCAAGCTCTTCCTCGCGGGCATCGCGCCGGGTCTCATGATGGGCATCGGCGCTCGCCGTCACCTGGTGGTTCGAGTCGCGCGCAGGAGAAATGCCGTGCCTCTGCCGCGCGCAGAGCTCGGCGCGAACGACTGCACGCGCTGGCGCGACGGCGCTGCTGCGCGCTGAGCCTGCCCGTGGTGATCGTGTTCGGCCTCAAGTTCGGCGTCTTCACGCCCACCGAGGCGGGCGTGGTGGCCGCCGTCTATGCGCTGTTCGTCGGCATGTTCGGCTACCGCGAGCTGAAGCTCGCGAAGGCTCTACGGCGTGCTGCTCTCGGCGGTGCGGGACTACGGCCGTGGTCATGTTCCTTGTCGCGGCGGCGATCGCGTCACGGCCTAGATGATCACCATCGCGGACCTGCCGGCGGAGGTCGGCGCGCTGCTCGAGCCGTTCATCGGCAACCAGATCCGCTGATGTTCGCGATGATGCTGCTGGTGGTGATCGTCGGCACCGCGCTCGACTTGATCCCGACCATCCTGATCCTGACGCCGGTGCTGATGCCGATGGTCAAGCAGGCGGGGATCGATCCGGTCTATTTCGGCGTGCTGTTCATCATGAACAACGCGATCGGCCTGATCACGCCGCCGGTCGGCACGGTGCTGAACGTCGTCTCCGCGCGTGTCCCGCGTGCCGCTGGGCCAGGTCACGGTCGGCGTCACGCCGTTCCTCATCGCGCAGCTCGTCGTGCTGTTCGTGCTGGTGGCGGTGCCCGGAGCTGGTGACCGTGCCGCTGCGGTGGATGCGGTAGGGGCGGTCCTTCGGGCGCGCGAAGAGGCCGGGCATCGGCCTCGCCGACGATCTGCCGCATGGCGACCAGCGTCCGGAAGGCGCGGACGTTCGGGTCGCCGAGGAACAGGTCCCGCGTCAGCGCCTCATAGGCTTCCATCGAGGCGAGGCGCAGCACCAGCACCCAGTCCGCCTCGCCGGTCACGTACCAGCAGTGGCGGACCTCCGGGCAGGCCCTGACGCGGCGGGCGAACGCGTCGAGCGCCGCCACCCCCTCGCGCTCCAGCGAGACGAGCGCGACCACCGTCAGCGGCAGGCCCAGCGCCGCCCGGATTGACCATGGACACGTCGGCGGCGATCACGCCCTGGCGCCGCAGGCGGCGCAGGCGGCGCAGCGCGGCGCTTTCGACAGCAAGCCGCCCGCGCGCTCGGCCAGCTCGGCGCGCCGGGCGCTGGTTGTCGCGCTGGACGAGGTCCAGCAGGGCGAGGTCCAGGGGGTCGATGACGGTTTCCGGCATGTCAGCGCCACTCTACGCCGGAAGCTGGCATTCCATCACCCGTCTTCGGCGCCACCCGCCAGAAGGCCCGCGTCACACTCATCCCCCATGAACACCCCGTTGCCCTCGGCCAAGCTCGACACTCCGGCCGTCGTCGTGCGCCACTGCATCGGCGTGGAGCCGACGCCGCTGCTCAACCTGTCCGCCGCTTGCGGCCCGGCTCGGTGTCGCGGAGGTGCTGGCGAAGGACGAAGGCCGCCGCATGCTCGGCTCCTTCAAGGCACTCGGCGGCGTGTATGCCGGGCTGCGCGCCCTGGCCCGCGCCTCGGGGCTCGCCATCGAGGATCTCGCTCGATCCCGCGCGGCGCGCCGGCGCGACACTGCCGGCCCTGGTCTGCGCCAGCGACGGCAACCACGGCCTGGCCGTCGCCACCGCCGCCCGGCTGGCCGGCGCCAGGGCCCGGGTCTATCTTCCCGCCATCGTCCCGGACGCGCGGGTGGCGCGCATCGCCGTCGCCGGGGCCGAGGCGATCCGCGTTCCCGGCACCTATGAGGACGCCGTCCGTCGTGCCGCCGAGGCGGCCCGCGGCAAGGAAGGCGTGCTGGTTCCGCCGACACCACCGAGGACCCGAACGACCCGGTGGTGGGCGACGTGATGGCCGGCTACGGCGTCATGGCCGCCGAGATCCGCGTGCAGCTTGGCGAGGTCGTGGTGCGCACCCATCTGTTCGTGCAGGCCGGCGTCGGCGGGCTGGCTGCGGCGATGGCCGACGGGCTGCACGCCGCCCTGGCCGCCCCGGCGCGCATCGTCGTCACCGAGCCCGCCTCGGCCGCCTGCGGCGTCTCCGCCGCGCTCGCGGCGAAGCGGCTGGTACTGGTGCCCGGTGCGCTCGAAACCTCTCGCCGAGATGCTGAGCTGCGGCGAAGCCTCGGCGCCCGCGCTGGGGGTGCTGCTGCGCCACGGCGCCGTGGCCGTCGCGGTGCCGGAAACGGTGGTGGAGGAGGCGCCGGCGTTCCTCGCTGCCCATGGCGGACCGGCGACGACGCCTTCGGGCGCCGCCGGGCTTGCCGGGCTATGCCATGGCATGGCGGACCCGGTGCTTGCCCGCCAGCTTGATCTCGGCCCGGATAGCCGGTGTGCTGCTCATCATCACCGAGAGGACCCGCGGGGACGCCTGAGACAGCGGACGATCCGATCGCGCTGCTCTTCCGGCTGGTCGCGATCGCGTCCGTGAACCCGGGCCTCGTGCCGCGGAGTGAACGGCGAGGCCGCGATCGGCGATTTCCGCCAGGCCTGGCTCACGGCCCGTGGCTTCGAGGCGCATGCGGGCCGGCGGAGCATCGTCGGCATCGCGCACGGCACCGGTGTCGGGCCTTCGAGGTGGCCAGGATGTGCTGATCGTGCAGGCGGTGCGCCGGGCGGCGACCGCTCGGCTGGGCCGGCTGCCCGGAATGGCGTGGCGGTCCCGGCTGGACCGACTGCGCCTTCATTTCCGATGCAGGCATACCGGTGGTGCAGATCGGCGCGGATGGCGCCGGCGTGCATTCCGCGATCGAGTGGGCGGAGGAAGACAGCGTCGCAACGCTGACCGACATCCTGCACGACGCCGTCGTGGATTTCTGCGGGCCGGCGAGGCGCTGACCAGCGGCCAGCCCGCAGGCGAAGCTACCGCACCTCGGGCCGGCGGGCGGGCGCCCCGCTACAGCTGGTCGCGCACGCGGGCGAGCGCCTCGTCGAGGTGGCGGCCGACCACCTCCGCCAGCGCCTCGCCGTCACGGCGGGCGACGGCGGCGGCCATCTCCTCATGCTCGGACACCGCGCAGGCCCATTTCTCCGGCCCCTCGTGACCGATGAACCGGATGCGCCGCATGCGCGACTGAAGCTGCGTGTGCAGGGTGGCCAGCACGGCGTTGCCCGACAGGCGCGCCAGCGCGGAATGGAATTCCTGGTTCAGCTTGAAATAGGCGAGCCGGTCGCGCGCGGCGTAGCGCTCCATCATCGCGCCGTGGATCGCCGCGAGTTCGGCCAGCGCGGTATCGGGGGCCGAAGCGCAGACGGTGCGGGCGGCGAGCTGTTCCAGCGATTTCAGCACCGCGAGGCTGTCGGCGAGATCCTTCAGCGTCAGCGTCCGGACGACCGCGCCGCGGGCTGGCACGATCTCCATCAGCCCTTCGCTGGCGAGCGTCTTGATCGCCTCCCGCAGAGGCGTGCGCGAGACGCCGAGCATATGGCCCAGCGCGACCTCGTTCACCCGATGGCCGGGCAAGCTGCCCTTCGATGATCATGTCGCGCACACGGGCGGCGACTCTGATCGTGCAGCGTTCGCCGCGCGATGGGGACGACAGCGCCCTCGATCTCCGGAAGCGTGTCCATTTGACGGCAGCCTAGCCGATTCGAATTGACCGGCGCAATTCTGCATGCAGCACGCAGAATGTTGCATTGTGCGTGAGGCCGAGATATAGCCCAGGCAACCAGATCAAACGGAGACGTCTGATGCCGGCAGACCAGGTCCGCCCGATCGTTGCCTTTGCCATGGGCGATGCGGCCGGTGTCGGCTCCGAGCTGATGGCGCGCATGCTGCTGGATCCCGAGGTGATGGGGGCGGCCCGGTTCATCGTGCTGGGTGATATCCGCGTGCTGGAACGTGGCGCGACGGCGGCCGGCGTGCCGGTCTCCGTGCCGGTGATCGCGGCTGATGCGCCGATCCCGGACGCCGAGAGCGGCGCGGTCTTCGTCAATCTGGGCCATCTTGATCCCGCCGCCGCGCCGTTCGGCAAGGTCGGCGTCGCATCGGGCCGGTTCGCGCTGGAGAATTTCCGCACCGCCCTGCTGCTGGGCAAGGCGGGCCGCGCCGACGCGGTGGCGTTCACGCCCTTCAACAAGGCGGCGATGCGCCTCGCCCATCCATCCTATGACGATGAGATCGGCTACACGGCCGAGGTGCTGGGCTTCGATGGCGTGGCCAAGGAGTTCAACATCCTCGAGGGCCTGTGGAACGCCCGCGTTACCTCGCACGTGCCGCTCAAGGACGTGGCCGCGCTGCTGACGCGGAAGGAGATCGTCGACAATCTCGGCCTGACCGCGGACGCGCTGCGCGCCTCCGGCATCGCCAAGCCCGCGCATCGCGGTGGCGGGGCTGAACCCGCATGCGGGCGACGGCGGCAATTTCGGCCGCGAGGAGATCGACGTGATCGGCCCGGCGGTGGAGGCGGCGAAGGCGCAGGGCATCGTCTGCGATGGCCCGTTCCCGGCCGACACGGTGTTCCTGCGCGCCCAGCGGGGCGATTTCGACGCCGTGCTGACCATGTATCACGACCAGGAGGTGCTGTTCGGATTCTATCGTGTTTCCCTATGACCTTAGCAATACGACGAAGTCGAGCAGGTCATACATAC
>JASGJV010000020.1:0-124473 GCA_049840695.1 Nitrospira sp.
AAGGTTAATAGGGAAACACGATAGAATCCGAACAGCACCTGGACGTCGTGGCGAGATCCTTCATCGCCATGATGCCGGGGTTGAGATCCTTCCAGCCGGTGATCTTCGAGGTGTCGAGTGGCTGCAGCAGACCCGCCTCGCGCCACTTCACCACGCTCTGCGAGCAGGGATGGCCGAGATCGGACTTGAAGCCGGAGCGGATCTTTTCGAACGCCTCGTCCTCGTCGCCGAAGAAGGCGAAGGTCGGCAAGTCACCGTTCTTCTCGACATATTTGCCGTGGAAGCTCGGATCCTCGTAGCCGGACCAGTCGAACACGATCAGGTCCTTGTCGGCAGCGACGGCGAACGCCGCCGCCGAAGCGGCGAGCGCGCCGCCCAGCGCCAAAGTCAAAGTCAGGCGTCGGCTAAATTTCTTCATGCTGTTCCATCCTCTTTTGGTTTTGCCGGTCTTGTTTGGCCGGCTGTTGCTTACCCCGGCTGTTGCTAACCCCGGCTTTTGCTAGCCCCATCTCTTGCTAGCCATAGTGTTTCGGGAAGGCGGCGGCCAAGAATGCATTGGCCGCCTGCAGGGCTGTCTCGCGGGTCGTGTCCTCCGTTCCCATCATCAGCCGCAGCCACAGGCCTTCGAGCATGGCGCTGAGCGCCAGGGCGATGACCTGTGGGTCATAGGCGTAGCCGCCGCTCCGTTTGAGCGTCGCGCAGAGGTCTATGAAGACCTGCTGGTAATAGGCGTCGCGCGAACTACTCAGCGCCTGGTAGGTCGGCCGCGACTTGGCCTCGCCCCAGAAAGCGAGCCATGCCGCAAGCTTGCGCTTGTTGCAGATCGAGCGGTCGAAATCAGCCCAAACGAGTTGCTGCAGCTGCCGCGCCGGGTCCTCGCCCGCCTTCTGCAAGGCGGTACGCCAATGCGCCGAATACTCGTCATACATGTGCTGCAGCGTGGCGATCAGCAGCTTTTCCTTGCTCTCGAAATGGAAGTTGACGATGCCGCGCGACAGGCCCGCGCCATCGGCCACGTCCGCCATGGTCGTTTCGGCATAGCCGCGCTTGGCCAATAAATCGATCGTCGCCTCGATCAGCTGCAGCTGCCTGACCTCTTCGAGGCCTTGCGGCCGCGCTTTTCGGCGTCGCTCTTCCGCGCCGTTTCGGGGAGAGCGCTCGCTCGCCTCTTCAGTCTTCATGGGTGTGACGGTCTCCAGCATCGCCGGCTATCCAACCGGCTTCCAACCGCGCAGATGAGTGGGGCGGTGCTCGCCACTGTCAAGCACCTTCTGCATCGCCTCCCAGGTCTTGATGTTCTTGTCGACATAGGCCGCACCGACCGCCGCCGCGGCCTGCGCGTAAAGCGGTCCCTTGAGGCGGGCGGACTTCCTCCCGCGCGACCTCGCGGTACCATGGATTGCGATCGCGCACCGTGATCTCGGTGAAGCCGGCGCGGCGCATCGCTTCCGCATAGCGCGCCGGCGAAGCCATGGCGAAGGAGAGTTCCTCGGCCGCGACATAGGCCTTCGTCGAGGCGACGGCTCGCCGTCATGCCCGATCATCCAGTTCGACGCAGCGAAGACTCCGCCCGGCTTCAGCACTCGGAAGATTTCGGCGAACAGGGCGTCCTTGTCGGCCTGCAGCAGCGCGTCCTTGGAAAAGACGACGTCGAAGGAAGCATCGGTAAGGCAGCCGCCCGGGCGGCGCCTGGACGAAGCTGGCGCGGCCCCAGCCTTGTGGTCCGCCCTCGCCTGGCCGTCCATCACCGGCTTCTCGACATCGAAGCCGATGGACGGCCGCCCTGGCGCACGACCAGATGCAGCGTGATCCCTCCGGAGCCGCAGCCTATGTCGAGGATCGTCTTGCCGAGTGGAGGCCTTCGACCACGCGATCGACTTCGTCGGGACCGCCGGGCGAGAGATAACCCTCGCCCCACAGCGCTTCGAGGAAGCGGATGGCGGTGTCGTCATATTCCGGTTCGGCATCGCGATTTCGATCATCGGATCTCGCTCCCCGGTGCCGTGCGGATCCATTCCAAAATACCGCAAAGCCTAGCGCATTCAACGCGAAAACACAACATATTTGTTGAACATTCATTCAAAATCTCTGGACAAAAATCATGTGATCTCATGCCAAATTTCCCGCGATCAGGAAGCCGACCGCGCAATTCAGGAAAAGTAAGATGGACCCACGTGGAGGTCGGGCGCATGAAAGCATGGGACGCGATCGTCATTGGCGGCGGTCACAACGGGCTGGTCAACGCCTGCTATCTGCAGCGCGCCGGGCTGGACGTGCTGGTGGTCGAGAAGAACGACTGGGTCGGGGGCGCGGCCACCAGCCGCGAGTTGACGCCGGGCTTCCTCTATTCGAACTGCTCCTATGTCTGCTCGCTGTTCCGGCCCGAGATCATGCGCGACCTGGAGCTGCCGCGCTTCGGCCTGCAGGTGATCTCCTACGAAGGCGGCGCCGTGTTCACCCGCGACGGCGACTACCTTGCCAACTACCGCGACCACGACGCGCATCGCCGCGAGTTCGCCCGCTTCTCGCAGCGTGATGCCGAGGCCTATGACCGCTATTCGCGCGACGTCACGAGACAGTGCCGCTTCATCCAGCCGCTCTTGATGCGCACCGCGCCCGACCCGACCAGCTTCAGGCCGCGCGACCTCGGCGAATTGCTCTATCTCGGCAAGAAGTTCGCCGGGCTTTCGGCCGAAGAGATGGCGCTGACCTTGCGCTTCTGGACGATGTCGATTTCGGATTTCCTCGACGAATATTTCGAGACCGACGTCATCAAGGCGAACTTCGCGCTGTCCGGCATCATCGGCACGGCGCTTGGACCGATGTCACCCGGCACGGCCTATGTGCTGCTGCACCATTACATGGGCGAGGTCGACGGCTCGGTCGGAGCCTGGGGCTATGCGCGCGGCGGCATGGGCGCCGTCACCAAGGCGCTGGCCGCCTCCTTCAAGGCTTCCGGCGGAACCATCCGCACCGGCGCCGAGGTCGACCATGTGCTGATCAGGAACGGCAAGGCCAAGGGTGTCGTGCTCGCCGGCGGCGAGGAGATCTATGGCAAGCTCGTCATCTCCAATGCCGACGTCAAGCGCACGTTCCTGAAGCTGGTCGAGGAGAAGGAACTGCCCGACATCTTCCTGCGCCGCGTCAGGAATTTCAAAATCCGCGGCTCGTCCGGCAAGGTCAACATCGCGCTGGATTCGCTGCCCGAATTCCCGGCTCTGCCCAAGGATTCGCCGGTCTATCGCGCCGACATGCATTTCACCGATTCCATCGAGCGCATGGAGCGCGCCTATGACGACTGGAAGGCCGGGCGCTGGTCGGCCGATCCCTTCCTCGACATGATGATCCCGACCACGCTCGACCCGACCATGGCGCCGCCGGGAAAACACTTCATGAGCTGCTTCGTGCAGTATCGCGCCGCCCAAGATAGATGGCCGCGACTGGACCGATGCCGACCGCGACGGCTTCGCCGAAAGCGTGATCTCCCAGATCGCGCAATATTCGCCCGGCTTCCGTGACCGCATCGTCCATATGGAGGTGCGCACGCCGCGCGAGATCGAGGCCGAGGTCGGCCTCACCGAAGGCAACATCTTCCAGGGCGAACTAACCTTCGACCAGTTGCTCTTCAACCGCCCGGTGCCGGGTTACGCGCAATACCGCTCACCGGTCGGCGGGCTCTATATGTGCGGCTCCTCCACCCATCCGGGCGGCGGCGTCATGGGCGCGCCCGGACGCAATGCCGCCGCCGAGATCCTGCGCGATCTCGCCAAGCCGACCCAGCATATGAGCCCCGCCCATGACGTCATCTGATTTGAACTGGGACGCCATCGTCATCGGCGGCGGCCATAATGGCCTCGTCGCCGCCGCGACGCTGTCGAAGTCGGGACGCAAGGTGCTGTTGCTCGAAGCCGGCAACGAGGTCGGCGGCGCCGCGCGCACCGAGGAATTCGCGCCGGGCTTTCGCGTCTCCGCGGTCGCGCATCTGCTCAACCGCCTGCACCCCGATGTGGTGAAGACGCTGGAGCTGGAGCGCCACGGGCTGACGCGTCGAGCGCGGCGATTTCGTGCCGTCGGTGGCGCTGTCGAAGGACGGCCCGCTGGTACGCTGCATGGCGCCTATGGCGAGGTGCTGACCGGCGCCAGCCCTTCGGAGCAATCCGCCTGGAAGGAATTGCGCGCGCAGCTGCTGCGCTATGCCGGCATCCTGAAACCCTTCCTGTCGCGCCGGCCGCCGCGACCTCGGCGGCATGTCGCTGGCCGAGATGACCGGGCTCGGACAGACAGCGCTGGCGCTGAAGCGGCTCGGCAAGGAAGACATGCGCGACTTCCTGCGCGTGCTTCTGATGAATGTCTATGACCTGCTCGACGAGCAGCTTTCGCGACGACCGGCTGAAGGGCCTGCTCGCCTTCGACGCGACGCTCGGCTCGCATCTCGGCCCGCGCTCGCCGACCTCGCTGCTCGGCCTCTACTATCGGCTCGCCGGCGAGATCGGCGGCCTTGCCGGCGCGCAGGTCCAGCCCCGAAGGGCGGCATGGGCGCCGTCGTCGCCGCCATCCGCGCCGCGGCGGAAAAGGCGGGCGTTTCGATCCGCCCGGCTTCGCCGGTCGCCAAGGTCGTCGTCGAGAAGGGCCGCGCCGTCGGCGTCGTCACGCAGAGCGGCGAGACGCTGCGCGCCAGGACGGTCGTCTCCGCCATCAATCCGGCGACCACGATCCTCGACCTCGTCGGCCCGCGCGAGGTCGACACCGGCTTCGTGCGCAAGGTGAAGAACATCCGCATGAAGGGCGATGCGGCGAAGCTCCATCTGGCGCTCGACCGGCCGCCGCAATTCTCAGGCGTCGATGCCGCCGGCCACAAGGGCCGCCTCGTCATCGCGCCCTCGCCCGACCATGTCGAGCGCGCCTTCAACCCGTCGAAATATGGCGAGTTCTCGCCCGAGCCGGTGATGGAGATCACGCTGCCCAGCCTGGCCGATCCCTCGCTCGCGCCCGTCCGGCGCCTGCGTGCTTTCGGCCGTGGTGCAATACGCGCCCTATGCGCTGAAACGAGGGCTGGACCGCCGGCAAGCCGCAATTCCTCGAGGCGATCATGGCGTAGCTCGAAACCTATGCGCCCGGCATCGGCGCGACGGTCCGCCATGCCGAGTTGCTGACGCCGGCCGACATCGAGGCGCGCTACCGCATGCCCGGCGGCCATTGGCACCATGGCGAATTGCAGGCCGACCAGATGCTGATGTCGCGGCCGGTCTCCGGCTGGTCGGGCTACGACACGCCGCTCGAGGGACTGTTCCTCGCCGGCGCCGGCTCGCATCCGGGCGGCGGCATCTCCGGCGCCCCCGGCCTCAACGCCGCGCGCCGCATCATCGCGATGAGGGCATAGAGATGTTTTCGCAAATCACCGAACGCCAGCGCTCCACGGCGCCCCCCTCTGCCCTGCCGGGCATCTCCCCCACTAGGGGGGAGATCAGCAGTTCGGCTCTGTCGGCGCTCTCTTGCAACGTTGGAGATTGGCGAAAGTCAGCGATGACGGCCAATCTCCCCCCTAGTGGGGGAGATGTCCGGCAGGACAGAGGGGGGCGCGAAGGAACGCCGTCATGAATCGTCATGTCACAGTCAACGTCACGCCCGCACCCTCGCGCAATCGCACTTCCGCACGCTGCGGCTCGGCACGCCGTTCCAGCCGCGCATCGACGCGCTGGGCGCTGAAGCAGGACTGGTACAGACTGGGCCGGCTACCGCGCGCCGCATTCGCTGTGGGACGAGGAGCTCGAATATTTCGCCATCCGCAGCCAGGCGGCGCTCTTCGACATCTCGCCGATGACCAAATACCGGATCGAGGGTCCGGATGCCGAAGCCTATCTCGACCGCGTCACGCTGCGCGACGTGACCAGGCTCAGGCCCGGCCGCGTCCATTACACCGCATGGTGCGACGACGAGGGCTTCGTGCTCGACGACGGCACGTTGTTCCGGCTGTCGCCGACACGCTTCCGGCTGTGCTCGCAGGAGCGGCATCTGCCCTGGCTGCTGCGACAGCGCGATCGGCTACGAAGTGAGCGTCGAGGAAGAGACCGAGGCGGTCGCCGGGCTGGCGCTGCAAGGCCCGACCTCCTTCGCCATCCTGCGCGACGCGGGCTTTGCCGGCGTCGAGCGGCTGAAGGTCTTCGACCTCGCCGAATTCGCGCATGACGGCGCTGACCGTCGACCATCTCGCGCACCGGCTTCACCGGCGATCTCGGCTACGAACTGTTCGTGCCGCGCCGACAAGGCGCTGAGCCTGTGGGACCGGCTGATGGCGGCGGGCGAGCTGCGCGGCATCCGCGCCATTGGTTACACGGCATTGAATCGTGCTCGGCTGGAAGCAGGACTGATCGTCGCCAATGCCGATTTCACCACGTCCGAGCACGCCATCCGCACCGACCGCCTGCACATGCCCGACGAGATCGGCCTCGGCTTCATGATCGACTCCGGACAAGGGACACTTCAACGGCCGCCGCGCCATCCTCGAGGCGCGCGCCGAAGAAGAAGCTGCGTCACGTGCTGGTCGGACTGGAGATCGAAGGCAACATCCCGGCCGAGCACGCCATCGTCTACTACAGGAAGAGCCAGGAGGTCGGATTGGTGAGCGCGGCGATGTGGTCGCCCATGGCCAAGCGCAACATCGCGCTCGCCTCGCTTACAGCGGCCCTATGGCGATACGATCGTCGACGACCTCTGGGTCGAGATCTACGCCATGCGCGAGCTGCAGTACCAGAAGCTGATGAAGACGGGCGAAAGTGGTGCCGCGGCCCTTCATCAAGCTCGACCGCCGCACCGCCAACCCGCCGGCGGACTTCTGACGATGGCAAGCGACCGAGACCCGGAAACGGAAGCCGCCGAACAGTGGCAGCTGGTCAACACCCCGCTCGGCGAGATGTGGTCCGGCCGCACCCGCTACGCGGCGGCGATGTTCTTCTTCAAGCGCGGCGAGATGAATGCCGAGACGCTCGAGGTCTATCGCATCTGCGCCCGGCTCGACGCCGAAAATCCCTTGCCGATCATCCGCGACCGCGGCATCGGCAAGGACTGGCTGAAGCGCATGGGGGCTTAGGCCGGCGGGGTGGCAGGCCGCGCCATCGTCATTCTAGGGCGGAGCAAGGAGCGAAGCGACGTGGCACAGACCCTAGAATCCATTCCGTGACTTGGAAGCGCCGCGGCCTTCGCGACGGAGCTTCGCTCCTGCTTCGCCTGTGACGACGTAGGGGAGCGTCCGGCCCAATCTCCGAAGCGTCCACGATTGCCCCTTCACACGGCTGGCTTAACCGATCGTCCGTTCCAGCACGCTCAACCAGTTCCGATAAGCGATCTTCTCGATCAGCGCCCGCCCGAAACCGCGCGCGGCGAGCGCGTCGATGAGCTTGGGCAGGCCGGCGACGTCGCCGATAGGGGCCGGGATCATGGCGCCGTCGAAATCCGAGCCGAGCCCGACGCCGTCCTCGCCCAGCGCCTGCAGCAGCGAATTCGATGTGGCGCACCATGATGTCGATGCTGGTGTCGGCGTTCATGCGGCCGTCCTCGCGCAGGAAGCCGGTGGCGAAGTTCAGGCCCACCATGCCGCCGAACTCGCGGATCGCGCCGAGCTGCCAGTCGGTAAGGTTGCGCGAATGGCCGCAGATCGCATGCACGTTGGAATGGGTGGCGACCAGCGGCGCGTCGCTCAAGCTCCGCGACGTCGCGAAAACCCTTCTCGTTGAGATGCGACAGGTCGATCATGATCTGCAGCTGATTGCAGGCCTTGACCAGCGCCTTGCCGGCATCGGTGAGGCCAGGCCCGGTGTCGGGCGAGGAGGGGAAGCGGAACGGCACGCCATTGCCGAAGGCGTTGGGCCGGCTCCAGACGATGCCCAGCGAACGCAGCCCGGCGGCATGAAGCACGTCGAGCATGGCAAGCCCGGGATCGATCGCCTCGACGCCCTCGATATGGAACACGGCCGCGATCGAGCCCTTGGCCATCGGCGTCACGCACATCGCCGGCGCTGCGGCAGACGGTGAGCGCGCCCGGCGCGCTCCAGCCTGAACAGGATCGAAGCCATGCCGATGGTCGAGGTGATCGCCTCGGCCTGCGGCAGTTCCGGCGGCAGCGGCTCGTTGTCGCTCGGCGCCGGCGGCACGGCGCTGCGCTTCGACTTCTCGACCGGCGGCGGAAAGATCGCGAACATGCCGCCGGCAAAGCCGCCCTTCCTGGCGCGCGGCAGGTCGATATGGCCGCCCGGCGTCCCCTCGATGAACAGCTTTTCGACATCGGCTTCCTTCGACTGGTAGAGTTGAAGCAGCGTGTCGTTATGGCCGTCGAAAACGGGGATCAGGTCGGTATCGGTCATCAGGGGAGCCATTCAAATCGGTGACGGGCGGGACGACAGGTTTCGTCCCGAGCGAACCGTCAACTTAGGCAAGATGACCGGGCCGTGCAAATAGCCAGAGCTGACCTTCTCCTTCTCCCCTTGTGGGAGAAGGGGAAGACGGGGCTACTGCTTCAGAACATCCGCCCATTCCGGATGACGCCGGAACTGGGCGTTGGCGAAGGGGCAGAGCGGGATGATCTTCTTGCCGGCCGCGCGTGCATCCTCGACCGCGCGGGTGACGAGCCGAAGCCCGGCGCCCTGGCCGCGAAAGACGTCCGGCACCTCGGTGTGGTCGATGATGAGCTGGTGCTCGCCGATCTTGGTGAAGGTCATCTCGGCCTCGGCGCCGCCGGGTCCGCGCAGCACGTAGCGTCCCTTGGAGCCGCGGTCTTCCAGTTCGATCTCGGGCAGTTGGTCAGCCATTCTCTTGCCTCCTTCGGCGGGCATTCAGAGACGCGAACAGCCGCCGCGCCGCTTCGATTTCATTCGGCCGAACCTCATGCCCGCCGTCGTGCCATTCCACAGTGACATCGGCGCCGTCGGCGTGCAAATAGGCCTCGAGCCGCGAGGTCAAATTGGGCGGACAGATCGGGTCGCGCCTACCGGCCGTGATCAGTATATGCGCGGCCGGCAAGGCTGCCCTGGACCTCGGCTCGAACGGGATCAGCGGATGCATCAGCGCCGCGGCATCGAACAGGCCAGGCTCGGCAAACACCACCGAAGCCAGGATGTTGGCGCCGTTGGAGTAGCCGAGACCGAGCACCGCCGAAGGCTTCGCCGCCTCGACATGCGCCTTGACGAAGCCCGTCATCTTCGCGGTCGCGCGAGCCAGGTCGTCCATGTCGTAGACGCCCTCGCCGGTGCGGCGGAAGAAACGGGCGGCGCCATGCTCGCGACACGTCGCCGCGCGGCGATACGATCGTCGCCGAAGGCAGAGCTCGCGGCCGAAATCAAGCAGCTGGTTCTCATCCGCGCCGGTGCCATGGAAGACGAAGAGCAGCGGGCTGCCCGGCGAACCGGGCAGCACCTTGTGGATGTAAGCGTCCTTGCTCATGGCTTCAGCCTTCCAGCTTCTGCAGATGTTCTTCGAGATAGGGTCTGAGATGCTGGTGCTGCGTCGGCAGCTTCAGCGCCTCGCCGAGATGCGCGGTGTCCTCGTCGCGGTCGAAACCCGGTTCGTTGGTCGCCACCTCGAACAGGACGCCCCCGGGCGTGCGGAAATAGATCGCCCAGAAATAGTCGCGATCGATGACCGGCGTCACGCCATAGCCTGTGTCGATCAGCGCCTTGCGCACTTCGAGCTGCTTGGCGCGATCCTCGACAGCGAAGGCGACGTGGTGCACCGAGCCGGCGCCGAGATTGGCAAAGCCGGCGCCGGGCAGCAATTCGATGTCGACGACATCGGCGCCATTGCCGTTCTTGATCGCCAGCCGGTCGGACGTTGCCGGACTTGTCGACCTCCTCATAGCCCATGAACTTCAAGAGCTCCTCGGTGGCGCCGCCGTCCTTCAGCCGCAGCGAGACCGAGTGGAAGCCGCGGATCGCCTCGTCGCCGGGAACCCCGCCCTTGACCCAGGGCGCTCTCTTGTCGGCCTTGTCCTCGACCAGAGCGAAACTGTCGCCGTCGGGACCGGTGAAGGTCAGCCGCTTCTCGCCGAAACTTTCGGTGTGGGCGACATTGCCCACGCCCTCGTCGGCGAAGCGCTTTTCCCAATACGCCAGAGTGCCTTCCGGCACCGAGAACACCGTCGTGCCAACTTCGCCCACGCCATGCCGGCCCATGCCGATGTCGGGGAACGGGAAATAGGTCATCACCGAACCCGGCGTGCCGACCTCGTCGGCATAATAGAGATGGTAGACGTCCGGCGCATCGAAATTGACGGTCTTCTTCACCCGGCGCAGGCCGAGCTTCTTGGTGAAGAACTCATTGTTGCGGCGTGCATCGCTCGCCATCGAGGTGACGTGGTGCAGCCCCTGGATCTGATTGAGCATGATATCGCTCCTTCCTTGTTCTTGTGCGGCCCTCGCCGCTGTCCACGCCAATATGAGGATAGGCGGGCCGGCGGCAAAGCGGGCAAACACAGAATGGACTGTGTCATAAAAGTGAACGACTGTTCAAAATATGTTCACCAATCTATCACCGACATCGGCTTGCAACGCCTGTGATTTCTGTTCCATCTGGGCGCCTCGACAAGGAGACGATCTTGGACCACCCGACGCGCCGCCCGAACGTTCTCCTCATCACCTGCGACCAGTGGCGCGGCGATTGCCTGTCCGCGGCCGGCCACCCGACGGTAAGGACGCCGAATGTGGATGCGCTGGCGGCCGAAGGCGTGCTTTTCCGGCGTCACTATGGCGGGGCGGCGCCCTGCTCGCCGGCCCGCGCCTGCCTCTATACCGGGCTCTACCAGATGAACAATCGCGTCTGCCGCAACGGCACGCCGCTCGATGCACGCCATGGCAACATCGCGCTTTCGGCGCGCGCGGCGGGCTACGATCCCACCTTGTTCGGCTACACCGATATCTCGCTCGATCCGCGCCCGCTTGCGGCCGAGGATCCGCGCCTGCGCAGCTATGAGGACGTGCTGCCGGGATTCACCGTGCGGCAGCCCTGCCCGAGCATCAGAAGCAATGGTTGTCATGGCTCGCGCGCGCAGGGCATCGACACGAGCGCCGGCAGCCCCGGCATCCACCGTCCGGCCAGACGGGCAGACGGAAGGCGACGTGAGCAACGCGCCGCCGGTCTATTCGAAGGACGCAGACGCCGACCGCTTTCCTGGCCGGTGAGTTTATCCGCTGGCTCGGCGAACAGGAGACAAGCGCGCCGTGGTTCGCGCATATCTCCTTCATCAGCCCGCACCCGCCCTTCATCGTGCCGGAGCCCTACAACACCATGTACGATCCGGCTGACGGTCCCGCCTTCCGGCGCGCTGGAAGCTGGCAGGCCGAGGCGCGAAAGCCATCCCTATGTCGCTTATGATCTCGACACGGCAGAAGCGGACGAAATTCGTTCCCGGCATCGAGGGCAAGGTGCCGGACTGGAGCGAGGAAAATTTCCGCCGCGTCCGCGCGATCTATTACGGCATGATCTCCGAGGTCGACGCGCAGCTTGGCCGCATCGGCGGGCGATCGAATCGGTGGGCGCCTGGGACGACACCGTGATCGTGCTGACCTCCGACCATGCCGAGATGATGGGCGACCATTTCATGCTCGGCAAAGGCGGCTTCTTCGACGCCAGCTATCCACATCCCGCTGATCATCCGCGATCCGCGCCGGAGAGCCGCGGCGGGTTCATCCGTCGACGGTTTCACCGAGGCGGTCGATATCTTCCCGACCTTGCTCGATCTCGATCGGCGCCGCGACCGCAGCGCCATCTCGACGGCCATTCGCTCGCGCCCTGGATCGACGGCAAGGGGCCGGAGATCTGGCGCGACGCCGCGCATTGGGAATTTGATTTCCGCTCGGTCACCAAGGGCGAGGCCGAGCGCCATTTCGGTATCGCATCGAGTGCCTGCAACCTCGCCGTCATCCGCACGGCGGACTTCAAATATGTCCATTTCGGCGGAGGTCTGCCGCCGCTTCTGTTCGATCTGTCGAAGGACCCTGGCGAGAGCTGAACGACGTGGCGAGCGACCCTTGCTTATCTGCCGGTTCGACTGGAGTTCGCCGAGAGAATGCTCGCCTGGCGCGCCTCTCACCTCGATCAGTCGCTGGCATTGGCCGAGCTGACCGAGGACGGCGTGGTCGGCGTACGTCGCCAGGCGCCGTACCGGCATAAAAAATCAGGGCAGTATGCCAGCCGGCCTTCTACTGCCCTACTGCCCTATTCGCTTACTTCAGATCATCCGCTGCTGGTCGCGCTTCTCGGCATAGCTGCCTTTGTCATAGGCGGTCTGCGTCTGCGAGCTGCTCCTTGGTGAAGTTGGTGTAGAGGTACTTCTTGCCGTCCTTGTCGGTCATGAATTTGAGCTTGTCCATGCCGAGCGCCACTTCCTTGGCGCCGATGCCGAGGAAGCCGCCGACATCGACGATCACCGCATCCGGCTTGTTGTCCGGCGTCAGCACGACGTCGCCGATCTCGCCGACCTTGGCGTCATTGGCGCCATAGACGGTGGTGCCCTTCAGATCGTCGCCCCTGATGTCGCCCATCGGCATCTCGGTCAGCGTCGACTTGTCGATCGAGGCGGTCTTGGTCTGGTCTTGTGGCGCCGGTGCCGTTGTCGGCAGGCTTGTTCTCAGCCGTGCTCTGAGCCGGCGGCGTCGCAGGCTTGGTCTCGGCCGTCGACTTGGCGGGCTCTGCCGGCTTGGCCCCCTTGTCGGAGGTCGTGTCCGACGATACCACGGCGGGCGTGGTCGCTGCCGGCGCATTGTTCGCGGCTGTCGTCGAGCCGGGCGCCGGATCATAGGCCTTGCGGTTGAAGTCGGGCTGCGCCTGCAGCTCCTCCTTGGTCGTCTCGGCCACCAGCCAGCGGTTGCCGTCCTTCTCGGCCCATTTCGCCTTGGCGAAATCGTAGGTGACATTCTTCGTGCCCATGCCGAGGAAGCCGCCGACGCCGATCACCAGCAATTCGGCCTTGCCGTCCTTGGCAAGCACGATGTCCTTTACGTCGCCGATCTTCTGGGCGTCGTCCGCGGTGCCATTATAGACCGAACCGCCCATGATGTTGGTGGCGAGATTTCCCTCCGCCTTCTTGACGGGTTCGGCCGGCGCGGCCGCCGGGGCCTGCGCCGTGGTCGTGTTGTTGGCGGGCTGCGTGGCGTCGGCCGACCGGCGCCGGCGCCGGATCATAAGGCTTGCGGTCGAAAGCCGGCTGAGCGTTCAGCTCATCCTTGGTGGTCTTGGCGACCAGCCAGCGGTCGCCGTTCTTCTCGGCCCATTCGAGCTTGCCGTAGTCGAACGCGACGTCCTTCTTGCCCGACGCCAAGGAACCCGCCGACGCCGATGATCGCGGACTTGGCCTTGCCGGCGGCATCGAAGACGATATCGTCGACCTTGCCGATGTTCTGGGCGTCGTCGCCGGTACCGTTATAGACGGACTCGCCGATGATGTTGGTCATCGAGTGCGCCATCGGCGCGCATAATCGGGTGCCGGACTTTCAGCGGCCGGCGGCCCGGCTGAGCCGGCGTCGGGCGTCGCTCTGTGCAAAGGCGCCGGTTGCGAGCAGTGTCGCGATCGCGGTCGTCGCAAAAAGGGTGCGGATCATCATGGTCTCTCCTCGTGCCTGATTTGTCATGACGCTCGTCGACCCAGCCTCTGGGCGGCGGGTCGGAAGCGGCAGTGTCGACAGGTTCACAACGTCGTGACCGGGGTGTTGTTCCAACCGCCGACGCGTTCGTGGGTGGCCGAATCATCCTAAACCTATGGTGGAACCTTTGCAGCTGCATCTTCGTTTCAGCCTGCGGCTAAGGGGTTGTTTCGGTTCGACTTGATTGGAAGCAGGAGTGGGGCATGCGGTTTGCTGCGGTGCTGAACCAGGACGGCGGCACGCTTGCGCACCATCGATATGGACGCATTCTCCGATCAGTCTTCGCCGGACGCTCGAAGACGGCTGGACATTCGGTTGAGATCGATATCGTTGCCGGTCGCGATATCGCCGCGGCGCTGGAAAAGGCCATCGCCAGACGCGACATCGACGTTGTTCTTGCCGGCGGCGGCGACGGCACGATTTCCACCGCGGCGTCCCTCCTGATGAACAAGAAGAAGGCTCTGGCCATCTTGCCCGCCGGCACGATGAACCTCTTCGCGCGCGGCCTGGGCATTCCGCAGACGCTGGAGGCAGCGCTGCAATCCTTCGCCGATGGCGAGGTGATCGCCGTCGATATGGCGAGCGCCAACGGCCAGCCTTTCGTGCATCAGTTCTCGGTCGGCATGCACGCCAAGATGGTTCAGCTGCGCGAAAAGATGGACTTCGGTTCGCGCCTTGGAAAGATGCAGGCATCCGTGCGCGCGGCATGGGCGGCGATCAAAATCCGCCGGCGTTGAAGGTGAGCCTGAGCGTCGGCAAGGCCGAGATCGTCACCCGCACCACCGGCATCGGCATCTCCAACAATCTGTTCGGCGAAGGCCACCTGCCCTATGCCGACAACCCGGCCGGCGGCGTGCTCGGCATCTATGTCAGCGTCGCGCGCCGGCGTCACCATTTGGCGAAACTGCTGCTGGACATGTTGCGCGGCAGGCTGCGCCAGAGCGCGCATGTCGAAGTGCATCAGGCCGGCAAGGCCGTGCTGAAGATCCGCTCGCCCGCCAAGAAGTTCAGCGCGGTGCTGGATGGCGAACTGATCAGGCTCGAGCGCGAAACCACGATCGAGATTCACCCTGGCGCGCTGAAGGTCCTCGTTCCGTCAAGCAATGCGCAGGCAAGGGCGGCGTGACGCGGAGATCAGCCGCCCTGGGCGGATTTCTGTGCCAGCTGGCGGCGCTTCCGGAACGGTCTGCTGCGTCGTTGGCGATTTGATCAGCTCGCCGTAAATCTCGACTGCCCCCCAAGCGATGAAGGCGAGCAGGAGCCCGGCGATGAGGATCCTGAGCGCATGCCAGCCCCAATGTCCCTGGCGTGCTTTGTCTTCGGGTACGATCTTGGTCACTCTTGGCCTCCATGCCGCGCGGCGGCGGGCGCTTCAGGACGTACGGTCGGGTAACGGGTGCTCTTCGGGAAAGTTCCGCATCGGCATAACGGGTCCACGACGACCGACTGCATGACGTTTCGAGGGGAAGGTGACCAGCAAGGCGGACAGTTTGCCGACGGATGTCAGCCGGCGTCGTGATCGATGCGGAGCGCCTGGCCGTGCTCCAGGGCCTGGACGCCATGGATACGGCGACCGATCCGGACTTCGACCGTATCACCGGTCTCGCGGCGGCAATCGCCGAAGCGCCCGTCGCGCTGGTGAGCCTGGTCGACAGCAATCGCCAGTGGTTCAAGTCGCGCATCGGTCTCGACGAGACGGGGACGCCGACCAGCATTTCCTTCTGCGCCCATGCCATCGCCGCTGGCGACGATCCCATGGCGGTCACCGATGCCGCGCTCGATCCGCGTTTCGCGGCCAATCCGCTGGTCACCGGCAAGCAGCACGTCCGTTTCTATGTCGGCGTGCCGATGGTGGTGGCCGGCGCCAGGATCGGCACGCTCTGCGTGCTCGATCGCGAGCCGAGACCGTTTCCGGCCGAGGACGCTCTGAGGACCCTGGAGAAGCTTGCCGCGCTGGCCGCCAGCCTGTTCACGCTGAAGGACGCCACCCGCAACGGCGCCATCGCCAAGGCGGAACTGGCGCGCGAGGAAAAGCGCCGCGCCATCGCGCTCGACGCCGCCTCGCTGGCAAGCTGGGCCTGGGACATACGCACCGACATGATCGACTGCGACACGCTTCTGGCCGAGCTTTTCAACCTGCCGCCGTCGAACCGGCTGAAGGCGCGCGACATCCTGCGCGCCATCGACCCGCGCGATGTCTATCAGACCGAGACGCGTTTCCGCGACGCGCTGAGCGGCAGCGACGACTATTTTGGCGAATACCGGGTCAAGGGTCTCCATCCACCCCGCTGGATCGCCACGCGCGGACGCGTGGTCGAACGCGACGGCGAGGGCAAGCCGACGCTGATCTTCGGCGTCAACTACGACATCACCGAACGCAAGCTGGGCGACGAGCGGCAGCGCCTCCTGCTGCGCGAGCTCAACCACCGCGTCAAGAACACATTGGCGACGGTGCAGGCGCTGGCGACGCAGACGGTGCGGCACGCCCGCCAGCCGAGTGAATTCCTGGAAGCATTCGGCGCCAGGCTGCAGGCACTCGGCGCCGCCCACAGCCTGCTGTCCGACCGCGAATGGCGCGGCATCGGCATCGGCGAGCTGGCACGCATCGAGGTCAGGGCTTTCGACACCGGCGATCCGTCGCGTATCGCGATTTCCGGCCCCGAACTGCTGCTCTCGCCGGACCAGGCGGTGGGGCTTGGCCTGATCCTGCATGAGCTCGCCAGCAACGCGCTGAAATACGGTTCGCTCTCGGTACCGTCGGGCAAGGTAAATCTCGACTGGCGGGCGCAGGGTCGCAAGGGCGCGCGGCGCCTGGTACTGGCCTGGCGCGAAAGCGGCGGGCCCGAGGTCGAGCCTCCCGATCGCCAGGGCTTCGGTTCGATCTTGATCCGCCGTAGCCTTGCCAAGGTCATCGACAGCGACGTGAACCACGAGTTTCGCCCCGGCGGCGTCTTCGCCGAGATATCGATGCCGCTGGAGCCATCCTTGAAGTGAGCGCTGCCGTTCCGGCTAAACCGCTTACGGCATGTCCTGCGGGTCCTTGTTCGGTGGCGTGGGCTTGGCGTTCTCGCGATAGATGGCGTAGGCGACGACCGCCAGGGCGGGCGCGATGACGGCGCCCAGCCCGCCCTTGCTCCTGGCAAGGGCCGGAAGCAGGGCAAGTGCCGCGGTAACGCCGAGCGCCGTCATGTCTGCCTGCCGCCGTCGTGCGCGTCGCCTGCTGCGCATGTTCGTCGTCAGCTTGTGAATGACGAGGATGAGCCCGGCAAGCACCAGGAAGCCGAGGCCGAAGCCGAGGCTGGTCGCCAGCGGCCCGTAGCGCGCCGCCAGCCAGATATAGGCGGCGCCGATGAGGAAGCCGAAGCCGCACAGGGCAAGAACGGCGGCAAGTCCGTAGAGGATTGCCGTCGTCCGCGCCCTTTGCACGGCGGCCATGGCCTCGCCCGATGCGAGGGCCGAGATCAGCGAGACAAGCGTCCCCATCTGCGGCTAGCGGCGGGAAAGCAGGGCGAAGAGGAAGCCGACGCCGGCCGCGATCGCCAGCGATGTCACCGGCTTCTCGCGCACTTTGGCGATCAGCTGCGCTTCGATGTCCTCGGCGCTTCCCCGCATGCTCTCGAACGCGGCTTCGCCCTGCGCCCGCAATTGCTCGACGCCATCCGCGGCGGCGCGACGGGCCGCGCCGTAGCCGTGCTGACCGGTCTTGGCAAGCTGCTCCGTAAGTTTCTGGATATCCGCCTTCAGTTGCTCGATGTCAGCTTCGAGATCGGCGGTGGTTGCTTGATCCGTTGCGGATTTGCCTGCGGCGGTTGCCATTGTCTAACTCCTTGCGTTTGCGTTGGTTTCAACGCCCGTTCAGCACCATGGTTCCGGGCCTGGCCGCTCGAAGCACCCCAGGGCGTAATGAGATTCAGATCAGGCCGAGTCGAAAATGGTGGCTTCCGAGAACCGGAGCGGAGCGTACTTAAAGTACGTGAGCACCGGAAGCGCAGGAAGCCACCGTTTGCAGGCTGGCCTCACCTGAATATCGACACGCTAGATCAGCGGCCTGCGTTCCTCGCCAAGCCCCTCCCAACGGGCGAGTTTCTTCAACCCATCGTAATCGATCACCTCGCAGCCGCCATCCCGCCACATAACGAGCTTGCGGTCCATCAGCTTGCGGATCGTCTTGTTGGTATGGACCAGCGAAAGGCCGAGCGTGTCGGCGATATGCTGTTGCGTGATCGGGATCTGCACCGGTGTCTTGCCATTCAATCCGGCGCTGCGCGCCCGGCTGGCGATGAAGGCGATGAGATAGGCCGCTCGTTCGAGCGCGGTGCGGCGGCCGATGCTGAGCAGATTCTCGTCCAGCATGCGCTCCTCGCGCGACGCGATCCAGGTGATGTCATAGGCGAGGCCGGGATGATTGCGATAGAGTTCCTGCAGCTGGTCGCGTTCGAAGACGCACAAGAGCATCGGCGACAGCGCTTCGACGGAATGCTGCATCTCGCCCATCAGGCTTCCCTGCAGGCCGATGAGATCGCCGGGCATGGAAAAATTGAGGATCTGCCGACGTCCGTCGGGCAAAAGCTTGTAGCGGAACGCCCAGCCGGACAGCACGGTGTAGAGATGCGCGCTGTGGCTGCCTTCGACCAGGACGGTCGCCCCCTTGTCGACCGCAAGTTCACCGCGCTTGAAGGTGCTGATGAATGACAATTCCTGCTTGTCGAACTCACGGAATGCCGGCAACGGCCGCAATGGACACTTTTCACAAGGATATTGACGACTGGCAGCGGTGCGTGCGCTTTGGCCGGACATTTCGACCCCTTCTTCGAAATCCCTGCCCTGATGGGCGCAAGGAAACGCGTGAGACCGGCGGGGGTTCCGCTGAGGCTGCGACCCCATGTCTTTTTTAAATGACATGGCGGTCAATTCCGCGCATGAGTGCGGCCCTGCCGAGGAGACACTGATAAGTGCCAGCACTGCTTGATGGACTGCGTATTCTCGTTCTGGAGGACGAGTTCCTGATCGCGATGGACGTCGAGCAGCTTTGCCGCGACCACGGCGCCGCGGATGTGACGATCGCGCGTGAGCCTCGGCGAGATCGATGGGCAGGCGCTGCCTGCGCGCTTCGACGCGGCGGTTGTCGACCTGATGCTCGGCGGCGTCTCGACCCTGGATTTCGCCGCGCGGCTGCGCAGCGAGGGCGTGCCGTTCGTATTTGCCTCCGGCTATTCGGATTCGGACGATATCAAGGCATTCGTTCCCGGATATCCGGCTGGTCACCAAGCCCTACTCAGGCGACGACCTGATCGAAGCCGTGGCAATGGCCTGCGGCCGGGTCGCCCCGGCCTGAGGCCATCCTTGCAATCGTAATCGCAGCCGGTCGGTTCAAGCGGCGTTCGAGCCCGTGACCTGTGCCGAGATCGCGTCGGGCCCGAACTCGTCCTCTCCGGAAATCTTGAGGATCTCCTGGAGCCTGGCGCGCGCCCGGCTGACGCGGCTCTTGATCGTGCCGACGGCGCAGCCGCAGATCTCGGCGGCTTCTTCGTAGGAGAAGCCAGAGGCGCCGATCAGGATGATGGCCTCGCGCTGGTCCTCGGGCAGCTGCTCGAGCGCGCCGCGGAAATCCTTGAGGTCGAGCTGGCCATGCTGGGCCGGATGAACGGCAAGCCTTGCCGTCATGATGCCGTCGCTGTCCTGAACTTCGCGGCCGCGCTTGCGCATCTGCGAGTAGAATTCATTGCGCAGGATGGTGAACAGCCAGGCCTTCAGATTGGTGCCGGGCTGGAAGCTTTCATGCTTGTCCCACGCCTTGACCAGCGTTTCCTGGACGAGGTCGTCGGCCCGGTCGGCATTCTGCGTCAGCGACACGGCAAAGGCGCGAAGGCTCGGGATCGCACCGAGCAGATCGGTCTTGAAGCTCTGGGATACCGCCGCCATGCCTCAGTCCTTTTTCTGGGCAGGTTCGGTCTGTTCCAGTTGGCTGAGCAACTGAGCGAAACGGTCTGGCACATGGTCCGAGACCAACTCGTCGTAATATTGTTTGAGCTTGCGGGCTATCTCTGAGTTTGCCCCGAGTGGATTGCCATCCCCGTTCCGATGCCTGCTTGCGGCATCAGCCATCTGTTTCTTTGTCATTGCTTTCATAGTAGCCCTAATTTCCAGCGCCTGAACCGCTCTTCGACTTCAAACCACAACGCAAGCGGAACCTTCGTCTGGTTGCCCATCCCGAGACCCCGAAACGCCCGCCTGCTAATTTAGTTCCACAGCCGCCGGAACTTTTTCCGAAAGCCGGCGTTTGATTTCCGGGGCTTGCAATCAGCGCAGCCTTGAACGTGCAACGTCATCTGAGGGAGACGTCAATAATGAGTTTGTCCGCAACCATCGCTCCGCATCTTCCATTCCTGCGCCGCTTCTCGCGGGCGGTATCGGGATCGCAGGAGAGCGGTGACGCGCTGGTCGCCGCGATGCTGGAAGCCATCATCGCCGACACCAATATCTTCCCGAAGCCTCGAGCGACCGCATCGCGCTCTACAAGGTTTTCGCCAGGTTGTTTACATCGGTGGCCATCCGAGTGCCGCAGGAACAGGCGCAGACCGCCTGGGAGCAGCGGGCCGCGGCCAATCTGAACGCGATCGCGCCCCTGCCGAGGCAGGCTTTCCTTCTGGTTGCCGTCGAGGGCTTCAGCGAGGACGAGGCGGCGGAAATCCTCGATGTCGACGAGGATGAATTCTCGCAGCTGCTGGGCCAGGCGAGCAGCGAGATTTCCCGGCAGGTCGCGACCGACGTGCTGATCATCGAGGACGAGCCTCTGATCGCCATGGACATCGAGGAGATGGTCGAAAGCCTTGGCCATCGCGTTGTCGGCACGGCGCGCACGCATGCCGAGGCGGTGGCCCTGTTCGGCAGGACGCGGCCGAAAATGGTTCTGGCAGACATCCAGCTCGCCGACGGCAGCTCGGGCATCGAGGCCGTCAACGAGATTTTGTCCTCGACGCCGGTGCCGGTGATCTTCATCACCGCCTTCCCGGAACGCCTGCTGACCGGCGAGCGCCCCGAGCCGGCCTTCCTGGTCACCAAGCCTTTCAATCCCGATATGGTCAAGGCTTTGATCAGCCAGGCCCTGTTCTTCGACCGTCAGGCCAAAGCCGCCGCCTGATCCCTCCGAAGCTCGGATTCTTGAGCGTCATGCGGGGCCTTCGCGCCGCGCGTGACGCTTGGCCGTTTGTGATCTGAAAAGCCTCTTCGAGGGGATCGTCTTTTTCAGCAAATGGTGGAACAAACGACACCGAGCCACGTTCTTTTCCCGACACAAGAAGGAGACGCATCATGCTGTACTGGGCGCTCGTATTTCTCGTAGTTGCGATCATCGCCGGCGCGCTTGGGTTCGGCGGCATCGCCGGCACATCGGCGGGCATCGCGCAGATCCTGTTCTTCATCTTCCTCGCCTTCCTGGTGATTTCGCTCATCGCAGGCCTTTTCAGGAGAGCCTGACCGCGACACTGGAAGCCGCACCCCTCAAACGGTTTCCAGCCACCGCCGGGCGGCGCTTCGAAAGAGCACCGTCCGGCGGACCGTTTTTGGAGAGCCCTCACGCGGAACCAGTTGCGGATTGAGCCGTTCAAGGACCGAGTGCGGGGATGTTCCAATGCCTTCCGAGGGTCCCACGAAGGACAGGGTTGAAAAGCAGAACGGCGAAGTGATCGCGATGCATCCCTCGGATAGCGGCATGCAGTTGGGGCGGGCCCTGCTTCATGCCCTGCACAACGTCGGGATTTCGGTTCTCTACCAGGACCGGCAGATGAAGACGGTCTGGGCGCGCAACATGAGCGCACCCTGGGCGTCCGAAACGGCCGACGGCAAGGACCTGCTTTCGCCGGCGCAGGCCGAACGCATAAGAGCCGCCAAACTGAGCGTGATCGAATCCGGCAAGGCTGAGCAGCTCGAGCTCAGCATTCCGGGAAGCCAGGGCGTGCGCTGGTTCCAGCTTTGGATCGATGCCGACCGCGCGGAAGCCGGCGACGTGCTTGGCGTCGTCACCACGATGGTCGAGACGACGGAGCAGAAACGCCGCGAGCAGACGCTGAAGACTTTGCTGCGCGAAGTCAGTCATCGGTCGAAAAATCTCCTCGCCATCATCCAGAGCATCGCCACCCAGACCGGGCGCTATACGGAGACGCTCGGTGAGTTCCTGGCGCGGTTTCGCGGCCGCCTGCAGTCGCTCGCCTCCTCGCAGGATCTGGTCACATCCTCCAACTGGCGTGGAGCGGCGCTGCAGGAACTCGTATCCGGGCAGGTCGGCCGCTACAGCAGCGATCTGGCCAACAGTCTGCGGTTCGCGGGCGAAAATCCTTATCTTAACCCCAATGCCGCCCTGCATATCGGCCTGGCGATGCATGAGCTTGCCGTGAATTCCGTGAGCTACGGCGCGCTGTCCCGGCCGGACGGCCATGTCGAGGTGCGCGCCAGGCTCGAGGCCGAAAACGGAACCGCGCCCAACCTTTTGCTGACTTGGACGGAGGCGGTCGGCGACGCGCCGCGCAATGAGAAGCGCTTCGGCAGCGTGGCGCTGGAACGCGTCGTGCCGATGTCGCTGAACGGCTCCGCGACGCTGGAAATCGGCAAGGACCGCATGGAATATCGCCTCACGGTCCCACATGGGAATTTCGAGACCGATTGATGGCGCTGCGATTGGCGCCCGGGCCTCGGCGGTCAAGGTCTTAACCGGCTGTTCACCATAAAGTCTGATCCTGTGTACCCGGCTAACGATGATGCGCCGGAAGCCCATCCGCGCCCCGGCGCGCGATCCGGGAGAGTGAAATGATGGTCACCGACATGAACAGGCTGGAGCAGGCCGCCCGCGTCTCGATGAGCGGCTTCCAGGATGCCGAGCCGCCGCCGGCGCCGCGGTCATCCCATCTTTTTCTCCGCCTTGGCGCGATCGCGCTTCTGGCGACCGTGGCCTTGACCGCGGCCTGGCAGTTGTTTTGACCCGCATGCGGCTTTGATGCCCGGACTTCAGCGCACCGCCATTTCGCGCTGAGCGCTTCAGCCTCCGCCCCGGAACTTTTGTCCGCTGAGAATTGTTGTTGGCGGCGAGAGGTTTGGAGCCATGGAACACATCGCCGCATTGCTCTTCGTCGTCGGCTGTTCGAGCACGATGACCGATTGCCGGGAACTCCAGGTGCCCGTCAGCGTCTTTGAAACCGCTGAGGCCTGCGTCGCCGAACGGCCATTTGCCCTCGGCGACCTGCAGGGTCAGGCCCCCCGAAATCATCGGCAAATGCCTGACGGTCGATCCGGCGCTCGAGGACGATTACGATCAGATCGTGTGGAACGTGAAGTCTGACGGCACGTTGGTCGCATCCCTGGAGGTTTCCGGCACGCTTGTCGCGTCTAACCGCGAACGGCCCGAAAAAGACTATGTTAGGCAACAGTAAAATCGGGCAGGCAAAGCAGGTTTTTTCATGCTAAATGATTGCTGGAACTGCCAAAAGTGAGGACAAAGTGAGGAGCAATTCTATGCGGAAGATAATCATTGCCATGGTTGCCGTGGTCGCCGTCAGCGGCTGCACCACGACCGAGCAGGACGTCGTCGGCGGCGGCCTGATCGGCGCCGGCATCGGCGGCCTGGTCGGCGGTGGCAAGGGCGCGCTGATCGGCGCGGCCGTCGGCGCCGGGTCGGGCCTCCTGGTTCGCAACCTGCGCAACGGCTACTGCGTGTATCGCCGCCATGACGGCACGACCTACCGGGCCCGCTGCAACTAGTTCAGTACCGAAACCGGAGGCCGGCAACCGGCCTCCGGTTCTCTCCGAATTCAAATGGCCGATTCGCCAGCCAAGGACTTTTGGTCCGCTCACGCGTTCAGCGGAATTTTAATCTCCACCTTCAATCCGTCGTGCTGAAAATCGCGCTTGATCGTGCCGCGCAATTCGCGCGTTACGTTGAGGTCGATCAGCTTGGTGCCGAAACCGGTCTTGGCCGGCGCCTCCAGCTTCTTCTGACCCGCCTCGCGCCAGTTCAGCGTGAGCGTGCGCTCACGGCCCCGGCCTTCAACACTCCAATCGACCTTGAGGGCACCCACCGAATTGCCGGCTTCGCCATATTTCAACGCGTTCGTGGCGAGTTCGTGAAAGGTCAGCCCAAGCGCTTGCGTCGTCGTCTCGTCGAGCAGCACTTCCGGCCCCGACAACACCCCTTCGGGAAGGTCCTTGCCGAACACCTGCCCAAGCTCGATACGCAGCAGGTCGCCGAGATCGGCCTTCTGCCAGCGCGAGCGTGTCAGCATGTCCTGCGATGCGGCCATGGCCTGGAGGCGCGCCGAGAACGAAGCTGAAAACTCCTTGACGTCGGTGGCTTGCGAGGCGGTCTGCCGCGCGATCGCCAGCACGCGGGTGATCGAATTCTTGATGCGGTGCTTCATCTCCTGCAGGATCAGGTCCTTTTCCAGCAGGCTCTTTTCGGTGGCCTCGTGCAGCGCCGATTTCGCGTCATAGGCGCGTTCCTGATAGCGCGCCACCAAGGCGATGGCGCCGGCGAGCAGCAGGCCGAACAATCCGAGCATCACAGGAATGGCGCGCGAGGACGGCGGCTCGAATGCGCTTGTCGGCCGAAACAATAAGGTCCAGGGCTGGCCAGCCACGACGATATCGCGGCGTGCCAGAAGCTTCGCCCCGATGCGTTCCGCCGGCGGCGCTTCCGAGCGGAACAGGAGATTGCCGGCCTCTGGCTTGCCGTCATAGACCTCGACATTGACCGGCAGCAGCGGCGAATGGCTGAGCGCGACCTGGAACAGGTCCTGCGAGCGGAAGGCAGCGTAAAGAAAACCCGCCGTGGAGGAGCGGCTTGCATTGATCACCTCGGGCGCGGTTTCGACGTTCAGCCGCACGAAAACCAGGAAGCCCGTGAAGGTCTGCGTCACGCCGGCGCCCTGGCCGAGCTGGACCATGCCGCTCGCATGCTGCCGGTCGTCGGCCATCGCCTTTTCGATCGCCGCGCGCCGCACCGGCTCGGTGAACATGTCGAAGCCGATGATCGACTGGTTGGACGTATCGAGCGGCTCGAACAGCACGATGGGCGTGCGCCATTGCTCGGTCGTGGCGGGGTAGATCGGATGCGCCGACCCATGGTCGTGCAGGATGTCGCGTTCGACCGCCGCCTCGTCGCTGGTCTTGGCGAGTTTCAGGAAGCCGATACCGCGCAGCCCGGCGAAATTGTCGTCGATGTCGAGCGCGGTGAAAAAGGCCTTGAATTCGCCGCGCGAGATATCGCCGTTGCGGGCATCGAACAGCGCCTGCGTCGAACGCAGCAGCGACAGATGCAGGTCGATGCGGCTCTCGATGCGGCTGAGCGCGTCGTCGGCGGTGCCCTCGAACTTGATCCGCGCCGCCTCTTGCGTCGCGAAATAGGCGAACCCCGCCATCGTCAGGCTGATCAGCGCGACGGCGACGAAGGCAACGATCGGAAAAAGCTTCTTCAAATCAAGGATGCGGCCCGTGGACGGTCGGCAACCTTTATGGGCAAGTCTCCGCGCCAACACAATGGCGCGGTCAAATCATCACCGCGGCTGGTACATCACGCGGTCGTTAATTAGCCGGCTATCATCATGCCGCGATCTTCAGCGCGCCTGGACCCGGAATGGCGCCTGGTGGGCATTTGCCGAGGATGATCATGCCGAGCACCTCGTCCTGGGTGACGTCGGTGGTGCGTGCGGTGCCTACCACCTGGCCGTTCTTCATCACGCAGACCCGGTCGGCGAGCTCGAACACGTCGTGGATGTCGTGGCTGATCAGGAAGATGCCGATACCGTCGGCCTTGAGCTGCTTGACCAGTTCGCCGACCTGCGCCGTCTCTTGCGGACCGAGCGCCGCCGTCGGCTCGTCCATGATCAGGATGCGGGCGTTGAACAGGATCGCGCGCGCGATCGCCACCGACTGCCGCTGTCCGCCCGACAGCTTGATGACCGGCTCCTTGAAGCGCTGGAAGCGTGGATTGAGGCGGCCCATCACCTTGCGCGCCTCGGCTTCCATGGCAACGTCGTCGAGCGTGCCCCAGCCCGTCATCAGCTCGCGACCGAGGAACAGGTTGGCGGCGGCATCGACGTTGTCGGCCAGCGCCAGCGTCTGGTAGATCGTCTCGACGCCGTATTTCTTGGCATCGCGCGGATTGGCGATCGAAGCCTCCTCGCCATTGATGAATATCTGCCCGGCTGTCGCGCTTGTAGGCGCCGGACAGGATCTTGATCAGCGTCGATTTGCCGGCGCCATTGTGGCCGAGCAGCGCCATCACTTCACCGGGGAAAAGATCGACGGACGCGTCGTCGACGGCGCGGATGCCGCCGAAGGCGATCGAGATGTTGCGCATGTCGACCAGCGGAACGCCGGCGGGAGCGGATTTCTCAGCCATGTTGGTGTTCCTCCCTGATCAGACGCGCTTGCGATAGATGGTGTCGAGCCACACCGCGACGACCAGCACGGCGCCGACGACGATGCTCTGCAGCGGCGAATCGACGCCGAGCAGCACCATGCCGGACTGCAGCGACTGCATCAGCAATGCGCCCAGCATGGCGCCGAGCACGGTGCCGGAACCGCCGGCGAGCGAGGTGCCGCCGATGACGGCCGCGGCGATGACCAGCAGTTCGTCCAGCGTCCCCAGCACGTTTGTCGATGAGTTCTGCCTTGCCGACGAGATCGCCGCCGCGATCGTCGCCAGCACGCCCATGATCATGAACACCTTCATGGTGATCCAGCGCGTGTTGATGCCGGCCAGATTGGCGGCTTCCGGATTGCCGCCGATGGCGAAGACATAGCGGCCGAAGCGCGTGCGCTTGGTGATGAAGGTCATGATCAGGCCGACGGCGACCGCCATCAGCACCGGTATGGCGATGCCATGGGCGATGAACAGCCCGCCTTCGGGCACGGTGATGTTGTTGGCGGCGGCGTAGCGGTTCACGATGCCGACCGGCCAAGGATAGGAATTGGCGAGCCACACCGCGCCCAGGATGACCGCGCAGGTGACCGCGGCAAGCAGCGTCTCGGCCCAGACCGGACGCAACGGGAAGCGGAAGCGCTTGCGCTGCACGCGGCCGTTGAAATGCATGAAGATGACCGCCAGGCAGGCGACGATGCCGACGGCCCAGCTCCATCTGGCGCCGATCGAGCCCGCCGGACCGCCGCCCATCAGCTGGAAGGTGGCGTCGAGCGGCGCCACCGTCTGGCCGCTGGTGACCCACCAGGCAGCGCCACGCCATACCAGCAATCCGCCAAGCGTGACGATGAAGGCCGGCACTTCGAGATAGGCGATGATGAAGCCCTGGAAGGCGCCGATGATGAGGCCGAGCACCAGGCCGATCAGCAATGCCAGGACCCAGATCCACGGGTTGCCAAGCTCGAGCCCGACGAGGCGCACCAGGAAATGCACCTGCGCAAAACCCATGACCATGCCGATCACCCCTTCGGCCGATCCGACCGACAGGTCGATGTTGCGCATGACGATGACCAGCACCATGCCGGAGGCCATGATCGCCACGGCCGAAGTCTGCACCGACAGGTTCCACAGATTGCGCGGCGTCAGGAAGGTGCGGCTGTCGAAGTCGAGCGGATTGACGCCAAGCCTGCAGGCTGGAAATCACATGCAGCCCGATCCAGATCATGAGCAGCGCGCCGATCATGCCGAGCATGCGGGTGTCGAGTTCGGTCGCCTTCAGGAACCGGGCAACGGCGCCGAGTTCCGACGCGCGCGCGGTGTCCGCCGGTTGCGTAGACGTCGTGTCGGTCATGATTTCCTCCCGCCGGCTGGCCCGTTGACGCGGATCGCCGAAATCGAGCCTAGAACCCTCACTCGCTCTTGCCCGCACCAGCCGTCTCCCAGATATATGCGGGCACAGACTAAAGGCCACAATCCTATGCGGTCAAGGGGCGTCCTGCCGCAGGCTGCTGTTATATCCTGTTGCATAATGCCCCAACATTGCTGATGCGTGGACTGAGCAGGCAGTGACCGGCTCCGACATCGTCACATTGTCAGCCGAAGTCGAAGAGGCACTTCTCTTGCGTCTTCCCTAAGAGAACCAGAAGAGAATAGATGACCTCAGACCATTCGGAAGTTGACCAGACACCGACCTCCTACCCCACGCCTGTCGTCATCAACGCGGATCCGGTAGTGCAAGGTCAAGGCCATGATCACGCCACTCCGACCATCGGCCAACGGCCTCTTCCTCGCGCCCGGCGACGTGCGCCGATCATCATCGGGCTAGTAGCCACCCCCATCCTTCTGGCCCTCCCCTAGGGCACTGGCTCAAAGAATCACATTGCAGTCACTCCAAAACCGTGACCATCGATCGCGGGCCGATCACCCCACTGGTCACCGCCACCTGATCCGTGAACCAGGTCCTCTCCCTGCAGGTGGGCAGGCTGGTCTCAGGCAACATCCCTAGCTTTATGCCGACTTTCATTCCGTGGTTCGAGAAGGGCAGGTCCCCGCTTCGATTGATCAAAAACCCTATCAAGCCACGGTGAGACAGGCGAAGGCGGCTCTCAAACGCGCGCAGGCCGCTCTCCCAAAGCCCTGAACATGCTCGTGAAAACACACTGGAACTGAATCACAAGCCCGCGCTGAGGGAGGAACAGTTCGGCGCACATGCGAACCTGGACCCGGCACCCACCAATACTAGCGACGCCGAGGGGCAGGTGTATGTGTCTCTTCTTTAATGCCCGGGCACTTGTTGTTCGGCGTGGTAGGAGCTACGAACCAGCGGGCCTGATTCGACATGGCGGAAGCCGAGGGCCAGACCTTCTTCCTTCAAGGCAGCGAATTCGTTCGGGATGGTAAAACCGCGCGACGGCCAGATGCTCTTTGGTCGGCTGGAGATATTGTCCAATCGTCATGATGTCGCACTCAACGGAGCGCAGGTCACGCATGACCTCGCGGGCTTCGTTCGGTCGATTCGCCCATGCCGACGATCAATCCCGACTTTGTCGTCATCCCCATCTGCTTGGCTCGGCCCAGCAACTCGATCGATCGCTGATATTTCCCTTGTGGCCGGATCGACGGAAACAGCCGTCTCACCGTCTCGATATTGTGGTTTAGGATGTCCGGTCGTTCAGCCGCAACCGTCGCCAGTGCCGCCTCATTGCCTTCAAAGTCGGGAATGAGGACCTCAATCGTGCAACTGGGAATCAACCGCCGGATATGGCGGATCGTCTCGGCAAAGACGGATGCCCCGCCATCCTGAAGCTCGTCGCGATTGACCGACGTGATGACGGCATGGCGCAGGCTGAGCGCCTGAATGGCTTCTGCCACGCGCAGCGGTTCTTCGTGATCGACGGCATGCGGCCGGCCGGTGGCCACGGAGCAGTAGTGGCACCGTCGCGTGCAGATGTCGCCGAGAATTAAAAAGGTCGCGGTCCGCGCGTTCCAACATTCCCACACATTCGGGCAACGCGCCTCCTCGCAGATTGTGTGCAGCTTGAGCCGATCCATCGTGCTGCGAATATCGTGATAGTCCGGACCGGTTTGAAGCCGGACCTTAAACCAGGGCGGCAGGCGCCGGGATGGAGACGCTGACAACTCCTGCGGCTCAGCGGTGTGGCGCGAATCGATTTGAATGAAGCTCATGACGTCACCACCAGCGTGAGCAATTCCTGCTGATGCTCCAGCGCACGCTTGAACTCTTTGAGAACCGGGCGCTCATCTATCCGGTGCTCGATGCTCGCCTGGGCGAGCGCACATATCCCCGCCGACTTTTCTTCAAACGGGCGGATCAGCAACATCCGGCGAGAGAGGGAAAGCGGGCCGGCACTGTCAATGCTTCTCATTATGTACGTCCGGACAAAACTGACTCAACCCGGTGTTCATTGTCAGCAGTCATCGCACGAATGAAAGGGAACCAACCAGGAAGGAAGCGGGCGCACAACCTATTCCGGTACGGCTATGCACGCCGCACCGGAATCCGGGGATTATTTCACCTGCGAAAAGTCGGCATCGAACTGCATGGTCTGACCATCCTGCAAGGTCACAATGATGGTGGTTTTGGCATTGGGGTCAAACGACTCGTACCCGAACCGGGCGGTGAAACGCGACCGGTAGGCGGGACCCGTGCCGTCGTTTTTTCTGCCACGATCAGCCGGACTGAGATCCACCGGGCGAATATTTTTACCCTTTTGCTGAAAGACGATGTCGGCCTTCTCGGCGAAGTATTCATCATCACCGCACAACTGCACTTCCACTTCCATGTTTGGCATATCCACGACTTTCTGGATAAACTCGTCGGGCATGCGGACATCTTTTTTCTGTTTTTTCGATTCGGCTGCCTCCTGCCTGCCAAACGCCTCTAAACGGTAGCGCTTGGTGCGCAGAATGGCGCTGGCGCCGCACGGGTCTTTTTCGGGATCCGCTCCGACTCGCGTGACCAGCGAGGCCTGCTGCAGGATTTTCTTCACATCTTCCGGCGAAGCCGCTTTTTCCATCGGCCCTCGACCGGCTTCCAGGGCCTTCTTGGCTTCTTCGGGGGACAACTTGACGTCAATCGCCCACGCCGGCCCGCTGAGTGCCAATGCTATCACTCCAACCGCCAACCCGACTACCGCATGGGTTTGCCCACGCCGACCGACCCTGCCATCATTCGCGCGCATGAGTACCTCCCTGACACGTCACTGAACAAGGGCGCATTGTAAAAGGATTGCGAAGACCATTTCAATCTGGCGCGAGGGTCGGAACGGAAGATGAATGACATGGCTCGGCTAGAAACTAAAGCGGTCCCAGTTCGGATAGGCTCGGCGAGCATACAGCTGATCGACGTCGACCGGACTGAACAGACCGCGCTGCCGTAACATCTCAGCGACCAGTCGCAGCGGCAATCCCACGGCCGCGGTGTAGTCGCCCTCGATCCGCTCGATGAATGCTGCTCCTCCCCCCTGAATGGAATAGGCCCCGGCCTTGCCCAGACTATCGCCGGTCTGCAGGTAGGCGGCCAGCGCTACTTCGTTCAGAGGTTTCATGGTCACCAGCACCTCTGCCATTCGGACTTCGCACCGATCTGGCTCAGGTCCTGCCAGCGCCACGGCTGTCACGATCCGGTGCTTCCGCCCGGCCAATCGGCGGAGCATCACCCCGGCACCGGATAGGTTGACCGGCTTGCCCAACACCTCAGAGCCTAGGTTGATGAGCGTATCGCTTCCGAGAATGAGGGCATCAGGACAGGAAGGCAGACAAGACCTGGCCTTGCCGACGGCGAATTCCACGGCCTGCTCTTCGGCAGACAGGTTCGGCCGTACCTGTTCGATAAATGCCGGGACGATGACATCAAACGGCAGCCCCAGTAGAGTCAACAATTCGTGCCGACGCGGCGAGGTGGAAGCCAAAATCAATCGCATGGGGTCAGGATGCGCAGGGGTATGGGAATTGAGGAGCTATGGGATTGCCGTCAGATCCGGCGATTTCTTCCCGCATAAGGTCCGGGCAAAATTCTGCGATGATGCGTTCGACATCCTGCACAGTCGAGACGCCGAACATTTTCCCCCGCATGGCCGCCGCGTGTGGGAATCCTTTGCAGTACCAGCCCAGATGTTTCCGGATGGAGCGGAAGCACTCCAACCCGGCAATGGCCTCATATTGCCGCGCATGATCGAGCATGACCTGCATGCGGTGACGCAGCGATACCGGCGGTTCCCACATGGTGGCCGGAAATGTTGACAGGTCTCGCTGCTCGGTGAACGCGCGGCGGGCTTGTTCCTTTTCACGAAAGAACCACGGCGCGCCGAGCGTTCCTCGCCCCACTAACACGCCGTGTACGCCGCTTTCAGATGTGCGTCGAACGGCATCAGCCAATGTGTTGAGATCGCCGTTCCCTAACACCAAGGTTCCCGTACCACGAGCGACCTTGGCCGCCTCGGCAATGGCCGTCCAATCGGCGATGCCGCGATACATCTGCTGCAAGGTCCGGCCGTGCACAGTAATGGCGGCCGGACGAGCCTCCAGCAAATGTTCCACCCATCGCTCGACCACCACACAATCGAACCCCAGCCGCGTTTTGACGGAGAGTGGCAGGAGCCGGCGCGGCACGACGGGGGAACCGGATCGCCGGTGGTTCAGCTCGTGAATGAATTCGATGCGAGACGGTTTAAATCCCTGCTGGTGGATCGACTGCCCGCCGGCCCAATCCTCCAACCCCTGTCTCGCAGCCCGCAGGATGGCATGAGCCAGATCCGGCGTTTTGATCAACGCGGCCCCTGAACCGGACGCGGCCACACTCTTCGAGGGGCAGCCCATATTGATATCGAGCCCATCAAACCCGAGCTCACAGACCACCTGGGCCGCGCGATAGAACTGTTCGGGATCCTTCCCGTACAGTTGAGCCACAATGGGCCGCTCGGCTTCGCTGTAAATCAATGAGGACAGCAGATGGTCCGGTCCCCGGCAGATTTCGTTGACATTGGTGAACTCGGTGAACGTGATGTCGGGTCGGCCCTGAGCAGCCACCACTCGACGGAATGCGGCATCCGTCACCCCGTCCATGGGAGCCAATCCCAAAATAGGCTGTGGCAGCGTCGCCCAAAAGCTCATGCGGGCACCTGGGCCGAGCCGATCGGTTCGTTCGCCGCGCGATACCCAGCCCGCAGCTCTTCGGCCTCACGCATGACGATCATGGCAGCCGTCGGGCATGCCTGAACGGCGAATTCTACGAATCGGTCGATCTTCATCAGGAAAAAATCATAGTCGTCCTGCTCGGGTCTGGGCCGGCTGAACCAGACAGGAACAAACCGCGCCAAGGGCACATCAGCGTCCGTCAGGACACGGCAGGTGTCCGGAAACATATCCTCCAATTCGCCGCCCCAATGGAGCAGCTCATGCGGCAGGTACGTCTGGCGATACCGGTTGAGATCCTCCAGCGACCCGCCTGGCAAAGACAGGTTCCTTATGGGGGACGGATCATCATGCGCCGTGACGAGTTGCACATAGTCGCGGTACTGTTGCTGCAACGTGGCTTTTTCTTCCGAAGTCAGTTGCAATCCTTCAGCCGAACGCCCATCCGGTAATCGCTGCAGCTGCAATGACGCACGGCCATCACAATGGACCATTGCTCGAACCGTAGATCCAAATCGCGCCCGAAATTGCATGAACTCTTCGACGATCATCGCAATCGGCTTCGTATCGACCTCGAGTGCGACGCCTTTTAAGCATGTCAGCCCCGGGTGCGACAGGACCTGCGCCAACAGATCAAACAATACGCCCGGAATGGGAGCCCCGTGCGCATCGATCCAATAGGGCAATGCGTCGTTGCTTGCGTCAATTGCAGGAGGGTGGGGGATCGCCAATTCGGCCAGTCCTGCGACATGGATTTCGATGACCCGTTCCATGGGAAACGCATCAAGGAATCCGGCGGTGAAGTCTTCGAGTCGTTGTCGTTGCCAGCGCCCTGTATAGCGGTACACAGTCCAGAGATGTCCGATATCCAGCACCAAGCCGCAGGAGGCCCGGTCGGTGACCGCACGGAAAAAGTCGGGAATGGGAAGCGAACCGCAGCCAAAGTACGTGAGCGGCGGCATTTCTAGGAGAACCAGCGCAGAATCGATTCCACGTCTACGCGCATCCTGATCCACTTGGCTTTGGAGATAGGCCACGTTCTCCGCGGTCATTCTCGCCGACAATTCCGTATATAGCGGTGGCAGATAGGTCCCGAACGCATAGCCCGCCATCTGTTTCGTGGCGCATTCGTGATTCAGCCAGGCGCTGCGCAAGGCCGCGAGCTGCGCACAGGCCTCCGCCACTCCCTGTCGGCCGGAGCCGCTACGGGAGAATTCCGGTTGCGTACTCCACAAGCCTTCACCATGATAGGACAGCGTGAGATCCGGCAGTTGTTGCCGCACCCACTGCAAGGCGGACGTCGTGGCTTTGAAAATCTCCAGATAGTCCGGCTCCAGGCGTGCATCGCGAAGCGCGCCGACCAGCTCCAGCAGGTCCGGAGAATACAGGTCCACGGACAGTCCTAGACCATGTGCAGGAAGGCTCTGCGCACGTTGTGTGAATTCGCTTTTCATCAGATCGCGTTTGGCATATTTTGAAGCAGCCATAGTGACTATAGTTTCTGTGCAGTCTAAGCGCCTAACCTCTTGGTTGACAAGGGAAGATGAGGAAACGGGTCCGGCACATCCATCTGATATACTTTCTTTCGACGTGGTGGTCGCCGGGCCGCACCGTTAGCCCCTCTCACGGCGAGAAATAGGCTTACATCATGACAAGAACCGGCTCCATACTCCGCGACAAACCGACTCATACGACAACCCCTATGGTGGCCCATATGATGACACCCGGAGTGGTACAGATTCCCGGAGATGTCTCTGTCAGCGAGGCCGCCTCGCTCCTCGATCGGGAACAGATGCCCTGCCTGCTGGTCAAGGACGGCGAGGCCGCGTTCGGCATCATGACCTCCGGCGACATTGTCAAAAAAGTCGTCGCTCAGGGTCTGGAACCGCACGATGTGGAAGTGCGGTCCATCATGTCAAAGCCCGTGCATTCCGTCGAATGTGACCAGATTCTTGACGATGCCACCAGCGTGATGGCCTCCACCGGCACTTCTCTCCTGATCGTCACCAAACAAGGGCAACCGGTCGGCATCCTGACCGCACGGGATCTTGCCCTGGCACCGAAACGCTGCGAGACGTGCCTCCCCGCAACCATCCGCGTGACCAACGGCGAGGGCGAAGGGGCCAAACACACCGCGACAATCCGGCAGCTCAGCCATGTCGGCGCGTCGATTGAAAGTCGTACGTTGCTGCTTCCCGGAACGAGCATCGTGCTGTCGTTCATGCTTCCCGGAACGGACTTGAGCTTCTCGCTGCAAGGTACCATTTTGAACAGCAGCTATGAGCCGGAATTTCACGAAGACCGGAACGTGCTGGGAACCTATTCAGGCATCGATATCCAATTCGCTTCCCTCTCGTCCTCCGACGAATCGAAAATTCGGGCGTGGGTACTGCAAAACCTGCCGCGTGCCTCGGATCTCTCCTAAGTTTCCTGCGATGAATCTTTTGCTTCACGCTCCCCGGCTTGTTATGATTTCATTCTCCGGCGATACTCGTCCGGAGTTTACCGTGCGTTAGGTGACTATTGATGAAAAGTCCTGCCGCCCGTTCCAAACCCGTTCCGACCAAAGACGAAATTCTTACACAAATCACCACCCTGCTCGATCGGCCAGACGACGATGTCCAGGCCGCGCTCATGAAAGAGATCCTGGCCGGCGTCATACGGCTGTCTGAATCGCAATTGGATGTCCTGGATCTGAAGATCGTCAACCGGGCGCTCAAAGAACTCCGGCATGCCTTCCGGGTGTTTCAAGGGTATCGCGATCGATTGAAAATCAGCGTCTTCGGTTCAGCCCGTACGCCCGCCGACGATCCGAACTACCAACTGGCCTTTCAGTTCGCCCGACGCATGGTGGAAGAAGGCTACATGACCATCACCGGGGGCGCCGATGGCATTATGCGAGCGTCGCAAGAAGGGGCCGGCCGTGAACATAGCTTCGGCGTGAACATCATGCTGCCGTTCGAACAGGGCGCCAATGCCGTCATCGCCGACGATCCCAAACTCGTCACCTTTAAGTATTTCTTCACGCGCAAACTCATGTTCCAAAAAGAATCCCACGCGATTGCGTTATTCCCGGGCGGGTTCGGAACCCATGACGAGGGATTTGAGATCATGACCCTCGTGCAAACCGGCAAAAGCGATCCCAAACCGATCGTGTGCCTTCAGGCTCCGGGCTGCGATTATTGGAACCACTGGTATTCATTTATTACCGATCAGTTGCTGAAGCGCCGCCTCATCAATGCCGAAGATCTGTCCCTCTTCACCATCGTCGATAATGTGGAGGATGCGGTGACCGAAATCCGGACCTTTTATCGGCGCTATCACTCCCTCCGATTCGTGGGACGCCAGCTTGCCATCAGGCTGAAGACCCCATTGACCGCAGAGCAGGTCGAAGAGGTGCAGCACCGATTCCAGGACATGCTGACGGAAGGCACGTTCGAGCAACGGCCGTCACTCCCCGAGGAGATTGACGAGCCGGGCTTGAAAGACCTTGCCCGATTGACGTTTTCCTTCAACCGCCGGAATGCGGGACGCCTCCGGCAACTGATCAATCACCTCAATCACCTGCCGGCGACCACCTAAGCAAATTCAGGCGAGGCCGGCAGCCACGCCGGCTCGTCTATCCTGACATAGCTCTTTAGTCTCCATGAACGGACATGCTAAGGTGGTTGGCCTATGAGCGCATCCACCATGCGAGCCCTATCTTCCTCTCCTCCCACGCTGATCCTGTATCACGCGGAATGTGCCGACGGGTTCGGCGCGGCCTGGGCCATCTGGCGCCGGTACCCCGAGGCGGAGTATCGCCCCGTAAAACATGGCGAACCGCCGCCTGCCAATCTCGCCGGCCATCATATTGTCATGGTGGATTTCAGCTACAACCGGACAACCTTGGAAGCCATGGCCAAGGATGCGGCCGGCCTGGTCGTTCTGGACCATCACATCACTGCGGAACAGGCACTGGCTGGTCTTCCCTACGCCTACTTCGATCTGAATAAGTCTGGCGCAGTACTGGGCTGGGAATGGGCCCACGATGAACCGGCCCCCTGGCTGCTCCGCTACATTCAAGACAAGGATTTATGGCACTGGGCACTGCCGAACAGCCGGGAAATCAGCGCCGCACTGGCCTCCTACCCGTTCGACTTTGAGCTCTGGACGCGTTTCGAACAACGGGAGTTGGAGCGGGAAGGCCGGGCTATTCTCCGCTACGAAAACGAACTCGTCACGAAACTGGCCTCACACGTGACGCTGGTGGAATTTGAAGGTGCCACCGTTCCGTCGGTCCAGAGCTCGGTCCTCACCAGTCAGATCGGCGAACGGTTGTCCGCCGAGCATCCGTTCTGCCTGATCTGGCATGATCGCAATGGGCGCCGATACTTCAGCATGCGTTCCCGCGAAGATGGAACCGATGTTGGCACAATCGCGGCATCCTTCGGCGGCGGTGGCCATACCCATGCGGCTGGATTTTCGGTGCCGCTGCAAGCCGACGGCCTCCCCCAGGCAAATCCCCGGTTGCCGCGGCCGGCCGCCTCATAGCCTTGTCTTCCAGGTGTTGCGATGCTGCCCCTGAGTGACGATAACCCGACCGAACGCACGCCAGTCGTCACCGTCGCATTCATTATCGCCTGTTCTCTCGTCTTCCTGTACCAAAGCTCCCTGGGGTCCGCCTCTGGGGAAGCCTTCGTCTATCAATACGGGGCTATCCCCTCCATCGTGTTCGGCCATGCCACGCTCCCTCCGGAACTTGCGACTCTCCCTGCGTATGCGACCATTCTGACGAGCATGTTTCTCCATGGCAGCTGGATGCATTTGATCGGCAACATGCTGTACCTCTGGGTCTTCGGCAACAACATCGAAGACATCATGGGGCATGTCCGATTTATCGTCTTTTATGCGGGATGTGGAATCCTGGCCGCCTTGAGCCATGCCGTGACCGACCCGACATCGACGGTTCCCATGGTCGGCGCGAGCGGAGCGATTTCCGGCGTGCTGGGTGCCTATTTGCTGCTCTTTCCCCATGCCCGCGTCCTGTTGATTGCCCCCGTGGTCGGCACCGCCTACGTGCCGGCTGGAGTCGTGTTGGGTTTGTGGTTCGTCATGCAGTTGCTCAACGGCGGCGTGAGTCTGGGATCGCAGGGAGGAGGCGTGGCCTTCTTTGCGCACATCGGCGGGTTTATCGCAGGTATGCTGCTGATCGGCTTTTTTAAGCGCCCGGAAGTACGATTTTTCAAGCCCGGTCGCACAGAGTCATTTCGATACTAGCGTCGCGATTCGCGCTTACACATCCAGCAATTCTCGGACTTTCCCCGCCAGATCGTGCTGCCGATAGGGCTGCTGCAGGAAGTATTTTCGATTCACTCGGTGACTGGCAATCGTCTCATCGGAAAATCCGGACACGAACAACGCCTTCATGTTTGGATGTTGGAGCACCAGCCGTTTGGCCAACTCCCGGCCACTGATTTCAGGCATCGACAGGCGGCTCACCGTGAGATGAATGGGGCCTTGGTATTGTTGGGCAACGAGCAGCGCCTCCACCGCCGACCCCGCTTCGAGCACATGGTATCGATGGCCGTGCAAGGTGGACAGTGCCAGCTTCCTGGCAATTTCATCTTCCTCAACGAGGAGCACCGTTTCAGCGCCCTTCGACAGCGCCTCAGGGAAGACCCTGGTATCACGCAACACCGCGTTCCGCTCGACCAGGGGCAGATAGACACGCACCGTCGTGCCTTGTCCGGGCTGGCTTTGCACCTCCACCGTCCCTCCGCATTGACGAACGATTCCATACACCAACGTGAGCCCCAGACCGGCGTGAGTCTCTTTGGTGGAGAAGAACGGTTCGAACATCTGAGCTTGAACATCCAGATTCATCCCGCCGCCGCTATCACTGACGGCAAGGCGTGCCATCCGCTTCCGGGGATTTTTTTCCAGCTGCTCTGCCGGTAACAACTCTCCGGTCACCACCTCCAATGAAATATCTACGCGACCGCTGCTCGGCATGGCATCTCGCGCATTCGCGACTAAATGCAACAACAGGTACTCCAACCGGTCATGACCAATTTCCACCAGCACCGGCTTCGGCCCGTCAGGTACCCGCACATCGATCCGCCCGGGAAGCAGTCCTTGGAGCGCCTCGCGCATCGACACAATCGCCTCGCCGAGTGACAAGGTGTCCCGAATGCTCGTTTCGCGCACGCCCAGTGCGAGCAATTGCGCGGTAAGAGTTGCCGCGCGCTCCCCGCTCCGGAAGATGTCTTCCACCGGCCCATGCAGCGGGTCATCGGGTTTCAACTTCGAGACCATGGCACCGGTTTGAGCGCCGATCACCGTCAGCACCTGATTGAATTCATACGCTAACCTGGAGGCCAGGCGTCCCATCGCCTCGAACTTCTGCGCTTCACGCAACTGCCGCTCCAGCCCGGTGCGCTCGACCATGCTTTGGCGAATTTCCTGGTTGGCGCGGGACAGACCCTGCTTCAACCCTTGCACACGGGTTTCCAGTTGCGTTCGCCGTTCCTCCAGGACCTGCTCCGACTGTCTCAACCCCTGAACATCCTCCCGCAATAGACGGTTTCGCCGCCGCTCGACTGCCACGGCTTCCAGAGTGAGACCATAAAACACCGACATGATGAGCAAGACTGGAATGCCGAGCAGGTGCCCGACCGCCAGGGTGCCGGACTGCATCGCGTGCTCATAGACCAAGATTCCATATCCGGCACAGATGATGACGGAGAGGCCGAGCAGTTGTTTCAGTGAAGGAGCAGATGAGGCAATCAGCAGCAGAAGAAAATACGTGAGATACAATTCCGAGCTGGCGTTCCCAGAGAGGTAAATGGTTCCCGTCACAAGCAGCGTATTGATGCTGATCAATGCGCCGGGAAACCAGCTGCTCTCTAATGCCGTTTTCGGCAACAAGATGATTCCCGTACTGATCAGCACCAATCCGAGCGCCACCATCCGGCTGACGTTCTGCCCATAGATGGTCTCGTTACTCACGAGCAATTCATAGGACAGAATGCCGGCCACGAGGCTTTGCAGAAACATCACTCGGACTCGCGAATGAGAGAGCAGTTGACCCAGCCTTCCCATGGTGGGATGCCGCCCGGTTTGATCGAGTTCGGAGGAAAGTGGAGCGCTCACCGCTGTGCCTGCCCTCACGAAAAGGTGTGAGAAACCAGTGGGGATGGCAGCAAATCCCATACCGTCTTTCCATCCCGGCAAGTCATCGCAATTTCAGGAGGAGAAGAATGAAGGGTGGACATGAACGGCCGATGACCTCTCCTCGCCTCACAAAAACGGACAGTCTGAGAGCAGCCGAGCGATTTCAACCGACAGGAACGGATACCATCCAGACGGGCACTGAGCCTGATCGTGTCTGCTGGTGTTTCTTAAGAGTGAATCTGTGCAAACCGCGAGCGGAACGTTGACGCGGCTGCGAGCGCCTCGGCGCAGGTAGGAGCGAGAAATGAAATATGGCCCATTTTCCGCTTTGGTCGAATCGTGCGTTTTCCATACAGGTGGACGATCGCACCAGGCACGCGGAGGAGATCATGCGCTGCGGGGGAGTGCGTCACGAGCCGAACATCGTCACCGATAAGGTTGAGCATCACGGCCGGACTGAGCAGCCGGATCTCTCCGAGCGGCAGGCCGCACAGGGCCCGCACCTGTTGTTCAAATTGCGAGACGGTACAGGCATCCAAGGTGTAGTGACCGGAGTTATGCGGCCTGGGTGCGATTTCATTGATCACCAACCGGCCACCGGCCATGAGGAACAATTCCACGCAAAACACCCCCACCCCACCCAGAGCCTGCACAGCGTCACACGCGATCGTGCCGGCCAGGTCGGCAACCGTCTGCGGCACATCAGCCGGTACGTTCGTCTGACGGAGAATGCCATCTTCATGGACATTTTCCACCAACGGGTAGGTCTGTGTTGCGCCATCGGCGCCCCGCACAACCAGCATCGACAGCTCACGCTCGTAGGGAAGCCATTCTTCCAAAATCCATCGCGAACCGGGCCTCCGAGTACGGACTAACTCCTGTTGCACCGGGAAACTATCCTCGGCTCGAAGGATTTTCCACTGCCCCTTGCCGTCATACCCGGCCGTGGCGGTCTTACACACCAGCGGATACGAGGGCACGGTCTGGCGGCCGAGTTCATCCGGCGATGACAGGGTTGAAAAGGCCGGCACGGGTAATCCGCGACTCTGCAAAAACGTCTTCTGTTCGATGCGATCCTGAATCACCCGAAGCACGCGGCTTGATGGACGGACCGGCAGGCCGCGCTCCAAATGTTCGCAGAGGTCGGCGGGAACGTTTTCCCATTCATAGGTCACAGCACGGACCCGCTGAGTGAATTCTTTGCGCGCGTCAGCGTCCGTGAACGGGTGAATGAGTGAATAGTCGGCAATCCGGTGGGCCGGCGCTTCGGGATCGGGATCCCAGACGGCGATCGCGTACCCCATGCGGCGGGCAGCCGTGGCGAACATGGCCCCGAGTTGGCCTCCACCGAGCACACCCAGGGTCGCGCCGGGATCGATCACCGTGGCATTCACGGCCTGCGGCTCGTCCTGATACGGCGTGACATCGGGAAGGGAGGGGACAACCGGCCGTCATCCTGAGAATCGAGAACCTTTTGTGTTTGCGCGGCACGGAATCGCTCGAGGCGTTGCCTGACAGATGCGGACTGTAACCCCAGAATTTGCGCCGCCAGGATGGCCGCATTTTCCGCGCCGCCGATCGCGACCGTCGCAACCGGAATCCCGCGGGGCATTTGGACAATCGAGAGGAGGGAATCTACACCGCGGAGATGTTCGGTGGGAATAGGCACGCCGATGACCGGTAACAGCGTCTTTGCCGCCACCATGCCGGGAAGATGCGCGGCTCCCCCGGCGCCGGCAATGATGACCTGAATCCCTCGCGCCACAGCCTGCTCCGCATAGGCGAAGAGGCGATCCGGCGTTCGATGGGCCGACACCACCAGCAGCTCATTGGGAATCCCGAGCTCATTTAACATGGCCACGGCCTTCTCAAGAATGGGGAAATCCGACGTGCTGCCGCCCAAGACCCCGACCAACGCCCGATCCGCCTGCTTATGCTTCGGCATGGACACGACACCTCTGGCTGAAGGAAAGAATGATGCGGCGAACCATAGCCCTTCTCCGGTCGAAGGGTCAAGCCGAAGCGCGACGGAACCCCTCATTGAATTGACCAACTCCTTTGTCTTCCACTATGATACCTGTGCGCATCTGTACAGTAGCCGGTGCGTGGAGGGGTTACGTGCAGCGTATCCGTGAGGGACTCAAAACCCGATTTCGCTCCCTCGTCACCCAGCGTACAGGCTTGGATGAAATGGCCGTCGATGATCTGGCCACATCCACCAGGCTCCAGTCCTGGGAAGCCGTCCAAATTCCCGAACGACTGCGGTTCTCTTCACGGCTGGCCATTTTGCTGGTCGGCTTCTTCATGCTGATCATGGCGTTCGTCCCCTGGACGCAAACCATTACGGTGACCGGCCAACTCTCCGCCTACACGCCTTTTGAACGCCCGCAAGACATCGAAGCACAGATTACCGGACGCATCAGAAAGTGGCACATCTTCGAAGGTGTGCGGGTCAAAGCGGGCGACGTCATTCTCGAACTCGACGACTACGACCCGAACTTCATGGCTCCGGATCTCTTGAATCTGCTCGAACAGCGCAAGCAGGCCCTGGAAGATACCCGGAAGGCCGCCCTGAGTCGTGCCGATCAGCTCGATAAACGAATCAAGGAGATGCAAAACCTGGTGAAGGCGGCGGTGCCGTCCGCAGGCGCGCGGGTGCAGGAGGCTGACAGCAAAGTCCGGGAAGCCTACCAGAAGGTCGAGGTAGCGAAAATTGCCGTGGCCACTGCCGAACTGAACGTCGATCGACACAAGCAACTCGTCAGCCAGGGATTGGTCTCGCAACGCGAACTGGAAGTCAGCATTCAACAAGCCATCGCGTCCAAGGCCGACCTCAACGCCGCAAAAGCCAACTTGAAGGCCGCCGAACAATCGATGAAGGCGTCGAGTTTCGGGCGCGACCAGATCAGCGCTGAAGTGCTTCAACGTCTTCTCGAAGCCGAAGCAGCCCGAGATGCCTCGATCGGAGAAGCGGCACGAGCCGCCGATCAGGTGGCGGACGTCTCTTTGCGTCTGTCCAACGCCAATCAACGCCGGGTCGCCAGCCGGATTCTCTCGCCCATTGACGGCACCGTCGTGAAAATGGCGCAGGCAGGCGCCGGGGAAACCGTGCGGCCCGGGGAAAAACTCGTCAGGATTTCTCCCAACAGCACGGACAGAGCCATTGAAATGGTGGCGGATGGCATCGATGCCCCGTTGCTCAATGTGGGCCGGAGAGTCAAGATTCTCTTCTATGGCATTCCCGCCATCCCCTTGCCGGCCTGGCCGGAAATGATGGCTGGTACCTACAACGGGGTGATCAAGGTCATCGACCAGGTCGACGACGGCAAGGGTAATTTCCGCTTCTGGGTCGTTCCCGATCTCGAAGAACGTCCCTGGCCTCCGCAGGAACATGTCCGCCAGGGCACGAAGGCCATGGGATGGGTCATTCTCAATCGCGTCCCGCTCTGGTACGAGCTCTGGCGCCGGTTCAATCTCTTTCCACCCGACTACCAGGAACGGCCGCCCAGCCTGATCGATACCCTCCTGCCGAAAGCGGGTCGCGGGGCCAAGTAACCGGTCCCGCCTTCCCGGCGCATGCCGGAGCACGGACACCCTTCGACACTCATTCTCTGTCTTGCGACCTCAGAAAGGAGTGCATTTCATGAAGAACTATGCATGGATCCTGGTCATTGCCGCTTGTGCGCTCTGGGGCATTCCAGAGGGCAGCGCCCAGGCGGAGGATACGGGCAAAGGAAAACCCCTTCCGCCCATTCCCTTGTCTCTGAGCGAAATTCACGCCTGGATCGATCGCTCTCATCCTCTCCTGAAGGGGGCCGGCACTGAAAAGGCGTCGGCACGCGGGAAAATGCTCAAGGCCCTGGGCGCTTTCGAACCGGTCCTGGTGAACGATACCGAGATCGAACGCTTTATCGACAAGGGCACCACGAAAACGCAAAGCGTGGGATTCAATGATACCCTGCTCGAAGCACGGACCCCGTGGGGATTCCGGGGCAGCGCGGGCATCAGGCAGTCCATCGGGGACGCGAAGATTCCGGACCTTGCTTTTGGGAACGGCCAACAAGTCATTCTCGGCGGCTTCCTCCCCCTGCTCAAAGGACTCATGATCAACCCGGAGAACGCAGAACTGCAGCGTTCGGAGCTGGCTGATCCTCGTGCCGAGGTTAAAATCTCGCAAACGAGACAGGATCTCTTTCTGGCTGCGGCGAGCCAATTCTGGGATTGGGTCTCAGCCGCCAAGTTTGTGGACGTGCAACGCCGGGCTCTCGGCGTTGCGGAGGAACGGTTGCGGCAGGTCGAAGGCAGAGCCAAGGCCGGAGCCGTGGCGCCCCTCGACGTCGTCGAGGCAGGCCAGGAAGTGCAGCGTCGCCGTGAAATCTCCATCGCCGCGCAGCGAGCCGTGGAACAGGAACAGTATAAGATGTCGATGTTCCTCTGGGAAAACCAGACACCCACGACCCCGCAGCTCGAACGCGTTCCGGATTTTCCCCCTCCCGCCGCTCTCCCGAACGGCAGACATCGTCAAGGCCGATAAGTTGCAGGCGAAAAGCGATCGTCCGGAAATCCGCGAAGTCGATATCGAGGCAAAGGTCAACAACATCGATTTGGAACTTGCCAAGAACAATCTCCTGCCGAGCCTCGATCTGGAAGCGGCACCGGCCAGGGCCCCGGAAAAATTTGTGCTGGGATTGGGCTATCGTTTCGGGGCCGAGCTGCGTATCCCGATCCTTCAACGGAGGAGCCGCGGTGAGGTGATGGAAGCCCAGGCCCAAGCCGATCGCCTGGTGCTGGTGCAGAAATACCGTGAACAGCAAGTGGTCGTGGATGTCGACAATGCCGTATCGGCCATCGAACGGGCGAAGGAACGGGTTGCGGCGGCGGCGGAATCGCTTCGCATGGCCAAGACCTTGGAAGAAGGTGAACGGTTCCGGTTCAGCCTCGGCGCGACAAGCGTGCTGTTTGTGAACCTCCGGGAGCGGAATTCCGTCGATTCGGAGATGCAACTCGTCCGGGCCAAGGCTGATTACCAGAAGGCCCTCGCCCTCTATCAATGGGCGACGGGGTCTTGGGCCAGGAGCCAGCCGTCGGCCGTACCGGTCAATTATCGGGTCGGTGCGAGCTTGTCCAAATAGTAGTATTTTACGATGCGCTCTGATAGGTTTTAAGTGGTGTAGGCCTGCGCAGACAGGCCGCCGCAGCGACATCATCCCAACGGCGCTACAGTACGGCCCGCGGTGTGGTCGAGTGCGGCAGGGGTAGCAGGATGGCCCAGGATCATTCCGACAACCAGAGCAATCTGTTCCAAACGGTCGTTGGCCATCTGGGCCTCTTGTTTCGTCTCGAACGGCGTATCCTCGGCCTCATCTTTTCCTATTCGATCGCCATCGGTCTCTTTTCGCTGATCGTTCCTCTCACGGTTCAAGAACTCGTCAACACGTTCGCCTTCGCGCTCCAGCCGATCACCATTGTCACCCTGGCCGCGGTCATGGTGGCGGGCCTGCTCTTCGTCGGCGCCTTCCGGGCCCTCCAATACTATGCAGTTGAAGTATTGGAGCGGCGCATCTTTGCCCGGGTAGCCATTGCCATGGCCCAGCAACTGCCGCATTTGCGCTATCAGGGGTTCAAGCCTCGTTATGCGAATTACTTCGTCGAAACCATTCTCATGCAGCGGGCCGTGTCGGTGCTGCTGGTCGATCTGATCAACGTCATCGTAGGCGGAGCGGTCGGTATGACCATCCTGGTGTTCTACCACCCGTACTTCCTCTTGTTTAACGCCATCCTGCTGGTCGGATTCAACGTGGTATTTTTTCTCATGAGCCATGGCGGGCTGAAGGCCGACATGGACATGTCCCACGCCAAATACGACACCCTGCACTGGTTTCAGGAAATTGCGTACAACCTGCTCCATTTCAAGTCCACCGACAGCCAGGCTTTGCTGATCAAAAAAACGGATCAGCTCCTGGACAACTATGTCGGGGTGCGCAGAACCCGCTTCGGCATTCTCATCCGGCAGTATCTGGGCTCACTCGGATGGCAGGCGATCGTCCATAGCGGCCTCATCGCGACAGCTGGTTGGCTGCTGGGAATCGGGCAGCTGACGCTCGGACAATTCGTCGCTGCGGAAGTCGTGGTGAGTGGAATCCTCTCCAGCTTCGACGGCGTCGTGAAGCGGATGGGACATATCTATTATTTCCTTACCGCCTTGACCGAATTGAGTTTCCTCTTCTCGTTGCCCAAAGATCAGGACGCCGCCACGCTGTCCATTCCCTTGCCCGATCCAACGGTGCACGGCATTCGAGTCACGTGCAAAGACCTCACGTTTGCTCCGGCCGGTGGCCCGCCCGTGTTTGAGCATTTCAACCTGGAAGTGACGCCGGGTGAAAAAATCGGTATCTACGCAGATACGACCATGGCCAAAACCGCGCTGGCCCGGGTGCTCGGCGGCCTCGAATCCCGACGGCCGGCGTGATTCGCTACAACGGCGTCGATCTTCGCCACCTCAATCTGGATTCCGTCAATCGCTTCAGAGGATTTATCCTCGATTCACAACTCTCGTTGTTTGAGGGGACTCTGGAAGAAAACATCCTGCTCGGACGGGACTACATTCCCTACAGTGACGTGCGATGGGCGCTCCGCTTCACTGAACTGGAAGAAGAGGTTGACGCCCTCCCCCACGGCCTGAAAACGCATGTGCGATCCGCCGGCAAAATTTTCGCCCCTGCGCACATCGTGCGCATCCTGGTGGCGCGAGCGATTCTCGGACGCCCGCAGCTCCTTATTTTCGAAGGCATTCTTCACAATATGCACCCTGCGATGCGGGAGACGATTCTCCGCCGCTTATGCAGCAAGGAAGAGCCCTGGTCGGTGATCTTCGTTTCGAACGATCCCAATCTAACGCCGCATGTCGACCGCCGGATTATGCTGAACTGACGGCGTGCCACACCGTCACCAGCCCGTTTGGCCAGACCTTTTCGCTTCCTATCGACCATCTACCACCCCACTCCCCATCCTTGACAGAGATGCGGCATTCGCCCACACTGCGCCCCACCATCGGGCGACACGAGCCATCGCGTGAACCACAACGCTACCGAATCAGCGATTACCACACCTTCAGCCTGGACGATTCTTTCACGTCTCAATCTCCTCATCGGACTCGAGCGGCACATTCTCGCAATCATCGCCTCCTATGCCGTCGTGATCGGTCTGTTTGCGCTGATCGTCCCGCTCACCGTGCAGGAACTCGTCAACACCTTCGCCTTCGCCATTCAACCGGTCATGATCGTGACGCTGGTCGCCATCATGTTAGGCGCGTTGCTGTCGATGGGTGCATTCCGGGTCTTGCAGGGGCGCGCGGTGGAAATCCTGGTTCAGCGCATCTATACGAGGCTGGCTGTCGCCTTTACCGAAGCGCTACCCCGTTTTCGGGAGAACGTCTTCCTTCCGCAACACACGAACACTTTCATCGAAGCGGAACTGTTGCCGCGCGCGCTGGTCGCGATGCTGGTTGACCTCATCAACGTGTTCGTGTCGGGCATGATCGGCATGACGATTCTGATCATGTACCATCCCTACTTCCTCGGCTATAACGTCTTCCTGATTACCGGTTTTGCCTTTCTGCTGACCTTTTTTGGCCGCGGAGGGCTCCGTATCACTCAACGCGTCTCCAGCCTTCATTACCAGACCTTTCACTGGTTGCAGGACATCGGCATCAACCGGCTCCATTTCAAATCCACCGACAGCCTACCGCTTCTGCTCAAGAAAACCGATGCGCTCGTGCAAGCCTATGTCCTGGCGAGGAAGACCCGTTCCGATGTTTTGACCGGGGCTCAATATAAGAGTGCGGTCATCTTTCAGGCCATCGCCCATAGCGCCATGATCGGCCTCGGCGGATGGTTACTATCTCTCGCCGATATTACCCTCGGCCAATTCGTTGCCGCGGAGGTCATTGTCGGTACCCTGCTTCTCAACCTCGACATCGTCGCCCGACGCATGTACGCCGCCATCTATGTCGCCACATCTATGCAGGAGCTTTCCAGGTTGTTCGAAATGCCGAAAGAGGAGGTCTCCGGTCCGATCGCCGCCGGGCTGCCGAATCCCGCTCTGCAGGGAGTACGTCTGACATGCAAGGACGTGTCCTTTGCCAGTCCTGAGGGACCGATGCTGTTCGACCATTTCAATCTGGAAGTGCTGCCGGGCGAAAAGGTCAGTGTGCTCACGGGTACGAGCAAAAGCAAAACGTCCCTCGCACTCCTCCTGGCCGGGCTCTATCATCCCACCGGCGGTGTCATCCGTTATAACGACATCGACCTGCGCGACGTGTCACTCAATTATGTGAATCGCTGCCGGGGCCTGATGCTCGATTCCCATCCCACCCTCTTCGATGGAACTCTGGAGGAAAACGTGACACTCCAGCGTCCGTCGATTCAATTTGCCGATTTGAGCTGGGCACTGCGATTCGTGGAGCTGGAGGAGGAGATCGACGCGTTGCCACTGGGGCTGGAAACGGTGGTGCACGGGAACGGGGAAAATTTGAGCCGCAGCCAGGTACTTCGCATCCTTCTCGCCAGGATGATCGTCACTCGCCCGGCATTACTGATTTTCAATGGCAGCCTCCACAATATCGATCCCACCGTACGACTGACGCTTCTGCGGAGGCTCTGCGCCAAAGAAGAACCCTGGTCCATCGTCTTCGTGTCCAATGATCCGGAAGTCGGTCAACTGGTCGAGCGCCGCGTCATACTCGATTGATCGGCATTGTCGCAAAACCGGCATCGATTTCTTTCTTCAGGCACGATCTGCTAGACTGAACGCCTGAAACTCCAGGGCCATGCACCTCGCCTCCGGCCTGATGAAAGGGACATCCGTGTCGTTTGCCTCGCGCTTCAAATTGTCCTTTCCCAGTGCGAACCAATTGATCATCAGCATCCTCATCGCAGGATTCGGATGGATGAGCGGGCAGGCCCTCAGCCGCATCGATCAAGACCTGCGCATCATGTATACCGAGTACACGCTCGGGGCAGCCGATCTCGCCCATATCTCTGCCGACGTCATCCGATATCGCAACACTATCATTCGATCCTTGGAAGCGGTCGATCAGACGGTCTTCGAGCGCATTACCGAATCCCTTCCGGCGCAACGGGCGAGAATTCAGCACGCGGTGGATCGGTATGCCGCAGCCGGCTTGCGCGTGTCGCGAAGCGGACGCAGCGAAGAAAAAGATATCCAGGCCGTGCGAGACAGCCTCGACCAATATTTCCATGTCGCCAGCCAGACGATTGATCTTTTGGCGCAGGAGTGGAAGGCGGGATCACCGAAAGAGGCGGCGGAACTCCGGCGCAAAGCGGAAATCCATGCCGCCGACAACGGCGGCCCGAAGGTGATGCAGGTGAGTCTGGCCCTGGACCGTCTGCTGGAAACCGTGGCGGAAGTCGCCAAAGACATGCGCGACGAAGGCACCAAAACCATCCGCTCAACGAGCTATTGGATCGTTGGGGGAAGTTTTTTCATCGCGTTGTTGAACCTGTTCCTCAGTCGAACCATCCGAGCGCCACTGCCTGCATCCAGATCTGAAGAATCCTCATTGAACCTGCCTGGCGACCGGTCCAATACGGCGCTCCGCGCCGAGTAGGGGCGCTCGCCCCTCACCTCAACGATTCCGGCGGCCGGCCCAGCGCCTGGAACAGCCGGCGACGTTCCTCCTGGTTCAAGTCCATCCACTGCCCCGCATGAAGCCCTTCGATGGTGATGTGCATAATCCGCACGCGATGTAATGAGATCACCCGATACCCGAGCGCCTGGCACATCCGAACGGATCTGCCGATTGCGTCCCTCCGTCAGGATGATCCGGAATCGGCGCGGCCCCAGTCGCGCCATGAGGCATGGGCGCGTTCGCTCGCCTACTATGACCACACCTTCGGCCATGTGCGAGAGAAAGGCGTCCCCGAACTCACGATCCACTTCGACGCGGTACTCGCGCTCGTGCCCGTGCTCAACCCGCAAGATCTCGTTGACGATATCGCCATCATTGGTCAGAAGGATGAGACCCGACGAATCCTTGTCGAGCCGTCCGATGGGAAAAATGCGCTCCTGATGGTTGATTTCCGAGATGATGTTCCGGGGCACGTGCAGTTCCGTCGTCGTCGTCACCCCGACCGGCTTATGATATTTGATATAGATCGCACGATTGCCCCGCTGCAGGACCGTTCCGTCACGCGCGACAATATCCTGCGGGGAAACCTGATCACCAAGCTTGGCCACCACCCCGTTAATCGTGACCCGGCCTTCGGCAACCAGCCGGTCTGCCTCGCGGCGTGAACACAAGCCCTGTTCGGTAAAGAATTTATTGATGCGCATGGGGCGGTCGCGCGGATGAAGAGGCGAGGAGACTACAACCTGTACGTCGAACGTCTCAGCGATGCGGGAAGAGAGATGGTTGAGCTCTTCACCATCCGCTTAGTGAACCCGGCGGCCCGCCCGAACGCGTCCCAGCATGCGGTAGATCAAGCGAGCAATACTGAACTGCGGCGCGACAAAGCCTTCAATGGGCGCAATCTCGCTGATGTCCATGCCGACGATGCCAGGTCCGTTGGCCAGCGCCGTCACGAGCGCGAGGGTGTCGTACCAGCCTAACCCTCCCGGTTCCGGTGTTCCCAAGGCGGGAACAAGGGACGCATCCAGCCCATCGCAGTCAAAGGTGAGATAGACAGGCCCGGTGCAGGAAGCCAACACCTCAGGAATCCAGCGGGCGGCTCGTCCCTCATAGGGACCGGAGGGATCCAAAATGGACGCGGCAAAAAAGGTTCTGATCTGCGGAGTCTTGTCGATGAGCTCGATTTCTTCGGGGCTGATCGACCGGATGCCGACCTGCACCAGCGGCAATCCATCCTGTACGACGCGGGCCATCACGCTGGCGTGACTGTAAGGATTGTCCTGGTACGCCTCCCTGAGATCACCATGCGCATCGATTTGCACGACGCACATGCCCGGATAGTGCTGGGCATGCGCACGGATGGCGCCCAATGCGCCGGTGTGCTCTCCCGTGAGAGTCACCAAGAACTTGCCGCGCCCGACATGCGGCTGCACAAATTCCTGGATGGCCTGGACGGCTTGGCCATCGACGCGCCCGGCCAGGTTCAGCGTGTCGGCCGTGGCGACGCCACCCCACTCGCGGTACGGCTCGTACCGCAACGTCTCATCGTACAACTCGACCTGTTGGGACGCTTCGATGATGGCGGATGGACCACGGTCGGACCCGAGGATGTAACTCGAGGTGTGCTCGTAAGGAGCGGGCAGTACGTAGACGCCGGCCTGATCGGGATGGCACCATGGCTCGTCGATCCCCAGAAAATTATCGGCTTGCCCAAGCCACCCGGACGGAAGCGCCATCGCCGCCGCTAGGCCTTGTTCCGAAGACTCTTGGGAATGTTTTCCGTGGGGATAAACACCGCCAAGGCAATCACGCAGGTCCAACGGTTCGGCCGTCCCACTGCGGATTGTGTGATGTTAAGCGTCCGGACGATTTTTCCGCCCATCTTGAAGACCTGCTCGCGCTCTTTCCAGGCCACATCCGGATCGAACTCGATGCCCTGGGTGGTGGCGAGCATCTGGGCTGCCAGGTCTTCTGTGTATTCACCGGACTCTTCATCCGTTTCACCATAGGCATGGTGCTCGGAGAGATAGCCGTAGGTGTCACGATCCGTTGGAATCGCTAAGCCGATCGAGGCGGAGATGAGCCGGTTGCGCTCGTTGGTCTCAGACCGCGCCATAACGCAAAAAGTGATCTCCCCTGGATTCAACAATTTCTCGCCGCGTTTGCGCGGAAGGATTTTGCAGTTGGGAGGAAGAATGGATGAGACACTGACGAGGTTACAATAGGCCACGCCGGCACTACGCAAGGCCTGCTCGAACGCAGCCAGCTTTTCCTTGTGCACTCCGACGCCCCTCGTCAAAAACATGTGTGTTGGTACCATGTAGGTCTCCCTCTTCATCCCGCGTCGAACGCACTCCACGTGAGTGTTCGATGAATTGTCACAAGGCTTTGGCCGCGCGTGATCATGCGGCGATACGCGCGAAAGTTGTATCAAGTTTGTTCCGCATCCGCAATACGGGGAGAGGGGTTTTTTTGCCCTGCCGGCGCTTTCTTTTACGAGCGCCGGAGGTTCACGACCAGCAACTTCGGCTCGGTCATATCCTCGATCGCATAGCGCAGGCCTTCGCGCCCGATCCCGGAATCTTTGATGCCGCCGTAGGGCATGTGGTCCGCACGAAAGGTGGGAATCTCGTTCGCCAGAACTCCGCCGACCTCCAACTGCTCGAAGGCCTGAAAAATGCGCCCGATATTGTTGGTGAAGATCCCCGCTTGCAGCCCATAGTCCGATTCATTGACGGCGTGCAATGCCGCCTCAAAATCACGATAGGGCGTAATCGTGACCAGGGGGCCGAATACCTCCCGGCAGGAGACGTTCATCGCGGGAGTCACCTGAGATAAGATGGTGGGACGTACCACTGATCCTTCACGCGAGCCGCCGGACAGCAGACGCGCGCCTTGAGCGATCGCTTCGCCAATCCAGCCCTCGATGCGTTGCGCGGCACCGTCGTCGATCAACGGACCAACCACAGTGCGCTCGTCGCCCGGATCACCCGTTCGACAACCCTCGCACCCGCGCTACGAGTTGTTCGGTAAACGACTCGGCAATGGATTCATGCACAAAGATTCGCTGAACGGAAATACAGGTCTGCCCCGCATACGTGAACCCGCCGGTGACGCAACGCTGGGCGGCATACTCCAGATCCGCGTCCGGCTCGACTATCACCGCGGCATTACCGCCTAGTTCCAGCACGACCTTTTTCTTGCCGCACTTGGCTTTCAGCATCCACCCCACGGGGGCGCTCCCGGTAAAACTCAGGAGCTTGAATCGGGGATCGACGACCAACTGTTCCGCGAGCGTATTGTCGCACGGCAGAATGTTGAGTCCCCCCGGCGGCACACCGGCCTTGAGCAGCAGATCGCCGAGCAGCAGCGCCGTCAGCGGAGTTTGAGGAGCCGGCTTGATCAAAATCGAGTTGCCCGCCGCCAACGCCGGAGCGACCTTGTGCACGACGAGATTGAGGGGAAAGTTGAACGGGGTAATACCGAGGATCGGCCCGATGGGAAACCGCCGCGTCACGCCCCAATAGGACTCCATCCCCGGCGACCAATCCAGCGGCACCACTTCGCCACCGATTCGTTTGGCTTCTTCACCGGCAATCGACAGGGTCTGGATGGCGCGACCGACTTCACGACGGGCATCCGTCAGCGGTTTGCCGGCCTCCGCCGTCATCGTACGCGCGAATTCTTCCTGCCGCGTCTGGAGTGCCTGGGCTGCGTTGGTCAGCAGCGTCGATCGCGCATAGCCGGACAAGCGACGCATGGCTGCCGCACCATCGACCGAAGACTGCACGGCTGATTCCGCGTCCGCCGGACTTGCCTGGCAGACATGGGCAATCGTCTCGCCTGTGTAGGGATTTCGTACAGGGGCAACCGTCGTGGATTGAGACCAACGGCCGCCGACTAGAAATGGACGTCCATTTTCCAACGGACCAACTCCCGGAGAGGACACTCGCTACTGCACGGACTCCACAGGAGGCGCCGCGGGAGCCGCCGCGCCGAGGGCCGCTTCTTCCTGCTGAGCAGCCACGGCTTTGGCGATCAACTCTTCAGTCCCCCAATCCTGCACCGCTGCCAAGGTAAACGCTTCATACGTCGAGACCCCCTGACAGGTCGGACAGGCGGGCATGGGCACCTTGCGGCAAAATGCCTCGCTCAAACAGGACATGCACACCCACAGATCCGGCTCTCCAACCTTTGCAGGCACAGTCCAAAAGGCTTGTTTAGACCCCATATGCAGTTTCCTCTTTCGTGGCTAGACGATGATGCTCGTCACGATGTTCACCTACTGTCGTTCACGCCATACGAGGCGTTACTTCGCCTTCTCTCCCGAGGCCGCGAGCAGTTTCTCGATTTCTTCTTCAAACGCGGCAAAGGGGAAGGCTCCGGGAATCGCAAGCGCCGGATTCTGGGCCGTCGGCTGCTGCTTCGTCCGCATCAGAATGAAGCCGGGCGTGCCATGAAATCCCCAGGAATTGGCCTCGTCGCGATCTTGAAAAATTGCCTTCATATGCGGGGCGTCGCGCAAACATTCCCGAAACTTCGATTGATCGAGGCCGATGGCTTTGGCGTGCTGGAAATAACTATCCACATCCAACCGGCCATCGGCAGCAAACAGGCGGTCATGCATCGGCCAGTAGGTGCCCTGATCTCCCGCGCAACGGGCTGCAAGGGCGGCCGTCACGCCGGGCCCCTGGTCAGCGCGGGGATAATCCTTGTAGAGAAACCGCACTTTCCCCGTCTCGACGTAGCGCGCGTGAATCTTCGGCCAGGTTTCCTTGAAAAATTTCAGACAGTAGCCGCAGGTGAAGTCCGAATACTCGATCAGGGTGATCGGGGCATCAGCCTTGCCCCGCATACGATTGTCGACCGCCGGCGAGCTTGCCGCCAAGGCCGAGGCCGTGGTGAGCACCAGCAGCAGGAATGGCGCGCCGAATCTTATCATCCAGCCGGCCACGCGGGTCATGCGGAGACACTCTTCGCGGCGCAGCGTTCCAATAATCCCACCATGAGCAGCGGCCACACCAGCGTGGCATCACTGAGAACTTCGGCGAAACGGCCGCCTTCGGCCGGCGGGACAAACTTGCCCCAGGAGATACCTTCTTGATAGGTACAGCCGCTTAACCCGCCCCAATAGTCCGGTTCAGGGCAGATCCGCACGCCATAGTGGAAGCGCGGGGGCTGTACATTGAGTCCGAGGCGCGTATTGCTGATTTCAATATAGGGAGCCACTTGTTGCGCCCAATTGCGAGGTACGCCGCCGCCGATCGTGAAAATCCCGAGCCGCCGCGAGCCGAGGACTTCCTCCGCATAGTGATTCAGGTCGAGATAGGGATTGAACACCGGACAGGTCCGGTGCAGCGCACGTAACACCGCCACGTCCCCGCCTTCTTTGATCTGGCTGCGGGTAAAATCGACCTGCTTGCCCATGGCCCAGGTCCCTACGTCCAGGCCCATTTCAGAATCGGTAAACGCGGGAATATAGACCGGCACGTTCTTCAGATAGGCGCTCTTGAGAATGCCGGGGCCCTCAAACTCCTGGGCCAGCGTCTTGCCTAATTCGCGGGTCAGAAAATTCGACGAGAGAGGCTGGTCGACATTGATGCGCTTCATGGTCTGCGAGACCACATGCTCGACATAATTGAGATTCGACTCCATCTCGAGCGTGTCGTAGACGCGGTTGTAGCCCTTTTGAAACAGTTCCTCATCGCTCTGGGACGGTTCATGCCGGTAGTGGAGTTTGCCCACCGATTCGCTCAATCCATGCGCCACTAACGCGCCGGTCGAGACAATCGCGTGCACCATGCCGCGATCGATCATCGTGCTGATGATCTTACCCATCTTGGCAATCGTCATGGCGCCAGAGAGGGTCAAGACGACTTTGCACTCAGGATCCTCGATCATCGCGGCAAGCGTTTCGTAAGCCTCGCCCAGGCGGCGGCCGCCGAACGCCGTCTTCCGCATCGCTTCCAACAATTCCGTAAAGGAATGAATCTTCTCGGGATCTAGAGGCTCCAATGCCTCCAAGCCATCCTTGGCTCCGTCGTGAAATTCCCTTCCCGCCATGATGAACGCCTCCCGAAAAAAATCTGCCTTTTGATCAAGCAGACCATTTTATACACAACCGACTGTCGCGGGGTCAATTGAAGCGCCGACCAGTAACCCCATCTCGACTCACCCATTCATGCGAGACACGCAGTGGGAGTGCAAGAAGTCGAGCCATCCAGATACGTGCAGGAAGAAAGACGAGATAGAGAGATGAGCCGCTGTCGCAACGCCACCCGTCAGCTGCGTACGCCACTCACCAGAGTCAGTATCATTGCTGTGAGGTACATGATCGCGATGCCGGTAAATATGCCTGCCGATACCTGCACCCGACGCGTCGCCGTGTACGACATCACCGTGAGCGAGAGCACCACATAGAGCAGGGATCCCGCGGCCAGCGCATAAAAGCAGATCGAGAAGTAGGACGACACACCCTGCCCGCTCAGAAACGTTCCCACACAGGTCGGTAACCCGGCAATCAGTCCGAGCAGCGCCACGTCGCGCCAGGATATCGGCGTTTTTCCCGCGGCCCCGACGATGCCGAATCCTTCGGTTCCGTTGTGCAGGCCGAACCCCGCAACCAGCATGGCGCTCAGCGCATATTCACCACCGGCGTAACTGGCGCCGATCGCGAGCCCTTCCCCGAGATTGTGCAGGCCCATGCCAACTGCAATCATGTAGGGCAAGGAAAGGATCCGGTTTCCGGAACGCGCGCCGAACACCTGACTGGATTCGAGTGCCACTAAGCCGACGAAACTGACCCCCAGGCTGCCCAGAAACACCAGCCATGAGATGGGATCACGCGCGCCCGTCTGCTCGGTGGCTTCGTGCATGAGGTCGAAGAAAAGATAGACCAGGACCCCGTTCGCTACCCCGATCAGCCCCCCCTCCCAGGTTCGCGGCAGCACCTTACCCAGATAGAGCGCAGCGAAAATACCAAGGTAGACCGGAATGAGGCCCGCGACCGCGCCGAGACCAATGACATCAAGCATGGCACGCTTCTATCAGAATCAGGGCTCCGGATGAAAGGTCGGAGGTGACGACCCCTCTTCGCGGTAACTCGTTCCGAAACGCTGGCGCGTATCGTTCGCGACTCGGTTATCCCCGGTGAAACAGTGCTCCTCCTGACGGAATGGGTACGATGGGTGGTCTTTCCTGCTTCATTGGGCAACCTCTATGACCCATCAACAACTCATCGGCCTGGCGAACGATACGCCGAATCCAACTCACTCTGCGTTGCCAATGAACTTGGTGTTCACAGCAATCGGTACGGGCGGACGTCGTGCCAAGGAACTTTCCGCATCATGAGGGACGACCTGGAATTGTATGAGAGGGTTACTGCAGGCCCTGGCGGGACTAAGCCTGCTTCGCGTCGCTTGCCCTCGGGATGCATGATTCGATGCACTCCGGTCAGAAAGTGGCGAAGAACAAAGAAGATCCGGCGCTCACACGCCAAATCAAGGCACCAATCTCTTTGGGGGGCCGGGCGAGATTTCCGTGGATCGGAAGTGAGCTTTGCGGTGCTTGGCAGGGAATACAGACCGTATCAAACCACCCAGGTGTTCAGGCGTTACGGGCCATGCTTCCATAGCCACGGCTTCACATATCGAACTGTCGGGCGTCACAGGCACACCTGCCCATGACGCCGTTATCAGTTCACCGTGAGTTGCCGGGTTGGATGTACCCGCGTTGATCAGACGGTCATCTGCATGCCCTGAAGAGCATAGGCGGGTCTCACCGCACGAATATGCCGGGCCGCTCTCTCCACGATACCTTCATAGACGGCCGTATAGGCTGTCGCCGTTTCGACCAGTGAATCCATTGTTTCCGCATGGACTTCGCTGGGCTGACAGGGAGCAGGAACCGGAATGAGGGCCAGCCAATTGAGGTCGGGACACTGTCGAATCTGTTCGGCGGATGTCGCCACCAAGGGCAATTCACTAAACTCTCTGAACAGTCGCAAAATTTCAGGTGCATCCAGCGAGCCATAGACCGTCGCCACGCTGGGAAGGGGACTGCGGCGCATCAGCGGAAAGGCGGCAAACCCGGCATGGACGTGAAGAAGATCAAAAGAAGACTCCATGGACAACACCTTCTCGATTGCCAGAAGCGTCAATCCTTCCGAGAGATGCCGCTTGGGAGACGGATAGTGTCGAAGCGCCTGAGGCGACACCGGGACTAATCTTCCTGATACGCGGCTGTCTCCACTGGCGAAGACCGTCACTTCGTGGCCGAACCGGATCAGGCTCCTCGTCAAGAACTCCACGCCCCTGACCTCCGGCCTCTCACTCTTGCTGGACACTTCTTCAAAAAACTGACTGACCTGAGCAATGCGCATGACGCTTCCCTTTCTTGGTCGCCACTCTCGCCAACCACTCTATGTCCTACCAGGAACCTCTTGGCCCACTGACTCATAGAAACGCCAATCCCGACATGGTGCGACTGGTCGAAGCAACGTCTGTCCTGTGCTGTGCCTTCACAGCGCAAGCCGCCCGGATACGTACCGCAGGAACCAGCGTTTCTGACGATAGAAGGAATGGTACGGCCCAAAGATGAAGGCCGACTGAAGACAGCATGAAATTTTGATGAGAAAACCTGAGGCTCGGGATGCGAGGTCACGCTTTACACACAAAACGCGGGGAGACAAAGGGCAGGAGTCAGAATCAGGCAGGAGACAGGAAACCGTGGGTCGGGCGAAGACAGAACAGGTGCCGGCCACCAGTAGCGGTATCTTGCGACAGGACTTGCGAGCGACATGACCACAAGCCGCCGTAAAGGACTCCGTTTCCGATTCCCAACGGCAGATAGACATCAAGGGGATAGAGACCGCCCAGCATGATGATCGTGAGCACGAGCAGGCCGGGGGAAGCCTGAGTCATGGAAGAGGGGTTATCCTCCCCCCGGTGAGAGGGCTTCACGCGGGGAGGATGCACAGCGGGAGTAAATACGCTCTTATCTCAGGGTGGCCCCAAGGCATGGGAGACTGACGTGATAAGCAGGCGTAAGCGAGGAGGGCGGCCCAGAAACTCGCCGCCCTCGACAGCGTTACAGACGATTCAGTTAACGAGTCCCGGCGAGCCGGGCCAGAGTCGGATGTCCGGTCATTGCCTCCTGCAACGCCTTGACGACCGCCACTGAAGACATCTCTCCAGCCTCCGTAAGCGCGAGATACTGCTGTTGCGCCAACTGAAAAAACGCCGGCTGCTGTTCGGTCGGCACGTTCAGCAACGTCGCGAGAGCCGTCAGGTGTTCTCCACCGCCCCTCGCCATGTCGGTCGACAGCGTGTCGAACGTGCTGGCGACGAAAGCATTCGTCTCCTGCGACGCCATCACCTTTCCGTCGTTGGTGCAGCCCGAGGTGCCAAAGCTGATCCCGAACGTTTGGCTGCCGAAGGTACCGTTGGTCGTTGCCATCATGACTTGAGGCGCAATATTCTTCGGCGTCTTGTAATCAGACCAGGCTAATTTCCCCAGTCCGCATCCAGGTCCATTGTCCGGGTTGACCGCGAAGGCTGTACCGGATTGAAGTCCAATCACCACCCCTACGAACGCGATGAGCCATGGTTGCTTCATAAGATCTCCTTTTTCTTCTCTTCCGTTGCCGCTAAAGACTCTGCGAGATTTCTACCTTAGCTGTCTTTTTACCCCTGTCAATTGAAGCGCTGATTTTTTCATTCAGAAAGAAGAGAAACGACGGAGTTCTGGGCACTCACGTACCAACGCAAGACTTCACTCGCAAGAACGGCGGACAACGTGTTTCGTCCTGTGCGGCTTGTGTGGAATCGCTCAGGGCGGACACTCCTGCCTCGGGTTAAACTTAGAAGTTCGCTCTGTTCTGCTTGGACATAGCACCAAGGCCGTGATGACGAGTCAGTATTCACACGACGGGCAAGGCTGTAATCTAAAGCTTCGCGAAGGCGTGATGCAGCTGGAAACTACGTATACGAAGCCGACTTTGTCCTATGGATTATCCTATGAGGGGGCAAGCCTACTCAGGCCAGAACTGAGGAAGGTCGCAAACTCCGCAGCAGATCAGGGGAAAGGTTGGTGGTCCCAACGGGATTTGAACCCGTGTCTGAGCCTTGAGAGGGCTCCGTCCTAGGCCAAGCTAGACGATGGGACCGGAGAGGCAGTCAACCAGCGGAAAGAACCGGACTGTACCATAGCGAGTTTTGGCTTTTCAAACGGCAAGTCAGAGGAAACAGCCTGTCGGGGTCGCACGAGGCAAGCATGGATCGGATCAGCCTACCCTGCTTGCAGAGGCTTTTGAATTAGCCTACAGTACAACTATGCCTAGTCGTTACTTCCGTTCTCAGGGTTTTCTTGTCGCGGGCCTGTTGCCCTGCCTACTTACATTGGCCGGCTGCGGAGCCAGCTTTCTTGAGGGAACCATCGCTCCGCCCAACTCCAGCGCCTGGACGAAGTGTGGCAGCACAACCAAAGTGCGCGTGAAGCCACCGAAATCCACCATCACAGTCGCCTACACCGAACCCACCACCGGCACGGACGGCAAACCTCTGACCAACCTGGCCTACACCACCATTTACTATAACGCCGGGGACGGGCCGGTGATTGCCAAGGTGGTGCCCGCATCACAAAAGACTGGCGGAGCAAATGTTTCTCAAGTGATCATGATACCCATGCCGAGCCAGGCGGAACAGGAGGTGACTGTCTGCGTAACGGCCACCGACTCCGACGACCGTGAAGGCCCCGCAACCCCCTAGGACACCGCCAGAACAGACTTGACAGCGTCCCGTTAAGGGCCTACCTTGCATCCGACTTGCTCAGGCCGCCACAAGGCCGAGCGTCGCCAAGGGGTCCTCAGGTCGCACTAGATTTCTACGCATGGAACTACGCAAACCTGACGCATCACATCCTTCCCACGAGGCCGAATCAGAGCGCCACAAACATAGCTTGGAGATTCGGCTCGGCTCCAACATCTTCCGCAATACCAACGGCGTGATCCGGGTTCAGGGCAAGGAACAACTCGTCCTGGAACTGGCACCGGAACAAGATCGCATCCTGCTGACGATCGATTTATATGACGGCAGTGGCAACCATGTGGCGCATCTCCGCCGCAATCGGTGGGCGTTCAACGACGGTAATCGCTTTTCGCTTAACACAAGCGACTCCCCGCCCACCCTGTTTCCCAATCTTCCCTGGCTCAAGCTGACGGATCAGGAATCCGGCGAAACGGTTCTGGAGGCAGCGGTGGCGCCTGGCGAAAAGGTCCATGTGGCGACAGGAAAATTTTATTCTCACCGCGGCCAACTCATCGAAATCACTTCGCACTTCTGCCGGGTCGGCTCAACACATACCCTGTTCGGAGATGTGTTCGAAGCGCGCGGCGGTACGGCGGTGCTCGGCTGATACCGGCCGGATCATATGGCTGACAGTCCCAACCCCAGTATCCAGGCCTTCCTGGTCTGTGACAGTGTCATTGAAGACAGCCTGACCAAGAAAAAATCCCTCATCGGCATTTTCACCCATCTGCAGGCCGCGTCCTTTCCGTTTCAACACCACCAACTGGGCTTGTACTTCTGCCTGACCGATGCGGAAGGGACGTACCATTTGGAGATCGATCTGGTGTATGTGAACAGCGATCAGCTGGTCTGCCGCGCCTCACTTCCCGACATTGCCATTCACGATCGCCTGCAGATTGCTGATTTCGGCATCAACATTCCCGCGCTGCTGTTTCCCGCTCCGGGCCGTTATGAGTTTCGCTTGCGCATGAACGGCCGCGTGATTGCGCAAAAAGACTTCCACGTCATCCAATTGCCGGCGCCGCCGGCTGCCTAATCTGACCGGCTCACTGGCGCACGACTGCTATGCCATCAGAATGTCAGACATCCGCAGGCAATACCCGACAGACAGCTCGCGCATACCTGACGGTATGTTAAGGAAGTCCAGCCGCCCAGGAATGCAATCGGCAGGCAACTAAAAGGCCGTGGCTGTGGCGAGACAGGCGTCAACATATTCGTTTTCGCCGCGATGGCAGGCCTGCACACGCTTATTCTTGTCGTCGAACAGGGGCACGACCATTTCTCCCACGGTGGCATAACAGTCCCGTTTGAACGGTCCATCCAGGCTGCGGCACAGCGCCAGGCCGGGCTCGGGATTGGCGTCGGTCAGAATGAAGTCCTTCACCGCACCGATGAAACATTGCTTGACTTGATCGCCCTGGCCAAGCCGGCACAGAGCATTGACCTGTTGGGCATCGCGCAACGTGTAGCCGCTGATATCACGCCCCAAACTTCGATAACAGGTCGTCTGATGCTCCCCCTCCACTCGCGCGCATTGCGTGAACGCCTGCGCGAAGTCGTAATTCAGGAAGGTCAGGACTGCAGAGGTTTGCATCAGGTAGCAGGCGCGCAAATACTTTTCCGTCAGTACGGAGCAGGGATACAACAAATCCTGCGGATTTAAAAAACTGGTGGCCTCATGGTGATGATGCTGGCTGGCCGGTTGCGCGCGGCGAGCCTGCTGAAACGTGACGATGTTCTCCATGAACACGCCGCCATAACATGATTCGCGGTCCCAGCTTCCGGGCAAGGCATCACAAAAGGCCAGACTCTTCAGCACATCGTAGTGAAATTGAATGGTCAGGCCATGGCCCAACCCATGAAGACAGTTGTACCGCTGAAACGAATAGGCCGACACCGTGTCGCTGACGGGGCAAAGCGGCAGGATATGCTCCGGTTCCACGGCGGGCAGACTGCTCAGGAAAGCCTGCAGGACGCCATGGTAACAACCAGACCAAAACACGTCCCGGCAGTGAGACATGGCCTGCGGGGCCGTCCCATAGCGTGTAAACGACTCTTGGCCAATGTGGTGCACAAGCGGATGCGCTTCGCGCAGCGCTTCAGGGTCCTGCGTCGTAATCTGCTCCAGAGCGGTGAGCGCGACTTCGGTGCCCTCGGCCCGCAACACCGTTTCCAAGTGCTGCTGGTAGCATTCCATCTTCGCTTCATACGGCTGCGTGCGGCAAAACTCGGGGGATGCCGGCTGTTCCGCGTGGGCCCAATCCATCCCGCCCATGCCAAACAACACCAGAATTACCAGAAGCATTTGTTGACCACGCATCATCCAATCCCCCTTACTGAATCGCCACACGTCAGGATACCTGGCATAAAAAAGTGATTCTAAAATACTCACCCCGATCGATCCAGAGAAAATCGACACGCCACAAGCCGCCTATCAATCCCCCTTCTCCCGCCATCTGTTCTGTGATAGAACCAGTCGCACTTCATCATTAGCAACTCGACGGAATCGCGCCCAGTATGTCCACCACGCCAGAACCTCCGACACGCTCAGACTTCATTCGTGAAATCGTGTCATCCGATCGTGCCGCCGGGAAACATGACGGCCGAGTGGTGACCCGCTTTCCCCCGGAACCGAACGGCTATCTCCATATCGGCCATGCCAAGTCGATTTGCCTCAACTTCGGCATTGCCAACGAGCAACCAGGCGGGATCTGCCATCTCCGCATGGATGATACCAACCCCACGACGGAAGATCCTGAATACGTACAGGCGATTCAAGAAGATGTCCGCTGGCTGGGGTTCGACTGGCGCGGCAAGATGTTTTTTGCGTCCGACTACTTCGAGCGGCTCTATGACTTTGCCGTCGTCCTCATCACGAAAGGCCTCGCATACGTCGACAGCCTCACCGCCAACGAGATGCGCCGATATCGCGGAACCCTCACGGAACCGGGACAGCCCAGCCCGCATCGTGCCCGCAGCATCGATGAAAACCTGGACCTGTTCAGCCGCATGCGGGCAGGGGAATTCCCCGACGGCGCCCATGTGCTCCGTGCTAAAATCGACATGGCCTCGCCGAACATCAATCTTCGCGATCCGGTACTGTACCGTATCCGGCATGTGGCGCACTACCGCACCGGAACGACATGGTGCATATACCCTGCGTACGACTTCGCCCATCCTCTGTCCGATGCCATCGAAGGTATCACGCATTCGATCTGCACCTTGGAATTCGAAGACCATCGGCCGCTCTACGATTGGGTCGTGGCACAATGCGAAACACCGCAGCGGCCGCAGCAAATTGAATTTGCCCGGCTCAATGTGACCTTCACGGTCATGAGCAAGCGTAAATTACTCGATCTCGTCGAACGCAAATTGGTCAACGGCTGGGACGATCCCCGCCTGCCGACCCTTAAAGGACTCCGCCGGCGTGGTTTTACCCCTGAAGCGCTACGCGCATTTTGCGACGCCATCGGCGTGGCGAAGCGGGATGCCATCGTCGAAATGCAGCTGCTCGAACACTTTGTCCGCGAAGACTTGAACAAGCGCGCGCCCCGGGTGATGGCCGTGCTGCGCCCTCTGCGCCTCGTGATCGAAAACTATCCCGAGGGACAGGTCGAGCAGCTCGATGCCGTCAACAATCCGGAAGATGCGTCGGCTGGAACCAGGCAGTTACCCTTTTCCCGCGTGCTCTACATCGACCAGGAAGATTTTAAAGAAGATCCGCCCAAGCAGTTCTTCCGCCTGGCACCGGGCCGCGAAGTCCGATTACGGTATGCCTACATCATCACCTGCGTCGGCGTCGTGAAGGATCCGGCCACCGGGGAGATCACGGAACTCCGCTGCACCTACGATCCCGAAACCAAGAGCGGCGGAGCACAGGCGCAACGAAAGGTGAAGGCGACGATCCACTGGGTATCGGCCAGCCATGCTGTCAACGCGGAAATACGGCTCTACGAAAGTCTCATGCTCACGGATCCAGCCAAGATTCCTGCCGATCAGGATTGGACCCAACACCTGAATCCCCGTTCGCTGGAACGGCTGCCGTCGTGCAAGGTGGAACCCAGTCTCGCCTCGATCGCTCCCGGCACCAGCGTCCAGTTTGAACGCGTCGGCTACTTTTGTGCCGACCCCGACTCTGCGCCGGACAAACTGGTGTTCAACCGAACCGTCACGCTCAAGGACGCCTGGGCTAAGATCGAGAAATCCCACAGCCCCCGTTGATGAGTTCATTCCGCCTCCAATCAGCCTGATTCCCCCGCAAAGTACTGGAGCGCCAGCCTTCTGCCGCCTTGAACCCTCACCCGTTGATGAACGAGAATCACACCTCACGCAGGTGGAGAATTCATTCCTAACAACGGAGCGACCATGATGATGACAGGGTCCGGCAGCGAAGAGCAGCAGGAAGAACGTGTTTCATTCCGGGAGCAACTCCTACGATTGGAAACCGCCATTCCCGGTGCCCCGACCAGCGTGCAACCCCTCCTGCTGAACATTCACCGCTCCGTCCGTCGGCTCCATGATCAACTTCAGCACATCGATGCGACGCCTCCCCTGCCTCGCACGGTCGTCAGCCAGGTTCGCTGCTTTGATTGCGGCTCCACCAGGATGGAGTCGTTTCATACATCGACACAGGGCGGTTACCATCTTTGCCCCACCTGTTTTCAGCATCGGCTCCGCACGGGACGCGCCAGGACCGCTCATTAATCATAGCGCTCGCCTTTGATATCGACGCCGACTCAACACAGAAGGCGGCGCTCAGACACCCCTACTGCTAGCCCTGGGCCCTCCCCGCACCGTATACTGCATGCTTTCACTATCGCCAGAGAGGTCGGCAGGGTATGGCCCCGAACATTCTATTGAGCTGCGAATCGATCAGTAAGAGTTATGGGGTCCGAGCCCTGTTTAGCAATCTCACGCTGGCCTTGTGCGAAGGTGACCATGTCGGCCTGATCGGCCCGAACGGGTCCGGCAAATCCACCCTGCTGAAAATCCTGGCCGGTCTCGAATCGCCCGACCAAGGCACACGCACCGTACGTGGACATACCCGGGTGGGATATGTCCCGCAAGAGCCCAGCTTCCCTCCCGGCTCGAGCATCGAACAGGTCCTTCAGCAAACCCTCACGGATGCCGGTCGAGATCCTCACGAAGAAGGCGGCCTCATCGCCCGAGCCCTCAGCATCGGCACCTTTCCCGATCTGGAACACTGCGTCAACACCCTGTCTGGAGGCTGGCGCAAGCGACTCGCCATCACACAGGCCTTGCTGCTCGAGCCGGACGTGCTGCTCATGGACGAGCCGACCAACCATTTGGATGTCGAGGGCATTCTTTGGCTCGAGCGACTGCTGAAGAACCGCGCCAAGGCCTTTCTCGTCATCAGTCACGATCGTCGCTTTTTAGAATCGATTGCGACACGCATGGTAGAACTCAACCGTTGTTACTCCGAAGGCCGCTTTGAAGCGAAAGGCCGATATAGCGACTTTTTAGAGCAGCGAGATGCCGCACTTCAGGTCCAGGCGGACTATCAATCCTCGCTGGCCAATCGTGTCCGGCGCGAAGTGGAATGGCTGCGCAGAGGGCCCAAAGCCCGCACCACCAAAGCGAAGGGCCGTATTCAGTCAGCCGGCAAACTCATCGAAGAATTAGACCAGGTCGAAGCCCGCGCCGCGCAGTCGTCGATCGGCATCGACTTTTCCGCCTCCGGGCGGAAGTCGAAACAACTGCTGGTCGCAAAAGACGTGACGAAGCGCTTCAACGAAACGCCGGTCGTCACGAAACTGGATCTGCTTCTCGGGCCGGGTCAACGCCTGGGGCTCCTTGGCCCGAACGGCAGTGGCAAGACCACCCTGCTTCGATTGCTGGCGGGGACACTGGAACCGGACTCAGGCACGATTGCGCGCGCAGAGGGGCTGCGCATCGTCTCATTCGAGCAACATCGTGAATCGCTGGATCAAGATGCTCCGCTGCGGCGCGCGCTGGCGCCTTCAGGCGGCGATGCGATCGTCTATCAGGGCCGCTCGGTCCATCTCGCTTCCTGGGCAAAACGCTTCCTCTTTCGACCTGAACAGCTCGACCTTCCGGTCTCCCGACTTTCGGGCGGTGAGCAGGCGCGACTGCTGATCGCCCAACTGATGTTGCAGCCTGCGGACCTGCTCATTCTCGATGAGCCGACGAATGATTTAGACATTCCCACTCTGGATGTGCTGGAAGACAGTTTACTCGAGTTCCCCGGCGCGCTGGTGCTCGTCACCCATGATCGCTGGTTGCTGGATCGTGTCTCTACCATTCTTCTGGCACTGGACGGCACCGGCCGCGTCGAATGGTTCGCCGACTACGCTCAGTGGGAAAGCGCTCAGGAACGGGCTGCCGAGTCCGAACCGGGTCCGAATGAGGAGCCCAGTGCTTCCGCCACGGGCGATCAAGGGACGGGATCTGCCACGCTTCGCAAGCCCAAGAAACTCAGTTATCGGGAACAGAAAGAATGGGGCACGATCGAAGACAGTATTCTGAAAGCAGAAGAGTTGGTCGCGAACTGCCAGGATGCCCTTCAGGATCCGGCGGTGGTGTCGGATGCTGCGGAATTACAGGCCCGGAGCGAGGCCTTGGTGACCGCACAAGCTGAAGTGGAGCGGCTCTACGCCCGCTGGGCCGAGCTGGACGAGAAACGCGCACAGACTGTGCAAAGCTCGTGACGGGAAAATTGGCCGGGATTAGGAATCGAACCTAGGTAGCCAGCTCCAAAGGCGGACAAAGCACCCTAGCGACTCACGACGACCAGCTGAGACAAATGAATATTTTCCCCTTTCAGAATAGATACTTAACAGCAGATCTGTAACGACCAGTTGAGATGGACGCATACCTGTAATCGTGGCTAAAACCGGGACCGAACCGTGACCAAAACCGGGACCAGATTTCTTTCAGACAGACGGGACAACTTCAGCTTTGCAGGCAGGGATATAGACCCTTATCTACAGATAATCGAGCCTCGATGCAGCACGCTGACGAGAGGCAATTCAGTGGACAAACCAACTCTAGAAGGATCGGTGGGCTAATAGTTGGTATCAAGACGGGATCTGCTTACCCGCATCGTATCTCTCAAACAACCGGCATTCCCATCCGTGACACTCTTTCTGCCGTCCTGTTTCGACCTTCCAACGCAATATAGTCTGTAGTGTTTTCAAGGATGACTAAATTGTTCGTTATCGAAGCTATAGGCGCTCGGTCTTGCTGGAATAGGTCCATGCTGACACCAAGCTGGCCCGTCTCTGTGTTGCGAGTTAGGGAAAGGAGAGATTTGCCATTACAGACGATTGGTTGAGGCACGTTGCGATACAAGATTCCGCCGATCAAGGCTTTGTATTGTTCCGCAGCAACCCACGGCATGGTAGTTAGTCTCGCAATTAGGGATTTGCTAAGAGAGAAACAATATTCTCTAGTTCTCTACAGTTAAGAGCCTATTTTCTCTACCTCAGTTTCCGCGCTCTTTCGCTGTCTCATTCTGGCTCGACAGGCTATTAGATCGAGCTTGGCGTTCGTGATTGTAGTCGAAGTACGAAGAAAGCAACTTGACGAATTTCGTCTTATGGAACGGCCAAGTTTTCCAACTACCTAGGGCAGTCGTGAATACATCACCAGCAAGGTCAACGCCGAGGGCATTAAAATGCATTACAAGCACCAAATCATAAAGCTGGCTCAATTGTCGGCAGAGAGAAGCAACCTCTTGTGCGGTCTCGAAGCCAGGAAGAACACCACGCTGTAGCAACTGCAACGCTTCCTCAATTTGCTGAGGTGACCGATGAACATACCTACATAGTGAAGTATAGGTACTCTGAATGGTGTCCATGAATAGCTTGTTCTCAGAATCGGAAAACTGGCAAAGCCGAAAGTTACAGATAAAACTGACCGATGAACATGGCACTTCATTTTGCAGAAAGATCAATTTTTCTCTAATCGGCATGCCCATTCGCATTAAGTCAACGTAAACGTGTTTCGCGCAGGATTCCAGCAGGTACCGCATTTCTCTCTTCGCTGGTGATATCTGTCCTTCTTTACCCAGAGACCATATAGCTATCGCAGATTGAATCGTGTCATCAAAAAATCGGAACGTTAGAAAATCATGGTAGATGCTTGCACGCCTCGACATCACCCAAATCGCCCTCAACGCGAATGCCAATCCGAGGGTAAGCCTCTCAAGCCGCTTGGCCTGCGAAACGAATGGTTCCTTAGCTCTGATTTCGTTATGGACAGCTATAAGCTCATCACGCTTGGCGGCTGTCTGCCTCAGTATTGCGTCATCCATGCGTCAAACTATGTGAGAAGAATTGGAGCCATGTTAATTACAGCAAGATAGGGCTGCGGATGTTCACTGTGCGTAAATCATCTAGTCTACGGACACCGCCGACTATAGCGTTCACACTCGATAATTTCGAGGCCTTCTTACCGAAACTTTGCAGCCTAGAGGACAACCCAATGGGTCACGCCTCACACCAGACCACTTAGCGTACGATTTTTCCCGATGAAATCTACGCGGGAAGTATCGTCCTGCTTTGACCATATAGATCAAGTGAAGCGGGGGCTACGCCCCGATCCCCCCGGCCGTCCGGTCCAGTGGTCCGGAACGGCCGGGCGGCCTCGTTGGGCGAGTCTTTGCGTTCCTAATCTCCCCATGGCTTCAGTATTCTTTTTGTCTTCATGATTGTGATTGCTACGTATCTCCTTCCTTAAGAACATTGCGTTCTATTCCATCAGCAAGAGCCCGTTCCCCTGCTGTCGTGCTCAGAAACCAGACGATATCAACTAGATGATCTCGTTCGTTCCCCAGCTTATCCCATTCCTTTTCTATACGGTCGAGGATCTCTCCCACACTCGAGGACCACGGCTTCCATCGCTCGCCTCCACCAGGCAAGTCTCCGGCCTGAATATAGCCGGCGTCGAGCAATTCTCGAATCAACTTAAGCGTCAATGCACGAGCTTCTTGTTTCTCTATCGAAGGATATGCCCCTTCAACACAACCTAGGGCAAAATCTACTGATGTATAGTCATCTTGGCAGAAGAGAAGAAAGTCTCTCTGCAGAGGTGTCAATTCATCCATACTCATACCTACTTAAAATGAAACCGGAGGAGACTTAATCCCTCACTTCTGATACCGATTGCCGGACTTCGACGAATCAGCCTACCTATCCGTATCAAACAATCATTATTGATATGTATGAATTAATCGCCCGACTTGTCCGGGATCTAGGATAAAATCTTCAGGAAATGCAGAACCTTCATCCGTCCGATTGCCTACTAATCTGCTTCTGAACGGGACAGTCGTTATGACGGTGGTTGAGTCGGCAAAAATGCTATGCAGATGGAGACTACGCAATCGGCCAACAAGAGGCTCCCCGCACTCTATGCGCGATGAACGCGGAAATTACGGCCTGTGACACAACAATTGACTTATAGGCAGAGGCTCCAGATCCAAAGTATTCTCGTGTTTTGGCAATCGGTGCTGATGGATATTTTGTTAGCGAGGGGAAATATCCTCTACGATGAGGAAGATATTTGATACGTCCGCACAGAGCACAGCGCGTGGAAGAGAGTGTCTCGTGGGTGATTCCGACTTCTTCACGCACCACTACCTGCACGACTGTGCTCAGTTCTTTTCCTTTCGTATTTAACACCGATCGACACTCCACTCCGAGAGGGTTCAAGATCGTTTCCCAGAGATTGGGCGTCACGAAATATTCGTCAAAGACCCAGTTCAGTTGAAAAATGCTTCGCCGTCCCCACTTCGGTTCTCCTTTGAGGCGAAATGGCGCACATTGAATCGCTCCAATTCCGCATTGTTCACAGTGGTCGGTACAGTCATATGTCACGGCTTTATAATCATCAACAGGTTGTGGATAGCCATAATGCCAATCTGGGGTGAGGTCCGCCCACTGTGCATGAGCAATTTCATCAGCAGTAAATTCCGTCGACACGAGACTCCTTAGATGACGGTCAGCTAGCCATCGCTGGAAATCGGGCCATCGTCTGTCCGATTCATCGATAACAAAGATCGCTAAACCAAGCGAGTCGGGAACCGCAATCACCCCGAGCATCAATAATTCCTCGTTGATTTCTTGCGTAACTGATACCGTAACTCGATGCATGACTCTCATACCAAGCCCCTTCAACGAAATGCTATTTTGCTGAGGATGATCACCAGTTCCTTCGATCACTGTTTAACAGCACACTATACAGGAGCGGCGGCCAAGCTGGCGCATCGCCGCCTTGGACCAGGACGGAGGAAGGCTCCCTCTCATCCGTGACGGATAGAGGAACGGGTGACAGGGGATCGTTATCGTAGCGGTACGGAATGCGGCTGGAGGAACGTATACCGGGATGAGCACCGGATTATCTGAACTGATATCCGATGCCCGCAAGAAGCATATGCGCCTGATAATGCACATCGATGTTGCTAAAGCTCCGAACCTGATCGAAACTCGCCGTCGTCGACATATATTTCCACTCGCCAAATAACACCACGGAAGAGTCTGTCACGTAGCGCAGCCCCGCCTGACTCGCCCACCCCAGTGTGGTACTGGAGGTATCGATCGAAGGGCCTGGACAGGTGTTATTGCATGACAACCCGGTACCGCTGGCATGCCCCCAGAAAATAGCCGGTCCGATTCCGGCGTAAGGCTGCCAGTGGTGCCCGGGGTAGCGAACCAGCAAGCTGAAGGCCCAGGTGGTAAATCGAAGATGGACTCCGCTCTGCGCTTCCCGGAAGGTTCCGATTGTCGAGGATTTGGTATCAATCGCTATCGTTCCCGACATCACATGCGGCGTGGTGGTAAACACATCTGTTTCGACTCCCAGCCATGGAACGGAGTCGAAATAGTGTCCCAGCTTCATGCCATATGCCACTGACTCTTTTAGTCCGATGGTGGTGTTCGACCCGCGAAATAATTGCCCCGGACCCGGAGGGTTTGGATAGTTGATGTTTTCATCCGCTTCGACGGACGCAGGAAGCGGCAGGGTTCCGCCGATCGCACCGGCGATGTAGGTCTCGGCCGAGGCGTGAGAGACAAGACCGAACGATATCAAAACCACCACCAAAACCGTACTTATGCCCATGACGTACCTGAAGCCTCCGTGTGTTGAACGGCCACGTGTTGGGACAGGCGCGATGAAATCTGCCTTACAGAAGCTATGGATGAATCGAGTCAGAGGAGATTCGTTCCAGCGTGGATACAGCAGCTGAACAGGGATTGTTATAGCTCACTTGTCCTGAGCCGTCATGGAAAACGCGAGTTTCTACCGTCACGCAGCATTATCCTCGACCCCGATCGTGCCCATGAGGGGAATGCAGGAGTTGCCTTTTACCAGCACCTGGTGAGGCCCCACAGTCGGCAATATGGGGGAATCTAACTAGATCGGTGACTGAAACCGTGACCAGCCGGGCGGGTGGAACATCGAACCGGGATGGGGAAAGGCTCGCAAGTAACTGAAATTGTGTGGAGATAAAATTGGCTGGGGGACTAGGAATCGAACCTAGGTAGCCAGCTCCAAAGGCTGGCGTCCTACCGCTAGACGATCCCCCAGCGCGGTACGGAACCGAGACATCGAGCTGAAGAGCAAGGCATGGAAAAGATTTTGGCTGGGGGACTAGGAATCGAACCTAGGTAGTCAGATCCAGAGACTGACGTCCTACCGCTAGACGATCCCCCAACCGGTCCACACAGTAATATAAGCCTCTCTATTGCGTCAAGATCGAGCGCGATTCTTGAACGGCCCAATCAGGATCCGGAGGCCCGCTCGATCCCCTTGCGCAAACGAATCAACGTACGTTCCCGGCCGAGCACTTCCATCACTTCGAACAAGCCGGGGCTCGCTGTCCGGCCGGTCAGGGCAACCCGCACGGGCTGGGCCAGCTGCCCCATTTTGATGCCCACCTCCTCGACCAACTTCTTGAACGCCTCTTCCCATTCGTGCTTGGAGAAAACTGGAAACGCTTCAAAACGTTCCGCCAGCTTGGTCAACAGGGGGCCCTGGGCCGGAGTGAGAAACTTCTTCGCCGCCTCCTCGTCAAACGACACGGCTTCGCCGAAGTAAGGCCTCACCCAATGAACCATTTCAACCAACGTCTTGGTCCGCTCTTTGACCAAGACCACTAGCTGCGCAAGCCATTCAGTCGATACCGCGCGGACCTCTTCCTTGAGGTCGGTCTGCTCGAGCAACGGCACCAGCGCCTCCGCCACCTGTTCGGGCTGGTTGGTCTTGAGGTATTCGGCATTGAGCCACAGCAACTTGTCAGGGTTGAAGACAGCGGGAGAGGTCTGGACGTTTTTCCAGGAGAATTTTTCGATCAGTTCTTCTCGGGAAAAAAGCTCCTGATCCCCATGCGACCACCCAAGCCGGACGAGATAGTTGACCATGGCCTCCGGCAAATAGCCCATCTCCTTGTAAGCCATGATCGACGTCGCGCCATGACGCTTCGAGAGCCGCGTTTTGTCCGAGCCCAGGATCATCGGTAAGTGGCCGAAGCGCGGCAGCGGGAAGCCGAGGGCGTGAAAAATGGGGATTTGGCGCGGCGTGTTCGTGAGATGGTCGTCTCCCCGCACCACGTGCGTAATACCCATCAATGCGTCGTCCACCACCACAGAGAAATTATAGGTCGGAAAGCCGTTCGACCTGAGAATAATGACGTCATCCAGGATCTGATTATCGAACACGACCCGGCCTTTGATGAGATCATCGACCACCGTCTGGCCGCCCTGCGGCGCTTTGAACCGTAGCGCCGCATCACCGGTTGGCTTAGACAGGCCCAGGTTCCGGCACCGACCGTCATATCTGGGCGATCCCCCCTTGGCCTCTGCTTCTTTCCGGCGAGCCTCCAGTTCCTCAGGCGTACACACGCACCAATAGGCATGGCCCTGCTCAAATAACCGCATGGCATGACTACGATAGAGATCCATGCGTTCGGTCTGGCGGAAGGGACCTTCGTCCCAATCCAGTTCGACCCAGCGCATGCCGTCGAGAATGGCTTGAATGGAGGCGTCTGTCAACCGGTCCTGGTCGGTATCTTCGATGCGTAGAATAAACACGCCGTTCTGCTGCCGCGCAAACAGCCAGTTGAACAAGGCCGTCCGCACCCCGCCGATATGGAGGAAGCCGGTCGGACTGGGCGCAAATCGAACCCTGACCTGACTCATTGCGTCACCGTAGTGTGTGGGAAAAAATTAACGGGGGGGTATCTATATCATGGCATCGAAACGATGTACAGAACGGGGCTGTTCCATTCTGAATCTGTTTTTGTTAAGAACAGGCCATGGCTGAACCAACACAACTTGCTGAAGTCGTCTCCCTTACTGCGTTGACACCCCATACCACCGAACTCGTACTTCGCCCGATCGAGTCGCCCTTACCATTCAAACCGGGCCAGTGGATCTCCCTCCAATTACCCATCGGAGATCACCCGCCATTGAATCGAGCCTATTCCCTGGCAGAGCCGCCGACCTCCATAGGGTATCTCACACTGGTGTTCGATCATGTTCCGGGAGGTAAAGGGTCGGGCTATCTTTCATCGCTCAAGCCGGGCGATCGTCTCCCTCTCTCGGGACCCTATGGTCATTTCGTGCTGCCAGAGCCGGAAATGCAACATTTGTTGTTGATCGGTCGTTATTCAGGCCTTGTCCCGCTGCGTTGTATGGTCCGCGCGCTCGCAGAACAGGATCGCCTGCCCGCGACCACCCTGATCGCCCATGCGCCGACCGCCAGCGAACAGTTATATCACGAAGAGTTCACTGCGCTGGCGGCGAGGCACTCTCATTTCCAGTATCTGCCATTTGTGAGCGAGGCCCCGGAGGGCCATGCAGGCACAGTGGAGGCGATCAAACAACTGGCTGGAAACGGCAACCGCGTCACGCCCATGATTGCAGGCATCAAGGCCTTTGCCCGCCCGTTGCGCAGTCTGTTTATGGACCTGGGATTTGATCGACGGGAAGTGAAACTCGAAACGTACGACTGAAACCGATTTTGGGCGTTGTCTCGCTGGATTAATGACCCTCCTTCGCCAGATTCTTATTGATGGCGGGAATCTCCACGGTGACGTCTGTCGTCCCGTTTGGCACACACTGGCACCCGAGCCGGGATTGCAACGTCGTGGCGGGAGCCTCGTCTAACTGGTCAAACTCATCATCCGTTCCCTCATTGCACGTCTCCAGGCCTTTCTTCACCATGACATGACAGGTGGAGCAGGCACAGACCCCTCCACACACATGCTCGAGGTCAATGTCGTTCCCCATCGCGATGTCCAGAATGCTGCCCGGTAATCCTGTCGGACCATAGGGAATCTTGTCCGGCTGTACTTCGACCTTCTTTTCGGTCTTGTCCGGGAACACGAAGGTGACGGTATAGGCTTTCGAGGGTAACTCGACGTCAGCTTTTTCAATATAGGGATTCGTTCCACCCATGGTGCGCAGCCCCTTTTCTTTTCAATTTCTTTTCAATGAGAAGTGAAATGGACCGTGACCGGCCGATCATCAGACCGAGCCACTCGAGAAGCCACCTATTTCTCCACTGTGGCTCCCCTCGCCCTTGACAGTTTAAAAGATCACATGATAGCTTTTGTACGACTCATTTGATCGGAGATCATTATAGTCTCCGACTTTAAAGATCGGCAATAGGCCATGCTGAAATTATCCAAAAAAGCAGATTACGGATTAATGGCACTGCAGCACATCGCCTCCAATCAATATGGCGATGTCGCCCACGCCCGGGTGGTCAACACCAAGGAAATCGCCGAGGAATATCATATTCCGGTCGAACTGCTCGCAAAAGTCCTTCAGACCCTCTCGAAGAGCGGCATCATTGAGAGCCATAACGGCCCCAAGGGTGGGTATCTACTGGGGAAGAATCCCCGGGAGATCACCATCGCCCACGTACTCGAAAGCCTGGAAGGGCCACTCGGCATCATGGATTGCTCACACGAGAAAGACGGCGATGCCTGCATGCAGCGTGAACACTGTAACATCCGAACTCCGCTCCTGAAAATCCAGAACAGCATCTATCAGCTTTTGAATAACATGACTTTGCAAGATATGCTGGGAGGCACCCCTCTCATCACCATTCAATCCGTCGCGACGGAACAACAAGGAGTCGAGCGATGAAGTTCCCCATCTACCTGGACAACCATGCGACCACCCCGATGGACCCTCGGGTGCTGGAATCAATGCTGCCCTATTTCACGGAAAAGTTCGGGAACGCCGCCAGCCGGAACCACGCGTTCGGATGGGAGGCCGAGGAAGGGGTAGAAACCGCCCGCAAGCAGATCGCCAAGTTGATCCATGCGGATGCCAAAGAAATCGTCTTCACGAGTGGCGCCACCGAATCAAACAACCTGGCCCTCAAAGGCGTGGTGGAGATGTACCACGAGAAGGGCGACCACATCATCACGTCGTCAACCGAGCATCGCGCGGTACTGGACACGGCCAAGACATTGGAAACCAAGCGCGGCGTGAAGGTCACCTATCTCCCAGTCGATAAGTTCGGCATGGTGAACCCGGAGGATGTTCGTCACGCCATCACCGACAAAACCATCCTCATCTCCGTCATGTTTGCGAATAACGAAATCGGGACGATCAACCCCATCAAGGAAATCGGGAAGATCGCGAAAGAAAAAGGCATCCTTTTTCACTGCGATGCAACCCAAGGCGTGGGAAAGGTTCCGATCAACGTGCAGGAGATGGGCATCGATCTGATGTCATTTAGCGCCCACAAGATTTACGGCCCCAAAGGCATCGGCGCACTCTATGTCAGAAAAAAGAATCCCCGTGTCCGCATCGCGGCTCAAATGGATGGGGGTGGACATGAACGCGGTATGCGATCCGGCACGCTGCCTGTCCCGTTGATCGTGGGATTCGGAAAGGCCTGCGAACTCTGCGAGCAGGAAATGGCGGCCGACGCTGCGCGGCTCTCGGTCATGCGTGATCGGCTGCATGCGACCATTACCAAGGCACTCGAGGATGTCTACTTGAATGGCCATCCAACGGAGCGGCTCCCGCACAATTTGAATATCTCCTTTGCCTATGTTGAAGGGGAATCGCTGCTCATGGGGTGCAAGGAAATCGCGCTCTCTTCCGGCTCGGCCTGCACCTCCGCGACGCTGGAACCTTCCTACGTCTTACGAGCCCTGGGGGTGGGAGCTGAACTGGCGCATTCTTCGATCAGATTCGGCCTGGGACGCTTCACGCTCGACGAGGAAGTTGACTATGCCGCAAAGAAGATTATCGAAACTGTGACTAAGCTGCGTGAAATGTCGCCGCTCTATGAAATGGCGAAAGAAGGCATCGACCTGAAGACTGTGCAATGGGCAGCGCATTAGTTTGAAACCACCATCTGATTGATATTTTCCGGAGGACACCATGGCCTATAGCGAAAAAGTCGTCAACCATTTCAACAATCCGCGCAATATGGGCAGCTTCAAGAAGGAAGAAGACGGAGTGGGTACGGGCATCGTCGGCGCCCCGGAGTGCGGGGATGTCATGAAGCTCCAAATCAAGGTTCAAAACGATACGATTGTGGACGCAAAGTTCAAAACATTTGGATGCGGGTCCGCTATCGCCAGTTCCAGCCTGGCCACAGAGTGGCTGAAAGGCAAAACGGTGGAGGAAGCCGGCAACATCAAAAACACCGATATCGTACAGGAACTCAATCTGCCCCCGGTGAAGATTCACTGTTCGGTATTGGCTGAGGATGCCATTAAGGCGGCCCTTGCCGACTACCAAAAGAAAGCCGACTCGAAGTAACCGACAGGAAGGAGCGCACTATGGATGTCACCACGAATACCGATGCCCAAGCCCCTGTGATTACGCTGAGTGATGCGGCCCTAAAGGAAGTGAAGCGCCTGATCAATGTCCAAGGCATTGAAGAAGGCGGCCTCCGCCTGGGCGTCAAAGGAGGCGGCTGTTCCGGACTGAGCTACACCATCAACTTCGACGAAAAAATCGGTCAGTACGACCAGGTGTACGAATTCGACGGCGTGAAGGTGATCGTGGACGCCAAGAGCGCCATCTATCTGCAAGGGACTCAACTGGACTTTCAGAAAGACCTGATGGGCGGAAATTTCAAGTTTGTGAATCCGAATGCCAATAAGACCTGCGGCTGCGGCGAATCGTTTTCAGCCTGAGCGAGCGAGTGCCGATGAGTGGACATACCCATAACACGGACGACCGCCGCGAACTGCAAATGGCTCGCAGCATGTGCTGGCATTGCCAGTCGGAAATGGCCGGCGAATACTTTTGCGACCGGTGCGTAAAAGTTCAACCGGTGTCGAAAGATCTCGATTATTTCACCTGCTTCGGGCTGCCACGGCGCCTCGTCATCGATACGCAAGTCCTGGAATCCAAGTTTTACGAATTGAGCCGGGCGTTCCATCCTGATTTCTATCAGAATAAAAGCGATGCGGAGCAGTCTATCAGCCTCGGCAACTCGGCCATGTTGAACACCGCCTATCGCACCCTACGAGATCCGATTCAGCGGGCGGAGTATCTGCTGGATCTCGAAGCCGGTTCGGTGAAAGACATCCGTACGTCGCCGCCCGCCGATCTGTTCGAAGAGATTCTTGAGCTCCAGGAGACTCTCGACGAATTCCGCGAGAGCGATCGCTCCTCGGAACAGGCGTCCACGCTCCGCTCGAAAACTCCATACCGATCGAACCAATCTCGAGGAACGGCAACGGGATATGGAAGCCAGGCTCCAGCAACTGTTCAGTCGCTGGGATGCCCTGCAAGATCGCGGTGAAGCCACTGAGCAGGCGCGAGCTGAGCGGAATCAGATTCTCAAAGACATGCGGGACATTCTTTCGAACCGCACCTATGTCAAAAACATCGTCAACGATCTCGTCGCAACGATTGCGTAACTCCTATGGCACGCATTGTCGGAATCGATCTCGGCACCACGAACTCGCTTGTCGCCTACATGGACAAGGGGACACCGCGCATCATTTCGGCCCGCCACGAACGTGCCATGGTCCCTTCCGTCGTCGCACTGACCGATAACGGACTGATCGTCGGCGATCCGGCCAAGGAACATCTCACCAGAAATCCTGAACGTACGGTCTATTCCGTCAAACGCTTTATGGGGAAAAGCCTTGCTGATGTGCAGGGCGAACTAGCCTTCTTTCCCTACACGCTCACGGAAAAGGGCGGGGTCATCCGGATCCGGTTGGGGGAGAAATCTTACTCGCCGCCGCAGATTTCCGCGATGATTCTGAAAGAACTCAAGCTTCGGGCAGAAGCTTTTCTCGGAGAAAGCATTACCAAGGCCGTCATCACCGTGCCGGCCTATTTCAACGATAGTCAGCGCCAGGCCACCAAAGATGCGGGCATGATCGCGGGGCTCGAAGTCTTGCGCATTATCAATGAACCGACCGCGGCCTCACTGGCTTACGGCCTCCAGGAAAAAACGCAAGGCACCATCGCCGTCTACGACCTGGGCGGAGGAACGTTCGATATCTCGATCCTGAAGTTGAAAAACGGCATCTTCGAGGTCCTCGCGACAAACGGTGATACCCACCTCGGTGGGGACGACTTTGATCAGTTAATTGCGGATCTGCTCCTGAAGGAAATTCACTCGCAGCATGGACTTGATCTGAGCACGCATTCCGATCATATGCAGGCCGTGCGCTTACAAGCTGAGCGCGCCAAAATTCGTCTGTCAGAGGAACACAAGACTACCGTGAGCCTTGACCTGCCGGATGGACAGGGCCGCTTCACGCGCGAGCTCACACGCGACCAACTCGAAGCACTCTGCAGCGACTTGGTTGAGCGCTCTCTCGGTCCCTGTCGCCTGGCGCTGAAAGATTCCGGATTAAATCCGACAGACATCGATGAAGTCGTGCTCGTGGGCGGCTCAACTCGCATGCCCCTGGTCCGCCAACGGGTTCAGGCTCTTTTCGACAAAGAACCGCACTGCGAATTGAATCCGGACGAAGTGGTGGCGCTCGGGGCTGCGGTACAAGCCGACATTCTGAGCGGCGGCACCACCGATATGCTGCTGCTCGATGTGACCCCGCTGTCTTTAGGTATCGAAACCATGGGCGGCGTCATGAGCAGCTTGATCAGACGCAATACGACGATTCCGGCCAGCGCCAAGGAAATGTTCACCACCTACGTCGATGGCCAAACCGGTGTGGACATCCACATTCTCCAAGGCGAGCGGGAACTCGCCAAGGACAATCGGAGCCTGGCCCGCTTTCGCCTCAAGGTTCCCCCATTGCCGGCCGGAGTGCCTCGCATCGAAGTGACGTTCCTGATCGATGCGAATGGCATTTTGAACGTCATGGCCAAGGACATGCGGACCGGAGAGACCCAGTCGATCGAGGTCAAACCGTCGTACGGATTGTCGGATCAAGAAGTCGAACGCATGATCGAAGACTCATTTAAATTTGCGGCGGACGATGTCAGCGCCAGAAAAGTAATCGAAGCCAGGCTGGATGCAGGCGCGTTGATCACAACCACCGAAAAGTCGTTGGCCGACGGTGGGCATCTCGTCGCCGCAGAAGAGGTCGCCAGGATCCGCGCTGCGCTGTCGGCCCTGGCCTCCGCCAAAGAAGGGACAGATCCCCGTGCCATTCGCGGACGTATGGCTGATCTCGAGCAAGCAGCCAAAGGCCTCACCGTGGCCATGCTGGACGATTCCCTGAAGCATGGGCTTCAAGGGAAAAAAATCTCTGATGTGACCTGATTCACCAACGCGAGGAGCCCTGATGGATTTGAAATGGCAGGATGCGGAAGATATCGCGATTCGCCTGGTCGAGGAGCACCCGGATGCTGACCCGCTGACCATCCGCTTTACGGACATGCATGCCTGGATCGTCGCCCTTCCGGATTTCAAAGACGATCCCAAGAAATCAAACGAGAAAATCCTCGAATCCATCCAGATGGCCTGGCACGAGGAGTATCAGGATTCCCGCTCCTGATCGATTCCTTACAGTTGCTCCATCACATATCCTCACTGACGTCGAGAGAACACCCACGTAACCGGCGTGGCCCGCTATGGATCGGCGCAATCGAGACAACCTGGAGAGGCTGCTCTATTATGGCTCAACGGGTGAGGGCGGAGCGATCTCCTGAGCCTGGTCCAACTTATAAAATTCGGTGGGATCGATCTTGGAACCGGCACTCTTCGTTGGCTCGGTGCCCTTGGTAAATAATTCCACTGTGCCCCGCTGTTCATCTTGATCGGTCAGGAGCGCGGTCGAAGGATCAACCTTGACGAACATGACTCCCTCGGGAATTTCATACGGCACCACCGGCAGTTGCTTGAGGGCTTCCTTCATGAAGGCGATCCAAATCGGTAAGGCCGCATGCGCACCGGACTCGGTTTCACCCAAGGGGCGCCGATCGTCGAATCCTACCCAGGCGCCAGTGGCCAAATTGGGCGTCGAACCGATGAACCAGGCATCGGTAAAGTCGTTCGTGGTGCCGGTTTTTCCCGCCACGGGCCGGTCGATGACGGCTTTTGCCGCAATGCCCGTGCCCCGTTGGATCACATCTTCCATCATGTTGGTGATCAGGTAAGCGGTCTCCCGAGACACCACCTGCCGCGGCTGAATGGCTGCCTGCTCCAATGTGCGCCCCCCGCTATCCTGCACGCTGGCCACGGCATAGGGCTCGACACGGATGCCCTGATTGGCAAATACTCCATAGACTGAGACGAGCTCCATCAAACCCACGCTCGACGAGCCCAATGCCAAGGAGAGATCAGCGGCCAGCGGACTGACCACGCCCACGGTGCGTGCAAAATCAATCACGTTTCGAATTCCGACCTTATCCAGAAGGCGAACCGTAGCGAGATTGTGCGAATGGATCAATGCTTCCCGAAGGCTGACAATGCCGTGAAAACGCTTGCCGTAATTTTCCGGCTTCCACGTCTTGTCCTCTTCCTCCTGCTCATAGACCACCGGCGCATCCAACACCACCGTGGCCGGACTCATGCCCTGATTCATCGCCGTCGCATAGATAATCGGTTTGAATGAAGACCCCGGCTGACGGCGCGCAAGCACGGCGCGATTGTATTCGCTGCGCGCGAAATCATACCCGCCGACCATGGCGCGAATCGCGCCGGTTTTGGGATCGACGGCCACAAGGGCACCTTCGACGACCGGCGTCTGCTCCAACCGCAGATGCACGACCTCTTTATCAAGCTTTTTCACCCTGACCTCGATCACGTCGCCGGGCGTGAGGAGTTGCTTGAGGTTCTTGACCGGAACGGCGTCCTTCGTGGGATCTTTGCCTTTCAGATATTTGGAAGCCCAGGCCATGTCGTCGAAACCAAGCCGACCTGTGGTTCCCCCAATCTGAACCAACACGTGATCCTTGGCGATCTTCGTCACCACCCCCTCCATCATATCTCCCTCAGCAAGTTTGACAGAGGGGTCGTGAGCCGGAACCTGCAGGGTGGCTACATCGACAGTGCGGAGCGGGCCGCGCCAACCCTGACGCTTGTCCACTTCACGTAATCCGTTAAACACGGCGGCTTCTGCCGCTTTCTGCATGTCGGCGTTCAGAGTGGTAAAGACTTCCAGGCCGCCTTTGTACACCATGGCTTCCCCGAACTTGGCCACGAGGAGCTGGCGAATGTACTCCACAAAATACGGACCAAGATGTTCGCTGCCGGGGCGGCGGAAATTCAGCTTTTCGGCAACGGCCTGATCCCGGTCAGCGACATTGATAAACCCTGCTTCCGCCATGCGACTGAGCACATGTTCCTGCCGCTTCTTCGCTCGATCATAGGCTTTGAACGGCGAGTAGTGACTGGGCGACTTGGGAAGTCCGGCGAGGAACGCGGATTCAGCCAGGGTGAGTTTCGACAGTTCTTTACCGAAGTAGGTCTGGCCGGCCGCCGCGACCCCATAGGCGCCTTGCCCGAAATAGATCTGGTTCAGGTACATCTCCAGAATCTGTTCCTTCGACAGCACCAACTCCATCTTGTAGGCCAGGATAAGCTCGCGCACCTTTCGATCGAACGTCCGCTCGGCCGACAGGAACAGAGACCGCGCCAGCTGCTGGGTGATCGTGCTGGCACCCTCCACTTTTTTGCCGCCGTGGCGCAAGTTCGTCCAGGCCGCGCGAAGAATGCCCACGATGTCCAAGCCAGGATGTTCAAAAAATCGCGTATCTTCGGTCGCAATGACGGCCTGAGTCAGGCTCTTCGGCATTTCCTGGATGGGTTTAAGAAACCGCCGTTCAATGAAGAACTGGCCGATGACCTGTCGGTCATCTGAATAGACACGCGTGACCAGGCTCGGCTGATAGTTCTGAAGCGGATCGAGCGAAGGCAGATCTTGAGAAAAATACCAGAGAGTTCCCGCGGCCCCTCCCCCGCCCAGCACAATTGCCAGCAGCAGTCCGATCAGGATAATTTTCCACCAGCGCCGCTGACGACGTGGCTTCTCCGGCTTATCGAGCAAGTGATCGAGTTCGGACATGCAGTTGGATGGTTGCGAGGAAAGAGGTCAATCCGCGACAACCCCACCATACAATGCGCACCGGACAAACTCAAGCAAGGTGCGAATCGTCGTCGAAAGAAGTTTCCGCCGCACAATTCACAATGAGCTTGCGGGAAGCTATTTGAATCGGGTATAGTCCGTAGGCTTAGACGCCTTCAGAGGAAGGCGTCTTTTTTTTGGCACTTTCACGGCATTGGAGATTATGAACAGCTCAGCGCCATCACCCACCACTGGTTTGCACGCGCCGAAAGGTCGTCGGACCGATATTCGCAACATCGCCATTATCGCGCACGTCAACCACGGCAAAACCACGCTCGTCGATGCCGTGCTGCGGCAAACCCACGTGCATCGTAAAATCGATGACATGGGCGAACGCATCATGGACTCGATGGACCAGGAGCGCGAGCGCGGCATCACCATCCGTGCCAAGAATGCCAGCGTGACTTATAAAGGGGTGAAGATCAACATTGTCGATACGCCGGGACATGCCGATTTTGGCGGCGAAGTCGAGCGCACGCTCCGCATGGTGGATGGCGTCCTGATTCTGGTCAACGCTAAAGAGGGTCCCATGCCGCAGACCACGTTTGTCTTGCGGAAAGCCCTGGCCCTCGGACATAAAGCCATCGTTGTCATCAACAAGATCGATCGTCCGGACGCCGTGATCGATGATGTGGTCAATCGGACGTTCGACTTATTCGTGCATTTGGGCGCGACCGACGAACAGCTCGATTTTCCCATCGTCTACGCCTCCGCTATCAAAGGTATCGCGACACTCGATCTCAAACAGCCGGGGACGGATATCTCTCCGCTGCTGGAAACCATTCTCGACAAGATCCCCGCGCCAGCCATTAACCGCGACGATCCATTTCAACTCCTCGTACTGGCTCTTGCGCAGGACTCCTATAAAGGCAAAATGGGCATCGGCAAAATTCAGTCCGGCTCGATCGCCCAACGCCAAAATGTGGTGACACTTACCAAGGACGGCGGCCAGGTTCCCGGCAAGATTTCCGACCTAGCGGTGTTCTCGGGTCTTGAGCGCAGCGACGTAGAGTCCGCCGAAGCCGGTGAAATCGTCGCTATTTCCGGCCTGGACGAAGTGAACATCGGCGATACGATTGCCGATCCGGCCAGTCCCGTCGCGCTTCCGCGCGTCACGATCGACGAACCAACCGTGCAAATGACCTTTTCCGTGAACAATAGCCCCTTCGCAGGCCGCGACGGAAAATATCTGACTTCACGCCACTTGCGTGAACGATTGTTCAAGGAACTGGAAACCAACGTCTCCTTGCGAGTCCAGGAAACCGACAGCGCCGACCGGTTCCTGGTGGCCGGACGGGGAGAGCTTCATCTCGGCGTGCTCATCGAGCAGATGCGTCGCGAGGGGTATGAGCTTCAGATCTCCCAGCCCGAGGTCATTTTGCATCGAGACGGAGATACGGTCACGGAACCGTTTGAAGAACTGACCATTCAAGTCCCTTCGGAATATCAGGGGCCGGTGATTGAGGAAATCGGAAAACGCCGCGGCGAACTCCGCCATATGAAGCTCGTGCATTCCGAGGGCACCGCCAGCGAAATGCATATCGAGTATCACATCCCGACGCGCGGCATCATCGGCCTCAAGAATATCCTGCTCGCGAAGACACGAGGCACCATCATTTTGCACCATGTGTTTTCGGGCTATGCGCCGGCTGACGAAAAAGCGTTGCTCGTGGCGCCTCATGGCTCTTTGGTGGCCTTTGAAGCCGGAACCAGCACCGCGTATGCACTGTTCATGACGCAGGAACGCGGCGAATTGTTCATCGGCGCATCAGTCGAGGTCTACCAGGGAATGGTCGTCGGGCAAAACAGCCGCGACGAAGATCTGGACGTCAATGTGTGCAAACAGAAACAGTTGAGCAACATGCGCGCCGCCGGCACCGACGAAGCGCTGGTGCTCACGCCGCCACGGGAAATGTCGCTCGAATTCGCTATGGAGTATATCGGCCAGGACGAATTGGTCGAGGTCACACCGAAATATCTGCGCCTTCGCAAGCGGATGCTCAACCCGGACGACCGCCGGAAGGCCAAGAAAAGCGCGAAGTAATCTCCACAGAGCTTCGTCCCTCGTGCGGACTGCATGAAGATTCGGAAAAAGGCCCCGAAACCTGCGCCCGCTAAGCCTCCGCTCTATGTCATCGGCTATCGAGGGCTGCCGCCTTCCCTCGACGAACTGAAGGTCTGGTACGACCTCCACTATGGAGGACCCCTGACCTGGCTGGAACCTGTCGCAGAAGGCCGTGCCGGCGCGAGCCACGGTCCCTGGCGGGCACATGTGTTGACGAGTCTGCCGAATACCGAAACTGCGCAATGGCAGCAGGTCCTCTCATGGGACCATCAAGAGTTGGGCGCCGTTTCCCTCTCCACCGCCACGCCGAGCACCATCGCAGACACTGTGCTCGTCACCGCTCGACTCGCCCGCGGTCTGACGTTACTCACACAAGGGACCGCCTTCGATGTCACCTGTCATGAATATCTGAATCCTTCGGATTGGCAAGATCGTCCGTTACATGCGTTTGTCGGCGCCGACCATGTCACCGTCCAACACAGCGAGACCCCCGATTCTTCATCCGAATGGTTCTATACGCTCGGGCTCACGAAGTTTGGCTTGGACGAACTGGAAGTGATTCAGCCGCGTGGCCTCCCGGACCGAGAGACCATCGCACTTCTGCAATGTGCCGCCGATGCCGTGTTGCGCAAGGGGCACAACCAGAAGGTGGGGTGCACAATGGATCTCCATGCTATTGCTCATACCATTCGATTCCTCAAGCACCGCACCGCCGCACCAACCGGCCGTATGATGGCCTTCAGACAAATCAGTACCGGCCGTCCCTGATCTGCTCAGCTAGACTGCAAACCATTGCGAAACCAATCGATTGTCGGTGGTCACTCTCCTCGCCTAGGCCTTCTGGCCCCGTTGACAAGGTTTTTCCAGGCGTGGTACCACGAATGAGTTTGCGCAGTTTCGCAGGTCTAACCTAGGAGGATTTCAATGAGTGATGTGGCTGCAGAAATTAAAGTCGGCGATACCGCGCCGGATTTTACCTTAAAGGATCAGGATCAGAAGGACGTCAAGCTGAGCGATTATCGCGGGAAGAGCAATGTGGTGCTCGCGTTTTACCCGCTCGACTGGAGCCCGGTCTGCCAGGGTGAAAACAAGTGCCTGACCGATGACTTCCCCAAGTTCCAAGGCGCTCATGCCGAGCTGTTCGGCATCAGCTGCGACAGTTTCTTTTCCCACAAGGCCTGGGCGGATTCGCTCGACCTGAAGCACCGCCTCCTGTCCGACTTCAACCGCGAAGTGGTCAAGAAATACGGATTGTATTTTGAGCCATTGAATTGCGGCAAGCGCGCCACGGTCATCGTCAACAAGAACGGCAAAGTGGCGTACGTCAAGGTTCAGGAAATCAAGGTCGCGCGGGAAGACAAGGACATTCTCGCCGCCCTCGCGAAACTGAGCTAAGCGACAAACGGGGACCGAGGGGAACGGGCCATAACGAGGCCCTCCCCTCGATCATCTGTCCTAGACGAGGAGAGCCCATGACCGGCACAGTTGAAGACGTTCGGGACGAGAACTACAAAGAATTCACCGAGAGTGCCGGTGCTGTGGTGGCTTATGGCCTGGCCACCTGCGAGCCCTGCAAGCAGTACGATCCCATTCTGGAAGAAACCGCCGCAAAATTCCCCACCATCAAGATCGGCAAGGCCAAGATGCATGTGCCCGGCCGTTGCCGCGAGATCAAGAAAGCGCATACGTTTGAAACGTACCCCACCACACACTTCTTCTCCCAGGGCAAACTGTTGCTGACTCGCGAAGGAGTCGTCGAACCGGCCGAGCTGGCCGCGTTAATCTCTGACCATCTACTGAAGTAGACTTTCCTGGCGGTCTGCACCCGGCTTTCATCGCGCTTCCAACGCTACCATACAGCTCCAAGCGTCTGGGCCCATCCCACTTCTCCACACAGACGCGATACAATAACGTGAATATCCGCTGTCTGAATGGAATGATTGGGGATTAGCGTTCAACCGATGCGCGCACTTTTTTTGCTCTCGCATGTTTTCTCCGGGCTGCTCTGGTTCATGATTCCCGAGACCAGCAGCGGCTCCGACAGCCCTTCAAATAATCCGCCCCCCAGCCATCCCGAATTCCACGCCGTCACTATTAATTCTTCAAAAGGCGCTCCAATGGCCTTCATCCCCGCCGGCGAGTTCGCCATGGGAAGCGATCGCGGCCAGGACGACGAACAGCCGGTGCACCGCGTCTCCGTCAAGGCCTTCTATCTGGAGACACAAGAAGTGACCGTCGCTCGCTATGCCTCGTTTCTCCTGTCTCAAAAGCCAGACCTTCCCTTCAAATGGAATGAGGCGACCAGCGGTTCCCACGAGAACAAACCGGTGGTCGGCGTCAATTGGTATGACGCGCGCGACTACTGCCGATGGATTGGGAGACGATTACCCACAGAAGCGGAATGGGAGCTGGCTGCACGCGGCACCGAGGGACGGATGTATCCTTGGGGAGATGCTCATCCCACGAGGAGTCATGCCAACGCCGGGCACAGCAAATGGCATGGCTACGACACACTGACCAACGTCGGGCAGTTCGAATTGGGAAAAACCCCCAACGGGGTGTACGACTTGGCCGGGAATCTGTGGGAGTGGGTCGCCGACTGGTACGACGCCGCCTACTATCAGTTTAGCCCGCGAGAAAACCCCTCCGGGCCCTCGGCAGGCCCGCTCAGGGCATTGCGCGGCGGGGCTTGGAACAATGATGCCAAGACCATTCGGTCCGCCAATCGCGCCGGGTATGCGCCTGATTCGCGAAGAAATGATGTCGGGTTTCGCTGTGCAAAGGATGCGCCGCTATCAAACGGGCGCTAGAAAAGACGAGAACTGAAGGCCGGAGATTCGAGCTGCCGCATGGCTTGACTCATCTCCCCCGGTCGATCCCCGGATCGCAAACGGATCTTAAAGACGACGCGGCGGCTTTTGTCCCGATCGAGCGCCAGCGACTGATCCACCACCAGATCCTGCCGGCCTCGTCCGCTGGCGGACGTTTTTTCATGAAAGCAGCGGTAAGCCCAGGGCGCCGAGTCTTTAATCACCTCGAGCCCCTTTACCATGACATTGAGTGATCGTTCCTGGCTGAGCTTTAAATTGTAAATATCCGACCCGCGATCGTCGGTATGCCCTTCGATGACCAGCGAATCGATACGGTCACGCATGGCGCCGCAGAGAAGTGCCGCGTAGGTCGGCATCGCATCCACCAGAAATTGATCCGCGACGGACGACAGGCTTCCCTTTCCAAATTCGAAGTTGAGCAAGGCATCGGGTACGACAATTCGTACGACATTAGGGTCGGCCGGATCGGCATCCAGCGACAGATCGAACCGCTGAAAGTGATCCCGAAGCAGTCCTTTCATGTCCTCTGTTGTGCTTTTCGCAACATTCCGCTCGGGCGCCTGGACAGGAGCTTTCACTTTCGTTTGCGGTTCCGTTTCAGATACCTTGGTCACGTACGCGCTGAACAACAGGATAAAAATAACCGCCAGCGAAGTCATCAGGTCTGTGACCCCGATCGTCAGCACCGAGGACTGCTCGGGAGATTGCGGCGAATGATTGGCACGCATGTCAGGCGGCCCCCTTCATTGAGGCCCCTTGCCGCCAATTCGCAAACCATCGTAACCCGAGCATGCTGTCATCGGGCAGGACAGCCTCCGCGATGTCGTCTTCCCTCTCCGCAGTCGGCACCTCGTCCAACGATTCAAATTCAAACTCGTTCGAAACCTCTTTGAGGCGGCGACCCTGCTTCAGTTCTTCTACCGATCGAGCGAGCGTCTGAATAGCCTGATTCAATTCCTGAATCGGTGCGGCCATGGTCTGTTGCATCACCCGTGAGAGCTCTTCTGCCATTCGTTCCGGAGATGCTGTACGACCTCCCTGCTCACGCCTGCTCAGCACTTCAACCGCCTCTCTCAGGGCAGCGACCGTAGGACTCAGTCGATCACTGAGGCTTCCCGCCCAGACGATCACCGAGGTCGCCGGGCACCGCGCCCACCGCAGCCGGCGACTGGGCCGGAGTCGGGCCGGCTCCCGGCGTGAAGTTTTCCAACATCTGTTCCATGGTTTTGCGGGGAAATAATTCGTCCACCATCGTGACGAATTGCTGTTGAGTCGTCAACAATCGGTGCATCGCCGACTTCTCAAGCAGCACGAACAGATTGGCACAGAGCAATCCCACGATCGACGTGAGAAACTTTCCAGCCAGCCCATTGATCAATCCCTGAATCCCTACGATATGGGATCCGTCTGCATGGAGCTTACTTAATCCGATCAGAATGGCCAGAAACGTGAGCAGCAGGCCGCCGCCCGTGATCAGCGAAGGAAATTGATGGTAAAACGCCAGATTGAGGCGGCTGTTCAACAAATCGCGCGGGAAAAAGTCGGCCGCCGTGCGTGTGGCAAATACTTTCGGCTCGATAAACCAGGCCGTGCGCTCAACAACGAAGGTCTTGCGAAAGTGCAACCAGGCCTGCTCGAGGCGCGGCTCACGGCGCATGGCCTTGTCCAAAGTATGGAGATCGTCCAGATCCACGCGCTCGGGTTGAGAGCCGGATTGATTGGCGCCTTTCTTCACATCACTCAAACTCGGCACTGCCAACCACTCGTTCTGAAGGCTTTTTCGACTACCGGCGAGGCGCGTCAAGGTAGGCCAGACGCGCATATAACAGGTCTGTACGCTGGAAATGGCCGTCGATAGCCGCCCGGCGTGCCACATGAACAATGCGATCAGCCCACCAGACCCGAGCCAGCTCAACATCGGGCTATGGAGCTCTCCCAGGAGAGTCACATCCTGGCTTAAAAATTCCCAGAAAGACATCATGGCGCAGCACCTCCCGCTCGAAACACGCATCGCCAACTACTTCAGGCCATGTGTGCTATCAAGTTTCGGGCCAGGATGTCTGTTCAAGGAAAACGCAATAACACTGGGAATCTGCTCTGCCAGACCATCTCGGTACGAAGCGGCTCGGCAAGAATTGCCGACCTGATGAATCTTTTTGCAGTCCCCGTTTCGCTCAACTTCCTTCGTCTACTGACGGACCGAGCCCGAGTTGTGCACGCAACAGATCGTGACGGGTGATGGATCGAACCACCTTGCCGTCTTGCACGACGGGAAGGATTTGAAACCCCATCTCGAACATACGTGCGACACAATTCAGCGACGTATCCTCTTTGACTCCCACAAATGCCGAATTCATGATGTCTCCGGCTCTCGCCTGCTTCAGATCCATACCCTTATCGATCGCACGGATCACATCGCCCTCATTGATGAACCCGAGAAATTCATAATCTTCCCCCACCACGGGGGCGCCACCGACATGACTGGTCACCATTTCAATGGCCACGTCCATCGCACTGTCCCCTGGCTTGAATTGCCGGATCGTAGTTCCGACAATATCTCCTACCACTTGATACCCCTCCGCCGGATTGCCTGCCACGCCTGTGATGACCTTCATGATCGCCTCCCTTGTTGTTCGCCGAATGTCGTTCCCAGCAATCTACTGCCGTTCATCCGAGACCCGACACTGGGGAGATCCCTATAGGCCGCCGCCGTACTAACTGTATAGCTTTCAGCATCAAGGCTGTGTCATGAATAGAGTGAGAATCCCTTTCATTCGAACGCACGACCGGCATGACCATACCCTGGACTACAGCTATCCAAGTTGCCAGAAAGCTTCTCCCGGTGGTCATTGAGAAGGCTCCGGACCTGATCAGGACCTTCGAACGGTTTCGTGGAACCCCGCCGGTGGCGGAATCTTCCTCTCCGGATCCCACACTCTCAGCGCTTCAGCTGCAAATCGACTCACAGCAACGCACCATTGACCAGCAAGCCGACACGATTGTCGAACTCCGCGCCGCCATAAGCCGAATACAGCGCGCGTTGACCCTCGCCAGAACGCTGCTTGCTGCGACGATTTCGCTCAGCCTGGCCATCATCGCCTACTTGCTTCTCCGGCCGTAAATTGCGCTCGATAACATATGAGGGGCGACACCGAAGCCCTGGTGCGGAATGACTGCGTTGCAATGAGCAGCGAGACAGAGGAGCGGGTGGTCGAACGAACGTGACTTAGCCCGCGTATTCGTAGAAGAGATCGCGGGTTTGAACGAGTTTCACAAGCTGAAGACGACCGGCAGGAACGGCTGATACGATACGCTCCCATACGGCTTTGGCGAGATATTCCCCTGTGACGGACGGCGTCCCTACCACCATGCGAAGATCTCTTCCCTCGAACGGAACCAACACGCGTTCCTTCACCAGCCGATCAAGCGCGACGATATCTGTCACCATCCCGGTCTCAGGATGAATCGGCCCATGCACGGACACAAAGAGGTCCCAGGTATGGCCTCGATGGCCCTCGTGCACGGCCGTAAATGAGTAACGTCTGGTCACCGAGGCTACATCCAGGCCAGCCTCTGCCGTGAGATCCGCACAGAGATCCTCATCCTCATAGAGAGACAGCCGCTGAAGCGTACCGATGTCGTGCTGAGCCTGCAGTTTATCCCAGAGCACACGCGCGAGGTTTTCGGAAGTTGGAATCTGGTGGTTGAAATAGGGCAGGTCTAGGTTCAGGTGCTTGTGATCGAATTCCTCCAGGACCTGCAGCAACACGCGCTTCAGATCGAAGAGGTTCACGACCATGCCGGTTCGCTGATCGACCTCCCCCGCGACGGTCACTTCCAGCATATAGTTGTGCCCGTGCCCGGGATCATTGTTGCACGCGCCGAAAGTGGCACGGTTCTTTTCGGCATCCCACTCCGGCTTGTGATAGCGGTGGGAGGCGCAAAACTCGATGCGCTTATTCAGAAGAACGGAAGCCATAGCCTTACATAGAACAGGTGTAACTGCTGCCTGTTATGTACAAGAGATTCTCGTTATATGCCAGCGGAAAACTCAGACCCGGCAGTCACTGGCCGAGGAGATCAGACAACCATTCCTGCCGCATCGCCCAGGGTATCTCGGCATCCGCCTCGTATCCGGCATGGCGAACTGAGAGCGCCACACGCACAGCCGGATCCGCAAAAGCGGTCACCATGCCAGGAGTCGGACGAAAGCGCACGAAATGTACCGCGCTGATTTTCGTTTCATGGCTGTGCCCGCCTTCAAACTCACCGTAGACGATCTCGCCTCCGGCTCGCAAGCCGAGCTTCTGCCCCCGATCCAGCCCCATGAACAGATCAAGCCAATGTTTCATCGTGTCGGCATCAGTGAGCTCGATCAACAGGGTTGCGCTCAATTCACCGGGAGCCGGGAGAAGGGCATTGTACACGTCGAGTTCGTCCTGCACTTTCTTCGGATCGACGATTCGCTCCACGCGGATCATTTCCTGGATCTGAAATCGGAGCGTCTCTCGATTCTCAAAGACCATGGTGATCTTATCGCCGAGACTAATCCTCCGGCGGCGTTTGAGGTCGATAATGGTCTGCCGGTACGCCTCGCGTTGCCGTTCATACTCCTCCGGCGGGAGCAAATCCGCTTGTGACAGTTGGTTCATCATGCTATCCGGCAGAAACTGGATTGGTTACGAAGCCCGAGGATCTTTTGGCAACCCATAGGCGTCGCGTACCACTTGAATGGGATGCTGCGCCGCCTTCCCGCCGACATGGGCTCGAGCGCCGGCCTGATCCAGTTGAAGGCCTGCCAGGGGACAATCGGATGCCACCACATCCGCTGGAGCCTGCTCGACCAGACGGACGGCTTTCTGCGCAATCTTCATCGACAGAGGAAAAAATTCTGTTTTGGCCGACCATGACCCGTCATGGCCGGAGCATTTTTCAATCACGTCAACCTGCGCGCCGGCGCATTCCATCAGTTCCTTTGATTTGAAGCCGATGTTTTGGTCTCGCAAGTGACAGGGCACTTGGTAGGCCACTCGTCCAGGCTTCTGCGTAAAATCCGTCACCAGGCTTCCCTCTCGCTTCAGCTTCATGAGGTACTCACAGACATCGTAGGTGCGACCCGCAACCCGTGTGGCATCTTCACCGGAAACAAGGTTGGCATACTCGCGCTTCACCATGAGACTGCAGCTGGGGGTGGGAATCACAACATCGTAGCCCTGATCGACCCAGGGTTTCAGAGAGGCGATCGTGTGTTCTGCCGCCTTCACCATTGCCGTCGTATCACCGATATCAAACGAAGGCATCCCGCAACAAGACTGGTCTGGCAACACCACGTGGATACCGTTTTTCTCCAGCACCTGCACCGTCGCCTTGCCGACATCGGTTGCCTGATAGTTGACGAGGCAACTGGCAAACAAGGCGACTTTTTTGCCGGTAGCCGCCGTATCCCGCGGACGACCGCCTGCCCCACCAATGGGTGAACGTCTCTTGTTGATAGTGCAACACCTCTCGCTCTTGATGCACACCCAGCATCGTTTGCATGAGGCTTCGCAACCACTTCTGACCCAATCCCCAATTGACCAACGGCGCAAGCGCACTGTTGAGTCGCCCCAAAAGGTCGGTTCTGGTCAATAACCAATCCCGCCATCGGATCCCCCGCACAGCAGCCAACCGCTTTTTCCATACGGCCATCAAGAGCGGAAAATCGATGCCATATTGATGTGGGGGGGTATAGGGGCAGTGGTTGTAGCAAAGTTTGCAATAGTAACATTCGTCGAACGACTCGATGATGATCGGCCGGTGTAAACTTCGTGACATCACTCTCGTAGTCATCGATCCGGTCCAGAAGCGTGTTAAAGGACGGACAGAGATTAAAACAGCGGCGGCATCCGTCGCAGACATCGTAGATCCGCAGCGTTTCCTGTTCAAGGGTGGCCGGATCGACCGGCTGGAGTAGACGAAGTTCTTTCACGGGAGGAAGTTCCCTATGCCGCTGGGCAGGAGATCTCGATAGGCGGGTGGGGCGGAACAGTCCGCCCCACCCGATCGTGATGCGCCCAACACCTGGAATCAGACTGCTACTGCTTCAGGCTGTCGAGGCCCTTGGTAAACCGGTTGGCATGGGACCGCTCGGCTTTGGCCAACGTCTCGAACCATTCCGCCAATTCCGAGAACCCTTCGTCACGCGCCGTCTTGGCCATCCCCGGATACATTTGAGTGTATTCGTAGGTTTCGCCTTCGATCGCGGACTTCAAATTGGCTTCGGTATTCCCAATCGGCACGCCGGTGGCGGGGTCGCCGACTTCTTTGAGGAAATCCAAGTGTCCAAAGGCGTGGCCGGTCTCTGCCTCGGACGTGTCACGGAAAAGCCCCCCGACATCGGGATACCCTTCAATATCGGCTCGGCGCGCAAAATACAGGTACCGGCGGTTGGCTTGCGACTCGCCGGCAAACGCGTGCTTGAGGTTCTCATGACTTTTCGTGCCCTTCAAACTGTTTCCCATGCTGTCCTCCTTCAATAAATAACGCGGCCTGGCTGCGACGTGGGGGCACGTTGCGCTCAGCCTGCTGACAACTCACACAATATCCATGAAACTCGACTCGATGCCCCAGGACATCAAATCCCCTCGCCTGCCCGCTCGAAAGTTGTAACTGATTCAATTCGTCGTCCATCACATCCAGAATCCTGCCGCATCCCAGGCAGATCAGATGGTGATGCATACTCACGTTCCCGTCGTACCGGGCCATCTCATGGCCCACATTGACTTCCCGAACCAACCCGGCGTTCCGCAAGACGCCCAGCGTGTAATAGACAGTATTACGCGACATCATCGGCTGATGACATTTGACCAGCCGGTAGAGATCATCGGCGCTCGGATGACTGGTAGTCCCCACCAATGCCGTGTAAATAGCTGCACGCTGCCGCGTGACACGTACGCCGTGCCGGCGAAAACGGGCTTCAATTTCCTGCGGGTCCAATTTCATGTCATTCATTACAAGACAGGAATGATTCCTACATAGCATGGAGATCCGTCGCACGGCAAGACGGAAGAGGCCCTTTCAAGGGTTTATCTCCGCCAGCGCTGAGCTAGATGAGGACGCGACACGCGTGAACCCCTAGCAGATGAGGTGAGGGGTCAGATCGAATCGATCAGGAGACGGGACCATTGAAGTGAGAGCAACAATCCTCGGCTAAGAAGTCTTGTACCGCGGCAACTCCGCCGTCATGTCCGCGAGGCATTTGTAGGCTTGGTCTTTTGCCGAAAGGAGTGGGGCCGCGATGGGCCAAGCGATCGCCAATGTCGGGTCGTTCCAGATGATACCCCGTTCATCCGGCGGCGAATACACATCCGTGCACTTATACAGAAACCCGGCTTCCTCACTGAGCACGCAAAACCCATGGGCAAAGCCCGGCGGGATGTAGAGCTGCCGCATGTTCGCATCTGACAATTCCACCCCGTAGTATTGTCCGAATGTGGGGGAACCTTGCCGAATGTCAACGGCCACGTCATACACCGCCCCTTTCACGACCATGACCAGTTTCCCCTGGGGCCGGGCCAATTGGTAGTGCAAACCCCTCAACGTGCCGCGAACGGACCAGGAAAAGTTATCCTGCACAAAGGGCTTAGTGATTCCTACCGCTTCATACCGCGACTCACGAAAGATTTCCACAAACTTTCCACGCGCATCCCCGAAGACATCCGGCTCAATCTGAAACAGGCCGCTGAGCGGCGTCGGTGTAATCTGCATAACCCCTCTCGAATGGAATGACGTTGGACAGGGCGCATCATACCCTGTTCTCCTCACGAGGAAAAGTTGATCCCGTTTCGTGCGCCGAGACCCGCAGGAAAAAATCTGTGCGATTAGTTACGGCCTGAAGGATCGGTTGGAGGGTGAGTATCCGGATAGAGTTTCTGCAAACGATCAATCAGCGGTTCCGCGGCAGGACTGCTGGGGCGTGTGGGATCGCTGGGCGGATGATCCCAGGTCAATGTCGAAATGCCCGCCTCCGTAAAAAGCTGTCGAATCGTCGCCACGAGGGCATCCAGCGTGAGCTCTGTGCCGGATCGCAAATCCAGCACCCGTTCGCGCTTATTGGTCGGCGGAGGATCGGTGCTCACCAGCGACCAACAGGCATCGAACACCTTGCGCCGGAGGTCTTCCGGCACATTCAGCGTTTCAAGACCTGACGTGCATAAGGCCGACACCACCAGCACAAATTGAAGGTCGGGCATTCCCGGACGCTGGATATTCAGGGATTGCATAATGGTAATATTAGTCGCGGCCGCGTGGGGAGTCAATTTGCATCCACGCCAGAGCGGCACGACGAAAATCGGTTGCATATCATCACAGAGGATACGCGTCGCATGATTACGATTACGCTGATGGGACAACTCCAAACGACAGATGGAGAACGGGACCTGGCCTGCGAGTTGCCGACCCCCGTCACGGTTCGGCAGGTGATACAACGGCAGGGCCGAGGCCTCCGCCACATGCTTCAATTGTTGCGGGAGAAAAAGGTGCTCGTGACCATCAATAAACGCATCGCCAGCGAAGATTCCATGGTGCAGGACGGAGATGCAGTGCGTTTCGTGGGACATGATGGAGCCGGAGGAAGCGGCTTGGCTCCGTCATTCTAAAGCCGCTTGTCACTACTGAACGGCAGGCCGGATTCGACGGCTGATAAAGCAAGGGCCGGTGCCTTACAGCTGGCACCGGCCCTGGATCGAATGGAGAGAAAGCTATTACTTCTTTCCGAGGATCGAATCTTTGGCCATCTTCGCGACCCGGAACTTCACCACGCGCTTGGCGGGAATCTTGATGGGCTCACCGGTCTGCGGATTCCGGCCCATGCGCGCCTTCCGATTGGCAAGCACCAGCTTCCCGATGCCGGGAACCACGAAGGCGTTCTTCGCTTCGCGATAGGCAAGGGCGGCGAAATCGTCCAGAAATTGGACGGCCGTTTTCTTCGTAATTCCCGCCTTTCCAGCAAGATGGTCAGCAATCTGCGATTTGGTCATCGACTTGGCCATGCGTTCCTCCCTTTGAACAACGAATGAAAGTGAACTGACTTGTGCGGTCTGTGATCTATAAACTCGTACGTACAGAGGTGGAGCCGGAAATCTGCGCGTGGTCTGCAGAATCAGTCCGAAAACAGGGCGAGAGTGTATCCAAAGCCCTAGGGGCTGTCAAGAGCCGACAGATGGAAACATGCGGCCCAGACTGGCGTCACGCGCGTTTGACGCCCTTGCGCGCCAAGCAGATCACAGAGTAGAGTACACGGACGCATCGCGGCTCAGCGTCATACTTAGGAACAAGAGGCATCTTCATGGCCAAACAACTCCCCATTCTCCCCTCGAATGCCCAACCAGCGGAAGGCACCGCACCTGAAGCGGTGATCTACTCACGGGTCTTTTGCAAAAATGAGGATGCTCCTCCCCTTCGCCTGTTGATTGAGTTTTTAAAGTCGCGCGGGCAATCGCCGATCCTGCCCCCCGATATGGACGACTCCTTGCTGGATGAGTGGGCCTGGGTCCAGGTGATTCTCGGCTATGCACGCGAACGCAAACCGATTCAGGTGTTTTGCATCCGGGACCGCGGGACGTATCAGGACCTCTTCGAACAGGAGCAGAAACAGTTTCGAGAAGACCTGTCCTCCCATGACAACCTCGAAGCCACACTCGCGCAGGAACATGTCACGCGCGCGCGCTTTATTCTGACGACCCGCATGATTGAAGCTGACGTCACGGAGGAAGGCTACGATTTCAACGGATGGATCCTGGAGTTTTTCCAGGAACACTGTAACGGGATCGTGCAGATCGATCGGCAAGGGTTTTTCTCGCCGAAGGGAGAACTCATCGTCGATCTCTCCTTACCTGAAGAATAGCATGATGGGGACCGATGCATCCGCCCCTGCCGCTGTTTCAACAAGCCTCACACTGGTTCCGACGCGCTCAGGCCTCGCTGCTGGACGCCCTTCCCTGCAGTCAAGGCTGCTGCGAGTGCTGTATCGGCATCTTCCCTATTACACAACTCGATGTCCTGGAATTGCACCGGGGCCTCGACCTGTTACCCTCCGACCACAAAGCCGCCATTGTTGCGCGCGCGCGTGAACAGATCGCCTCACTTGAACTGGTGTACCCAGACCTTCGATCCAAACCGAGTCTTGATGAGTGGGCGGATAGCAGCATCGATGCCATAGCTGAACGCTTTGCGGACCTTCCCTGCCCCGCCCTGACAGAAGACGGACGGTGTAGCGTGTATGCATTCAGACCCATCACATGCCGCACGATGGGTGTGCCTGTCGAATCTGATGGTATGGTCCATGGCGCCTGCCGAGTCCAAACCGCCGTACCCGTTGTCCGCCCCTCCGCTAGCTTGAAAACGGATTATGGCCGATTGGCTGAGGACGAGGCGGTTGCCTTATCGATCCTGCGCCAAGCTCAGCCGGAGGCGGGCGACGAACTGCTACTTCCCTATGGATTCCTCCAGATCACGCATCAACACCCTAGACAGTAACAGAAACGCTATGCTAAGGTGCCTGGTCTGACCGACGGGAGCGCCTGTAGCTCAGCTGGATAGAGCATCAGCCTCCGGAGCTGAGGGCCACAGGTTCAAATCCTGTCAGGCGCACCAATCGCTCTGTCAGGCACGTCACGATCGATACATAATGCACACCGGTGGGGCCGTTAGCTCAGTTGGTAGAGCAGCTGACTCTTAATCAGCGGGCCGTAGGTTCGACCCCTACACGGCCCACCATTTTTTCAACCACTTACGCAGTTCACACCCGCTTCAAGACCAGCCGACTGTGCTACTTTTGTGCTACTGTCGCGCCGACGGTCTAAGATCTCTACTCCATTCCGCAAACTCTCCGGATAATGGTGGGCATACCGTTGCGTCATAATGGGCGATTGTGCCCGAGCAACTGTCGCACCTTATAGAGATCGATCCCGCTTTGCACGAGGGTCGTCGCAAAGATATGGCGCACATCGTGGAAGTGAAAATCCTCGATCATTGCCTTGCTGAGCGCTAGACGGAACGCCCGCGGCAGATGACCTGATTCGGTCGGAGTGAATGCTTTACTGCAAAACACTCGATCGGTCGCCAACGATCGAACCTTCGCTTTGTTCTTGAGCACAGTCAGTACCGCCTGATTCACCGGGCTCGTTCGCCGTTCTCCATTCTGCGATCGAAAAACCGTGACGGTCCGGCGATTGAAGTCCACGGCTCGCCAGGTCAGCTCCAGGATCTTGCCCATCCGCAACCCGGTATTCAAAGCCAAGGTCACCACGTCTTGAAGCCAGGGAGCACAGGCAGTAAGCAGTCTTCCCTCCTCATCGGAATTCAACCAGCGGTCTCGCTTGTTGTTTTCCTTCTCACTTGAGACCCGTGAGACGGGATTCTGCTGACACCACTCCCACTCGCGCATAGCCAGATCTCATGGGGCCGCGCATGTTTACAACCATTACACCGCCCTGCCTTCGTTGTTGGGAACAACATCGGGCCATGGAGGAGCGTTTTACGGCCGCGTTTACACTGATTCGGCTGCTCACCCTCGCAACACGCACGATCATGATGCCGTCGAGGCATCCAGTCCCTATGACAAAATCATTCGGCCATTGCTGATATGAGGCAGGAAACCGTGAGCTTTGATAACCCAGGCCGCAGCACATTCACGCCGCGCCTATGTACTCGTCAACAACGATGAGAAGGGAATGCCCCATCGACGGTTATGCATCTAATAGACGCGTTGCACGGTCTTGGTAATCACCGGTGACACCATAGGGACATACCTAGGCCCTGTCGTACCCACGATGACTCATAGTTTTTCCGCTGAGCTAGGGTACTGGAGAAGTATGGAATTACAAAACACTCCTGGTACGATTTCATCACAACCAAGCAAAAGATCGCGGCAAATTACTTAAAGGCGCTCAGGATTGACGTTACGCAGAAGCTGGACTGTATGCCCGCCACGGTAGACAAACAGGAACGGAAGATCAGACGGGAGGAAAAGCGAGCGAAACAACGAGAGACGAGCATTGCCCGAGCTCAAGCGATGCATGAGGCTCGATTAACAGATCAAACCGCGCTACAGTTTGACAACCATGCGGCAGACAAGGGCGATGGCCCCGCCTATTACATAGGATGCTCCGGATGGTTTTACTGGCATTGGTTCGGTGTGTTCTATCCCAAGAACCTATCCCGTACCGAATGGTTTGAGTATTATGCCAGCCAATTCAGAACTGTCGAACTCAATGCCCCTTTTTATTGCTGGCCCACTGTAGCCACCGTCAAATCCTGGCGCAGACAAGTCGGAAGACGGCGTTTTATTTATACCGTGAAAGTGTGCGAACGGATCACGCACACCAAACGCTTTCATGGGACGAAGGAACTGGTCAAGGATTTTGGGTATATTGCCGATCTGCTTGGCCCGTATATGGGGTGTTTTTTGTTCCAGCTCCCTCCAAGTTACCGGTATACGCCGGCGCGGTTAAAGACCATTGTCAGCCAGCTCGAGTCCGGCAGGCGCAACGTCGTGGAATTTAGGCACAGCAGTTGGTGGAACGACAGGGTCTATTCAGCCTTTCAAGAACACGGCATCATATTTTGCTCGAGCAGTGGGCCCAAACTGCCGGATATCTTAGTCAAGACCGCTGATGATGTGTACATCCGCTTCCACGGCACTAAAAGATGGTATCGGCATGATTACAGCAAAGAAGAAATAGCGGAATGGGCGCAGCGTATCCACGACTCTGGTGCTTCCCATGTATGGGCTTATTTCAATAATGACAACGATGGCTATGCCACTAAAAATGCTCATGCGTTGCAGAAACGCTTAAAGCAATTACGTGGCCACCAAGAATAGCGTATGACATTTACGTCGCAAATGAAGCACGGACAACCCTGTAGTACTGCACAAGACTGGCTAGCTGATTGGGATTAGGGCATGGGGGGCGACCATCCTCTGTCTCGCATACATCGGGAATACACGGCATAGGTATCTGACAGTGATTCTTTAGCGTACTGTCGGCAGAGGCCGTCATCCTTCGTCCGCCCATCAAGCGGTTGAGGTGTCTTTTTCAGATCCGAAGCGCCCGCACCTCTGGTAGAGGGCACCTTGGTGCGAACCGGAGCGGTAGTCTTTCCGAGGATTTCTCCCTCTTTGCTCCCCCTCGGAACACAGTTCTGGTAACCAATTACATCAATCGTAAGTCTTCCTTTCGAACAATCTTCAGGAGAAAGTGGGGATCTTTTGGCGTTGGCGCTTAACGGATGGCGCGCTCGTGGACCATCGACCCACTGATATCCTTTTGCTTGCATACACTGGGCGAAGAGGTTCCCTTTGTAAGGCTGAGACTTCTGTACATTGTGGATTCCTACCAATGCTTGGCACTCTTGTGCGTGCGCCGGATATTCTTCATTCGTCAACGCTTGGGACTTGTCTGGTCTTGTCCAATAGCCTTCCCGGCGCAACTGACAGGAAAGTAAGCCCAGTGAAATGAAGAGGATGAGGAGAGAAAATGTGATTCTAGGTGCAGTGCACATTCTTGCCTCACAAGAAGGAATTCTCGCTATGTCGCATTTGCACTGCTTCAGTCCCGCTAGCGGCTGTCCTCAGAACCTCTGTACGAAAACCTTCGACACAAGATGCCCTAACCGCTTAACAGAGGTAGCCAGGCATTACCCTAGCAAGTACGAATCCGTGCCGATGTCGGCATATTTATTCAATCACCTGCCATTCCCCGCCACGGGGGACTCCTAGTTATGGCCGGGCTTCCCCGATGTTCTAATAAATCAAGATGGAAGCCTCTGTGAAAAAGTTCGTTGTGATGGTTTTTTGCCTCGTAATTTTGGGCGGATGCTCAAAAACCTACGAGCCACATCTAGCGCTTCCTGCCGCTGAGGTCCCTGGTTCGATCGACGCCGATGTAGAAATTCATCCCTTCACCGTGTCGGAAGATATTCTCTCCGGGCACGTCCCCTACGGCGTGCTTGCGAAGGACTATGTCAATGAGTCGCCGTCGGAATTGACGCAATCGCTCACCCAGGAGATAACGGCCGAGTTAAATCGACGCCGTGTATTCCGCACACTCAGTACGTATACCTCGACACCCGATCTTGTTCTGACGGGGCGGATCGAGCGATTCTTCGAGCATGACCGACGAAAGATATGGACTCTCGTTCCCGGCGTGACGGACAGGGCCGCGAATTTGCTTGGTGCGGAACTCTACACATCCGAAGGAGAAGTGCATCTCGAGATGACCTTGCGTAAGCCGACGGGGGAGGTTGTCGGTTCCTATGTGGGAGGTTCGAAGTTTAATGAAGAATACACATCAAAGAGCGAACTCGATCCTGGTGATCGACTGAATCGGGGGTTATCTGAGGCAGTCTCCCAGATACGCGAGAAGATATTAGCGGATGCGGCTCTGCCCAAAACGCGTGCACTGCCTCCTCTCTCTGAGCACTAATCGTGTCGTTTATGGATTACTTTTGTCCGACTGGATTTAGGGCCGGGTGAAGAAAGCCAGGGATAACTGAAGGGAACACGTTATGAGGATGCCGTCCAGGCCGAAATGGTTGTGGTGGGTGGCGGCCCTGGTCGGCTTCATGTTGGTCATTGTGACGGCGGCGTCATTACTCGATGAGCCGCTTCGGGCCTATGCCGAGCGCCAGGTGAACCAGCGACTGCCGGCCTATACCGTTCACATTGGCGCCCTGGACCTCCATCCGCTGACGCTCTCACTGGATCTGGAAGACATTGTGGTAAAGCAGAAGGAAAACCCCGATCCGCCTCTCGCCTTGATCTCCAAGGTCCATGGCAGTCTCCGGTGGAGCGCATTATTACGTGGCCGCTTGGTGACTGACGAGCGGATCGATCATCCCGTCATCCACTTCACTCGTCCTCAAGTAGCGAAGGAGGTGGACGCCCCACCGGAGCAGAAGCAAAGCTGGCAGGAAGCGCTGTTCGCCATGCAGGAGGTTCAGATTAACGAAGTGCGCATCACGGATGGCGATGTCACGTACCGAGAACATGCTACCTCGAAGCCGATGCACATCACTGGGCTCACCGTGAACGCGGAAAACATTCGCAATGTGCGTTCGAAGGCGCATGAGTATCCCTCAGACCTTCACATCGACGCCGTGGTTTTTGAAAAAGGGAAGCTCACGGTGGACGGCCATGCCGACTTTTTTGCCGAACCGTCCTTGGCGGTGAACGCCGACCTCACCCTCACCGACATTGACGTTGCCGCCCTCCAGCCGCTGACCGCACAACATCAGGTTCATATCGCCAAGGGTCTACTGTCTGGCTCCGGGCATGTGGAATATGCGCCGACTGTCCAAGAGGCCCGCCTACGGACATTCACGTTGCATGACGTGAAGGGCGACTTCGTCCACACGGCGCGAGCGGAAAGGAAAGTGAAGGAGACGGGGAAAAAGGCGGCGCACGCGGTGAAGCAGGTGGCCAATCATCCCACACTTCTCGTGCGGATCGATCACGGAAAGATTGAAAACGGCGAGTTCGGGGTGGTCAATCAAGCCGCGAGCCCGTCGTATCGCATCTTTATCAGTGGGACCAACATCGACCTCGAAAACTGGAGCAATCAACTCTCGGAAGGAGTCGCCAAGGTCACGCTGCATGGCCTACTCATGGGGAGCGGAAGGACCGACATCACCGGCGCCTTTCGGCCGGAAACCAAATCGCCGGACTTTGATTTGCACATCAAAGTTGTGAAAACGCCGGCGAAGTCCCTGAACCCGGCCCTACGCGCCCATAGCGGGACCGACGTCGTTGCTGGCGTCTTTTCGGTGTTCAGCGAAATGAAGGTCAAAAACGGGAAGGTCGATGGCTATTTGAAACCGCTCTACAAGGACGTGACCGCCTATGACCCCGAACAAGACAAAGACAAGGGCCTATTCACCAAGATATTTGAGAAGACGATTGATGTCGCGTCGAGTGTGCTTAAGAATGACCGCGGAGACGTCGCGACCAAAGCCGATGTCACGGGGCCGGTCGAAAACCCACAGGCCAGTACCTGGGAAGTCGTCGCCACCCTTTTTACCAATGCGTTTTTCGATGCGGTGTTGCCCGGGCTCGAGGGAAAGGGGAAGTTGGCAAGATCATGAACGAGAAGCCAAAGCAACTCCTCGCCGAGGATGAGTCATAAAGTCTGAGGAACGCCTGCCGGCTATGGTTGCAACTCCCGGCGCCCACTCTGGTGCCATTTTTTCCGCCTCACCCGCAAGCACATCAACATCGCACCGGTTTCCTCTCGGCATCCGCCACCTGCTGAGACATAGATTTTCTTGCTCTTATCCGGCATCGCTCTAGAGTAACGGCTCGACACAACCGGTACCTCGAATCAATTGCACATCCAGACACTGAGTGTCTCCTACTTTCAGGAAAGTAAACATTCCTCAGGCGGCGGACAGACGATACTATGATTGAGAGCTGCCCTGCTTCGATCTGCGGCGCACCCAGGACTTGAACGGTACATAAAGTCCCGCGCATGAAGATGAGACGGCGCTGACCATGCCCATCAGGCCGGACGAGTAGCGTGGTGATGAACCCGTTGGATGGAGAGGGCGCAATACCTCCTTAACCCCTCTCCATTCATCGGCTTCCCACAAGATGGTGCGGAGGGAGGATTGAACGATGCCCTGTTCCCGAGGGGGAGGCTCTATGGCAATCGAGCCATCCAACAATTTTTATGATCCAGATGGCCGGTGGCGATGCGTCAACTGCAGAGAGCGGAAGGCACTCCATACTCGCTGCCCCCAATCAGCTCCATAGCGAAATCACCGCACACGGTCCCTGATCGTATGGTACATGACGCGGACCCTGCGTACATCTCTTGCTTCAGCAGGGTACATTCACCATTCGTCTGATCGCTGCCAGAGGAGTTCACCAATGAAGATTTATGACTGCCCCCGATGCCGGCATCACAGTTTGGTCCCGACGGGAGGGTTTTTGCACTGCGGACAGTGCGACTACGCGATCACAGCTTCCGCCCTGGCCGTCGAACAACGAGCTCGCAATACCTCGTCCCGCGCATCGAAACCCTGATCCGCCACTTTGAAACACCGAGCAGGCTCGGGAAACTGCTTCTCCTACTCCGCGACCATGCCGACGTGTCCTTCGCGAGCGTACTCTTCCCCGCGACTGATCGCGCGCTCGGTTGATTCAGAAAGACAAAGCAATGCCTTTTCGATCTGAGTTATTCCCGGTATCCAAACAGATTCACGCTTATCGAATTAGATACAGCGTCATGTCGATTGAAGACGACACAGATTTGCCTTCGCCGGCACGAACCATCAATACGAAGGAAATCTTGGCGTTCATAGACAGGCGCAAGATGGTCGCCTGATGGTACGCGAGTTGCTAGTCATCGTGTCGTTGCATCACTGATGCGGCAGGATGCCGCGAAAGAATCAGGAGGGGATCATGATCTGGGCCATTATCATTGCAGCAACCTATATCGCAGGAATTTACGTGATTCGTTTGGTGTGGTGGCAGGAGTGATGACTTCTCCCCTGCAGCGCCGGTGCACACAATGTGCGGCTCTGCCCATCATAGCGTCGAACTGTTCACCGTCAATACACCTCGGTGAGCGTACTCTTCCCAATAACACATATGTCGCTTGAGACTTCCATTGACATGTCACACTGCTGCCCTCTGTGTCCCGGAGTAGTGCGTCGCTCTGGACGCCGAGGGTGGCGCGATTTTTTATGGCATTTGCTAGGTCGCTTTCCCTGGCGCTGTCGATCCTGCAGTTATCGTTTCTATGCCGCCATCCGGCAGTAAACTTCTCCCAGCGTTCCTCAAATTCTTACCATGAACCAACCAGCAAGGCCCCCCTAAGGTGGGATGTTAGGAGTTCCACTCCCGGCACTACAATGCCCTCCATGCAGTCACCTCTTTCATCACCACGAACGCCACGAATCCACCCCTTTCCGTCGGCAACCACCCTCACCTTTCAACGATCTCGAGACCGTCTGGCCATTACCTTTCCCGTCATGTTCGCCGGGGCCAGATTCATCGGAGAAGGGACTCTTCTCAACCTCTCACCAGATGGATGCCTTCTAGAAGGCGAGCGGCCGGTTATGGAGGGCAGTTACCTGACGGTACGACTCCTGCTGCCAGACAATGCCCGCGCATTGGTCATAAACCTTGCCGCCGTCCGCTGGGTCCGCAGGCACTATTTCGGCATCGAATTTCTTCGGCTCCCCGCTTCAGAACGTCACCGTCTGGAGCAATTCTTAACCACTCATCGCCGGTGATCTTCCAATGAATCCTTTCCCAGGCGCACTGTTACTACTCGCATATAATTTCACGAGAACAGGTTGCATAGATCCGACACCCCGCAACGCGTCATAGTCACAATCCCGGCGGACACGGAACCATCCTTTATCTCCCGCCGAATGAACGCACATACATTAGCACTTGCCAGGCTTCTTCTTCAGTCAGGACCAAAGGAATAAACGGCGCCATATCAGTCCCCGGGCTCCCATTTTTTAAGATCCAGAACAATTCGCCGTCCGTCCGTGCCTGTTGCCACAACTTGTCCGTGAAGTTTCGTGGCAGGGGCCCCTTAAATGTAGAATAGTCCAGGTCCATACCCAAGCCCCTCCCATCAGCCCCGTGACAGGCACGACAAAAGGCCTTTCCTTCAAACAAGGCCTTTCCCTTCTCACGCATTTCGGGCGTCACCGGAAATGGATTCGTGACTGCGCGGGCCGACTCGATCTGATCGACCGGCACGCGGGGACGCAACACCTCGGAATCCGCGGGCCAGGCGATAGCCCCTACGCCGACTACAGTCCAGGCAAAAAGAAGGAGGGATACGGCTTTCATCACAACTATTCCTCTCGACAACACAACGCAGGCGGAGAGGACGCCGAACGCCCCTCTCCGCCCGGTGCCTTCAGACAGCCTGCTTACTCCGTCCGATGCTTGTGGCCAACCGATTGCGGATGTCCCACTTCCCCGTTCGGCGCCTTCGCCCCGTCGGGCCAGAGATGGAAAATGATGCCGTCGGTCTTAGCCGCGACCGCGGCGACTTCCTTGGCCTGCGCCTCCGGCATATCCAGGATTTGAACGCGGCCCGTCGCAATTTCGACTTCGTGATCGTGATAGTACTTATTCCAGGTTTCTAATGGCACATGTGCTCGCGATACAGATTTGGCCACAAAATACTCGATGTCAGTCAATAAGGCGTTCGAGTCTGTGGATTCAAACAACAAACACTGCAAAATCTCCGGGGAGATTGGCTTACAGTAATGATGATAGGGACCGTGTACCGTTCCGTCTTCAAACTTATGGGGTGCCATCACGTGAATGGTATACCCCTGAGCTGGTGTCTGCATGGCTTTCGCCGCTGCTGCGGCCGGGGCGGCGGCAGCCGCGGACTTCATGTTATGAGATGTTTCCGCACAACCGGCAGCCGTGAGGGCAGCCGCGCACAACCCGATCATCGCAATCGCACTTCGCATAATGGCCTCCTTACCCTAGGTCTACAGATCGTCGATCGTTCATGAACGCGATGTTATTCCGTCCGAGGCTTATGCCCCACAGACGTCGGATGTCCCACCGATCCGTCAGGAGCTTTTGCACCTTTCGGCCATAAATGAAAAATAATGCCGTCCGTTTTGGCTGCCGCCGCAGCCACTTCTTTCGCCTGCGCGTCCGACATGTCCAGCACTTGAACACGACCGGTGGCGATTTCGACCTCATGATCGTGATAGAACTTATTCCACACATCAAGCGGCACGGCCGATCGAGACACGGGTTTCGCCACGAAGTATTCCACATCGGTCAACACGGCATTCGGAGCAGTAGACTCGAACAACAAACACTGCAAGACTTCGGGCTTGATGGCTTTGCAATAGTGATGGAAGGGGCCGGCTACCGATCCATCTTCCATCTTATGCGGGGCCATTACATGAATATCGAATCCGTCGGCAGGACCCGGCTTCATATCCGCGGCAAGTACTGGCCCGCCCATGGCGAGCGCGAGCGTGCTCGCACCAAGCACGCAAAGTTGTCGAAACATAGAAGGCCTCCTCTGGTTGGGGTTGGAATGCATTGATGGGTCTCATCGACAGATCTATTCCTCGCGCCTCTCTGCCCGTAAGAGTCACCACTGTCCGAAAGGATTCGCGATTTATTTCGGCAACTGCGGCATGCTGAACTTTATCGGCTCTCCCGTTAACGACTTCAGGAACATCACCAGATCGGCTTTCTCCTCTGCGGTCAGACCGAGGGGACGCATCAGCGGACTGAGAGTGGGATTGCTGCCGCCTCCCTGATCTAAAAATTCGACGACTTCTTCCAATGTTTTGAAAACGCCGTCGTGCATATAGGGAGCAGTCTCCGTAATACTGCGAAGAGTGGGCGTTTTGAATGCCCCCTTGTCTTTGTCTGCCCTGCTGACGTTGTAGCGTCCCAGGTCTTCCTTCATCGGCCCGACCTGAGGAACCCCCAGATTGTGGAACTGGTTGTCGGTAAAGTTCGGCCCGTTGTGGCACAGAACACATCGGGCCTTCGCCTTAAAGAGCCCCAACCCTCGCACTGCGGCTTCATCCATGGCCTTCGCATCACCGAGCACATATTTATCAAAGGCGGAATTCGTGGAGAGCACCGTACGCTCATAGGCAGCGATGGCCTCAGCAATACCCTGCAGATTGACATCCGTCCCGAAGACGGCGCGGAATTGTTGTTGATAGCCCTTGATCTTGCCTAATTTGGCGACGACATGTTCATGCGTCTCTGCCATTTCAACAGGGTTGTGGATCGGCCCGATCGCTTGTTCTTCCAACGAACTCGCCCGGCCATCCCAAAATTGCACGTGATTAAACCCGGTATTGTAAACAGTCGGGGATTGGCGACCACCGATTCCTCCACCGACGCCGATGGACGTCTGACGGGAGTCCGCAAATCCCGTTCCCGGGTTATGACAGAACGCGCAGGAGATCGCGTTGTTTTTGGATAATCGTCCGTCAAAATACAGCTGCTTTCCCAGCTCAATTTTGGCGACGTAATTGACGTTTGAAGAGGGAATCGGAACCGCAGTCGGCAGTGGGCCGATATCAGGCACGGTGATGCCTTCGACGGTCACGGTGCCATGAGGCGCGTGGCCTGAAGGCGAGGCTCTCACCAGACTCTCGCCAATCCCGAATGTAGCGACAAACAACAGGACGAGGATGAAGCAGAGCGGGAAAACCGTTCGCATCATAGATATGACCTCCTGCACGGGTTTCAGATGTTCGAACCGATGGACTGACTGATATCGCGCCGGCCATTGTACGCAGAATTAGCGATTCTGCAAAGTGAGACTCTGCCGAAATGCGCGCGGCAGCCGTCGATGGGGGCAGGGAAGCCGCAGGGTGCCTAGCGCACAGTTGAGCGCATGAGACTATCGGCTTGTGGAGGAAGAAATCCTTGATAGCCTTGATGCCGTTCGGCGAGTTCCAGGACGGAAAACGGTTGGCCGTCAATCATTTCGGGCGCAGTAAAGATCTGTCGCAGCGGTCCTCCCCGAGCACCGACGATTTCTCCGGCAAAGACCACCCCCTTCGATTTCAACTTTAGAATCGCTTGCTCAATGTCCTCGACCCGGACAGCCACGTGATGGAACACACGATCGCCAAACTTTTTCACCCAGCGCGGAATGATGCTGGTTTGTCCGCGAGCGTCCGGATAGGCCTGGTCGACAAACAAGGCCGGGTATCCGGCTTTCCTGAATACTTTGGCATACCAGTCGTCATAGTAAATCGTTTCATCGTACTCGTACCCAAGGGCGAGAAATTCCTCCGCGCGCCGGTCGATGTCCATGGTTCGAATCGTCAAATGGTCCATCACCGGCACAAACCCAACTCCGATGTCGTCCAGTGCGCGCCGAAGCATTCCGGCCGCGCTATTTTGTGCAAGGAAGTCCGCCGTCATTCGAGCAATCACGGCATCAAGCTCAGCGGCTTGCCCCATTGGTTTCCTCCTTCCGACTGCCCAAAAGTGATGCCCTGCGCCAGGGGCAATTCTGTTCCCCAATTGATCGTCGTGGTCTGACGCCGCATGTAGGCCTTCCACGCGTCAGATCCCGCTTCGCGCCCGCCACCTGTGTGTTTCTCTCCACCGAACGCTCCGCCGATCTCCGCCCCGGAGGTGCCGATGTTGATGTTGGCAATACCGCAATCACTGCCCGATGCCGACAGGAAGGTCTCGCTATGACGAAGATGCGTGGTAAACAGCGCGGACGACAATCCTTGCGGCACGGCATTCTGCATGTCGATCGCCTCATCGAGAGTCCGATAAGTCATGACATACACAATCGGCGCAAACGTTTCCTGCTGAACAATCTTCCAATGATTCTGGGCCCGAACAATCGTCGGCTCGACAAAATATCCCGGACGAGATAAAATACGTCCCCCACAAAGCACCTCTCCGCCTGCTTGTCTTACGTCATCGAGTGCAGATTGATATCGCGCCACGGCTTCGCCATCGATCAACGGTCCCATCATGACATTCGGTTGAAGAGGATCTCCGACGGTCACCTGCCCGTAGGCGGAGACGAGGCGCGACACCAGCTTGTCGTACTGAGACTCCTGCACAATCACCCGCCTGGTGCTGGTGCAACGCTGTCCGGCAGTGCCGACCGCGCCGAAGACAATCGCTCTCGTGGCCAATTCGAGATCTGCGGTCTCGTCGACAATGATGGCGTTATTCCCGCTCAATTCGAGCAGACTGCGGCCAAGGCGATGTCCCACCACCTCCGCCACATGCCTTCCCACCGGCACAGAACCGGTGAATGAGATCAGCGGAAGCCGTTCATCGCGAACCATGCGCCCGGCCAGTTCAACACGATCTGTCGTACAGAGTGCGAAAACCCCTGGATAACCCGCGCCTTCCAAGACGCGATTGCAGAGATGCTGTACGGCCACCGCGCAAAGCGGCGCCTTGGGCGAGGGTTTCCACAGCACCGTATTCCCCGTCACAGCCGCGATGAATGCATTCCAGGCCCAGACCGCAACGGGAAAATTAAACGCCGTGATCACGCCTATGACGCCCAACGGATGCCATTGTTCGTACATCCGGTGCTGCGGACGCTCCGAATGCATGGTGTACCCGTACAGCATGCGGGAGAGCCCCACGGCGAAATCTGCCATGTCGATCATCTCCTGCACTTCGCCGTCGCCCTCGGCTTTGATCTTCCCGACTTCGAGTGCAATCAAACTGCCAAGAGCATCCTTCTGTTCTCTTAGCGCTTCCCCAATCCAACGAATGACCTCGCCTCGCTTAGGAGCCGGCACCGTCCGCCATGCCTTCTGCGTGTCCTGCAAGCCGGTCACCAGGGCATCGTACTCGTCATCCGAACACCCGTACACTCGGCCCAGCGTCTGACCCGTCGAGGGATTCTGGGAGTCCACCACTCCCGCCTGCGTCGTACGCGTCCAGGTCGAAGAAGAACTGCCCCCGCCCGATTGTTCCCAGGCCAAACCCAACCGTGTGAAGAGCTCGTCTGTCATCATCATTGCCCTAGGATCGGAAACAGTCCCCGAAGCGATTGTCCAACACATCCCGCAAAGGAAAGTGCTCCTGCCTGATGAATCCCCGATAGGCGGATGGCTGAGCAAGAACCAGATCAAGCACACAACAGAGGGATGACGCGGTGGTCACTTGAATCGCAGACCAGGTGCGTCCGAACATCGTCCGAGGGTAGACTTTCTTCACGTACGTCTCTTCAAATAACTCACTCTGCCTGGTGCCGGTCACAGCGGCGTACATCAACACCACATCCTGATGCGTTTGCGGAATCGCCCGCTCGAGAATACGCTTGAGCGTCTCCCGGTCTTCGTTCAGCTTGAGATCGTTCATGAGAAATTGGATTTTTTCGCAATGGCCGGGGTACCGCAGGGTCTTGTAATTCATCGTCCGGACCCGGCCGCGATAGGTATCCGCGAGGGTGCCCAGCCCGCCGGACGTATTGAATGCTTCATAAAGCAGACCATCCAATTCGATCGTCTCGTACCCCTCCAAAGGCCGCAGGTGAACCTCTTCCCCCCCTTCAATCCCGACACAGACGTTTCCATATTCATTGAGCAACCCGTCGGTCGACCAGGTCAGGGAATATTTCAAGGCATTACTGGGGTGGACAGGTAGCGCCCCGACACGCATCTTTACGTTGTCGATGGATTCGAAATGGCCGATGAGGTCGTTGGTGACGATGCTGATAAAGCCGGGAGCCAATCCGCACTGGGGGAGAAACGCGAGATCCGCGCCTTCGCTGATCTTCTTGACGCATCCGGTGACGGCCACATCTTCGGTGAGGTCGAAATAGTGAAGTTGATGGGCTCGCGCAATCTCCGCGACCGCCGGATTATAAAAATACGGCAGACAGGAGATCACCGCGTCAAAGCGGTGGGCAGTGACATACCCGAACGACTGAATCGGGCCGCCGCACGTCCAACGCGCAGGGAGTGACGCTCGTCAGCGCCAGGTCATCGATCAGTCGCTTCGGCGCATCCAGCGTGAGATCGGCCAGATGCACCTCATACTGTCCCTTGGCCGACAGCAGCCCTGCAATGAGAGACCCGATTTTCCCGGATCCGAGTACCAGTACCTGAGGCATCCGTCACCTCATGGTCATTATACTCTTTCACAGTAAAATGACGAGGATTTCTACGCGCAGGTCGCAGCAGGAGCCACACAGAATGATGCGACAGAGACCTGATCGAAACGGATCGGGACTAGGAAGAGGCCAAACGGGTACGAGCGGGATTAATGAGTGCGGACGATTTAGATGAGGAGGAGGACGGCTGACTTTCCATGGCTTCGAACAATAGGCAACACTTGAGGCGACCACAGACTCCCAGCAATTTGGGGTCATCCACCGGAAGGCCCATGACACGAGCTTGTTTCACGGTCACCGGTTTGACCTCTGTCAGAAATGCGGCACAACACAACACGAGCCCGCACGTATCGATTCCGCCCAACCGGCTGGCCTCATCCCTGACGCCCACCTGACGCATTTCGATCCGCCCGCCGAACCGGCGAGCGAGCAGACGAACCAATTCGCGGAAATCGATACGGTCTTCGGCCGTATAGACAAAGGTCATCTGCCGGCGGTGAAACGAGCAGAAGACTTCGACCAATTTCATCTTCAGACCCAGTGCGACGGCCTGTTCGCGGCAGGCTTTCATGCCCTCGTTCGCCAGTCGTTCGTAGCGATCAATGGTTGCCGCATCCTCAGCGGTGGCTTTGCGGACAATGGGCTGCAAGACACGCATGGGCGGGATAAACGGCATCGCCTGGGGAGCCCCATACACGACCCCGTAACTCAGCTCACCCGCAACCTCGACCAGGACGCGCTCGCCTATGGCTAAGCTGGCTTCGCCGGCATCGAATTTCTTGACCTCGCCGCGGTCACGGATCTTCACACCCACAATCCGGACGACCAACGGGTAAGGCTTTGCGAGTTCTTGTGCGAGGAGTTTATCCACCATGGCCGAATAATACACCATCCGATCTTTCAATTGAAATCCTCAAGACCATCTTCGTACCGAAAGACACGGGGACCGGAAGAATACCGGACGGAACAAACATGCGCAACTCAATGAAAAAACTCATTTTTTAATCGGGGAAGACGAAACAGGAAATATGTTAGGCTATCCCGAAGCAGAGATTCGGCGCAGAAGGCGCCTATAAGAAAGACAGCGAGGGCACGGTGCGAATACCAAATAAGGTCGTCCTTCCATTCGGCTATCACATCATGATCCGGCAGGTCACCGATTCAGAGATGGACCGCCAGGATGCCAATGCGGATGGGATTTGGGACAACGAAGCGAAAACCATCTATATCCGCAAGCGGCTTCCCGTCACGCGACGGCGTTATATACTGGCCCATGAGCTTGGCCATGCCTGGCTCGACTGGCAGCATCGCTATTTAGATGATGGAAAGGCCCGCAGTTAGCCTTCCCCTTACACATGAAGATGATGAAGGCTCAATTCACCGCTCAAGTACCTTTTCAGTCACGATGAGTGTCCGCGAGTCGAAGGATTTTATCCCACTCAGACGGCTTCACCGGCTGCACCGACAGGCGCGATCCCTTCCGAAGTAATTCCATCCCCTTTAAACTCGCCTGTTCTCTTAGCAGATCCAATGAAAGTGGTGCGGCAAACTTGCGCACGAACCGGATATCCACGACATCCCAGCGGGGCTGGTCGGTTGGGCTGGCAGGATCATAGTGCACATCGTGGGGATCGAACTGCGTCGCATCAGGATAGGCCGTTTTGACCACCTCAGCGATCCCCATCACGCAAGGCGGCTGGGCGTTGCTGTGATAAAACAACACCTGGTCACCAGCCTTCATCGCCCGCATGAAATTACGCGCTTGATAGTTCCTTACCCCATCCCAAGACGTAATTTGATTCGGCGCGCGTGCCAGATCGTCGAGTGAAAATACGTTGGGCTCGGATTTCATCAACCAATAGTGCCGTCCCTCTGCCATACAATCCTCCTGAACACTTGGTGTCCGTCACACCTCCGTGTATGCTGAGCAGTCTTCGGCCAACCCTGGAGTTCCTATGGATCTGACCCCAATGTGGTTCGGTGTCTATAAAGCCTCAAAATACCTCTTGTATCCCTTGTCCTGGATCGTTCTGTCCGGCCTACTGACCCTCCTCACCGCCTCTCTGCCCGTCACGCCCAAACGAACGATCTGGGTGAGACGCCTTGCCTTCAGCACAGTGCTGCTCCTATTCCTTACTGCCACTCCCCTGCTTTCACACCTCTACATTTCGTTACTCGAGGCGCGGTATCCGCCGTTCGCAGCACCCACCGTGTCGAAATTCGACGCCGTGGTCGTCCTGGCAGGGGGTGTCTTTCACAAAGGATCACTGCGGCCGGCCAACGAAACCTCCGAACCCTCGCGCCAGCGTACCGCGTGTGGCGCTGAATTGTGGCTAAAGGGCCTCGCGCCCAAGCTGGTACTCGCCGGCGGCGATGCAACCGTGCGCCGAACCGGGCCGCCTGAATCCCGTGAGATGAAACGGTGGGCGCTCCGCCTGGGTGTGCCGGAATCAGTCATCCACGTAGAAGAGAATTCCCGAACGACCTACGAAAACGCGGTGCAGACCAAGGCCATCCTGGGCTCAGCCCACATCCTGCTCGTCACCGCCGCCTATCATCTTCCACGCGCAGTGGGCTTGTTTGAGAAGCAGGGCTTTACGGTCACCCCGGTTGCCTGCGGCTACGAATCGGCACACTACCCACAACAGGCGTGGGAAGAGAAAACGATGTTCGACTTCATCCCCACGGCCCGGGCGCTCCTGCTCAGCACGCAGACCATCGACGAAGTGGTCGGCATCCTGGTCTATTGGATCGCCGGCAAATGGCAACCCTGAGTGTCATCTTTCTCGAGTGACGCCCAGCAAAGGTTATTCTTTTGCGGCGTCCGATTCGAGATGGGTGATCAATGCGGCGTAGGTCAACTCTCGAATCCTAGCCTTGGATGAGCCCAGCGGACCAAGATTCGTTTCGAGCCACACCTGTTCCATCACCTGGCTGCGGGCCTCGTTACAATGCCGCCACATTTCATGCAGAAACTCAAGCGGCATGCCGACTTGCAGACCTTCCCGACTCAATCCGATCATCCAAAATCGAGAGGAGGTCCGCAATGGCATGATCCGGCTGATAGGGCGGCGCGGAAAAGCCGAACGCTTGCTGAGCCTGCGACTCCTGCCGAGCCTGCTCGACAAGATCACGCATATATTCTTTCAACAAACCGATGATATGGCCGGAGACACGCATCGACGACAGAGTAGCCGCAACCGTCCCTGCGGGGCAAGACCGTCCGGGCTCATTGGTTGACCGCCGATTCTATGCTTCTCTATGATAGTCGCGGCAACACCCGCTCAGGCAGTATCTCTGATTACGACGGCAACAAACGAGCTGACGCGATAACCGTGAGTCACCAGACACCTATAGAACACTTCGAAATTTCCCTGCAAACCCCGGTCGGTGAGGTTTCCACCGCCGTCGGAGTTCCGAACGAGCTTCGTGCCGGTGACGGCGATTCTTCCCTTGATGCGCGGCCTCGGCGAGGAAGTCCAAACGCTGGAACTTGCCCATGTGCGTGAAGCTGGGCTCTCCGTTTCCTGTCACAAAGGGTGCGCGGCCTGTTGCCGCATGCTGGTGCCGATTTCCGCCCCCGAAGCCTTCGCCCTGGCAAAACGCGTCGATCGCCTGGCCTCACCGGAGCGGGAGCGGATACTGTCAAAAATTGACGTGGCTCAGCAGCGTCTGGCCCGAGCCGGAGTCTTACAACAACTCTCCGCCCTCGCTGAGTCTTCAGAGCCGGTCAGTGACGAAGCCATCGAACCCCTGAACCGGGCCTATTATGCGCTTCGGATGCCCTGTCCTTTTCTGGACAATGAAGTCTGCAGCATCTACGATGATCGACCCGCAGCCTGCCGCGAACTCGCCGTCACCTCTCAGGCCATCGACTGCCAAGACATGACGAATCAGACAATCCGGCCGGTTCCCGTTGCGGTTCGGATCAGTACGGCATTGAGTCTGCTTTGGGCAGACCTGACGGCCACCGCACCCAGGCTCATTCCCCTTCCGCTGGCCATCGACTGGGCCAAGCGGCATCAGGCCGAGCAGGCCCGCCAATGGGCGGGAACAGAACTATTCGAAAAAGCGATCGATAAAATCGGACGGTATCTCAGTCAGGAAAGGGCTCGGCGCGGAAGCGGCGGATAACAGACAGGTTCGGGGTCATGCGCTGTGACGTGCGCAAGCCTTGCTCCCCACCCTCACTATTCACATGTACCGACTTTTCCGGAGGAATCCATGCAGAATCCCGTGATTGTGTGTCTCGATCTTGAAGGCGTCTTAGTTCCTGAAATCTGGGTCAACTTTGCCGTCAAGACCGGCATTGAAGAACTCAAGATCACCACAAGGGAAATGCCGGACTATGATGCCTTAATGACGCGCCGGTTGAAAATCCTTGATCAACATGGATACACCCTGGCCGACATTCAATCGGTGATCGATGCCATGGGGCCGATGGACGGGGCCGCCGATTTCATCGCCTGGCTGCGCGAACGCGCTCAGGTCATCATCCTGTCTGACACTTTTTATGAATTTGCCCTGCCACTGATGAGGCAACTGGGCTTTCCTACCATTTTCTGCAATCAACTGGAAATCGGCCCCAACGGCCGCATTGTCAGCTACAAACTGCGGCAACCGAACCAGAAGAAACACGCGGTTGCCGCACTGAAGAACCTGAATTTCCACGTCATGGCCGCCGGGGATGCCTACAACGATACCGCCATGCTGGGAGAAGCCCATGCCGGTTTCTTCTTCCGTCCGCCGGCCCATCTGCCGAAAGAATTCCCGCAATTTCCTGTGACGACGACCTATGCGGAATTGCAGGAACAGTTCCGGAAATCGGGAAGGCTGAGAGCCTAGTGACAACGTAGAAGGAAGAGCGAAAAGATACAACGCGGAGAACGTTACCGGCACTCTTCGTTGACGATTCCCAGCACGCGACGACCGTACCGCTCCACCTTGACCTCGCCTATGCCGGGAATCTCCAACAGGGCGCTGAGTGTCACAGGTTTATGGCCGGCGATCGTGCGAAGCGTTTTGTCGTGAAAAATCACGAAGGGCGCCACGCCCTCCTCCTCGGCGAGTTCTTTACGCAGTTGACGGAGCCGTTCGAACAGCTGCGGATCAACGGGCAACGTGAGTGACGCGGCCATGGAATTGTTCCGGCCGCTGACTGGCGTCTGAAGCGGCAACTCCACCTCCTTCTTCACTTCCATAGGGCTGAGGCCCTTCACCACCTCCTGCCCGCGCCGCGTCAAGTCCAGCGTGGGATATTCCGCCCCTTCCACCTGCAGATGCCCGGAGTCGATCAGAGATTTCACCAGGCGAGTCACGGCCGTCTTCGTCCAGGCCTGGTAGATTCCATATCCCGGACAGTCTTCAGCCCCATAGGCCAGCAACCCTTTCGCTCGGCTGCCGCGCAGCATGTCCACGATGCGTGTCACTCCGAATCGCCCCCCGCACCAGGATACTGCCGTGAGAACGGCCTTCGCGCACGCCGACCCATCATTCACGATGGCCGCGGGCAATTGCACTGGCGTTTTACAACGATCACACAATCCACAAGGGCCCAGCGCTCGCTCCACCTCATCACTGAAATAGTCCAATATGGCAAGCTGGCGGCAGGTCGTTACCGACACATAGTCCAACAAGTCCTGGAGCAACGTCTTCATGCGCTCCACGCGCGTTGCGTTGCCAGATTCTTTCGACGCCTGTTGAATAAAGTATTCCTGCGTGGCCACATCCCGTTCATGGAATAGCAGCAGGCAGGCAGCCGGTTGGCCGTCACGCCCTGCCCGTCCGACCTCCTGGTAATAGGCCTCCAGGCTTCCGGGAATATCAAAATGGACGACCAGGCGAACATCGGACTTATCGATCCCCATGCCGAAGGCATTCGTCGCGGCCAATATCCGGATCGTTCCCAAGCGAAAATTCTCATGAACCGATCGCCGATCGTCATCCGACAAGCCGGCATGGTAGTACCCAACGGACGGATTGGAGCGACTCAGACAGGCCGCCACGTCCTCCACCGCTCGCCGCGTGGCGCAATAGATGAGGAGGGTACCCGCCGGGGTCTCGCGCACGACGCGCTCCAATTGAGCCAGCTTCTCCTGGCGCGAACGGCACTGACGAACCGAGAGGGCCAGATTCGGCCGACGAAAGCCGGTGACCAGCCGTAACGGATCATGGAGCGACAGTCGCTCACAGAGATCCGTTTGCACCCGCGCGGTAGCCGTGGCCGTTAAGGCCAAACAGGGTGGATTTTCGAGTTCCCGGCGCAATCGACCAATGTTCAGGTAGTCCGGCCTGAAATCATGTCCCCATTGAGAAATGCAATGCGCTTCATCGACGACCAGCAAAGACACCCATAACGATCGCAGGAGACGCAGGAACCGTTCATGCTGCATCCGTTCAGGGGCGAGGTAGAGGAGCTGGAGCCGTCTCAATTTGAGATTCAGAACGATCTTGTCGCGCTCCGGTTCAGAGAGGCCGGAGTGGAACGCCGCGGCGGCAACATGACGGGCTGTCAGACTGTTCACCTGATCCTGCATCAGGGCGATCAAGCGGGGAAATGACCAGCGTCAGGCCCGGCAGAATCGTGGCCGGCAACTGATAACAGAGTGACTTCCCTTGGCCGGTTGGCATCACGGCCATGGCATCGCGCCGTGACAATACGGCCTCGATAACCTCCCGTTGCCCCGGGCGGAACAATGAAAATCCGAATTGTTGATGAAGTCTTGTACTCAGATCATCCACGGGGAACACTCAAAACCGACCCACTGTGCGTATTGCGGACGGGCCGAGTATAAGACGCCCAACGAATCACGGGCAAGCAGTTAGGAGGCGCCAAGCGCCAGGTTCAATAGAATGTCAGACCTCAGCCGTTGACCTCAGAGCGGACGATCATCCGCCTTAAAGCAGAAACCCCGCCGGGGATCACCCGGCGGGGTTTCAGACGTCGAGACAGACAGGGGGATCTCCCCTCTACCTCGAAGGTCACGAGAGAGTCGGCTATGGCGCGGTGTAGCTTCCGAACTTCGGCACCGTGTCACAGCCTGGGCCCTGATCTTGATTCGCTACGCACAGATGGCGCAAGGCACCCTGTGCGGATAAGCGCGCTTCCTTATGCAGTCGGGCCTTGCCGTAATCCACCGCCATTTTCAATTGGCGCATGGCATCGGCCCCGACTCCACCGGACTGGGCCTTGCTGAGCCCGTCCTGCAATTTCGCCGTGGCGCTGTCGATGACGGACCGGTCGGATCCCCACCGCTTCGTCACATCGACGGTCGTCCGCTTGCCGAGGCCCGGCGCATCGGTCAACTCGACGATGGCATCGTTCACTGCTTGAATCGCATCCGCGACCTGGGCCTGCGCAGTGACCGGCTGGCTGCCGATGGCCAACGCCGCGACGCCCAGCGTTACGAACATGAGTTTCTTCATTGCGTGTCTCCTTTTTCTTGTCATCGTCAGGGACGAAAACTCCTCCGGTCCATAGGACCGTCTTTAGTCTTCTTCTATCCTGACGCGTCACATTTCACGCTTCACGCATGCTTAGAAGTTCATCCACAACGACATATAGGCCCAGTGCTGATTGACCTGTTGATTTAACGTGCTGGTCAAATAACCACCACTGAAAATCGTGCCATAGGCAGCTTGCAGGGCGACTTTGCCATCAGCGAACATACGGGTATAGGCCACGTCGATTTCGTCGCCGATGTGGGTCTTTGTGTTGTTGGCGTTCGAGAAGACGTAGCAACCCTGAGATCCTCGGTACCAACAATCCTTCGAGTTAGCAAGGTTTAGGTTCGTGTACCATAATTCGATATGGTCACGTGCTGAAGGACGAGCCTGCAGGTTGACTGAAGGAGACAGCATGTTCTTCCACGCTTGCACGTCCATATACCCCATGTGGATGTGGTTCGTCGGGAAGAAGTTTTCAAAGGTATTCGCCGTTCGGCAAGAACCGGCCGCTGCACCGGCACCGCAGACGTTATTGCGACTGTCACCAGACGCGTAATCAAGGTTGAAGGCGATGCGTGTCTTCCAGGCCGTATCGTAAAATGTATAGCCGATCCAGTTTCGAGTTGCCCAGGCATTGATGTGCAAGCACTTCTGCTCTCCTTGGCAAGCTCCAAGCTGTCCCATTTGACCGAACTGCCAGGCAATTTCGTTCGAGAAGTCGAACCCGCCCTTGCGCACTTCAATCCGGTTTCCGATCATATGACGGGTCTGGTTGGAGTGTTTGGCCGTGCCCAGCCCCTGTCCCGCATTGTCCGCCGAACTCAGGTTGTTCTTGTAGTAGACATAAAATGGTTCGATGACCATGCCGGGAACCATTTTGATCTGATTGTAGAAAATGAACAAGTCGGCATCGCGGTTCGCGTCACCAGCTACCAAATTGTTTGCGCCACCCGCTGTTGCCGCACCACCTGCAATGTTCGGGGCTCCGCTGCCTACCGCCGCTGCCTGCCCAAGATCCGTTTCGGCGTTGCGGAACCAACCGAAATACGTGTCCCAATTCTTAGTCTGATACGCCAACATCACGCCGTCATGTGAATATCCAGTGTTGGCCCAGTCGAAGTGCCCGAACAGAGAATGGTTGCCGAAGACGACGTATTGACGTCCGACCTTTAAGCTTAAGCCCTGGACGTCGGCCAGATTCCGGATCAGCATATAAGCAGCACGAACGCCCAGACGGCCATTGTTGCCGCCGCCGCTTCCCGCGATGGACCCGCCATTATGGTTCAACGGATCGCCACCGTTGCCGGCATTGGTCGGGTTTCCATTTCCACCCCAGGTCGCGCTGTCGATGATTTCCATGTAGAAGTTCACGTCTGGGGAGAGGTCATACCCGATTCCCAACCGCACCCACTGTTGTACGAAAAAATCGTTTCCTTTATTGCCGCCTGTGGCATTTGTCCCTCTCGTTCCGAAGGAGTTACACGTTCCACCGGCGCCCTGGGCCAGACCGAAGCAGGCGTTGTTCCGCATTTCAGGACGCACACGCAAATCCGCGCGCATCCAAAGGTTCTTGACATCAAAGTTTCGGCCGATGACCGGATCGTACAGTTCGTACGCTTCTTTCTGCGGCATGTTGCGAGGAATAGCTGGGAGGTTCGTGATGCGTTCGCCCGGGGAAGTTCGAATCCGGCAAAGGCCGGGAGCGTCAGGCACTGCAAAGCTGAGATTGCCGCAGCGCCGAAGATGGCGGCCAACCGACCCCATCTGGTCCGTCCATGGATGCGTTTCATAGCGTTCCTCCTGTGAATTGGATGGCAACCCTTTGTGTACCCATTCACTCCGGGTGCCGCCTAAAATCCAACCGCTATTGCACTACCAGAAAGCTAACTCCTGTGTCCGCGGGTCTCAGTCAGCCGAACCAGAATGGTGCCCACCATCCGGTCATGACCTGCTTCAATCCCGAAGCGAGCCCCTCACACCGTCAGTCTTGTATTGTTGCTGTGGTCACCTCCCTTCACAGCCGTAGAGCGAGTATGAAATGGTATTAGGCCTGCTTGGGCAAACCCGACTCCTCTGCCCCCGCCTACGCCCCATGTTGCGCTGTTGATCTGTTCTTCCGCTTCTTTCATTGACGACTGTCCGTTGCACCCATCTTCATTTCCTGCTGGATCATGTTGAGTTCCGGCTCAACCGTCTTCTTCAGGTCGTCTGCCGTCTCTTTGAATCCCTTGACGGCCTTGCCCACCTGACGCCCGATTTCGGCAACTGCTTGGGCCCGAACAACAGGAACGCGATGACCAGGATGATGAGAATTTCTCCAGCGCCAAGACCGAACATGGTGTTCCTACTGAGGTGGTTGTGTGAAAGACCAGGCGGTGCGACCGTGAAAGACAATCGCCCTTACCCGGGTCCGATCCTCAGTCTCGCAAGTTACCCCTGCGTCGTCCGTGGCGGTGGAGCCGCACCGGCCTGCTGCGCAGGCGGCGGTGGAGCCGACTGTCCGGTTTGCTGGATTTGTGCCGTTGGCTGAGCCGCGGCCGGTTCCGTCTCGTTTGCCGTCACATCAATGGCATCCGCTTCGTGAACCGATTTCTTGAACCCCTTGATTGCTTTACCGGAATCCCTCACCAAGCTGAGGAATTTTCCCGCCCCGAAGATAATGAGCACGATGATGAGAATCAGCAGCAGCTCCATCCAGCCGAACGAACCAAACATGGTACTGTATGCTCCTTGTTACAGCTGTGCGATTATTCGCACGCAACATATGTTCACGCACCGGCCACTCGACTGCCTTTTGTGAAGTACGTCGTCTGAGAAGATCTTGCCTGGAAACCCCGTCTCCTTCTAAGTTCCCCTCCCACGGAGAGGGAGGGTTTGCTATCGGAAATCGCGGGAAAGGCTATAGAAACGACTGGAATTAGTCAAGCTCTTTCTCCCGCAGGTGCCCCTTGACGCCTCTTCCCTCCGGCAGAAAGCCGGCGACTACGGTCGGACGGTGAAGTGATAGTACTCAACCGGACTCGGAGGCGCCCCAGCGCCATTAACCAGGTCTCCGCTCGTATCCGAGCTGTTCCAGATCACCCTGCGCCTGACTCAACTCTTCTTCAGTGACATAGGCGATGGTATCGGGAATTCCGTTAGATTTCATCGAGAGGAGCGTACCCTGTGCCGCTTCGCGTTCTTCCGCGGGCATTTCACTGCGCAGTGGGAACTCAATCTTGCGTCGATACGGGCTCTCGTAACTTTCATTCAGCGTGCGAATGGTTTTCAGCGGCGAAGTTCATCCAATTGCCAGGGCTGAACTTTGGAACCCACCGTTGGATGACAGGCCAGCAGATCCATCAGCGTCATCACATTGGTTCCCAAGTCGACTTCCCACAAACTCCCGCTGGGTCTCAATGATGGTGGTGGTGATCCCAGATGCTTCGCCACGGCTTGAATGAGGGCCAGATTCACCATGAAACTGTATTGGCCGCCGAATTGGCCATAACAGGGCTTCTCGGGATCATTGAGTACCTGCATGTCTGCCGTTCCAGCATCGAAACTGCTGAACCCCACAGCGTCCGGGGCCAGCACTCGCTTCGCTTCCTTGATCGACGCGCAGGCGCCCAGATTGACCGGTACTAACACTTCCTCGTCGATCGCCTTCATAAACTCGGTCAGGGTTTTGCGATAGGGGACATCCTTCCAATCGACCTTGTGATATTCGCGCTCCCAGATCAGATCGTCTAGAAAGGGCGGAAACTGTTTCAGTTTATCGATGTCCTTGGCATCGAAGGCGCGCACAAACCCAGACCAATCGGCAATCGCCGCGGCCTTGCGCTCGTTGAGGTTCGGACGGAGATGCTCTTCCTCATACTCCCCACCCTTTTTCACAATGAGCTTGGTGGCCACTTCATTCCACATCTCGTTACAGATGATCCGATCGACCGTGCCGTTGGCGATGGTGGCCATGTTCTCGACATCGGCACACAGGGCCTCGATCTTGGAGAGATGTGGAACCAAATCCGGATGTGCGCGTGCCCGCTCCAGCGCAGGAGCATGCGAATCCACGAGCACATACCGCACCCGTGGATAGACCTGATCCGCCTTGTCGAGTTGCTGTAGATGGCTGAGAAAGCAGGCCGCGAGCTTGCCGTTGCCGGGGCCCCTACTCCATGACGGCTGGAAGAGGGTCGGGAAGCGGCCTCCCCGGGCGCACCGGATTTCGGCGCGCAAGCTCGTGACGTTTGACCACCTGCTCGAAATAGTCAGCCGCCAACGCATGGGCCAATCGATAATCAGCCGAGGCGAAAGTCTGATAGAAGTCGGCGTCGTTGATCACCGCGCAGTTGATAGAACAGAGTATTGATGTGCGCCTGCCAATAATCGACCGGCTTGTATTCTCCGATGGGTTGCGGTAAAGCGTTGGGATCCTCGACAGGTGTCATGAGGTGCTGTTCCATCCTGTTCCCCTGTAGAAAGAGCGAAAGTCTAACCAGGAAGCAATTTTCACCCGCAAACCTCCTCCGGACGATTTCCCCCAGCATCCATGATGCCTCCCCAGCGAACGCACCGACCGAGTTCCGTCGCCCAATGCCTTCCTTGACAGGGGCCTCCCGGGCGGAGTGTACCAAAGCAGGACTGAGATCGGTGTGTGCGCTTGCCTGTCCCATCGTTCTTCTCTCCGGCTCTCTCCTGTGGGCCGACGATCTCCCCCTGACTCGCAACGTTCCCATTCCCGATTTTCAAAACCGTACCGAGAGCGCCCAGCCCTACAATTTCGACGCCCCACCCGAAGGGATGTTTCGTCACATCGTGCTCGCCGAAGGGTTCGATGAAGAATTGGGCTTCCAGCGGACCCATGAAATTGTTCCCGTCAAACCCACCGACCGATTCTCCGCCGGTGCCAGGCCGATCTTCATCGTGTTTGAACTGCACCAGCACTACCAATCATTCCAGGTCTTCGGACGCTGCTATCCGGAGGAGGTCCCGGGAGTGGATGGACCAGCCGTGGTTGCTGAAGATGCGATGTACATCGCGCTGGAAGATCAAACCGGCTACCTCAAGTTGTTCCCCGCAGACAGCGGCTGGAAACCCGGGGCGGTACAAGGTAGAAATCCATGGCCAAACAGATCAACGACATCAGCCTAGGTGCTGTTCGGATGATCGTGTTTCCCGATGAACCTTAGCAAGCACCAACGAAGAACACAAAAACAG
>JASGJV010000021.1:0-16724 GCA_049840695.1 Nitrospira sp.
GCCCGCCATTCGGTTCCGACTCATTGACCTCATAGCAGAAGGAGAGCGTCGCGTGGCCAAGAAATACGTCTATTACTTTGGAGATGGAAAAGCCGAAGGCACCGGCAACATGAAGGAACTGCTCGGCGGCAAAGGCGCAGGTCTGGCCGAGATGACCAACCTCAAAGTGTCCGTGCCCCCCGGGTTTACGATCTCCACCGAGGCCTGCGTCGAATATTACAAGCGGGGCAAAGCCTATCCTCCCGGCATGATGGAGGAGGCCCTGGTGGCGCTCAAGAAGATCGAGCGGTCGATGAAGACCGGCTTCGGCGATCCCGACAGCCCCTTATTAGTCTCCGTTCGCTCAGGTGCGCGTGCCTCCATGCCCGGCATGATGGATACCGTGCTGAACGTGGGATTGACCACCAGGACCGTGCATGGCTTGGCGCTCAAGACCAAGAACGAACGGTTTGCCCAGGATAGTTATCGCCGCTTCATCGGTATGTTCGGCAGCATCGTCATGGGTATCAATCGTGAGCATTTCGAGGACATTCTCAAACACAAGAAGCGGGATCTCGGGGTCACGCAGGATACGCATCTCGATGCGAAGGCGCTCAAGGAACTCGTTGTCAGTTTCAAAGAACTCGTCAAAGAAGAAACCAAACGGGATTTCCCGGATGATCCGCTCGAACAATTGCGTATGGCGATCAATGCGGTGTTCTCCTCCTGGTACGGCGCCCGGGCGGTGACCTATCGTCGCCTTTACAATATTCCTGAAACGTGGGGCACGGCGGTGAACGTGGTCGCCATGGTGTTCGGCAACATGGGCGAGACCAGCGGCACCGGCGTGGCGTTCACGCGCGATCCGGCTACCGGTCAGCGGCAATTCTTCGGCGAGTGTTTGACGAACGCGCAGGGAGAGGATGTCGTCGCCGGCATCCGGACTCCGTTGCCGGTCAATCAGCTCGAAAAGTTCATGCCGCAGGCCTATAAGGATTTGGAAACGACCTATAAGAGACTGGAACGGCACTACCGCGACATGCTGGACCTGGAGTTCACCATCCAGGAAGGCAAGCTGTACATGTTGCAGACCCGTGTTCTGGGAAACGGACCGGTGTGGCTGCGGTGCGGATTGCGGTCGATATGGTGAAGGAAGGGCTGATCTCGAAAAAGGAAGCCCTCCAGCGGATCGGCCCCGACCAGCTGGCACAATATCTCTATCCGATTTTCGATACGAAGGAAGAATCCCACTGCACGCCGCTCGGCAAGGGCTTGCCGGCCGGCCCCGGCGCCGCCGCCGGCAAAATCGCGTTAACCGCTGATCGGGCGGTGGAGATGCAGGCGGCCGGTAACCGTGTCGTGTTGGTGCGGCAGGAAACCAGCCCGGATGATATTCATGGCATGAATGCCGCCCTGGGTTTTCTCACCGCGCGCGGTGGGATGACGTCCCATGCGGCCGTCGTCGCCAGGCAGATGGGCAAGGTCTGTGTGGCCGGTTGTGAGGCCATCGAGGTGGTGGACAATCAAACGGTACGGATCGGGACGCAGACGTTTCGCGAGGGCGACTACCTGTCCGTCAATGGGTTGACCGGCAATGTCTACGGCGGCGATATTCCCGTCGTGGAGTCCGAGGTCATTCAGGTGTTGCAAGGGAAAATGGAGGCTTCGGCCTCTGAAAAATATCAGCTATTTGAATCCGTGCTGAAGTGGGCCGACGGGGTGCGCAAGCTCAAGGTTCGGGCGAATGCCGATGTGCCGGATCAGGCCCGGATCGCGCGGAGTTTCGGCGCGGAAGGCATCGGCCTCTGCCGCACCGAACATATGTTCTTCGCCGAGGATCGCATTCAGATCATGCAGAAAATGATTCTCGCCCGGAAGCGCGAAGAGCGGGAAATGTATCTGGATCAGCTGCTGCCGTTGCAGAAGCAAGACTTCATCGGCCTCTATCGTGAGATGAAAGGATTCCCCGTCACGATTCGTTTGCTCGATCCGCCGCTGCACGAGTTTCTGCCGAAGCGTGAAGACCTGATGGTTGAAATCGCCCAGCTCGAACTCACCAGCGGGTCGCAGACAGTGCTGGAGGAGAAGAAGCGGTTATTGACCCGGGTGGAAGAACTGCATGAATTTAACCCCATGCTCGGTCTGCGTGGCTGCCGCCTCGGCATTACGATGCCGGAAATTACCAAGATGCAGGCGCGCGCCATCATCGAAGCGGCCTGTGAATTGGCGAAGGAAGGCACCAAGATCGTGCCGGAGATCATGATTCCGCTCGTTGGCATGGTCTCGGAAATGAAAGCCCAGAAGGATCTTGTCCGGGAAGTGGCGGCGGAGACGATGAAGCGGTACGGCGTCAAGTTGTCGTACCTGGTCGGCACCATGATCGAGTTGCCGCGCGCAGCCGTGACGGCCGACGGCATCGCGGAAGAAGCCGAGTTTTTCTCATTCGGCACCAACGATCTGACCCAGACCACTTTCGGCTTCTCGCGCGACGACGCGGCAAAGTTCATCGATTTCTACAAGACCGCCAACATTCTGGAGAGCGATCCCTTTGCGGTGTTGGATCGCGAAGGTGTCGGGTCGCTCATGCGGACCGCAATCACCGGTGGACGCAAGACCCGTCCGACTATCAAGTTGGGAATCTGCGGTGAACATGGGGGCGATCCCAGTTCCGTGGAGTTCTGCCACCAATTGGGGTTGGACTATGTGAGCTGCTCTCCCTATCGCGTGGGCATTGCGCGATTGGCTGCGGCACAGGCGGCGTTGGCAGAAGCCGAGAAGGAGAAACCGAAGCCGGCGAAGAGCAAACCGAAGGCCGCGAAGCCGAAAGCCGTCAAGTCTGCCAAGAGGTCTGCGAAACCTGCTCCGGCGAACAAACGACCGGCTGCGAAACGTGTGGTGCGCCGCTCCAAGCGTACGAGCCGGTGAAATCATCCTCCCGCGATCGTGAATTGATGGCTCTGGCCCTTCGCCTCGCTGCGAAGGGCCGAGGTCATACCAGTCCCAATCCCATGGTCGGCGCGGTGGTCGTGCACCGCGGAGAGATCATCGGACAGGGCTCTCACCGCAAGGTCGGTGGGCCTCATGCCGAAGTGCTCGCCTTGAGTCAGGCCGGTTCACGGGCCAAAGGCGGCACCCTCTACGTCACCCTAGAACCCTGCAGTCATCTCAAAAAACGCACGCCTCCTTGTGTGCCGCTGGTCATCACGTCCGGTGTGCGCCGGGTTGTCGTGGCCATGGTGGATCCCAATCCCCAGGTGAGAGGCAGAGGCATAGCCCAACTCAAACGGGCAGGGATTCAGGTCGAAGTCGGAACCCTCGAACCAGAAGCGCGAGAACTCAACGAGACCTATGTCCACTGGGTGCAGACCGGCCGGCCCTTCACCATTCTGAAAGCCGGCATGACGTTGGATGGTCAGATCGCTACCTCGAGCGGCGAATCGCAATGGATCACCGATGAGGCGGCCCGGCTGCAGGCCCATCAGTTGCGCGCCGAGGTCGATGCGGTTCTGGTCGGGATCGGGACGGTTCTGCGCGATGATCCGCAGTTAACCGCCAGAACGGGTGGTGATCCCGTTCGCCTCGCCTCGCGGCAACCGCTCCGGGTGGTGGTCGATAGCCGACTACGTATTCCACTTCGGGCAGCCGTGCTACAACGGCAGGAGGAAGCCCATACGGTCATTGCCACAACGCGTGCAGCCTCACTAAAAAAGATCGAGCGCCTGCAGCGTCGCGGCATCGATGTCTTGGTGTTGCCCAATGCCCGCGGGCACGTCAATCTGACGGACTTATGGGCGAGGCTTGGGCAGCTCGGCGTCACGAGCCTGGTAGTCGAAGGCGGAAGTGATCTCAATGCGGCTGTGCTTCGAGCGGGACTGCCGCAGCGGCTCATGTGTTTTGTCGCGCCACTCCTGCTGGGAGGGCAGGATGCGAGGGGGTTGTTGGGAGGCCTGTCACCGCGCCGCCTGCGGGAGGCCGTGCCGCTCAAGAATCTGCGCATGGAGCCAATCGGGCGTGATATGCTGATCCAGGCTGATTTCCCGACTCGATAGGAGCATCGTGCGATCATCTCTCCGGCCTCCTCACAGGGTTCATCTACGGCGCTCCGGTCTACTCCTTCTGCCCCTCGTTTGCATGTGGGTGTCGCTTCTGCCGGTTTCTTTGACCTCTGCAGCCGAAGATGCATCCTCGACGGATCTTGCTGCGCAGATCTGGCAATACCTCACATCTCAGGATAGCGAGCAGGCCAACTCGACGCTGACGTCAATCGTGCAGCGCCCTGATGCGACGCTTCAGGCCGTGAAGATATCCTGCGCAAGGGCCAGCCCCATGGCCTTCAGCCTGTCGGGGCGTTGGCCGATGAACAGGTCGTGGTTCGTGACCGGCCGTACCGGGTGAGTCTGTCCATTCCTCAGAGTTACGAGCCGACCAAAGACTATGCGCTGGTGGTATGTCTCCATGGCGCGGGATTCACCGGTGAAGCCTACTTGGACCGGTGGAAGTCGCGCTTAGGGGAACAATACATCCTGGCCTGTCCGACTTATCCCGCGGGTGCCTGGTTTACCAGGCGGGCCGAAGATCTCGTGCTCGCGACGGTGCAGCTTGTACGGGAACGGTATCGAATCGATCCCAATCGAATTTTTCTCAGTGGGATGTCCAATGGCGGAATCGGCGCCTGGCTGATCGGCATGCATCACGCGCCCTTGTTTGCCGGGCTCGCGCCGATGGCCAGCGGCATCGACGATGTCTTATTCCCGTTTCTGGAAAATCTCCGCACGACGCCGGTCTACATCATTCATGGCTCGCAAGACCAGGTGATGCCCGTGGAGTTGAGTCGAAAACTGGCCGGGGAGCTGAAGAACCTTGATTACCCCTTCGTCTGATCGCGAACATGACCGTACCCATGCCATGGCCGGCGGCCATTTTTTCCCGCGTGAAGAGCTGCCTGATCTGGTGACATGGTTCGATCACCAACGCCGGACGCCCGTTCCCAAGACCGTGACCGTGGTGCGTGATGCGAGCCATCTCCTCCCTTTCGGGTGGGTGCGGATCGATGCGACCGACCAGATCGCCTCGTTTTCGGAAGATCTGATCGACAAGCGCGATGACAGCATCCGCCGGCGGACCTATGCGAGGTTAACTGCGCAGGTGACCGGTCCGAATCGGATCGACGTGCGGACCGACCGGGTGCGGCAGTATACGTTGTATCTCAATAGCGACCTCGTCGATTTGTCGAAACCGGTCGTCATCACCACGGATGGGCAGCCGTCATTCGAAGGCCTTCTCGAACCACACGTCAACACCTTGTTACGGCAGGCTCGCCTCAGGCACGACCCTGCCCAGCTCTTTCCCGCTCAAGTGACTCTGACCGTGCCCCAACGGGCTTCATGACCGGGTGCGGCGAGATCGTCCGGCGAATCGGCCCGATGGCCGCTGTGCTCACCGCCGCCCTGGCGCTCTCTGATTCTTCTGGTCAGGCTGAATCCGACCGCTGCTCACTGCCGTCGCACCATGTCGGCATGGTCTTCCCTCTCGATCAGGTCGATGCTGCCTGGACCTGCCGGCTTGAACCGATCATTGCGCACTACACCACAGCCAACAAGGTGGGACCGATCCGAACCATGCTGCCGGAAGAGGTCTATCTCTATCTGTTGGAGCATCCGGTCATGGCTGCGGCCCTGGTCAATCGCCTCGATCTCGGGTTGTACAAAGCTGAGTTGCGCGGTCCCGAGGAATTTTGGGCGACGGACGGTGAAGGCACGGAAGGCATTGTGTATCCGCTGTATAAAGATCGGAGCACGCGGATTTACTACCTCGAAGGGACGCATGACGGACGATACTTGCCCCGCGTCAGCGGCAAGGCCTTGGTGTTGTTCAAATTGCAGCCGATGAAAGACGGGCAGGGCGGCGAATCGATGGACAATACGATGGTGGCCTACCTGCGGCTCGATAACCGCTTGTATTCCGGATTGCTTTCGATGCTGCGTCCACTCATCGGCAATGTGGTCACTCGTCAGGTCGTGAAGGCCTTTGATGCCGCCCGTCGTTTGGCCGGCGCCATGCGCGACCATCCGGATCAAGTGCTTTTCGAGGCGACGGATCCCCCGGGTTTACCGGATGAGCAGGTCGCGTTTCTGAAGGCCTCCCTCGCGTCCCTCCACAATTCGGCGCAGAAGCAAAACCTCGGCCTTCCATGAGAGCGCAATGACGACGTCCCGCAGCTTTTTCTACCTCTGTACCCTCGGCGTGTTTTGTTTTATCAGCTACAACCTCGTCCGCATGCCGGTCCTGTCTCTCTTCGCGGAATCGCTGGGTGCCGGGCCGGAGCGGATCGGACTGATCGTCTCGGTCTCGACAATTACCGGGGTGCTGCTGAAACTGCCCTCTGGAGCCCTGTCCGACATTTATGGGCGGAAAATGCTGCTGCGTATCGGGGTGGTGGCGTTCGGGTTGCCGCCGTTCCTCTATCCGTTCATTTCCGATCTCAACGCGCTGACCGCGTTGCGATTCGTTCACGGCCTGGCGACGGCCATCTTCGCGCCGAGCGCCCTTGCCACCGTGGCTGATCTGTACAAAGAGCGGCGGGGGGCGGCGATGGGCACCTATACCGCCTGCACCCAATCCGGTTCCCTCCTGGGCCCGTTCCTCGGAGGATGGTTGGCCCATGCCGCGGGGTTTCCCGCCGCTTTTGTTACGGCCGGGGTCTTCGGCTGCATCGCCATTCTGATCTTCTTCAGCCTCCATTTGGACGAGCCGCCGCCGCGCGTGCGCGAGAAGGGGCTGGCTCCGGTGATCGCTGAGATGGGGAAAGGGTTTCTCGCAGTCGCCCGGAACCGGAAGGTGTTGATCACCAGTTCCACCGATGCGGCCAAGATGATTGCCAATGGCGCGCTCATGGCGTTTCTGCCGCTCTACGGCCTCTCGGTCGGCCTGAACGCCGGTGAAGTGGGCCTGATGTTCAGCGTGCAGGCGGTGACGTCATTTTTGTCCAAACCGGTTATGGGGCGGATATCGGATCGGGTGGGGCGACAGCCGCTGATCGTGCTGGGCCTGGTCATTTGTGCGGCGACGTTTATCAGCATTCCCCATGTGGGATCATTTGCCGTGCTGCTGATGCTGTCATCTGGCTTTGGGTTCGGAGAAGCGGTGGTGTCGTCATCCTCTGCCGCGCTGGTGGCCGACAGTTCGGAATTCAAACGGCTGGGCGCGGGGATGGGGATGCAAGGAACGGTGATGGATATCGGGCATGCCAGCGGCCCGCTCCTCGCCGGATTTTTGATCGCTCACGCCAGTTATCAGGGGGCTTTTGCCGTAATCGCCGGGATCCAGATCCTTGCTGCCGTGGCGTTCTGGGCCACGATGAGAACCATTTCGCGATAGTATATAATGCCGCCGCAATTTGTCGGGGGTGGCAGTGTATAATTTTTTCACAAGGATGCAGCAAAGGATGGATACGGATTTTATCGAAACGCTTCAGCGCGGGATTGCCATTGTGGGCGGGGTTGGGTTGCTCGGGTTTTGTCTCTATCTCTTGAAGACGCACAAGGGGGCGTAAGCCATGTTCAGCGGCATTGTGGAAGAGATGGGCGCGGTTTCCATGTTGAATAAGGGGTTGGCCGGCACCCGGCTCACCATCATGGCCTCGACCATCATGACCGACCTGGTGATTGGCGCCAGCGTGAGCGTGAACGGTGCATGCCTGACGGCCATTGCCAGAACCGATAATGATTTCTCGGTGGATATTTCGCCGGAAACCCTTGCGGTCACCACTCTCGGCAACCTCACAACCGGCTCGCCCGTCAATTTGGAACGGGCCATGAAATTGAACGAGCGGATCGGCGGGCATATGGTTTCCGGCCATGTTGACGGCATCGGCGCCCTCCGCAGCCGGCACCAGGATGGCAACGCGCTGGTTCTGGAAATTGAAGCGCCCAAAGACATTCTGCGTCTCTGCGTCCAGAAAGGCTCGATCACGGTGGACGGCATCAGCCTGACCATCAACGAGGTGACCGAGCGCTCATTCCTCGTCGCGATTATTCCCCATACGGCAAAGGTCACGACGCTCGGCCTCAAACAGGTAGGCGACAAGGTCAATCTCGAGTCTGACCTGATCGGTAAGTACGTCGAACGGCTTCTGCAGGATAGAGGCCTTCTCCCGCCGAAACCCACCCCTGTCATCGACAAGGACTATTTGCAGCGCCGCGGCCTGATTTAACAGGATGCTGAAAAAGTCCGCCAGCGGCGTTCTCGCTTCGTTCAGATCCTCGACGTACCCAGAGGCTACGCCTCGGACCTGAGACACTGCCGGCTCACTGTCTCGCCGGCGTCCACAAACGTGGCGCTCATTAGTCTTCGCGCCGTGGACCTCGCTGCGGCCTGGCTGGACGGCCTTTTTGAGCATCCTGTTTTGCCGGAATTGGCTAGGACAGATCAGTTACTTCAGCAGAAACCCCTTGGAGTCCTCGCCGGACGCCGTCGTGACTGTCATGATCGCCATGCCCTTGCGTTTGCTGGCAGGCACCGTGGCGGTGATTTGAGTCGGACTGTCGAGCTTGAAGGTCGCGGAATGACCGGGCCCGAAGGACAGGGATCGCAGACATTCAGCCGGGCCGAAATTTCGCCCGGAGATGGTGACCTTGTCCCCGACTTTTCCTTCATCGGGTTTGACGGATTCAATTTTGGGCGCTTCCCCGAAACAGGCTTGAGCTTTGGCTGCCGTTTCCGCCGAGGCATACTTCGGGGCCGCGGATTTTGCAGGGGCGGGGGTGGTCTTCCGATTCTCTCCCTTTTTCACCGACTTCTTCTCAGGAGCTTTTATCGACTGAGCAGGAGCCTGACCCGCTGCTCTTGGTGTATTGTCCGCAGCGAGAATGGGGCTAACTCCCCCAAGTACTAGGATGCCTGTGACCATCGACCACAGGAGTCCTCTTGTTGTCCGTTGCCCGAGCATGACCGGCCTCCTTGCATACCGTTAAAGATGACGCTCAACTCACACTAAACCAGCTTAGTCTTCAATCGTGGAAATATCGCCCACGTCCTGTCCCAACTCCTTTGCTTTAAGTACCCGCCGCATGATTTTGCCGGAGCGCGTTTTCGGCAACGAGGACACGATATCGATTTCCTGCGGTACGGCGATTTTTCCCAGCTCCTTCAACACATGGTCTTTGAGCGACTGCACCAGTTCCTTCGAATCCTGGTAGCCTTGCTTCAGAATGACAAAGGCTTTGATCGCTTCTCCGGCGGTCCGGTGCGGCTTGCCGATCACGGCAGCTTCGGCCACGGCATCGTGACTGACGAGTGCGCTTTCGACTTCGGCCGTCCCGATGCGGTTGCCTGCGACCTTAATAACGTCGTTGGCGCGGCCCATGAACCACATGTAGCCGTCCTGATCTTTGCGGCAGACGTCGCCCGCCGTATAACAATTGGGGATGGTGTTCCAATAGACCTTGTATCGATCCGCGTCTTTGTAAATGGTACGCATCATCGACGGCCAAGGTTTCTTGATCACGGCAAAGCCGCCGGCATTAGCTGGCAAGCTGTTCCCTTCCTTATCCACCACGTCGGCTTCAATCCCAAGAAACGGCCTCGTGGCGGAACCGGGCTTAAGCGGGACGGAGGGGAGGGGTGTCACCAGGATCGCGCCGGTTTCCGTTTGCCACCAGGTGTCCATGATAGGTTTGTCGCTGCCCGTCACGCGGTAGAACCATTCCCAGGCCTCGGGGTTGATCGGCTCGCCGACGCTGCCGAGAATGCGCAACGTGGACAGGTCGTATTTCTTCGGCCAGTCTTCGCCATACTTCATCAACAGCCGGACGGCGGTCGGTGTCGTGTAGAAAATGGAGACGCCATACCGGGCAATGAGATCCCACCAGCGACCTGGGTTGGGGTAGTCGGGCTTGCCCTCGGCCATGAGGATCGTCGCCCCGTTCAGCAGCGGGCCATACACGATGTAACTGTGCCCGGTCACCCAGCCCGGGTCGGCCACGCAGAAATACACGTCGTCTTCTTTGAGGTCGAACACATATTTTGTGGTGATGTAGGTGCCGACCATATAGCCGCCATGGACGTGGACAACACCCTTGGGTTTGCCGGTGGTCCCTGAGGTGTAGAGAATGTAGAGCGGCGTTTCGGCATCGAGCGGCTCTGCGGCACAGACGGCGCTCTGCTCTTTCAGCCAATCGGCCCAATCGATTTCTTTCGGCGCGGTGAGCGCGACGCTCAGGGCGTCCCGGCGGACCACGACGACCTTTTCCACGGAGGGGCAGGATTGCACGGCCGCGTCCACCACGGGTTTGAGCGGGATCGTTTTTCCGCGGTCGTATCCGACGTTGGCGGTGATGACCAGCCGCGCTTCCGCATCCTGAATGCGGCTTGCCAGGGCCGGGGCGCTGAATCCGGAATAGACCACGCTGTGAATCACACCGATGCGGGCGCAGGCCAGCATGGCCACGACCTGCTCGGGAATTTTCGGCAGATAAATCGTGACGCGATCGCCCTTGTTCAAGCCCAGCGCCTTGAGGGCGTTGGCGCAGCGGTTGACCTGGCGCAGCAGCTCACCATACGTGAAGATGCGTTCTTCACCGTTCTCGCCCACCCAGATGATGGCCACTTTATTGCGACGCCAGCTGTTCGCATGGCGATCGAGACAGTTATAAGCAATATTACAGGTCGCGCCGACGAACCATTTCGCCCAGGGGTAGTTCCATTCGAGAACCCGGCTCCATGGAGAGAACCAATCCAGATCCTTGGCCACACCGCCCCAGAAGGCTTCGGGATCGGCAATGGAAGCCTTGTAAGCCTGGTCGTAATCCTGGATGTGCGCCGCCGATTTTGTCCGGGCGGACGGCTGAATCACACGTCCTTCTTTCAACAGCGTATCGATTTTCTCGCTCATGATTCGCCATACCTCCACAAAGCGCGGGCCTGTCCGCTGAGCGGCTCAATATCTACGGCATTATGCGGATGGGGCGGAGGAACTGCAACCCTCGAGCCGCAGGGAGCTGCCGCTGGAGCGCAGAGAACGACCGCATGGGACAAGCTCTGACGCGGATGCCCTTTCTTGACAGTCGGGACGGAGCGAGGGTAGGCTGAGTCCGTTGCCCTTCACTGGATCATCCTGCTGATGCGTTGGCCGAGATCTCTCACGTTTCCCCGGATGATCACCTGCCTGGCGGCCTTGTTCGTCGGAGGAATGTCCACTGATCATTCGGCTGCCCAGGTCGGGAAGCCGGAGGGACTCTATTACAAGTCATGGGCCGTCGTCGTCGGCATCGAGAATTATCTCGTCGCGCCAAAGGTGCCGGGCGCGCTGGAGAGCTCGCATGCGGTCGCTGACGCGTTGCGCAGGCTCGGGTTTGACGAAGTCATCGAAATCCAGGACAAGGAGGCGGCCTCCAAACGTCTGCTCCACATCCTCAACGATTACCTGCCGCGTAAAGTCGGTCGGCAGGACCGCATCGTCTTCTTTTTTACCGGCCATGCAGGGGTGACGCAAGATCCTCAATCCAAGGATTTGGGCTTCGTGGTTCCGTGGGACGCGCAGCTCAACAATCCCGCCAAGGCCATCACTCTGGATCAGCTCAAAGAGTTCAGCCGGCGATCGGCCTCCAAGCATATCCTCATGCTGTTCGATGCCAACCTGCGCGGATGGGACGTGACGGCGCCGCAGCCCCTCTCGCTGGAAGGGCGATTGTCGCCGGAAGATGACACCGAGAAACGCTCCGTGCAAGTACTTACGGCAGCCGAGAAGGAAGAATCAGTCGCTCGTGCGTTGGGGCAGAGCGCGTTCGTGACGGCGCTGCTGGCCGGACTCAAGGGTGCGGCAGACCTGAATAAAAACGGCTGGATCATGGCCAGTGAGCTGGCGGCCCAGGTGAAGCAGGACGTGGAACGTGAGACCAGGGGCGCGCAACACCCGCAGCTCCTCCAACTTGAGGGGGACGGCGATGTCATCCTCGTCGAAGGGCGGAAGGACATGTTTTCGGTCGGCAGGGAACCGAGCACCGAAGCGGACCGGATGAAGGAAGCCCGGGTTCAATATGAACTGGCGTTCGCCTTATTGCAGCAGCAGAAGTCGGCGGAAGAAGCGTTGGAGCGCCTCAATCGCGCGATCACCTACGATCCGTCTTTTGGTGATGCGTATGTGTTGAAGAGTTATATCCGTCTGGAGGTGCTGCCCGACCTCGAAGAATCATTGGCTGCCGCCCAGGCTGCGATTCAGCATGCGCCACAGAACCCGGACTCCCACTACTCATTGGCGCTGGCCCTCGAAAAGAAAGGCCAGCACCAGGAAGCTGAGCGGGCGATGCTGCAGGCATTGGCCGTCAATCCCGCCTATACCGATGTCTATTTTTCACTGGGCACCTTGTACGCCGACCACCTGAATGAGCCCCAGAAGTCGGTCGATGCCTTTCGCCGGTTTTTGGAATTAGGCGGTCAGAGCGAGCGCGCCACCCGCGCCGTTCAGGGTGATCGTGCGCCTGGTGAGAAACCCGCTCCGTAGCAGCATTCCTCCACCTACAACATTGTCAGACTTGGTTAAGCGTTTTACGCCGCGAAGATCGTATGCCTATGGCTGTTCACGCAACGGCTAGTCCTTGCCCCCGCCTTTTAGATACCCCAGTCCGATCTTCAATGCCCGGCGCGTGATCTCGGGCCAACGCACTTGTGGATATTCCGCCAGCACCGCGGCTGCCTTCGGATCCTGAATATCGAGTTGCACGACCCGAATGATGCCGTCTTCAATCTGAACGTCAGCCATCTGTTTTATCTCCTTCGCGCATGCTACGTAAAAATATTTCCCCTTGCGGATCAGGACGTCAACCGCAAAACCGGTTCCGCGTTGACAGCCTTGGGGGTGCATGTTAGCATAAAAACTCGTCTTTTCGCGCCATTGTCTCTCGTCACCCAGTGAACCACACTCGATCTTCCATCATCTTGCCGCATACAACCGAGCCATCGGATCTCACAGGTGCCACACCAAGGAGGAATCGTATGAGCAGAGTAGAGGGGGCTTTCTCGAAGTTCACCGGGAGCGCATTGATGCTGGTACTCCTCATCGGACTGACGGCCTGCGGTGGTCCCCCGAACTGGGTCAAAAAGGGATCCGGCGCGTTCAATGAAAAAAACGACAAATCCTTCTACGGTGTCGGCTCGGTGGTGGGTGTGCGCAACGAACCGTTAGCCTGGGACACGGCGGAGAACCGCAGCCGGGCGGAAATCGCCAAGACCTTTGAAACCTATACCGCGTATTTGATGCGCGATTATGCGGCTTCTACAACGGCGGGTGATTTTTCCCGCAACAGTGAAGAACAGAACATCGAGCGGGCAGTGAAGACCTTCTCCGCGGTCACGCTGAACGGCGTCAAGCCTATGGACCGATATAAGGATGAGAAGTCCGGCGCCTATTACGTCCTGACCAAGCTCAGCCTCGAAGACATGAAGAACAATCTGGAGCAAGCCAAAGAGCTCAATAGCCAGGTCCGTGACTTTGTGCGCAAGAATGCCGACCGGTTGTTCGATCGTCTGGAGAAAGAGGAAGACAAGCGGGCGACGAAATAATCGAGGCGTGATGCGGGTCTGTGGCCGGGAGGAGTCAGCATGATCGAGTCGCGGGTGCGTTCAGTGTTGCGAACATGTGTGGTCGGACTGCTGACGGGATGTGCCGCCGTGGTCAGTGGGTGCGGCCATGAGACCAAGGTGACGCGGGTCGATACGGGCACAGTCACTGACCTCAGCGGGCGTTGGAACGATACAGACTCCCAGATGGTGGCCGAGGCCATGGTGAAGGAAGCTCTCGCCAATCCCTGGCTGGGGAACTTTACCAAAGGCAAGAATCGTCAGCCGGTTGTGATCGTGGGGACGGTGCTCAATAAAAGCCATGAACATATCAACGTGCAGACGTTTGTGAATGACCTGGAGCGTGAGTTGACCAACTCGCAAAAAGTCACGTTCGTGGCCGCCAAGGGAGAACGTGATGAGGTGCGGGAAGAACGCCGCGAGCAGGCTGTGCATGCTCGAGAAGATACGCAAAAAGCGCCGGGCAAAGAAATCGGTGCGGATTATATGATGCGGGGAAGTATTGCCACGATTCTTGACGAACAGGACGGAGCCAAAGCGGTCTTCTATCAGATCGATCTCGAAATGGTCGACCTGGAGAACAATGTGAAGTCCTGGTTCGGTCAGAAAAAGATCAAGAAAGTCATCGAAAAGAAACGCACGATTTTTTAGCCAGACGTATCCAGTTGAGACCTCACCTCCCATCGACCACGGCCTCCCCTCAGGGAGGCCGTTTCATTTCCTGGCCGGCGCTCTCGCTGATCTGTTGGAGCCTGGCTTGTGTGCTGTCCGGCTGCGGGCTGTCGTCCAACCATTATCTTCTCATCGATCAAAGCCTGGCGGCACATGACGCTCGAAGGGCGGATGCGATCATGGCGCAGGCGGAATCAGAATATGGACCACGCAATCGTCTCCTCTACAGCATGGACCGGGGGATGACCCTCCACCTCGCCGGCGAATATATACAAAGCAATGCCCAGCTCGAACTGGCCGCGCAGGAAGTCGAACGGCTCTACACGAGGACGATCAGGACCGAGACCTCGGCCTTCCTGACCAACGACAACGTGCTGCCCTATGAAGGCGATCCTTATGAACATGTGATGATCAACATCATCAAGGCGCTGAATTACGCCGCGATGGGGCAGCTGATGGAAGCCGTCGTCGAGGCCCGGCAGATCGATCATCGCCTGAACGTCTTGTCCGATACCGCCAAGGAAAAGGACGGCTACCGTGAAGATGCCTTTGCCCGTTATCTGACGGGCATGTTGTACGAAGCGACCGGCGATCTGAATAACGCCTTCATCGCCTATCGGAAGGCCTACGAAATCTACGACGCAACGAAGGCCTGGGCGCGGACGCCCACGCCCCCGATGCTCCGAGCAGATTTACTGAGGACCACCGACGCGTTGCATATGACGACCGAGTTCGAAGAATACCGGCGCCTGTTTCCTGAAACGCGTTGGTTGGCGCGTCCTGACCAACAGAATCTCGCCCAGGTTGTCGTGATCGGCTATAATGGCCGCGCGCCGCGCAAGGATGACGCGTTTCTCGACATCCCCATCAGTCTGAGCGCGCTCCAGTTAGTCCTGCTGAATCGCGGCGTCATTCATGCGTCGAATCGTCAGGAGCGTCGCGTGGCGGACAGTGTGTTGTACGGCTTGAATGGGCGAGTCGTGCGGGTGGCCCTGCCCAAACTGATACTGCAGAAGACGCAGGTCGTGCATGAGACGGTAACGTTGATCCCGCGAGGAGGAGAGCCGATTTCAGCGACATCCGAGTTAGTCTACAATGGCACCGCGTTGGCTGAGCGGTCCCTCTCCGATCGCTTGCCTGGAATCACGACGAAGGCTCTCGCCCGGGCGGCCGTGAAATTTGCCGCAGCCGAAGCCGCCACCCGCGGATCGCAGCACGCAGTGAATAAAGGCGACGCGCCGTGGGTCGGATTACTGGTGGGCGTTCTCGCGCATGGGCTGGCCGTGGCGTCAGAATCCGCCGACACCAGAAGTTGGCGTACCTTGCCGGATGAGATTCAAATTTCCCGCCTGTGGGTGCCGCCCGGCGAATACGAGAGCCGGATTCAAGCCCTGGTTCGAGGCGATGGAACGCCGCAGGTAGAGGGGCCGCGTCCTCTCGTTTTGCGAGCGGGACAGACTTTGTTTCTGATCGAACGAGTGATGTTATGAGGGCCGTCGGAGCCATGGTCTCGGATCGCTGCCCGCGAATCAGCGTCGTCGCTCTGGTTGTGCTGCTGTGCTCCGGATGCGGGTGGGTTGGTGGATCATCACGTCCATCCTGGATCGACGGTAGCAGCGCGCAATTCCCTTCCACACAGTATCTCGTAGGCGTAGGCCAGGCTGATTCTCGTCCACAGGCCACGGAACAGGCCTATGCGGCTGTGTCGCGGATCTTTAAAGCTGAAATTACCGCGCAGGCCAAGGATTGGAGTCCTATTTAGTCGTCGAATCCCGCGGGCAGACGAACACTCAGCGCAAGCTGATTCTTGACAATGTCACGCGAGTGACAACGAGAGGTCTTGGGAATTGTCAGGTCCTTCGACACGTGGTTTGACCAAAAGGCGCGACAGTACTATGCTCTGGCAGGCATGAACCGGGCGCAAGCCGAAGCGGCGATGCTGGAACGTCTGGCCGACCTCGATCGGTCGATTGAAACGGAAGTCACGGAAGCGCATCAGGCCCAGGACAAGCTCTCGCACGTGCGGAACCTGAAGCGGGCTGCCAAAAATCTCGTCCTTCGCGAAGCGTACAACACCGACCTGCGCATCATCCGGTCGAACGGGCAGGGATATCCCGCCGCCTATCGGGTGGCCGAATTGACCGCTGAATTTGAACACTATCTCACTGCGAATATGGGAATGGCCGTGGAGGTCTCAGGGGAACAGGCGGAACCGCTCGAGCGGGCGCTCATCGAAGGCCTTGCGCAGGAAGGGTTCTCCGTCGTCGGACATGGCCCCGGAGCGGCTTCGACGGAATTGTTGATCACGGGAACGGTGCGGATGTGGCCGATCGAAGTCCCTGATCCACAGTTCCGCTATGTACGATGGTGTACTGATGCTGTGATCGAAGAAGTCTCGACTTCATCGTGTCATCGGTGCGGTATCAAAAGGCGGAAAAGAGGGCCATCTGACGGAACGCGAGGCGGCGGCAAGAGCCATTCGTGTCATGCAGCAGGAC
>JASGJV010000022.1:0-76581 GCA_049840695.1 Nitrospira sp.
GTGTATGTTTACACTACTTCGACCAGTACGTATTGCTAAGGTTAATAGGGAAACACGATAGAATCCGAACAGCACCTCGGCGTGCAGCTCGGGATTACAGCCGTACGCTACGGCAATCTCGAGGTTCGGGCCATTTATCAGTTCTTCAGCATCCATACGCAGGAGTTCAGTACCGACCAGCATTCGCTATTCGTGAATCCTCGCTGGAATAACTTCATCCGATATCCTGGATTTCCCGAAACATAAACCGATCAGCCGCATCATCCGCCATGTGCTGTTTGGACCGTTGGAGGACCGGGCGGTTCCCTATGTAGGGTTACTGGCCGGAGGTGTCTTGCCCGGTCCTGGTAATCATGCTCCAGGCCATTTGATCGGCGGCCAAGTGGGAGTGCGGTTTCCGGTCGCGCAGAGTCTTTTCGGTCGATATCAGCGTGCAGTACAGTCAGTACGGGGTGGATTTTCGAGGGGAAGCGGGGCAGGCGCAGCAATGGGTGTTTCTGACTGGCGTGCGGTTTTGATCAAGTCGTCACGGTGCGGCCGAGTCTGGCCGGCACTGCTCTGCCTGCTGCTTTCCGGCTGCGGGCTGCTTATCGATGTGGTGGAACAGGTCTGGCCGGTCGCCGGCAGTAAAGTTGATACCATCTGTGAACGCGGGCGCGTCCAGGTCGGCCTGGCGATGGAACCGTTTCGCCCTTTCGTGTTTCCGACGATCTGGACAGACGAAGGTGCTCGTGTCACGGGGCTCGATGTCGAACTGAGCCGGGCCATGACCGACGAACTCTCCCGGCGGTGCGGACATCCGGTGACTCCTGTCCTGCATCTGGTGCGCTTCAGGGACCTGTTCCGTCTCTTGAATGAAGGACACTTGGATTGGTTCGTGTCGGCTGTCGCGACCAACACGCCTGCCCCTTCCCGCGCCGGCGTCGCCTATTCCCTCCCTTATTTTTACGGAGGAGGCATCAGCGGGATCACGACGAGCACAACGGTGCTGGAGCGGGTGCGGGCGAATATTCAGCAGCAGGCGCTGCATCCTGCAGCCGACCGGCTAGCGGCCACGAGCCATGCGCTGGATGGCCTCACCATTGCGGTGCAGGATGAAACCAGCGCGTACTACTATGCCGAGGCCAACCGGGTCGCCGATCAGTTGATCGTGTGCGATTCGTTACCTGCGGCCTTCGAATATGCCGATGCCCAGACCGAGCCGCGTATCGATATCATTCTGGGCGCGCAACCGGTGTTGGAATATATGGTCAAGCGGGTTCGCAAGGACTGGTCTCTCTTGAGCCGTGAGAACGGCGGCCCCTTGTTCCTGACCAAGGCCGACTACGGGGTCGTGGTGGCTGAAGAAAGTTACCGCCTCCGTTTGGCTGGTGAACGATCTGCTCTTAAAATTGGATGAATCCGGTCGCCTGGGTGAGATGCGGCGACGCTGGCTTGAAGAGGAGTATGCCTTTCCCCGGAGAGCCTCGTTGGAAGGATTACCCTTCGATGTGGAGAAGATGGCATCGCACTATATCCAGGGTACCTGCCGCATCAGGCCTGGGTCATGACCGCCTGGAGAGGAGCACAATCATGAGACGTCGTGCGTGGATGACCCTGGCTGCAGCGGTGCTATTGATGTCCCTGCATCCTTCAATGAGTGTGGCGGTGGAGCGAGCCGAGGCCGAGGAAACCGCGCGTCTGCTGGCCACGCTGTTGGAATCCGGGCGCGCCGTCATCGAACGCAACCAGTCGTTGATCGACGATCCTCACAAGGGTGAAAAAGGATTCACGCCGGAGTTATTCGAGCAGCAATTAGTGCGGGAGTTTCACATCAAGACCGGGATCGACCTGACGACTCTGCCGGCCGCGCCGGTGTCCCTGCTCATTCCACCACTCGCCAAAACACTGCTGCCGGCCTTGGTCCAGGCCAGCCGGGAGGTCATCCGGGACGCCCAGGTCGTTATCAATCAACGCGGCATCGGCTACAAGAATTTTATTCCTGCCACGTACGGTAGTCAGGCATCGGCGCGGTTTTCCAAAGCCGCGCATGTGCGGCTGAAGCAGACGACTATTCAACCACGGAACCCAAAAAACGAGCCCGACGAGTACGAAGCGTCGGTGCTGAAATGGCTCTCCGCCAGGCCGCGGGCTGAGGCCTATGTAAGCGAATTGACCGACGGTGGTCGTACCTTACGGGTAGTCATGCCGATTTATTATGCGAAGGACTGTTTGGTTTGCCATGGTGAACCGAAAGGCGATCTCGACATTTCCGGTTATCCCAAGGAAGGGCATCAGGAAGGAGATCTGGCCGGAGCCATTACAGTCACGGCCCCGCTGGGGAATCGATAACCTCAGGGATTCGGCGCGACAAACACGAGCACTTTCAAGCGCTGCGCGGTGTGGTTCCTTACCCCATGTTCCTCACCTGCCGCCGCCATTGTTCCCTGGCCTGTTCCCAGCACACGTTTTTCCTGGCCGACCTGAAAGGTGCCCTCGCCTTCCAGCACGATGTACACCTTGTCCTGTTCGCCGTGAATATGACCCTTCTGTTCCTGTCCCGGTTCGAAGCAATAGATGTCGCAAAAAAACCTCGGTGTTTCGAATAGGTTATTCTTTTTCATCTTCTCTTGGCTGAACTGCTGAAAATCCGAAAGGGCGATGACCTTCATGTCATGGGCTCCGCGGGTAAAGATGAATGGGTGGTGTCAGGATTCTGCAAACGATTGACGATACGATCGACTGAAATCAGGTGACGCGAGAGCCCCAGGTCTTGCGCGGGAATACCCATGGCCAGACCGAGGAGTTGCGGGAGATGGAGAATCGGGAGGTTCAGTTCGGTCTTCACCGCCCGTCCGGCGCGCTCCTGGTAGATGTCCAGGCTCATGTGACAGAGCGGACAGGGCGTCACCATGAAATCCGCGCCGTGATCCCGCGCGTCTTTCATATTCGTGCCGGCCATGGCCACTGCGATGGCCTCCTTCTCCAGGATAATCGGGAAGCCACAACATTTGGTCCGCCCTGCATAGGCGACCGGCTCTCCACCGACGGCACGGATGAGTTTTTCCAAAGAACTGGGGTTTTCCGGATCATCGAATCCTAGCTCCCAGGATGGGCGCAGCATGTAGCAGCCGTAAAAAGGGGCGATGCGAAAATCGCGAAACGGCGAGCGGACCGTTCCGGCCACACGACTCAGCCCCAGATCGCGCACTGCGATCCAGAGGAGGTGTTTCACCTGTACGCCGCCGCCGTAGTAGATGCCGTCCTGCGCAAGAATCTTGTTCGCCCGTTCAAGCGTGGCCGGTTCGCTTTTCAAGCGCCGATTGGCCGCGCTCATCACCCCCTGGCACGTACCGCAGATGGTCATCACGTCCAGCCCCATCCGCTCGGCCTGCGCGAAGGTGCGGGCGTTCAAGGCAAGGGCGAGATCCGGGTCTGCTTCCCCGATGACGCCGGCTCCGCAACAGGACGAAGCTGCGAGTTCGACGACCTCGATGCCGAGGCGGCCGACAATGGCCATGGTGGATTGGTAGAGTTCAGGTGTCGCGCCTTTCGCGGCGCAACCGGGATAGAGGGCAAATTTGAGCGGCATGGGTCTTGTTGAGTGGTTGTCCTGCTTGTCCTGCTTGTCCTTGCACCTTACCGTATTTTCCCCCTCGATGAACAGCTCGGGCTGTGATTCATTGATGGGGACACGTCGCGTGTTGAGAAAGGCGGCCGTCCCGGTCAGGGCAGTTTGGAAACCGTTTCCTTATAACTTTTCTTGAGATCGGCCACGGCCGCATTCACGTTGTCTTTCAACTGGCTCCAGGCCGAACTTGTCGAACTGGCTGACCTCGTCCAGCTGCTTGCGGGCTTCGTCTTTCTTGCGCTCCAAATCCTGTAACGCTTTCTGCATGTCCTTCCTGGCTTCCACAGAGGCGGCGCTGGTTTTCTTTTGGAGCTCCGCGATCTTTGCCTGCATCTCGGCCAGTTCCGCCTGAACCGTCTTTTGAAACCTCTCCTTGTGCTGCATTGTGTACTGTTTCGTGAACTCGACGGCCTCCTTCGTGTCCCGGATCACTTTCTCCGTGGTCAACGGCTGGGCCTGATCGCCGGCAGCGAAGGCCATGGGGGTCAGACCAAATCCGATCGCCGTGAGATAGATGACCCTTAGCACTCTTCCTGCGATCATGGCTGGTGCTCCTTCTTGAATGGAAACGCCTGTAGGAGAAGGGGTGAGGCCGATTCGGAATACTTCAACTTATCTGGCATGTTCTGTGATCGGCTCTTCCCCTTCCTGAGGTTAAGGTTTTCGGCTGAATGAGCCGAAAAGGATCTACAACGAAGACAATCCAGCAACCTTGACCTGTGGTGTGAGCCCTATGAGTGCTGAACTTGCCCCAATGTCAGACCCGGCCTCAACCAGCCCGTTGGAGCAGCTCTTGATCGAACGGATCCGCAAAGGAGCCATCGAACTCCCGCTGTTGCCGCAAGTGGCCTCCCGTATTCTGGCCATGGTGTACGATCCCGATGCCGAGGCGGCAAAACTGGCCGCGCTGATTCACCAGGACCAGGCGCTGGCCGCCCATGTCATCCGCATCGCCAATTCTCCTGCGTATATGACTCGCAATCCGGTGGTCTCACTACAGCATGCCGTGTCCATGCTGGGCATGAACCTGATGTCCGAACTGGCCTTTTCCGCCTCCATCAAAGGCAGTGCATTCAAAGTGCCGGGATGGGATGGTGAAGTCAAGAGTCTCTGGTATTATTCCCTCGCCAGCGGAGCCTATGCGAAAGAAATTGCACGCATGCGCCGATTCAACGTCGAAAGCGCCTATTTGTGCGGTCTCTTGCATGGCATTGGCCGGCCGGTCGTGTTGCAGACGCTGGTCGCCCTCGCCAAGGAGCAAGGCAGCGCATTGACGAAGGAGCTGCTCCAGCAACTGCTCGACGGCTATTATATCCAGGTGGGTCTGTTGGTCGCCGAACGAATGGGGACTGCCGCCGCCCGTGGTGGAATCGATCGGGTTTCACGCCGATTATCATTACGCCAAAGCGGCAAAGCAGGAATGTATGACCACCTGCCTGGCCGGTCGATTGGCAAAACATTTTCTTGATCCTCAGGTCTTCGATGAAGCAACGGTGCGAGACCATTCGGTCTTTGCCGACCTGAACTTGTATCCCAAAGATGTCGATGCGCTCTTGGCCCATAAGGACAAGGTCCAAGCCGTCGTGGAGGCGATGCCATTGTGATGCCGGCGAGCCTCTATGACATTGTCGTCATCGGCAGCGGACCGGCCGGCCAAAAGGCGGCGATCCAGGGCGCCAAGGCCGGCAAGAAGGTTGTGCTGATCGAGCAGGAGCCCGGCATCGGCGGAAATTGCGTGTACCGTGGCACGATCCCCAGCAAGACCTTGCGCGAGACAGCGGTGCAGTTCGAGCGCCTGAAACGGTCGAGTGAGGTGTTCGAAGGCAAGATGTGCCTCGATGTGCCTATGACCGTCCTGTTGCATCGCCTCGACGAGGTCGTGAAAGCGCATGAGTGTTATATGGCCGGTCAGCTCACGCGCAACGGCGTGACCTACCGGCACGGACGCGCGCGACTCCTTTCGCCACATGAGGTCCAGCTGGAAGCTGTCGACGGAGCTTGCCAAACGCTCACAGCCGAAACGATCGTGCTGGCGACAGGATCCCGACCTTCGTCGATTCCGGGTATCCCGGTCAACCATGAACATGTGCTGGATAGTGATTCGATTCTTTCGATGATTTATCTGCCCCGTTCGTTGACCATTCTGGGCGGCGGCGTCATCGCCTGCGAATATGCTGCGACCTTTGCGCTCTTGGGGGTGGAAGTCACCATCATCGATCGATCGAAACGTCCGTTGTCTTTCATGGACCAGGACATCGTCAACGTGTTTCAGCGCAGCATCGAGCGCCAGGGCGGAAGGTTTTATTCCGGTCATACGGTCACCGAGGTGGCCTGGGACGGCGTGTCCTCCGTTGTCGCCCGGTTGGCGAACGGGATGGTGGTCAAGAGCGAAAAAATGCTGGTGGCACTGGGCCGGCAACCGAATGTCGAAGAGTTGAACCTGGAGGCCGCGGGATTATCGCTTGACGAAAAGGGCCGCCTGCCGGTGAACGAGCAGGGGCAGACCGCAGTCCCGCACATCTTTGCGGCCGGCGACATGTTAGGACGCCCGCCCGCTTTGGCCTCTCAGGCGATGGAAGACGGCCGGCGCGCCGTCAGCCATGCGCTGGGTCTGCCGGTCGGAGATTCGGCCAATCAAGTGCCTATTGGCATCTATACGATTCCGGAAATCGCTTCGATCGGTCTCGATGAGGAGCAGGCGGCGGCCCGCTACCGGGGTCCGATCATCGGCCGTGCGCCGTTTACGGAGATTGCCAAGGGGCAGATCACCGGCGCCTGCGACGGGCTCTTGAAACTGGTTGCCGATCCATCAGGCGAGCGCCTGCTGGGCGTGCAAATCGTCGGCGAGCATGCGACAGAACTGATTCATCTTGGTCAGATGGCGTTGCAGGATGGCGCAACCATCGATCGGTTCATTGAGACCATTTTCAGCTTTCCCACGTTTGCCGAGGCCTACCGCGTCGCTGCTCTCGACATCTTGGGCCAACGCCGCAAACAGCAGGACAACGCCCAAGCGGCCTGATCGTCCGTACTCCTCTCCCCGCTTCCTTTGACCCCCGTCCCCGATCTGCGCTACTCTCTCCATCGGCCGGTCTTCCGATCGATGGAGGGTTGTTCATGAATCGTGAGGAGCGTCGCCGAGAAGAAAAATTGCAGGGAAAGAATGCGGGAGGCGCACCAGCGGCGTTGGCTGTTTTGCGCGAGGCCCAGATGCATCATCAGGCCGGCCGCCTGGATGATGCAGAACGGGGCTATCACCAGCTGCTGGCACGGATCCCTGCCCAGCCGGATGCCCTCCATGGGTTAGGCCTGCTGTTGTACCGGCGCGGCAACCTCCGTGACGCGCTCACCCGCCTGGCCCAGGCACGCGCGGCCGATGCGCGTAACCCCGTCTATTGTTTCAACCATGGCGTCGTGCTCCAGCGGGCGGGACTCCTCCCCAACGCGGTCGACGCGTACACTCGAGCCATTCAGCTCAATCCGCGTTACATTGACCCCCGCACGAACCTCGGGAATGTTTATAAAGAATTAGGGCGCCTGGCGGAGGCCCGGGCCACCTACGAACAGGTGCTCGCGCTGAATCCGGAGCATGCCGAAGCTCACAACAATCTCGGCGTCGTGTTGAAAGAACAAGGCCGGCTCGAAGCCGCGGCGGATGCGTATCGGAAGGCCATTGCCCTGAAGCCGGCGCATGCCGAGGCCCATAACAACCTCGGGTTGGTCTTGTTGGAGCAGGGACTGGTGGATGACGCCATCCGGAGCTTCGAACGGGCGTTGCAGGCCCATCCCGGATACGGGACGGCGCTGTATAACCTGGCCATCGCGTGGATCTGGCGGGAGGATATTCCTCGCGCTCTGCGCTGCTTTGCTGAAACGGCCAGGGCCAAGTACGCGCATGGTCGCCCCCTGACCGACTCCGCCGTCTTTCGCTCCCGTGTGAAGCATGATGTCGAGCAAATCGGCTACTTGTTTGAGCGCGGGTTACTCGGTGAGGAATGGCGCGGGTATCATGAGGCGCTCCTTCATTTGCACGGGCGTCTCGAGCCGGCCCCCGGCACCGTCTCGCCCAATCGCGTTGCCCTGTCCCCTGCCGATCTTCAGCCTATCGCTCCTTCATTCAACCGGCTCCTGTACATTGCGCCTTGCGATACGATCGCCGAAGGGGCGCTGGCGCCTGATCTGGATCACGCGGCGATTGAAGCGCGGTATCTGGCGACGCAGCCGGAGGTGACCTACATTGATGGGCTCCTGTCCGAGGAAGCACTACGGCGGTTGAGGGAGTTCTGCTGGGCGTCGAACGATCTGGAAGAAGGATTATGAAAACGGCTACATCGGAGCGTTTCTCGGCGACGGTTTTGCGTCCCCCCTGCTGCTGCAGATTGCAGAGGAACTTCGCCGGCGTCTGCCGCGCATCTTCGGCGCGCATCGCCTCACCCAGGCCTGGGCGTTCAAGCACGACAGCGCCAGGCGCGGATTAAACATCCATGCCGATGCGGCGGCGGTGAACGTCAACTTCTGGATTACGCCGGACGAAGCCAATCTCAATCCGGAGAGCGGAGGACTGGTGGTATGGGACAAGGAAGCCCCGAGGGAGTGGGACTTCAAAACCTACAATAGCGACAAGGCCAGGGGCAGCATTTACGAGTGGTTGACGTCGCAAGGGGCGAGGGAAATTAAGATTCCCTATCGGGCCAATCGCGCGGTGGTGTTCAATTCAGATCTCTTTCATGAAACCGACGACATTGCGTTCAAGGAAGGACTCACCAACCGGCGGATTAACATCACGCTGCTGTACGGGCATCGGCATCGCCCTTGAGCAATGTTTCAAAATCCTCCGCGCAGACAGGGCGGCTGAACAGATATCCCTGCACCTCATCGCATCCTTCTTCCCGTAGTCGCGCTAACTGACCTTCCGTCTCCACCCCTTCGGCCAGCACCGACAGGTTCAAGCTGTGGGCCATGGCGATGATGGCGCGCGTGATCTTCACATTATTCTCGTTCGTCAGCAAATCCCGGACGAAGGATTGATCGATTTTCAACCGGCTCAGCGGAAACCGTTGGAGATAACTCAACGAGGAATACCCGGTGCCGAAGTCATCGATCGAGAGGCGCACACCCATGGTCCGTAGCCCCTCCAGCATGGTGACGGAGGCTTCGACGTCCCGCATCGCAATGGACTCGGTCAGTTCGAGTTCGAGTTGCGCGGGATTCAATCCGGAGTCCCGCAGGGCATCGGCGACCGTGGTGGGCAGCGTACGCCCGTGGAAGAGCGAGTTGGAGACGTTCGCGGAAATGGTGATGGGGGGAAGGCCCGCCTTCTCCCAGGCCTTCACCTGCCGACAGGCTTCCCGGAGCACCCATTCGTCCATCGAGCGGATCAGGCCCGTATCGATAGCGGCATTCAAAAATACTCCCGGCGGCACGAGGCCGCGCTTGGGATGTCTCCATCGTACCAGCGCTTCGGCTCCGAGAATGCGGCGTGAGTGGATATTCAGTTTCGGTTGATAAAAGACGACGAACTCTTCCCGTTCCAGCGCCCGAACGGAGTTCGTTTTCGAGATCGAGGCGTTCGGCCGCCGCGGCATTCAAACCGGACGAATAGTACTGGCAATTGTTTCGACCCTGTTCCTTCGCATGGTACATGGCGGTATCGGCGTTCTTGAGCAGCACCTCGACCGTGGACCCGTCCGAAGGAAAAATCGAAATACCGATGCTGGCAGAGATAAAGATTTCATGACCTTCGATGCTGAAGGGATGGGCCAGCGATTCCAGGATTCTCCTGGCGACCCTTCCCGCATCTTCCGGCTGAGGCAGCGCCGTCAACAGGATGGTGAATTCGTCCCCGCCGAGCCTGGCGAGAGCATGCATCGGTTCATGATCGGCATGCCGACTGACCGAGTCGCTTTGACGAACCGAGTCGCTGAGACGTTCGGCGACGCGAGTCAACAGGAGATCGCCCACGGTATGTCCCAGCGTGTCATTGATGATCTTGAAGCGGTCCAGGTCGATAAACAGCGTGGCAAGGTGCTGGTGGTGGCGCGCCGCATAGGAGAGGGCATTCGACAGGCGATCCTTGAATAACACCCGGTTGGCGAGACCGGTCAGACTATCGTAATAGGCTAACTGATGGATGGCCCGCTCCGCCTGTTTCCGTTCGGTGATATCCTGGGCTGTCCCGATCACCGTGATGTCGTCCGTCTCTTCCTCGCGCACACCTTCGGCTTGCAGGTGGATGACGAAGTCGGTGCCGTTTGGCAGCACGATGCGGTGGTCGATATCGCAGGGTGTCTGTTGCCCGACGAGTTTTTGCAGGGCACCGGTCACGATCGGGCGGTCGTCCGCGTGCACGAGTGCGAGAAACGCTTCGAAGGTGCCGGCGAAATCCTGCGGCCGCACGCCGACCAGGCGGCACAATTCATTCGACATGGTGAAGCGGTTGGTTTTGGGATTCCAATCCCAGTTCCCGATGCGCGCGATCCGTTGCGCCAGTTCGAGCCGGGCTTCGCTCCGGATCAACGCGTGCAGCACGTTGTTCGTGCGAAGCATGTACCGGACGTGATGGCAGAGAATCGTCGCATTGACGGGTTTGGTGATGAAATCCGTGGCCCCGTGCTGGTAGGCCTGCGCGATGGATTGCCCGTCCTCCAGGCCGGTGAGCACGAGAATGGGAACCCGTTTCCCGCGCGGGAGTGTGCGGATCCGGGAACAGGTCAGATACCCGTCCATATCCGGCATCATGATGTCGAGAATCACGAGATCCGGCCCGATGGCCTCAAACTTGGTCAGGGCATCTTTCCCTCCGGTCGCCTCAAGGACGACCATGCCGGCCGGCTCCAAGGCATTCTTCACAAAAAGCCGCGCCAGCGGATCGTCGTCGGCAATGAGGATCTTGGGATTCGCCTGAATCATGATGTGGGTATCACCTGTGCGTCGATCGGTTGAGGTGCGTCGCCGGGTCCAAGACACACGCCTCTCGCGCGCACTGGCCGGCCTGCCGATTCTACGTTCGTCTCAGCCTATCAAATTTTTGCAGAACTGCCAGATAATTGGGACTTGTCGAGCGGCTTGGTGCAGGCTGATTTCTTAAGGGAAAGCGAGAGGTCCAGGCGAAGTCCCGGCATGAGAGGAATCTCAGGCCATCTCGCTCCTGTCCGCGGTTTCGACCCGCCCGGGTATCGAGTGAGGGCCCTGTTCTCTGGCTTCCTGCAGAATGCCCGCTAAGATCCGCCGGACCCGGCTCATGAGCCCGCGCATGGTCAGCATCGAGAGAGTTGCGATCAACAGCAGCAGCGGTGCGATAAGGAGAGCGACATCCCGGCCTAACTCATCGTCAGATCGCGGCGCCGCTGCTTCTGGCGGTGTCGCGACGGCCAGTCTGATCCATCCGGCAACGCGGTTGTTCCGGCGGAACGGTTCCACGACGATGATGGCCCCTCTTCCCTTTTCGACGCCTGGCGTCAGGGCGCCGTTCTGTGCCCGGCGCGCCGCCAGCCAGGCCGCGTCTTGGAGCGTGGTCCCGATGGCGGCGGGATTGCTGGACGCGACCACGACGTTGTCTTCCATGATGACGGACGCGGCCAGGATATTGGCCTGCTGAGCATGTTGCTCCAGCGTCTGTTGGATGGAGCCGAAATTCTCGCCGCCCATCGATTCACTGAACCAGGCCAAGGTCCGCGCTGTGGCACGGGCGCTGTACTCCGCCGCCATGACGGCTGAAGCATTCCGTTGGGCCACGAGGGAGCGGTCATGCCGGGCCAAAAGAACATAGAGCGCAGCCGCGCACAATGCGGAAATGATGATGCTGATCAGCAACGCCGGGAACCAGGTCCGAGGCAATCGGGATGCGGATGCGTCAGCCATGCTAGATCCTCCTGACAGGAAGAGGCGTCAGGCGCCGGGGTCTTCCTGTGTCTCGTGGGTCAGTTCGTAGGGATGGCGCGTGAGTGCCTTGACGATCCGTTGAAGCCGAGCCCATTCGTCAGGCGGCAGGGACACAAACTCGAGACCGATGCGCCCGTTCCGGCACCAGCGGACAACGGCTTGCTGGACGGTCAGCATGGTCTCCGGATCCGGCAGATGAATGCGGAGTGTCACTGTGGTGCCGGGATGAATGGCGGTCTGGCTGGCGATCCCGCACCCTCGCAACGAGAGATCGACCACGGTGCCGTCTCCTTCGACGCGATTGACTGAGCTGAAGGCACTCCGGAAGTGAGCGGGAAACCGTTGGTGCTGGCGTTGTTCCATCGTGAGGCAGCTGATTGAATGACGACACGCTCTCTGTTGCGGGTTCTCCAGGAGCCGCGCATGTGTGTCGAATGCATGCCGGGCTAGCCCTTTATATTGCCAATTGGTTTGAGTTCCGCCACTTTTTTTGTGATTCCCGCCTGGTCCACCGTGTTCACCACTTCCGAAATATCTTTGTAAGCCAGTCCGGCCTCTTCGGCGAGCCCCGACATGGACACAGCCTTGACGAGAATACCGTGTTGTTTCATGTCGCGGAGCAGTTGTTCGCCGCGCACCGAGCGTTTGGCTTGCGCGCGAGACATGGTGCGGCCCGACCCGTGCATTGTGGAGCCGAAGGTGTCATGCATGGCGCGATTGGTCCCGACCAGGAGATAGGAGCCGGTTTCCATCGAGCCGCCGCAGATGACCGGTTGACCGATGGCGCGATAACAGTCCGGCAGTTCCGGACTCCCCGGCCCGAAGGCCCGCGTGGCGCCCTTGCGGTGCACCAGCCACTCCCCGCCGCCGTACCGTTCCACCTTCGCGATGTTGTGAGCGACGTCATAAATCACATGCATGCCGAGTGCATGCGGCGTCAACTCGAACACGGCGGCGAAGGCTTCGCGGATTTGATGTGTGATGACCTGGCGATTGGCAAAGGCGGTGTTGGCGGCGCAGTTCATCGCGCCGAAGTAATCCTGCCCTTCCGGTGAACGAAACGGCGCGCAGGCGAGTTGCTGATCCTTGACGGAGATTCCATACCGGCGCATCGCCTTCTCGAAGACCTTGAGATAGTCGCTCGCCACTTGATGGCCGAAGCCGCGTGAGCCGCAATGGACCATGATCACGATCTGGTCTCGTCCGGTCAAACCCATCGCAGCGGCCGTCTCTGGATCGAAGATGTGCTTCTGTGAGGCGACCTGCACTTCCAGATAGTGATTGCCTGATCCCAAGGTCCCGAGCTGATTGATGCCCCGTTCGATGGCGTAATCCGTGACATGCGCCGGGTCAGCGCCGTCGAGGCAACCCCGCTCTTCGATCCGCTCCAGGTCTTCCTCCCACCCGTACCCCTTGGCGACGCACCAGGCCGCGCCTTTACGCATCACCTCGCGAAACTCGCGCCGGTTTACATTCACGAAGCCGCGCGATCCGACGCCCGCCGGGACGCGGCGAAACAACTCGGTCATGAGCAGTTCCAGTTTCGGTTGCACTTCGGAGAGCGTCAGATCCGTGCGGATCAGCCGCATGCCGCAGTTGATGTCATAGCCGACGCCGCCGGGGGAGATTATGCCGTCCTCCGGATCGAAGGCCGCGACGCCGCCGATAGGAAACCCGTACCCCCAATGGCCGTCGGGCATGCAGAGCGCATAACGATGAATGCCGGGCAGGCAGGCGACGTTGGTGACCTGCTCGAAGACGCCGCGATCCATGGCTCCGAGGATGGCCGGACTCGCATAAATTCTTGCGGGGACCCGCATGCCCGCTTTCTCGGAGGGCGGAATTTCCCAGAGGTAGTCGTCGATACGGTTCACCTGCATGTCGGTGTTCAGTGTCATCGGTTCACCAGGCAGTTGCGCAAGGATTGTGGGAACGTTGTCTTTGCTCAGACATCCAAGACCACTCTGGCCTTCCAGTTGTTTCCGGTTCGAGTCACGGCATACAGGTGTTTGGTCACGCCCTTGATGTCGGATCGGAGATCCTGCGTCGCCTGATCCACCGGCGCCCCGACCAGTTCGGCATGGAGGTGCCAGGCGGAGTCATCAGGCCTGGCCTGCACCGTCAGGGTGGCGTGGTGAAACACGACGGCTTGCGCGTCTTTCAGGTAGACGAGCCGATTCAGCCACTCGAAGAGCAACGTCTCGATGTCCGGTTCTTCCATGTCGATGGTCTGTCGCCAGGATTGAGCAACGCTAGCCGGATCGGCCAGGCTCTGGAGGAGCGCCTCTGTCGCGGCATCGAACAGTGCCGGAAGAGAATCGCCCTCGGCCTCAAAGGCCAGGTCGGCGACGGCAATCTCATCGAGGAATCGGAAGGTGCCCGACATGGGCGTCAGACGCGCGGGGTCCGTCGTCGTGCCGCAGCGAAGATTGCCCGGACTTGTTCGATTCCTGGAATGGTATGTCCGAACGGCAATGGCACTTTGCCTTTGAAAAACATCCGGACACCAAGCGGCATGACGTCGAGCACCCGTCGCACATTGAACCCGAGCACCTTGAGCGGCATCAAGGCTTCGTTCAAGCGACCTTCCTGGCGGACGAGATCGACGAACCCGGTGATATGGCGGGCTCCCTCGGCCGTGGTCAGACCATGCCGCAACGACGAACGGCGCAATCGAATGATCGCCTCCATCGGCTGGACATCTTTCGGGCAGACCTGCACGCACATGTTGCACCGCGTGCAATCCCAAATGCCATCGGCCTCCTGAATTGCGGCGAGGCGGACCTGTTTGGCATCCGCTGGTTCTCGCGGATCTGCCACGAAGCGGGCCGCTTTGGCGAGCGCCGCAGGACCGAGAAACCCGCGGGAGACTTCATGGGAGGTGCAGGCGGCGACACAAGCCGCGCACATGATGCAGGCGTCCACATTGTGAAACTGGTAACTGTCCGGCAACAGGCGCAGCTGCCCTGAAGATCCGTAGCGTTTGGTGGGGTGCGTGATCGGGGTCAGCCAGGGCGTGACGGCCCGGATCTTTTCCCAGAAGGGCGCCATATCCACCACCAGATCCTTGATCACTGGAAGATTCGGCAAAGGAGCGATCGTGATTCTGCCATGCCGCTCCAACTCTTTCCGGATGGACGTACGGCAGGCCAGCTTTTGCGTGCCGTTGACCAGCATGGCGCAGGAACCGCAGATGGCCGACCGGCAGGAATAGCGCAGCGCCAGGCGGCCGTCGAGTTCGTTCTTGATGCGAATCAAGGCTTCGAGCACCGTCACGCCTCGTCCTATGTCGAGGCGATACTCTTCCTGGTGCGGGTGCTGGTCGGTTTCGGGATTAAAGCGCTGGATCGTAAAGGTGAGGCGCATAACTCCGTGGGGCCTGAATCGCGGTGTGAGGGTTGAGGGATCAGTCTTGAGTCGTCTGTTGAACCGAGAGACTGCTTACACCACTCAACCCCACCACTCAAAACGAAACACGAAGAGACCTGCTGGCTTATCCCAGTTCAAAGACTTTCGGATAATTTGTCAGATTCCGGCAGCCGTCCTTGGTCACGAGCACCATGTCTTCGATGCGAACGGCGCCGAGACCGGGATAGTACAGCCCCGGTTCCACGGTGACGACATGGCCTTCCTGCAGCAATGAACCGGTCCGGCTGATCCGCGGCGCTTCATGAATGTCCAGTCCCACGCCGTGCCCGGTCCCGTGGAAATAACCTTGCACACGACCGTTCACCACCCCGGTCTTATAGCCGGCTTTCTCAAACCGGTCACAAATACCTTGATGGATGACCGCGCCGTCGGCGCCGTCGCGAATCTTGGTGATGGCCTCTTCTTGCGCGTCCTTGACGGTCTGGTACAACTTCGTCAACTCGGATGAAGGCCGTCCGCGCACCACTGTCCTCGACATGTCGGCAAAATAACGGGAACTGGCCGATCGCGGAAACACATCGAAAATAATGCTGCGATGCGCCGGCAACGGGCCGCTGCCTTCGTCGTGCGGATCGCAGGCCTGTTCCCCGCCGGCCACGATCGTATGTTGCGCCACGCAATCACATTCCATCAGAGCCACGTTGATGAGTTTCTTCACGCGTTCAGACGTCAGCACGTCTCCGTCGAGCCAGAGGACATCGTCTCGAATCTCGGCGCGGCGCAGGCTCTCATGAGCAGCGGCGACGGCCTTTTCGGTTGCGCGCTGGGCCGCCTCGATGTGTCGGACTTCCTCGTCCGACTTCACCACCCGGCTCTCATAAAACGGGTCGCGTTTCGTGCGCAGCCGGTATCCGAGTTCCTGGAGCCGTTGCGCGTGGAGAAACGGAAAGGTCGGCGGCACCAGAATGTCCTGCACGCCGGCATCCTGCAGGACAAGATGGATGACATCGATGTTTCCGGGAGCTTTGATGCCCTGCGATGCCGCGCGTCGCTCCAGTTCGGAAAAGGACAGCACGCGATCAACCGTCGCCTGGTGGCGCGCGCGATCAACCTCCAGGTCGCTCATGATCATCAACCGCTCGCCCTTCACCTCAAGGTAGATAAAGGGATCAGGCGCGATGAATTTCGTGGCGTAGTAGAGATTGGAATCGGTTTCACTGGCGGCGATGAAGAGCGTGGCGCCGGGAACCGGATTCGTATTGTGGTCGGTGGAATGGCTCATGAGGTCGAGGCAATCTGATAAGCGGATGCTATCACGCGCTCCGGAGGTGGTCAAGGCGCGGCCGGAGCCGGCGCAGCGGGAACATCGAGAGGCGGCGGCGCGGAAGGGGGTGTTTGGATCTCCAATGACGGATCGAACAACGGCTCCTTCTCCTCCTGCGGCGTGAGAATGTCGATCGGCAGCATGACCGTATTCTTCAGCAGGTCGAAGGCGAGCTGCGCCACGCCGGTCAGCCCGGTGGCGAAAGACTTCATCGGCATGTAGGTCACCTGCGGATCGTCGATCGACCCCTTCACCTCGAAGAGGGCCGTAGCCAGGCCCTTGCGATCGCCCGCCACCAACCGCCCGAAGAGCGGGATCGATTTCAAAAACTGCGAGTAGGAGCCGAACGGGCTCACGGCCCAAATCATGTCCAGTTGATCGGTCGGCATGTCGTAGGTGCCGACGGCAGAAATTTTCAGCACCGCGCTGTCCAGGATGATGTTTTGTGTTTTGATAAGCCCGTTTTGCACCGTGAACGTGGCGCTCGCGCGATTGTACTGCAGGCCTTCTTTTTCCAGGTCCACTTTCCCTTGCAGCACGGCGGGGAGATTCAGGATGGAGAGGATTTTCCAGATGGCGCGTTTCTCCGTTTTGAGAATGCGTCCGTCCTGCAGGACCATTTCCACCTTGCCGTTGAGCGTGGGTAATACGCCATGAGGATTGCGTCCATGCCCGCGCAGCGCGCCGGTGAGTTTCATGTCGCCCGTCATGGACTGATCATGCGCGCCCAGCAACTGCAACAACGCCTCGGCGGGAATGCCCGTCATACGGACCGAGGTTTCAGTTTCGGCCGGTTCTCCTTTTGGAAGACGCACGACCATCCGCCCTGCCGCATGCCCGGTCCCCGATTGCGCGACGACACGATCGAGATCCAACATGCCGTCTTGAATGGTCAGCCGGCCCGACAACCCGCCGAAGCGCAAATGTTTGTAGAGGCCCTTTTCAATGGTGGCAGTCGCGCTGACCTGACTCGTTGAGGCCAGCGTTTCCAGGAATTCCCGGATCGGCGAGCGATGACCTTTCGGGATGAGCAGATCCAGGTCCATTTGCGCCGATTCGATCTTGACCGCGATCACCGGTTTGGTCGTCCAATTCTTCAGGGCACCGGACAGGCTCACATCGCTGTCTTTGATGCGGAACGAGAGTTGTTTGATGTCGGCGATGTTTTTGGAGAACTTCAACCGCAGGTAGATGTCTTCCACCGCGCCGTCCACGCCCTTGAGCGTCATCAGGCCATTGGTCAGCGCGAGCCAGCCGCCGGCGCGCCAGTTTTTCCACTCGGCATCCGAGCCCTTCACGTCCATGGAGACTTCGAGATTGCCGGCTTCGAACCCGCTGCGATAGACCCAGTCTGGAAGGCTGGAGACTGAAACCGTCCCTGTGGCGAGCGACGCGTCGATGGAAAACTGATCGCCGAGGGTGATGCGGCCCTTCAACGGCAGCCGCAAGGGGGGCACGACCAGTTCCAGCCGCGAAATCACGAGGCCGATGCCTTTGCTGACGTCGGCATCCAGTTCCAGAGAGGCCGGCGAGCCCAACGGTTTTTCGCCCAACGTCGGAAGCACCAGTTTGGCTTCATTCAGGCCGATCTCTCCGCGCAAATGCGGCGCGCCGGACGGCCCTGAGAGCTGTACCCTGGCATTGACCATGCCGTAGAGCAGGTCGTCGGGAAAGGTTCCTGCCGACACCATCTGCCGCAGCTGGGAGGCGCTGCCCTTGGCGCGGATGACGAAATCCTGAAACAGGCTCGGCGTGCCTCCGCTGATCATTCCGTTGAATTGCAGTTGCGCTTCCCCCACGTTGGCCGTGACTTGATCGAACTGCGCGCCGCCGGTTTGCGAGAAGATGATACGGCCGCGCATGGCGGTGAGACGTTGTGGCAGCGAGGGATTCATGAGGCTGACCTGTTCGGCCAGCACCTCCCCGCCCGCGAACGTAATGCCCTCGGGTTTGTCCAGCGGACCGACCAGCCGGAACGTCGGATGGGTCTGGCCTTCGATTTCGCGCGACTGCGCGAGCAGCGACGTGAGCTTATCGGCTCGAATGGTCTTGGTGAGAAACTTCACCAGGTCGGCGGCGCTCATGTCGCCGCTTACATCCAGTTCCATCCAGGGACCGTCTTCCAGGAAGGACACCAGGGCCTTGCCATCGGTGATCAGCAGTGAGCCGTAGGCGCCCGTCACCTTACCGACCCGGATACGTCCCGGCTCCACCGAAACGGTCGCGGCCAGGTTCTGCGTCGGCACACGATCATTGCCGATCAGGGCCATACCCTTGTCGATGCGGAAATCACCCGTCAAGGACAGCTGCGGGCTGGGCGCGGTGGCGCCCGTCAGTGTGGCGGAAAGAATTTCGACCGTGCCGCCTAATTGGCGCTGCTCGACGATGGCAGGCAGTTGAGCATGAATCCATTGCGCGGGAATCCTCGTGAAGAGCGACCGTAGATCGATGGAAGGTGCCGCGAAGGTAATGGAAAACGTCGGCTGGGAAGTCAGCAGTCCGGCCAGATTGGCTTTCCCCGTCACCGCCAGTTCATCCACGTTGGCCGCAATCTCGGTGAGCACCACATCATAGCCGGCCACACCCGGCGCAACCCGGATGCGGCTTTGGAGACTGGCGCCTCCTTGCAGCTGTGAAGGAACCGGCCTTGGTCCGAAGAAGTCGGCCGCTTCCCGCAGGCGAAGGTTCGTGGTTTCGATCTCGCCTTCAAATTGGAAGGCCGGGCGGACGGAATAGGGTTCCTCAGCCGCAAGCGTCGAAGAGGATTCGCTCAATCCGATCGTGCCGGTTAGAGAGAAGGAAGAGGGCGCGCCATTCGCCGGCAGCGCGGCGGAAACATGCAGATCTCCCTCTGCTTTTCCCGGATAGACCTTCAGCGCCATCTCGACCGTCTCGAGCGTCGTCGTCCGGATGCCGTCCGGCCGCGCCTCATCCGTCACCGTGATGTGTCCCTTTTGAATGGTGGCTTCACGGATCTGCAGCAGCCGGCTGAACATCTGATAGGCCGATTCGTCCTTCGCCGCGGAGGGCATGCCGGCCAGCACATTCCAATGGCCCGAGCGGTTGCGAATGAGGGTCACGGTCGGTTCGCTGAGAAAAATGCGCTTCGCGACGACCTGTTTTTTCAGCAGCGGCAGCAGGCGCAGGACGATATCGATCTCTTTGGCGGAGAAGACCACGTGCGTCGGGTCATCGTGGCCGTAAATGCCGACGTTGGTGAGCTCCAGGCGAATGCTGGGCAGCACGACGAGTTTGATGCGATCGACTTCGATTTTACGGCGAAGGCTGGTTTCGAGTTGCTGAAGGAAGAAGTTCTTGAGGATGTCAACGCCGAACAGTTCGCGCGAATAGAAGAGAAGCAGTACCCCCGCGACCACCAGGCCGAGCAGCGACAACACCACCGTGCGGGGACGAACCCTCACTGACCCTCCTCTAAGTAGAGCAAGATCGCAGTGTACTGGATGCGTACGCGGGAAATCCATACACAGGCGTGCTTCGGAGGCGTGAACCGTGAATGGTACAGGTGAAACGGGTGTGCCCCGCCTTTCACATTTCAGTCCTGCCTGGACGGGGCTATAATGCGCCGGCCGCCGAGCGGCGGGATACCGGGAGATTCACGGGTGCGGCTCGACACAACTGCGGCACGACCACGCTGGGGCATTCTGGCCCTGTTGTTCGCGATCAGCGCGGTCACCTACATGGACCGGGTCAACATTTCCGTCACGGCCCGGCAGATGATGCCGGCCTACGGCATTACCGATCAGGACATGGGCTATGTCTTCTCGGCGTTCGTCTTCGGCTACGCGCTCTGCCAGATTCCCGGCGGACGCCTGGGTGATCGTTGGGGGGCACGTGTGGTACTGGCCTGCGCGTTGGTCTGGTGGTCGCTCTGGACGGTGTTGACCGCCGTGGTGGCCACCCTGCCGTTAGCCGGTCTGGTCGGCACTGTCGGGGCGCTGGTCATTGTGCGATTCCTGCTCGGGGTCGGCGAATCGGTTGCCCTGCCGAATTTCAACCGCGCGGTGGCCGACTGGATGCCGCCGGGACAGCGCGGGCTCGGGATCGGCATTGCCATCGGTGGCATCGGCATCGGTGCGGCCATCACGCCTCCCCTGGCCTCCTGGGTCATGGTGAACTATCACTGGCAATCGGTGTTTTACCTCTCGGCCCTGATCGGTCTGGTGGTGGCCTTGTTGTGGGTGTTCCTCTCGCGGGACGGGCGGAGCGGTGCAGTGGCGAAGTCAGAAACGGTCCCGACTTCGGTCCCCTGGCGGAAGATCGTCCGCTCCCGGTCGCTCTGGTGGCTCGTCGCGAGTTATACCTGCCTCGGCTACGTCGCCTATATCTACATGAGCTGGTTTTATCTCTATCTGGTCAACGTGCGCGGGATCGATCTCCTGCGCGGCGGCTGGCTGGCGGCAGGACCGTTCCTCGCCATCCTCCTGTTCTGTCCGCTCGGGGGACTTGTCACGGACAAGCTCGTGCCGACGCTCGGATTGCGCAAGGCCCGGCTCTCCATCGGCATGCTTGGCATGGCCTTGGCCGGCGGATTGATCGCACTCGGTGCGTGGGTGGAGTCTCAGTCCATGGCGATCCTCTGCCTGTCGCTGGGTGCCGGGTGGCTCTACTTTACGGTCGGCGCCTATTGGAGCGTGACGACGGATCTATCTAAGACCCATGCCGGAACTCTATCCGGGGTAATGAACACGGGAGCCAACGTAGGCGGCGTGATTTCGCCGAGCCTCACACCATGGCTCGCCGATCATTGGGGCTGGACGGCATCATTGCTGGTCGCCGCGGTGATTGCGCTCTGCGGCGGGCTCATGTGGATAAAAGTTGATCCAACGGAGGAATTGAGTGAGTGAGTATCCCCTCAAATGCTGCCCCCGCACCTGCTATTTCGCTTCCTCGTGTTTCTTGAAGAATAGATTCCGATAGCGACCCGGCTGACTGCGCCAATACTGTTTCGGCGCCTTCACTTGACCGCCCAGATGAGCTGCCGCGTGCCAAGGCCAGCGCGGATCGTAGAGGATGGCTCGCGCGAGGGCGATCATGTCCGCATCGCCTCTGCTGACGATCCCTTCGGCTTGGTCGTAGTCGGTGATGAGACCGACGGCAATCACCGGCATCGAAACCGCCTGTTTGACCGCACGGGCGAGCGGGACCTGGTAGCCGGGGCCCACGGGAATCTGCTGGCGCGGATCGAGTCCGCCGCTACTGATATGTATCGCCGCGCATCCGCGTGCCTTCAGGGCCTTGGCGAACACAATGGTCTGCTCGATGTCCCAGCCGCCTTCAACCCAGTCGGTGCCGGACACACGAACCGTCACCGGCCGATCAGACCGAAATGCGGCACGGACGGCATCGAACACTTCGAGCGGAAACCGCATGCGGTGTTCGAGGCACCCGCCGTACTCGTCTTCCCGGTGGTTCGAGAGCGGCGACAGGAACTCGTGCAGCAGGTACCCGTGGGCGACGTGAATCTGCACTCCGTCGAGGCCAAGCCGAGCGGCGCGCCGGGCCGAAGCGGCGAACGATTCGCGTATATGTTCCAGACCGGTTCGATCCAACGCTTTCGGCGGATGCTCGCCGCTTGCAAACGGGATCGGCGACGGCGCCACTGTCTGCCAACCATGTTTGTGATCGGGAGGAAACTGTTCCCCTCCTTCCCATGGGACTTTCGTCGACGCCTTTCGGCCTGCATGGGCCAGCTGGATCACGACCGGGATATCCGACCAGCGGCGGACGCTTTCGAGCGTGCGCGCCATGGCCGCTTCAGTGGCATCGTTCCATAGCCCGGTGTCGGCATAGGTGATGCGTCCCTCAGGCTCTACGGCGGTTGCCTCTATGGTCAACGCCGCCGCTCCGGAGAGGGCGAGGTGGCCCAGATGAATCAGGTGCCAGTCGGTCATCTGCCCGTTGACCGCTGAATACTGGCACATCGGCGCAATGACGATCCGGTTACTCAGCGTGAGCCCACCGATCTGTATTGGTTCGAAGAGCTTCGGGGTTGCCATAATGGCACTTCATAGCAGGTGTGCGAATCAGAAGAAAGGGGCGGGGGTGGTTATGAGATCCTTGGCTACAGGTACCTAACCCTGAAGCACAAGGGGACAATCTGGGCAGTGTGCGTTCGCTAGCCTCACGCCCTTATTGGCCGATTACTGGGGCTGGACGGTATCGCTGTTGGTCGCAGCAGTGATTGCGCTATGCGGAGGGCTGTGTGCTGGAGAAGTGAGCGGCCGTCTATGCACAGCGGGTTGCCACCCTCGCCCGGATGCTTACTTGCGAACATGGGACTACCTGTACGACGTCTTAGAACAAACTACGTTTATCTGTACTCTGCTGAATTGTCGTTACAATGTTCCGGACCTCTTATTGCTCTGAATTCTAGTCGGTTAACCGCAATCTACGTAAGCCACTGCTCACGCCCGATTCACTTCCGCCGGTTGCGGCACGCCTGAACTATCCAGCTGGTAGGCGTAGGCTTCTTTCATCTGCAGGTTGCCGCTGTCGGTGTAGACAAAAAACCGATGCCCGTCGGTGCGGGTTTTGACGAGGCCATAGGCGGTGCGGCTGAAGCCGAAGAAGGGGCCGCGTTTTTTTGCGGCCTTATCGTCTTGCAATCGACACGGGCCTTCGGTTGCGAAAAACGCTACCAGTTCGGTGGCGAAGATGAGCGGCTCCGGCACGCGCGACCACTTGCCCAGCGCGCCCATGAGCGTGGCGCGTGGATGTATGTATTCTTTGCGCGCGCTTTCGTCGCCGCAGGAGACCACGCTGACGATGGGCGAGACCGACTGAATAAAGGCGCCGGAAAAATCGGCCGATCCGTGGTGCGGCACCTTGAAGACTTCCGATCGCAGATTGAGGGTGCCTTTATTGTGTTCGCGGGCGAGAAAGCGGCTGGCCTCGTCGTTCAGGTCGCCTGAGAACAGAAAGCTGAATCCGCCGTAGCTCAGACGCAACACGATGGAATGGCCGTTGATGGTGTGGGAGGCGGAATGGCCGGTGAACCCTTCGTCACTGTCGTTGAGCGAATCATGGCCGATGCGCGGTCCCTTAGGTGGCTCGCCGAGAAAGCGCAGCGCCGGTTGTCCACCTATGTCTTTCGTGATCGGGCCCAATACGTCGATGCGCAGGCCTTCCCGGTTGAAAAAGTCGAAGGCCTGATTATCGCCCAGTTGGAGGCGCCGGAAGCTGACCGGGCTGCGGCTGTTGTAGGTCGCGAGGGTCTGTTTCCATTCCCTGAACGGCTCGTTCATTTGTTTGTCGTCCACGTCGAGTAGATTCTCTTCCAGGCCCGTCAGGTAGAGCTGTCCGTCCACCGTCTTGGTCGGTCCGAGGAGTTGTGTGTCCGGCACCGCTTTGTTGTTCATTCTGGTCGGCCGTTTGACGAGGCCGTTGTGGTAGACGCGCTGCGGTTGCATGAAGAGCTGTTTGCGTTTGACCTTGTTCGTTTCGGATTTGAGGATTTCACTGAGGCCGGAGAAGTGATCCGCGTCGCCGTGGGTGACGATAACGCAGTCGATCGTCTTCGGCTGTTGGGCGCTGGTGTTGCGGAATCGCCCGGCCAGGTAGCGCGCGAACATCTGGTTGTCGCCTCCGTCGATGAGGATGACTTTGCCGTCCGGCGATTCGATGACCATCCCGTCGCCCTGTTGGACATCGACGAAGTTGACCTTCAAAACTTTATTGTCCGCGGCGGGGCGGACCAGATCGGTCACCTTGATGCCTGAGGATTTGGTCGGTTCGATGTAGCCGGTGATGGATTCGGGAAGGATGCTGCCGTCGGGCTTTTCACGAAAGAACGTGATGGTGACTTCGAGATACGTGGCGGCTTGCTTGACCACCGTGATTTCGTCGCCCCAGGCGATCGTGCGGATGCAATTTTTACGGCCCCGCTCTTTCCACACATCAGCCAGATCGACGTTGAGCACGGCTTGCTCGGGCATAACATCTCCTCTTGCAGATTGTTGAGGCTAACTGCCGGCGGCGCTCCCGGTTGGTCGTTTCCTGCGACGTACCGCAAAAGAACGAGACTGCTGGAGGGGTTTATTCGTTCGCCAAGTGCATTTCAAGCGGCGAACGGATCAAACGAAGTTTGGTATGTACCTCCTCAGTCGCCAATCTTCCTGCGGCCTCTGCCGGACCGCCATTCTGACCAGCCTGCCGACGTTGTGGCGGCTCAGGTCTCCCGCAGCCGTCTTATTGGACGCGTCCCGCCGGCCGGATGATTGCGGCGACAGAATACGCCGTTCATCGGGAGAAATCACGCAGTCCGCCCTTGCCGATGGAATCGCCGGCCTGTTACATTTGCCCCATGACCATGCAATTTCAGAAAAAAGATCCCCGTGCCACGATCAGCACACCCTTCGGTGAGATCCGGATCCGTTTTTACCCGGACGATGCCCCGCGCCATGTCGAGAACTTCATCAACCTGGCCAAGATGGGCTTTTATGACGACACCACGTTTCATCGGGTGGTGCCGGGCTTCATCATTCAAGGCGGCGACCCGTTGAGCAAAACGCCGGATCGCCTGCTGCACGGCACCGGAGGCCCCGGCTATTTTCTCAACCCTGAACCCGAACGACCGGCCTCATAAGCGCGGGGCGATTTCGATGGCGAAGATGCCACGCGACGGCAACAGCACGCGCGATTTCAACGACAACGGCTCACAGTTTTTTATCTCCCTGCAGGACAATGGTGGCCTCGATCGACGCTATTCGATTTTCGGCGAGATCATCCGAGGTATCGAGGTCATCGACATGATTGCGAAGATGCCGTGCGACGAACGCGACAACCCGCTGGATCCGATTCGTATGAAGATCACGGTGAAGGAGTAGCCGCGTGCGGAACCTGCTGTGAGCCCTCGTCGACGAGTTTTCCAATCGGTTTGATCCATCGTGACGATACCCATCTCCTTGCCCGGTAGGTTGCCGACCCACAGCCTCTGTTCCTGCCTTTTGCTGCTCACCATCTTTCTGTCCGCCTGCGACGGCCAACGACAACGCCTCATGACGGACCACTATCCTTCGTACCCCGAGAGCGTGCGCTGGGCGATTGATAAGGGCAACATCCTTCGCGGCATGACGGAAGATCAGGTGTACCTCGCGCTTGGCTCACCGGTGTGCAAGAAGGACGTGGTGGATGAGGGGCGCACAGTCAGGGTCTGGCTTTATCCTCCGATCGGACGCAACGCCTGCATCACCAGTGCCTTTCGTGTCTACTTCGAACAGGGCGCCGTCACGACCTGGGACCGCTACACCACGCCGACCAGATATACCGATCCGGCCGGCGGCGTTCCCATCTACTAGCAGGAGGGTGAAAAAGCCTCCCAGCTTTGTTCTCGCATCGCTTCGATCCTCGACGTACCGCAAGGGTACGCCTCGTCTCTTCGCTCGCTGCGGCCGCGCTGGGCGGACTTTTTGACCCTCCTATGCCATACCCTACGGAGTGCGAAAGCATGAAGAGGTGAAAGATGGGCGGACAGATGTGCACTGAGAGTCTACGTTGAGGATGGTTTTCGAGGGGAGAACGAAGCTGGGGGCCTGTTTCAGCAACCTGCCTTAGAAGAAGGCCATGCTGGCGTAGGTCACGGTCGAATTATACTGATCCGTGATCCCGCGATCGTACCGCAGTACCTGCCCTGTTTCCGCCTGAATCAACCGCAGCAGCGAGTAAATCGGCGAGAAGCCGGAAATGCGGCGCTGATCGTTTTCCTTTTGAATGAATTTGGCGAATTCTTCCGGGTCACGATTCTCGACATGCTTCAACATCTCGAGATCCGTCTGCATACAGCGATGGAAGGAGAAGTCCGTCGGCGGGGCCGAGTCGCCGTAGCGCATGCCGATGTGGGCGAGTTCCGCGCCGACCACGACGCAGTAGGTCTTGCCGGTGGCGGCGAGCGCTTCTTTTAAGGCCTGAAGAAACGTCTCGACCTGCTCCCGGATCTCCGGATCGCGCAAACTGTCCGCAGAAAACGCCGTGAGGATCGGAACAATCGTATACGCCTGGTCTTGGCCGAGAGTCTCTTGCAGGAACGGCAACTGAAATTCCAATGCATGTTCATTGTGATGTGCCAATTCGTCGGTGAAAGCGGCGGGGATCTGTTCGCGCAGGCGGTCGGTAACCGCGCGGTCGACCTTGACGAGCCCCAATGGTGTTTGAAAATCTTTGTCGGTTACGGCCACCGGGTGTTCGAGCCCGGAGTGGGCGGTGCCGATCAGGACGTAGAGATCCGGCTTCTGGGCGTCCTGCAATTCCTTATAGGCCCAGGCATAGATTGGTCCGGCTTGTTTCATCTCGTAAGTAGGCGCAACGAGCGCCTTGATGAGTTTGCCCTTGTGCTCGGAGGCCTTCACCTCTGGCCCTTCTTTTGACACGAAAAAGCCGTTGATCTGGGCGCGCAACTTGGAGGGGTCGGCTTCATAACTGCGGCCAGCAAATTGCGGTGAACGGGAGGGCGCCTGGCGATAGGCGTCCAATGCCTGCTGCTTGGCCTGCTCAGTGCGCTCCCCTTCCAGGAACAGTTTGGTGTCCAGATCGGCCAGTAACTGCTCGACCTTATTCGGCATGAGGAATTCGCCAAAGCGCTTCAGATAAATGGCCCCGATGTCCTGCACGCTGTGCTCCCCTGTCGAGGTGCTGCACGATGAAGAAATAATTCAACGGCAGGACCAGGCGCTCCTTGCTCAATCCGGTGGGGTCCCAGAGCACGATGAACTGCTCCTCCCCTTCCTTGATCGGTGAAAATTGCAGATTGCGCAGCAGCGGATACTGCTTGGGATCTTTGGACGTCATGGTCGGTGTTGATTCCATAGTGAGGCGCATTGTAACGGAGCAAACTTCTCAGGCGCAACAGCCTAAGCAGGATGCGGAAAAACGCCTTCCAGCAGCGTTCTCGCGTCATTCAAAGTTTCAACGTACCGCTGAGGGTACGCCTCAACTCTTCATTTGCTACGGCCTTGCCGGAAGGCCTTTTTGCGCATCCTGCAAGCGGTGCTGATTAGTCGGGAAGCGTCATACGTGAAGGGTGACACCTATTGCGTCTCGAGGAATGATCAACTGCGCGTGGATCATTTCTGGGATAGGGACAGCGTGGTGCCGACGGACGATGGATTACTGATTCGGCGGATGGGTGCTGCCCGCGTCGGCTGAGGGCTATGAGGGTGGCGACGGTCAGGAGCACCAGCCAGAGAGTGGGCCGCCCATAAGAGGCATCGGAGAACTCGATCAGGTCGGTCAGCCGGCCGATCAGGAGCGACATGCGGGCCATCACGGTATAACCGAAGGCCGCGCCGAATGAAATCATCAGGAACAGAATACCGGCGCGCGCGACGGCTTTGCCGGGTCCGGAATGTTCCACGGAAAAGAAAAAGATAAAACAGCACGGATACGACGCCGATCAGGATGATGATGCCGTTTAGATGGCTGGCGGGGTTAAGCAGCGAATAGTCGAAGGTGACGCCTCCGCCGGGCGCGATACCCAGGAGCGGCCGCACGGTATCCTCGATCTGTTTCAAAATGAAGGACGAGATCGTGCGCGGAATCGCTAACCCCGCTCCCACGCCGACGATGAACGCGAAGGCATAGCGCGACAGCCAGGCCGCCTTCGGGACATACCGGGTGAGCATGAGCATCCCGATGCCGACCGGAATCAGCAGCGACCATTCCCCCTTGTCGAGGATCGGCCGGACGATCAGGGTCATGATGACGGTGTCATAGGTTTTGACGATCGTATAGCCGAGCGAGACGCCGACATAGAGATGTTCGGCGAGCTTGAAGAGCGGATTGTCCTCATACAGGAACGACAGGATGAAGAGGGTCAAGCCTGTGGCGATCCAAGCGCCGAGTATGACACCGAACGACAGTTCCATAGCGCCTAGGACCCCATCCCGTCCTGCCGGCGCTGTTGCCGCCGTAAGGAGAAGTAAAAGATGTTGCAGATGGCGACGAGCACGATGATGGCCAAATGCGTCGCCGACTGAGCATCCATGCCGGCGACCGCTTTCCCCTTTGACCGATCAAGGTTTCATATTCCGCCGCTCCGCGCAGGCCGCCGATCAAGCCGTTGATCTGCCCGCTGCGTAACAATGGATAGAGGCCAGGTGCGATGACGCCCGTGCAGCCGCCGCCGAGTTCGAACTTATATTTGTCCTTGCCGAACACGTACCAGGCTTCGACGCCGGGATTTCCCGCTCCCAGGCTGACCGCATAGGTGACGTCGCGCAGGTTCTGCACGCCGGCCAACACCGGCAGGCCTTTGGTGGCTTTCCCTCCGTAGTCGGCAGGAAAGGCGTTGTAGAGGTCCTGCCCCATATTGAGAATCACGGCGCTGCCGCCGGGACTCCATCCCAGGAAGACGTAGTCCTTCCCGTTCTCCTTCCCCGCTTCCTTGGCCGTCTGCGTGAGGATTTGGTCGGCCAGGCCGGTGCCGGACACCCAGAGCGTCATGGCCACGACGCGGAGATTTTTCTTGAACGCGTGACGCAGAATTGCGATGGCTTGCGGATAGAGTTCCGGTTTGGAGGCAGGGTCGAAATCCAGGGACAACAAAAAGACCGACCCTTCGGGCAGCCCTTCGATGTAGTCGTAGACGCCGCGTACTTCGGACGAAATCTTGATGGGCAATCCGACCGGGAAGAGCAACGGCACGAGTGTGCAAAGGCCGATGACCAAAAAGATGATCCGCCGGTCGATGCGCAACATGCGCTCGGCGAAGGTCATTCCTTGCCTACCCCCAAGGGTACAAGAACGTTCCACGCCGAAAATGATTTTGAACGAGAGCGCGACAGCGCCTAAGCTCACGCCGATCAGAATGGCTCGCCGCACGGAGGCGTTCAGCACATTCAGAATCCAACTCGACAGGTCGCCACTGAGCGGCAGGATGTATTCGCCGAGCGGCACCCGTCCCATCATCACAATGACGGCGGCCACCAACAGCACGGCGGCCTCACGGCTTCGCGCGCGGAACGATCGGTACGCGGCAGAGGCGATGAAGAAGGCCAGGATGGCGAACATGGTGCCCTGCAGCGGCACGAGCGTATAGGAATAGACCCAGCCGAACGTGGTCAACACTCCATCGATACTTTCCTTGCCGTGATTCCAGAGTCCCACGATGATCGTGCCGAGCATGCCGACATAGAGCACCAGGCTATAGGCCCATCCCGCTTCCTTCCGGCGGATCTTGGCGGCATGTACGTGAAAGAGGCTGGTAATGCCGAGGACGAGCGCGAAGCCGCCGATGATCTGCAGCCACTTGGTGACGGTGGTGAGCAGTTGTTCGGAGGCCGGATGCGGCACGTAGTATTGGGCCGCCATGACCAGTCCCGTAATCATGGTGATGAGCAGCGGCAGTTGTCGGCGAAGGAAAATCATTTGAGATCCTTAAACAGGTCCAGCAGGGGTTGAGCCCAGCCATTCCCGTAAGCACGGCGGCTGTGGCCAGCAGCGTCCCGATCCCGATGACGCTCAGAATGAAGGCCTTGCCGAGGTCCTGCCCGCGCAGCGTGCCGATCTGAATCGGTTCCTTCGAGAGGTAGGCGCTGGCGGCATAGAGTTCCTCGCCGATCAGGGTGTAGTCACAGGTGGTCACGAAGAACGGCAACTGGTGGTCCGAGTCGGTGCCGGCAATTTGAATGGCCCCCGTGCTCGCGCCGGTTTCGGTCCGGAGGAGCGATTCGGCAAAGTATAACCCCATGAAAAAGTCCGCCGCCGGTTTCCGCCGGAGCATGATGCCGTCAACGGCTGCCGTGTAGCTGAATTGGTCGCTAGTAATGAAAAAGTTCGCGTCGTCCTTGAAGAAATCCGGTTTCCCGGCCTCCATATAGGCTTGCTTCGTGATCTCCTGGCAGACCGCCATCGTGATCGGTTCCCGATGCGACACCAGCAGATTGGGTTTCGTAGGAGGCGGCTTTCTTGGCGACGCGCCCCAGGATCACGGCGGCGGCAATCGTGGAGGGATCGTTCATGTCATGCGCGCCGGTCATGTACAGCACCGGCTTCCCCAATTCCGTCGCCCGCCCGATGGCTTCATCCACGGCATCCAAACCGGGAATGCGGCGGAGGAAGATGTCTTTTCGCTTGGCCAGGTTGATGGCGTAAAACACGATCGCGCCGAACATCAACGCCAACACGAGGTTGTTCACCTGGTTCCAGTTCATCCAGTTCGGTTCCGCAGTGGCGACGACCGGCGGCGCAATCAACCGTTCCTGCCCGCTGACCAACGCGACGGTCACCGCATAGGGCTGCCCCGATTTCACCTCGAGGCCTTTGCCATTTTTGATCAGAAAGAGGTGATCATTCGGATCACCGGATCTCGTCCACCAGGCCGACTTGCCTTCGCGCACGTAGCGCGTATTGGCGGGGAATTCTGCGACGACCTTCCACGCCGTGGGGTCTTGGGGAAGACCGCCTTCATGGACGAGGATTTGATATTTGGCGCTGGCACTGTCGGCTGTCGAGGGAGCCCAGAGTACCGTCAGGCTCCCGCCTCCGTCGCTGGGGGTATCGATCACGCGAAGCTGTTGCGGCATGGTCTGCGCTGAAGTCAACGGCGGCATGAGCGCCGGCAGGCAGATGATGAAGGCCAGGATGAGGACGCGGCGTAGCACGCGGGTCAGGCTCCTTCGATCACTTCGATGTTGGCGCGCGGAACCACGGTTGTGGTCCCATCCGGGAATCGGACTTCAAGCACCCTGACTTCGCTTTCGGTTGGAATGGCACGCAGCTCCGACGGGAGGCCTGAAACAGCGCCAATCTTTCCGAACAGCGGATCGCGGATGATGCGGACCGGATCGCCGAGTTGAATGCCTTCCCGTTCGGCCTGCGCCACCTTCGCGACTGCAGCCGGGCCGCTGCGCGGAATGATGATTTCGGGGCGGATCACGCCGGCGCGGATCTGCGTGGCTCCTGAGATCGACGCCTTCTGCCCCGCATGGGCGGAGAGCAGGGCAAAGGTTTTGGGTGCCATCGGAATCGTGCCGAACCCTTCCGTCAGAATCAACGTGAACCCGACCTGCTCCGTGCCGGTGATCGCAACCCCCAGATCATAGCCGAGCAGCGCACGCAGATCCTTGTCGTGGATGCCCCCGACGACCAGGCCGACGATCCCGAGCTCTCTCGCGCGTGCCATGGTGGCCGCCGAAAGAAACGCGCCTCCGACCACAACCTTGCCCTTCATGGATGGGTTGAGCTGTTCCGGCAAGAGGGGTTGATCCGGCGCCTTCACGCCCATGACCAGTTCGCCGCTGGTCTCCCCTCCTATGCCGAAGATGCCTTGCACGAGGCTGCAGGTGGTTTCCACGGTCACACCCTGTTCGGGATGCACCTCGGCGATGACGCCGTCGATGTAGCCGCGCAACTCGAGCACTCGCGGCGGTTCCCGTAACAGGATCTGTCCCGTGATCGTGGAGACGGATTCCACCTTGCCGGTGATCGGGGAGCGAATTTCCGTCTTGAACCATTTGATGAAGGGTTTGTTCTCGGCAAGGACGTCGTCTTTCTGGACGGAGTCTTTTTCTTTCTTGACCAGGTAGTCGTTGATCTCATCCGGCGCGATGCCGAGCTGATTGGCCAGGTTGAGCGGGACGACCTTTCCCGGCAACTCGGCGCGGGCCACTGCTGTGTCGGCCTGCACGGCGTCGCCGACCTGGACCAACACGGCGCCCGGCAATGGCAGAATGCGCCTGCGGCGGACGGTCGTCCGTTCGGTGACGGTGAGTCCTGGTGTGTAACTATGCGCCATAATCGGTTGCTGAACACGCCTTGCAGCGTCGTTCTCAGTTGCTCATTCCCCTCGCCGTACAAATGCCGGCAACTTCAACTCACGCAGCGGGATACAATCCGACTGCCTGGTACCAGCGGGTCAGCATGGCGATGCGGGCCGCTTGCTCCGTAGGCAACTGCAAGGGACGGCCGCGCCCGTCCAGCATGAGACCCGCAACCCCGCCTTTCACCGTTCGCGTGAACGATTGTCCCGGCCCCTCGCCGAGATCCACCTGTTTGGTCGGCTGCAGCGTCACGGTCGCCTGCTGCTCGCGGGTCAGACTGAATAACTTGAGATCGCCGAACGCCAGCGTGCCCTTTTCGATGCGTCCATCCGGCAGCGCGACCTCGTAGTCGGCGCATCGCTCCCCGTCCCTGCCCTGCCCGATCGGCGCAATGCAGGTGCCGAGATACACCATGCAATCGCGGACGAAGACATCAGTGGCCGCCTGTTCGTTGACGGTGGAGAGCACCCCGAGATGCGGCATCATGAAAATGCTGTCCACCGAGAGCGTCGTGACGCCCAGCGGTTCGTAGGCATCGACCATCATCAACATGGACTGGATGCGGCGCGGCGCGTGAGACAGGATGCCGCCGCTCCCGACGATCAAATCCAACTTCAACAAATCGATGAGGGTCTTGCCGGAGGTGCGTTGCTCGAACACATCGGAGATGGTGCGTTCCTGTTGAACGCCCTTCAACCCCGTGGCCAGCGATTTATGGTGAATCAACGCCAGCCGTAGCGCTTCGCGCGCGATGGCATGTTCGATCTGCAGCTCGTCGAGCGATTGCGGAATGGTCGTGGGGCGCACCATTTTATTCTTAATGCGATTCCTGAGGGTCTGTTCGTCGATGGTGAACGGCACCCAGCGCATGATGTTGTCCAGCCCCGCTTCCGCCAGCACGTTCGAAATGCTGTACGACATGCCGAGATTGGCGCTGACCGTGCGGTTGAAGAGGCCGCCGAAGACCGAGAACACATCGGTCGTCGCGCCGCCGATATCCACGCCGATCAGGTTGATGCCCTCGCGCTTGGCGATCGTCTCCATGATGACGCCGACCGCGGCCGGCGTCGGCATGATCGGCGCGCCGGCCATCTCGATGAGCTTCTTGTAGCCTGGCGCCTGTTGCATGACGTGTTCGAGAAACAGATCGTGGATCTTATTGCGGGCCGGTGCGAGATTTTCCCGCTCCAATACGGGCCGGATGTTGTCGGCAAATTCGAGCGCCGTCTTCTCGCCGAGAATCGTTTTGACCTGCGGCTGCGCATCCTTGTTGCCCGCGTACACGAGCGGCAGCCGATAGGTGCTGCCGAAGCGCGGACGGGGTTCGGCTGCGGCGATGTACTCGGCCATTTCGACCACGTGGGTCACCGCGCCGCCGTCCGTGCCGCCGGACATGAGAATCATGTCGGGCCGCATGCTGCGGATCCGTTCGATCTTTTCGTAGGGCAGCCGACCGTCGTTGGACGCCAGCACATCGATGACGATGGCGCCGGCACCGAGTGCGGCGCGCTGGGCGCTTTCTCCCGTCATGTTCTGCACCACCCCTGTCACCATCATCTGCAAACCGCCGCCGGCGCTGCTGGTGGACACGTAAATATCCACGCCGCGTTTGGGGTCGCCTTGCGCCGCCTGGTTGGGAGTGATGATGTGGTCGCCGTCGAGGATGGTCCGGCCCGAGAGTTCTTCGATTTCCGCAATGGCGTTGAGCACGCCGCGGGTCACGTCTTCGAACGGAGCTTCCACAGTTGTGGGTGCTTCGCCGCGGTAGGTCTGGCGATATTCGTTGCCGACTTTCTCGATCAGGATGGCTTTGGTGGTCGTGCTTCCGCAGTCAGTCGCGACAATCACGTTCAAGGGATGCGCAGGGTTCGATGTCGCGGGAGACTGCTGCGCTGCCGTCATCGAGCCGGCGCTCCTTTGGAGGCTGCGGCCTTGGCTTCGATGAGCGCGGTCAGGCGTTGCAGGGAGTCCCGCCGCTCCAGCAGGCGGGCGATCTGCGAGAGTTCGCTGCTGCTGAAGACACATTCGACGAGAGGAGCCAGGAAGTGCAGCGCCTGGCTGCCGAGAAAATTCATGGGGCCCATTGACTCGAGAAACAGCATAGCCGGCGCCGCCATGCGGCGTGTCACGATCGCCTCGGCAATCCGTTCGAGGAGCGCGAGATCGTCGGTGGTGAAGGCCGGTTGGTCGGCACGCAGGGCAAAGGCGTGCCGGAGACCGGCTCGGAGATCTTGGGTGCGACGGGAGAACAGCCCGGATGAGAAGACAGCCATAAGTGCTTGTCAGATCAGCTTAAACGATTGGTTCGGCATTATATGAAGGGGCAGGAGGAGAGTCAATCAAGCGATGCATGCGTGTCAGTTTGTTCAACGTTGGCGCGAGGGATACGCAGGTTTGTTCAGCATCTCGCCAGCGGGTGGTTGGTGAAGATATTCCGCAATGCGCCGCAGGTCTTCGACAAAACGCCGGTAGTCCTCCTCTCGCTGCGCTGGATCCGGCCCTCGGAGAATGGCGGAGGGATGGGTGGTGACAAACACAGCCTGAGCCATAGGCGTCTTCAGAAGACGTCCGCGCAGCTCATGTAACCGCACGCTTTTGCCGAACACCGATTGGGCCGCAGTGACACCCAGACAGAGAACGGCGCGCGGAGCTAACACCTGAATTTCTGCTTCCAGCCAGGGGCGGCAGGCGGCCACTTCGGCGGCGGATGGTTTCTTATGCTTGCGGCGTTTCCCTTGCGGCTCCCATTTGAAATGTTTCACGGCGTTGGTGACATAGACTTGGTTGCGGGCAATGCCTGCTTCCTTCAGCGCCTTGTCCAACACTCTGCCGGCAGGTCCGACAAAGGGATGGCCGGCCACATCTTCCTGATCACCAGGCTGTTCCCCGACGAGTAGCAGTGTCGCGCGAGCAGGCCCTTCTCCGAAGACCGTTTGTGTGGCGTTTTTATAGAGGTCACAGCCCGTGCAGGAGGCCGCGGCATTCCGCAGCGCCGGGAGGGTCAGTTTGGAAGGGAGAAAGGCGGCGGCTGTTGGGGTGGCGCGTCGCATGATTCACCATACCATGCGTCCTGAGCGCCGTTCCATGCAGGCTCGCGCACCGGCTCAGCGTCGAGCGGCTGCAGCTCGGTGACGGTCAGCGTCACGACGTCGAAGACTTCTTCCACCAGCCCCCGCACGAGATAGGCCCGGTTGGCCGCCAGGAGCTGATGGCAGCGGCGATAGACGTTCGGAAACAGCGTGGCGTCATAGAGGGCGGTGGTATCTTCGAGCGTCACAAATTCCATCGCCTGTCCGCGGCGCGTCTCCACCGGTTTTTCCGTGACCAGCCAGCCCACCATCGTAATTCGTTGCCCGACATGGCGATACATGTGCGCAGCCGGCACGGGCTGCAGCCGCTCGATTGAATGGCGGTAGAGCGTCAACGGATGGCGGCTTGCCAAAAAACCGAGGGACTCGATCTCATGGGTCAGTTTATGGGCGTCCGTATAGTCCTCCGGGATCGGGAGCGGTCCGGCGTGGCATTGCTCCTCCGCATACAGTCGCCAGAGCAAGGCGGGTCTCGTCAATTCGCCGGCGAGGGAGTCGCAGCAGCCGGCTCGGATCAGCGCGCGCGCCTGCGTCGGGTGAGGATTGACACGCCGTCGGAAGTCTTCGAACGAGCGATAGGGCCCGGCTTCTGTCCGATTCTTCACGATACGTTCCCCGAGATCTTTCTGAAGCGTCTTCACCTGCATCAGGCCGATCCGCAAGCGCTCGCCTTCGCCGCGATAGGCCCAGTCACTGGCGTTGACGTCTGGCGGCAGGATGGCGAGTCCCATGCGGCGCGCTTCGGAGACATAGGCGAAGGCCGAATAAAATCCGCCCTGGTTGCTGATGACGGATGCGATAAATTCCGCCGGATAGTGGGCGCGCAGATAGGCGGATTTGAACGAGACCTGGGCATAGCTGGCCGAATGGGGTTTGCAAAAACTGTAGCCCGCGAAGCTCATGATCATCGTCCAGATTTTGTCGATGGTGTCAGGCGAAGCCCCGTTCTTGGCGGCGCCCCGGCAGAATTGCTGATAGTAATCCCGCAACTGCCGCGACTTATGCTTCTTGCTGATGACCTTGCGCAGCTGATCCGCATCTTCCAGGGAAAAGCCGGCGAGCGCCATGGCCACCTTCGTGACGTCTTCCTGATAGACCATGATGCCGTGGGTTTCTTGCAGAATGTCGTCCATCAGTGGATGCAGCGGATCATGCGGATGGCCATGGGCCCGCTGGACGAAATCATGCACGAAGGTGATGGCCGCCGGCCGCACGAGCGACGACACCATGACGAGATATTCGAAGACGTCCGCAACAGCGAGGCGATCCGGCGGCATGCCGCTCCATAATTTTCTCAGCAGGAGGCGGGTCGCCGGCGATTCGACATAGAAGCAGCCGATCGTGTCACCGCGCCGGATCAGGTCCTGCGTCGCGTCATCGTGCAGCGGATCCCAGCTGGCATACTCGATCGTACGACCGGTATGGCGGGCAATGGCCTCGAGCGCGTCGCGAATGACTGCAAGCGACCGGTTGCCCAAGAGGTCGATCTTGACGAGGCCCGCCTCCTCTGCTTGATCCTTCTCCCATTGAATGACCGGCAGCCCCTTGGCCGTGAACTCGACCGGCACGTAGCGGCGGATTTCGTCCGGCACGATCACGACCCCTCCGCAATGCATCGAGAAATGACGAAAATGGTTCTGCGCCCGGAGCGCCTGTTCGAGGATCTCGGGCCACGGAGCCTTCAGCCGCAAGGTCTGAGAGAGCCGCTTGAGCCACTGCTCCGGGGTCGGCGGCTGGGAGAAGGTCAGGATCGCTTGCTGGCGAGAGACCCGCGCGGACATGGGGCCGATTTCGCCGGCCGGCATGCCATAGACCTTGGCCGTTTCGCGGATGGCCGCCCGAAACCCCAGACTGTTCTGATTTGCCACCATCGCCGCCTGGCGCTTGCCGTATTGCTGGAAGACCCAGTTCAAGACGCCATCGCGTTTGTCCCAGGGAAAATCGATGTCGATGTCGGGCGGATCTTTCCGCCCGGGATTCAAAAACCGCTCGAAGAACAAGTGGTGTTTGATCGGATCCACGTGCGTGATCTTGAGGCAATAGGAGACGATCGAAGCGGCCACCGAGCCGCGGCCGCAGGTCAATGGCTCTTGCGTCAGAATTTCTTTGACGATCAGAAAGTAATGCGCGAAGCGTTTTGCGCGGATGACGGCAAGTTCCTTCTCGATGCGTGCGCGGACTTCCTCCGAGAGCAGGCCATATCGTTCCTGCGCGCCGGCATAGGTTTCGTCTTTGAGTGTCAGGAACGCGTCATGGTCGGTGAGTTCGCGAAACGCGGGAAAGATCGTGTTGCCGAAATGCCAATCGCTGTAACAGGCCTCGGCGATGCGCAGGCTGTTGTCCAGCGCCTCCGGGACATGGGGAAATGCCGCCGCCATCCGCTCCGGCGGCATAAGCCATTGCTGCGGGTGGCAGCAGGCTGCTTGCGGTAGTCGGGAGAGCGTCTGATTGAGCGCGATTGCGCGCAAGAGACGATGGGTCGCGAAGCCGTCGGCTCGAGCAAAATATACGCGGTTGGTGGCGACGGAAGGCACGCCGAGGCGACGGCTGATCTCGAGCGTCTTCTGCATGGCGGGTCCCGGCGTCAATTCAACGTACAGGTCCTGTCGGTCATCCGCCAACCACGCCTCGAGAGCGGCCTGGTCGTCGGTCGCAACGATCAAGCCGTCGCGATAACGCGCCACGGCCTCGATGAAGGCGAACGACGGCTCGCAATGGCGTTCGGAGAGCAGGCGGCACAGGTTGGCATACCCGCCGGGAGTTTTGGCCCATAGCAGGGCGCGGTGGGTATCGGTCGTCAATTCTGCGCCGAGGATCGGCCGTAGGCCTTCATGCCGCGCCTCTTCGATAAATCGAATGGCTCCATAGAGGCCATTCGTGTCGGTCACGGCCAGTGCGTCGAGTCCTTGCCGCTTCGCCGATCGGCACAATGTTTCCAGCGACGACACGCCGCGCATGGCTGAATAGTCCGAATGGACGTGCAGGTGCACGAAGGGCGCGGTGGTCATGGCAAGGCCTTTCCCCACGCGATCGCCCGTTCGCCGAATTTTGCGCGAATCGCATCGAGGACAAGGGAGATTCGATGGGACGCCGGCTGGACTGTCGTGGCCGGTTCGTCGAAAAGCCGCAGTTGCTCGGCAAGCGGTTCCAGGCAATCGGCCCGCACGATGATTCGCTGGAGCCTGACCCGCCGCCGGAAACATCGGGCAAAGAGCTGAGCGAGCACGGGCTGGAGATCCGCCTCCCAGTAGGTGCCCTGCGTCAAGATGTGCTGGGCCATGCGTTCGGCATGGTCGCTGTGGCGGAGCGCCAGGGACAGGCGCCTGCAGACACGCCGTTGTTGCCGGAGGATGGCGCACATCCGTTCGACGAGATGGGACAGCCGTCCCAGGATGAGTTGATCGTCGATTTCGTCCGGATTGAGCGTGAGCGATTGTTCGATCAGCGGCTGTTCGACCGATGGACGGACGGGCGAATGATCAACACCCATGGCCCAGTTATGCAGCACGACGGCAGCGGTCCCGAGCACCGCTTCCAGCTGAACCAATGACACGTCGGCGATGGACCCTAAGGTTCTCAGATTCAGATCGTCCAACCGGTGGAGAATGTGCGAGGCCTGCATCCGGTTGAGTCCCGGCAACAGTGTGGCAGGCAAGGGCGCGAGAAATGCCTGCTCGGAGCCGGAATAGATCGAACGCATCTGCGGTGGCTTCTCCAAGGTCGTCGCCGCCAGGTGCGACACCAGCTTGTTCATGGCCACCCCTATTTGGCTGTGCCATCCCCATTTGCCCGTCAGTTCCCGTTCCAGGCGGGCGGCCGTATCTATGGGACGTCCGAAGAGCCGTTGTGTGCCGGTGAGGTCCAGAAAGAGCGAACCGGGTTGGATTGATTCCCACACAGGCGCAAAGGGCATGATCGCCTGTTGCAATGCGCGATGCGCCGCCTGGGTTCTCGACGAGTCCGGCGGGATCACACGAAGGCGTGGACACAATTGCCGGGCCAGTTCGACAGACATGCCCGGCAGGACGCCATCGTCAATGGCCTCCTGCGAGACTTCCCGGACCAGGCCGCGCGGCGTATGGATCGGCGCGAGGGCGACCGGTCGGTGACGCAACGAAGCCTCATGAGTCCGCGCGAGCACGATCTCGAACGACGGAATCTGGAGACAGACAATGTCGCGATGCATGATGGTATCTTGCTTTGAGTGTAACCAATGGTTACATCGTGAGGGGCGCGATGTCAATGGTGCGGAAGAACCACCAGCGTCTCAAGCGCAGGTGAGCGACGAACGTGGAGTGCCTGATAGCTGGAGTGAAGGATGGTGAGACAGGAGTCGTTCTGGCGGAACCTATTCTACCAGTTGAGAAGGGGCTACGGTTTTTTCGTTTCGTCGGCCGTGGGCGAACAATTCATGCCGGCGAAGGGATTCAGCGGGTTCACGCGTGGCGAGCAGTGTTGCGCTTCCGGTGCGGCCTTCTCCCCTCCTGCCTGTGAGCCGATTGGCGGTTGGGGCTGATCGTTCGAGCCGGGCTGGCGAGGATTCGGTTGATGAATCGGCGAGACCGGCTGAGAAGGGACAAACGTGTTGGGCTGAAGCTCCGGCAGAGCTGCCGGAGCCTCTTCAACCGGTGGCGTGAATCCGCCTGGAGGTGAAGGTGATGGCGTTTTGATGACCGTACACCCGCGTTTGCCCTTCGGCTGATCTGTCAGCATGGTGCTGCCGTTCGGGCCTTCGCAGCTGTAAATCTTTGCTTCAACCGGGTTCGAGTGGAGGAGAACGAGGAAGGGCAAGAGGTACAGCCAGATCATCGTGGATTTTCCCGAAGGGGTCAGAGGGCGGATGAGGATGGCGCTCCCCGCGGAGCGCTCATGATCAGGACTGAATATAGGCGCGGCGCCCGAAGGTGTCAATCTGCGAGAGCGGGCTCAGCGGGATATCAGCCTGGTGAACGTCCCAGCCATTTCTTCATCAGGCCCAGCAGGCCGACCTCCGGCTCCGGCTGCCGGTCGGGATATTCGATCCAGAGTTCCTGCGAGCCGAGATACAAGCCGTCGCGATAGCTCTGCTGGCTGCGCAATTGCGTGTAGCCCTGCTCCTGTAACATCCGGATCATGTGCTGGAGCGCGTCGGCCGTGGTCGGCGCTTCAGGTGTGACCACCTGTGTGGATTCATACCGCAACGTCGCCTGATAGCCGGAGGCCGTCCGCACCAACTCCACGGGGCGATTGAACCCGCGCTCCCTGGGGTCGAACCCGGCGAGTTGGTGTTTCTCTCCAGCCGATTCCGGCATTGCCTTACAAGGCGCGATAGACGGCCAGCAGGTCGCTGAGCGCAATGGTCTTATTCTTGAGGATCACGCGTTCCGCACCCAACACATCCAATGCGGCGACCTTTTCCGTTCCCCCCATCAGGCATTTGCTCCCGAGCGCAAGGACGCGTTCGCATTCCTTTTCAACCTTGCCCCTCACGACGGGGTTCACCTTCAGGATGTCCACCATCTTGGCGCGGGTCTCGCCCAGATGTTTCTGGAGTTCCGCTTCGGGGTATTCCTTCCGCGCGGCTTCATCTTCGCAGCGGTCGATGTACTGGGTCAGAAAGACATAGAGCCGCACGAAGGTTTCGGCGATCTCGATGTGTTTCGGGGTCAGCTGATTGTCCGCCATTGGATCCTCCATTCACTAAGGTGTCAACATGATTGTGCTGTGGCGACGTCGCGCGCGGCGCATTCCTGCATCACAGCCGGACTTTGATATCGGTGCCCTCGACCGTGACTTCATAAGCTGTCACCTTGGCCAACGGGTTATTGATGCAGGCGCCTGTCTTCACGTTGAACTCCCAGTTGTGCCAGGGGCAGGCGACCACGTCCCCCTACCACATCACCTTCGCCCAGCGGGCCGCCCCGATGCACACAGGTGTTATCGATGGCATAAAAGGCTCCGTCCACATTGAAGACCGCAATGGCTTTTTCCGTTCACCTCCGCGACCATGCCGGCTCCCGGCTTCACATCGGCGGTTCCTGCGATTCTGATCAACTCGCCCATACATCCTCCCTGAGTACGTCACTCGTCCTAGTCCGGCTTTCGATCGGCAGCCGGCCGTTTGATTTTATCCAATAAACTTTCGATGCGGCTCTTGGTCGCCGACACGCCGCCCGTTTGCAGGGCTGCGGCCAGTTTGGCTGCGATGTCGCGAAAGGCCTGCGCTTGCGGAGAATCGGGTTTGGCGACCACGATCGGGTTGCCGGTATCGCCTCCGGCGCGAATGACAGGATCGATGGGAACCCGTCCAAGGAATGGAATCCCGAGTTTCTCCGCCGCCCGCTCTCCGCCGCCATGGGAGAAAATTTCCGTCCGTTCGCCGCAATGGCCGCAAACGAAAAAGCTCATGTTCTCCCCACGATGCCGAGGAGCGGCACGTTCACCTTCTGGAACATCATCATGCCTTTGCGCACATCGTGCAACGCCACTTCCTGCGGCGTGGTCACCGTGACGGCGCCGGACAGCGGCACGAGCTGCGTCAGGGTGAGTTGCGCGTCTCCCGTGCCCGGAGGCAGGTCGATCAGCAAATAATCCAACTCGCCCCATAACACATCGCGGAAAAGTTGCTGAATCGCCGTGTGCACCATCGGGCCGCGCCAGACAACGGCCGTGTCTTCCGGCACGAAAAATCCCATCGAGATCAGCTTGACGCCGTGGCTTTCCGCCGGCGCGATCTTGCCGTCTTTCTGCTCGGGAGTCTTCTCGACCCCCATCATCATCGGGATGTTGGGACCGTAGATATCGGCATCCAGCAAGCCGACTTTGGCGCCGGTGAGCGCAAGGGCGACCGCGAGATTGACCGAGACCGTGGATTTACCAACGCCGCCCTTGCCGCTGCTGACGGCGACGACATGTTTGACTCCGGGAATAATATTGGGTCGGGCGGCCGCTTCGTCCTGGTGCGGTGCGCCGCCTGGTTCTTCTGCCATAGTAATGCCTCCTCCCCCCGTTGGTCCGATCGGATTACGTGGGTTTCTCGCATATTAAGCTATCGCCGCGGCGAAAAGAAATGGGTCAGTCGGCGCAGCGCGTGGTTGGACAAAAGAGATCAGCGATGCGAGAGGCCTACGCTGAGAGGATGGTCAAAAATCTGCTCTGCGCGAGATGCAACGAGAGAAGAGCCGAGGCACATCAGCAGGGCACATTGCGGATCGGAGCCATGCGAGAACAAAGCCGGCAGGCTTGTTTCACTACCCGCTTAGCGTGCGTTCCCGATGGAGGTTATAGGTCAGTCCGAGCAGCGAGAGCGTATAGATTCAACCATTTGGACGGGTCGAAATTGTACCATTTCGATCCGTTCCGATAATCGTGCGAATAAGTATGATGATAATTGTGGTACCCCTCGCCGAAGCTGATGAACGAAATCAACCAGCTATCCCGGCTGCTGTCCTGCGTGCCGTGCGATTGGGTGCCGACCATGTGGCACAGGGAGTTGATGGCAAAGGTGGAGTTCAAGACCAAAACCGTCCGCAACACGCCGGCGAGTAAGAAACATCCGAGGCCGCTCATGAGTCCGCCGTTCAGAAAACCGGCCGCGAAGGGCAACAACAGGCCCGAGGCCACGATCACCCAGTAATACCGGTGTTGCCACAGATTCACCGGGTGGGTACGTAATTTCGCTGCGAATCGGTCTTCCCGGTACGGTGTATTGATAAACAACCAGCCTATGTGACTGTGCCAAAATCCTTTGCTCGCGTTGTACGGATCGGCTTCTTCATCCGTATGGGCGTGGTGGCGGATATGGTCGGCGCACCAGAGAAGCGCCGAGTTCTGCACGGCCCATCCTCCCATGACCAACAGGCAGATCTTGACCCAGAGATGGCTGTCGAAGCTCCGATGGGTGATCATGCGATGGTATCCCACCGTGATGCCCATGCCGGTGACGACGTAGAGAATGGCGAGCAGCGTCCAATCCAGGACGGTATAGTCATAGTAATAGGCGAAAAGCGGAACCCCGGCGAAGGTCAGGATCGTCAGCGCGGTGAAGAGGGCCACGGTGCCCCAGCAGACGGATTGTGTGGACGAGTCGGCCATCGTACTCCTTCGGAACCTGTGCGCAGCTCATCGCCACAGTGCACCGCCATACTTAGGATATTGATGAAGGCAAACGGCGCACTGTAACGGAGCCGTTGCCGGATTTTCAAGATGAGAAGTGTGGTCGGCTGTTGCAAGGCTCAGGAACAGGGATGGTGATGTGAGCTGGCCAACCTTCTGATTCCGCGGGCATCTCGAGCGAGGTGTCCTGGACCATCCCCTGAACTGACCCTGTCCGCACTACCACCTCATGAAAGGTGCCGGATGAAAGGAAGGCTTCATAAACCATGATCCGCCAGTTTTCGTATGTGCGATACGGGCAATCGCGATCGAATATTCATGCCCTGCGGCGCGGTGTATACTGCAGAGGAGGTTTCTTCACGTCGTCCTGGAGGACCACATGACTCTGGACCCTGCCCTGCTCGAACCCCGTATTCGCGCCATCGGTGAGGATCTGGCCCGCCGTTCCAGCGGACTGTCGCCCGGTCTGTTTGATTCCCGTTGGTGGTCGCAGGCGGCGATCAACCTGGCCATGAAAGATCCCGCCTTCAAGGCCCAGCTGTTCCGCTTCATCGATGTATTGCCGTCGCTCAGCGATGATGCCCAGGTGGTGCGTCTCGCGGAAGAATATTTCGGCGACATGAGCGGGCATCTCTTCGGCGCGCAGTGGGGACTCAAGGCACTCGCATCCACGAAGCTGGGCGCGGCCCTCAGCGGGAAGGCCATCCGTCATCAGGTGGAACAGATGGCGACCAGCTTTATTGCCGGCGCATCGATCGAGCAGGCGGTGCCGGCGCTGCGCAAATTATGGGACGATGGGCGCGCGTTTTCTGTGGATCTGCTCGGCGAAGCGAGTGTGAACGAACGGGAGGCGGATGCCTACCGGGATCGCTGTCTGGCAGCCCTGCGGATACTCGGTGAGGTCTGCCCGGCCTGGTCGCCCTCGCCGTTGCTTGAGCGCGATCATCTCGGCCTGCTTCCCCGTGTGCAGTTGTCGATCAAGATTTCGGCCCTCTACTCGCAGCTTGATCCGATCGATCCCGAGAGCAGCTATCGTGCCGTGGCGGCTCGCCTGCGTCCCCTGCTGAATGTGGCGGGCACACTCCCTGCCTCGATCATTTTTGATATGGAACAGGCGGAGACAAAGGATCTGATTCTTTCTATCTTTATGCGCCTGTTCGAGGAGGAACCCTACCGCACCTTCCCCCATGCGGGGATCGCGTTACAGGCCTACCGCACCGATACCCGTGACGATGTGCAGCGTTTGCTGGCATGGACGACCCAGCGGCAGGTGCCGATCACGATTCGTCTGGTGAAGGGCGCCTACTGGGATTCCGACGCCATCCGCTATCGTCAGCGTGGTTGGCCGATGCCGCTGTTCGAACAGAAGTCTCAGACTGACGTGAACTATGAATCGCTCGTGCGGTTATTGCTGGAACAATCGCATCTGATCAGGCCGGCCTTCGGCACGCACAATCTTCGCAGTCTGGCCGTGATTGAAGCGGTGGCGGAGGCACTGAGCCTGCCATCGGTGGCCTGGGAATATCAGATGATCTACGGTATGGCGGAACCGTTCCAGCATGCGATGAGCGACCGCGGGCGGCGCCTGCGGCTGTATACGCCGGTCGGCGAACTATTGCCCGGCATGGCCTATCTGGTCCGCCGGTTGTTAGAGAACACGTCGAATGAATCCTTCTTGCGGAAAGAATACGTCGAATCCCAGCCGCTCTCGTTGTTATTAGCCCCGCCTGATGGCGCCCCGTCTCAGGCGGCCTCTTCATCTCCGGTGGAACACAGGTCTTCCCACGACACATCACCCACCGGATTTGTGAATGAACCGGTCGCCGATTTTTCGCGCGCGCCCGTCCGTGCTGCCATGGCCGATGCGATCGAACGGCGCCGCAAGCAATTGGTACGACGACTCGACCTGTCAACGCTGGCCGTCCATCTGCCAACAGGGCCTGACTTGTCGACGCGTAATCCCAGTCAACCCGATCAGGTGGTGGCAGTGGTGCAGAGTTATCAGCCCGCCGATGTCGCGGCGCTGATCAAGATTGCCGAGGCCGGTGAAGAGGCTTGGAGCAACCGGCCGGTCGCCGACCGTGTCGCGGTGATGCGCAAGGCTGCCTCACTGATGCGGGATCAACGATGGGATCTGGCTGCCTGGGAGGTGTTCGAAGAAGGCAAGCCCTGGCGGGAGGCCGATGCTGACGTGGCGGAGGCGATCGATTTTGTGGAGTATTACGCCGGCCAAATGGCGCAACTCGATCCCCCGCCTCGCTTGGGGCGGTATCCCGGTGAACTCAACGAGGTGTTCTGGAGTTCGCGCGGGGTCACGGTAGTCATTGCGCCATGGAATTTTCCTCTGGCGATACCAACCGGCATGGTGGCGGCGGCCTTGGTGGCAGGCAATCCGGTCCTGTTCAAACCTTCCGAGCGGTCCCCGGCCATGGGACACCAACTGGCACGCATTCTGTTGGATGCCGGGGTGCCGGAGGGACTGTTGCAATACGTTCCGGGAGGACCGGAGCTCGGGCGCGAGTTGGTGGCCTCGGCGGCAGTGAGGACAATTGCCTTTACCGGATCGAAGGACGTGGGGCTAGGCATCATGCAAGCCGCGGCAGTCCAGCAACCGGGACAACGTTTCGTGAAGCGGGTCATCGCTGAGATGGGCGGAAAAAACGCCATCATCGTCGATGAGACGGCGGATCTCGATGAAGCCGTGACAGGTGTGGTGCAATCGTTCAGCGGGTATGCGGGGCAGAAATGTTCGGCCTGTTCGCGCGTGATTGTCGTGGACTCGATTCACGATGTGTTTCTCGAACGGCTTGCCGATGCGGTGATGAGTCTCCGCGTCGGTCCGGCAGATGACCCCGCCACTCAAGTGGGCCCGGTGATCGATGCGCGCGCGAAACAACGCATTCTGGAGTATGTCGAGATCGGGCGGCGTGAAGGGCGGGTGTTGGTGGATCGTTCGGCGGAAGGCCCCGGATATGCGGTCGGGCCGGTGGTGATCGCGGATATCGAACCGGTGCACCGGTTGGCGCAGGAGGAAATTTTCGGCCCTATCCTGGCCGTGATGCGCGTGGCCTCGTTTGAAGAGGCATTGGACTATGCCAACGGCACGACCTACGCGCTGACCGGCGGACTCTATTCACGCAGTCCCCGTCACATCGCGCTGGCCCGTGAGGCGTTCGATGTCGGGAACTTGTACATCAACCGTCCGATTACCGGCGCCTTGGTCGGCCGCCAGCCATTCGGCGGGCACCGGTTATCGGGCGTAGGCGCGAAGGCCGGGGGCGAAGAGTACGTGAAACAATTTCTGGTGGCTCGCGTGGTCAGCGAGCAAACCCTGCGGCGCGGATTCGTGCCGACCCTGTAGCCCAGGCGCCGACTTCACGCTGACCTCTTCCAGTTCTTCCGTGATATCGGTGATGTTTCCGCGGTCATCCTTGAGCGCGGCCAACTCCTGGCGTTCGATATACTTGACCAGTCCCACCCCTTTGGCGAACCAGGCCGTCATCACATCCGTGCCGACCGCCGTGCGATCCACGGAGGACAGCCGGATCTTCAGGGTCATCTTCGCTTCCACGCGTACGGCATCCGGATAGGTGCCGGCGGGTACGGTGATCGATTCCCGGCCCAACACCGTTGACAGCCCCTCTACGTCGACTTTTTCGTTGGTGCCGTCCCCGTCGATATCGCTCCCAAAATCGATATCGGTCCGATTGAATTGCTGAAACGATTGCGCCACTTTCATCGGGAAGCGAATGATCTGGTAGGGCGTCAATTGCTTCTCCAGCGGCGTGCCCGGTTCGGAGCCGTAGTAGACCACGCCGGCGGCATCGCGCCGGTAGAAGCTGTCCGAGGGGCCGTGGTTCCCGGGATTGGTGTCATGGAACACGGTGACGACCAGGCCGCCCTTCAAGGTGCGGGTGCCGGTGACTGAGGACACATTGCTGAAATACTTATTCTCGATTGTCTGCAGAGGGCCTTCCGAAATCTGTCCACGATATTGCCAGCGGGTGCCGATCGTGTCCGGAAAATAGTCTGCCGATTGCGCGATGGCCTGTCCTGCTTCGGTGGCAGAAGCCTGGTCTTGCCCTAACAAGATAGCCGCGGATCCGAGGATGCCCACTGCAATTAAGGCTGAGCGAAACAGGTTCTGAACCATCACGGCTGTCCTCCAGGTCAAAAAATCACGGTATCATACCGGGACTTCCGCAGCAAGCAGGCTGCGGCTACCTTGCCTTCTCCCCGCGCGGCTCGCATAATCGCTCGCCGTGCAACCAGCATCACAGAGATCTGCGTCTTCTCCTCCCGAATCCCGGACGGTATTGGTGACCGGTGGCTCCGGTGGTATCGGCCGCGCTCTGTGCCTGGCCTTTGCCCGAGCAGGCTTTTGGGTCGGTGTGCACTATGGTCGTCACAAAGAGGCGGCCGAAGAAACATTGAGCCAGGTTTCTCGCGGCGGCGGAGGAGGCGCCCTGTACCAGGCGGATATACGGTCACGCCTGGAGATTCAGGCAATGATCGATGCTGTGCTGGAAAGGCAAGGCCGCCTCGATGTGCTGTTGTGCAATGCCGGCGTCGCGTCCAGCCATCTCGTGCTGCGTTGTCCGGAAGACGATTGGCTGCGCATCATCGATACGAACCTGACGGGAACCTATCGATGCCTCACAGCCGTGGCGCCGGTGATGATCAAGCAGGGCGGCGGATCCATCGTCGTGATGGGGTCCTATGCCGGATTGCATGGAACGAGCGGCCAAGCCGCCTATGCGGCCTCGAAGGCCGGGCTCGTGGGTCTTGTGCGGACAGCGGCGCACGAATGGGGGTCGCACAATATCCGCGTGAATCTCGTCTGCCCGGGGTGGCAGCCGACCGCGCTGGCGGGCGATGCCTTTCCTGCCCCGGAACAGCTGAGTGATCATGTGCTGGGCCGTCTGTCGAACCTGGATGATGTGTGCCGGACCATCTGTCATCTCGCGCAGCTTCCGGGCATGTCCGGACAAATTGTAAATTTGGATAGCCGGATTCTCTAATCGATAGTGGAGACGAAATAGAAATGATACGTACGACGGGCGTATTTGTAACCGGTACCGACACGGGTGTCGGCAAGACGCTCGTATCTGCGGCGCTGGTCCGCAGGCTCGTGCAGGTGGGCCGTGCCGTCGGTGTTATGAAGCCGGTCGAAACCGGCGTGGATGCAGCCTCGTCGGATCACAGCGACGCCGCTCGGCTCATGGCGGCTGCTCGAGTGAAGGATTCGCTCGACCTTGTCTCGCCCTACCGTTTCCCTGCGCCGCTGGCTCCCTTGTCTGCCGCTGCAGCTCAAGGGCGGGTCATTGAGCTCGGGGACATCGTGGAGCGGTATGAACAACTGGCTGCACGTAATCCTTGCGTGGTCGTTGAAGGAGCCGGCGGCCTCCTCGTACCGACGGGCAACGATTGGGATATGGGTGACCTGATCAGCCGTCTCCGCCTTCCCGTCCTGTTAGTGGGACGGGTCGGTCTTGGCGGGATTAATCACGCGCTGCTGACCCTCGAAGCACTGGAGCGACGGCAGATCCGCGTTCTGGCTCTGCTCCTGAATGAGACGGCCCTTCCGATGACTGCCGTTGAGCAGGAACAGCGTGCATCGACAGTGACATTATTAAGGAAGCGGGTTTCCGTTCCCTTGCTGGGACCTCTGCCATACCAGCAGTCATTGGATGGTCGGTGGAATGAGACCGTCGAGCAATTGGCCGGGAGTCCGCCGATCAGTGACCTGGCCGAGCTGGTGTGGAAGGCGAGGGAAGAAAAGCCCTGATAGCCGCCTCAAGATCCACAGCCTTGAGAATGGCCGAGATCACCGCCATCCCGTCCGCCCCTGCCGTCATGATGTCCGAGACATGCTGAGATGTAATGCCCCCGATTGCGAAGATCGGCAAGGTGGTGAGTGCGCGGGCCGCGCGTAATCCCTCAAGGCCCACCACCGGGTCATGATCAGTCTTGGTGGCGGTGCTGAAAATCGGCCCGAAGCCGATGTAGTCCGGCTGCAGGGCGACCGCCTCTCTGACCTGTTCCTGATTATGCGTCGAGAGGCCGATGATGGCTTCCGGCCCCAGGATCTGTCGCGCGTTGGCCAGCGGTAGATCATCCTGTCCCAGGTGAACGCCGTCCGCTTTGACGGCCAATGCCAGGTCGCAACGATCGTTGATGATCAGCATTGCCCCTACTTCCGTCGCCGCCTGACGCAATGCGAGCGCCCGAGCATAGGCTTCTTTCATCGTAGCCTGTTTGTCGCGGTATTGAAACAGGCGCACTCCCAATGCGGCGGCTACCCGCAGAACGTCGATGAGCGGGCGCTCCGTCCGGACTGTCGGATCAAGAATGAGATACAGACCTTTGAGAGATAATTGTCGAGCGGACTGAGACGTGGCGTGCTCCCTGGTATGGTCAGCTGGTTAGGCAGACTGGCCGGCGAGAAAGCGGTCGAGGAATGTTGTGGAGACATGCCCCTTCTGAAAGTCAGGATCGTTGAAAATCTTGCGGTGGAGCGGGATGGTGGTCTTAATGCCTTCGATCACGAACTCGTCGAGCGCACGGCGCATACGGGCCATCGCCTCCTGGCGGTCGCGTCCATGGGTAATCAATTTCGCGATCAGGGAGTCGTAATACGGAACCACCATCGCGTTGGGTTCCATGGCTGAGTCGACGCGGATGCCCAGCCCGCCGGGAGCCGAGTATTTAGTGATTTGGCCCGGGCAGGGTGTGAATTTTTCCGGGTCTTCGGCGTTGATCCGGCACTCGAAGCTATGCCCGTTCAGCTTGATGTCCGGTTGCTTGAACGAGAGGGGCAGTCCCGATGCGATGCGGATTTGTTCTTTCACGAGATCGATGCCGGTCACCATTTCCGTGATCGGGTGTTCGACTTGAATGCGGGTGTTGACTTCCATGAAGAAAAAGTTCCGGTCTTTGTCGAGCAGAAACTCCACCGTACCCACATTGCAGTAGCGAATGGCTTTGACGGCCTCCACTGCCGTCCGGCCGATTTCGCGCCGCAGCCGTTCGTCGATGGCCGGTGACGGCGTTTCTTCGACCAGCTTCTGGTGGCGCCGCTGGATCGAGCAATCACGCTCGCCGAGATGGACGACATGGCCGCGGTTGTCCGCGACAATCTGCACCTCGATATGGCGGGGTTCGAGAAAATACCGTTCGAGGTACACGCCGTCGTGGCCGAAAGTGGACTTGGCCTCCGCCTGAGCCGCTTGAAAGGCCCTGGTCAATTCTTCCGGCTTGTTCACCACGCGCATGCCGCGCCCGCCGCCTCCGGCGGAGGCTTTGATGATCACGGGGAACCCGATGGTTTTGGCAGCCTCCTGCGCATCCTGCTCACTCCGCAGTTCGCCCGGGCTACCCGGTGTGACCGGGAGGCCCTTCTTGGCGACAACTTCGCGTGCTTTGGATTTGTCGCCCATCAGGGCGATGTTTTCGGATGTGGGGCCGATGAACTTGATGCCGATCGACTCGCACACTTCGGCAAAATGGGCATTTTCTGAAAGAAATCCATAACCCGGATGAATGGCGTTCGGCGCCGGTCACCTCGGCGGCGCTCAGGACATTCGGAATGTTGCGATAGCTGAGGGCGGCCTCAGGAGGACCGACGCAGACATGTTCGTCCGCCGCCCGTACGTGCAGGCTTGCGGCATCGGCCTCGGAATGAATCGCCACGGTTTTGATGCCGAGCTCTTTACAGGCCCGGATGACCCGGAGGGCGATCTCGCCGCGATTAGCAACCAATACTTTTTTAAACACGAGATACTCCGATGCGAGTCTTGCTGTGCATCTGCGTCATGCTCCCGCTGTCTGTCGCGCTCGTTCAGACCTCACAAAAGCCGCCGCTGGTCGGCGATCGCCGGCCGCAGGTGGAATGGGCGTCATGAGGCCGGTGCCCAGGACGGGTCTCGTCACGAATTCCCATGACCTCTGTGGCTAAGGCGTGGCGCTGGGGTCTATCAAGAAGAGTGGTTGCCCATATTCGACGGGCTTGGTGCTTTCCGCCAGAATTTTGGTGATGCGCCCGTCGGCCTCGGACTCAATTTCGTTCATGAGCTTCATGGCTTCAACGATGCACAATACCTGCCCCTTCTTCACATAGTCCCCTTCTTCCACATACGGGTCTGCGTCGGGCGAAGGCGAGCGGTAGAAGGTGCCGACGATTGGCGACGTAATGGTCACCTGGCCATCTGTCTCGGCCGAGGGACGAGCCTGCGTTGCGGGTGCCGTACCGGATGTCGACGACTGGTTGTGGACAGCTTCCACGGTATGCGTCGTCGTGGCACGCACCGCCGGCTCATGCCGGATGCGAATGCGCATCCCGCTGCGCTCGATTTCCAATTCGGTCAGATGGTTTCGTTTCAACAGATCGGCCAGCTGCTGGATCTGTGCAGCCTGATCGGCATTCAAGATCATCTGGTCGGCTGCGGAGGTTCGTGGCGCAAAGGCGCTCGGCAGCACAATGGGTTTGGCAGCAGCCCGGCTCTTTCCGGTCTTCTTACGTGATGAGCTCAACGAACACGCTCCACAAATTCACGGGTTCTGGTATCGATGCGAATGACTTCGCCGATTTCCAGATACAAAGGCACCTTGATCGTGGCGCCTGTTTCCACAATGACCGGTTTGCTGCCTCCGGAGGCCGTATCGCCACGCACGCCTGGTTCGCCGTCAACGACTTTCAGTTCAATGAAGTTCGGCAGCACGACGGTAATCGGCTTGTGTTCATAGATCAGGATCTTGGCGATCATGTTCTCTTTGAGCAGGTCGGCATTGCTGCCGAGCTGACTCTTTTCGTAGGTCGACTGTTCATAAGTTTCCGTATCCATGAACGTATAGGAATCGTTCGTGGCATAGAGGAACTGCATATCGCATTCTTCAATCTGTGGGGTGTCGAATTTTTCCCCCGAACGGAAAGTCCGGTCGAGGACATTGCCCGAGAGATAGCTTTTCAGCTTCGTCCGGACGAATGCTCCGCCCTTGCCGGGTTTGACGTGTTGAAATTCCACGATATAGAAGGGTTGTCCTTCTACCATTAGCGGGCTGCCGTTCCGAAACTCTGCGGTCGAAATCACAACAACTCTCCTTAATGCAACAAGTTCAGCGGCGCGAAGCCGCGGGGTTTTTTCTCAGGTCTGCTCGAGTGCGTGACGAGGTACTTCTCGTCCCCAGATGCGCGGTTAATGCCTCCAGCGCCAGCAGATATCCGGCCGGGCCGAAACCGGCAATTTGTCCAATGGCCACGCCGGCAATAAAGGAGTGATGGCGAAACTCCTCCCGTTGATGGATGTTTGACAGGTGGACTTCTACCGTTGGCAGGGCGACGGCGGCAATCGCATCACGGATCGCAATGCTGGTATGCGTGTAGGCGGCCGGGTTGATGATGATTCCGTCGAAATGTCCCCTGGCATTTTGGATCCAGGTGACCAACTCCCCTTCTACATTGGATTGTTTGGTCTGGACCGCAATTCCCAATTCTCCGCTCCGGCGGGTAATGGACTTATCGATCTCGGATAACGACATCTGTCCATAGACGGAGGGCTCCCTCGTCCCCAGGAGATTGAGATTGGGACCATGAAGCACAAGTAGCCGCAGCATGTGTCTGTCGCGCGCCCCGGTTGTCAGTAGGCTGCAATGGATAGGGATGCCAGCAGCGGCGGCATTCTAACAGGCTGTCAGGGGTGGGTCAAACGCTGAAAGGGCCCGGGAGAGTGCGTGAGTCAACGGGCGGCGGAGTGGCGTTTTGCCCGGATGGTATCGAGCCAGGCTTCAAGGCGTGCGATTGCGGCTGCATGTTGAATGGCGTGCGGAGCGGGGATCCGGGGAGGCGTCGGGTCACTCACCGCGGGAGGCAAAGCGGACTCTAACACGGGGATGGCCGGAGCCGGCACAACTGGAATCGCCGCTGTGATCTTTTCCACTGGTGCTTCCGCGATGCTGCGCTTTTTCTCCCGTTTGGATGGCGGCGGATCGTCCGGCACCCCGGTGACACTGCGTTTGACCGCCAGAGCGTCCTCATCGAAGGGATTGGCGTTGAGGATCGCTGTGCAGGAACGCAGGGCCAATTCGCCACGTCCCTCCGCATGATAGAGCTTGGCGAGAATGCGGTGTGCCCGAAGGTTGTCGGGGCGTTGCTTCACGACCTCTTCGAGAATGGCCTTGGCTTTGGCCGCTTGTCCCAGTTGATCGTAGACCCTGCCCAACGCGGCCATGGCGGTCACGAATCCTGGATAGACCTTCAAGCCATCTTCGAGCACGGCGGCGGCTTCCTGCCACATGCCAGCCTTGATGTATTCATCTGCCAGAGGCAGGAAGTCTTTCGATCGTGGATCCTTCGCCACCGCTGTGGCCAGTCGATCGATTTCTGCAGCGATGGCCGGGGGAATACGCAGTGGTGACGACACGGTTGACTCCTTGCGATGCGGCCGCGAGTGTATGAACTCGGATTACCGGCCGGTATGTACGGTCAAGATTCGATCCAGGATCCGATCTGCGACGTCGCGCTTGGATAGCAGTGGGAGTTCCTCGGGATCGGATTCACCGGTCAGTAACCAGACCCGGTTGGTATCCGATCCGAACTCCGACCCTGGCGCTGTCACGTCATTCGCGACCAATAGATCAAGGCCTTTAGCATGCAGCTTTTCTTTGGCGTGGGCAAGGAGATCAGTAGTTTCTGCGGCAAATCCGACGAGCACCTGATTGGTCCGGCGGTCACGCAATTCGCAGAGAATATCGTTCGGTCGCTTCGAGATCCAGATGCGTGAGTGGATTGCGCCGTTTCTTGAGTTTGTGAGCGGAAGGCCGGGCGGGACGAAAGTCTGCGACAGCCGCAGCCATGATGACCGTATCACTCCAGGCAAATCGGGTTGTCAGCGTCTTGAGCATCTCTTCAGCGGTGGTCACCGGGCAGTGTTCGACACCGGTTGGTGGTCGTAGCGAGGTGGGACCGGAGACCAGCACGACTTCCGCCCCCCGCCCCTGAGCGGCTTCGGCCAGAGCGTATCCCATTTTTCCAGACGACCGGTTAGAGATGAACCGTACGGGGTCGATGGCTTCCTGGGTGGGGCCGGCTGAAATGAGCACCCTGCGGCCGGACCAGTCTCGGCGCGGATGAACCGCATTTTGAACCGCTGCCAGGATTCGCTCCTCATCGGCTAGCCGACCTTGCCCCTGGCGGCCGGATGCCAGAGGCCCATCCTCCGGTTCCACGATGATGGCCCCGCGTGCGCGCAATGCTGCGACATGCTCCACGACGGTGGGATGGTGCCACATATCCCCGTCCATGGCCGGCGCGAAAATCACCGGACATTGAGTCGTGAGGAGCATGGTGGTGAGGAGGTCGTCTGCGAGTCCGAGGGCGGCTTTGGCCAGGCAATTGGCGGTGGCCGGTGCAATGACGATGGCCTGCGCCTGTTCAGGGAGAGAAAGGTGAAGCATCTCCTGGTGCGCTTCGAAGAGGTCGGTCGCCACATGCGCGCCGGACAATACTTCAAATGTCAGCGGGGTGACGAACCGGCAGGCGCCGGCCGTCATCACCACGTTAACCGTCGCGGCTTCGCGCCGGAGCAGGCGCAACAGACTCACTGCTTTATAGGCCGCGATACTCCCCGTGACGGCGAGCACTAGACGGGCACCGGAAAGTGAAGGGCCGGTGGTCTGCACGAAGGGACACTACTCCTCCGCGTCCGGGGCGGCGACGGGCTTGGCGGTATCGTTGACGTAGACGCTGAGCTCTTTCTTGATCTCCTTGGCGTCTTCTCCGGTCATCATGGCCAGGCGTTCGGTCTCGCCTTCCTTCACGCGCTTGGATTCCTTGATCGCATCGCGGGCTTCTTTACCGACCAGAAACTTCACGTTGTGCCGCAACACTTCATCCAGCGCGATGCTGGTTTCTTTCGTAAACTTGGAGGATGCGGTCGTGCGGGCCCCTTGGACCAATTGCTTGGCGCGCTGGGCCGCGACAATGACCAGCCGGTGGCGTGAGTCGAATTCGCCGGTGGCATATTCCGGTAATAGCGATAGCATTTCACCCATGATGCATGTGCTCCTTTGATGCGGGAGCGGAGGAGGAATTCCCCTGCTTGCCCTCTTTGTCGAGAATAAATTTTTCTTCCAGCCAGGTCATGTTCAAACGTTTGGTCTTGATGCGTTCCGCCAGAAAAATGCTTTCGAGTTCTTTCAGCGATTGTTTCAAATCGTCGTTGCGGACGATGTAGTAATACTCGCGATAGCTCCACACCTCTTCCTTGGCCTTCTGCAGGCGCCGTTGAATTTCCTCCGGCGTGTCCCCGGCCCGGTTTTGAAGCCTGGTGCGTAACGTGTCGAACGAAGGCGGCAGGATGAAAATGTAGACGCCGTCTTCGAACTTCTTCTTCACCGAACGGGCACCTTGCACATCGATTTCGAGCAGGACATCGATGCCCTGTTCCATTTTTTCCGTCAGCTCTTTGCGAGGCGTTCCATACAGGTTCCCGTAGACATGGGCCCATTCGACAAACTCGTTCCGATCGATCATTTGTCGAAACGACGCCTCATCCAGGAAATGGTAATCCTGCCCGTCAACCTCACCCGGTCGCGGTTTCCGGGTCGTGTAGGAAATAGAATGCCACAATCCCGGCACATTGGCCGTGATCTGTTTGCACAGCGTCGTTTTCCCGCTTCCCGACGGAGCGGAAATGATGAAGAGAATGCCCCGCCGTACTTGAGCCGGTTTCTCGTGAGATGGAACGGGCACAGTGCTCATAGGTGATTCAATGCCGGCGCTACGCCGACGTTACTCCACATTTTGAACTTGTTCGCGCAATTTTTCCAGTTCGGCTTTCATGCGGACGACCAGCGCGGCAATCTCCGCATCGTTGGCTTTCGAGCCGATGGTATTCACCTCCCGCCCCATTTCCTGCAGGAGAAACTCCAGCGTTTTCCCCACGGACTCCTGGCTACGGAGCTGTTGGTCGAACTGTACCATATGTGACTCAAGTCTGACCAATTCTTCCGAGATGTCGGACCGATCTGCATATACCGCCAATTCCTGCTGGAGACGGGCCGGATCCGGTACCTCGCTCTGGAGGAGCGTCTCGATCCGTGCTTTCATGCGATCAAAGGAGATTTGCGCAAGGTCCGGGGCCTTCTTCGCCACAAGTGACTGTGCTTCCCGGATCGCGTCCAGGTGAAGGGCCAGGTCCTTCGCCAGCGCTTCCCCTTCCCGCTTACGCATCTTCTCCAGCTCAGTGAGAGCTCCAGCAAGGACGCGCAATAGGGTCTTGCCAAGATGGTCGGTATCCACCGGCTCATCCGTAATGGATACGATGTCGCGAAATCCTGCGACCATGGCCAGATCCACCCCACCGCGCAATCCGAGCGTCTTCTGCAGCTTTTTGAGGGCCGCATGGTACTGCTTGGCAAGCGCCTGATCGATGTGGACAGTTTTCAGGCTGCCCCCCGCGGCCTGGACTGACACCGAGACATCAACTCTTCCCCGGAGGCAGCGTTGTTGAACGGCCTTGCGAATGGGGTCCTCCAACTGCGCCATGGATCGAGGAACTCTGACCGCCACTTCCAAAAACCGGTGGTTGACAGAGCGAATCTCGACGGTGACGGTGGCCTGTTGGGACGTGCCATCTTTTTTCCCGTATCCGGTCATACTTCGGATCATCGTGTGAGTTTCCCTTCCCAATGGCAATCGGTGTAAATTGCGCAGCTTCCGCATTTCGGGGTGCGAGCCAGGCAGACATATCGCCCGTGCAGCAGGAGACGCTGCGATCCGTCGGTCCAATCCGCTTCGGGCAGCAACCGTTGTAGGTCCATCTCGACCTTGTCGGGATCCGTATGGCGGGTGAGGTGCAGTCGCCCGGCCACTCGCTTCACGTGGGTATCCACAACCATGGCCGGCTTATCGAACGCGTTCCCCAGAAGGACGTTAGCGGTCTTACGCCCGACTCCGGGCAGTCCCGTAAGCGCCTCCATCGTATCCGGCACCTGGCCCTGAAATGTTTCAACTACGGCTTTCGCACAGTGGATGAGGTTCTTGGCTTTGGTCTTAAAAAAGCCGGTCGGCCGGATCAGCTCCTCTAACTCTGAAGAGTCAGCCGCGGCATAGTCTTGTGGACGCCGATATCGGCGAAAGAGCGCTGGTGTGACCTGGTTCACGCGCTGGTCGGTGCATTGCGCTGAAAGAATCGTCGCGACCAGCAACTCCCACGGTGTGCGATAGTCCAACTCGACTTTCCTGGCGGGCTCAGTGGCCCGTAACGCGCGGAGCATTCGCGCCAGGCGGCCTTTGTCGGGCTGAGCGGACTTGTGATGTGCGGTGGCGGATTTCATGATGCGCGGCTAGTGGCGGCCAATTGTGCAGTGGTCAGGAGTGAGATGCAAGGGCCAGGTCCTGAGGTGGCAGGTCGGGGTTTCCTTCGTGCGAAGGGGAGCCGGGAACGGCTGGGAGCAATGTTCCCAAATGTGCGATCAAAGGCCGTAGTGTCTCCCGGTCCAGTGCCGAGATGGCAATGGCATGATACCGTTGGCAGAGTACGTCGGCCTCCCGCGGTGAGAGTCGATCACATTTGTTGAGCACCATGACGCGCGGAATCGTATCCAATTGGAGCGATCGCAGCACCGTATCAACCGCCGTAATCTGCTGGTCGAGATTCAGTGCGGAGGCATCGACGACGTGAAGCAGCATGTCGGCATCGCGCAATTCATCCAGGGTGGTGCGAAAGGCGCCGACCAGATCTTTGGGAAGATCCCGGATAAACCCTACCGTATCGGTCACAATGACTTCGCGATCATGCGGAAATCGCAGGCGGCGGCTGGTGGTATCCAGCGTTTCAAACAGGCGGTCCTGCGCAGGAATTTGGCTCTGCGTCAAAGTGTTGAGCAGAGTCGATTTGCCGGCGTTCGTATACCCGACGATGGAGAGAATGGGGAGCCCCTGCCTGACACGTCTGGCCCGCCGCTGATCCTGATGGCGAGCCACATCATCGATCTCGCGTTCCAGATGCGCGATACGGTCGCGGATGCGGCGGCGGTCGGTTTCCAGTTTGGTTTCGCCGGGTCCGCGCGTCCCGATTCCTCCGCCAAGCCGTGACAACGAGGTGCCATGCCCCGAGAGCCGTGGTAACAGGTACCGGAGCTGGGCCAACTCGACTTGCACTTTGCCTTCCCGCGTGTGAGCGCGTTGGGCAAAAATATCCAGAATGAGCTGGGTGCGATCGATGACCTTCAAATCAGTCACTTCGGAAATCGCCCGGGCCTGTGCCGGCGCCAGGTCCTGATCGAAGATGATGAGGTCGGCACCCTTCTGCAGCGCCCGCATGACGACATCTTTCAGTTTGCCCTTGCCGAGCAGATACCGCTCATACCCTTCGTGGGTGCGTTGCGCAATGCGATCCAGGACTCGCACGCCGGCTGATTGAGCGAGTTCCGTCAATTCCTCTAAATGCTCCTCCTGCTCGGCCTGGCCTTTCGGCGCGGCGCTCACCAAAATGGCCGATTCTTGGTCTCCGGTAACGGTGTGCTGTGTATCGGAGCGCTGAAGGTCGCTTTCAAGCGCATGGAGGAAGGTATCCAGTTGCAGGTCCAGATCATGGAACGGCACCGGTTTCAGGATGCGGCACACCTCGCCTTGCTGATTGGGCGGAAGCAGGTGCGCAAGATGCAACAGGCTGGGTTCGCCGCTCTCGGTCACACCCAGCGCCCCGATCATATCCAATCGCAGGAGCGCTAAGTGCGTGAGATCATCCTGGCTCAGCGGTTCGGCATGAAGATGGGTACGAATCAGTCTGAGACCGCGCAATGAATGCGATCCGACTCTGAATTTGGCCAGCGACTCGAACGTCGGTGCGCAGCCTGCCCCTACCAACACTTGCTCAACGGCTCCCCGGCGCGTGATCAGGAGTCCGATGGGCCGGCGAATTTCACGTGACAGTTGGGTGGTTGTGCGAGCCAACTCGGCGGTGAGGACGACAGAGGCAGGGATGCGGCGCCGGTACAATCGTTCCAGTGCCGCCAGGTGACTGGCTTTCAGGCCGCTGACATGTCCGTGTATCGTTGCGATGACGGTACTCCTTGCGGCGAGAACATTAAGACTTGCGTCGGACCACTCCACTTCCCGACCATACCGGCAGTGCGCAGTCAGGCATGGCTTCGCAGTCGAATGACGCGATGTTGCCCTGGAGGAGCGCGCGCTGTCCCGCAGCGGCAATCATCGCCGCATTGTCAGTGCAGTATGAGAGGGCCGGCAGGCCCAATTCAATGCCTTCCTTGCCGGCTCGCTCAGCCAATCGGGCTCGAAGGCGCGAATTCGCGGAGACCCCGCCTACAACGGCAAGGGCTGACACCCCTGCCTGCTCTACTGCGGCGAAGGCCTGACGCACAAGCACATCCACGATGGCCTCCTGATATGCCGCAGCCAGGTCAGCCTGCTGTTGGGCAATGGCATCCAGGCTCATGCCTTGTAAATGATACAGCAGTGCGGTTTTGAGCCCGCTGAAACTGAAATCAAATTGGCCGGTTCTGACACGTGAGCGGGGGAATCGCACGGCTGTTGGACGGCCCTTCCGTGCCGCGGCATCGATGAGCGGTCCGCCGGGGTATCCGAGACCGAGCATCTGCGCGCCCTTATCAAAGGCCTCCCCTGCCGCGTCATCAATGGTGCGGCCCATGAGGCGGAAGCCGCCTTTCTCTTCCGCGTGGAAAAGATGCGTATGACCTCCCGATGCGATGAGGACCACACAGTCTCTTGGAAATGCCGGACGATTGATCCAAGCCGACGCTATATGCCCCTCCAGATGGCTCACGCCGACCAGCGGAATATCCAAGGCATAGGCTGTGGACTTGGCATAACTGAGGCCGACCAGAAGGGCGCCTGCCAGACCTGGCCCCTGAGTGACGGCAATGGCTCTGAGATTCCGCCATCCGAGACCGGCTTCCTCGAGCGCCCGGCCTGTCACCTGGTCGATATTCTGGATATGAGCTCGTGAGGCGAGTTCCGGCACCACCCCGCCGAATCGCTCGTGCACGGCCTGTTGAGATGAAATGATGTTGGAGAGGACTTGTCCCTCTCCATCAAGAACGGCGGCGGCGGTTTCGTCACAGGAGGTTTCGATGCCGAGAATGGGTCCGAGGATGATAGGCGACGCTGCGGGAGTCATAGGGCAGATTGGCACCGCTGTGTTGGAATGGCTGACGCTTCGCCTTGTTCAGAGGACCGCTCCGGGGGTTGCGGAAACATGGCGAGAATCCTCCGGATGGGAGACGGTGTGGTTTGGGATGAATCCAGCAATTGGCTCCGCCGTGAAAAGCGACAACCCCCGGATCCGGTTGAGGACCGCGGGGGTTGCCGGGTAGCGTACAGGATCTCAAAGACCAATCGGATCCTATCGTGATAAGCGAGTCATGCTCTACACGCCCGCCATGGCTTCCTGTTCGATGAAGGCCGGCGCGCCGTCGCGCAGAACGACCTTGATCTTCCGGTTGTCTTTGAAGCGGCCTTTGATGAGCTCTTCGGACAAGGGGTCGCCGATCGCTCGCTGAATGATGCGGCGCATGGGACGCGCGCCGTACAGCGGTTCATACCCTTCCTTGATCAGCCACTGTTTGACCTCGTCGTCCACCTCGATGTTGACGCTCTTGTCGCTGAGGCGGAGATTCAGCTCGTGCAGCAGAATATCCAGGATATGGATGAGGTGTTCCTTCTCGAGCGAGTGGAAGACCACGATCTCGTCGATACGGTTCAAGAATTCAGGGCTGAAGGATCGGCGGAGCTCGCCCATCACTTCATCCTTCTTGCGCAACGCTTGTCCGCTCTTTTCGTCGTTCTGGAAGCCGAGCGACACGCCCTTTTGAATCAACTTCGTGCCGATGTTGGACGTCATAATGACGACCGTGTTTTTGAAGTCGACTTTCCTGCCCAGGCTGTCGGTGAGTACGCCGTCGTCCAGCACCTGCAACAGAACGTTAAATACGTCCGGATGCGCCTTTTCGATTTCGTCGAACAGCACTACTGAATAAGGACGCCGGCGAACTTTCTCAGTCAGCTGGCCGCCTTCTTCATACCCTACATAACCGGGAGGTGCTCCAAAGAGTCGTGAACTGGTGAACTTTTCCTGGTATTCGGACATATCGATCCGGATGAGCGCATCTTCACTGTTGAAGAGGAACTCCGCCAGGGTTCGAGCCAGTTCGGTTTTTCCGACACCGGTCGGGCCGAGGAAGATAAAGGAGCCGATAGGCTTCTTCGCTTCCTTGAGTCCGGCCCGGGATCGGCGAATGGCTCGCGCGACCGCCGAGATTGCTTCGTTTTGCCCGATGACCCGCTTGTGGAGGAATTCTTCCATGCGGAGCAGTTTATTGGACTCTTCCTCCTCCAGCTTGAAGAGCGGGATGCCGGTCATTTTCGACACGACATAGGCGACTTCTTCCTTGCCGATGGTCGGTTTGTGTTTTTCCTGGTTCTTCTTCCATTCGCGCTTGGATTCGTCGAGCAGTTTCCTCAGCCGCTCTTCTTCCTCCCGGTGACGAACCGCTTCTTCGAAATTTTGCATCGAGATGGCCAGTTCTTTTTCACGCGAGATCTTCTTCAGTTCCTGTTCCAGCGCCTTGAGTTCAGACGGAAGCGCGTAGGTTTGCAGTTTGGCGCGAGAGCCGGTTTCATCGATCAGATCGATAGCCTTGTCCGGGAGGAACCGGTCAGTGATATAGCGATCGGCCAACTTGACGGCTTCCACAATGGCGTCCTCGGTGATTTCAACGCCATGATGTTCCTCGTACCGATCCCGCAAGCCCTGGATGATGCGGACCGTCTCATCCGTGCTGGGCGGTTGCACATGGATGGGTTGGAAGCGGCGCTTGAGGGCACCGTCCTTCTCAATGTGCTTGCGATATTCGTCCAGCGTCGTAGCGCCGATGCATTGAATCTCCCCCCGCGACAGCGCCGGCTTGAGCATGTTGGACGCGTCGATCGAGCCTTCAGCGGCGCCTGCGCCGACCAGCGTGTGCAATTCATCGATGAAGATAATGATGTTGCCCGCCTGCACGATCTCCTTCATCACCACTTTCAACCGCTCTTCAAACTGGCCGCGGTATTTGGTGCCGGCGACGAGCGAGCCTAAATCAAGCGCAATGACTCGACGGGACAGGAGATTGTCGGGAACCTCGGACGCGATGATGCGCTGCGCGAGTCCCTCGACAATGGCAGTCTTGCCAACGCCGGATTCGCCGATGAGCACGGGATTGTTCTTGGAGCGGCGGCTGAGGATCTGCAGCACCCGTTCGATTTCATCCGCGCGTCCGATGACGGGATCCAATTGTCCCTCTTGGGCCAACTGGGTCAGGTCGCGACCGAATTCGTCGAGTGCCGGGGTGTTGCTCTTGCGGTCTCTTTCGCGAGGAGCCGACTTTCGCAGGAAAGTCACCGTGAGCTGCCGGGCAGTCAGGAGGTTGGCGCCAAGACTCCTGAGAATCTTTCCGCCGATGCCTTCCTCTTCACGCAGGAGGCCGAGCAACAAATGCTCGCTGCCGATATGGTTATGACCGAGTAACCGGGCTTCTTCCACCCCGTACTCGATGACTTTCTTGACCCGCGGGCTGAAGGGAATTTCCCCGAAGGTCATTGTCGTGCCGCCGCCCGGCAGGTTGCGCTCGATTTCGAGGCGAATCTGCTCGGTCGACAGGCCCATTTTTTTCAGGATCATCAGCGCAATCCCATCCGTCTCGCGAAGGATGGCCAACACCAGGTGCTCGGTGCCCAGGTAATCGTTCTGATGGCGCTCGGCTTCTTCACGTGCCAGGATGATGATCTTGCGACCCTTGTCCGTGAACCGTTCGAACATCCCGCCTCCTTATGGTGATGGGGTCTGTAAGAGAAGCCTTAGCTGAGTGAATTGATGCAGGTCAAAGGCTCGAAACTACTGATGTTGTGATTCTAACTACCGCAATTTGGGGTGTCAAGGTATTGAGCGAATCGCAAACCATGCGCTGCGACTGGTGAAGCACGCGCATTCGAGATCAGCGGGTGCGAGGCCAAGTCGCGCGCCGGTTTGACAGAAAAAGAATCATCCCGATACAATCCCGCACCTTTCAACCGGCCCCTCACCTCAGCGCGACGCGGTCTCACGTATGAAAAGCAAAAGCATCGGCATTCTGACGAAACCCAAATTTCCCGAAGTGAAGGCTACGGTGCAGGCCGTGGTGAGTTGGTTACGCTCCCGAAACATCGATGTGCTCCTGGATACGACTTCGACAACATTGCTCGGAGAGGAAGGCGGGTTTCAGAAAACTCAACTAGCCAGCAAGGCCGATGTGTTGCTGGTGTTGGGTGGCGATGGAACGATGTTGAACGCTGCGCGGCTGGCCGGCGAACGCGGAATTCCCATTCTCGGAGTCAATATGGGCGGCCTGGGATTTCTGACCGAAGTCGTCCTGGAGAATTTATATCCCTCTCTGGAGCGCGTGTTCGCCAATGACTTTGTGGTTGATGAGCGGTTGATGCTGAGGACCCATGTACACCGGCATGGCGAAACGGTGGCGCGAGGTGTCGTCCTGAACGATGTGGTCATCAGCAAGGGAACCCTTGCCCGGATGATCGAGCTCCGGATTGCGATTCAGGGACAGTTCGTGACGAACTTGCGCGGAGACGGATTGATCATCAGCACCCCGACGGGGTCCACGGCCTATTCACTGTCAGCGGGCGGACCCATTATCAACCCGGCCGTCCCGTCATTGATCCTCACCCCGATCTGCCCCCATACGCTGACACATCGCCCCTTGATCGTTCCGGCGAGCGCGGAAATTGAAGTTGTGTTGACCAGCAAGGATGATGGAGCAATGGCGACGCTGGATGGCCAGGTCGGTGTGGCCCTGACTCAGGGCGACACCGTGGAAATTCATGCTTCCGAGCACCTGACCAGGCTGATCCGATTTCCAGAGAGCAGTTACTACGAAGTGTTGCGCGAGAAGCTGAAATGGGGAGACGGCTGACTGGCAGCGGGCGCGTTAGGCGCGCCCGCGTTCGATGTGCGCCAGCATATCGGCGTTCGAAGCAAACTTGAATTCTCCGATGGCTTCGGGTGATGCGGCGTGAGCTTTCTCCACGGCATCCAGCACCTTGAGGCCTTCGAGATCCACCGGCTTACTCTTTCGTTCCTTCAGGATCGCCTGCAATTTCGACAGGACCTGGTCTACTGCGATGCCTGATTGGGCTGACTTGGTCGTGAGGTAGCGCGAGATGACTTCCGCACACCAATCCCCGTCCCGCTTGGCGATACCTACGAGACCTTCGCTGGCTTTGCGCGCCCAACCGGCGAGAAATACCCCGTCAACCACCTGCCCTGATTTTTCATCATAGGCCTGGAATAAGGAATCGTCCGGATCATTGGTGGTCTTGGTCGGGTTCGTGACGTACACGCCGTTTTTGTAGGGCAATCCAACCGTCTCATCAACCCGATCCCCCACGGCAAAGACGACACTATCCACCGGGAACTCATACAGCTGCTTGAGTCCGACTGCGGCGGTGTCTTCACCTTTCGGTTCCAATTTGTTTTCTTCCATTTCGAGTGCGCGCACGCGGTTATTGGCATCGACGAGCACCCGCTTCGGCGATGCGAGAAACCGGAATCCCATTTTGGAGGAACTTCCCGTCGGCTCGCACTTCGTGAATTCCGCGGTCAAGCTTGCCAGAACTTCGTCGGCATTCTGCCCGACTGCGGCCAGCCGGTCCTTAATCCGCGCGAATTCTTGGGCGATGCCCTCGTGGTCCATGTTCGAGCAGACGGCTCGAATTTCCTTGGGATTATATTTGCGCTCCACCGGACCGCGACGAGCAATAGCCGTCACCCGTTCCACTTTTTTGTAGCGAATCAGCCAGTGTGCGATGTCAACCATGACGTCGCCCACTCCGATAATGGCCACATGTTTCCCCATATCGAACGGACGGTCGCCGAAACCAGGCAGGCGATTGAAGTGATACACCACATCCTTGGCATGGAACACGCCTTGGGCGGAGTCGCCTTCCACGCCGATGGCTTTCGTGCCCTGGGCGCCGATTGAGAAGGCCACCGCGCTGGCACCTAGCCCCCGCAGTTCTTCTACCGTGAGGTCTTTTCCCTGGCCGACTGAGACATTGCCGAAATAGTGCACGTTCGGCTGTTCCAGCATGTCCCAATATTGCTTCTTCAACCCGCCGCGCAGTTTGAGCTTGCTGGGGAAAATCCCGTATTCCGCCAACCCGCCGAACTTGATGTCGCGATTGAGTATGATCACCTCATGGCCGGCATCGGCCATTTTCTTCGCCAGGGCCATTCCAGCAGGGCCTGCGCCCACAACGACCACTACATGCCCGCTTGTCTCGGAACCGGTTGCACTCATATCTACCCTTCAATCTATATCGAATGAAATGAATCGCTGATTCGCGGTCCGTCCATCTCTGCACGACGATGGACGGCCAAACATGTAAAATTTTGCGCACGTTAGCATAGGGGTCCTCGGGCTGTCAAAATCCGCCGGGGCGGAGCGCCTTCGTTTTTCCCGACCTGAAGGTCTGACGATGCCCCATTGAGACATCTATCCGCCAGCGCTGCCGACCGGGCCCCCGGCCTGGGTCATGCGCCAGGGATCGAGAAGTTGGCTGAGTCGCTTTTCAGGCAACACGTTTTGGTCGCGCGCCACCTCACGGACCGTCTTGCCCGACTTGTAGGCGTCCTTGGCCAGTTTGGCGGCGGCTTCGTAACCGATGACCGGTGCGAGAGCCGTGCACATAGCGAGGCTCTCTTCAATGAGGCTCTTGCAGCGTTCCTCATTCGCTTTGATGCCAGCGATGCACTTCACGGCAAAGTTGGTGGAAGCTGTCGAGAGCAATTCGATAGACTGCAACAGGTTGTAGGCCATGACAGGCAACATCACGATCAATTCAAAGTTCGCGGCCTGCCCTCCGACGGTGATGGTCACGTCATTGCCGATGACCTGGGCGCAGACCATGGTGACGGATTCAGCAATCACGGGATTCACTTTGCCGGGCATGATGGAAGAGCCGGGCTGCGTTTCGGGGAGATTGATTTCGCCGAGGCCGCAGCGCGGACCGGACCCGAGCCAACGGATGTCGTTGGCGATTTTCATCAGGCTGACCGCCAGTGTACGCAACTCTCCGCTCGCCTCGACCAGCGAATCCTGAGCGGACTGTCCTTCGAAGTGGTTGACCGCTTCTTTGAAACTGCACCCGGTTTCCTTCGAGATGAGCGCCATGACCTTGCCGGCAAATTTCGGATGACAGTTGAGCCCGGTGCCGACTGCGGTGCCTCCGAGGGCGACTTCGCTCAGGGCCAGCTGGGCTCGCTGCATTCTGGCAATTCCCAGTTCGATTTGCCTGGCGTATCCGCCGAATTCCTGTCCCAAGCGAACCGGTGTCGCATCCTGCAAATGCGTGCGGCCGATCTTGACGATCTTGTCGAACTCGCGGGCTTTGCCGCTGAGCGCCTTATGCAGTTGAGTCAGCGCAGGAATAAGCTGTTGCTGGATGGTTTCCGACGCAGCGATGTGAATGGCGGTCGGAATGACGTCATTGCTCGATTGTCCCAGGTTCACATGGTCGTTCGGGTGCACCAGTTTGCTGCCTCTGGCGCCGCCGAGCAGTTCGGTCGCCCGGTTGGAAATGACTTCGTTCGTATTCATGTTCGTCGACGTGCCCGAACCGGTCTGAAAAATATCAACCGGAAACTCGGCGTCAAGACTGCCGTCAACGACTTCGGTCGCCGCGCGGATGATGGCGTCCGCCGGTTTTTTGTCGAGCAACTTCAGCGAGTGATTGACGGCGGCGGCGGCTCGCTTGATGAGTCCCATCGCCCGGATCATGGCGCGGGGAATGCGTAGCGAACTGATCGGAAAGTTTTCGATCGCGCGGGCCGTTTGCACGCCATAATACGCATTGGACGGGACCGGAAGTTCCCCCATCGTGTCGCGTTCCATGCGCGTGGCGGCTGTCGCTGATGCGGTGCTCTTGGGCGTGCGCGAAGCGTTCTTCATCATTGAATCTCCTCGAATGACTGGCGGTTGACCTGCTTGAACCGCGCATATTAAACGCTCGCCCTTCAGAAGCACAAGCCGGGCGTTGGAGAGAGAATTGATGGTGGCGGGGCGGATGGTGTATGGGGGGACGGCAGATCTGGGGCGAACTGGAAAAAGAAAAGGCCCGCCGAAAGGCGGGCCTTGCTCTCTCACCGGAGATAATGTCCTTAGGCGATTTTGACGTCGATTTGTTTCGGTTTCGCCTTTTCTGATTTGGGCAGGTGCAGGTGGAGCACACCATCGGTATATTCCGCCTTCACCTTACTCTCGTCTACCGAGTCAGGAAGCGTGAAGCTGCGGACAAATCGTCCGTATGACCGTTCGATCCGATGGTATTTCTTCCCCTTCTCTTCCTTTTCCTGTTTCCGCTCGCCCTGCAGCGTAAGCACGCCGTCTTCGACCGTCACCTTCACATCTTCTTTTTTGACCTCGGGAAGCTCGGCCTTAATGGCATATTCGGCCTCGGTCTCGCTGATGTCAACCGTCGGCGCCCAATCGGCCACGGTCATGACTTCCTTGCCCTGGGCAGCAGTTTGAGCCGCTCCAGGCCGTGTAATCATCCGGTTCAACCGGTCGGACATTTCTTCCAATTCTCGAAACGGATCCCATCGTACGATCGCCATGGTGGAACCTCCTTGTGTGAATGCCTTGCTGGTGTTCACTTGAGCCATCCTACTTACTACAAGGTAGGTAATCTCCACGCCGGTGAAGTCAAGGGCGTGACCTGAAGAGTAATTGTCGTGAGCGGGCTCTTGACATTGCAGCCCTCGGCATTATTTATTAGCCCCCTTCATATTGGAGACGATCACCATGTTGGAATTCATTTCCTACGCATTACTCGGCGGTATCATGATGGTTACGTCCGTGGTCTTGTGGTGGTTCATCGGTCGTACCGAATAGTTCGCCGTCGGTCTATCGTCGATCGATGGGCACGTAATGCCGGTCATGTTCCCCTGAATAGATCTGATCGGGCCGGTAAAGTTTGTTTTCCCGTAGCTGTTCCAGCCAATGCGCCAGCCATCCGCTCACCCGCGCCATGGCGAAGAGCGGCGTAAACAGATCGACCTCGATCCCCATCTTGTCGTAAATGATGCCCGAATAAAAATCGACGTTCGGGTAAATGCCCTTTCCTTGCAGTTGTTCGCTGGCCAGTTGTTCCACGGCCACCGCGACTTCATAAAGCGGAGAAGTCCCACAGACATTGAAGAGCCGCATGCAGAGCTCTTGCAGCACGGTGGCGCGCGGATCTTTTACTTTGTACACGCGATGGCCGAATCCCATCAGCTTGTTTTTGCCGCCGAGACGGGCCTCCACCGCCGCGCGAGCCTGCGCCGGCGTCCCGATTTCCTTCAACATCATCACGACCTCTTCATTGGCTCCTCCATGTAAGGGGCCCTTGAGTGCGCCGATTGAGGAGGCCACGACGGTATAGGGGTCGGCGAGTGTCGATGCCGCAACCATGCCGGCAAAGGTGGAGGCGTTCATGGTGTGTTCGGCGTGTAGAATCAGGCAGTCATCGAAGACCTCGCTCCACAGCGGATGCGGAACGGTTTCCGTCAGCATGTAGAGAAAGTTGTCGGCAAAGGGCAGATCGTCGCGAGGAGGGATGTATTCGTCTCCGCGTCGCAGCCGTCGCCCAGGCCGCCACGATGGTGGGCAGTTTGGCGATGAGGCGCACCGCCGACCAGTAATTGTTTTCAACGTCCTTGACGTTGCGGCCCGGGTAAAACATGCCGAGCGCCGCCACTGCGGCCTGCAACGCGTCCATCGGATGCCCATGTTCAGGCATGACCTTCAGCAGGTCCACAATACGAAACTTGATCCGCCGGTGGTGCGTGACATCATCGACCCACTGCGTGAGTTCCTTCGCGGTCGGCAGCCGCCCGAACAACAGCAGGTAACTCGTTTCGAGAAAGGAGGAATGCTGACACAGCTCCTCGACCCGAATCCCGCGATATTCGAGTACGCCTCGTAGTCCGTCCACATCGCTGATCGCTGATTTTGCGGCAGGAACACCGGCCAGACCCGGCATGAAATCGTGCGGCATAGATTCTGTCTCCCTATCTTCAACAATTCGAATGGGGCATCATACGTGATGCGATCGGTTCCATGAGCGGCCCTCGGGTCCCGGCTTCCTGATTGAAGGTCGTCGGGCCTCAGCTTATCACGATCGACGGCATTGACTCAGCCTTCACCTTGAATTGGGTGGAGTCGCTTGGCATACTATTTCGAACGAAGAGGAAGTCGGCCGAGGAGAACACTGTGACTGGACTCGCACGCATTCTCCTGCTAGTCGGGCTGTTGGTCGCAGGGGGCGCTCTGTGGATGTGGTGTATTGGAGAGCGGCCGGCTGAAGAGAGTTCCGCCGCCTCTCCGGGGACGCAACGCGCGGGACGCAGCACCCTGAGTCATGGCGGTCCGGGCGCCGGATCGCTGTCCGACAATTCGCCACGGTTTCCTGCAGGTGGAAGGAATGAGTCGTCCGCACCGTCTCCACCTACAACAACGAGGTAAGGCATGGGCCGGTTCCGGTCGCTTGCGCTGGGAGTGCTGATGGTCATTGGTATGAATGCCCCCGCCTGGGCTGATGACGAACAGGTGTTCTTTGCCGTCGTCAGTGATGTGCCGAAGGATAAGACACGTATTGCCGCGAAGGTTCTCCAGGACGGGGCTTCCTCCGACATCAAACTCATTCCGAGTGATACGGTCCTCACCAATCCGGTCTGGCGCACGTTGGAAGTCTGTCATGCGCTCAAGATCGAAGGCATGAAAACCGGCGACGGGTTGAAGGTGATGTCAGCCAGGGTGCTGGATGCCAGCATGTTACCGATGGGGCTGCAAGGGTTCGCAGGGGATTGTCTGATCAAGAAAGCGGTCGAGATTGCGCCGTTGGCAGAGTGAATGGACTCATTGTCAGTCGTGAATGTGTCGTCCTGGGCGCTGAGACTGAAACCTACCCTGCTTCTCAGGCACAGTCCCGGCAGGTTGCCGGTTCTTCCTCCCCGTCACATTCATCCGCCGTGAGGGGGAAAAATTGTTCGCAGAGCCGGCAGGTGCGGATCTCGAAATAGGCCACGCCTTTGTCATCGATCTCCGTGGGAAGCAGCAGTTCGAGCGGATCGTAGCCCAGCCGGACGTCATCTTCGAACCGGATGATGGCCAAGCGGTCATTGAACACCTCAAACGTGGCCTCTTTTCCCTTGCGCTCCAGCCGATGTCCCACGACAAACACCGGTTGGCCCTTGCGTTTGGTACGCAAATCTTTCAAGGTGCGTTGCGTGGCGGTGGCGCAGGAGAATTTGCCGGTCTGGTTGCTCGTATCGGTTCCAAAGATGGGCATCGGTGATCACGATCGCGTTGAAATGAATGTCGTGTGTCCATGTAACACAGGTGAAAAATTTGCGTCAAGGGACTCTCATGATGAAGAAAGGTTAATAGTATGGCGGAGATCACGATCTATCAGAAACCCACTTGTTCAACCTGTCGAGAAGCGGTGCGTCTGGTGCGGGAGAGCGGGCAGCCATTTACGGCGGTCAACTATTATGAACAACCGTTTACGAAGAGCCGGCTCAAAGACTTGCTGAAGAAAGCCGGCCTGTCACCGCGCGATGTCTTGCGCACGAAAGAAGATCTCTACAAGTCGTTGAAGCTTGCCGATCCCACGCTGAGCGACGATCACTTACTCGATCAGATGATCGCACATCCCGATTTGATTCAGCGGCCTCTCGTGGTCAAGGGGGACAAGGTCATGCTGGCGCGCCCGGCTGATTCCGTCACCGAACTGCTCTAAGGTTCTCGGGAGCGACGATGCGCCGTGGGGCGTCGGTAGCGGATTGCCGGAAGGGGAAGATATGTCTGCATTCGATTCCGTGGATCGGGTGTCATTGCTGGGACGGGTTCTGCAGCGGCTCAATCTTCGCTTCCCATCCCTATTTGTGTTGTTCGCCGTCCTCACCCTGGCGGATGTGATCGTTCCCGATGTGATTCCGTTGGCCAACGAAATCGGGCTGGCATTGCTGACGCTGTTGTTGGGGATGTGGAAGGACCGCCGTCACCAGCCGCGACAGCGCACTGGCGGCAAAGCCTTCAGGTGAGGGACCGAAGAGGTGTCCCTCACAGATCGCGGAATCGGCTTTCATCCGTTGTTTGAAGATGTGCGGAACTACGGATGATCCAAATGTCCAAAACGGAGCTTGCCGATTTGCGGGTCGATCCAGACTTTGAGATTGCCGGATAAGACGCTGAGCAGCGTTTCCCCCACCAGTTGACGCCGCCAGCCCCGCAGGACCGGAATGTCAACTTCCTCGACCGGCGAGGTGCGTTCGACCAAGGCCTGCAAATCGCCCGTCGTAGCGATCAGAGTCGGCGCGATGTTCTCCATCGCGGCGCGGGATTTCAGCACGGCCTGCAGAAGTTCCAGTACCCCCGTGGATTCAGGATCCGGTTTACGGTCGCGCGGCACCTCCGGCCATTCGGATTCCGGTCGGGCTAAGGCCTGCTGCATCGTGGTAAGCAGGGCCTGCCCGTTGCGTTCGACTTCCGAGGAATACATGCCGCGCATGCCGCGAAGTTGGTCGAGCGTGCGCGGTGTTTGACGGGCCAACTGCACCAGCACCTCGTCGCGCATCACCCGCCCTCGCGGGACGTTGCGGCGGCGGGCTTCCCCTTCCCGCCAGGCGGCGAGGTCGCGCAACACCCCCGCGGCGCGCGGCTTGAGGCTGTCCCAGCCGCGAATACGCTGGTACCGCTCCTGCGGGTCACGAGCCTGGGCGCCGAGAGAGACCTCCAGGCGGGAGAACTCTTCATCCACCCAGTCCAAGCGGCCCATCACCGACAGTTTCTGATGGAGATGCCGATGGATGGGCAGGAGGAAGGTCACGTCATCGAGGGCGTAGACCAATTGCTCCTTGCTTAACGGCCGTTGGCTCCAATTGGTGAAGGTGTGGGCTTTATCGAGTTTCACCCCCTGCACCCGCTGCACCAGATTGGCGTAAGCGGTCTGCGCGCCGTACCCGACCATCGCGGCCGCAATCTGCGTGTCGAAAAACGGCTTCGGCAATCGGCCGGCATGGTGCGCGAACAGTTCGAGATCCTGCCGGCCCGCGTGAAGCACCTTCTCGATGCGCGCGTCGCAGACGAGTTCCCAGAAGCGGACCATCGGTGCGCTGTCCTGCACGGCCGGAAAATCGATGACCGCGGCCACGCCTTCCGCCGCAACCTGGATCAATTCCAGGCGGGGAATGAAATGGTCTTCTCCCATGAATTCGGTGTCAACGGCGATCACCGCACTCTTCGCCAGCTGATCGCACAACCGGTCGAGCATATGGTCTGAGGTAATGAAGGTCTGGTCCGGATCCAATGTGGCCATGGGTTACTCGGTGGGACGATATTCCGCTCCCCGTGAAATGGGCGGCTCGGTGTTGCTCAGGCTCAGATACTCTTTGAGGAACTGATAGGCTTCGAGAATGCGACGGAGTTCGGGTTCGGAGCTGCGGTCCCCGTTCCGGGCATCGGGATGCAATTCTTTGGCGCGCTGACGGAACGCCGTGGTGACGTCTGCGAGCGGCGTGCCGAATTCCAGGCCCAGCAACTGATAGGCGTCGTAGGCGTTCGTGACTTCGCTGGACGTGCCGGCGGGATTCCCCTCCCCTCCGGCGGCCTTGAGGAAATCGGCCAGGTTGATTTTTCGCCGGCGCCGTCGCGGGCGTTCGCGTATCTCGCTGTCCAGTTCATCCCAGCGATCTTCTACGAACTCCAGGCGCGATTCCAAACGGATGGCCCCGGATACATCCTTCACCAGGTCCAATTCGTCCTCGATCTGCCCCAGCGAGCGCTCGACTTCTTCCAGTGCCGGTTCGATGCGGAAATAGCTGTCAACCCGTTCCTGCATCATGAAATCGACGGCAAACTCCATGCTGTCGATATTCTTGGCGCGCAGCATGCCGATCCGGCGCCGCATGCCCCGCTGATACTTGAACAGGCGATTGGTTGAAAATGCCACGAGTCCTCGTTAGGCGCGACCTTGCAGGCAAGAGCCAAGTCGATGGCATCTTAGCACAACACTTTGTCCGGCGATAAGAGTCGATTGAGTGAATCGTTGCTCCGTCGTGGGCTACAGACACCAGAACATGGCAGCCGCGATCAGCGTGGGTGGCAGCGCGGCCAGGAACAGTCGGAGCGGATGTACCGCCTCGTCGTCGAAGTAGCTCCGCAGGATGGCCAGTCCGGCCGGATTCGGTGCATTGGCGATAATAGTCAAGCCGCCACCGGTGACGGCGCCTGCCACCAGGGCATACTTAAATCCATCCGAGAGCCCTTCAACGAGCGACCCGAGATAGGTCAGTGCCGCATTGTCGGTGAAGGCGGTCAAGATCGTGGCGCCTAGGAACACCGTATCGGCCCCCATGCCAAGCAGGACCGGCTGAAGCCACCATTGTTGTTGTCCGGCTAAGACTACGAGGCCTGCCAGAAAGAAAGACACGAGCAATCCTTCGCGAAGAATCAAACGGTCCTGGTACCGTTCATAGGCTTGCGCGATCCCGAGAAACAACAGCAGGATGCCGAGGAACAACGCGGGATGGTGGGCGAACGTCACGACCATTGCCAGCAAGGCCAGATGTGTGATGACCAGAGCCAGCGGCGCGCGGTTCTGCTCCCGTTGATCGATGGAGGTCGAGATGCCGCTGAGTTCTCGACGGAACACCATGGTTGCCCCACACGCATTGATCAACACGGCCAAAGCCGCTTTCCAACCGAACGTTACCAACATAAATGCGATGTCCCATTGCCAGGCACCGGCAACCATCAACACGGGCGGCGCAGCGAACGGGGTGAGCGTTCCCCGATGGACACATTCACGAAGAGAACTCCGAGGGTCGCGTATTTCAGGTTCGTGGAACAGCCATGGCGGAAAAAGGCGTCCCTCAGCAGGAGCGCTGCCAACGTCATCGCGGCCGGTTCTGTGATGAGGGATCCCAATAGCGGAACAAGGGCCAGCACGGTGAGATACACGCGCATCCCCTGTGGTAGCGGGAGGGCACTGCTGACGACACGGACTCCGGTCATGGCGGTCTGTAAGATCGGCCTGGTTCCTGCGATGACCATGATCGCGAAGACGAACAGGGGTTCCGTGAAACTGCGGGAATCGAGATATTGCGTGGCGACGGTCGAACCGTCGGTGACAAACATCGCGACGATCAGCACGAGAGCCCAGAACCCGAACGCGACCTCGACTTCACCCAGCAAATGCCAGAGGCCGGCATGTGCCGGTCTGGTATGCGCCAGATGTTCGAAGAATGCGGTCGCAAACGTGTGCAGGATCGCGACGGCGAACAACAGCGTTCCGATCAGCTGAATGGTGGTTGGCGTCACACTGGATTCCGGGTGTTTTCCCTGAGACGGAAGCAACGCGAAGAGGTACGGGCGCTGGCGTCGAGCATCGGCCGTACTCTACATGGATTCTGCGTATCGCGCCAACGTTGAAGAAAAATGATTGAGCGGTATACGTAACCGGAGATTGGAACGGCGAGCGGCGTGAGTCAGCGAGGGTCGTCTTCGAATTTGACCCGGCGTCGGGCGACACCGGTTGCGCGAGCCGCGGCGGCGACGGCCTTGGCCACGCGTGGCACGATGTCGCGATCGAAGACGCTGGGGATAATATAGTCTTCCGACAGCGCCTCGGTGGGCACACATTCGGCAAGGGCCTGCGCTGCGGCCAGTTTCATGGCTTCGTTGATTTCGCTGGCCTGGACATCGAGGGCGCCGCGGAAAATTCCCGGAAACGAGAGCGCATTGTTAATTTGATTGGGATAGTCGGATCGTCCGGTGGCAAAAATGCGTGACACCTCATCGCCGATCTTCGGATCGATTTCAGGATCGGGATTGGCCATCGCGAACACGATGCGATCCGGGTTCATTGTGTCGAGATCGGCTTTCTCCAGCACATTGCCCACGGAGAGGCCGATAAAGACATCGGCGCCGCGCAAGGCATCATGAATGGTGCCGCGCGGCCGGTCACGCCGGATGCAGGCCTGCAGGTCGGTCCGGCAGGCGCGGAGTTCCTCCGCCTCCCCCATCAACACGATGCCTTCTTTGTCGCATCCGACAAGGTGACAGGCTCCGGCTGCCAACAGAATCCGGCAACAGGCCGTGCCCGCCGCCCCGAGGCCGTTCACCACGATGCGGACGTCCTCCATCCGTTTACCGACAACTTTGAGCGCATTGGTCAAGGCGGCCAGCAAGACGACGGCTGTGCCATGTTGGTCGTCGTGCATGACGGGAATGTCGAGCGAGGTCTTGAGTGCGCGTTCGATCTCGAAACAACGTGGAGCGCTGATATCTTCAAGATTGATCCCACCGAACCCGGGAGCGATGCCGCGGACGATCCGGATGATCTCGTCAGGATCCTGCGTGCTGACACAAATCGGCCAGGCGTCGATGCCGGCCAATTCCCGAAAGAGCATGACCTTCCCTTCCATCACCGGCAGCGCTGCTGCTGGGCCGAGATTCCCAAGCCCCAGTACGGCCGACCCGTCGGTGACCACGGCCACGCTATTGCTCTTGCTGGTGAAGGCATAGGCTTTCACGGGATCCTTGGCGATGGCTTTGCAGACGCGTCCGACACCGGGAGTGTAGATCATGGACAAGACGTTGCGCGTCGTGACCGGGACTTTGCTCTGGACTCTGATCTTTCCGCCGAGGTGCAGGAGGAAGATGCGGTCTGACGCCGACAGGACATTCACTTCCGGCAGCGCTTCCAGACGCTCGAGCACCTGGTCCCCATGCGCTTCATTTTGCACATCGAAAGTAATGTCCCTGATCATGCGTTCCGCATTGGCGGACACGATGTCGACTGCCCCCAGGTTGGCCCCTTCCTCCGCGAGCAGGGCTGCTACTTTCGCGAAGATGCCCGGTTTGTTGAGGAGCGCGAGGCGGACGGTCAGGCGGTAGTTGGAGTACGGGCCGATGTCGTCGGTGGTCATAGGTCGGATCCGAGACCGTGAAGATTACTTATAAAGAGTGTAACACAGCGCGGACGGATCCGAGGTTCTTGGGACGGATGACGTTTTCCACATTTGCCTCGTTGGACTTCGTCTGTTTCGAGAAGCGGCGTCCGTCGGCGTGTCATTTCGTGAAGGTCCAACGCTGGCCGTTTCGCTGTGAACCATACGCGTGGAGATCCGTTAAACGCTCGAAAAGTAAAGAGCTCTAGGCATTGCCGGGCGTAGGCCGTGGCGCAATAGTTGGATGGTGAGCTGGTGAAAAATACGCAAAGTGTTCCGTTGACTTTTTTTGACAGGTTGGCTACCCTCTTGGGCGCCCTTGTGGTGGGCACTTACTTTCTCAACCTTTCAAGGAGGGGTTCCCATGAAGCGTGCT
>JASGJV010000023.1:0-282367 GCA_049840695.1 Nitrospira sp.
CTCAACCTATTTGAAGAATCAACAACCCCACAGGAAGCACACAGACGAGCCACCGGTAACACCCAAGTTCGTCCGACTGAATGGTCACTACAAGAAGACATGAACCGGAAGGTCCCACGATGAACCCGTATCTGATGCTCGCTGACATCGTCGCCATCGCAATCTTGGTGATCGCGTTCTATATGCCCCGCAAGGGTCGCCGCGAACTCGTCTCCAGCTTCCTGGTGACCAATATCGGCGTACTGGCGGTCGCCACCGCGATGTCAGCCGGCACCGTCGCGGCCGGCCTCGGATTGGGACTCTTCGGCGTGCTGTCCATCATCCGGCTCCGCTCCGAAGAACTGAGCCACCGCGAGATCGCCTACTACTTCGCCGCGTTGAGCCTCGGCTTGCTCGGCGGTCTCAGCGGCCTCCCGTTGCTGTGGAGCATCGGCCTGATGACCCTGGTTCTCGTCGCGATCGCCGTCGGCGATCATCCGCGCATCACCGCACGCAGCAAGAGCGCCGAACTGATCATCGACGAAGCCATCACCGATCCCGCGGCCCTGCAGCTGCGCGCTTCAGAACTGCTCGGAGCCACCGTCACCGACATCAAGTATTCGCAGAATCGACCTGATCAACGACTCCACGATGGTCCAGGTTCATTTCCGTCCGACAACGCAGAAGACCGCTCGAGAAACCGCGCCGGCCGCGCTGCCCACGCAATCGGCCACCGATCGAAACGGCAGCTACCAGGGCCCTTTCGAACCCGCGATGCGCACCCTGACCAGCAGTGAACACCGGCGATGACCGCGACCATCAGCCTCGACGAGCTCAACGCCCAAAGCGCCCTGCTCGACCGGGTAGATCGCAAATACCTGATCAAGGCCACCGAGGTTCCGGCAATCCTGAGCCATCTGGACGACCATTCCCGGGTGCTGGAGATCGACGAACTCACCTGGTTCGGCTACCGCTCCACCTACTACGACACCCCCGAACTCGATTGCTATACCGATGCCGGCACCGGACGACGGCGCCGATTCAAGGTCCGACCCCGCGAATACCTGGCCGCCGACGAGCACTTTTCTCGAAGTCAAGACTCGCGGCCCGCGCAAGACCACGATCAAGGACCGCATCGACGTCTAAACCCCTGGGACGGCATCACCCTCGATGAGCGCCGGTGGATCGCGGAGATCCTGGCCTTCCGCCATATCCGCAACGCTCCTATCGACGATCTGCAACCGGCACTGACAACCAGTTACTCCCTCCGACGCACATTGCAGATCTGCCCGCCGGGCGAGTCGATCTCCAGGATGACGATCGACGTCCGACTCGCCTATTCGGTTCCCGCAGCCGACTGCCGCCAAGCCACTCGCCTCGACGACATCGCGATCGTCGAGACCAAGGGCAGCCCTCGTCCCTCTTACGCCGACCGACTGCTGTGGACGATGCGGCATCGTCCGACCAGCGTCAGCAAATTTCGGCGTCGGAACCGCACTGCTCAACCCAGAACTGCCCGATTTCAAATGGCACCGCGTGATCAAACACGAATTCGCCGCCTGACCAATCCACATCCTCTAGGAGAAGACATGAAGCGTCCGACCATCACCACCAGCATTGTTGCTTTCGCCCTGGCGGGTCTCACGCTGGCAGGCTGCGGCTCATCGGCTATCGCTGCGACTAGCTCGAAAACCAGTCAGACCACGAATACCGGTGCCACGAGTTCGACCACCTCGAGCACCGCCGAGACCATCGATTTCGGCCAGTATTCCGAGCTGCTCGCCGACAACAAGGCCTCCCATGCCGACTCCAACGATGCCGACTACGACGCATCCGAGGCGACCACGATCACCTTGGCCGATGAAGACGTCACCATCAGCGAGCCGGGCACCTATATCCTCAGCGGCACCCTGACCGACCACAGCGTCATCGTCGATTCCGCTGCGGAAGGCAAGGTGAAGCTGGTTCTCGACGGCGTCACGATGACCTCCTCGGTCAGCTCTCCGATCAACGTCACCGCAGCGGACGAGGTCGTCATCATTCTGGCCGAGGGCTCGACGAACACCATCACCGATACCTCCGCGCATACCCCGGCCGAATCCGATACGGATGCTCCCGACGCCGCCATCTTCTCGATGGCCGACCTGACGATCGGCGGCAGCGGCAGTCTCGAGGTCAAAGCCACCGGCGGCAGCGTCGACGGCATCGCCGCCAAAGACGGCCTGGTGATTCTCTCCGGCACGGTGAGCGTCGACGCCACCGACGACGGCATCCGCGGCAAGGACTACCTCATCGTCTCCGGCGGCACTATCGATGTCACACCGCCGAAGACGGGCTGAAATCGACGAATGAGGACGACGACACCGTCGGCTATATCTACCTCACCGACGGCTCCGTGACGATCTCTGCCGGGGACGACGGCGTGCACGCCGAAGGCGACCTGCTGGTGTCGGGCGGCGATCTGACGGTCGCCGATTCCACCGAAGGCGTGGAGGGCGCCAATATCGTGATCGCCGGCGGCAACCTGAACGTGACGTCGAGCGATGACGGACTGAACGCGACCCAAAGCTCCTCGACTCAGCAGACCGCCGACGGCGCGATGCCCCAAGCGGCGGCCCAGCCGGTGGCGCACCGGCCGGTGGTGGCATGGGCGAGGTCAGCGACGGTTCCCAGCTGATCATCATGGGTGGCAAGATCACGGTGGACGCCGGGGGCGACGGTATCGATTCCAACGGCACCGTCACCATGAGCAGCGGCACGGTGATCGTCAACGGGCCGACGACCGACGGCAACGGCGCTCTCGATACCACCTCCTTCGATATCTCCGGAGGCACTCTGGTGGCGGCGGGCAGCTCGGGCATGGCCGTCGCACCCTCGGCGACCAGTTCGCAGGGCTGGGTGATGATCAGCCAGACGTTGACCACCGGCCAGACCATCGAGTTGCTCGACCAGGACACCTCGCTCGCGAGCTATACCGCGGCCAAGGACATCAGCAATATCGTCATCTCGGCGCCAGGCATCGTCTCCGGATCTTCCTATAGCTTCGAGGTCGACGGCTCCGACTCGGGCACCGTCACAGCAGGCGAAGCCGCTGCCGGCATGGGCGGCGGCATGGGCCAGGGGCCGGGTCCGCGATGACCACCGCCGGCCCAACACTGACCCGACGCGGCGTATTGATCGGCGCACTGACCGCCCTCACCGCAACCGGAACCGCCAGCGCCTGGGCGCTCGACCGATTCGTGATCGACCATGCCGAGGTCACCGGAGTCTCACAATTGGAGGCCTCCTCGATTCCCTCGGCGGCCTCGTTCGACGATCCGACGATCACCATCACCAACTGGACCTCCGGACAGGGCGATGACCTGATCACCGGGTATATCGCCGAAGTCGTCACCTCCGATCCCACCCAGATTCGCACCGCATTCGCCCAGGACACTTTCGGGCAGAACATCATCGAGACGCCATCGGCGATCGCGGAACAGGTCGGAGCGACCCTGGCCATCAACGGTGACTACTACGGATTCCGCAGTGAGGGCATCGTGATCCGCAATGGCATCGCCTTCCGCGACACCGGGGCACGCGACGGTCTGGCGCTGTACTACGACGGCCAGCTGAAGGTCTACGACGAAACCGCCACCAGCGCCCAGCGGCTGCTCGATGACGGGGTCTGGCAGACCTGGTCTTTCGGGCCCGGGCTGATCGTGGACGGCCGGATTCAAGACGGCATCGATTCGATCGAGGTCGATACGAACGTCGGCAATCACTCGATCCAGGGTGAGCAGCCGCGCACCGGAATCGGCATGATCGAGCCGAATCGCTACCTCTTCGTCGTTGTCGATGGCCGTTCGCAGGGATACAGCCGCGGCATCACCATGACGGAGTTCGCGCAGCTCTTCGCCGACCTCGGCGCCACGGTGGCCTACAACCTCGACGGCGGCGGCTCCTCGACGATGGTCTACCACGACGAACTGGTCAACAACCCTCGCGGCGAGGGCAAGGAGCGCGGCACCAGCGACATCATCTGGACGACCGGAAGCTAGGGGGTTCGATCATGATCATTCTCATTCCCAGCTATGAGCCCGATCGCAAGCTCTTGGGCCTGCTCGACAGCCTGAGTGGCGAACAGGTCGTGATCGTGGACGACGGCTCCGGCCCGCACTATGCGCACTGGTTCACCGCCGCACAACGCCTCGGCGCGATCGTGATCCACCACGACATCAACCGCGGCAAGGGCGAGGCATTGCGCACCGGATTCGGCTATATCGCCGAGCATTTTCCGGACGAACCGGTGGTCTGCGCCGACAGCGACGGCCAGCATTCCCCGACCGATATCGCCCGAGTGGCCGAAGCACTGAACACCGGCGACGCCGATATGGTTCTCGGCGTCCGGCAGTTCACCGGAAAAGTGCCCCTGAGGTCGCGCTTCGGCAACGCCGTGACCGCCCTGCTCTTCCGGGTGGCCACCGGCTCGGCGATGGCCGATACCCAGACCGGATTGCGCGCATATCCGGCGCGGATGCTCGGCTGGCTGCGCCGGATCGAAGGCGATCGCTTCGAATACGAGCTCAAGGCTCTGCTGCTCGCCAGCCGACAAGGGCTGCGGGTGCAGCAGGTTCCCATCGAGACGATCTATCTGGACGACAACGCCTCCAGCCACTTCCGCCCGATCAGGGATTCATGGCTGATCTATCGTCCACTGCTCTCGTTCATCGCCAGCTCCCTGCTCGGCTTCACCATCGACTTCGCGCTGCTGAGCGCATTGCTCGCCTTGACCGGCTCGGTGACCTTCTCGGTGATCGGCGCCCGACTGGTCAGCGCGACCGTGAATTTCACGGTCAACAGAAGATATGTCTTCGCGAACGGTCACCCGCTCAGTGTGCGCGAGACATTGCCGAGATATGCGGCGCTGGCTCTGGTCATCCTGGCGGGCAATCTCGCGTTGATGTGGGCCTTGGTTCCGCTTCTCGGCGCGGGGGTCGCCAAGATTCTCACCGAGGTGACCTTGCTGGTGCTCAGCTATGTCGTCCAGGCGACGCGGGTCTTCGTCCGCCGGCCGCGCGAGCGCAAGGATGCCCCGCTGAACGAGCCTCAACAGTCGTTATGCAAGGATTAGACGTCATTACGTCACTATGTCTGCGGAGTATCCATGACCATCGATCCTGACTCGCTGCTCGGCAGCACGCTCGCCGCGATCACGCCCGTCAACGCCCAGGCCCTGGCGCAGGCCGAGGAGAGGCAGAACCAGCTCACCAAGCCCCCTGGTTCGCTCGGGCTGCTCGAGGTCGTCGGCTGCCAGCTCAGCGCCATCAGCGGCGAGGTGCCGCCTTCGGTGCCGAACCATCCGGTACTCGCGGTCTTCGCGGGCGATCACGGAGTATACGAGCAGAAGATCACGCCCTGGCCGCAAGAGGTCACCGTGCAGATGCTGATCAATATGTGCCACGGCGGGGCCTCCATCAACGCCCTGGCTCCCGAGACCGGAACCCTCATCTGGCCGGTCGACATCGGCGTCGCGAACGACGTTCCGGATGCCCCGAACCTTCGCCGCCGCCGCGTTCGCAATGGCACCGCCGACTTCACCCAGCAGTCGGCGATGACCCTGAGCGAGGCGCAGCAGGCCATCGAGGTGGGCATCGACTTGGCCAACGAGGCAGCGGCCGGGGGCGCCGATGTGCTGCTGACCGGCGAGGTCGGCCTCGGCAATACCACCTCGGCGGCCGCGCTGATCGCAGTGATGACCGGCACCGATCCCGAGCTGACCACCGGACGCGGTTCGGGCTCCGACGAGGCGATGCTGGGCCGCAAGGTCGACGTCATCCGCCGTGGCGTCGCACTTCACCGGCCGACCGCCACCGATCCGCTCGGGGTGTTGGCCGCTCTGGGTGGTCTGGAATTAGCGGGCATGGCCGGTTTCATACTCGGCGGTGCCGCGAACAAGGTCCCGGTGATTCTCGATGGCGTGCTCAGCTGCGCATCGGCGCTGATCGCCACCGGTTTGAACCCAGAGGTGACCAGGTATCTGATCGCTGGCCACCTCGGCGAGGAGCCTGGCATCAAGGTGGCGCTGAACGAGCTGGGACTCCCCGCTCTATGTGATCTCGAGCTGCGGCTGGGTGAGGGCAGCGGCGCTTTGATGGCACTGTCGATCGTGCGAGCCTCGGCGCGCGTATTGCGCGATATGGCCACCTTCGCCGACGCCGGGGTTTCTGGCAAAGTGGACGAGTGAGCAAACCTCTGACCGCACGGCTGCTGGTTCTCGGCGGCGCCCGCTCGGGCAAGTCGACTTTCGCGGAGCAAAGCGCCGGACTCGATTCATCGGTGGACTACCTCGCCACCTCCGAGGTGCGCGCCGACGATCCCGAGTGGATCGAGCGCGTCCGGCTGCATCGGGTTCGTCGCCCCGCCCACTGGGCCACCATCGAGACTCTCGATCTGTCCGGCGAGTTGCTGCGCGAGACCAGCACCCCGTTGCTCATCGACTGCCTGACCGTCTGGCTCACCCGCCAGATGGATCGCGCGGGCATCTGGGACAACCAGCCCGGCTGCGATGAAGCCTTGAAGGCGGCCATCGACGAGGCCGTCGATGCCTTCACACGCGCAACCAGGCCACTGATCGCGGTCAGCAACGAAGTCGGGCAAGGTCTGGTTCCCGCCGACGCGGGCAGCCGCCGCTTCCGCGACGAGATGGGCATCCTCAATATGCGGGTCGCCCAAGCGGTGGACGAAGTCTGGTTCTGCACCGCCGGCATTCCGGCACGACTCAAGTGAGCGCGGCATCGGGTCGGGCCCGCAGCCCGATCGGGCTGGCGTTGACCGCGGGCTTCTTCAGCATCATCCCGATGCCCGCTGTCACCCAGCTCGGGGTCGACGAGACCCGCCGGGCCCTGCGCTGGTTCCCCACCCTGGGCGCGCTTTTCGGAGCCGTGGCCGGGCTGACCGGCGCAGCGGTGCTGTTACTGAGCGACGCTCACTTGCTCGCGGCCGCACTGGTCGTACTCATCTGGCAGGGGCTTTCGGGCGCCATGCATCTGGACGGGGTGGCCGACAGCTTCGACGGGCTGGCAGCCCTGGGCAGCCGCAAGGATGGACGCGACGCCGCCCGCGCGCTGGAGATCATGCGCACCCCCGACACCGGCGCGATGGGGGTGGCCGCGATCGTGCTGGTGCTGCTGGTGCAGACCGCTTCGCTTTCGGCGGCCCCGGACGCCAAGGCCTTGCTCGCCCTGGCGGTGCTGGCACCCGCGGCCGGACGATCGGCGATCCTCGTCTCCTCCCGCCCCGGTGTACCGGCAGCCCGCAAGGGCGGATTCGGGGCGCTGTTTCACGAGATCACCCCGGTCTGGCAGATCGTCGTCCAGGTCGTGCTGATCGCCGCGGCGGCCGGCGGGCTGGGCTGGTGGGCCGGTGGCCTGTTCGGCGCCGCCGGGTTGGTCGGCGCGTTGGCGATCGCATTGGTCGTCTCGATCGTCTGGGTGCACCGGCTGGTCGGCACCTTCGGCGGGCTGACCGGTGACCTGCTCGGCGCCATCATCGAGGTGACGACAACGGTGACCGCCCTGACCGGGGCGCTGGCGTTGGCCGCTATTTGATCAGGCTGAGGTCCGATTCCAGCAGCCGTTTTCGTGTATTCGTGCTGGGGGTTCGAGAAGACCTCTTCGCTTGGCCCGATCTCGACGATCTCGCCCGCCCACATGACGGCGACGCGATCGCACATCGCCCGGATGACTTCGAGATCGTGCGAGATATAGAGCATCGACAGCTGCCGCTGGGTGCGGATCTCGCGCAGCAACTGCAAGATCTGCGCCTGCACTGAAACGTCCAGCATCGAGGTCGGGCTCGTCGCAGATCAGCACCTTTGGCTGCAGCGACAGCGCCCGCACGATCGACAGCCGCTGCGCCTGGCCGCCGCTGATCTCGTGCGGGTATTTCGTCAGCTGCTCGCGGGTCAGCCCGACCTCGTCGATCAGCCGATAGACCAGCTCGCGCTCCTCGTCCTTGTTCTTCGCCAAGCCGTAGAGCCTGATCGGCTCGGCGCAGGCGAAGTAGATCGAGCGCCGCGGATGAAAGGTCATCTGCGGATGCTGGAAGACGGCCTGGATCTCTTGACGCAGCGGACGCCATTGCCTCGCCGAGAGATTCGTGATGTCGCGCCCCTGGTAGACGATGCGCCCCGAAGTCGGCTTGAGCAGCCCCAGAATGATCTTGGAGATCGTGGTCTTGCCACAGCCGCTCTCCCCCACCAATCCCAGCGTCTCGCCTTCGCCCAGCTCGAAGCTGACCTGCGAGACGGCTTCCAGGACCTTGTTTCCCCAAAAGCCGGAGCGGTAGCTCTTGCTCAGATCGACGACCTTCAGGCTCATGATGGCTCCTTAGCGGTCGCCAGGGTGAGGGCGAAACGTGGGCATCGGACAAAGTGCTCGTCCGGGTCTGTTTGCTGCGTCCAAGCCACGTACCGGCCTGGCGCAGTTGGGCGTGCTGGCATTCGTGGGTGTTCTTGTGGCCGGATTCGTGACGCGCTGGATCCTCCCCGCTTTGCCGCCGGGAGTCATCCGGTCCGCTCCGCACCAGTTGCTCCCTGTTACATGGCTGCCCGCTCTGGCATCGATGAATCGTATTCGTTGGGCCATTTGGGCGGCCGCCTTGCTGGCCCTGGCCACCCTGGCGCTGCGACATGCAGACATCTGGGACAACGACCTTGCCAATTTGAGCCCTCTTGCATCGCCTTCAAAGACGCTTGATGAACAACTGCGAAAAGACCTTGGCGCACCGGATGTTCGGTATGTGCTGATCATCGAGGGATCGAGCAAGGAGGAGGTGCTGCAACGCAGTGAATCCGCCGAGCTGCCCCTGCGCCGGTTGGTGGCATGACGGACTGTTGGCTGGCTTCGACCTGCCGAGCCTTTATCTTCCGTTCGATGCCACCCAACGGCACCGGCAGGCCGCCCTGCCTCCTCCCGATGTGCTGGCTGCGTCATTGGCCGATGCAGTGAAAGGGCTTCCCTTTCGGGCGGGACTGTTCGAGCCGTTTCTGCACGATGTCGAGATGGCCCGCACGAGTCCGTTGATCGATATCGTCAATCTTCAACAGACGCCCTTCTTCTCAAAATCCGGTCGCTCCTGGTGCACACTGGTGACGTGTGGGCCGGTCTCGTGCCACTGCGCCATGTGACCTCGCCCTCCGGTCTGGCTGATCGCCTCGCTCGGGAGGCGGGGCCCGGACTCACCTTCCTCGATTTGAAAACCGAAGCGGAGCGGTTGGTGAACGGGTATCGGCAGGAATGATTACGGCTGACCGCCCTTGGAGTGGTGGCCATGACGATACTCCTGTGGTGGGGACTGCGGGACGGGGCGATGGTCAGCCGCGTGCTGCTGCCGCCGCTGCTGGCTATCCTGTTTGTCGTCACCCTGCTCACCGTGATCGGCGAGCGCCTTTCCCTCTTTTTTCATCTGGTGTCGCTCTTGCTCGTGTTGGGCATCGGACTCAATTACGCGCTGTTCTTCAACCGGCCCTTCCTGGATGAGGAAGAGCGACGGCGGACCTGGCTGTCGCTCACTGTCTGCATGTTCGCCACTCTGTCGGCATTCGGAGCCCTGGCGTTCTCGCGAACGCCCGTGCTCCACGCGATCGGTCTCACCGTTGGCCTCGGCGCTGCAGGGTCCTTGCTCGTCGCCGCGATCCTCGGCCAACAACGGGTGTCCCGATGATGGCGCCGTTGACCGTCACGGCCATGGCCACCGCCAACCCGCTCGGACTGGGCCTTGCGGAGACCTGGAATGCCTTGCGCATTGAACGACAGGGTTTACGGCCCAATGACTTCGAAGATTCGGACATCAAGACCTGGATCGGCCGAATCGAAGGACTCGAAACGGAACCGATTACCGGCGAACTCGCCGATTTCGATTGCCGGAACAATCGATTGGCGCTGATGGGGTTACGACAGGACGGGTTCGAACAGGCAGTCGCCTCGGCGCGACAGCGGCACGGAGCGGATCGCATCGGCGTGCTCATCGGCACGACGACCTCAGGCATCCTCGAAACCGAATGGGCCTATCGGCGCCGCGCGTCCGAGGGTGGGTTGCTCCCGCTGGCTGTGCGCTATCGCCACACGCAGAACTTATTTTCCGTGAGCGACATCGTGCGGCGCCACCTGAGGCTCACCGGGCCGGTCTCCATCGATTTCCACGGCCTGCTCCTCGAGCGCAAAGGTCTTTGCGAGCGCTTCGCGCTGGATGGCTGCGGGACTCTGCGATGCCGTGGTGGTGGGCGGCGTGGACAGTTTGTGTTTCATGACGCTCTACGGCTTTGCCTCCCTGGGGCTGCTGTCGGCGCGCCCCTGTCGCCCCTGCGACGAGCATAGAGACGGCCTTTCCATCGGGGAAGCGGCGGGTTTCCTCTTGCTGGAACGCGAGGGGACCAATGACGACCGTCTGCGTTTCCTGGGCTACGGCGAAAGCAGCGACGCCCACCATATGTCCACGCCGCACCCGGAAGGCCGGGGCGCTGTCCTGGCCATGGAACGCGCGCTCGACCGGGCTGAACTGAAACCCATTGATATTGATTACATCAATCTGCATGGCACCGGAACACCAGCCAATGATCTCGCGGAAGACCATGCCATCTGGAACACGTTCGGGGAACGGACGCCTTGTAGTTCGACCGAAGGAAAGGACCGGGCATACCCTCGGAGCCGCCGGCATCACTGAGGCGATTCTCAGCCTCCTCTGCCTGCGGCATGAGTTTATTCCGGGCATGGTGCGGGTTGAGCAACCGGATCCGCAACTCCGGAGCAGCATCAGGCTACGAAGCGAATCCCGCCCATTGCGCACGGTGATCAGTAACTCGTTCGGTTTCGGCGGCAGCAATTGCAGTCTCATTTTCGGCAAGAGGCCATGATGGAGTTCTGGATGATCGGAATCGGTATCGCCGGTCCCGGGCTTGACGGATGGGCCGCTGCTCGAGCAATCCTGGCCGGTACCATCGAATACCGGCCTACGCCCCTCACTCCACCGATTCCACAGCTGTTGTCTTCCGCCGAGCGCCGCCGCTGCAGTCAATCCGCGCGTCTTGCGATCGCGGCAGCCCAGGACGCCCTGCTTGCAGGGCATCTCCAAGGAGAATCAATTGCCACCGTCTTTACGTCTTCGGACGGCGACGGCGCCATCACGCAGGAAATCTGCGAATCCTTGGCTGGTGCCGCGCGGGACATATCACCCACGTCATTTCACAACTCCGTCTACAACGCCCCGGCCGGCTATTGGAGCATCGCGACCCGCTCACAACTCTCATCGACGAGTGTCTGCGCGTACGATGTCTCGTTCGCCGCCGGACTCCTTGAAGCGGCCGCCTATACCACCGTCGAGCGATGCCCGGTGATGTTGGTCGCGTTGGATCTTCCGTTTCCGAGGCCTCTGTATGGAATTCGCCCAGTGGAAGAAAGTTTTGCCGTTGCGCTGCTAATTACTCCGGCGCGCCATCCTGATGCGCGCATGCGCTGCGAGATCACGCTTGCCCCGCATCAGACCATCACGGCGTTTCCCGCGGCTATCCCCGAGTCCCTGCGCAGCAACCCGGCGGCGCGCAGTCTGCCCCTGTTGTCCGTGCTGGCCCGACAGGCCGCAGATACCGTCCGGCTCGAATACACGGACGAGAGCGACCTCGTGGTCAGCTGCGAACCGGAGGGTGATTGATGGACCGCTGCTGTGACGGCATCTCGGGGCTGGTTCCTCACAGCGGAACCATGTGCCTGCTCGACTCGGTCGAAGCCTGGGACGAACACCATATCGTCTGCCGTGCCACGAGCCACCTCCGGGCGGATAATCCCTTACGCGACAGCAGCGGCCTTCGCGCCCTCTGCGGGATTGAATATGGCGCGCAGGCCATTGCCGCACATGCGACTCTGCTCGGGAGTGGTCATAGACTACGTGTGGCGGAAGGGGTGCTGGCTTCGCTCCGGAATGTCACCACGACAGGGTCTCACTTGGATGGGCTGAAGGGCGCGCTCACGATTCTCGCTAGGCTTGAGTTGAGCCATCAGCAAGGCCGTATCTATGACATCACGGTGTCCGCAGATGGACGCACGGTGCTGACCGGTCGCCTTTCCGTGATGCTGCAGGCGGATCAGTCCGGCGAGGCCCGATCCGTCCCACATGAAGGAGCCGCATGAGCAGGCGCGCGCTGGTCACGGGAGGAAGCGGCGGCATCGGGCAAGCTATCTGCCGGGCCTTGGGCGAGGCCGGATTCGAGGTCATTGTGCACGGATGTACCCACATGGACCGGGCGGAAGCCGTGGCCCAGGCGATCCGTGACAAGGGCGGCAAGGCCGAGGCCTTGTGCTTTGATGTCACGGACGCGGCGCAAACCCGCCAGGCCTTGGAACGACTGCAATCGGCCGGCCCGGTTCAGGTCCTCGTGAACAATGCCGGCATCTATGATGATGCGCCCATGGCGGGCATGACTGATGATCAGTGGCAGAGGGTGATCGATGTGTCGCTGAACGGATTTTTTCATGTGACGCAGCCACTCCTGCTGCCCATGATCCGGACCAGGTGGGGGCGTATCGTCACCATCACGTCTGTCAGCGGGGTCATCGGCAATCGTGGTCAGGTGAACTATGCCGCGGCAAAAGCCGGTCTCCATGGCGCCACGAAAACCCTGGCGCTGGAGCTCGCCTCGCGTCACATCACCGTGAATGCCGTGGCTCCGGGCATTATCTCCACCCCGGCAACGCTGGACCAGTTCGGCGCGGATGCCATCGAACGACTGGTCCCGATGAAACGTGCCGGCACTGTAGAGGAAGTGGCCGGTCTCGTTTCGTTCCTCGTCTCCGATTCGGCCGCCTATGTTTCCGGCCAGATCATCTCGATCAATGGAGCGCAGGCATGATGGAACGAGACAAGGACGCCATCGCCATCATTCCCGCCTACAATGAAGCCGGAACGATTCACCATGTCGCCTCCCGGACGTTGCACTACGTCGAGCGGGTTGTCGTGGTGGATGACGGCTCAACCGATCAGACAGTCTCGTCGCTGCGGGAATTGCCCGTGACAATCCTGCGACATGCGAAGAATCTCGGTAAGGCCGCAGCGCTCCGGCGAGGGATGCAGTATGCCGTCGCGCAAGGGGCAGGGGCGATTATCACGCTCGACGGAGACGGGCAGCATGATCCCGCCGCCATTCCGGCTTTACTCGCCATGCACCGTTGGGACCCGCGCGCGATCGTCGTCGCCGCGAGGCGCCGGCATCGCCACACTATTCCGCGACTCCGCGTCTTCGCACAGCGGCTTGCCGACTTCTGGATTTCCCTGGCGGCAGGCTGTACGGTCGAGGACAGCCAGTCGGGATTTCGCCTCTATCCGATTTCCGCCTGGACGGCGGCTGGGTGGCCTTGCGATTCGGCCTCGGGGTTCGTGTTTGAAAGCGAAATCCTGATCGAGGCCGGCCGGTCAGGTATTCCCATCCGATCGGTTCCCATTTCTGCCATCTATGGGCGGCATCTGCGGCAGAGCCATTTCCAAAGCGGACGCGATATTGCCGCCATTACGCGGATGGTCGCCGGTAAAATCCTCGCCGACCGGCTGGGAGCGCCTGGCACAAGAGTGCGCCCTCAGCAGGCTCTCCCCCGAACGGTTTCCCCTCACTATGGAGCGGGGTCTCCGCAAGCGCTGCCGCCGTCAAAAAAGCCTCGCATTCTATTTCTAGCGGAAGCCGTCACGTTGGCCCATGTCGCCCGTGCGGTCTCCTTGGCCCGCAGTCTGGATCCGGACCATTATGAGGTCCATCTCGCCTGTGATCGGCGTTATCACCAACTCTTCGAATCCGTCCCGGCCGTCGTCCATCCGATTCGCACGATCAGCGGTCAGCACTTTCAGGACCGCTTGCGTCGAGGGGATCCGCTCTACCGCAAGGAGGACATCCACCGGTACGTCGAGGACGATCTGCGCCTCCTTGCCCAATTGAGGCCGGACGCCGTCGTTGGAGACTTTCGTCTGTCGCTGTCGGTGAGCGCCAGAGTCGCTGCCGTTCCCTACCTCACGGTGACCAATGCCCATTGGAGTCCGTTCGCACGCCAGCATTTCGTCGTGCCCGAATTGGCCATCACAGATCGCTTCGGCCCGCGCATCGGACAAGCGCTGTTCACTCTGATGCGTCCATTCGTATTCGCCCAACAGGGATATGCATTGAACCAGGTTCGCCGGGACTACGGATTGCCGGCGCTCACCTATAGCCTGCCGCACCAGTTTACCGACGCCGACGTGACGCTCTACGCCGATGTGCCGGAGCTTGTTCCGACCTTTCATCGGCCGCCGCACCATCATTATCTGGGGCCGGTCCTCTGGTCGCCGGACTCGGTTCCCCCGTGGTGGGATTCCCTGCCTGATGCCGGACGGATGGCCTATGTCACCCTCGGCACGTCCGGGCGAGCCGACCTCTTGCCCCTCATTCTGGAAGCACTGGAGCGACTTGGCATCCAGGCCTTGGTGTCCACCGCCGGACGCTCCATCCCCGGACGCCTTCCACCCGGTACGCGGGTCGCACATTATCTGCCGGGCCAAGCAGCGGCCGCGCGAGCGGATCTGGTCATTTGTAATGGAGGGAGCGCGACCGTCTATCAAGCCCTGGCGGCCGGCAAGCCGGTCTTGGGTATTCCCAACAACCTCGATCAGTATTTGATGATGGACTATGTCCGTCGTAGCGGTGCGGGCGACTACCTCAGAGCAGGAACCATCTCCCGCATCGCCGTGACGACGCTTTGTGAGGGCTTGTTAGGCAATCCCGCCTTTCACGATCGAGCCAGCCGGTTGCAAACCGCGATCGATCAGCACCACACCGCGAGAACATTGGACCATCATTTGAGAAGCGTGCTGGGAGCAGGCAGGCCTCATCAGCCCCTGAACAAGTTCAAGACGCCTAAGGTGTCGGCCTTCGATGCTGTTCCCGGCGATCGCTCTCCATCCAATCAGGCGAGTCGGCGATGAATCAGACCTGTTCCATCCCTGATCCAGCCCCGCTTCAAGATGCCGCTCAAATGGAGCAGCGGGTCGAAGAGCACCTCACGGTGCACTCCAGAGCACTCACCGGTCTCTTCCTGCTGGCCCTCTTCTATACGCTGCATTTCGGGCAGGTGATCTTTTTGCCCATGACGATTGCATTTTTACTGGCGGTGCTGTTTGCCCCGCTCCTGCGTCGCCTGAGGCAGTGGCATGTGCCGGAGCCGGTCGGCGCGGCCATACTCCTCGCCCTGTTGGTGAGCGGGCTCGTGTATGGCGTCTCGCGTCTGGCGGAACCGGCAGCCGAGTGGAGCACAAAAGTGCCGGTGGCCTTGCGGACGGTCGAATACAAAATTCAGCCCGTCAAAAAGTCGATGCAGGATGTGACGAAAGCCACCGAACTGTTATCGAAGGCCACCGCCTTGGATGAGGCGAAAAAGGTGCAGCAGGTCGAGGTGAAGGGAGATGCCTGGCCCATCAAGGTCTTCAGCTTGACCGGCGAGCTCATGATGGGATTCGCGACGACGGTCATGCTTTTGTACTTTTTACTCTCTTCTGGCGATCTCTTCCTGCAGAAGCTCGTGAAGGTGTTGCCGCGCCTGAGCGAGAAAAAGCAGGCAGTGGAAATCGTGCGGAACATGGAGGAACAACTGTTCCTCTATCTGTTTACCGTCACCGGGATCAACCTCGCGCTGGGCACCGCCGTCGGCATCGCCATGTTCCTGCTCGGAATGCCAAACCCGATCCTATGGGGCGTCATGGCCGGATTCCTGACCTACATTCCGTACATCGGCCACATCTTCGGCATCGTGGTGGTCATGTTGGTGGCGGCCTTGACGTTCGACGACCTCGGACAAATGTTTCTCATCGGCGGTGTCTATTGGGGCCTGGCCATTCTGGAAGGATCCTTCGCGTCGCCGATGATTTTGGGACGGCGACTGGAAAGCAATCCGGTGGTCCTGGTCCTGGCCATCATGATCTGGGGCTGGATCTGGGGGGTCGGCGGGGCACTGCTGGCCGTCCCTCTGCTCGCTGCGTTCAAGATCATGTGCGACCACCTCGAACCCCTGCATCCCATCGGCGAGTTTCTGGGCAGGTAGCGGCAGCCGGCGTCGACAGTCACCGGGCAACCTCGCTGACACCTCTCCCCAAAGAATAGTTGCCAATATCGCGACGATACTGGCAGGATGCGCGCGGCTATGAAACGCCGATGGATCATTGCGCTCGCCTTCGCGCTCTCTACAATTCCCGGTCTTGTCCTCGCTGAATCCCCGCCCCACAGCGTACATTGGGGCGCCATAGCATTTCCCGACCAAGATCCCACCTTGACCCTGAGCACCGCCGTGCTGGACCGGTTTACGCAATTCGACGGAGCCGGAAAACGCTACAATGATATCAACCAGACCATGGGGTTCAACTTCTTCACCGTCAGTTGGACCAAACCGCTGCCTCAACTGCCGGGCTGGAATCTCAACCTCACGGCCGGCGGCGGACCCACCCGTGACGGCCCAAGCCGGTTCCTGCAAAACGATGTCGTGCATAAATTGCGCGGCTTCGACCCGGTGCCGGTCGGCGAAAAACGAGACGCCAATGATTTTATGCTGAGCGGAACCATGACGCGGTGGTTCGGGGTCTTGGGCACCAGCGATGTGTTTTTCGCCGGCGTAGGCGGGGCCGGAGGATCGTTATATTATGAGCCTTACGTACAGGCGGGGGTTCGCCGGCTGGCGATCCTCGGTTGGATTCCGCTGCTCGGCGACTATCTCCGAGTTTCAGGACTGGCGCGATATGGCCGGCCATTCAGCGGCGCGGCGTTTCACCAGGTCGCCCCGCAATCGTATCTCGCCCAGGCGTTGGTGGGCTTGGGAAACTATCACCACTGGAAAGATGGCACTCCGTGGGAAATCGAACTGGCGGTGACCGTCGATTCCGGGCTGTTCGTTGACCACCGGGGCGATTCGCTGGAAGAACGATTTGTGTCGCTGGCGCTGCGCTACTCTGCGTTTACCTTCGAGACATGGAACGATCTCATCAATCAGAAAGATTACGGCCCGACCTTCGGCGCCCGTCTGACGCTCGATTTGTTCTATATGTACGACCGCTGGTTTCACTAAAGGCCGGGCCGGTTCTCCTTCCCCTGTTTCACTTCCCACAGGTGATCTTCAGCGACTCGATGTCGTTCGCCATATCAAGCTTGCCTAGATTCGGCACACGCTGGCCCGGCGCAAAGGCGATTTCCGTCCCCTTGAAGTCTTTGTCCTCATAGGCACGCACCGTGGCATTGGAGCCGACAATCACGCTTTCAATATCGTTACTCCAATCCTTCCCGGCCAAATTCTTCAAGGTGGCATACTCTTTCGGACCTTGGAGCACGACATGCGGATCATCGGCATCAAAGTTATCGTCTTCGAAAATTTCGATGAAACAATTCTTGTCTACAACCTGCATCTCGAGATCAGCAGCGTAGGCCGGCACCCCCGTCAAGGCAAGCACCGCCGCTATGGCGAATAAAGGCTGTCGTCGCATTATTACCCCTCCTTCTTGTGTATCTTGAACTCGCTCACGCATGGAGCATCACTTCAAAATCCCGAGAAACCACAGCAGTACGAGAATGCTGGCCGGCACGCCCAGTAACCAGAGGATGAACCCTTTGCCCATTGTTCCCATGGATGCCTCCCCGCGAATTCCGGCTCACGGCAACAATGCCGCCGCCGCGAGTTCGCGATTCAACGATGCCACCATCTTGAGGTGCGCAGTCCGATCTTCTTGAAGATCCGCCGCAAACAAGTCGGCATGGTTGCGTTGCAGGACCTGCCCGAACTCCTGTTGTTTGCTGACAGGAATTTCGTAGAGCGCAGCCAACGCACTCACATACTGGCCGCTGCCGGTTGCAGCTTCCTGCCGCAGGTTTTCATAGGCGACGCCCGCGAACAAGTTGATCTTCTGTTCCTTCACGACCATCCCGTCTGAGGTAAACAGATCATTCGGGCTCGTGCTGGAGAAGAAATTGACGGTCGTATCGACCGTCGCTTTGGTGGTGTTACAGGCCCCGGCCATCAAGCCGGCGGCCGCCACACAGAGGGCACAGGCCAGTTTTTGAATTGAGGATGATGACTTCATACGGACCTCCTTGGCTTATCTCGCCCGCAAAGGCGATGGATTCAATGCAGCGCTCACTTTGTTGTACCTGGCCAAGGGAGAAGCAGAGACTAGTTATTACCCTAGGAGGAAGAGCAGAAAGGCCCTAGAAACGTTCGACCGTGAAGGGAGAAATGCCGGGGGCATCAGGGAGCGGCGTGGACCGGGAAGATGCCCTGAGCAGGAACCGTCACCACTCCTTAAAGACTACAAACACGGCGCCGATCATCATGCCGAACCCCACCAGATAGTTCCATTTCAGGTCTTCTTTGAGATAGACGACAGAGAATACGCAGAACACGATGAGGGTGATCACTTCCTGAATCGTCTTGAGTTGCGCTGCGGTGAATTCATAATGGCCGATCCGATTAGCCGGCACCTGGAAACAGTACTCCACAAACGCGATGCCCCAACTCGCCAGAATCGCGATCCACAGCGGCGACTCCTTGTACTTGAGATGCCCATACCAGGCAAAGGTCATGAAGATGTTGGAAACGGTGAGTAACAGAATGGTGTGCATGGGCCTCCTCTTGAATGTAGGCAAACAGTAGCGGGGAAAGAACTGCTGAGTAAGGCTCTCACTTTCTTCCCGTACTAGGCGGTAACATCTTGGCCAAACAATTTGGCAGTTCCTCGAAAGACATGCGTTCCCCTTGATGTTGTACCCGAAAGGGAAAGACTGGCACAGGATAAGCTCCGCTCGTGGTCAGGAAACGAATAGCCGCCAGAACGGTTCCGAATGCTTTGATTACATCGGTTCTGTCTATGCGTGAAGGAATGGTGTTAAAGCGTAATAGTTTGGTGCGGTATGTCTTCGGGTTTAGCCGTGATTTGAGCCGGTTGTTTCCACTCCAGCTTATTCGACTAGCGGAGACGAACCGGCCACTACCAGATTTGCGAATAGCGAACTTCAACGCCCAAACATGGCTGTGTATGACTGCATCTCGGACTGTAAACAATTCAGAGAGACGTTTGTATCCACGATATCGATACATCTCCTTCATGTACTCTGGGACAGCAGTATGATTCCCTTGCGGCTGCTTCTTGCTGAAATAGCGATCTCTGGCTACGAACGACTCGACTGTTGCGACTAATAGAATAATAACCGAAACCGCATACCCACCTTCGAAGAACGGAGCTCCAACGGAATCACGACGCACAGGGCGGGTATCCACCCATTTATCAATTAACTGGGCGATGGGGGTGAAGTACTGTGAGCCGATGATGGAAATTATCTCTTGATGGGTTGCTGATGTGGACATGCAACTACGTTTCTAGCTCAGCCCTCTTGGTGGCTGATGATCATTAGCGCTCCCCCTGCCTCTACATCTCTTCCCTCCTAGCGGAGATGGAAGGGACGGGGATTAGGCGAGTCGCCATAGCGAGCACGAAAACGACAATAGACAGAAATGCCGCGATGCGACGGCATGCGACCGTTGGTCACGCTTTAGAGTCGCATGGGGCCTTGAGAAATAGCGGCTCAGCGACTTCGACGCATGATGGCTAACTCGCAGAATATCCGTTCCTTCACCCGTCTTCCTAATGATCAATTCAACGAAGCGGGCGGACTGGACCGTCCTTCACTGCGCGCGTCCAACGAGGGTCTTCTGAGACCGCGCGTTGCGCGAGCAAGAAGGATGGCCAGCCCGCCCGTTCCCCCTTCCTTCTTAGCGGGGTGTGAGGGCGAGCGTGTTCGGAGTCGGCATGGCGGACGTGGAGAGATGTAGCGAATAAACCTGCCGTTGTGCGACGGCATGCGACCCTCGGTCGCGCTTCACAGTCGCACACGGCAGCCGATAGCGGTTCGTGAGCAGTACCCGCCCATCGCATCATGCCGACTCCGAACACGCTCGCCCTCACACCCCCGCTTCCCTCAACACCTGTCCCGTGTACGACCGCTTCACCCTGGCAATTTCTTTCGGCGGGCCTTCCGCGACGATTTCGCCGCCGCGATCGCCGCCTTCCGGCCCGAGATCGATGATCCAATCGGCATTGCGGATCATGTCGAGATTGTGTTCGATCACCAGGACGGTATTGCCAGTCTCGACCAGACGATCGAGCACGTCCAGCAGTCGTTGAATGTCGGCGAAGTGCAGGCCGGTGGTCGGCTCATCGAGGATGTACATGGTACGGCCGGTGGGACGTTTGGAAAGCTCGCGTGAAAGCTTCACGCGCTGGGCTTCGCCGCCCGACAAGGTGGTGGCCGACTGACCCAGCTTGACGTAGTGTAATCCCACGTCGTGGAGCGTCTGAAGTTTCGCCTTGATAAAGGGAATATTTTCGAAAAACTCTAGGGCGTCATCGACTGTCATGTTGAGAATGTCAGCGATGCTGCGGCCCTTGTATTGAATCTCCAACGTCTCGCGGTTGTAGCGCTGCCCCTTGCAGACCTCGCAGGTCACGTAGACGTCCGGCAGAAAATGCATCTCGATCTTGATGAGCCCGTCGCCCTGGCAGGCCTCGCAACGCCCGCCTTTCACATTGAAACTGTAGCGGCCCGGCTTGTAGCCCCGCACACGGGATTCCGGCAAATTTGAGAACAAATCACGGATGAACGTGAAGAGGCCGGTGTAGGTGGCTGGATTCGACCGGGGCGTGCGCCCGATGGGCGATTGGTCGATGTCGATGATTTTATCCAGCGCATCAACGCCTTTGATTTCTTTACAGCCGTCGATTTTGGGCTTCTTATGATAGAGCAACTGCGACAACGAGTGGAACAACACTTCGAGCACGAGGGTGCTTTTCCCCGACCCAGACACACCCGTCACGCAGGTCAACAGGCCGAGCGGCACATTGACGTTCACGCCTTTCAGATTATGTTTCTTCGCGCCTACGACAGTAACGAACCCTTTCGGTGTGCGGCGGCGCTGGGGCAGTGACACCATCTGCGCGCCGCGCAGGTACAGGCCGGTTAACGAATCGGGGTTCGCTTTCACCTGTTTCGGGGTACCCTGGGCAATGATTCTGCCACCATGCGTACCGGCACCTGGACCCAAGTCGAGAATATAGTCTGCGGCTTCCATCGTCTCCGCGTCGTGCTCGACCACGATCACCGTGTTGCCGAGGTCGCGCAGGCGGAGTAACGTCTGCAGCAATCGCCGGTTGTCCCGTTGATGGAGTCCGATGGACGGTTCGTCGAGAATGTACAACACGCCGACCAGCCCAGACCCGATCTGCGTGGCCAATCGAATACGCTGTCCCTCCCCTCCTGAGAGGGTCGCCGCCGGACGATCCAACGTCAGGTAATCCAAACCGACATTGACGAGGAACCCCAGCCGTTCGCGGATTTCCTTCAGGATGCGATGGGCGATGACGAGTTCACGTTCGGTGAATTTGAGCGTCGTGAAAAAATCTGCCGCGGCGCGCACGGACAGGCCGGTGATTTCGGCAATGGATTTTCTGGCGATCTTCACGGCCAGGCTTTCGGGCTTGAGACGCGCGCCCTCACAGGTCTCGCACGCGTTCGAGCAGGGTGAAGTCGTCTTCTTCCGATGCCCCCGGTGTCATGGCGTAGCCGATTCCGTCGCAGGCCGGGCAGGCGCCGTGCGGGCTGTTAAACGAAAACACCCGCGGCGTGATCTCCGGATAACTGACTCCGCATTTGATACAGGCGAGCTTATCGCTGTAGAGATGCAGCTTGCCGGTCTCCGAGAGAACCCCGACCAATCCTCCGGCCAGCTTCACCGACGTTTCGACGGAATCCGCGATCCGCCGCATCAGGGCTTCACCGGGCTTCATCACCAACCGATCGACCACGATTTCGATGTTGTGTTTCTTCTGTTTGTCGAGCGTGATGTCATCGCCCAGATCGATCATCTCCCCGTTGATACGCGCGCGCACATATCCGGCCTTGCGCATCTCCAGCAGTTCTTTGCGGTATTCTCCTTTTCTCCCGCGAACGATCGGAGACAGGATCTGGAACTTCGAGCCTTCCGGCAGTTCGCAGATCGCATCCACCATTTGCTGCACCGTCTGAGCGGTAATCTCCTGTCCACATTGGAAACAGAACGGGTGGCCGACACGGGCATAGAGCAGACGCAGGTAGTCGTAGATTTCGGTAACGGTCCCAACGGTGGAGCGGGGGTTGTGACTGGTACTCTTCTGTTCAATCGAAATGGCCGGCGACAACCCCTCGATGGAATCCACATCGGGCTTCCCCATCTGTTCGAGAAATTGCCGGGCATAGGCGGACAAGGACTCGACATACCGCCGCTGCCCTTCCGCATAGATCGTGTCGAAGGCCAGGGAGGACTTTCCCGACCCGCTCAAGCCGGTCATCACGACCAACTTGTCCCGTGGAATCTCGACATCGAGATTCTTCAGATTATGCTCACGCGCCCCTTTGATGATGATGGAATTGCTCATAAGCGCGGGATTATATCACGCCGCTGCCCGCGTCCCGGCATCACATAACGGGGGCCGCGCCGCCGGGACGGGCAAGACCGTCACAATACCGGGATGATGGGAGCGTTCATAAACAATGGACCATCCCGAAAAGCAAGACTCGCGACCTTGACAACAGGCAAAAGCGGGTGCTACCACCCTCCCATGGTGCGGGCAGAACGATCTCCAATCACCGAGCCGTCTGAAGGCGCGGCGAAAGCCGTCTCAACCTGGTCCGGCCAGGCTCGTGAACAGGCCGTCCAGCGTATGTTCACCGCCATCGCGGGCGTCTACGATCTCAACAACACCCTGCTCAGCTTCGGCCTCCACCACCATTGGAAACGACTCACAGCTTCCTATGTGCCCGCCGTGACGAACGGCCGCGCACTCGACATCGGCGCGGGAACGGCGGATCTCGCCCTGTTGATCGAACCCAAAATGGGTGAACATGGCCATGTGGTGGCCTCCGATTTGAATCATGCCATGTTAGCCGAAGGGCTCCGCAAAGTTGCGGGTCGAGATCTCCTCGACCGGATTACCTGCCTGCAGGCCAATGCCGAGCAACTCGGATTCCCCGATGACACCTTTCATGCCGTGACGACAGGCTTCTGCATGCGGAATGTAGGCAATCTGACCCAGGCGTTCTGCGAAATCCGGCGTGTCTTGCGCCCGGGCGGCCGCTTTGTCTGCCTGGAATTCTCCCGGCCGGCTTATGGCTGGTTGCGGGCGCTCTATGATTGGTATTCCTTTCGACTGCTCCCCTGGATCGGCACCAAGGTCGCTCGTGACCGGACCGGTGTCTATGAATACCTGCCGGCCTCGATCAGGACCTTTCCCGATCAAGAGCGATTGGCCACCCTGCTGCGGGAGGCCGGGTTCCGCCAGGTAGAATATCGGAACCTTACCGGCGGCATCGTCGCCATCCACGTGGCAACCAAATAAAGCTGAGGAACTGCTCACTTACACCGGTTGAGCCAGCCGGCGTCATCTCAGATCTCATACAGGCAACACTTCATCTCTCAGCACGCAATATTGTTCTATGAATTCCATTCTGTACATTTTTCTTCCCTGCAAAAAGGTCTACCCGATCGGCGTGACCTATCTGGCGGACTTTATCCATCGCCGGAAACCCGAAGTACGGCAGCGCATTCTCGACCTGTCACTGTTTCCCGAATCGCAACGGACGCAAGCCATCCGCGATGCGGCGCTCGACTTCAAACCGGATCTGGTCTGTTTTTCGTGGCGGGACATTCAGATTTTTTCTCCCCACGAAGGCGACGCTTCGCTGGAGCACGCCTTCAATTTTTACTTCGCCAGCAATCCAATCAAGCGTGTGGCCGCGTCATTCGCCGGCTTGAAGCAGCTCTACCGGTATTACAGCCACATTCGGGCGAACCTGTCGTACCCCTGGTTGATCCGGAAGGAATTTCCCAAGTGCCAGATCATGATCGGCGGCGGGGCCTTCACGGCGTTTGCCGATCAATTGATCGAGAAGCTCCCCGAAGGGACCATTGGAATCCTCGGCGAGGGGGAAGACGCCATTCTCAAGGTGGTCAACGGCGAATCGCTTGAACACGAACGCTATATCATTCGCGAAGGAAAGCAGACGCGCAAGGGAAATCAGGGCTCACCGGCACTGCTGGACGCATTGACCGTCGATCTACCCTATCTCACATCCATTTTTCCCCAGCACGCGTCGTATATGGATGAATCGATCGGGGTTCAGACGAAACGCGGATGCCCCTACGATTGCGCCTTCTGCCTCTATCCCTACATTGAAGGCAAACGGGTGCGGTATCGGCCGCCAGAAATGGTCGTCAAAGATATCTCTCAGCACTATCATCAGTGGGGCGCCCGTCGATTCTGGTTCACCGATGCCCAGTTCATTACGGGAAAGGAAGCCTATCCTCAATGCACAGAGATTCTTGAACGAATCCTGAGCGAAAAGCTGGAGATTGAGTGGTCGGGCTATATCCGCACCTCGCTGATCACTCCGGAGCTGGCCAAGCTGATGGTGCGATCGGGTGTCGGAGATCTGGAAGTCGCCATCACCTCCGGATCGCAGGAAGTGCTGAATAATCTGCACATGGGCTTCAAACTCGAGCGCCTGTACGACGGGTGCCGATATCTGGCCGAAGCCGGCTTCAAGGGGAAGGTGATCCTGAACTACTCGCTGAACTCTCCGAAGGAGACGGAAGAAAGCCTGCTTCAGAGCGTAGAGTCCTACAAAAAGGTCGCCTCAATTTTAGGCGAAGAGCGTGTATTCCCCCTCATGTTCTTCCTCGGAATCCAGCCCAATACGGACCTGGAACATCGGCTGCTGGAAGAAGGCTACCTCTCAGCCGGATATAACCCGCTCATGTTGACGCCAACGAGCATTCGCAAACTGCTCTACAATCCGGCGCCGCTCAACAAAATCATCGCCAAGGCTTGCCTGACCGCCTGGGAACAAAAAGAGGGCAGTCGCGATCCTCGCGCATGGACCGGATCCCTCTCTCAAACAACCCGATCAGGTGCGAAGCCGGACCAGGCCCATTATGCCGATGCGAACCTCATTCGCGGGATTCAGAATAACTCGGGACGTGAAGCGCTCTTAACGTTGGAGGAGATTCTCCGATCGCGCCGCCCCGCTCCACCAACAGCCGCCGCAACTGAAAAGACAGCTGTGAGTCCAACGAGTTAGCGACTATCCACAGACCCTTTGACCACCGTCGGTTTGCTTGCAATCCCCGAGAACAGGGTGCTATCATGCCGCTTCTTTTGGGGTAAAGTTCCATTCAACCGTCTGAATTCTCGGCGGTTCTCCGATCTCATCCCCCTATAGAGTGTTTGCCTAGGAGGCGTTTCGATGTACAAGACGATCTATATCCCGGTCGATAATTCCGACCATTCCAATACAGCCGTCGATGTCGGAGTTGAGCTGGCGAAAACCTATGGCTCGAAGATCGTGGGTAGCCATGTCTACGCGGCGAAGATGCACGATAAGCGATTTAAGCAGATGGAGGCTGGCCTTCCGGAAGAGTATCACGACGAGAAAGAGCTCGACCGGCAGCGCCAAATCCATGATTCGCTCATTACCCGCGGGCTTCAGATCATCACGGACTCGTACCTCGACTACGTCGATAAGAAATGTAATGAGGCCAATCTGCCAGTGGAACGTCGCTCGCTGGAAGGACGCAACTGGAAAGTGCTGGCTGAGGACATCAATACCAACGCCTACGACCTCGTGATCATGGGAGCCCTGGGGGTCGGAGCCGTCAAAGACAGCGTGATCGGCAGCAACACCGAACGAGTCCTGCGGCGCGTGCGCAACTCCGACATGCTGATCATCAAGCAGCCGACGCCCGTCGGTACAGGGAAGATCGTTGTGGCCGTAGACGGCAGCCCCTATTCCTTCGGCGGGCTCATGACCGGCTTGGCGCTCGGCAAAGCCTTCAATGTGCCGGTTGAGGTCATTTCCGCCTTTGATCCTTACTTCCATTATGCGGCGTTTCACAGCATCTCCGGCGTCCTCAATGAAGAAGCCGGCAAAGTCTTCCGCTTCAAAGAGCAGGAAAAACTGCATGAGGAAGTGATCGACAGCGGTCTGGCAAAGATCTACCAATCGCACCTCGATATTTCCCGCGAAATTGCCCAAGCCGAACAGACCGATGTCAAAACGACCCTGCTGGACGGCAAGGCCTTCGAAAAAATCATTCAATACGTGCGAAAAGAGAATCCCTGGCTGCTCATCGTGGGCCGAATCGGCGTCCACAGCGACGAGGACATGGACATCGGCAGCAACACGGAAAACCTGCTCCGATCTGCATCATGCAATATCCTGGTTTCCAACCGGAAATATGTTCCGCCGATCGACACACAGGCCGAATACACCATTGCCTGGACGGAAGAAGCCTTGCGCCGGATGGAGCGCATCCCGGTGTTTGCCCGCGGGGTAGCCAAAACCGCTATTCACCGCTACGCCATTGAAAAAGGACACACGATCATCAGCAACACGGTCGTGGATTCCGCCGTCGGCCACATCCTCCCGAAGGGCGCGATGGACGCTATGCGCGCGCTGGGGGGGAACCTGGACGCGGCGGGCATCGATCGCGACAAGATGCAAGCCGACGATTCAGTTGCGCAGGATCTGATGGGTTCCACCCTGAGCGGCATGATGACCCAGGTCGTGGAAGAAAAGCCGGCTCACAGCCCTGGAACGCAGGCCTATCTGGACCGCATGAGCCAAAACTACTTTGTCTGTGACGGGTGCGGCTATATCGGCAAGGGCGATACTCCTGTCAAATGCCCCGTGTGTAGCGCTGAAGGCGACCGATTCAAACAGGTCAACAAATCGATCTTCGAAGCGGCGGCCAAAGCGGAGGGCGGCCTCGAGACCGACGTCGCCTATGACGATGTTCCGATGCAGTGGACCAAAGACGCGAAGGAAGCCATTCGAGCGGTGCCGGCTGGATTCCAACGCCGCCGGGCCAAAGCCAAGATCGAAAAGAGCGCCCGCAAGCTCGGCATGACGACGATCACCCTAGAATACGCCAACCCCATGATTCAGGAAGCGGCCTCCGAGGATTACACACCGATCTTCGCGAACAAGGGGACCGGAACCGCAGCTCAACCTTCGGCCGCCAATGGGACCGAGGCTGAGACGGCGAACGGAACTGGCACTGAACAGGCTCAGGCGTCTCAAGCATCGACCTCACCCTATACCTGGACCCCGGATGCACAAGGACGGTTAGATCGGGCACCGGAAGGGTTCATGCGGGAGTGCACGAAGGCGTTGATCGAGAAACACGCCGACAAGATCGGAACCACGGTGATCACGTTGGAAGTGGCGACTGAGGGAATTGAACAAGCCAAGGGGTACATGGCCGATGCCATGAAAACAGGCAATCTGAAGGACATGATTGCCAACCTGACGGGCTCGTCCAAGACCGGGGCGAACCGGTGATGGGAAAGTCGTTGCCGGTTCTCAATATCCCCTTTCTCGGAGACAAGCTGGAGTCACTTCAGCAGCAGATCTCGAAGTTCATCTCTCCGACGTCGCCGGCCGCAGGGCCGAATGATGGCCGGACGGTCGACGACTTCAAGCCCTATCTTGTCGCTCTGAACCTGACCAAGCGCTGCAACCTCAAGTGCGACCATTGTTATCTCGACGCCACGACGAAAGCCGGAGGCGGATCGGATGAACTCAGCACCGAGGAATGCTTCCGCCTCATCGATCAGATTGCCGAAGTTAATAAAGGGTGCCTGCTGGTCATCACCGGCGGAGAACCCCTTGTCCGTCCGGACATTCTCGATATTGCCCGCCATGCAGTAGGACTGGGCTTTATCGTTGTGTTCGGCACCAATGGGATGCTGATCAACGATCGAATGGCGAAGACGCTGGTTGAAATCGGCGTGATGGGCGTCGGCATCAGCATTGACTCCCTCGATCCTGACAAACACGACCACTTTCGCGGAGTACCGGGCGCCTTTGCCGCCGCATTGGCCGGCATTGAGGCCTGCAAGCGCAATGGCCTTCAATTCCAAGTCCATTTCAGTGCCCAACCCATGAATTACCAAGAGCTGCCCGCAGTGGTGGAATGGGCCCATACTCTAGGCGCACGGGTCCTCAACGTCTTTTTTATGGTCTGTACCGGCCGTGGTGAAGAGCTGACCGACATCACACCCCAGCAGTACGAAGAAGTGTTGGGATATCTGGTGGACTGCCAGGACCAATATAAAGACATGCTGGTTCGAGCCCGTTGTGCTCCGCATTTCAAGCGGCTGGCTTACGAAAAGGATCCTAATTCTCCGCTTACAAAGGCCACCGGTTATATGGGCGGAGGTTGTCTTGCCGGAACCAATTATGCCCGCGTCACACCGAACGGCGAACTGACGCCCTGCCCCTATATGCCGCTGTCGGCCGGCAATGTTCGGGAGACGAGTTTTGCCGATTTGTGGGAACGGTCGGATGTATTCAATTCCTTCCGCTACCCTCAACTCAAAGGCAAATGCGGTGATTGCGAATACACGGACATATGTGGTGGCTGTCGGGCTCGTCCCTACGTCGATCATGGCGACTGGCTGGACGAGGATCAGTGGTGCCTCTATACGCCGAAAGGCGGCGAGAAGATTAAAGTCGCCTTCAACACGCCTGAAGAAAGCGAAGTCGCATGGGACGAGGCCTCTGAGCTTCGACTCAGCCGGATTCCTTATTTTCTCCGCGCCATGGTGAAGAAGGGTGTGGAACGTCATGCTCGTGAACACGGCATCGCGCTCGTGACCATTGAATTGATGGAAGAGCTGCGAAAAAAGCGTTTCGGCAACGACGCGCCGGTCTTCAATTTCGATATGAGAGGGAAGGACTAGGAACCGGCGAGAGACAGGCCTTCGGTAGACTCCGCGACCTTTGCTATCCGCCCTAGCCCATCTATCATGGATTCCGTACAAAGCATCTTCCTTGACCTGAACCAGCTCATTCCCATCGTCAATCACTGGTTCCATCTCCTCTCGGCGGTGATCTGGATCGGTGGACTCGCCTTCATCGTAATGGCCGTCAAGCCAGGCCTCGCTGAGGCCGCCCTGCCCAAGGAATATGTCCGCCCCATCACCGACGCCTTTTACAAGCATTACAAGCGGGTGGCGGGGATCTTGTTGGTTGTTCTCCTGTTCACCGGCGGGATCAACCTCCATTACGTCAATCAAATCTTTGTGTCTCAGACTGGCCAGGGCATGCAGAACCATCCCAAGTATTTGTGGATTTTCTGCATCAAGCTGATTCTGGTCCTCTGCCTCCTTACGCTGTTCCTCTATACCGTGATTTTCAAAGCGGATCAGGACGAAGAGGAGGAAGGCGAAAACTACGAGTCGATTCCCTTTCAACGCGCCGCGCTCTGGATGGGCTTCTTTATCATCCTCTGCGCCGCCGCCATGAAGCATTTGCATCAATAGTTTTTTCCTCAATACCTACCACTCGGACCACGAATCTCGATCCTCAGCGTCCTGCCTGGCCACTGGGCCAGGAACAGTCTGGCAGTTCCATCCCTTTATAACCTACCTTTCAAAATCTATTGGCAATCGGAGGGCGATCCAGGTACCCTTCGTCCGCGCCTATGGCATGTGAGTTGCTTTCTGCAACGAGAGGGCGGCGAGCTTGATCGCCAGACCATTGCCGCCCTCGTTCATACAAGGACCATGCTGTTGTCTCGGCTACTTGAGCATCGGAGCGACCATGCCTGTCTCGACCCATTGCTCTCGCCCTTCATCAGGAGATGAATCATGCGCATCCGCCTGCACCGTTCCTTAGTCCTGACGGCAGTTCTACTCACGTTGTCTCCATTGCACTGCCGCGCGATCGACCCACCCCTGAACCACCACCCTGTCGAGTCGTTAAATCAGGGCTTGCCGGATCAGGACCTGCAGCAGTGGTACCATCTGTCGGCCGGCACCCAGCTGATTCCCTATGATTGGCTGGTAGCGCTACTCGATGAGTCGCTTGCCAAAACCTTCGCGGTGACCGGGCTCATCGAAGACACGCATCATCCCGACAAACTCCCCGTCGGCTTTGCCAAAACCGAAGGGCCGAGCGTCGCGGTGCCTCAGGTCGGCTTCACCTGTTCGTTTTGTCACACGACCCAATTTCGCTACAAGGGGCACTCCATCAGGATCGAGGGCGGCCCTTCCCTTCAAAATAACGCGACCGTTGTGAGGGCCGTCGTCCAAAAGTTAGGCACGCTGACGCCTCCTGATATGTCCACATTCATCAAGAGCCTGAAAGAGGAGACTCCGCCAGAGCCGTTTAAGACCTTTGCCACCCGCGTCTTGGCACGCCGCGGAGAAGCCGTGACTGCCTATACGCTCACGAAGCTCGCCCAGGATGTTAAACTCCTTACCCAAGCGCTCATTTCCCGTAGCGGAAAAGATATCTCTCCTGAACAGTGGGGGCCGGGCCGATTCGATGCGCTTGGTCGCGGCGGCAATACCGTCTTCACGCCACTCAATCCCGACAATCTCAGACCTGCCAATGCCCCCGTGAGTATTCCTCCGCTGTGGGGCGTGTGGGAGTTTGATTGGGTGCAGTGGGCCGGCTCGATTCAACATCCGCTGGCCAGGAATATCGGGCAGGTGATCGGCGTCAATGCCGGGCTTTTTAGTTGGGCGCGTCCAGGGGTCCCCATCCCCTCAGACAAGAACAAGGTGTTCCACTCGTCCATCGATGTGGCCTCGCTCACGACCCTCGAAAATCTCGCACGCCGCCTACCTCCGCCGCAATGGCCGTCCGTCTTCCCTCCCGTGAATCGAGAACTGGCAACCCGCGGCAAAGACCTGTACCACGGCAACAAGGCGAAGGGCATTCCGAACCTCTGTGCCCATTGCCACGTCCCCTCAAAGATCTCCAACTCGTCGGGTACCGGCCCAAGCCTGCAGATCACGATGGTTCCACTGCAAGAAATTGGCACCGACTCCCTCTATCTAGAGAATTTTTCTCAACGGACCGTGGACACGAGCTTCTTAGGACGCGGACGTATTTCCGCGCGGGAAGCTTCGGAATACGTCACGTCTGAATTGATGACCTTAGGCAACGACACTAGCTATCTCGACCGGCCGAACATCTGGCGGGATAAGGCCCAATACATCGCCCGCCCCCACCTAGGCATCTGGGCCACCGCTCCCTACCTTCATAATGGCTCCATCCCGACACTCTACGAACTTCTCTCCCCTGCACGAGAGCGTCGCGCCTGTTTCGTGCTCGATCCGAACATGGAATTTGATCCTGAAAAGGTAGGCTTTGTGACAGGAGACTGTGCAGGCCCCTCTCAAGCACCAAACCTGCCCCCGCGGCTCGAATTCCGGACAGCATGGCCGGGGAACAGCAACCGGGGTCACGAGTTCGCGAACACGCCGGATTGCGACAGCACAAAGAGCAATGGAGTCTTGGGATGTGAGTTGCCGGCGAATGATCGCCTGGCCATCATCGAATATCTCAAGACTTGCGATCTCGATCGTCTGGTTTTACCGAACGCACCAGCCTGTCCGAATTTCGACTAGCAGAGGACGTCACCCATCCGGTGCCGCTCGTACAAGACGGAGATGCATCGAAGGAGGCCGCCGACGCATGACCGACCTTCTCACCAGTGATCACTCGATTCTCGAGCGTCCGTTCATGGAGTTTCGTCCTTTCGGCCTGAACGACAAGGGCGAAAAAATCTCCGATATCAGTGGGGTCGTCGTCCAATCGAACGTGGATTACATGTGCGATTACCTCAGTCGCACAGCCAGTTCCCAAGCAGCCGCAACGGCCGTGGATGAATTGTGCCGCCTCCTGAACGCGCGACTCCCCGACCGCACGTATCACGTCACACCCGATTTTCTCCGCAATATTTGGAATAGTTACTCCTATGAATTCGTCTGTTATCTGAGAGAATTTTGTGAACAGTTATCCGGAGATCCTGAGTTCCACGTCAACGTAGGGACGAACCGGAAGGTTCCGCCTCTGATCCAGATCTTCTGCCGCCCGTTTTCGACGCAGCAACTCTATAGAATGTGGCCCTACCTCGGCAGGAAGTATGTCCGCGATGTGCTGGAATTCGAGGTCGGTCGGGTGACGAGACGCTCGGCCGTCCTTCGCATGACATTTATGGAACGGGCCCTTGTCCAATTCGGACCCTATCGAAAGCGCTGTGTCGAGGTCATTTGTCTCTCCTGCAAGAGCAGTATCGCGCGCGTGCAAACCCAACTACACGGCACCCCGGCCGCTACGGTCAAAGATCTCTCGTGCACCGCCCATGGCGATCCGTACTGTGAATGGGAGTTTACCTGGACACCTCAAGTCCGGAGCTCCATCCCGGTGGCCATGTGGACGCTGGTCGCCGGCGGCACATTTACCTACCTCCATTTGCGTTGGCCTGATGTTCCCACATTGGAAGCGCTGGGGCTTGCCGCCGTTCCCGCTTCTCTCCTGTGGTGGATGATTACCAGCCATATGCGGCAGGCAACCAAACCCCTTCAGCGTCTGATTAAGGATCAAGAACAGATCGTTGATGCGAGACACGAAGAGCTACGCGAAGCCTACCTCGAGCAACAAAGTACGGCTGTGATGTTACGTCGAAAAGTAAACGATCTCACGACGCTTCACCGCGCGGGATTATTGTTCAGCTCGACGTTCGATCGAGAAGAACTCCTGACCAATGTCCTGGATACGATCGTCCGCGATTTACACTACGATCGCGCCATGATTACGCAATTCGATCGTACTCGACAGGTCTCACACGACTTTCGGGTGCGAGGCATGCCGCAGGAAGTGGCGGATTTTTTGCGTACGCAAGAAGTGTCAGTCACCGACCCGGAGTCGGTGGAAGGGGCCGTGTTTTTGCGTGGTGAACCGGTGCTGACAAATAACGTGCACGAGATCTGGGACCGGTTACACCCGTTCGATCAGAAATTGATCGCCATGGTCAATGTGAAATCCTTCATCACCGTTCCGCTCAAAACCCACGACGCCGTGATAGGTTCGCTCTCTGTCGATCGCACGCACAATCAGGCCCTGACTCAGGACGATCTCGATATGTTGGTGACCCTGGCGAGCCAGGTCGCCATTGCGCTGGATAATGCCCAAGCCTATCGAGAAATCGAAGCACTCAACGCCGGCTTGGAAGCCCGGGTTCATGAGAGGACCGCCGAATTGGAAGCCGCCAACGCCCAGCTTCAGCAAATGGATCGGCTCAAATCAAAATTTCTCGCCCACGTCTCGCATGAATTGCGGACTCCACTCACGAGCATCGTCGGGTTTGCAGATAATATGCTCGAGGGACTGGTCGGTTCGCTCAACATAAAGCAGGAGCAATATCTGACTCGCATCAGAGCCAATGGAACCCGGCTCGCACGAATGATCACGGATCTACTGGACCTCTCCCGCGTCGAGGCCGGCAAACTGGTACTGTCCTTTGACCACGTGTCGCTCCAAACAGTGATCAGCGACGTCATCGAGCAACTTCTCCCGCTGGCCATCGCCAAACACTTGCAGATTGAGCTCCGAAGTCCTGACTCCGCGCTGCTGGTCTGGGCCGACCAGGATCGCGTCAGCCAGATTTTGACGAATCTGCTGGATAATGCTATCAAGTACACCCCTGACGGGGGACACATTACCGTAGACCTCTCAATCGGTGATCACGAGATGGCCCGTGTCGTGGTCCGTGACACCGGTCAAGGCATCCCCGCCGATGCCCTGCCTAAACTCTTCGATCCGTTTTTCCGCGTGCACCATCAGGAGCGGAGCCAGACGAAGGGGCTAGGCCTTGGTCTGGCGATTGTGAAGGATTTGGTGGAGCTGCATGGTGGCAGCATCATGGTGCACAGCACCGTGGACGAAGGCACTGCATTTACATTCACCCTGCCGCTCGACTCACATGTACCGGAGCCCTCCGCGGAACTACCCCCCGCTCGCCGCAGACTGCTGGTGGTGGATGATGATGCAGACATTTGCGATCTTTTGCGGGATCGCCTTGAGTCGGAAGGATTTTACGTCGACACGGCAGCAGACGGCCGTACGGCCCTGAGCATCCTCGCGGCGACAACGGTTGACGGCGTGTTGCTGGACATTGCGTTACCCGACGTAGATGGCTTTGAGGTGTTGCGACAACTGCGTCGCCGGCAACCTTCATTACCAGTGGTCATGATGACAGCCGTGGAGGCGTTGGACCGCGCCATGGCAGCGGTAGAAGCCGGCGCACAAGGATATCTCCTCAAGCCATTTGATGCGGCCCGCTTGCGACAAATCGTCGATCACTGGTTCTTGGTCGGCTCAGGCAAAACCGACCTCACAACAGGACGATAGCTTTATGTTCTGCTCTCCGAAATGCCGCATCGCCCTGGTGCTGTTCCTGGTTCTTCCCCCCTTGAGCATCTTCCTCGGCATGGCCCCTGCTCAAGCGCAGACTCCTCGCCTCCAAGGGCAATCGGCATCCGCCGCTGCTATGGGCAATGCATTCGTGGCCCAGGCGGATGATCCATCCGCACTACATTACAATCCGGCCGGCATGACTCAGTTGCATGGATTCCAAACCCTCTTCGGAACGTCGCTGATCGGTGGAACCACTCAATTCACCAGTCCGAGCGGCGCCCAGGCGACGGGAGATCGCAACGGGAGCCTGGCCTACCCACCTCCGGGTCACGTGTATCTGGTTGCCAATCTAAAAGACCTCGGCCTCGCAGCGCTTGGAGATTTCACCGCCGGTATCGGATTGAATAATCCCTTCGGCTCGTTGACCAGATATCCTAACGATGGACCGTTTCGCAGCGCGGTGACCTTCACGACACTGCCGCTACTCGATATCAAACCCACTATTGCCTACAAGCTCAACGATCAACTGTCGTTCGGCTTAGGTGCCGACATCTATACCTTTTCAGGTCTTTTCGGTGAGGGGCACCTTGAACAAAAATCGGTCTGGCCTGGAGGGTTAGGGATTCCAGCCGGCTCACTCGTTGAAATCAACGGGAGTGATACCACGGCGGGTTTCAACGTCAGCTTTCTCTACACACCCTACCGCAACAGCGAGGGCAAACCCCTCGTCAACATCGGGATGGTCTATCGGAGCCAGGCAACCTTCCATCTCACCGGCAACTTTTTGGCCAATGGCAATTCAATCGCCGGCACGGCCGCTACCTTTGTCCTGCCGCAAGTCTTCTCCGGTGGCATCGCCGTCTGGCCGGTGCGTACACCGAATCGTGAATGGAAGCTGGAATTCGATGTGGACTATGTCGGATGGAAATCGAACCGAACGCTCGATATTCATTTGACGAACGGCACCGTGCTTCCGTTCCCGCAAAACTGGCAGAGCGGTTACACAGCGATGGTCGGAACCGAGTATCGATGGCTCCGGCTGGCTTCGCTGCCGGATTGGGATGTCGCCCTGCGGGCAGGCTACATGAATCAACAAACGCAAGTTCCTGATCGAACCTTCAATCCCGGGGTTCCCTCGGCCAATACCCATATTCCTTCCGTCGGGATTGGGTTCGCCTGTCATGAGAATGGGTATTTCCTGGGCTTGGTGCGCTGCGGCGAGTTAGGCCTCGGTCCACTCAAGCCGAAACTGTTCGCCGTTGACCTGTCATACCAGGCCGCTTTCTATGAAATACGTACCGTCACAGGCAATCAGAATCCGACCGTCAACGGTCGCTATGACACACTGATCCACGCCGGCTCGCTCTCATTGCGATTCATTTACTGACCCAGCCAGTCCGTTCTCTACCGCCACGCCCATCACCGTCCTGACTCGTAAGCACTCAAGGGCACAGTGATTGCTTCACTCATATCTCGTTAGAGTCATCAGCCAAGGGAAGTGCCCAGTATCACAGGCCAAACATCGAGGCGTGGCGTGGAGTCGGTCTCCAATCGTCGGTTGCGTTAACCGGCCGGTTCTCTCGCCTCCTGGATTGTGCCCATCCAGCGCTGAGTAGCCCGCCTTCATCTCCACGCCCTCTGCCGCGTCTTCGTTCTCAACGGAGACGCGGCTCATTTTCCACGCGTGCTCCCGATGGACGGATTCCCATCTGGGCGCCTCCTATTCCGGGTCGTCCATCTGGCTCTTTTCGCAGTTTTCATGCAAAGGTTTGGCGGCGCATGCGTATCGAATCCGATACGCCACGAATCCAATCCGATACACCTTTCAGCTAGACGCAAGCTTGTTCATCGGATCGATGACCCGGCCTTTATGCGAGATGTCGTGAGAATGTCTACAGATCTTCCGCTCGCACATGCGTGTTCAAAAAACCGCGATACATGGCACAGGCTTTGCGCGTCACGTAGCCGATTACTAACTTCTCTTCGTATGACACTGATGAGCCAACCTCACCTTCAGGAGGTGTCATCATGGTCGCGCTCTTTTTTCTCCTTCTCGGGGGCCTCGTCCTGCTTGTCGCCGCCGCTCGTATCTGGATGAACGCACCCACTGGATCCTTAAAGGAGAGCAACGCACCGGTAGCCAACAACCCAGGCGTGGCCGAGCCAGAGCACAGGGGCTGACAGAAGCTGACTCGTCGTAGTCCGGGGCGCAACGAGCTGGTAATCAGCCAGTAAACTGTGGAAGATTCCGACCCTAACCACGATCGTGTAAGTCCTAAAAGAGCTTTTATGGCGGGGAGACGAGCGCACGGCAGGCCTGTGAGCGACCCACACCTCGCAACTGCAGTACTCGCCTGCGTGCTGGCCCAAACCTGCGTGCCGGGTTTGTGTCAGCCCCAAGCTTCCTTACCGATCACCGCATCGGGCCTGAATACCGCCGTCACCCAAAACGGCACCACCTTCGATATCACCGGTGGCACCAGGCCGGGAAACGGGACCAATCTGTTTCACAGCTTCGGCGAATTCGGCGTCCCCGCGAATCACGTCGCCAATTTTCTCAACAATTCCGGTCTGGCGACCGCTAACATTCTGGGCCGCGTGACCGGCGGGAGTCCTTCCAACATTTTCGGCACCATTCAGACCACCGGATTCGGCAGCGCCAACCTCTTCTTGATGAACCCGGCGGGCATTGTCTTCGGCCCCAACGCGTCCTTGAATGTCGGAGGCTCAGTGAGTTTTACGACGGCGGATTATTTGCGGTTAGCTGATGGGGCCAGGTTTACCGCCATTCCTGGATCGCAAGATGCGACCATCTCGGCTGCCCCAGTGGCGGCCTTCGGATTTTTAGGCTCGAACCCGGGAGCGATCACGGTGCAGGGCGGTCACCTCGCGGTCGCGGAGGGCCAGGGCCTCTCATTGGTGGGCGGGAATATTGAAGTCACTGCCGGAACGCTGCCCGATGGATCGTCCCAGTCCGCTCGCCTCTCGGCCCCTGCAGGCCAGGTGACGCTCGTCAGTGCCGCCTCGCCGGGGGAAGTCTCGATGAGCATAACTTCGTCGCCTCTTATCAACCCAGCCTTGAACGGGTTCAGTTCCCTCGGCACCGTCTCGCTATCCCGCGGCACCGTGATTGACACCAGCGCAGGTAAAGCCGGACGTATCGTGATTCGCGACAGCCAATTCGTCATGGACGATGCGCGGCTCATGGCACAATCGACCAGCACGGAGCTGAGTGCTCCGTCCTCCCCTTCTGAAGGTGGCATATCCATCCAAGCGGACGACGTCAGCATCTCTCGAGGATCGACCTTGTTGACCTCCACGATTAACGGAACGGCCGGCGACATTCGCTTCGAAGTCGGGACATTCCGCAGTAATGTCGGACCGGATGGCATTCCGCTCCAAGGTGCGGCGCCGGTGACAATGTCCAGCGTCAGTACAGGACAGGGAGAAGCCGGAGCTATCTCTATTGGAGGCAGGAAGGGTCTGCCTGCTGATGCCGTGTTGTTGAACAACACCAGGGTTGTGACCAACGTCACTGGTGACGTGAACCACTTCATTCCTCTTCCTCCTCTTGCGGGCGCTCACAATAGCCAGCCTGCGGCACCGCCCGCGGAAATCCAAATCACAGCCGAGCATGTCGAGCTCGCGAATGGAACCATCCTTCAGGCCACCACGACCGGAGGAGCGGACGCCGGCTCCATCACCCTCAACGTGGGGACGCTAAAGACCAAAGAAGGGTCGAACGGACGGGTGCTCATCTCCAGCAGCAGCGACTGCGGGGCAGGCTGCTTCGGAGGGCAGGCGGGCGACATTACCATTCAGGGCATCCCGGGAGTGACGCCGACATCGACACACAATTACGTCTTCATCGGCACGCCTACCGGCCAGCCGACAGAACATATCACTTACTCGTTAGCACGGACCATTGACCTGCAAGGAACCGACATCCGTTCGGAGGCCATCGGCAATGCTCCTGGCGGACAAGTGCTCATGAGGGCGGAGGGCCTGGTCTCGATGAAGGAAACCTCCGTCTCGGTCGCGACCCAGAATTTCGACATTACCGTCGCCCCCGTTACGCCCAGCGGCCAGCTGGCGCGGAATCAAGGATTCAGTCGTATCGATGTGCTGGCCCATGACGTGTTCGTGAAGAACAGTACGATCAAGGCGGATGCGGAGGTATCAGAGCCTGGCAGCTGTTCGACCTGCACCGGAGGGCCCTCGGCAGGCGAGATCTGGTTTCGTGTTGAGAATTCTTTTACGGCTGACAATTCCTCCATCCTGAACACCGGCTATGGCCGGGCGCAATCCGGCATTACGAAAATCATCAAGGACAATTATTTCTCATTCGGCGCCATCTGGGAACCCGACTTTCCCGACGTGCCTACTAATTCAGTGAAGCTAACGAACTCGGTCATCAGCGTAGAGGCTCATCGATGTAGGACTTCCCGGGATTTTACGAATCCGCGCTCATAACATACAGCTGGATCATTCCATTTTGGATTCCAAAGTCAACAATGTGACCAATCAACGAACGTTCGAGGGCGAACTCATCGATGTAGTCGGAGGAGGTGAACGAGGGCGGACGATCGCGAATGGGAGAGAAGTCCAAGGGAGCGTGCTGCTGTCGGCGGAAAAGATCGATATCACCGGCGGAGGCATCATCGCTACGACGCAAGGAGAACGCATCGCAAGCCGCATCGAGATCCATGCAGGCGAATTGACGACCCAGCCGGGAACGAGGCCGGGCGGAACCCTGGATGCACCTCGCATCCTGGACCCGGCGGATCCCACTAGAGTGGTCATCTCGAGCAGCAGCACCGGCATTGGAGGAGCAGGCTTGGTCAGCATTACCGGTGTCAGCATCCCTCAGCCCGAGGGCACACCCTTCCCGCCCGCCTCATCCATCCGCCTCACAGGAACGGACGTCTTGACAGATACCAGAAGTGATGCGCTTGGGGGCAAAATTGAGGTTAAGGCCAGCGGACCGGTTGAACTGCACGGCACAACGATTTCCGCCAATGTGAACGATCTCCGGCTGCAGTCTCCGGACAGGTTCGAGCAAAGCGGCAACATTGAAATGTCCATGGGAAGCCTGTCGATGCAAAATGGACGAATTTCGGCCCTCTCCACTGGTTCACAGGTCGGCGGCAATGTCGCCCTGGCTGCTCAAGGTCCTATCACGTTGGGTGACGGGGCGATAATTTCGGCCAGCAATACCGGTTCAGCAAACGCGGGCAATGTCACAATCAACGCCGGATCGCAGTTCCTAAGCCAAAACGCGGCAGTGACCACAGAGGCATCCCAAGCGAGCGGCGGCAATATCCTCATCAAAGCCGCCGATTCTATTCGACTGGTGGACAGCCGGATCAGCACCTCGGTCCAGGGGGGGCCAAACACGTCCGGCGGAAATATTGTTCTGGATCCAGCAGTCGTGACGCTGCAGAACAGCCAGGTTCTTGCACAAGCGGTACAAGGAGCAGGCGGCAATATCAGTATCATTGCAGGAACATTCCTGGCGGATCAGACGAGTGTGGTCAGCGCCTCCTCGGAATTCGGGTTGAGCGGGTCGGTGAACATCCAATCACCCGTCTCGAGTTTGAGCGGCACCTTAGCCACGCTGCCGCAACGCCCCCTGGAAGCACAACCCTTGCTCACCCAGCGCTGCGCCGCCCAAGGAGGCGGTCATTCGAGCAGCCTCGTGGTCGCAGGGCGTGATACCTTGCCGATAGAACCCGGCGGATGGCTGATGAGCTCTCTCGATATGATGGCGGGCGACGAGCCGATCACGCATGCTTACGTCCCCACAGATGAGCTTTCCGAGCCTTCGCAAGCAATTGAAGTGCAGGCGCGACCAGGGTCGGATCAACGTGCCTGGTCAGTACCACGTGTTGCCATCGAGCACGCTGCCGGCTGCAGGTCCTGAAAGCGGCTACGTCAACATGTTGGCAGTCAAAAGGGCTTCTATGGTTTGTAGACGATTGCGCTCCCCTCATGTTGATTGCCCACAGCTGTCGGCTGCATTGCTCGCGTGCGTGCTGGCTCACATCTCCGCGCCGGGTTTGTGTCAGGCCCAAGCGTCCTTACCGATCACCGCATCGGGCCTGAATACCGCCGTCACCCAAAACGGCACCACCTTCGATATCACCGGTGGCACCAGGCCGGGAAACGGGACCAATCTGTTTCACAGCTTCGGCGAATTCGGCGTCCCCGCGAATCACGTCGCCAATTTTCTCAACAATTCCGGTCTGGCGACCGCTAACATTCTGGGCCGCGTGACCGGCGGGAGTCCTTCCAACATTTTCGGCACCATTCAGACCACCGGATTCGGCAGCGCCAACCTCTTCTTGATGAACCCGGCGGGCATTGTCTTCGGCCCCAACGCGTCCTTGAATGTCGGAGGCTCAGTGAGTTTTACGACGGCGGATTATTTGCGGTTAGCTGATGGGGCCAGGTTTACCGCCATTCCTGGATCGCAAGATGCGACCATCTCGGCTGCCCCAGTGGCGGCCTTCGGATTTTTAGGCTCGAACCCGGCCGCGATCACGGTGCAGGGCGGTCACCTCGCGGTCGCGGAGGGCCAGGGCCTCTCATTGGTGGGCGGGAATATTGAAGTCACCGCCGGAACGCTGCCCGATGGATCGTCCCAGTCCGCTCGCCTCTCGGCCCCTGCAGGCCAGGTGACGCTCGTCAGTGCCGCCTCGCCGGGGGAAATCCTGGCCGGAACGTTGGACCAAGCCTCCGCTATTAATGGTCCATCCTTGGGAACGCTTGGAACGATTCACATTCTGCAAAAGTCCATCATCGAAGTCAGTGGAAGTGGAAGTGGTAGGGTGGCCATTCGTGGCGGCCAGTTTGTATTGAATGACTCGACGATCGCCGCGACTGTGACAGGTCCAGGCGCTGGTCCACCGACTCCAGAAAGTAGCGGAGCCGTGACCCTCTCCGCGTCAAACGTTCGGCTGGAAAATGGAGCGGTCATCAGGGCCAATGCAGACAATGGTGGAAACGCAGGGATTCTCACGATTCAAGGAATCGAAGGAGCGGGTAGCGCCGCCGGAATCGTGACGGTGGATAATGCCTCGCTCAGTACAACCAGTAATGGAAACAACGCGGCCAACGCCAATACACGAGGGTCCATTACAATCACCGCCGATCAAGTCACCTTGAATAATGGCACCTATATCACCGCAGATACATACGGAGCTGCCCCTGCCGGGAACATTACGTTCAATGTGGCGAGCCTGACCTCAAGAGGAGGCCCGATTCGCCTGCACGTATCTCCGGAGAGTTTGATCACCAACCCGATCATTTCTGAAACAGGGGTACTGATTGAGAGCACCAGCAGAAGTACGGGCAGCCTAGCGGGTAATGCCGGTCACATCACAATCCAGGGGATCAATGGTCCGGGGAGCATATCGAGGGCGATCAGCCTCAACGATACTATTCTCCACACGCGGTCGTTTGGAGGGACGGGGGCATCTTTACCGGGCGGAATTACCATTGCCGCCGACTTGCTGACGCTCAGCGACCAGGTGGAGATTTATACCACCACCAACGGCGCTGCGCCGGCCGGACCTGTCTCATTGAACGTCAACCAGTTGTGGTCGAATTGGAATCCGAACGGATCGTTCATCGAAGGAAGGCCCGTGCTGATCGGTAGTCCCACTGAGCACCCTGACAGCACGGCCGGACCACCGGGGACAGTCACGATCTCAGGCCCAGGCGCCGCGTCCACAGATCTCGCCAAACTGGTCATGCTCAGCAATACGGAGGTGAACACCTTTGCGGTGGGCGGGTCCTCACCGATCCCGGCTCCAATCATCATCACAGCAGACACTGTCGCGCTCAGTAACCTGACCATCCTTGTGACGACCTCAGGCGCCGCCGCCCCGGCTCCTGCAGGAGACATTGTACTCAACGTCAACAACCTGCGCGTGAACGTGAACCAAGACGGCACGCCGATCACGGGCGCCAATCGAGTCTTCCTCAATAGCCCCAGCGGGCGTTTAGACAGCACCGCCGGCCCACCCGGGACCGTGACCATTTCGGGCCCTGGGCCTGAATCCACGGATGCGGCCCGACTGGTTGCCCTTTACAATGCGCAGATGAGCACAGCGGTGGAAGGCGGGACAGAGGCCCTGCCGCCGGGAACCATTACTATCACGACAGACACCATGACTATGAGCGGAAGAACCCAGATTTTTGCCTTTACGACCAGCCCCGCACCGGCAGGAAATATCGCCCTCAACGTCAACACATTGCGGTCGAATGTGAACCCGGACGGAACCCTCATCAACGATGGTCAACCGAGATCACTCCTCGCCAGTGTCGGCGTCGGAGAAGATAGTGCCTCCGGGCGGGGAGGAACCGTGACCATATCCGGTATCGCCCCTGGGAATATGGACCCTGCAAGACTTATCGCACTCAACAATACCGAAGTGAGCACCGCTGTGAGAGGCGGCACAACCGCAACAATTCCGGCATCTATCACCATGACCGCGGATACCATCAATCTGACCAATAGCCCTAACATTCACACCGATTCTGCCGGGGCGGCCCCTGCAGGCAACACCGTCTTCAATGCGAGACATCTGAGGATCGACCAAGGCACAACGATCAGCACCAATAGCTCCGGTCCCGGATTGGGTGGAACGGTTACAGTTAACGCAACGGAATCCGTTGGCCTCAGCGGCGGGTCATCGATCACGGCCAGCAGCACCGGCTCGGGCAACGCAGGGAACATTACGATCAATGCCGGGTCTCAATTTTTGAGTCGGAATGGAATTTTGTCGAACGGAAGCAACGCAGGCCAGCGGCGGAAATATTGTCATCCAAGCGACTGATTCAATCCGTCTCGTCAACAGCCAGATCAACACATCCGTTCAGGGCGGCCCCAATACATCAGGCGGGAATATCACCCTCGATCCGGCGGTCGTGACTCTTCAAAACAGTCAAGTACGTGCGGAGGCCGTGCAGGGAGCGGGAGGAAATATTAGCATCATCGCGGGAACATTCCTCGCGGATCCTACCAGCGTGGTCAGTGCCTCCTCGCAATTCGGCTTGAGCGGCTCAGTGAACATTCAGTCGCCTTTGTCCAACCTGAGCGGCACCTTGGCCACGCTGCCGCAACGCCCGCTGCAAGTACAACACCTATTACGACAGCGTTGTGCAGCACAGGCATCCGGTCAACTGAGTAGCCTCGTGATCTCGGAGCGAGATACCTTACCATCAGAACCAGGTGGCTGGCTGATGAGTCCTATGACCTTTCTGACCCCTGAAGAAGGCCCTGCCCAAGAGGTTCTACCGGTCTCTGGCTTTTCCATTGAGCGGGACCAACGTCAGAAATTGGCAGGACAAATGTCTCCACGAGGTGTATATGACAGGGCAACCGGTTGTGGGTCCTAACGATCGAAACCAAGGGGTAATCGTGAGCAGGGTTCTGACCAGCCCCAGACTTCCACGCCGATCACTGCTCATTGCCGCATTGGTGACCTGTTGGCTGATCTCGCCATGCATGCCCGATATTGGATATCCGCAAACGGCATCGCCGATCACTTCGTCGGGACTGAATACCACCGTGGCCAAAAACGGAACCACCTTCGATATCACCGGCGGCACACGCCCCGGCAACAGTTCGAATCTGTTCCATAGTTTCGGCGAATTCGGCGTGCCCACGAATCATATCGCCAATTTTCTCAATGACTCTGGTCTGGCGACCTCTACCATTTTGGGCCGCGTGACCGGCGGGAACTCCTCCAACATCTTCGGCGCCATTCAAACCACCGGCTTCGGCAACGCCAGCCTCTTCTTGATGAACCCGGCGGGCATCGTCTTCGGCCCCAACGCGTCCTTGAATGTCGGAGGCTCGGTGAGTTTTACGACGGCGGATTATCTGCGATTGACGGACGGCGCCAAGTTCACCGCCTTGCCCGGACCGCAGGATGCGGCCATCTCCAGCGCGCCGGTGGCGGCGTTTGGCTTTCTGGGCGCGAACCCGGGAGCGATCACCGTGCAGGGCAGTCACCTGGCAGTGGCCGAGGGCCAGGGACTTTCGTTGGTCGGCGGGAATATCGACCTCCGCTCCGGCTTGCTGGAGAATGGTTCCTCCCGGTCCGCTCGCCTCTCGGCTCCGGGTGGCCAAATCAACCTCGTCGGGGTCGGCTCACCAGGCGAAGTGGTGGCGAGCAGTACGACGGCACCACTCATTGACCCGACCCTGATCGGATTTGCCTCCTCGGGAACTCTGTCGCTCGCTCAAGGAGCAGTCGTTGATACGAGCGCTCGGTCCGCAGGCCGCATCGTCATTCGCAGTGGACAATTTACGATGGACGATGCCCGTCTTGAGGCGAGCACGACGGCCACCGCCCCTAATGCCGCCTCGGCCTCAGTCGTCGAAGCGATCTCCATCCAGGCTGATACCGTGGCCCTGTCGCAGGGGGCGAGCGTCATCGCCTCGGCCGTCAACGGAACAGCAGGAACTATCCGCTTTGAAGCGGGCGTCCTGCGCAGTAATGTCGGACCGGACGGCAGCCCGCTCAGCGGCTTGGCGCCAGTCACCATAGCAAGTACCAGCACGGGCCAGGGCGGAGCCGGCTCTATTGCGATTACGGGAAAAGCAGGGGCGCCGGCAGACACTGTTTTGCTGAGTAACACCCGTATCGTCACGGGAGTGACCAATGTGGCAATCCCTACTGTGGCCCCCGGCAATATTGAGTTGACGGCTAAACAGGTCGAGTTGGCCAATGGGACCGTTCTTCGAGCTGACACCACGGGCGAGGCTGATGCCGGGGCGATCACGCTCAGCGTGGATACCCTTAAGACTCAGGCTGGCCCAGAGGGCCGAGTCCTGTTCTCGAGCGACAGCCGGTGCGGAAGTCAGTGTTTTGGCGGGCAAGCCGGCGATATTACAATCCAGGGCCTTAAAGACGCCGCGCACAGCAGGACCCGAAACTATTCATTTATTCTCACACCCGAGCTTGGGCGCACCGATCCATCAACCTTTTATCTGACGCAGCGGATCAATCTACAGGGCACTGATCTGCATTCCCAGGCGACAAGCAACGCACCCGGTGGAAAGGTGATCCTCCGGGCCCGAGAACAGGCGTCGTTGGCGGACACGACCATCTCCGTCGCGACGCAGGACTTCAACCTTGACGGCACCAAACCCAATGGTCAACCGGCGCGCTATCAAGGCTTATCTAATATCGAAATCATGGCATCCGATATTGTCCTGACAGACAGCACGGTCAAGGCTGACGCGCTGGTGTCGGACATCGGCACCTGTCCCACATGCCTGGGAGGACCCACTGCCGGAGAAATCTGGCTGCGGGCTGATCATTCTGTGACCGCCACCAATTCGTTTATTACCAATACCAGTCGCGGGAGGGCCCAGGCGGGTCTTACCAAAATCATCGGAGATCATTATTTTACTGAGGGCGCGATCTGGGACACCCTGTATCCTGATACACCGACAGGCACCGTCCGTCTCGTCAATTCAGAAGTCACGGTTGAAGCTCTCAATTCCGGGCTTCCCGGTTACCTCAGGATCCGAGCCAACGAAGTCATACTCGATCATACCATCCTGAACTCCAGCGCCAATGATGTGTCTAATGTCAGGACTCTCGGAGGTGATTTGATCGACGTGGTCGGCGCGGGAGAACGGGGTTTCGTATTCTCGGATGGCAGAGACGTTCAGGGCAGCACCCTTATTTCCGCAAAACGTTTAGACATCACCGGTGGCGGAATCATCGCGCCAAGCCACGGCAGTCGAGTCGCCAGCCGCATTCAGTTGCAAACCAATGAGTTAGTCACCCGACCGGGAATCAGGCCTGGAGGAACGCTGAGCGCCCCCAGGATCTTGAACCCTGAGGATCCAACCCGCGTCATCATCTCCAGCAGTAGTACCGGCAGCGGCGGTGCAGGGATGATCTCTATCAGCGGCGTAAGGCCACCGGCGCGGGGGGATGCACCCGTTACACCCGGGACATCCATCCGCATGACAGACACCGATTTGTTGACCGACACCAAAATTGATGCCCTTGGGGGGCAAATTTTCCTGAAGATGAAGGGACCTATTGAGCTGCAGGATTCCACCATTTCAGCCAATGTGACAGATGTGAGGCCGCAGTCTAGAAACTTGCAGCAGCAAGGCGGAAATATCGATATCTCGGCAGGTAGCCTCTCATTACAGGGAGGGGGGATCTCGGCCCTTTCGCGAGGCACTCAGAACGGCGGAAATATTGTCATGACCGTTCGCGGACCGGTTTCAGTGACTGACGGTGCAGTGGTTTCAGCCAGCAATACCGGTTCGGCCAACGCCGGCGATATCGTCATCCAGGCAGGCTCCCAGTTGCAGATACAAAACGCGTCCGTCACGACACAAGCCGAGCAAGCAAGCGGAGGCAACATCACTCTCCAGGCAACTGACTCGATCAGACTTGTCAACAGCCAACTCAATACGTCGGTTCTAGGAGGACCGACTACTGCTGGCGGCAACATCATGGTCAACCCGGCCATTGTCACGCTGCAGAATAGTCGCATCCTGGCGCAAGCCGTCCAGGGCCAGGGGGGAAACATCAGTATTATCGCAGGGACGTTCCTCGCGGACCAGACGAGCGTCGTGAGCGCCTCCTCGCAGTTCGGCTTGAGCGGCTCGGTGAACATTCAGTCCCCCTCTCGAGCCTGAGCAACACCTTGGCCACGCTGCCGCAACGTCCACTTTCGGCACAACCTCTTCTCACTCAACGCTGTGCGGCACAAGCAGTGGGGCAACTCAGTACTCTCGTGGTCGCGGGGCGGGATATGCTGCCCCTCGAACCGGGCGGATGGCTGATGAGCCCGCTGAGCGACATGGCTGCTGAAGCCCAGGATCAGAATATTCGGCCGATCGGTGGGGCCGATCCAGATCCGTGGAAGCAGAAAGAGACCATGGCGGAGCTGACAAAGGAGCATTCGGATCCTCAACCCCGATCACGGCTCGCTGCCCTGGGGGGAGGCTGTCGCTCATAACAGATCATGCCGGCATGCCGGCGGACGGGTACAACCATTGGCTTTACGGATCTTTACGAGCCGATCTTTATGTAAAATTTTTGTACTGAGCCTTTGCCTCATGAAACTCCAAGCCCTGGCTCAAGTGGCACCTCCCCTTCCACCGATTTTTGACCCGACCGGGAAATCGGCGAAGCCTCCTGCTCTGCTCAAAGAAGACTTGAACGCTCCCCCAACTGAGCCACCCGGCTCGATTCTCCCGAACGTGCCGACCACTCCGCCCGGCCTTCCTGATAACAGATTGGGAGCGTTTCGCGTTTTCGTCCACGACATCCATGTGACCGGGAGCACCGTCTTTTCTGAGGCGGAACTGGCTGAGGTGACCGCGCCGTATCGCAATCGAACCCTCACGACAGAAGATTTGGAAAAAGTGCGTCTCGCCCTCACTCTCTTGTATGTGAACAGAGGCTATCTCACTTCCGGAGCTATTATTCCGGACCAAGACGTGACGTTCGGCACGATCGTCATTCAGATGGTCGAAGGCAAACTTGCGCGCATCGACGTCGAGGGCAATGAGTGGTTTCGACGCTCCTATCTCCACGATCGTGTAGCGCGCGGTCTCTCAACGCCTCTCAACATTCATCCGCTACAGGAACGAATCCAACTCCTCCAGCAGGATCCTCGTATCGAACGGATCAATGCGGAACTCAAGCCTGGAGACATACGCGGCGAGAGCATTTTGAATGTACGCGTCAAAGACGCCAATCCCTTCAGGGCCTGGCTGGAGTTCAACAACTATCAGACGCCGAACGGTAGGTGCCGAACGCGGCCTGGCGACAGTGGCCCATCAGAACGTGACCGGCCACGGCGATCAATTCATGTTTACCTATGGCCGTTCACACGGCGTCAATCCCATCATCGACACGTCCTATAGCCTGCCGGTCAATCGCTATGACACGACCCTGACCGCCTACTATAGGCGCAATGCCTTTCTCGTCGTCGAAAATCCATTTCGAACCCTGGATTTAAACGTGGACTCCCAGGTCATCGGCATAGCGCTGCGACAGCCGTTCTATCGCACGGTGACCAACGAGTTCGCCATGACCCTGACCGGCGAGCATTTATTCTTGAAGACCACATCGGCGTTTGATGCTCCCGGCCTCCCCTCTCTGTTTATTCCCGGTTCGTCCACGACAGGAGTGGCCACTGTCAGCGCGCTGAGATTCAGTCAGGAATACACCCATCGTTCCTCTTCTGTGGTATTTGCCGCCCTGTCCCGGGTCAGCATCGGGTTGAACGTATTAGGCGCCACGATTAATAGTGGGCCTCTCCCCGATGGACAGTTCGTGTCCTGGTTGGGCCAGGCCCAGGTCGTGAAACGGCTGGATGATTGGTGGGGTGTCCAATTATTGGGGCGTGTCGCGGCGCAGCTGGCAAGTGACCGGCTCTTCCCCCTCGAACAAATGCCGGTAGGAGGCCGTTTCAGCGTGCGCGGCTATCGCGAGAACACGCTGGTGCGGGACGACGCGGTGCTGGCTTCGTTCGAGTCGCGATTTCCACTGCTGCGATTCGCTTCCGGTGAAGACCGTTTACAGTTTGCCCCGTTCGTCGATGTTGGCCACGCCTGGAATGCCAAAGGCCATACACCTGATCCGCACACGTTGGCCAGCGTCGGGGCCGGGCTACGGTGGATGATCCTCCCTCAGGAGCGGGCCCGCTTCGAAGTGTATTGGGGCCAGCAACTCAACCATGTCCGGGGCGGCGAAGGCAACTTGCAGGATCACGGGATTCACCTCCAACTCGTCGTGCAGGTACTGTGAATGAACCATCATCGAACCACTGTGTTCCCGTCAACCTTACATCTTCGTCCATCCCTCTCAACGACGCTCTGTGTAGGCCTGTTTGTGTTGTACTCCTGCACAGTTGCTCTGGCTGCAGACAGCGCGCCTTCGGCCGATGAGCTCATGCAGCGAGGTCAAGCGGCGGTCCGGCAAGGAGCCTTTGAGGAGGCACTCCTTGCCTGGAAAGCAGCCGCAGATCTGTACGACCAAAGAGGCGACACGAAGGGCCATATTCACGCACTCACACAGGCCGCCGTTGCGGCTCGTACCTTGGGGCATGTGAACCAGGCGTTTCTCCAGGAAGAATTAGCCCTGCATCTCGCGCGCAAGCTGCACGATCCTCAATGGTTGGCCATCACGCTCTCGGAACTAGGTAAAACCTATGTCGCCAACCATCAATACGAGGTTGCAGCGGACTATCTCACCCAAGCGTTTGAGGTCGCACAGGCACAGCCATTCCGTGCGTTGAGTGCCGCACTCCAGAATGATCTTGGAATTGTTCTGGCCTTGCAGGGACGCCCTGGGGAAGCCCTGGCAGCATTTCACCAGTGCGCTGCCAGTTCGAAGCAGGAGGGGCTCATGCCCCTCTTCATCCGCTCCCGTGTCAACGCCGCCCGGATGGCGATTCAGCTGGCACAATCCGATGCGGCGATATCGGCCTTGGATGAAGCAGCAGATCGGCTGGCCGAATCCGCGGCCTCTTACGACAAGGCCGAAGGGCTTGTGAATCTGGCCCTAGGGTATCGCGATCTGGCCTTGGCTCATCTCCCATCCTACGCGTCTGCCCTGAAGCGGTCTGCTGCACTGTTGCAGGAAGCGGCCGGGATGACACAAAAACCCGGCGATGCGCGTCTCGCATCATACGCCTATGGCCACCTCGGGCATCTCTATGAAATCGAACGCCGGTTTGACGAGGCGCTTCAGCTGACCCGACAAGCCGTCTTCAGCGCCCAGTCGGCTCGCGCGCCGGAGTCCTTGTACCGGTGGCAATGGCAAAGCGGGCGGTTGCTGAACCGTCTGGGCCAACTCGACGAGGCCCTGTCGGCCTATCAAGAAGCCGCGATGACCCTGCACCCTATTCGAAGCGAAGTCACCTTCGCCATACAGACAACCCCGGACGCCCATCAGCCGTCGATTCGTGCACTCTACTTTGAGTTGGCCGATTTACTTCTGAGGCGAGCGGCGTTGATGCGCAATGACCGCGAGACTGACCCCTACTTGCGAGCGGCCCGGGATGTGATTGAAGCATTCAAGGCCGCGGAGCTTCGAGACTACTTTCGAGATGACTGCGTAGACCAGATGCAGGCCCGCATCGCGAAGCTGGATGCCCTCTCTCCTTCAACCGCCATTGTGTATCCTATCGTGTTCAGCGATCGCACCGAACTGCTCGTGAGCCTCCCTGACGGGTTGACCCGGCATTCCGTTCCGGTGACGGCATCAACCCTGACGGATGAAGTGCGTCGCTTCCGACATATGCTCGAAAAGCGTACCACCCGTGAATATCTGCCTCACGCTCAGCAATTGTACGACTGGCTGATTCGACCGCTCGATCGTGACCTGCGCCGCCTCAACGTGGATACATTGGTCTTTGTCCCAGACGGGTCGCTCCGAACCATTCCCATGTCGGCGCTGCATGATGGAGACCGCTTCCTGATCGAACACTATGCCGTAGCCATGTCTCCCGGTCTTGATCTGACCGACCCTCAACCAATCGATCGTGCCAAGGTTCACCTTCTGTCCAGCGGGCTGACAAAAGCCGTGCAGGGGTTTCCTCCATTGCCGCATGTGGCCGACGAACTCGATTCCATTCACGCGCTGTTTAAGGGAGAGCAGCTCGTCGACCAGGATTTTCTGACGCCCCGGCTCGAAGAAGAATTGAAGGACGGCCATTACAGCATTCTCCACATCGCCACCCATGGACAGTTTGCGCCGGACGTGAATCAGTCGTTTCTCCTGACCTTCGATGCTCGTCTGAGCATGACCCAGTTGGAACGGCTGGTGGGGCTGTTTCGCTTTCGGCGAGAGCCCCTGGAGTTGCTCACTCTGAGCGCCTGTCAGACCGGCAGCGGTGACGACCGGGCGGCTCTTGGGCTGGCCGGAATTGCGGTGAAGGCGGGAGCAAGAAGTGCGCTCGCCACACTCTGGTTCATCAATGACGACGCCTCCTCCGAACTGGTTTCGGAATTTTATCGTCAACTGCATGACGCCTCGATTTCGAAGGCGCGAGCTTTGCAGCAAGCGCAGTTGAAGCTTCTCGCAGATCGCGTCTTTGAGCATCCGGCCTATTGGGCCGCGTTTCTGTTATTGAATAACTGGCTGTGACTGATTGACGGGAAAGGGGGATCGCTTGGCCGCGTGGTTACATCGCTTCATCGCTCAGGTACTAGGAGCCACGGTCCTTTTCACCGCGTCGTTACCGGGCACGAACGCAGCGATGCCGCAAGAAGAGCCGGACCTTCCACGGTACAATGCGCCGCCCAATATGACTCCCCGAGCCCGCCTGGGAGGAAGTCTACGGGGCGGCGAAGGTGAAGATCCAGCCGTCGCGGCGCTCGTTCCAGACCATGTCGGTATCACCGTCAAACAACATCCGGCACTGAACTGGTTTCTTTCTAAACACACCTCGCTGCCGATACGATTCACTCTCATCGATGAGCGTTCGATCCGTGCCTTGGTTGAACAGCCGCTTGCGCCGCCGCACCAAGCCGGGGTTCACGCCGTCAAGCTCGATGACTTGGGATTCGCGCTTCAAGCGAACGTTCAGTATCGCTGGTATATCTCCGTGATCAAAGATGCGGACTCCCCCTCACAGGATATCGTGACCGGCGGAATGATAGAGCGCTGCGAATTCAACGAGTGCTCGATTTTAGGGGCCATGACGACCTGTACCCGCGAAGCGGTCATGGCCAGTGCCATCAAGGGATTTTGGTACGATGCCATGGCCTGTCTGTGCGATCTCATCGACTCCAATCCGGCAGACACGGGCCTACGGAAACAGCGCGCCGCCTTGCTCAGGCAAGTAGGCCTGCATGATGTCGCGGACTGGGACCTGGCACAATCCCATGCGCGGAAACGGTGACGAATGCCATATTGGCGAGTCTATTTTCTGGTGGTCTTCACGATCACGTGGCTAACCGGCGGACACACGTGGCGATTCCTATTCGGTTCTCCGGGCAGCATTGCTGCCGAACCTGCTGCCACCCCTGAACGGCGCCTGCCTGAGTACAAACCAAGAAAGGCGGATGCGCCTCGGGCCCGCATCGGCGGACAGGGCCGTGGGGTGGAAAGCGGAACTCCAATTCTCATTGCGCTGGTTCCCGATCACGTTGCCTTTACGGTGAAGAATGATCCCACACTCTGTTGGTACCAGTCTTTGCACACGCCTCGGCCAATGGTCTTAACTGTGGTCGATTCCCGCGGTATCCGTCCTATCCTGGAGCAATCACTTCCCGCCCCTGTTCGTCACGGGATTCACTGCCTGCGGCCGCGCGAATATGGGGTCGAATTCAGAGTAGAAGAATCCTATCGATGGTATGTCACGGTGGTGATGGACCCTAAGAGACCATCGCTCGACGTGGTCGCAGGCGGGATGATCGAACGGGTCTCTCTGGATGAGGCATGCGTCCTCGGCATGCCCTGCCCTTCGTCTTCTTGTGATACTGAGGGCATTTATCGCTATGCCGAGTCCGGTCTCTGGTACGACGCCATTGCCTGCCTCGTAGAATTGATTCAACAGGAGCCTGACAAGGAAAGGTTGCGGCTGATGCTCAGCCATTTGTTGCACCAATCCGGCGTACACCTTCCACGAGAGTTCTCACCTTGATCCAGACATCAATGGTTCACACGCAATAAATCCTCCCCTACTGCCAAAGGCCCTCAGCCGCTGTCCGCCGCACTGATTCTGGTATCGGATCAGATACGCTCTGCATCTGATCCGATACAGTGAGAATCGCCCCTATTGTTTATCCACTGTCTCCTCCCGGGAAGCGAGTACTCTAACGCCAACTTTCAAAAACATTTTTGTCCATGCGCCGGGATCGTGCGTACTGGTCGTAGTGGCACGGCTGTTGCTGTATCAGATGAATGTAGACCATTCTTAGGGCGACTGTAGAAATGACAGTCCCCCTTCGAGCGAGAAAGGAGCCTGACATGGAACTCGTCATGGGCGGTCTCCTGGTGGGAGTCAGCGGCATGTTGGCTGTATTAATCGTGGCGGTATGGAAGGACAGCGCCTCTCATCGTACTGACACGCATCCATCACAGCGAAGGATGTAACGGACCGCTTCCCCCTTTGGATGAAGCGGCGCCTCGTAAAGACGAAGCAAGGCCACATCGGGAGGCGTACAACTCCATACGCCTCTCGGAGAAAGGAATCGCACCATGAACCGGTTCATCTATTTGAGACCTCAAAAGCGGCAACGCATGACCGTCAGCCTGCCGTCGGATCTTTTAGAACGCATGCGCGATGCCGCATACTGGACCTCCGGGACCACGATGGCGGGCCTCATTTCCTCAGCCATTGAAGATCTGCTTCACAATCTGGAATCACAGAATGGCCGCCCCTTCTCGCCACGACTCCAAGACTTAAAACCAGGCCGCCCACGATCAACTAAATCAAATGAGCCGTCTGTATCCGAAAACATACAGCCTGTATCTCGTTAGATACGTACAGCCGCTCCGACACTCCCTCCATCACCTTCCTTCGTGTCAAGATCATCCAAACCAGCTAGATCCTTTCGGAATCCCCGCCCGCCGTTTCCTTTACCGACTGCATACGACAAGCATGCCTTTTGCGTGAGGAATTCGTAGGCAAAGCAGGTCTCATTCCCTTTCTCTGTCAGACAGCGTCCGATGCCACTGCTAGAGGGCTCGAGGTATGCCATGCGCACTCGGACCACACGAGCTGGAACCATCGTTCGATGTCCCTCTACAACCGCGCAACCTCCATTGGCCGCACCCACCAGCCTTCGCGGGCATCGCTATGCACTCAAACTGGGCAGAGGTCTCATGAGCTTGTGTTGCGCCATCGCCATCGAGACTTTCTCGCCTTTATCCTCCCCCGCTGGTCCGCAACCCGAGGTCCCGGCGAATGAGGAGCTTGAATTACTCAAAGAAGAAGAAACGGTCAGCATCGCCACGCGCCATGAACAACCAATCTCACAGGCTCCCTCAAACGTGTACGTCATTACGGATGAAGACATTCGGCATTCCGGTGCCACAGACATCCCTACTGTCCTTCGCCGCGTGCCAGGCCTGGATATTATGCAAGTCACGGGAGCCGACTTTAATGTGAGCGCGCGAGGCGACAACCAGCTGTTCGCGAATAAAATCCTCGTCATGGTCGATGGCCGATCGATCTATATCGACGGCCAGGGACTCGTCTTCTGGAAATCGCTTCCCGTGACCCTGCCAGAAGTCAAACGCATTGAGGTCCTGAAGGGGCCGGCCTCCGTTGTCTACGGATTCAATGCGTTCGACGGAGTCATCAACATCATCACCAAGTCGGCCCAGGAAATGAAAGGCACGACCCTCCAGTTCGGAGGCGGCGAACTGGGCACGATCTCCAGCGCGGCCGTCCATGCCGGATCGACGGGCAAATTCGACTATCGCTTGTCCCTCGGGCATGACCAGAATCAGCAGTGGCGGAATAATGACGCGCTGGCCTTCCGATCGAACAAGTTCAACGTACAAACACAATATAACTTCTCGGGAGACGCCACCCTGCGCGTCGCCGGAGGTTTCATCGACACCAATCGCTTCGATGGTCCCGTCTCCAATGTTCAAATTCCCAAGACGCAGGTCAATCAAGGCTACGCGGACGTCAACTATCAATACCGCGCACTGACCATCCGGGGGTGGTGGCAAGGAAACGACCTACCGATCGATTCGGTGACACATCCGCTGCTCGCGCGCTTCCTCCGGCAGACGAACGCCACGGGAGGCAACAATGTGTCGTTTACGACGAATACGTACAACATCGAGGCTCAACACAGCGTGGATCTGAGCCCGGCGAATCGGCTCAGCTACGGCGTGAATTACCGGTACAACACGGTGGATGGGAGCGCGGTCTCCGAACTGGGACGGGAAGACCGCCTGGGATTTCACCTCCAGGACGAATGGAAATTGCTCCCCTCGCTGACCGCCGTGGCCGGGGTCCGCTATGACCTTCATAGCAAGATTGCCGGCACCTGGAGCCCGCGTGTCGCCCTCATTTATGCACTCACGCCGGACCATACGTTTCGAGTCAGCGGTTCCATCGCCTATCGTCCCCCTACGCTCTTCGAAGCAAACCTCGATCTGCGGTTTCTGCCGACCGTGCCTCCGCTCTTCGCTCCATTTCCGCTCGTCGGCTCCCAGAAGTTGGGCCCCGAACAGATTATTTCGTATGAGGCCGGCTATCAAGGCTGGTGGCTGAAACATCGCCTGCGAACCAGGCTCGACGTGTTTTTCAACCACCTGTCGGACCTGATTAATTTTCAAACCGTCGGGACGACCAGAACGCTCGTCAACGGCGGTGAGGCGGATATTTACGGCACCGAAGCTGGGGTGGAATTTCTCGCGACCCGATGGCTCAGCGGCTTTGCCAACGTGTCCTATCAGAAGATCGGGCAAACCTTCACCGGCGTATCGCGGCGCGGCGCCCCGGACTGGAAAGCCAATGTCGGAGTGCGCGGAGACTGGGATAGCGGACTCAACGCGGAAGTCGCCGTGCATTATGTCGCCAGTGCGACTTACCCGCTCATTGAGTTCTTCACCGCGCTCGCACCGGTGTTGCCTTCACCGGTCAGTCCGACGGTGGACAGTTACACCCTCCTCAATCTGCGAGGTGGTTACCGGTTTTGGCATGACAAAGCAGAGGTTGCCGTCTCCGTCTTCAATGCGCTGAACGACGAACATAAGGAGCATCCGCTGGGTGACCTCATCGGCCGGCGGGTGATGGGATGGCTCACGCTGAGATTTTAGGGAGACGTGATGCATGTGGGACTACGTCGATCAGGACATCCGATTCTGGCGGCGGTACTGACGGTGAGCCTGACCGGCCAGACATGGGCGGAACCGTCTGCATCCGAACGCCTGGAGCCGGCTTCGACCGCCATGAGTGAAGAATTGGAATTGCTGAAAGAAGAAGAAACGGTGAGCATCGCCAGCCGTTATGACCAGCCAATCTCGCAGGCCCCGTCCAATGTCTATGTGATCACTGATGAGGATATCAGACAGTCAGGCGCGACGGATTTGCCCACGGTCTTGCGCCGCATTCCTGGAATCGAAGTCATGCAGATGAGCGGGGCGGATTTCAACGTCAGCGCGAGAGGGGACAACCAACCCTTCGCGAACAAGATGTTGGTACTCGTTGACGGCCGGTCGATCTATGTTGATGTACAAGCCGTCGTATTTTGGAAAGCGATTCCGGTAACGCTGCCAGAAATAAAACGGATCGAAGTACTAAAAGGTCCGGCTTCTGCTGTACACGGATTCAACGCCTTCGACGGCATTATCAATATCATTACAAAGTCACCGGAAGAGATGAGAGGCACCACGTTGCAATTCGGGGGAGGAGAGCTTGGAACAATATCCAGTGCGGGCATTCACGCCGGCACGCATGGCAAACTCGGCTATCGCCTCTCGGTCGGGCACGACCAGAACCAGCAATGGCGAGATCGAGATGCACTAGCATTCCGTTCAGATAAGTTCAACGTGCAGACCGAGTACGCGCTGTCAGCAGAATCCAAATTGAAGATATCGGGAGGCCTCGTCGATGTGAATCGCTTTGATGGTCAGATTGGAAGGACCTCTGCGTTGTCAAACCCGTTTGCCCAAGCCTATACCGACGTGGTCTATGAGCGGCCCCGATTCTTCCTCCGCGCTTGGTGGACAGAGTGGAATGCCGCTGCGGACTTCCCCACCTCCCCAAGCCTCACACCATTCTTGCAGCTGACCACCCGGAACGGACAGTCCAAAAGCGTGCCCTTCGCGAGCAATACTTACAATATTGAGAGTCAACATACACTCCAGTTGGGGAACGTGAACAGTCTCACCTACGGAGTTAATTATCGACACAACACATTGTCGAGCCCATTTATTACTCAATTCAGCCGTGAGGACCGGGTCGGGCTATATGTGCAGGACGAATGGCAGGCTACCCATAACCTGAAAGTGATTATGGGAGCAAGATATGACCTTGAGACCTTCATCAATCCGACCATAAGCCCACGGGTGGCGCTCCTCTTTCAACCGCTGCCGAACCACACGTTTCGTGCAGCGATGTCTGTGGCATACAGGCCACCGACACTTTTCGAAACTCGGGCTGATACGAGATCGGTGACAACACTCCCGTTGCCTCCGCCATTGAATATAACGACAACTGCCGGCCTGGGATCGAACAATCTTGATCCAGAACAAATCATTTCGTACGAAGTTGGGTATCAGGGATGGTTTCTCAAGCACAGGTTGCACGTACGTGCAGACATCTTCTTTAATCATATTTCGGACTTCATAGACACTCAAACAACAGCACCAAACACCGCTCACTTTATTAATCAGCGTGGGCAAGCTGATATCTATGGAGGTGAGGCAGGAGTCGAGTTCTATGCCACTCATTGGCTCAGCGGCTTTGCCAATTACTCCTATCAAGAGATTGGACAGAGTTTCGCAGATGCCGCCACCCGAGGTGCTCCCCGGTTTAAGTGGAATGCCGGCCTGCGAGGGGAATGGGACAACGGGCTGAGTGGTGAGGTCGCCTACCACTATTACGGCGCGACTACTTACCCGATCTCGGATGCCTTCCAATCGTTTGCTCCTTTTGGAGTCGTCCCTCCAAACCCTCGCGTTGGCAGTTACAACCTCCTGAACATGCGAGCCGGGTATCGCTTCTGGCAACAGAAGGCGGCAGCGGGCTACATGCGCGATGCGGAGGTCGCCGTCTCCGTCTTCAATGCTTTCAACGACGAACACAAGGAGCACCCGCTGGGTGACCTCATTGGCCGGCGGGTGATGGGATGGCTCACGGTGAGATTCTGAATGAGGAAATGTGGAGTGAGGAATGAAAACGGAATGCCCCTCAAGCTTACTTCTCCACAGCGAGCGAAAGGTCATAGAACCTCCCCTTTGCCCCTTTGGGGAGGGCGGGAATGAGGGAATAACCAATATGGCATGTTGTTCGAACGGATGTGGATGAACGAATGACATGCGCTGAAAAGTGCTGACTGCAAACCCGTGCCCCAGCGCGTTCTTCGAGGCGGTCGACTATGACTACACCTCTGATGAAGCAAGGGCATCTGACCCTGGCAGCACTGTTGACGGTCTGCCTGGCCGGGATCGCCTTAGCCGAGACGCGAGTAGAAGAGCCGCCCGAGCAGATGACGGCTCCCGTCGTCAGCGAGGAACTGGAGCTCATGAAGGAAGAAGAAACCGTGAGCATCGCGAGCCGCTACGAGCAACCGATCTCGCAAGCTCCGTCGAACGTCTACGTGATCACGGATGAGGATATCAGGATGTCGGGCGCCACCGACATTCCGACAATTCTGCGACGCATTCCAGGCTTAGAAGTGATCCAGACCACCGGCGGCAATTTCGACGTGTCCATAAGAGGAAACAACCAGCTGGGATCGAATAAGTTGCTGCTCATGGTAGACGGCCGCTCAATCTATGTCGATGTGGGAGCCACTGTATTTTGGAAAATGCTTCCGGTCACTCTGCCTGAAATAAAGCGCATCGAAGTGCTCAAAGGTCCTGCGTTGGCCACTTATGGATTCAATGCCTTTGACGGCATCATCAACATCATCACGAAATCGCCTGAAGAAATGAAAGGGACGACATTGCAGTTCGGAGGAGGTGAGTACGGCACCATCACAAGCGCGGCCATCCAGGCCGGTACCATCGGCAGCTTGGGATATCGGTCTTCCCTTGGACGCGATCAGACCCAACAGTGGCGCGACCGCGATGCACTCTCGTTTCGTTCGCACAAATTTAATCTTCACACCGAATATCATGTCTCTGACGATCCCGCATGGTCCTTTCGGGCGGTCTCGTCGATGTCAATCGTTACGACAGCTCCGTCTCCCAAGACACCTTTGCTCCCACCGCACCAGCTCAGGGTCATGCGCTCCTCGCCTACGAACGGCCTAACTTCTTCGTTCGGGGATATTGGAATCGGTTCACGACAACGGGTGTTCAAGCATTCAACCCCGTCATTGCTCCGTTTTTACAACTGTCTGACCGCAACGGCACCTCCAACTCTTTGTTCGCTTCCGACACCTTCAATATTGATGTTCAACATACCGTCCAGCCTTCGGAGTCCCATCGCATCACGTACGGGGTGAGCTACCGCCACAACACGGTTTCCAGCAACATTATTTCCGAATTCACTCGGGAGAATCGGCTCGGCTTTGTCCTTCAGGATGAGTGGACGCTCTCCAAACAATGGACGGCTGTCGCGGGCGTCCGATATGACATGGATACCTTTATTAATCCCGCCGTCAGTCCCCGTGCGGCGTTGATCTATTCCTTCAGCCAGGATCATCGAATAAGAGCCAGCGGCTCCGTCGCCTACCGCCCCCCAACACCGTTCGACGAGAAGGTTCTTGAATTTGTCACATCGTCGTTTCCTTCCCCCGCAATTACCATCCAGGGGAATAGAGGGTTAGCCCCAGAGCAGATGATCTCCTACGAGGTGGAATATCAGGGCTGGTTCCTCAACCACCGACTTAGACTGCGCACAGATATATTTTTTAATCATATGTCCGACCTCATCAGCACAAGGGACCAGTCGGCGACGTTGGCGACGCCTATCAATGACGGTGGGTCGGCTGATATTTACGGAGGCGAAGCCGGCATCGAATTCCTCGCGACTCGGTGGCTGAGCGGATTTGCCAACTATACCTATCAAGAAATTGGACAGACGTTGACAGGTAGGGTGCAGCGGGCAGCTCCGCGTCACAAATTTAATTTCGGAGCGCGAGCAGAATTCGAAAATGGGATAAACGGTGAAATTCTGTTTTATCACTACGGATCAGCCGCCTATCCCCCCGGGCAGTCTTTCACCTCCCTGGCCAGCGCCGGACTGGTACAACTGCCCGACCCTCGCGTTCGGCAGTTACAACCTCCTGAACATGCGCGCCGGCTACAAGTTCTGGCAGCAGAAGGCCGCCGCCGGCTACATGCGCGACGCTGAAGTAGCAGTCTCCGTGTTTAATGCGCTGAACGACGAGCACAAGGAACACCCGCTGGGCGACCTCATCGGCCGGCGGGTGATGGGCTGGTTGACCTTACGGTTTTAACATGGACCCGACGACACGCGGGAGGATGCGATGGCACCGGCAACATTGACTCATTCCGTCCTGGTCGTGGACGATGATCCTGATATCGCGCTCGGCCTGCAGGATCTGCTCGACCACGACGGGTATCAGGTGAATGTCGCCATGACCTGCGCGGACGCGCTCGCACAAGCCCAGGCCCATCACTACAATGCCGTATTACTCGACTTGGGCCTGCCGGATGGAGACGGCTCTTCCGTCCTGCTTACGCTACACGAACAACAGCCCCAGCTGCCGGTCATCATCCTCACGGCCTATACCAGCACAGACCGTACAGTCGGGTCGCTCACGCAGGGCGCCTTCGCCTACCTGACAAAACCCTATAACCGGGATGAGTTGCGCGCCGTCCTGCAACGGGCGGTCGGAGTCCAGGCCCTGGCGGTCAAAGCCGAACATGCCGAGCATGCCCTCCATGAGAGTGAAGCTCGGTTCCGCTCCCTGGTCGAAGCGGCGACCGACTCTATCGTCCTGGCGGATCATAAGGGGCATATCCTATCCTGGAACCGCGCCGCCGCGAATCTTTTCGGATACACGGACGACGAAGTTCGCGGCAAATCCCTCAGCATCTTGATGCCGCCTCGCCACCGCGCCGCGCACGAACGGGGGCTCGCGCGCGTCAGAGATACCGGCCAATCCCGTCTCATCGGCCGCCTTGTCGAACTGGAAGGCCTGCGGAAGGATGGAAGTGAATTTCCACTGGAACTCTCGCTGGCCATGTGGAAAAGCGATGAGGCCGTGTTCTACAGCGGCATCATCCGCGACATTACACAACGCCGCCGGGCAGAAGAAATTCTGGACCGCCTCCGTCATCTACACGAGGTCATCCTGACTCAGGCCGGCGAAGGCATCTATGGCCTGGACCGCGAGGGAATGACAACGTTTGTGAATCCGATGGCGGCGGAATTGCTCGGCTACGAGCCGTTCGAACTGATCGACCAGCCGATGCATGGGCTGCTCCATCATTCTCACTCCGACGGCAGTTCCTATCCGGCCGAGCAATGCCCGATCCACGCCTCACTGCAGGACGGCCTGGTTCATCGCGTGGCGAGTGACGTCTTCTGGCGAAAAGATGGCCGCGCACTACCCGTAGAGTATGTCAGTACGCCGATCATCGAAAAAGGGCACACGGCGGGTGCGGTGGTCGTGTTTCGCGATATCTCCGCACGCAAAGAAGCCGAGCAAGCCGTGGAGGAAAGCCAGGAGCGGTTTCGGCAGCTGGCCGAACATATCCGGGAGGTATTCTGGATCACCAATCCCGAAAAAACGCGTGTGGTCTATATCAGCCCCGGTTATGAGGAAATCTGGGGTCGCTCCTGTGACAGTCTCTACGCCCATCCCACGTCGTGGATGGAAGCGATCCACCCTGAGGATCGGACTCGAATCGAGCAGGCTGCCATGAGCCGCCAGACGATGAACGCGTACGATGAAACCTACCGCATCTTGCGACCTGACGGATCCATGCGGTGGATCTGGGACCGCGCCTATCCGATCCGTGATGCCTCGAATCAGATCTATCGCATCGTGGGATTCGCCGAGGATATTACCGAGCATAAGCGGATCGAAGCAGAATTGATCGCCAGCGAGCGACGTTATCGCATCCTGTTCGACGACAACCCCTCCATGTATTTTATGGTAGATGCTGCCGGTACCATACTCTCCGTCAACCGCTTTGGAGCGGAACGGCTGGGCTACGACGTTCACGATCTGATCGGAAGCTCCGTCGTCAACGTGTTCCATCCGGACGATCAACAAGCCGTTGGCCAGAATCTTTCCGATTGCCTGTCAGAGGTGGGACAGCCCAGGCGGTGGGAACTTCGCAAAGTCAGGAAAGACGGCACCGTGATCTGGGTGAGAGAAACCGCTCAGGCCGTGCGGGGATACGAACAGGCTCCGGTGGTCTTGATCGTCTGCGAAGACATCAGCGCCATGAAAGAGGCTGAAATCGCCCTTCACGATAGTGAAGAGTTTAAGAACCAGATTCTGCACAGCAGCGCAGACTGCATCAAAGTTCTCGATCTGGACGGGCGGCTGCAATACATCAACGATGCCGGGCAGACCTTGTTGGAGATCAAAGATTTCAACACCTACTTCAACAAACCCTGGTCTGAATTTTGGGAAGGTGACGATCGGGATGCGGCCTTGGCGGCCTTGGAAGCAGCCAAGGCGGGGGACATCGGAAAGTTCGTCGGGTTCTGCCCCACCATGAGTGGAGAAGCGAAGTGGTGGGATGTGCAGGTCACTCGGATGCTGGACACGCAAGGGTATTCCCGGCGCCTCCTGGCCATTTCGCGCGATATTACCGCCTACAAGCAAGTCCAAGAATCGCTACGGGCCAGCGAGGAACGATTGGAACACGTCATTCGCGGCTCTCACGACGGGTTCTGGGACGGCCAGGTCCTACCGGAGCATCCCTGGTATGCGCCGATCACGCCTGTCTGGTGGTCGCCTCGCGTGCGTGAAATGCTGGGATACACTGAAGAGGAGTTCCCCGATATCTTGGACAGTTGGACGTCCCGCTTACACCCCGAGGATCGCGAAGAAGTCTTTGGGCGGCTGACTGCCTGCATTGAACATGGCGTCTCTCACTACGACGCGGAGTACCGGCTCTTGAACAAGCAGAATGAGTATCAATGGTTTCATGCGCGCGCCGAAGTGGTCCAGCGTGACGCACAGGGACGGGCCGTAAGGATGGCCGGCGCGCTGCAAGATATCACCGACCGGAAACGGACTGAAGCCCGATTGCGTCTCAGCGAAGAACGTTTGCGCATGGCCCTTAGCTCGTCGGAATTCGGAATCTGGGATTGGGACGTGGCCTCAGACCGTCTCTATTGGTCCGAGGGCGTCGAGATGTTATTCGGCTTAGCCCCGGGCTCCTTTCCCGGCACCTATAGCGCGTATATCGGATTGATCTACCTGCTTGATCGCGGGTCAACCCTCACCCGCCTCGAACTCAGTCTTCGCGATCAGACATCCGTCTATCTTCGGCATCGCGTCATATGGCCGGATAGCTCGATACATAGGCTGGCATGGAGCGGAAGGATCTATCGCAATGCCGACGGAGTCGCGACTCGCGTACTCGGCATCGTGCACGATACGACGGGACGCATGGACGAATAAACTGGCGGACTTCGGCGACCTCACATCGGGCCGGCTGATTCCACGAGGACGCAGATTGTGACGTTCGCATTCCTACAAGTGACGTTCGACACGGCTACTTCCGGACGCCTACGGAACAGTCTATGCTGGAGCATGGCTTTGTTCTTGTGGGCGCTGCCGCTCACAACATCGGCCGCGGCGGCCGACATTATCATTCTCAAATCCTCCGATATCGCCGCCTACAATCAGGCTATCAATGGCTTCAAAGCCGCCATTCCACCGGGCATTAATCTGTCTGAATACGACCTACAGGGGGATCTGGAGAAGGGCAGGAAACTGGCTCGCAAGATCCGCGCATCCGATCCGGCGTTGGTATTCGCCGTCGGATTGAAGGCCGCGAAGGCTGCGCAACTCGAAATCGTCAACATCCCCGTCGTCTACTCTATGGTGTTGGACCCGGCCAAATATGGCCTTAATGCCCAGAACATGACCGGTGTCCTGCTGGAAGTACCGGCAGAACGGCAACTGGCCATGATCCGAAACCTGCTCCCTCAACTCAAACGCATCGGGACGTTGTATGACCCGGCCAAGACATCGGCGCTCATTGACGAAGCCAGACGTTTGCTGAAACCAAACGGAACCGAACTCGTTCCGATGCAAATCAGCAGCGAGCGGGATGTTCCCGGAAGCTTGCGTGCGTTGCTACCTTCGGTCGACGCCTTGTGGCTTGTTCCCGACTCCACAGTCCTGACCGACGAGTCGCTACGCTTTATCTTGAATACGGCGCTGGAAGCGCGAGTACCGGTGATCGGGTTCTCACGGGAGTTTGCGAGGAGTGGCGCATTATTGTGCCTGTCCGTCAATTATGCCGACATCGGACGGCAAGCGGGACTGCTCACCCGCAAGCTCCTCGATGGTCAGCTCTCGCTGCCTATGAAACCCTGGCACCCCGATCGCATTGAAACCAGCTTGAATCTTAAAACGGCCAAATTTCTTGGTATCGACATTCCTCGCGAACTCGAGCAAAAGGCCGACGAGCTGTATTAGTGAAAGGACCGCTTGTGAAAGACCCGACTCATCTCGCCGCACCGCCGTTCCTGCCGAACGGTCTGAAGCGGTTCGTCAGCCTGCGGACCAAGTTCGTCGTCTTCTTCAGTCTCATCATCATTCTCACCTGCTCAGGCATGAGTTGGTATTTCATCCACAGCAAACGCGTGGCCATGACCGAACGGGTGAAGGACCTGGGCAGCATACTGGTGAAGAACCTTGCGCACAATGTCCGGTACGGCATCATTCTCGAAGACCGGGTGATTCTGGGACAGTTCATCGACGGAGTCATGGGGGTGGATGAAGTCGTCTATGCCTTAATCACCGGCGCCGACGGCCAGGTCCTCGCCGCGAAAAGCAAAGGCAAGCTCGACAGCCCTCTGGGCACGGCCCGCTCAACCGAGAAGCCATTTTATCCGCGGCCGGACATTGCGGAATCATTGCTCACAACTTCCGAGTCCGAACCGACCGTCACGCGCCTACGCCTCATCGGAGCGGGCAGCATTCCCGTCCTGGAGAAGGACTCAACACTTCCCGTTGTGACCTCCGGAATCGGCGGTGAGACATTTTACGATTTTGCGCTTCCGGTACTAAAGCTCCCTGAAAAAACCCGCTTGGAAGCACTGGCGCTTCAGGAGGAAGAGAATCGTTACATCCGTACAGCCCGGCCGGCCTCTCGAGCTTTCGGCGTGGTCCAAATCGGCCTGACCGAGGTACCGATGCAACGGGAACTCGCGGAGGTGCTGCGGAACTTCCTCCTGCTCACCTTAGGCATCATCACGGCCGGCATTCTCTTCACCAATCTTCTTGCACGCCGCATCATTACGCCCTTGCGCAATCTCGCGGCGGGAGCACGAAAAGTAGGGGAAGGCGATCTCTCCACGTTTGTCGTCCCCACCACACAAGACGAAGTAGGCCAGCTGACTGCCCTCTTTAACGTGATGACGAAATCCCTGCAGGAACGCAATCAGGCCATCTCCGCAAACCTCGAAACCATCCGTCGGCATGTCACCCAGTTGACGACCTTGAACCAATCCAGCGCGGCCATTACGTCCACACTCGACCTCGATCGCCTCCTTTCAACGGTGCTACAACTTCTCAGTGAAAATCTCGGATTTGCCCGGATGGTCCTGTTCTTGTGGGACAGCGAGCGCGGAATCGCCACGATAGGACAGATGCTCGGTATGCCACCCGAGGCGGAAGAAGCGGCGCGGCATCTGGCCATTCCCGTGCATGAGGACGGGGGGGTCGCTGCGGAAATCCTGCTCCACGGAAAACCTATCCTGGTTCCGAATATCGACACCGTCGCCGACCGAATCTCCCCGGCCGTCTTGCCCTGGCTTCGCCAGGTAGGATTGTCCTCCTTCGTTGCCGCCCCGCTTCGCAGCCAGCAGCGCATTCTCGGTTATCTCGGGGCCGACCGCGGCGAACAGCCTTGCACCCAGGAGGATCTTGATCTGTTGGTCACCATTGCCAGCCATGTGGCCGTCGCGGTGGACAATGCCCGGGCCTATACCGAACTGGCGACCCTGACGGAACATCTCGAACGCCGCGTACAGGAACGCACCCACGAATTGCAGTCCGTCAACGAACGCCTGCAGGACCAGGATCAGCGACGGTCGAAATTCGTCTCCGTTGCCTCTCACGAATTACGCACACCGATGACGTCCATTAAGGGGTTCGTCGAAAACATGCTGGATGGATTGACCGGTGACCTGTCCGAGAGGCAGGAGCACTATCTGCAACGCGTGAAACATAACGTGGATCGACTGACGAGGATCATCAATCAATTGCTGGATTGGTCTCGCCTGGATGTCGGACGAATCGACATCAAACCCGAGGCCTTGTCCATTGATGCATTCGTGCGGGATGTGGTGGAAAGCTTTCAAACCCTGGCGGCAGAAAAGTCCATTACATTAAACGTCCTCCCCTGTGAGCAACGCCTTGAGGCATATGCCGATCGAGACAAACTGGAGCAAATTTTGTGGAATCTCGTCGGCAACGCGATCAAGTTCACCCCGCATGCCGGACACGTCTCTGTGCAATGTAGTGCCAACGATGCACACTTCGTTCAAATTACCATCGCGGACACCGGCTGTGGAATTGCCGCTGACGAGTTGCCGCTGGTATTCAATGAATTCTCCAAAGTGGAATCAGCCATGCCGACGTCGCAAGGCGCCCAGCTCGGCCTCTTCATTACGAAAAGTCTCGTCACCCTGCACGGCGGTCAAATATGGGTGGAAAGCCAGTTAGGGACAGGAACACAGTTCTCCTTCACCTTGCCGCTCTCCTCCACGCCACCGGCCCAAACGTAGATCCGCTCGTCACTCCAAGCGACTTCGCTCTTGCAGCTGTATCCGATCCGATAATAGCCGTATTGTTTTGAACAGCCGTCAAGAGACTTTTCAGAATGATGTATCTGCCCGCATGTCTTCCTTTGCCGGAGAATCAACAAGTTGTTCGTCCGTGTCAGGAGCGTATCGGGATTGCGCGTGCGGCATGGGTATTGCGGGCATCAACCACCACACGATGTTTCACAAGACAGAGTGGTCCTACCGTGCATACCGCCGTACTCATTGTGGATGACGATCGGGACATTCGGGAATCTCTCACCGACATGCTGCGGCATGAAGGTTATCTGGTCGAGAGCGCCGCGTCAGGAAATGAAGCCCTGTCTCAGGCCAAGCAGCGGCAGTACGGCGCGGCCATTCTCGACATCCAGCTACCTGACCTCAACGGACTCTCGGTCCTGAAAGTGCTGATGGAGTTGGACGCGTCGCTTCCCGTGATCATTCTGACGGGAAATGCAACGTCCGAGAATACCATTGGCTCACTTGCCAAAGGTGCATTTGCCTACCTGACTAAACCGTACAACGCGCAGGAATTGAAAGCGATCATTCGTCGGGCCGTTTCAGTGAAAGGGCTCGCGGTACGAGCCGAACATGTCGAGCAAGCCCTGCATGCCAGCGAGGAGCGATTCCGCGCACTGGTTGAATCGGCAACCGATGCCATGGTCTTGGCTGACCACAACGGCCATATCATTTGGTGGAATGGCGCAGCGGAACGCATGTTTGGCTATTCCAAACGGGAGGCCCTGGGACAGTCCCTCACGATTCTGATACCGGAACGCTTCCGAGCGGCGCATGACGCAGGTATCATGCGCCTGCGCAATGGATCGGCTGCGAAACTGATCGGGAAAACCGTCGAATTGGTCGGTCTGACGAAAGCCGGAGATGAATTTCCCATCGAACTGTCCTTGGCCTCCTGGCGTGCCAAGGAAGGCGCATTCTTCAGCGGAATCATCCGCAACATTACCCGGCGTAAAAAGGCGGAAGAATCCGTCGTCCGGCTCAGTCACCAGAACGCCTTGATTCTCGACGCCGCGGGGGAAGGGATTTTCGGCCTCGACCTTGAAGGACGCACGACCTTTGTAAACGCCACGGCGGCGCGAATGCTGGAGTGGAGCGCTGCAGAATTGATCGGCAAACCCTTGGCCCCGCTCCTCTATAGACTTCACGACGAGGGTTCCGAGTACATTCTCGACCCCTTATGTCTTTTCGCAGCAGTACGCGATGGAGCGGTGCACCGTGTACAAAACGATGTATTCACCAGCAAAAGCGGAGTGTCGTTCCCGGTACAATACGTGACGAGTCCGATCAGGGAACAGGATCGACCTGTGGGCGTGGTGGTGGTCTTTCAAGATATCACCACGCGGAAGCAGCTGGAAAGTTTGCAGCAGGCACAACTCTCCATCAGCCATATTCTCGCTCAGACCAGCACGCTCGAAGAAGCCATCCCACAACTGCTGCGCGTCATCGCAGAAATGGGACCGTGGGATATGGCGCTCTTCTGGCACAAAGAACCGATGAACGAGAGGCTCGCCTGTGAAGGCACGTGGATCCGGCCATCCTGCCGGTGGGATGAATTCGCCACGATTTGCCGGAATAGCGAATTCCCTCCGGGAATGGATTTCCCGGGGATCGTCTGGAGCACGAAACTCCCCCTCTGGATTCCAGATGCGTTGACAGATGCCCGCTTCACCCGCGCTCCGACCGCCGCCAGGCTGGGGATACACGGGACCTGCCTCATCCCCATCAGAACGGGGACCGTCATCCATGGCGTGCTGGAGCTGTATGCCGACAAGCCTCGTCCTCCGGATCGGCAACTCATTCACATCCTGACCGATACCGGCATGAAAATCGGACAGTTTATCGACCGCGCGCGGGCCGGTACGGCGTTACGCGCGACCCATCGAATGACACAGAACGTGCTCGCCAGTCTGCCAGGCGCCATTTTCCTTTGCGCTCGTGATTTAAAGATCCAGTATGCCAATACCCTCGCACACCACTACTTCGCCGCTGATGGAGCGTCTTTAGTCGGCCGACCTCTGTTCGAGTGCCTCGCACTCAGTGAGGCCGAGGCGCAACGGTTGATCAAGGAATGGGCTGCTCTCAATGCCGACTCACCGCATCAGACCCCCGAGCGCGAATGCGAAGTTGAACTCACGACTGTATCGGTATCGCCTCTTCCCAGTCGCCACGCCGGAAACGGCTCAGTATCAGATCGGCATCGTGCTGTGGGACGTCACTGACGACAAACATCTGCAGGATCAACTCATCCAATCGGAGAAGCTCACCAGTCTGGGCACGATGGTCTCGGGGATGGCGCACGAGATCAACAATCCGGCCCAAGCCATACTCAGCATGGCCGAACTGATTCAGGAAGAAAAAGACCCCGCGATGATTAAAGAATTTGCCGCCGATATCGTGGGCTACGCACGTCACGTCTCCAATGTCGTGCGGGATTTCGCCGGATACGCTCGTTCGGGCGGGCGGGACGGCGAAACGGAGGTCGATGTAGCGGAGCGGATGATGGAAGCCGTCAAGATGGCCCGCCGCGGCCCGCATTTCGGTTATGTCGATGTCATCACGCGATTCGACGCCCCCACGTTTCTACGCGCGCGCAAGAGCGAAATCGATCAGGTCTTCGTCAACTTGATCAGTAATGCCGCGCAAGCCATGGACGGAAAAGGCTGCCTCACCTTAGGCGCGGCTCAAGATGGTCCATGGATCGATGTGACGATTTCCGATACTGGGCCGGGTATCCCAGCTGCGGTGCGCCCTCGTATCTTTGATCCATTTTTTACCACTAAGGGGCCAGGAAAAGGGACGGGACTGGGTCTCAGCATTGTGCATAAAATCGTCACTCGGCATGCAGGGACGATTACGGTGGACAGCACCGAGGGGGAAGGCACCACATTCAGGCTGCGTTTTCCGGCCTTGGTGCAGTAACGGGGAAGAAATCGGAGGCCGCACGAGGCCAAGCCGGCGGGCTTTACGCGCGGGAACGAGAAGCATAGGCCCGCTTAAACACGGATCGCAATCCGAAGTACGCGAATGAATCTTTCAGATTGGAATAGAAGCGTTTAAAGGCGCCCATGTCGGGGTTGGTCACATACTCCAGGGTCAGCACAATCCGCTCTTCCTGATCGCCGAGCGGCGTCACGGCGTGCCAGAGCTTGTCTCCGTTAAAGACTAATAGATCGCCGGGCGCTGTGGCCAATTCCATATGCACCGGCTGTTTTCCCGGCACGTCTTTAAAAAGATCGCACACTAAGCGGCATTGTTTGGACTGGTCGAGTAACCCTAGCAGAATCGTGTACCGTGCGCCTTTATAGTAGGAGGTATCGTAGTGGTATCCGATGTGGTCGCCAGCTTCCGTGTAGTAATACAAGGCGCAGGAATGCGGATCGTTGTCGGGGCAGAGCAGCAGATTGACCTTGGTCAACCGATTGAGCATGGCCCGAAACGCGTCTGACCGATACAGGTCCATGAACTGGGGTGCCTGTTCCCTGACCGTATAATAGCTGACACTGCCGCCTTTCTTATGCCCCGGAATGTAATTGCGATTCAACCCGGACTTGAGCGCCTGCGCCTGTGACGTCAGCTCGGCCTCGACAAACTCCCGCGGCAGAAACTGAGGAATGTACAGGAACTCGTTCTGCTCCCAATAGTCCCGCTCCAACCGATCGAGATCCAGCGCCGAAATCGCCCGTTCCACCGCTTCAGTGACGCTACTTGCACAGGCTTGAGTCATACTCTCCTCGCCGATTCCGGATTCACGATTTCCCCGTTATCATTGTGTCTTGTTTCTTATCATCCTGCTAGGGTCGGCTCAGCACCGGCGCCCTCACGATTTCTACATCGGCGGGGGCTTTGAAATCAAATAGGTCATCCTTCAATCCGCTGTTCGGCTTCAGTTCTGAAAATTCAAAGGTGGCGACGTTGCCGCTGACCTCGTGCAGCGCAATGGTCTTGAGGAAGTACGTCTTAGGCTGCACCTCGATCACGATCTTCTGAATCGCCCGCTCCGGTTCGGCACGTCCCTGCTTCGGGGTCAGCGATACCAGGAGAATGCCACCACCGCCCCGCTCCTTGTTCGGCATCGGCTCAATATCGAATTCCTCATCCAACTTGGCGACACCCTGCAAGAGCTGAAGCGGCGCCTGTGACGCGGCCATATAGGTGAGCTTGCCGACCAGGACCTGCTTATGCTCAGGCACATACATCTTCACATCGTCTTTATTGACGTAGATTTCTTCCGTGGCCGGTTCGATATAGTCCCACCGCAACTTGCCAGGCTTCTTAATATAAAAGTGACCGGTCGAAATCACCGGCGTGGAAAATCCTTCAATCCTGGTTTTTTGCGTGAATGACGCCTGCAGGTCCTTGGTCTTTTCATACCGAGACTGAATGTTCTTCACCACCTCCTGCACTTCGTGCAGCGCCTGGAGGTTGACCGCCGGCTCATCGGGTTTCACCGGTTGCGCAAGAGCCGGCATTCCCGTTACGAACAGCCACACGAAGATGACCCATATCCGCATCATGCCTCATCTCCACCGACCGGGCCTCGGCGACCCAGCACTTCACGACGTCCATCACGACCCGCCGCGCCGACGACGCCTTCCGCCTCCATCTGTTCGATCATGCGCGCGGCCCGGGGATATCCCACCCGCAAGCGCCGCTGGATCAACGAGGCCGAAGCCTGGCCCGTCGAGAGGACGAGATCCTTCGCCTGTTCATAGACTTCGTCTTTCGCCTGTTCCTCCTCCGCCTCTTCGATCTTGAGCGATTGCAGTTCGCGGCAATACGAGGGCAATGCCTGCTTCTTCACGAACTCCACGACTCGCCGCACATCGTCATCCGACACAAAAGATCCGTGGATACGCATCAATTTCCCGGTTCCCGACGCGAGATACAGCATGTCGCCGCGTCCGAGCAGTGCTTCTGCGCCGTTCGCATCTAAAATCGTGCGGGAATCGGTTTTGGATGAGACTTGAAACGCGATCCGGGCCGGAAAGTTGGCCTTGATGAGGCCGGTCAAGACATCGACCGACGGCCGCTGCGTCGCCAGTACCAGATGAATGCCGGAGGCGCGCGCCATCTGGGCGAGACGGGCAATTTTATCTTCGACATCCTTCGGGGCTACCATCATGAGATCGGCCAACTCATCGATCATCACCATGATGTACGGAAGCGGTTCCGGCGGACTCGGCTTGACCGAATCAGTCGGCCCATTCTCACCGGCTGGTTCCGCATCTTCGCCTTTCGAGAGCCGTTCCTCCTCGGACAGAAAGGTCAATTCGACCTGTTGGGCTTTCCCGGATTGCCACACATCGGACACTGCCCCCTGCACCTCTGAAATCCGTCTATTGTACGCGTCGATGCTCCGCACTCCCGCCTCGGCCAGCAGTTTGTAGCGCCGCTCCATTTCTTGCACCACCCAGCCCAAACCGCGAGCCGCGGACTTGGGATCCGTGATCACCGGACGAAGCAGGTGCGGAATGCCATCGTAACTTTGAAACTCCAGCATTTTGGGATCGATGAGGAGCAGCTTCACTTCATCCGGCCGCGCGCTGAACAGAATGCTGAGCAACATTGTATTGAGACCGACGCTTTTGCCCGCGCCGGTGGCCCCCGCGACCAGTAGATGCGGCATGGTCTTGAGATCGGCACAGACCGCACCGCCGAAAATATCCTTCCCGAGCGCCAGGCTCAATTTCGAGCGCGAGCGTGAAAAGGCGTCGCTGGTCACAACCTCCTTCATGGAGACCATTTCGCGATGCGGATTCGGCACTTCAATGCCGACGACGGATTTACCCGGCAAGGGGGCCACGATGCGCAAACTGATCGCCTTCAGCGCAAGAGCCAGGTCATCGGCCAGGTTCACAATGCGCGCAACCTTGGTGCCGGGCGCCGGCTCGAATTCATACATGGTGACGACAGGGCCCGGACGCACTTCGGTGACGCGTCCCTCGATCGCAAAACTCTTCAAGGCCTTGGTCAGGATCTCCGATTGAAGCTTCAACTCATCATCGCTAAGGCGAGCGATAGGACCGGAGGGATCACTGAGTAATTCTTGGGGATCCGGCAACACATATCCATCAGACACGGATGGACTCGTCGCCACCGCTGCAGCCGGTTCGTCTTCAGGCGTGGCCCGCTTCTCGACTTTCATCGGCGGCTGGATTTTGGGAGGAATCATGGGGACCGCGATCTGCTCGACGGCCTCCGCCACCACCTGCACTTCGCGGTCAAGCTCCGGTTCTTCCATCTCGCGCGCCGGGCGGGCGGCTTTCACCCGAACCCGCTTCGATTGAGCCATCGGCTCTTCCTGCTTTACCGGCCACTCCGGCACGAGTCCCGTCATACGCTCGCGGGCGGCGATCCACCAGTCCGGAACCCTCTGCAGCAATGCCGTCAATGACAGAGGTACCGTAAACAGCAGGGCCACCATCAACCCGGTGAGCACCACAATATGCGCGCCGGTCGTGGCGAAGTAACTGCGCACTCCGTCGGCCAACACCTGGCCGATGATGCCGCCGGCTAAGCCTCGATTGACCCATCCACTGGAAATCGTAGGGACCGCCGTCACTTCGAGGTGCAGGAGCGCGCTCAAAAATACCATCGCAGCCAGTCCGCTGCCCGCATTCCTGAGTCGCATGGTGAGCGGGATCGGGGTGAAACAGCGGGCCCCGAGGAGCCCGAGCAGAATCGGAAAGAGATAGGCGGCCCCGCCGACCATGAAGAAACAAGCGGCCGCCGACAGCGCTCCGACCGACCCGATCATGTTTTTGGGCTGATTGCCGGCTGCTCCGGATGCCCCAATCGATTTGGCGTCGCCGGGAACAAACGACACCAGACTGAGCAGGATCAAGAGACCGACTGCGATCAGGAGAACCCCGATCACTTCGCGCTTCACATGAGAGGAACGGGAAGGGGCTGAGCGGGCGTCACCGCGCTTTGCCGTGGTGGTTACACCCATGCGGCGGATCGTAGCACAGGGAAAATACCTTTTCAAACAAAGCGGTAATGTTGCGCATGGCCACCACGACGCTTCCCATTTCCGTCTGAACCGTCGTGATCAAGTTGACTCGTCGCCGTCGAACGCCGTAGCGAGGACGCGATAGTCATCGAGTGTCAACGTCTCCGCGCGGACCTGCAGCGGAACACCGACGGTTTGCATCGCCCGGGCAATCCGCTGAGCCGCATAACCTTCGTCACGCAATGAATTCACCAGCGTCTTCCGTCGGTGAGCGAAGGCGGCCCGCACCAGCCGCCGGAACCGCTCATACCGGTCGGGATCGACTCCATCCCGGGGCTTGAGTTTGAGATGTACGACCGCCGATCCAACGGTTGGACGGGGGCGGAAACAATTCGCCGACACGCGAAACGCCACCTCCACCTCTGCCGCCTCTTGCGTCAGGACCGACAACACACCGTAATCTTCGCTGTTCGGTTTGGCTGCCAGCCTGAGCGCCACTTCCGTTTGCAGCATCAGCACCAGACGATCGAGGTGGGCACGGGCATCGAGCAAGGCAAACAGGATCGGCGTGGACACATAATACGGCAGGTTGGAGACGACCACCGTCCGCGGCGGCAAACTGTCGAAGGGAAACTCCAGCGCATCGCCGATCCGAAGATCGAGGTTGCGGCAATGGCCGAGCGTCTCCTGTAATTGGGGCTGCAGTTGCGGATCGATCTCAACCGCGATGACGCGTCCGGCTTCGGCACACAATCCTGCTGTCAGGGCGCCACGCCCGGGTCCGATTTCCAAGACCGTGTCGTCGGGACGAAGCGCCGCCAGGGACACGATTTTGCGGATAATGTTCGGATCGATGAGAAAATTCTGACCAAGCCGTTTCAGGGCGGGGGGAAAGGAACCAGCCATGATTTCACGCGGCTTTCTATCCGGCGTTGGGAGGAACTGCAGCCCGCAGGCGTTTGGCCAATGTCACGAGATAGGACCGGTAACATTCGACCTCGTCGCTGAACTCTTCGATCAGATCGTTGGTGAACGACATCCCGGGACTCTTCCGGGACAGGCCATCCGCCTCGGCCTGTCCGGCATGCTGCTGGAGCAACGCCACCGTGCGAATCTTCCACTGGCCCACACGTTCTGTGCCCAGGGTGGTATTGAAGTCCTGGATGGTCCGCTTCGCGATCGCGTCCAACTCCTTCACCTGCTGGTCAATGATGGTTGCTGCGGAAGAGCCTGGGTCTGACATGGAGATAATGCCTCTTTCCTATCGGGACGATGATTGAACTGGCGACCAGGATGTGGCCAAACGGGCCGCAACCTTCACCGCCTCCAGCAGACTTCCATGCTCGGCGACCCCTTTACCCGCAATATCATACGCAGTTCCATGGTCAACCGAGGTACGGATAATCGGCAGGCCCACCGTCAAATTCACGCAGGTGCCGAAAGCTACCAATTTGAGGGGGATTAATCCTTGATCATGGTACATCGCCACGACGCCATCATACTCGCCGCGGGCCGCCTTACCGAACAGGGTATCGGCGGGCAGCGGATCGCTGGCTTTGATCCCGGCCGCCCGGGCCAATTTGATGGCTGGCGCAATACTGGTCTGTTCCTCATTCCCGAACAACCCGTGTTCACCCGCATGGGGATTCAACGCCGCGACGCCGATCTTCGGACGCGCGATGCCGAAATACTTCGTCAGGCCAAGATGGGCAAGACGAATCGCTTTGGCAATACGCTGCGTGGTCAAGAGCGGAGACAAGGCATGGATCGCGACATGGGTCGTGGTGAACATGATCTTCAATGGCCCGCCCACGATCATCATCCCGAACTCTTTGGTCTTGGTCAGATCCGCCAAGAGTTCCGTGTGCCCCGGGTAATGAAAGCCGGCCATGTTCATCGCTTCTTTATTGATGGGCGCCGTGACGATGCCGCCCAGGCTGCCCGCCTGCGCCAATGCGACACCCTCTTTGATGAATGCGATGGATGCCGCCCCGGTCACTGCCGACGCCACGCCCATGCGAAATTTCGGCAGCGGACGTTCCAACGGATCAGCGACAACGACCTGCCCTGGCTTCAATCGTGACCCATTCGCCGGATCAAACGTCACCACGTCCAAAGGCAAATTCAGCCACTTGATCGTGCGTTCCATGACTGCCCGAGAACCGATGACCACCGGCTGACAGAGTCGCGCCAGTGCCTTGTCGGCCAAGGCTTTGGCAATGACCTCGGGGCCGATGCCGGCTGGGTCCCCCATCGTGAGACCCAACAGGGGGCGGTCTGATCGTGGTGAGAGGTTACGAGCCATGGGTGTACAAGAATAACGTGTAGCCAAGGTACAGCAGGGCGCTGCCGCTGAGCAACCAGGGACGCCAGTGCCCGGCCCACAGAGCCTGTAACAGGCTCATGCTCATCGCCACGACCGCAAGGACCATCGTCGCCAGCGCGGTTGTGCCCAGGGTCCATTCGGTCCCGAGCAATCCGACAGAGACGGGGATCGAGCCCTGGAACACCATCGCACCGGTCACATTGCCCACCGCCAACCGATCTTTTTTTCGGTACAACCACAAAAAGCTATTGGACATCTCGGGCAATTCCGTCGCCAGCGGAGCGATCAGCAACGCGAGGATGAGAGGCGAAACCTGCAGTTCGGCAGAAATGGAGTTTGCGGCCGTGACAAACAGATGCGCTCCCCCGACCAATCCCAGCAACCCCACAATGCCTTGCACCCCGATTACCAGATACGAGGGTTTGGCAGAGCGGCGAGCGAAGAGCAACGGCTCCAGTTCGTCACCGCCCTCACTCTCTTCGTCTTCGGCAGAAAACTTGAGCTTCATGTAATAGACGTACATGGCTAGCAGGACCACCGCCACCGAGACATGCAAGACCCGGGAGGGAATCATCGCGCAAGTAAGCGCGAGCACATAACTAACGAGAAAGAAGCTGATATCGACGCGAACCTCTCCATAGTGGAGTTTGAACGTCGCCGTTCGCTTCCCCAACTTGGCATAGAGCACCAGCAGCAACGCCAGAATCGGCAGGACCAATGTGCTTAGCATGAATGGCGCCCCGAGAATTGCTCCCAGGCCGACTTCCATCTGTTCGCGGCCGGCCCCGAAAAAGATGGCAATGATGGGAATCGATGTTTCAGGCAACGTCGTCCCGACGGCAGCGAACACACTCCCGACAGCACCTTCAGAGATATTCAGGCGTTTTCCAAGCCACTCGATGCCGTTCGTAAAGAGATGACACCCGGCAAGCGTGATGACGACGGAAGCCACAAACATTCCCACGTAGAGGAGAACCGTCACCGGCGCCTCCGCGGGGTAGGAGAAGAAGGGAAGGAGGGAACGGACACGATCTCGTGAATCACGTGCGCCCTTTTCTTCTGGGGCCTGCGCCTTGTTGCTGCCGATACAGCATCATGGCCTCGTCGAGAATGTCTTTGACGGGACGACCACTCCGTTCGGCCACGCGTTTACAATCCTCATATTCCGGAGCGGCTTTGCTGACGCCGGGTCGAATATCAGCGAGTTTCATACGCACATCCTGTCCGTTGACCCGCACTGAAGCAAACCGGCGCGGCAGGACACGACGTTGCACCTCGCGAATCCGCACCCCGAGGGCCGTCGTCTCGGCAAACAGGACAGCCAGGACCGCCTCTGTGTGTTCCCGCGACGCGAGGACGGACAGGACATTTCCCGGCCGGCCCTTCTTCATGATCACCGGCGCCAAGGTCGCATCCACGGCCCCGGCGGCAAATACGCGCTCGAACACCGTGTCGTACAATTGCGGGTTCACATCATCCAGGTTCGTTTCCAGTTCGATGATGGTGTCCATCCCCCCGCTCGCAGCGGCCTCTTCACCGATGAACACGCGCAACACATTCGCCCATTGCGCCGGATCGGCAGTCCCCGCCCCATATCCCACCTGACGCACCTGCATGGAAGGCAGGAGGCCGAATTCAGTGCTCACGGTTTTCAGCAAGGCCATCCCGGTCGGCGTCGTCAATTCCCGTTCAGGCCCCTTGGCATAAATCGGCACGCCGACCGCGAGCGCCGCCACGGCTGGTCCCGGTACGGGTAACGCGCCGTGCGCCGACTGAAGCATGCCGGATCCGACATTGATAGCCGAGGCGGTCACATGCTGGATGTCGAGAAGATGCAGGCCCAGGACCCCGCCGACAACATCCACAAACGAATCGATCACGCCCACTTCATGGAAATGCACATGCGACGGCTCAACACCGTGGGCCTTCCCTTCGGCGTCTGCCAGCACATTGAATACCGCCTGACTTCGTTCTTTCACCACCGGCGGGAGGGCGCTTTTTTGAAGAATTCTGGCAATTTGCGCCAGGGTTAACGGAGTGCGAAAGCCCTTGTCGATCAGTACATCGACCTTAGTCGCCGTGATGGCACCGCGCTCGACCCTCTTACGCGCCAGCCGATAGCCCTCGATCTTCAGCGCAGCGAGGCCACGCACGAGCTCTTTGAACGGCAACCCCGCATCGACCAACGCGCCCAATGTCATGTCGCCGCTGATGCCGGAGAAACAATCGAAATGCAGATGCCTCGCCACGTCACTCCTACAATGAACTCTGTCGCGCAAACGAGCGGCATCTTACCGGAGCCGCACCCAGACAGCAATCATTCCGCTCGTTCGTTGACAGCCCTGCCATGCTGTGTTATCCCCAATCAAGAGACGCATGCCATCGGCCACCAGCCACCACCTGCGACACCGACACCCATGACCAATTCAACACCAGCTCCCCGGATCAGCGGCAAACGCACATCAGCAGAAATGAGATTCGGCCTGCTGCTTCTGCTCAGCAGCCTCTGCTTACTGGGGGAGCCAAATGTGCTGCTCGCCAAAACGAAAGGCAAAAGCAGTGTCCCGCGCCCCGAGCCGGAACTAAAAATTCTCTCGCTGCACGCTGCGCCGATGCCGTATCGACCGCAGGAGGGCCCCTTCCATTTCATCGCCACCGTGCAATTGCCGAAAGAAGTCGATGACCATCTCATGCTGGAGGTCTCCGCCCTCGTGACCTCTTCCTCCATGACCTCGCTGCGCTTCCTCTCGATTCGCCAACCTGTGAATGAGCATGTCCAGACCACGCCAAGCGCAAATGGCGATACGCCGCAGAAACATGTGCAGGTCGATCTCGAATGGGACGGGCTGGATCACAACAAACAACAGATCCCGATCGGATCGTATGAGTATGAAGTGCGGGTCAAGCTGTTGAGCAACGGAGAGAAGGGCCAGCGCACCCAAATGCTCTCCTGGCCCAAACGCGGCAAGATTGTGGTCAAAAACTAGGCGAGCGCCTGACTTCGATACGACACCCATCCATTACCGTCGCTTTGCCCCTTTAGGCTGATGACTGTCCATCTCGCTCACCATGTTGATGCGGTGAGCCAGGCAGCCGGCGCCGAACCCGTTATCGATATTCATCACGCCAACCCCCGCCGCGCAGGAATTCAGCATCGTCAATAACGCGGCCAAGCCGCCGAAATGTGCGCCGTATCCTCGACTCGTTGGCACTGCAATCACCGGTTGCCGTACCAATCCGCCGACGACGCTCGGAAGCACGCCATCCATCCCGGCCGCCACAATGATCGCCCGCGCGTCATGGAGTCGTTCTTGTTGGCCGAGCAATCGATGCAACCCGGCCACACCCACGTCATACAAGGTGTCGGTTTTGCTGCCCATGATATCGGCCGTCACACGTGCTTCTTCAGCGACGGGAATATCGGCCGTTCCGGCCGTGACAATCAGCACAGACCCTCGACGCACCAGCTTGGGCGGCACAATGGCCACCACCCGCGCCGCTTCGTGATAAGTTGCCCGTTTGCTCATCCGCAACAGTGCGCGCGCGACGGCAGGCTCCACTCGTGTCGCCAGCAACGAATTATTCTTCAGCAACAGGGTCTTGGCGATGGCCACCACCTGCGCCACAGTTTTGCCTTCGCAAAAAATGACTTCCGGGAAACCCTGTCGCAGTGCGCGATGATGATCAAGGGAGGCAAAGCCTAAATTTTCATATGGAAGCGTGCGCAACCGGTGCAGCGCATCCGGCACCGCCACGGCGCCCTGCTGAACTTCAGTCAGTAACGCCCGCAACTGGTCTTGATTCATGATAGGGCCTTTTCTTCCTTGGCTTCGCGTTCCATCAGGTCACCAACTGCCTGACGGCAGGGTTTGTCGGCGAAGAGTACGGCATTGACCTCCTGCACGATCGGCATGTCCACGCCGCATCGATGCGCCAAGCCCAATGCGGCCTTGGCCGTACGCACTCCTTCGGCTACGGCCTGCATACTCGCAAGAATTCCCTCCAACCGTTCACCCTTTCCTAACCGTACCCCGACCGAATGGTTACGACTCAAGGGGCCGGTGCAGGTCAGAATGAGATCTCCGACACCGGACAATCCGTAAAACGTTCGCGGGTCCGCCCCCATGGCCATACCGAGCCGAATCATTTCGGCCAACCCGCGGGTGATCAAGGCCGCGCGAGCGTTATGGCCGAGTTCCAGCCCATCCACCACACCAGCAGCCAGGGCCATGACATTTTTCAGCGACCCGCCGAGTTGAACCCCGATCAGATCATCATCCGCATAGACTCGAAACGTCGGCGTCATGAATAGCGCCTGGATTGCTTTGACGGCTCCGGCATCCTGGCCCGCGAGGCACAGCGCGGTCGGTTTTCCTTGGCTGACTTCGCTGGCGAAACTGGGACCCGACAAGACCATCAACGCATTCCGCATATGTGCAGGCAAGACATCCTGCATCATTTGCGTCATCAGTTCGAGCGTGGTTTCCTCGATACCCTTGGTCGCGCTGACGAACGGAACCGGCTGTGACAGGAGCGGGCCGATCCGGCTCAGGACCAGTCGCGCCACGTGCGAAGGCACCGCGAAGATGACACAATCGGCCTCAGCCAAAGCGTCGGACAAGTGGCTCGTGGCGGTTAAGGTGGCCGGTAGCCGCACTCCGGGCAAAAACACGACGTTTTCACGCCGTTGTTCAATGGTCTGCACGACCTCCGGTTCATGCGCCCAGAGACACACCGAGATCTGCTTCTCGGCCAAATGCCGGGCCAATGCGGTGCCCCATGCGCCGGCGCCGATGACCGCTACACGTTGATTTGATGATCGCGTCATGGACGCGGATTATAGGAAGGGGTCTGGAAGGGTGTCAACGAACGCATCCGGCATCTTCGCATCCGCACTGGAATTCCGTTCGCGCAGGCGGTAGGCTGCAGGTCCACGAGGAGCCAGAGCCATGAAGCCCTGTCCAGCCTGCGGACGCGACCTGCCCGAAATCAATCGCTACTGCACCTACTGCGGGACCGGCGTGGCCAGCCACACGCAACAACAGTCGACGCCGCCCGCTTCGGGGTCAGCCAGGGACCAGCTCAATCCACACATCCTGTATGGCATGGTCACGGTCCTGATTGTGTCTGTCATCATGCCGCCTTGGGAAACGCCGCCCTCGCAACCGGCAGCCTTTCTCGGCTTTCACTTCATCCTTTCGCCGCCACAACCCGATGCCATTGTCAGCCGTTTGCTGCTCACGATCGAACTCACCACGACCGCCATTGCCGGGCTCTACCTGTCGTTTCTTTTCCGGTCGAAGGGATAACCGCACGGCGCTCAGGCTGGGCAGAGGTCTGTTAGTCAAGCGCAAGGGTCAGGCATTTGGCAGCGCCGCCTGATTTCATGAACTCATCCAACTCCACATCATGGGTGCGATACCCACGGGATTCCAGGAGCCGCATCGTGCGGGGGCAGCCGGCCGGAATGACGATATGCTTGCCGACGCAGACGGCATTACAGGCAAACCGAATTGCTTCGTCTTCAGGCACGGCAAGGCGCTGTTCCTCAGGTATCCGTTGTGCGATGGCGGCCAGGCCATAGGCATCGAAGGCCGAAGGAAAGTACAACAGCTCTCCGCCGCTGAGCGGACAAAAACAAGTATCCAGGTGATAGAACCGGCCATCGATGAGTTCGAGCGGAATGATCTCACGCTGAAAAATTTCGCTCAGCTTCGGAAACGACCGGATATCCGATCGCTGGCGATATCCACCGAACCATGTGTCCGGAAATCCCAAGAGATCGCCGGCTCCTTCAAAATAGAGCGATTCCTCCAGCGTCAGGACTTCATACCCGTGCTCGCGGAACCATTGCGCGAAGTAGCCCTCTTCACGCCGGCGTTCGGGATAACGAAAGCGGCTGATCACGACGCGGCGACCGGCAACCACCCCGGCATTGGCCGTAAAGACTAGATCCGGCAGGCCGGGAACCGGCTGCATTCGCTCCACCCCCACTTCCACGCCCTGCTCCAGCACGTGCATCAGCGTCTGCCATTGACTCACCGCGCGCGAGGGAACCACCGCATTTTCACGCCGCATCCAGGGATTGATTTCGTAATCGATCTGAAAATATTCGGGAGGACAGACCAACAGCCGGCTCATAGGCGCCACCCGAGTTCACGGGCCAGCTCTTTGAGAAAAGAGGCGGCGTCCATGACGAGGCCGACGGCTTGAAAACTGCCCCGGTCCGCCAGTTTGGTCGGGACGGAAGGATTAACATCGACACACACGGTGGGGACGGAGGCGGGCAACAAATTGCCGGTTGCGATCGCGTGCAACGTGGAGGCCACCAAGAGCGCAAGTCCGACGCCCTGCACTTCCGCGCGCATCGCCTCCTGGGCCTGCATGGAATCCGTCACCACGCCGGGCAACGGGCCGTCGTCACGAATCGTGCCGGCCATCACCATGTTGACGTCGTGGCGGACGCAGGCCGCCATGATGCCTTCCCTGATGACGCCGGAGCGCACCGCCTCATGAATGCTGCCGATCGCGCGAATGCGGTTGATCGTCCGCAGATGATGCTCATGTCCATGCGGGACGGAACGGCCAGCGGTCAAGCCATACCCGAGAGAGGTGCCGTACAACGCGGCTTCCATATCGTGCGCGGCCAGCGCATTGCCGCAGAACAAGACGTGAATAAAGCCGGCGTCGATCAACCAGGTCAACGCTTCCCGGCCTCCGGCATGGACGATCGCGGGCCCGCCCGCCAGCAGCACCTTGGTGCCTACCTGTCCCTGCCGATACCCGGCGCGCAACTTCAGCATACGTTGCGCGATATCGGCGATGACCGGCTGATGCGGCCGCTCCGAGGACACCACAGATTCCATGAACCCGAACACATCCCGCTCGGCGGGACGGGCCAGCGGCGTCACCCTGATACCTTCTCTCCCGGTCACGACCAAGTCCCCGGGTTTCACCGATCCCATGGGCAGCGCTCTGGCGCGAGCCTTTGCCGGATCGACACAAATGCCGAGATCCATCTCCATGCCCTCGACCTCCACCCAGTCGCCGTCAAGGCGGATCTGGGTCGGCAAATGCGTCGTGGCATAGAACTCATCCGGGAATATCCCCGCCGACGGAGCCGGTTCGAACCGGCAATCGGCGTCCCGCTCGACAGCGGCGCCATGGGGTTGAATAGCTTGGAGAATCTCGGCCAACAGGCGGGTAGAATGGGCACGCACCGTAATCCGCGCCTGCGAGGGCGCATCTCTCGTCGCCCCAATGTTCACATCCTGCAAATCAAAGGTGCCGCCCATCATGAGAATCGTGTCCAGCACCTTGGCCAGGATCAACGAATCGATGATGTGGCCTTGGAGAAAGACCGTTTCCTGCAATGCAGTCATGACGGAACCCCTGAACTCACGCCGACGTTGGTAGAAGCATCTTCCCCCGCGTGATGCACGCTTGTCATGATTCTACCATTAGTCCGGAAGGATGGCCCGCACGCTACGCATTCGTCTTCACGATCTCTCGCAACACGCTCGTGGCGTAGGAACCGGGAGGGAGCCAGAACGAGAGGGTCAGCACCGTACCATCCAGCGACCAGACCAGATCGTTGAGACGCACGCGCAGTGCCCGCCGCTCCCCGCGAAATCCGCATTCCGCACCCGCTTTCGAGAGCAGATCCGGAGTGGTGCCCAATTCGGCAATAACCGCCCGCTCAATATCGCCCGGGACCCCGGTCGCCCAAGGGGCACGGGAACCAAACAGCGGTCCCGTTGGGCTGATTTCGAACCGATCCGCCCGCAACTGTTCCACGTCCGGCTGCTCCACCGGAAAACAGGCGCCGTTTTCGGACTTCATGGCCCAGTCACCAAGAAACACTTTGTCGATACTCTCAATGCGTTTGGCGACGATATGGTTGAACACATACGACTGATAGGCATTCATGAACCAGATCCGTTTTGAGCGAGGCATCTTCTTGCGGCGGGCTTCATCCTGCAGCAATTCGGCACCCAGCTGAAAGTTCGTCCCCGAGCGTCCCTGCCGCTGCGGGCCGAAATAATTGGGCACACCACGTCGGACTAACTCATCAAACAGCCGGCTCAATAACTCCTCGCTCCCCTCGCGAACATCCCGCACGATCAAACGAAACTGGTTGCCGGCATGGTGCCCCTTGCGCAATCGATTGCGATGGTGCCCCAACACCTCGACGCTCAGCAGCCGTTCGTCGGTCGGCAACGCCGCGACCGCTTCGGCCTTCACCCCCTGCAAAGACAACATCTGCGTCGTCACGGCCTGCGCATCCTTCAGCCCGGCTACGCCGATCGTCTGCGCCTTCACATGGAGCTGGGACGAGAGTCGGAGCACGAGATCAGGGGTAGACAGACCTCGCTTGGTGATTTTGATGTACAAATGCTCCCCCTTTCCGCAGGGGAGATAGAGAGGACGTTCCTCCACACAAAAGTCTTCCGGCGTACTGCGGATGCGTCCACCGAGCGCGGGGACGGAAGCGGTCAAATAGGGCACCGTATCATCGAGCCAGGAGGGTGTCGGCATGGGTTTCCTTTATGATTCCTGAAAGATTACACTTCATGTCATTTGGTTAGGCACGGCGGCCACCCGTGTTATACTGCTCGTAGATAGTCCCGACCGCCAACCATCCTGCTGGGCGCACTTCCAATGCGTAGACGCGTGGTTCATGCCGGCTGTGCGATAGTCATCCTCTTCTGCGCGGGCACGGTCTCGCAGGCTCAATCAGCGACGGCGGCCGCCCGGCCGATCGGAATCGACGTGTTCGCGCAGCTCACGCAGCACATCAAACGTCAGGCGGACACCGACAAACAGGCCTTTGCGACTGCCAGCCAATGCATGAACCTCTTTTACAAACAGCAGCGACACAAACCTGCCCCGCCCGCGGTCCAGCAGATCGCCTGGATACCCTCGAAGTCCTCTGCACTTTCCGCGGCGGACGCAGACGCCCAGGAGGCGGATTGCCGCAAGCGGTATCCGGAAGGCCTCGATGACGTTCGCACAGATTTTCAACGTACTCAGGCGCTGCTGTCCCTCAGTCTTACCTTTTACGAATTCGCCCTGGTTGGTGACGGCGACGACAATTCGTTATACAACGCCCGTGAACTGCGCGACATTCTGGTGGCATTGAACCTCGCCGCCGAGCCGTCTCTTGGAGCCGCGGCCCATCTGCGTTCGCTGACCGCTCAATTCGATTCCCTGCACGAGACCCGTGGCATGGAAGCGCTCATGGCCGGTATGGGCAAACTCTACGATCAAGGCTATCGGGTCACCACCGCAGACAAAGCACATTTGAATCGAGTAATGGAATGATCTCCACCGTGATGCGATGGCAGGAGCTGGCACGCGTCTGGATCGGCCATTGGCTGAGTCAACCGTTTCACCATCTGTTCAATCTGATGCCGGGAGTGGAGATCGGTTTATCGGCAACATTCGTGACCCGGCTTCCGCTCACCCATGCGCCTTTAGCCGGACGGCGCGCGGTGCATTTGAGCGATCTGCATCTGGATCGCTACCGCCCCCGGCATCGCGCCCTGATTCGCGCGGTCGCGGACCTGAAGCCGGATTGGATCTTCATCACCGGTGATTTAGTGAACGTCCGGGATGGGCTTCCCCATCTGCTGCGCTTTCTCACAGAACTGCGCCGATTGGCCCCTGTCTACGTCACCCTTGGAAACCACGATCACTATAGCGGCATCCGTGTCGATGAGTTCGCCGAACAGTTCGACCGCCGCAAGGTCACGCTGCTGCTCAACCAGGTGACGTTCATTCGGGTAGCCACAGGCGAACTGGCGATCGTCGGGCTGGATGACCCATCACTACATCGCGCAGACCTTCGCTGCATGCCTTCGTCAGAGCCCGGGCGTTTCACAATGGTCCTCGCGCACGCGCCCAACATTCTGGATCAATTGACGCCTGCTCACCACGCCGATCTCACGCTCTGCGGCCACAGCCATGCCGGCCAATGGCGCATTCCCGGCATCCCGACATTCTGGTTGCCGCCCGGTTGTCACGGACGGACGCACGGCATGTATGAAAAGGACGGCCACCGCCTCTATGTCAATCGCGGGCTGGGCTGGTCAGTCCTCCCCATGCGAGTGAATTGCACACCCGAAATTGTGCTGCTCGAGTGGGCCGCTTAAACGTTCGACGCACCTGCTCTCCGTTCTCCATCCTCATCGAATGCGCTCCAGCGCTTCACGCGCCCGGCTCCGCACCGTTTGGTCCCAGTCTTCCTTACTGACATAGGCCAACTTGTCCTTGGCCTCCGTTGCGCGCAGGCGGCCCAGTCCCAAAGCAGCACTGGATCGCACGTAGGCATGGTCGTCTTCCAACGCTTTGAGAAGATGTGGCACGACCGTCTCATCCCCGATGACCCCCAGATGACTGGCCGCCATGCCTCGCACCTGATGTTGTTTATCACCCAAGGCCCGCTTGAGCGTTGTGAGAAACAATTCCTGGAAGCGCGGAGCAATGACCTCAAGGCCCGCGCGCCGGTATTCATTCACCTCAATCACGGCAAACGCCAGCTGCAATCGTTTGTCGGCCGAGGCCTGGGTCTCGAACAACTTTATCAACCGAGCGCGCTGCTGAATTCGCTTCCGGCGTGTACGAATCTTTCCGCCCAGCACCCATAATAGGGTCAGCACGGCCAGCACCAAGGCTGCCAGGGGAAGTGCCTGATCGATAATCAGATCCTGCATCTCCGGCGACAGGCGCTTCCACACCCAGACTCCGGACACGACAAGGCCCAGCAGGAGAAACACGGCAGTCAGATTGGCTTGGCCGGATTGTGAGTGACGAGGCATGGCAGGCGACATGATAGGGGGGCGGTCCTTGCGGCGTCAACGCAAGGCCCGTGACCGACTCTTGACAGCTACCCTCACGGATGACTAGTCTCGCCCGCGATGGACCTCCCGGACCTGAAAGACGATCCTCATCTCAAAGTGCTCCGTCCCCTGGTCGAAACCTATCTCGCATTTTGGCGCACAGACAGCCGCCATGTGCGTTCGCTTCGGCTCACCCCGTCGCAATTCGACGTGATCGCGACGCTCGGTGACACCAAGGGACTCACCTGCGCTGAACTGTCAACAGCAACCTTGGTGACCAAGGGCACACTCACCGGCGTACTGGATCGGCTGGAGACCAAAGGGCTGATTCGTCGAACGCCGGTGGTTGATGATCGACGAAGCACCCGTATCTGCCTGACCGCCAAGGGCAACAAGCTGTTCCAGACGACCTTCGCCGCCCACATTGCGTTCCTCCGCCCCTTCTTCCAACGCGCGCTCTCCGCCGCCGAAGCCGATCAATTGCGCACCCTGCTCCTTCGTCTGCATCAGAGCTTCCAGGAAAACCCGGTCGCATGATCCGCCTCACGGTGCTAGGGTCAGGAACGAATGTTCACCCCACGCGCGCTGCAGCCGGGTACCTGATCCAAACGGATCAGACATTTCTGTTGGATTTCGGACCGCGCACACTGTCCAACCTGATCAAAAGCGGAGTTGATCGCCACACCATCACGCACATTCTGTTTTCCCATTTCCATGCGGACCACTTCGCCGACTTTATTCCGTTCTTCTTTGATGCCGTGATCTTCTGCAAATACCAGGGCGGGACCAGACCGCCGCTAACACTCATCGGTCCGCACGGCACCGCCACCTTGATGCGGGCCATGATGACGACGTTCCCGAGTTTCGATCGGCCGCCCTTTCGGGTTACCATCCGCGAGGTGTCTGATCGCAGCTTCCACATCGGCGAGACGCGCATCACACCCGCCACCGTCACCCACGCGCCCAAACTGCATTGCGTAGGATACCGGGTCGAATATCAGGACCGCGCTGTAGCCTATTCAGGAGATTCTCAATATTGCGAGAACCTGGTGCGACTCTGCCATGAGGCTGATTTCGCCGTCCTCGACTGCTCGTTTCCGGAAGACCGCCCCGGGGCCGGGCATTTACATGCGGGCCTTTGCGGCCGTGTGGCTCAGGAAGCCGGCGTCGGCCAGCTGATCTTGTCTCATTTTTATCCGATTGCCGAACAGTATGACGTCCGCGCGCAGGCGAAACACCACTTTCCCGGACGAGTCAGAATGGCGCGAGACCTGCTCAAGCTGCGGAGCTAGCCCAGACACATCCTCTGCACGATGGAGAAAACTGAAAGGGAAAATCGGCATTCTAAAGGATGGCGAGACCGGTCTTAGGCCTCAGCGAGTGAAGAGCCGAGGTGTACCCTTGCGGTACGTTGAGGATCTGGATGAGGCGAGAACGAAGCTGGCGGCCTTTCTCAGCTTCCTGCTACAACCCTTCTTCGCGCTGCTCACAGCCCAGGATTTCCACGAACCGCGGCAATCGGTGCTTTTTCAGCGGCTCGTCGAGCTTATTGTAGATGGCGAGGAGATTTTTGATCATGCGGGCCAGAAGGGCTCGGGTCGGGCTTTTCTGCAGGAAACGATCTTCAAAGCCGTAGCCGGCTTCGGTCAAAAACCGCGCGCAGTTCTTTTCCGTCAGCAGCGCGCCGCCATTGAAACAATCGATGAAAATTTTGTACCGGTCCGAATCGAACTTCACCAGGAAGTGACCGGGCATCCCGATGCCATGCACCGGCAACTGCAAACGCCTGCCGATCAGCAGGTAGATGGTGGAGAGGCTGATCGGAATGCCGGTCCGGCGGTCTATGACGCAATTCAGATAGCTGTTTTCAACTTCGTAGTAGTTTTTGGTATTCCCTTTGAATCCGGCCTGGGTGAAGAGGTAGCGGTTTAAGGCTCTGACCGTCTCTTCGCCGGATACTCGGGACCCGATCTGCTCCCGGACATCCTGGGCCATACGATCCAATTGCCGCCGGTAGGCCTGCACGTCCAGCGTGGGATAGGCATACCGCGCAAGGATGAAGGCGCCCGTTTCCAGGTCGACCTGGTCATCGGGAAAGGCAATCAGATCGCGGAGCTCTTCCTCCAACCTCGCGCCGCGGATTTCCTCCAACACGGTGACAATGCGATCGGCCATCTCCGGCTGCTCGATTTCCGCCTCCTGTAGCAGCGGAACAGCGCAGTCGCCGAAATCGATCAGTTTTCCGCTGATCGTTTTGACGATCCGTTCATCCTCGTCACCGAGGAGCCGGATCAGGGCGCGGATTTGGCTTTCGTTCACGAACATGGAAGATCCTCGGGGCGTCACCGTGCTCACCCGATCGCCCGCCGGAAGGCCCGCGCACCACCGTACAGACAGAGCGCATCGAACAACACCATCACGCCGATCACCATTCCGACATGAGGTAACGCCTCCGCCCATCCTTGGAGAATGAGCGGACGGACGGCATCAATGGCCCAGGTCATCGGATTGAACTGGGCGAGAAATCCCATCCAGCCGGGCATGGCCGCCAAGGGCACTAATGCGGAGCTCAAGAAAATCATGGGTAGCGAAAGGAAACCCAGCACGGAAAAGAAGTCGCCGTGGCTCTTCACGGAAAAGGCCATGGCCATCGAGATAGCCGTTAACCCCACCCCGAACATCATGCCGATGAGCAAAATGGTCGCCACCCCTGCCAGGCCGGTCACCGGCTGCACCCCGAACAGCCAGGCTACAGCCAGGATGACCAGGACCTGCAACGACGTGATGGTGGTGACAAAGATGAACCGGCTCAGGATGACGGAGGTGCGATGAATCGGCGTGGACATCAGGCGTTCAAGAAACCCGTTCTCCTTATCGAAGAGGAGATCGACGCCGCCGGCCAACCCGTTATTGAGCACCGTCATGACTACGACTCCGGCGGTCAGAAAACTGATGTAATTCGGCGATTGAGTCACCTGCATGTCGGCCGCGCGTTGAAACAGGTTCCCAAAGAAAATCAGCCAAAACAACATCGGTTGCACGAGCGTAAACAACATGCTGAACTTTTCCCGGCTCAGCCGCCGCACCCAGCGCATCGTCAACGCCCGAATTTCCTGCCAATATTCTTTCATAACCCGATCTGCATGCTCCTCGGCGACAGTTATGCGTCTTCCGCCTTCGGATGGTCATCCTTGATGGATCGCCCTGTGTGGGCAATAAACACGTCATCCAACCGCGGTCGATGATAATCGATGAACTCCAGCTGACAGGTCAGGCGATTCGCTGCGTCAAGAATCGCCGGCAAGGCTTTTTCGGGAAAATCCACCCGGATGTCCAGTCCATGTGCTGTCACCGTGACGGCACGAATGGCCGGAAGGTCTCTGATGGCAGTCGCGAGCTTCTCGATGCGATCATGTTCGCGCACCGTCAGGGACACGAGATCTCCGCCCAACCCGACTTTCAGCTCGTTGGGAGCGCCGAGCGCTTTGATCCGACCCCCGTCGATGATGGCGATCCGGTCGCACAACTGATCGGCTTCATCCAAATAGTTGGTGGTCATGACCACCGTAATCCCGCGCTCGCGCATGGCTCGCACATGGTCCCAGATGCGCAAACGACTTTGCACGTCCAGCCCGAGCGTGGGCTCGTCGAGGAAGAGGATTTTGGGATCGGGCAATAACCCGCAGGCAATGTCCAGCTTACGCTTCATGCCGCCGGAGTAGGTCTTCGCGGGACGGTCCGCCTGCTGCTCAAGCTCCACTAATTTTAGCAACTGGGGGATTCGTGTGGCCGCATCCTCCGCGGAAAGATGGTAGAGGTCGGCAAGCAATTCGAGATGTTCCCGGCCCGTTACGAAACGGTCTATCGCCCGCTCTTGCGGCACATAGCCGATGGTTTGCCGGACACGGTCCGCATCCTTCACCGAATCGAGGCCGAAAATCGTAGCCGATCCGGACGTGGGATTGAGCAGGGTGATCAGAATACGCAGCGTGGTGCTCTTGCCCGCGCCGTTCGGACCGAGCAGCCCGAAAATTTCGCCGGTGTAGACTTGAAACGAGAGGTCCTCAACAGCCCGGACCTTGTCGTAGGTTTTTCCGAGGTGGGACACGTCAATGGCGACCGGCCGCGACATCAGCCCCATCCTCCTGCGCCGCGCCGCTCCGCCAGCTTGAACTGAATCAAATCGCTCAGGCGGCGGGCCTGCTGCGGCACATGCTCGGCTTCTAATAAGAATTGTTTTTCCAGCGGCGTACAGTCGAGATAGGTCGAAAGCGAATTTATAAACACCTCGTCGCTCACGTTGGGCCGGATCAAACTGTGCAACGGGGAGGCCTCGTCATCGGCCTTCAGATATTCATCGAGCACCCCCATCAGGTACCGGCGCAGGGCTTGGTCCAGGGCTACGGACCCGTCGCGTGGCTTCAACGTGATGCGGGCTTCACGATAACTTTTCTCAAAGAACTCTTCACGAATTTCATAGCGTTCAACACCCTGCAGCAGGATGTTGGAACGGCCATCGGGAAGCATTTGGACGCTGGCCAATCTCCCGACACAGCCGATGGAGAAAATCGGAGGATTTCCTTCGTACTGTTCCTCCCAACCCTCCTTCAATAAGGCCATGCCGATGCATTGCCCCGCCGCCGCCGCATCCGCTACCATCTGACGGTACCGCGGCTCGAATACATGGAGCGGGAGATAGGTCTTCGGAAAGAAGACGACGTTAGGCAGAGGGAACAAGGGAATGCGTTCCGGGACAGGAAAGGGCTGGACCTTTCCCGACAACTCCCGGTTCGACGGCTCGCGTTCAGGCTCAGGAAACATGGCTCACGATAGCTGATGCTTTGCAAAATTGTCAACGCTGCCACCGGGCCGCATTTCGCATTCAAACATCACAAAACATGCATGGATACTGGAGTTTTATTGACTGCCCCTCACAAAAGACAGTGGATTCAGGAGAGCCCGGGAGCAGTGCCATGCAGGACCGATCGCTGATTCTTCATGACACAATTACGTCTCGCATGTGTGATGAGCCTTCTGCTCCCGGCACTCTCCCCCATCTTCGCTGCGCAGGCCGTGGCGAGGGATGAGACGGCTCACGCCTTCGACATGGCGGTGCCGGGCTATCAATATCGGTTCCCACAGGACCATGGGGCGCACGAACGATTTCGGACTGAATGGTGGTATTACACCGGCCACGTCAGAACGGCTGATGGCCGTCGATTCGGGTTTGAACTCACCTTTTTTCGCCGGGGCATTCCTCCTGATCAGGTTCAGACGCTTCCGTCCAAATGGTCCATTCAGCAACTCTATCTGGCCCATTTCGCCCTGACCGATCTCGATGCGAAACAATTTTATTATGCCGACAGAGTCAGTCGCGAAGGACTCGGCAAGGCCGGCGCGGAGACAGGCCAATTGCACGTGTGGGTGGACCGCTGGTCCCTGCTGATGGATGATGCAGCCGCATCGAGCCACCAGCTTCAGGCGGCGACCGACAGCGTGGCGATCAATCTCACGGTCGTCCCGGAAAAACCGCCGGTCATACATGGGCGCGGCGGTGTCAGCCGAAAAGGCGCCGATCCGGGACAGGCCTCGCACTATTATTCGCTGACTCACCTCGCGACCGAAGGGCAGATCCGAGTCGGCACCGAAACCTTTGCCGTCACGGGCCTCAGCTGGATGGACCATGAATTCGGCTCCTCCGATTTGGGGCCTCATGTGGTGGGATGGGATTGGTTCAGCCTGCAGTTCAGCGACTCCACGGAGCTGATGTGGTATTCCCTCCGACGTGCCGACGGATCGAGCGATCCGGTTTCGAGCGGCACACTGGTCCTCGCCGATGGACGTGTACAGCCGCTCGACGCGCAGGACCTCAGCATCGAACCACTGGCCTACTGGACCAGTCCGCGATCCAAGGGACGGTACCCGCAACGATGGCGACTCACCAGCCCTGCACTCGGAATGGATGTGACGGTGGAGTCGCTACTCGAGGACCAGGAATTGGATACGGCTCGCAGCACAGGCGTGACCTATTGGGAAGGGGCAGTCTCGGCCTCCGGTCGATCGCGAGGCGCACCCGTGACAGGACGCGGCTATGTCGAAATGACGGGGTATGCCGAACGTTTCACACCGAAACTCTAACACGACAGCCAACCTAGACGATGTCTCACCTTGACTCAGTCGCGACGCTGTGGTTAGGTCTGCGACCACGGTGATGTCCCTACGAGTTCGAATGGCGCCCCTGCTTCGGCGGTTGGTTTGCCTCATCAGCTTCCTGCTCCTGGCCTGCGGCAGCCGTGAATCGGCCGTGGTGTCGATCGCGCTCCATCCGTCAAACCCCAACATTGTCTATGTCGCCACGAACGACGCCGTACACAAGACCCGGGACGGCGGGGCGACCTGGGAACAGTTTCCGGCGTTCACCGCGCGCCGCGTCACGACGCTGGCCATCGACCCGAAGCTCCCGGCCACGGTCTACGCCGGCACCATGGGCGATGCCATTTACAAAAGCCCCGACGGCGGCCAACATTGGCTGCCCCACAACGTCGGGCTTAAAGAACATGTGTCGTTCATCAATGAAATCATCTTCCATCCCGCGAATACCGAACTGATCTACCTCGCCACGACCGTCGGCGCCTTCATCTCCAAAAACGGAGGGCGCGAATGGGAGGAACGCATGGCCGGGATGAAGGAAGTGCACATCGTGACCTGCATCACGATGGATCATCAACACCCCCGCGTCTTATATGCAGGAACGACGGGCGGCACCTATCGCAGTGAAGACGGCGGCACGAGCTGGCAAAAAAAGAATACCGGGCTCATTCCCAACGAGGTCTTGAACGCCGCGATGGCCCTCGGGGTGAATGTGCTGGCGGTTGATCCGCGGAATTCCCAAGTGGTCTATGCCGCGACCACCAAGGGCCTGTTTCGATCCATCAATCGCGGAGAGCATTGGGAACAGATCGGGCAAGGATTGTCGAACCAATTCATCAGCACCCTGGCGCTGCATCCCACGGATGCGAATATTTTCTACATCGGTGGCCCGGACGGCGTGCGGAAAACCATCGACGGCGGAAAAACCTGGCAACCGCACAATGATGGACTGACGACCTTGAATATCCGCACGATCAGCCTCAGCCCCAGTGATCCCCAGTTGCTCTATCTCGGCACCAATGGAAGCGGGTTATACCGATCGACTGACGGCGGTCAACATTGGACGCCGATTCCCCTCACGGGACACCAACCCGCATCCGCGCGATAAAGAGGCTGGATACCGATGCCGACGCTCCTGCTGATCCGACATGGAGAAACTGACTGGAATCGATCGGGACAGGTCATGGGAAATCAGCCGATTCCCCTAAACCAGACCGGCGAACAACAAGCCGCGCCTGCGCTGAGATGCTGGCGCAGACCCCCATTGCAGGCATCGTGACCAGCCCTGTGTTGCGGGCGGTACAAACCGCCTGCATCGTCGGACGTAGCCACGCAGCGCCGGTGCATCATGCTCCGGGGCTGAGCGAGATTGGCGTGGGCGACTGGATCAATCGGTTCTGGAAGGACCTGGCGGAGGATCCGGCCAAGCGCGACTGGTATGCGCACCCGGACCGGGCCAGGCCTTCAGGTGGTGAAACGCTCCGCGAAGTGCAACAGCGTGCCGTCGCAGCAGTCGAACAGGCACTGCAAGTCGCGCAAGACGGACCCTACGTGTTTGTATCGCATGGCGACGTCATCCGGGCGTTGCTGGCCCATTATCTCCGACTCGATTTGAATGCGCTGCGTCAGGCGCGTATCGACCATGCAGGCGTCAGCGGCATCGAAGTGACCGAAGCCGCCACGCACCTGCTGTTCCTCAACCATCGTCCCGGCCTCCACCGGCTGGCCTGAACCAGTTACTGGTACGCAGACGCTCCCTCCGCGCCTTTTCCGTAGTAGCGGCTGCCATACCGCTTCAGCTCTTCGGACAAGGCGGTCCACTCCTCGGCCGTCAGCAAGGCTTTCATCTTGAACCGAAGCCCCAGGATTTTTGCGGAGGAGCGCATCCGGCTGTTATTCAATTCGTCGAGGATTTTGGTGAACTCCTCGGGCGCAGCCGAATAGTTCGCGTTCAACTCATAGAGCGCGCGATGAAACTGGCGATGTTGTTCCCTGGCCGACTTGATCTCGGCGATCATCTCTCCCATCACCACGTTCACCTGCTTGACGGTTTCCGGATTCTTGACATGTTTTTCCACCAGACCGCTCACATCCTGAGAGGCCTTGCCCCAATAGGAGTCCCCCTTGGCATGCTCGTAACTTCCATGGTGGTGGGAACAACCGGTCAGCAACACACCGACAAGAAGACACAGGGATCGAACGCTCATCGCAACCTCCATTGAAAAAAATGACCGCCTCGCATGAAAACGCGTTGCGCCGCAGCGCCTTCCTCCGTAAGCTCTCCCAACACCTGACAGGGCAAGGAGTACGGGCATGGGCGAACAGAATCTCCTCAACGCGGAACAGGGCCGATCGAGATCACTCCGGGATGAATTCCGCAGACACCTCGACGTCTTTTACAGCCGCCTCAAACTAGCTGCCCCCTACGACAGCGTGGAAAAGGCCTTAGGCACCCTCACCACCACGCTCAAAGCCTTACCACCGGAGGAACTGCAGCATGTGGGTATGGACCAGACTCAGCGATGGGCCCACTTTCGGCAGGCCTTCGTCGATTCGGGCCTGATCCAGAAGCACCGCGGGATCATTGCGGGCCTGGCACGATCCGGCGCACCATTAGATCTGCCGCCCGAATTCGATCCTCTGCTCGATCTGTATCGCTCCAAAGCCTAGTGGGCAAATTCACGAAGGCGGGCCGGACTCAGTTGACCCGCTGGATGAATCATGGACGCAGAGCCGCCCCTTCGTTGGCCACCGCCACGTCTCTGAGTTCCGTGTACACGAGCATCAGCCGGGTGTTCTCGATGCGATAGGCCACCGTGACGGTCAGCAGCCCAAAGGCGACGACGATCAATCCAACCCCGGTCACGCCGATCCCCAATAATACACTCCCCAATGATTCGAGCCCGCCCTGAAGCACGTAGGTGATGAGGAACCCAAGTGTTCCAAACCCCACGAGACTGAACCAGAGAAAGGTCAGAATTGAGGATGACCAGGGCACCCGCTTCGTACACACCATGCGAAGGCCTTCAGGTTCCGATGCCAATTCGATGCAGCCCTTCAGCGGCCAGGCCGTGCGGAAACGCATGGAGAACAGGCGATGGGTGGGACGAATGACCATGCGATTCGCGTTCGGGGAACACACGGGCGACCCCGTGAGGCAGACTCAGAAATCCATTCCTATCGAACGCGCGCAGCAGCTTCGGGAGGGTGAGGGCGACAAACCGATCCTGCACCTGTCCGATTCCATAACCGTACCGGCTGGCATCGGACGAGAGGCGGGTAAAGTACATCCAATCGCCGACGATCAATCCGATAAATAACACGATGGCAAATGCACCGGCGAGCACCATAGCCGAAACTTCCCACAGGGCTTTACGGAGAATCAAGTCTGAACAGCCGGTGTTCGACAGGTAAAAACCGGGAGGAACCTGTTGACTAGCCATCCGTGCATTGGCTACATTAAGCCCGTTCTTATCCGGCGGGTGAGGACGAGTCATCCGAGTTGCGTTCCCGCCTTCATAGATTTTTCCACGCCACACTTCTTATTCGCCGTCACTTCTGCACTGCAGAGTTGTGCGGGCAGAGCGGCGTGATTTTGCGGAGGGACGATGGATATCGCCAAAGTCGAGCGTGTGTATACGAGTTATTCCGGCGTTTACGATCATATCTTCGGAAAAATCTTTCATGAGTCGCGCGAAGCTTGCGTGCGCAACCTCCGAATCCGGCCGGAAGAAAACATCCTCGAAGTCGGCGTGGGAACGGGAATCGCCCTCGAATATTATCCCAAGAACTGCAACATCACGGGCATCGATCTCTCCTCAGGCATGCTGGCCAAGGCCAGACAACGCCAGTCGCACTATCATTTGGACCATGTTCGCCTGATGTTGATGGACGCCGGAAAAATGGAATTCCCCGACGACAGCTTTGACACAGTCATGGCGGCGTACGTCGTCACCGCGGTGCCTGATTATCGCAAAGTCGTCAATGAAATGATCCGCGTGTGCAAGCCGGGCGGCCGCATCATCATGCTGAATCACTTCAGCAACGGCAATAAACTGATCGCCGCCGTGGAGAAAGTCATTTCCCCACTCTGCAAGCACATTGGTTTCCGTACCGATCTCTCATTAAACACGGTGCTTGAAGGCACCGACCTCCACGTCGCCCGAAAAGAAAAAGTGAATCCGATGAAGTTCTGGCACTTGGTAGAATGTGTCAACCGGAAGGGCTCCAGGAGCAGCAATGGGAACGGGAGCGTGAACGGAAATGGCAACGGTCGGCACGGGCACGTCAGTTAGTGTGCATGGTCGCTTGAGGCTCGGATCCGGCCTACGGTCCGAGTCCTGACACTTCTTACCTCACCACTCGTTCGACATGCCCCTTCCAGTCAGGCAGGTACCTGCATACCGCTGTGTGACAACCTCAGTCACTGCCCTCAACAACCGGCCACTGATATGGCCAGTGGTGAATCGGGGCTGCAGTCTGATTCCAAACCCTGCCCCGTCGATAGGCTCATACGCCCGCACAGTCAGAGCTGCCGCTGAGCCGGCATTCACGTCGGCGGTGGACACCAACTCACCCTCCCAGCACAAGGGCCCCTCAGTACCAGTCCGCCGCGGCGTTGATTTCCATATGCAAGGAACCCCCGCCTGATCAAGTTGGTTCAACAGCCAATCCACCGTGGGAGGGTCACCGGAATCAGCCTGGAAAATCCAGGGAGCGGCGCCCGGGTGTAGGTCCACATCGCTGTGCGCTAATGACACCTCCTCCAGTAGCGCCTCTTCACACACCACATACAGGTTTCCTTGCGGATCGAACCAGAAGCGCAGAAGGCCATCATGTAACTCCACCTGAATCATCCCGAGCGCAGTACAGTCCCCGCCCTCCTGCTCAAAGATGGAAAAGTCGGAGACGCCTTGCAGGGTGAGTTTGGCAATCCGGAGGATGCCCTGCAGGTGATATCGTACGGCCACCGTCACGATCCTCCCTGCCGACACGTCCCGGGCTGATTCTTCGTCGAACATCCAGCGTTTGGCCAAATGCACATCCACCACACGACCGCCACGAAACCCCTGCGTGTGGGTCAGGAACCAGCGAACGTCCTCGGCCGTTTTAATCGAATGTGTCATCGCGACGTGAAGCCTTCTAGCAGAATGCCGTCTATCGGCACCCTCTCAGCCACTGTATCATGCGGACACCGTAGAAAAGCGAATGGAAACGGTTGTTTCAGGGAGACGAGAGAGAGTGGGAAAGGAGACTAGAAGAGCACTTGCTGCTGCTTAGCTTCTGCCAATTGGCGCTCCAATTCCTCCACACGTTCCTGTAGACGCTGATTATCAAGGCGGAGAAGATCCAGGCGATCCAGCAGTTGCTCGCGCTGAATGTTGGTCCATTTCAGTGTGCGCCGCAAACCAGCGAGTTCGAGTTGTGCCTGCTGCCCGTCTTCACATGCGGAGCCCATACGTATGCCTCAGCCGATCGCCATCAGGAGTGATAGGGCAAATCGTAACGCACTCTTCGCCAGTTGCGGAGTGATTAGTGATTTGTTCACGGGGAACACGCGAGAACCGCGCGGATGGGCGTGGGGGAGAAGAAACTCTCTCGGAGGGCTTAATTTTCGCGAGCTCGAAAGGGCAAGGTGCTCCGCTCATGGTCGTCGCTGGACTCCCAGCGATAACGAACCAGCACGCCGTTAGCCTCCCAACCGGGCGGGCACAGGTTGCCCGTGCCATAGTAGTCGGCATCGAGCACTGAAAACGGCACGACATTCTTGATCCAGTCCTGCGCGTGGCCGTTGGATTCGATATACGACTGCAAAAAGTACGCACCGCCGGTCAATGGCAGGTCGGGCAAAATAAAATCTATATAGCCGCTTCCGCGGAGGGTCAAAGGCGTTGGATCGACGATATCCGTTGATAAGACGAACAGATCCTGTCCCTTCCGCCCATTGACGGAAATACTGACCCGGCAGTTGCGGAATTCTTTCCCTTCCGCGCAACGGTAGTGCATCCGGATGATCACGTCCCGACCTGTGATCGCAGCGGCGACCGAATGCCGGTCTTTATCTAATAGATCAATCTCGGTGAGTAGGATTTCTCCCAGGCCGACTCTGTCCGGGCGCGCGCCGATCGACATGCTCGCCTGACTGCGAATCGCATCGGCATAGCCTTCGACCACTGTCTGCGTCTTGCCGATTTTCGCGATCTGACCTTTCTCCAACAGAATCGCCCGCTCGCAGAGCCCTTCTATGATACCCATATTGTGACTCACGATGAGGACCGTGCGCCCGCTTCGGCTCACTTCTTCCATCTTCCCGAGACACTTTTGCTGAAAGCTCGCGTCACCGACCGCCAAGACTTCGTCCACGATCAAAATTTCCGGTTCGAGATGCGCAGCGACGGCAAACGCTAACCGTACATACATGCCGCTCGAATACCGCTTCACCGGCGTATCAATGAAGTCTTCCACACCGGAAAAGGCAACGATCTCGTCGAATTTTCTCCGGACTTCGTCACGCCGCATGCCCAACATGGCCGCGTTTAAGAAAATATTCTCCCGCCCGGTCAATTCCGAGTGAAAACCCGTTCCGACTTCCAACAGCGAGCTGACGCGCCCATAGATATCCACAGTGCCTTGGGTGGGCTGCGTGATGCGTGACAAAATCTTGAGTAATGTGCTTTTTCCAGCCCCGTTGTGCCCGATGATGCCCAGCACTTCTCCTTGCTGAACCTCGAATGAGACGTCCTTCACCGCCCAAAACGAGGCAGCGGGCTCGGACCGGCCAGAGCCCCATTGCGTGAGGGACTTGAGGCGATGCATGACTTGATCGCGCAGCGTATTGTGCTGAACCGCTGCCCCCAGCCGGTAGCATTTGGAGAGCCCCTCTGCGCGGATCGCGACAGTACTCATTTAAATCACGTCCGCAAAGGTGCGTTCCATCGAACGGAAATAAATCAATCCGCCGATGAGCACGACAAAGACAATGCCCAGGCTGGGAAGCACCATCGAAAAATCCACCTGAAATCCCGGAATCAATGCCCACCGAAATCCCTCCACGACACTCACCACTGGATTAAGTGCGTAGATCGCGCGCCAGGATTCCGGCACCTTACTCACAGGGTAGAGGATGGGTGACACGAACATCCCCAGCTGAATGAACATGGGAAGGATATGGCCGACATCCCGGTACCTGACGTAGAGCGCCGAGACCCAGAGGCCGGCGGCCAGGGTGATCATCGCGCCCAGGCCGGCAAACAACGGCAAGAGGAGGATTCGCCAGGTCGGCATAACATCGAACCAGGCCATGAGACCGAGGAACGCGATGAATGCCAGGAACAAATCAACCAGCGGCGCTATCGTCGCCGACAGGGGAAGGATAAGCCTTGGAAAATACACCTTACTGATGAGTGGCGCCTCTCCCACCAAGCTGGTCCCGCCACGGCTCAAAGCCTGAGAGATATAAAACCACGGCAGCAGCCCCGCGTAAAGAAAAACAGGATAGGGAAAACCGTCCGAGGGGATCTTCCCCATCACGCTGAACACCACCGTAAAAATCAGCATGGTCGCCACAGGCTGGAACATGGCCCAGGCCACGCCTAGCAGCGTCTGCTTGTACCGCACGGTCACATCACGCCACACCAGAATATGAATGAGTTCGCGATATTGCCACAGGGCAGCCAAATCTAAATCCAGCAGACCCTTGGCCGGCTGAATGCGGACATGGGGCAACACTACCGGGTGTCGCTGGTCGATGTTTACGATAGACATTTCGTTTCAGTAATCCCCTCTGGGCTCTGCAGATCCGGTCCAGCCAGCGAATGACACCGCAGCAGGCGCATATCTTCGTGCAGCTGCTTAATGGTTCCTGACTCGCGTGCACTCATTTTCTTATGTCAAACTTATGACGCCTGGTCAAGCTTGATGCTCGAAACAACATTTCAATCCTGACAAGCCTCCGAACAACAGCCCTGTCGTATGGACGATCGATCGACCCTGTGCCGGTCAAAACGCGGACATCACAGGCTCGTTTGACATTCCCAGCCTTCACAGGACATTCGATGCAACGGAATGACGGAGGACCTTAACAATCGCTTCCGCCGACAGGGAGGTCGGCTATGGTCTGGAGAGGGGAGGCGTTTGTGCGGCTCGCACTTCTTCTGCTGAGAGATACCGAATCGCTAAACCAGACATGTGGAGCATCCAACCTTGTCCGCCGCCGGCGCCTTGGGTAAAACTCCACGCATCCATCCGGAACGGGTTCCAATACCCGCTGCGGTAGGAATTATTCGTCGATATCCCACCCGGTACGGCCGTACCCATCGTCGATTGAAAGGTCGGGCCTCTATCCGACAGGCGGCGGACATCCGCGTCGCCTAAGACGACGGCGTCTGCGCCCAATTCTTTGGCACGCTCGAGAATGCGGTCACGTAAAGTCTCTTCACTGGCATATTCGCTCGTGGCGACAATGCGGGCAATCTGCACATGGCCATGGTTCGGCTCGCGCTGTAACGTCGTCACAGCTTCTACCCCGGGCCGAGGTTCAAATGCCTTGCTGGTCAAGGGATCTACCTTGACGGAGACACAGGCACTCGTCAGGGCTAGGCAGAGAAGGGCTGTGAAGTGAATTGCTCCTCTGGTCACAACGACGCCTTGTATGTTCATGGATACTGCTCGCCCCTGGTGTTCATGCGCTCCGGCTATATGCATCTTGACGACTCAGGTCGATCAAATCAACCACAAATCGCCCCATGGCCAGCTTCTCCCGTCTACCCCTGCATCGGGTCGCGCACCCTGTCCAATTTCGTACTACAATTTCCCTTCTACCAGGGTGCGAATATCCTCCATGCGCTGCCGATTCACGCCAAGATCGCTATAGCCGGTCCTGGAAGCTGACCGGAATTGGATCGTCTTCGTTGCGTCATCAAAGACAAATTCCACATCATCGACAAACCGCAGTAAAAAGCTGGTGAATTCATAATGGAGATAGCCGTCGTTCTCCTCGACGAGTTGCGTACGAGGTAACCCATTGACGATGGTCTTCAGCATGTCTTTTGCCGTAGCCAGATTGTGTTGATACCGATATGGCGCTATCTGGCGACTCTGATCCGTCGCCTGCGTCGACACGCAGTTTGGACTGGAGGGGCAGGGTGCAAGTATTTTCATGGCATCGTGGTGAGGATGGTTAGAAGGTACACTGAACTCTAATAAGCCACGCCTGCTCTGTCAACCGCTCGCCTACTCCAAACCACGCCTCACTGGCGGCCCGACGGCACCGCGCTGGCGCTTGTGTTCGCTCGGCGACGGACCAGCCATGCGTGCCAGCGTGGCACGGCTTCCATGCCCGGCTTCTCCACCAGGCGGAAGGTCGCAAAACAGAGGAGAATCAAGGCAGGAACCTGACACAGCACCATGGCCCAATGCTCGACGGGGGACAACGTGGCGGCCGATTCGGCCAGCAAAAGGCGGTAGGTCACAAACAACACCACACTGTGTAGGAGATACAGGCTATACGCCATTTCGCCCAGCACAATCGACGCTGGCCATTCGAGAATGCCATAGAGAGAATTTCCGCAGGCAATAATGAGAAAGCCGCCTGCTAAGAGAAGAACGGCCGGAACCGTATACGCCGTCGGATACACCATAAACGTGGTGGCCAGACAAAGGATCGCAACGGCCCCCCACACGCCACGGGCCAGCATCATCTGGATGGCGGCAATACGCACCAGCCCCGCCGCTGCAATCCCGCCGGCAAACGCATACAACATCGGGAACCGAACCTGCGGCATCACTATCACCAGGACCACCACAGCCGCAAGACTCCCGATCACCCAGTGAACCGGAGGGCTGGTCCGAAGACAGAAGGCGGCGAGAGGCAGCCACGCGTAGAACAACCATTCGTACGGCAGCGACCAGACGGCTCCAGCCAAGGGCACCGTTTCCGTAAATCCATTGATGGACGAGATCCCGGGAATGGTGAACAGCAGCCATTGCGCCGTCTGCTCGGCCACAACTGCCGGCGCCTCACGCAATTGAAAACCCGCGCGGCCGAACGACACGAGCAACACACAGGCGACCGCCACGAGATACAATGGTCCCAGTCGAAGTGCCCGGGACAGGTAGAGGCGCGACCAGTCGATCGGTTGCTGGCGCCCATCGAGAAGCTTTGACCAGAACAGAAACCCGGTGATCATAAAGAAGAGCGTGACGCTGCCCTGCCCGAGCTGCGTGTACACATTGGAGGGAGGCACATCCCAGGTGCCCGATCGCAAATAAAAGTACCAAACTGAGGAATGGCTGACAAACACCGCCAGCGCCAGATACCCCCGAAGCCCATCGAGCGACGGATAACGCGACGTTGACGAGGCTTCCTGAAGAGCGGCTCGAGGGAGAAACATGGCAGTGGCGAGCGCGACAATGACAACACCCACTACGGGCCATAAACTTGTTGCATCCATGCACTCACGACATCATAGGACAGCACATTTGTCTAACCTTTCTGAGATCGACGCCACCCCGTCACGAAGCTGGGCTGACGTTCACGACCGCTCCGCCCGTCAGCCGATAGGCAATCACGTCCCTCCGGCACGCTCCGTTGATTGCGAGAGTGGTCCTGGGGTAGGCTAGCCCCTTCCGATTCCGATTGACGGCTGCCAGCCGCCACCTGTCGTACATCGCTGAGCGCCACTGCTCAGGTCAACAAAGGAGTGCTCTCGCATGGCCGGTTTTCCGATTGAAGTCGCAACCCGCATTAAGACGCTGCCTCCCTATCTCTTTGCCGCCATCGACAAGATGAAGCAAGAGGCACTCGCGCGCGGAGTCGATATCATCAACCTTGGCATCGGGGATCCTGATCTTCCGACACCGGCGCCCATCATCGAGAGCCTGTATGCAGCGGCCAAGAATCCGAAACACCATCAATACCCTTCCTACGAGGGCATGCTGTCCTTCCGTAAGGCAGTGGCTGACTGGTACAAGCGACGGTTCAATGTCACCCTTGATCCGGCGAACGAGGTGCTCACCCTGATCGGCTCCAAAGAAGGGATCGGGCACGTCCATCTGGCCTTTATCGATCCGGGCGATATCGTTCTGGTTCCCAGCCCCGGCTATCCGGTGTATCCGGTCGGCACGAGCTTCTGCGGCGGCGTCTCGCACATCATGCCCCTGACGAAAGCCAACGGCTTTCTGCCCGATCTCAAGGCCATTCCGAAGGATGTGGCGAAGAAGGCCAAATTGATGTGGCTGAACTCCCCCAACAATCCGACGTCCGTCATCATGAGCAAAGACTACTTCAAGCGTGTCGTCGAGTTTGCACAGGAAAATCAGATCATCGTCTGCCATGATGCCGCCTATTCGGAAATTTTCTACGACGGCAAGCGGCCGGCCAGCTTCCTCGAAGTCGACGGGGCGAAAGAGGTGGGCGTCGAGTTTCATTCTCTTTCCAAGACTTACAACATGACCGGTTGGCGCATTGGATTCGCCGTCGGCAACAAAGAGGTCCTGGCGGGGCTCGGCAGAGTGAAAAGCCAGTTGGATTCTGGCGTCTTCGAAGCCGTGCAAGCGGCCGGCATCACGGCCCTCGGGCTCGATGATTCCGTGACCGATGGATTGCGTAAAATCTATCAAGAACGGCGCGACACCCTCGTCCCGGGCCTGAAACGACTCGGGCTGGAAGTCGATCCGCCTCCCGCGGCCTTCTATATCTGGGTGACGGTGCCGAAGGGCTATACCTCTGCGTCCTTCACCGCGCATCTGTTGGAAAAAGCCGGCATTGTCACGACGCCGGGGAATGGCTTCGGCGCGCCTGGTGAAGGCTACATCCGCATGACCGTCTGCACAACGAAGGAGCGTCTGGCGGAAGCGGTGGAACGAATCAGCAAGACGGGATTCTAGCGTTGCGGTCATCGCGCGGAACCCCCTGTCTCCGCACGTGGCTGACGCAGGACCCAGCGTGGTAAGCGCAGGACGCTGAGCCGCTTTAGACTATGGCTACAGCATTTATCGGGTTCGGCTCTAACCTCGGTAATCGGATCGATTATTGCGATCGGGCCGTGACTCTCCTCGGCCTCCTGCCACATTCACGGCTGGATGCGGTCTCGTCGCTCTATGAGACCGAACCGATTGAGGATGGAGCGGCCCCCGGCCCCGCATGGTTCCTGAATGGCGCCGTGCAAATCGAAACGAACATCACGCCGAAGAGCCTGCTTGAAATCTGCCGCGAAATCGAACGGGCACTCGGACGAGATCTAGACAATCGCAAGGGGCCGCGCACGCTCGATCTCGACCTCCTGTTGTACGATGACTGTGTGCTGAATGAGCCGGGCCTCATCGTTCCCCATCCTCGTCTCCATCAGCGTCGATTCGTTCTGGCGCCTCTAGTTGAGTTGGATCCCGATCGTCGCCATCCGGTGATCGGGCAACGCCTTCGTGAACTCCTGGAGACAGTCGCCGATGATTCAGTCGTCCGCCTCCTCGATCCCCAACCGAACTCACGTTACGGATCGAGGCCGGCCTGCAGTCCACCCCCTGCGCAGAGTCCCCACACGTGAAAATCATCCGCAGGACTTCAGCCATGGCCAACTGGAGCCGCGGCCTGCATCGAGAGGGAGTGACGATCGGGTTTGTCCCCACCATGGGGGCCTTGCATGAGGGCCATCGCGCGTTGATTCGAGCCGCTCGGTTGGCCTGCGATGCCGTGGTGGTCAGCATTTTTGTCAATCCGACACAGTTCGGACCGATGGAAGACCTGGCGAAATATCCACGCCAACTCCGACTGGACCGTGCACTGTGCGCGAAAGAAGGAGTCGACGCCATCTTTGCCCCTACCGCTACGGCTATGTACCCGGCGGGTTTTCAAAGCATTGTCGCTGTTCCCAGCCTGGCACGGCGCTGGGAAGGCGAGGCGCGCCCCCACCATTTTCAGGGCGTAGCCACGGTGGTGACCAAACTCCTGTCGTTAGTCCAACCTGACATCAGTTGGTTCGGACAGAAAGATTTTCAGCAAGCCGCACTCGTCAAGCAGCTTGCAAAGGACCTCAACCTGCCAGGCACGTTGAGGGTTCATCCAACCGTCCGTGAACATGACGGGTTGGCACTCAGTTCACGAAACGTGTACCTCTCCGCTAAGCAACGGGAAGCCGCACCTGTGCTCTATCGCGCACTGCAGGCCGGGGCTGCCGCTATTCGTGGCGGCGAACGGCGGGGGGCATTTGTACAACGCCTCATGGCCCACGTCGTCAGGACAGAGCGGTCAGTCACACCGGAGTACCTGGCCGTCTGTGATGCTTCTACCCTGGAACCTGTACCGACAATCCAGCGCCACGCCATTCTGCTCGGCGCGATCCGCCTCGGAACCGTGCGACTCCTGGACAACATGCCGGTGGCGATCAGACGCAAGCCCTGAACAAGAAGCGGTGGAATTCCCTCGACCTCACATGGAGGCAGACCGATTCCCCCGTACAGACCCTCCGGCTCTGTCTGCGGATTATACGGAGATGCGGGGAGGCGCTTGCTGGTAGGCAAGGAGCTCGAGAATCAGTTGCCCCATGCGCTGCTTGTCTTCGGGTAGGAATTCTAAAAATTTCATGCCGATCGACTGAGGCTGAATCGAGCAGATCATCGCCGCTTCGACTTTGATATCCGGTTGGCCGGACGGCCCATTCAGCACGAACGTCACGAAGGTACCGCGTGGAAGCGATGTGGTGGCCTGCAATGTACACCCACCCATGGAAATGTCGGTGACCACCCCTCCGGCCGCCGTGTGATCGAGCTTCAGTGTCCCCGCAAAGTTGACGGGCAGCCGACGATACTCACGGCGATCGAATGCTTGCGTGGTCAACCGGTTGCCCGGCCGACGAGCCTGAAAGCGAGTCGTGCAGAGCTGGCACCGTACCTGAAAAATGGACAGCCGGTTCAACGTCTTCTCAATAAGACTTGTCCCGGACGTCACTCTGACGCAGGGTGTACCGCAAGCCGGACAATACAACTCTTTCATACTACGCTTCTGACTCCTGCAGCCCGGTTTCCACATGTGAAGCGGAGCCCAGGCTTGCCGACAACTGTCTTGCAAGGAGTGGTTTGACGTCCGCTGGAGAATAGGTCGGCGGTTTCACCCACTTTCCATCCTCCCGCTTGTAGCCTCCCACTTTGCTCAAATTCGAGCGATGAACTTCGCGGAAGACCGGATCCATGTCTACGCCGTAGGACACCGCCGTGCCATACACAACATACAACAGATCGGCAAGTTCCTTCGCCACCGCCGGAAGATCCTGTGCCGTCATGGCTTCCTGAAGTTCTGCAAACTCTTCTTGAATCAGCCGCACGCGCAACTGCCGGGTGGCGTCAGGAGGAATCGACGGCCTCTCTCCAATTGGGATATCGAACTTGCGGTGAAACTCGGCGACCATGTCCTGAGGCTGCATCATCCTCACGTCCTCATATCTTCGGCCGCAAACGGAACTCCTGTTCTCGGCTCGATACCGGTGGCTTCCAGCATCGCAAGGTCTTTCTCAGATGATATCCCGAGATCTTTAAATTTTCTAGCGGCAGGCAACACCCGCGTTTCCAATGAGGCCACCGCCTTGTTATAGGCCCCGACGCTTTTCCCTAGCGCCTGGCCGATATCATTGAGGTGATCCGTGAGCACGGCCATCCGCTCGTAGAGGTCTTTGCCCAGCCTGCCCGCCTGTTCGGCATGTTCAGTCAACTGTTCCTGCCTCCATCCGTAGGCGACAGCGCGTAGCAACGCCATCAACGTGGTCGGCGTGGCCAGGACAACTCCCTGGGCAAAGCCATCCTCGATCAGAGTGGGATCCTGCTCCAGTGCAGCGCCGAGAAACTGCTCACCGGGCAAAAACAGCACGACGAATTCCGGTGTCTGCCCGAACTGGCTCCAATAGGCCTTCAGGCTGAGCGCGTCCATCCTGGTTCGCACTTGGCTTGCATGGCGACGTAAATGCGCCTGCCGCTGCTGGTCATCCTGGGCTTCATAGGCATCGAGATACGCGGCCAATACCGTCTTGGCATCCACGACGATCTGTCGGCCTGCAGGCAGGTACACCACCATGTCGGGACGGAGCAGTCCTTCCATTGAGTTGACCGAGTCCTGCTCCAGAAAATCGCAATGGGCTACCATCCCCGCCAGTTCAGCCACACGACGGAGGGTCATTTCCCCCCACCGCCCGCGCACCGCCGGGGCTCGTAAGGCTTTCACCAGATTGCTGGTTTCCTGCTGAAGCCGCTGATGGGATTCGGCCATGAACTTTAACTGCTGATCCAGCCCTCCGTATTCCCGTTGGCGAATCTGCTCGGCCTGTTGGAGTTGCTCCTGATAGCGTTGGAGCGATTCTTCCAGCGGCTTCACCAGTTCGCCGATCGCTTGGTGGCGTTGAGATAACTCGCCTTTGGCTTCCGCATGCAAGGTTTCAAATGAGGCGCGGGCGAGGTCCAGAAATGCATCATTGTTTTGTTTCAGGGCTTGGCCGGACAAGGCCTCGAAGGATTCCTGCAGCTCCTGCCGCGCCCGGCCTAACATCGCCTTTTGGTCTTCCACGCTCCGACTGATGACTTCCATCCGCGTTTCGGCTTTCGTCCGGCCCTCTTGCGATTCGGCCAGCGACTGCCGTAACCGCCCGACTTCGGACTGTTGAGTGTCGAGCCGCTGTTGCAACGCCACCGCCAGAGCATCAGCCCTTTGTGCACGCTCCCCGCTTTCCAGCAATTGTGCCTGGACTCGGGATTGCGTGCGGGCCGTCACCCACCATCCGGTGACCAAGGCACCAATTCCAAGGCCGGCCACGCCACCTGCGATAAAGGTTGCCGAGGTGAGATCGATCATGACGCATCCAGATAAAGACAGAGCATCGCCGCCATGCCTCGCACCCGCCCGTTGTAGGGAAATCGCGTAGAGGGTACGAGAAACCAGATCAAACGTCAAGGGACCAATCGGCTGATGGTGCCTGTCGAACTCACAATTTGAACCTGTTCATCTTCACGCAAGAGGGTCGTGGCATAGGGCACATTGACCAGGACCGGAAGGCCGTACTCCCGCGCGATAATGGCTCCATGCGACAGCGTGCCGCCCATTTCAGCGACGAGGCCGGCCGCGAGACCAAATAACGGCGCCATCCCCGGATCGATGACCGGAACGACAAGAATGTCGCCCGGCCGCACTCGCTTCCAGTCAGCTGTAGAACGGACGATGCGAACCGGACCAGTCGTTGTTCCGGCACTAACGGCAATGCCTCGCAGCAATCCGCCTGCGACTTGGCCGGTCATGGACGTTCCCTGCTCCAGAACCGCGTCCCAATCTCGAATGGTGTCCGGCACCCGCACCTCTTTGTCACGCGTTCTTTGCTCTCGGCGCTGGCGTACCAGCCCTTGCCAATCCCGTGCTGCCCCCTCACTTAGTGCCGCTTGCTCTTCCATGGTGAGATAAAACATGTCGTCACGCTGAGTCAGAATTCCTTCCTCCACCATTCGCTCGCCGGCCTGAAGGAGGAGATGGCGCACGGCCGTGGAGTAGTAGAGTAAATGATGGCGATTCGCCTCACGCAGCGCGCAAAAACGGCTGAGCCGTCGATACCACCAGCGGAAAACCACCCCTCGGTGACGCCGCCAGCCGAATCGTCGATGAATTTCCGCAAGCGCCGCTTGACGCCGCTGCGCCTGCTGAGCCATGACATCGCCCGGCGGAACGGCCTTCCCGGCACGCAACTGTGTCTGCAGCAGGATCAAGACCGAATCGGGCTGATCCGCGATGCGCGGCGACATGATGTCCGACTCGCCGACTGCGCGGTGTCCGTAGTCCGCCAGATACTCTTCAAACCGTCGCAGGAATCGGGTGCCGGCGAGGGCCTCGCGGAATCCGGAGGCTGCCCACCATTCTGAGAGAAACCACTGCTGAACAACGCTCTCACGGCTTGCGACTTCGGCTAATTCCGCAAGACGCAAAATGTGGGTCGCACTGATCACGCTTCCCTGACCTTGCAAAGAGGCGTTCAACAATTCGCGCCAGTCTTCCCCCAGCCATCCGGGCAAGAAGGTGCCCATGGCCTGTAGACTCTGTGCGACCCCTCCCAAGATCCCGAATGTCACCTCGTGCGCATCGAGCCATTGCCCTAGGCGATCCAACGTTGCCGCAACTTCCATTGCGGAAAGGCTCCGGATACGGCCGGTTTCGTAGGTCCGCGCTATGTGTTTCATGGCGGCAAAGTTTGCCGGCCCCTCCCGCACCACCCTCCGCCATTCCCGCATCATCAGCAAGCCGGCGCGAACCAGCGCAAGACCTCCCAAGGGACGTACCGATGGCGTAAAGCCCAACGCCTCCCCGCCCATCTGCTCGGTTAAGAATGACGGGTTCCCATGAAGTTGTGTGACCAGGGTGTAAAACAGGGTCACATTGAGATAGGGCCGGCCATGCATGACGCGAACGCATGAGAGACCCTCAGGAACCGTGCAACCGAGGCGCCGATAGGCCGCAACAATGTAGTCATCCATGAACCGCTCAAGGAACGAGAGGCCCAGGGGGCTGGGCAATTCCGGCATGGTTTCTTTCAAATTCGCCCGTGTCCACTCGCATTCATCGTTCGTCAGGGCCGAAGAGGGTTGCACCGCAGTGATCGGTCGCGCTTGTACCACCCACACCTTGTCAGCGTCCCACACCCATTCGAGGTCTATCGGCTGCCGAAACGCAGCTTCGATTTGCTTCGACAATTCCGCCAATTGGAAGAGTTGAGCATCAGACAATGAGGACAGCTTCTGCGCGGATTCAGAAATGGTCTCGGCGTGGACTCCAGCAGGGGTGGACAGCCATTGTTGCTGCTTCGTGGCCAGCAGACGTCGCCGAACACGAAGCGGTCGCCCCTCGTCTTCCGCCACCTCAACGACATACTGGTCCGGCGTCACCTCGCCGCTGACCAGGGATGAAGCGAGACCTGGCACTGCATTGATGACGACCTGAGAGGTGCGCCCCGTGACTGGGTGCATCGAATAGGCCACACCTGCGGTAGTGGCTTGCAGCAGCGGTTGGATCACCACCGCCATGGATGGGCAGGACCTTGGACTGCTTGTCCTGAGGGCATACTCCACCGCAGGTTCGCTCCACAACGACTGCCAACAATCGCAGATCCCTCGCAGAATCTCGGAAGACGAGAGGCCGAGGGACGTGCGATAGAGACCGGCCGCGCTGGCTTGCTCGACATCTTCGTTGGTGGCAGAGGACCGCACGGCCCATCGTGTTGCCGAATCGTAAGTCAGTCCGGCGAGCCGTGCCTCCAATGCGAGCTGAAATCCTGTGGGCCACGCTTGCTTGCGCAGGCAGGCGTGGACTCGTGACAGCTCCTGACTCCGTTCTTCCTGTGACGCCTGCAGGATCCTGCGCCAGACTGCTTCGGCATTGATGCCGCCTGCGGCCAGGGCATGAGTGTATACCGTTGTGGTGACGCACAAGCCTTGCGGTACGGCGAAACCAGCCGCCAGCAAGCGGCTCAAGCCGGCGGCCTTGCCCCCGACCAGGCTCGGATCGCGGCTCTCCTGCAGAGAGAGAATCAGTGATGGAATCATGAAGGTGGATAGTAACTAGAGTGCAAGGAGGAGGTAAAGATCGTTGACGTTGGTCCCAGTAGGACCCGTGACGATATGACCGTGCAGTTGCTGGAAAAATGGATAGGCATCGTTATTTTGCAAGGCATGGGACAGGTCCAGCCCATTGCGGCGCGCCCGCACGACCGTCTGGCCATCCACGACCGCTCCAGCCACAGAGGTCGGCCCATCGGTCCCATCGGTCGCAAAACCCGCTACCCACACGTTTAGCAATCCAGCAATCTCCGGTGCGGCTGCCAACGCAAACTCTTGGGCTCGTCCGCCTGTTCCTTCGCCTCGAATGGTGACCGTCGGTTCTCCCCCGGCGATGATGCAGCAGGGGCGCGGGATAGGACGGCCATGGCCCGCAATCTCACGAGCCATGGCGCCGAACATTTTGGCGAGTTCCCTCGCTTCGCCGGTAAGCGTGGTGGACAGGACCAATGAACGCAACCCTTGTTGCTGCGCAGCCCTGGCGACGGCATCGACGGCGGCTTGATTGTCTCCAATAAGAATGTTGTCGACACGGCGAAATACCGCGGCGCGGGGTTTCGGCGTCTCGGGCGCACGGTGCTTCATGCCCATCTTCAGACGCTTCTGGACGGATGCCGGAATAGTTTTGGAGACCCCATACCGCTCGACGATCTCCCAGGCCTCCCGAAAGGTCGTCGCATCAGGTGCGGTGGGCCCTGATCCAATCGTACCGAGATCGTTCCCGATGACGTCCGAAAGAATCACGCTGGCCACGCGCGCCGCAGTCGCCGCGGCGAGCTGTCCGCCTTTGGCGCTGGACAGGTGCTTGCGTACCGCGTTGATCTCGTGAATGGTCGCCCCAGACCGAAGCAATAATTTGGTCGTCTGCTGTTTATCCTGGAGCGTAATTCCAGAAACGGGGGCAGGCAGGAGGCTCGAGGCACCACCGGACAGAAGCACGATGAGCAGATCATCCGTAGTCAGCGTCTTGACCAGCGCCATGACCTGACGGCTGGCCTCAAGGCCGGCGACATCGGGAATGGGATGCCCGGCCTCCACGATTCGAATGGTGTTGGTCGGCGCGCCATGACCGTACTTCACCACGACCAAACCGGCGTCGATCCGCGGTCCTATCCGGTGTTCGAGCGCCTGCGCCATGCGGGCCGACGCCTTCCCGGCGCCGACCACGACGATGCGTGTAAATTGAAAAAGAGGATACTGTCGGGAACCGATGGTGAGATGCCTGCGCCCGACCTTGACCTGGCGCCGCACGGCTTCGTATGGATCGACCGCGTGCAATCCCGCCTCCAACAGCCTGGCAAGAAGGGCTCTGGTGCGAGGCTGGGAGACGCCGATTGTAATCATGCGAACTACGGGAGCTTGTCTTGCTTGAAACAGCGGTTCGGACAGGTTTGTCGCGGCACCTTAACCTGATAACTGCCCTTTGGCAAGTAGTCCTTCGTGAACTCCGGATTGAGCATCTTCAGTTCTAGGAAATAGGTACCGTACTCTTCGGCGATAGAGGTCAGCCGGCGCTGGGCCTCCTTAATGGTCACGGTCACCGTTTCTGTTTCAAGCGGCGGATAGAGATCCTTCTTGGTCAAGCCGAGATATTTCTCCGGCTGAGAATAGATTTCCTTCGCCGCAATAATGCGCGCGACATAGCGCATGGTTTCCCGCGGGCCATGCATCCGCCAGAAATCCGTCACGTTCTGCTCCTTGAGCAGTTTTCGCACCCGGTCTTCGCCCGCATTATAAGAAGCCATGGCCAGAAACCAATCACCCTGCAGATCCCGAAGATAACGAAGGTACTTGATGGCCGCTTCAGTGGACATCTCAAGGTTGCGGCGTTCGTCCAGCCACCGTTCGTTGTGCAGCTTGTAGCGCTTACCCGTTGAGTTGATGAACTGCCACGGACCCGACGCCTTAGCTCGAGAATAGGCGGCGGCGATGCACTTACTCTCGACCAACAGCATGTATTTCAGGTCATCCGGCAACCCGGCATCCGCGAGCTGCTTTTCGGCGGGGGCGAAACACCGACCCGTCCGCTTCGCCAGGATAATGCTTTCGCCTTGATCCTCGAGAAATTGATAGAACTCGTACTCGATGCGCTCACGCACCTGCCAATTATCCAGTGGAATCGATTGCCCGGCGAAGGTCAATTTATCAGGGAGCTTGAATGAACTTAAGAAAAAGCGCTCGCCCTCGCGTTTGATTTCAGGAAGGATGACGAGCCGGTCTTCGAGTTCAGGCGCACCCTCCGGTTCGGCTGCTAGGGAGCCTGTTCCGCGTTCGGGTGCGGGGACGCGGGATTCGTCACTCGATCCCGGCGAAGAAGGCGCTGGCGCTTTCGAATCCAGAGATACCTCTGCAAACAAGGGTGCCAATCCCAGCACCATGGTGACACTAACAACGAACGCCCGAAGACCCCAATCATTGTTCCGCATGCCCGCACTTATCCTTTCATGACACTCAAAGCCCAATGCTATCAACAAGCCTCTGAGGGGACAAGAAACTCGTCGGTTTGCTACACTCCACGATCATGTCGACACTCGCAATGCTCAACGCCGAAATCATTGCCTGCACTCAATGCCCCCGTCTTGTCAGTTACCGCGAATCCATTGCGGCCACGAAGCGTCGGCAATACCGGGAATGGCGGTATTGGGGAAAGCCGATTCCGGGATTCGGCGATCCACGTGCCCGTCTGTATATTTTGGGATTGGCACCCGCGGCGCATGGAGGGAATCGAACGGGAAGGGTGTTCACAGGCGATCGGAGTGGAGATTGGCTGTACGAGGCCTTGCATCGATTCGGATTTGCCAACCAGGCCACGTCCACGGATGTCGGTGATGGCCTTACTCTTACGGATTGCTATATCGGCGCAACCGTGCGATGCGCGCCGCCGGCGAACAAACCCACGCCGGATGAGTTCACAGCCTGTCGCCCGTTTGTGCTAGGTGAACTGCGCCTATTGAAGCACGTGCAGGTGGTCGTCGTTTTGGGCAAGATTGCGTTTGATCACTATTTGAAAGCGTGCCGTGAGATAGGGCGCGAACTTCCCTCGCCCTTGCCGAAGTTCGGTCATGGCGTAGCGTATGAGTTGCCTTGGGGCGTATCCCTAATCGGCTCCTATCATCCAAGTCAGCAAAATACCTTTACGGGCAAATTGACCAGACCCATGTTTCACCGCATTTTTTCGGATGCGGCAAGCCGCCTCGAGGGGAACCGGCGTGGATCCCCCTCGGGTTAGTAGCAACTACTTTTTCCCCATGGCGTCCCAGTCCGCCAGGAACTTCTTCAGCCCGATATCGGTCAAGGGGTGTTTAGCCAACTGCTGAAACACCGAATAGGGCATTGTGCAAATATGCCCGCCCGCCAGCGCCGCTTCGACCACATGTTGCGGATGCCTGACGCTCGCGACCAGAACCTGGGTTTTATACTCATAATTTTTGTAAATCGTGATGATCTGTCTGATCAGTGCCATTCCGTCGGAACTGACATCATCAAGCCGGCCGATAAAGGGTGACACGCACCAGGCGCCAGCCTTCGCAGCCAGCAGGGCCTGCGTGGGAGAAAAGCACAGGGTCACATTCACACGAATGCCTTCCGCGGAAAGTTTTTTGGTGGCTCGAAGGCCTTCAGGAATGAGCGGAACTTTTACGACGATATTCTTGTGGACCTTTGCCAAATCCCGGCCTTCTTTAATCATGGCCTCGGATTCAACGCCGACGACTTCCGCACTAATCGGACCATCGACCATATTGCAGATTTCCAGCAACATTTCTTTGAAACTGCGCCCTTCCTTTGCTACCAAAGACGGATTCGTGGTCACGCCGTCAATAAGCCCAAGGTTGGCGCCTTCTTGAATTTCTTTAACATTGGCGGTATCGAGATAGAGTTTCATGAAAGAGTCCTTTCTTTTCTCTTCAAATTTCGAGGTTCTTATGTCACGTTTTATTCTAGAAGTAAGCCAAAGGCAAGGCAACGGGTCAACAGTCGTATGATAGACTCGTTTTATAAATCAAAAATAGTGATGGCAGTGGGTTTTCGACATTGCGCCGTGTGTCTGCTTCCGAGCGGACTTAATCAGGAGGACAAGCCATATGCGTGCATCCGTTTGGCTTTTAGCAGTCGGCCTTCTCGTGGGAGCCTGCAGCCATAATCCTTACTTGGATAATTCGTTGACCCGGTATCAAGGGAAAGACCGCGCGTGGATCGAAAAGGAATTGGGGCCTCCGGATGCGAAAACCACTCGCTTCTTCGGAGGAGAGAAATGGACCTACAATCGAATTGCCGGGGGAAAGGCAGGACCGCCGCTGTTTAACTTCAAGGCGAACGAATGCCAGATGATTTTGTTCTTTGATAAAGATGATAGGGTTTCGGACTCTACTTATTCAGGCTGTTAGCCTGAGAGTTGCTTTTCGAATGCGGCTGCGCATCCGCGGCTGCAAAAAAAATAGGTCTGCCCCCCTATTTTTTCTTTCACGGCATTTTCGCGAGGGACAAATACTCGACAATAGGGGTCTTGTACCATTTGGCTGCCTGATACTCCGCCATCCTTCGTTTTTTGCAATGAGCCATCCTGCCCAATTTTTCTAATCGCCCTCCGGATCAGGTAGTAGAGAAAGACGAGCAGAACAACAATCAAAAAGAGTCTATACATTGCGGTGCGCCCCTACTTCACCCACGATATGTCCATGCTGTCTGTCTCTCACTCAACGCTACCTAGACAACTTACGAGGGTGGCACAATCCCTTAAGGGCCTAGCTAGGACCAAATGGCCCAGATGCTCCTATGGCTACGAGGGCCTTTTCCCCCTACTCATACAGTACTTCAGATGGATGTTTTATCCTACAGCGTAATGTTATAAGCCATTCATGCATAAATGTGACAAATGCCGCGGAACAATGTTGCCGGAACGGGCGGTTGATCTGAATGCTGGTTTGGCTATCACAGTGCTGGCTTGCCTAAACTGTGGCCGCCGAAAAGCAGCTGATGCGGAACCGAGACCGATAACCTCAAGACATTGACCCGCTGCAGTAACAATCGAGCGCTCACATGCGATGAGTAGGAGGTGACAGGGACTCACCTTCTACAGAGTACCGTCCTCCTCTGGACTCCTGTACCACCCCATTGCACGATAAGCCTCCTCTTCACCAGGCCGACGTACAGAGCCAACTGACAGTTGCGTCAGAATTCCAAGGATCAATACTCCTCATTCTTCCGTTCTGACTAGTTCGAATGGTGAAAAGGAACGGAATTCGCCGGCGTTTCCTCGTGCGGTAACATCCGTACGCCTTCGAAAGGGACAAAATTCATTGCAAAACCGGCTACTTGAGACTCAACACGTCCAGCATATCGTAAAGACCTGCCGGCTGCTTCACTAGCCATCGCGCTGCCCGTAATGCACCTCGCGCAAACGTATCCCGACTGCTGGCACGATGCGTGAGTTCGATCCGTTCGCCCATGGTCCCGAACATCACCGTGTGGTCTCCGACAATGTCGCCGGCGCGAATGGTCTGGATGCCAATCTCTCCTTTTTTTCGCTCACCGATCAGTCCCTTTCGCGCATATACACCAACTTGCCCCAGGTCCCTGTTAACTGCTCGTGCCAGGACTTCCGCCATTTTGAGAGCCGTACCGCTGGGAGCGTCCTTCTTGAGCCGATGGTGCGCTTCGATGACTTCGATGTCATAGTCTTCGCCAAGTGTTTTCGCCATTTCCGCGATCACTTTGTAGATGACGTTCACTCCCACGCTCATATTGGGAGAGAACACACATGGAATTTGCTTACTCACACTTCGAAGTTCGTCCAATTCAGATGGGGAAAATCCAGTCGTTCCAACTACAATTCCGCGACGGTGCTGAGCGACGATTCTTAAATGGCCGAGCGTCGCCGCAGGAGTCGTAAAATCCACGACCACTTCCCCCCGGTCCATCAGGCTTGAAAGATCTTCGACGATCGGCACGCCTGTCCGTCCGCAGCCGGCCACTTCCCCCGAATCCTCACCCAGAGCATGATGGCCTTTGCTTTCTACAGCTCCAGCCAATGTCAGAAATGCTGAATCTTTGACCAAGGACACGAGACGAGAACCCATTCGTCCAGCAGCCCCAGTGATAACAACCTTGATCATGGCATCATCCTTCAGAACGAACCGACCAACTACACCAGGCGAGCGGCCTTCAGCACAGTCAGCAGTTTTGCCTTATTGTCATTTCCAATGGGGCATAGCGGCAGCCGTATTTCAGGCGCGATCCTGCCCATCAGATGTAATGCTTCTTTGACGGGAATGGGGTTGGTCTCATAAAACAAGGCCGTAAAAAGGGGATACAGCTCGTAATGCAGCGCACGTGCGGTCTCGAGTCGTCCGTCACGAAATGCATTGACCAATTGGGCCATCTTCGTCGGAACGAGATTGGCCGTGACCGTAATGACACCCTTCCCGCCAACCGCCATCATCGGCAGGGTCAATGCATCGTCCCCCGCCAAGATGGTCAATCGTTCCCCGCAGAGCTGAATGATTTCTGACGCCTGCTGAACCGCCCCGCTTCCTTCCTTAATTGCAACCACCGTCGGACAGACCGTCAGGCGAGCGATGGTGGAAGGCATCATATTCACACCGGTCCGACCGGGGATATTGTAGACAACGAGCGGAAGGTCAACCGCTTCAGCCACTGCCTTGTAATGCAGAAACAGGCCTTCTTGTGTGGGCTTGTTGTAGTACGGCGTGATCAGGAGTGCGCCATCCACGCCAGCCGCTTTGGCATGTTTCGTCAATGCAATCGCTTCTTCGGTACTATTGGATCCTGTTCCCGCAACCACCGGGACGCGGCGTCTCACGACCTCCACGGTGAAGGCCACCACACGATCGTGCTCAGCATGCGTCAGTGTGGCCGATTCGCCGGTGGTCCCGCAGGGAACAATCCCGTGGGTGCCACTGGTGATTTGCCATTCGATGAGGTCACCGAGCGCGCGCTCATCGAGCTTGCCGTTTTTGAACGGCGTCACAATGGCAACTAAAGACCCTGTAAACATGGGGCACTCCATCAAGGAAGAGAATAAAAGCCCGACTTACGAAAGGAACTCCGGCACGTGCTCGCCTCGAACCAGGTCTTCGTATGTCTCACGCGACCGAATCACATGATACTGCCCTTCGTGCACCAGGACCTCCGGGACGCGAGGGCGCGAATTATAATTCGAGGACATGACAAACCCGTAGGCGCCGGCACTCATTACGGCCATTAGCTCACCGGCTCCCATTGCCGGCATGACCCTATCCTTCGCCAAAAAGTCTCCTGATTCGCATACGGGGCCCACGACATCAACGGTTTTCTTCTCCCCATGCGTCACCTTCTCATACACTGGCCGAATATCGTGATACGCATCATAGAGGCTGGGACGAATCAAATCGTTCATCGCCGCATCCACGATCAAGAATCGTTTGGCTTCGCCGTCCTTGGCATACAACACTTTCGTCAGCATCACTCCGGCATTCCCGACAATCACGCGGCCAGGCTCCATGATCAGCACACACTTCAAATCGCGCACGAGTGGAGAAATGGCCTCGGCCAGGTCTTTCGGTTCCGGAGGCGTCTCATCGGAATAGGTAATACCTAAACCGCCACCGATATTCACATACCGGAGGGGTATCCCTTGCTCTGCCAGCGTCTGCACCATCGTTAACACTTTCTTTAACGACTCCACAAACGGGGTCACTTGCGTCAATTGCGATCCGATGTGGGCATGTAGCCCAACCACTTTGATATGGCTGAATGCCGCCGCATTCTTGAACTCTTCGATGGCACGATCGGCTGCAATGCCGAACTTGCTCTTTTTCAAACCAGTGGAAATGTACGGGTGCGTCTTCGGGTCGATATCGGGATTGATCCGCAAGGCCACCCGTGCCCTCAGGTCCATGGATGCCGCCACCTCATTGATGGCCTGCAACTCCGCGGACGATTCGACATTAAACATGAGAATGTCGGCCTTCAGCGCATCGCGAATTTCTTCCGGTTTTTTCCCGACTCCGGCAAAGACGATCTTCGAGGCCGGCACGCCCGCCTTCAGGGCCCGGAAGAGCTCCCCACCTGACACGATATCCACCCCGCTCCCTTCCTTCGCCATGAGCCGAAGGACCGCCAGGTTCGAATTGGCCTTCATCGCAAAGGCGACAATGTGGGGAATGTTGTTAAACGCACCATCGTACACGCGGAAGTGGCGGACTAACGTGTGGTGGCTATACACATAACAGGGTGTGCCCACTTCTTTCGCAATACGCGAAAGCGGCACATCTTCACAGTACAATTCGCCATTCCGATATTGAAAGTCATGCATGATAATAATCCTCGATCAACAATTCTGAACTGGCCGGTAACAAGCGTGTCGGACCGTCGCGGCGAAGGGATTCGCGTGGAATTGGTGACAGTCCTGCGCTTACCTGGTCCCCATCGTCCTCCATGGCGAAACCGGCAGTGGATCCGGATCCGGTGGAATCGGTGCCTCTTCAATCGTCAGTCCGCTCGGAGCGCTCGGCCGCGAGGCTGAACCCCGAACACTCGCGCCGGATGCTAACAGCCCTTCCCGTCTCAACTGTCGTTCGATCACGGGTGCCACTCCGACATCCTCCGGTGGAATCGGCGCACCCAAAACCCCGCATCCCGCCAGAACGACGAGTAATAGCGTTGCTAATAGGACAGGTGACTGAATGGCCGCACGCCTTGCACCGGCGGGCATCATCCCTTCAGCGCCTTTTCGAGCTCCCTGATCCTCGCTTCCACACGATGCCGCGCCGTCCCGCCGATCTGAGCTTTCCGGTCGATCGCGCCGCGCATCGTCAGACAGCTCAGCACATCAGCTCTAAAGTGCGATGAAAACCCCTGCAACTCTTTGAGCGTCAGCCGTTGAAGCGGCCGCTGCTTCTCGAGTGAGAATCGCACAATCTGGCCAGTAATGGAATGGGCCTCCCGGAACGGGACCCCCGTCGTCACGAGATAGTCCGCCAGTTCCGTCGCCAACATGCCACCACCTTCGGCCGCCTCAGCCAGGACGTCTCGATTGACGGCCAGCCGCCGCACCAGCTCGGTGCAGAGGACCAGTGATTGTCCGGTCGTATCCACGGCATCGAACAGCGCTTCCTTATCTTCCTGCAAATCCCGGTTGTAACTGAGCGGCAGGCCTTTCAGCAGCGTCAGCGTTCCCATTAAATGACCATAGACCCGCCCGGTTTTGCCGCGAACCAACTCCGGCACATCAGGATTCTTTTTTTGCGGCATCATGCTGCTGCCGGTACAAAAGGTATCAGGCAGGTCCACGTAGCGAAACTCCTGCGAAGCCCAGAGAATCAGCTCTTCACTCAACCGCGAGAGATGCATCATGATCAGGGACAACGTACTCAGCACTTCCACGACGGCGTCGCGATCCGACACGGCGTCGAGGCTGTTTTGTGTGACCGACGGAAATTCAAGCAGCGCGGCCGTATATCGACGGTCCACCGGATAGTTCGATCCCGCGAGAGCCCCCGATCCCAACGGCATGACATTGAGCCGTTGGCGACAATCGTGAAGCCGCGTCCGATCCCGATCGAGCATTTCGACATAGGCCAGAAAATGATGGGCCAAGAGCACCGGCTGGGCACGCTGCAAGTGTGTATAGCCTGGCATCACGACATCGAGGTTCGCCCGCGCCTGTCCCACCAGCACCCGCCGGAATTCCTGCACCTGCTTCATGAAGGTCGATAAGACATCGCGCAAGAACAAGCGCAGATCCAACGCCACCTGGTCGTTGCGACTTCGGCCTGTGTGGGAGCTTCTCCCCCAGGGGTCCGATCAGCTCCGTCAACCGCCGCTCGATGGCCATGTGGATGTCTTCATCCTGCGGCGAGAATGGAAACCGTCCCCCATCCAGGATTCCACCTTCACCAACTGTAAGCCTCGCACGAGCTGTGACGACTCGCGGCCGCTCAGAACGCCTGCCCGCTCGAGGGTTTTGCAGTGCGCGATGCTGCCTTGGATGTCATAGGGATACAGTCGCCGGTCGTAGGCGATGGACGACGTGAACTGCTCGACTAAACGGTCCGTTTGCTCGGCAAACCGGCCGCCCCAGGCCTTCCCTTTTGGCAAAGCCCGGCCCGCCCGTTGAGGAGCACGCGCCGACATGCGCCCGCGAGTGCCGGGAGGTGTGGATTTCGCCATTACCTGCCCGGCCTCTTCCTGCGTTGTGCGCGAATCGCCAGCCGGAGTGCGTTCAGACGAATGAATCCCTCTGCATCTTTCTGCCGGTACACTTCGTCCTCCTCGAACGTCGCCATGTCCAAGCGATACAACGAGCGGGGAGACTTTCGTCCAACAACCGTACAGGTTCCTTTGTAGAGCTTCACACGAACGGTGCCCGTGACATCCTTTTGGGCTTCATCGAGCGCTACCTGCAGCATTTCACGCTCGGGAGCATACCAATATCCGTAATAGATCAGCTCTGCATAGCGCGGAATGAGACTATCCCGCAAATGCAGCACTTCCCGATCCATCGTCAGCGATTCCAATCCCCGATGCGCCGCATGCAGAATGGTCCCGCCTGGCGTTTCATAGACCCCGCGGGACTTCATGCCGACATAGCGGTTTTCCACCAGATCGACACGCCCGACACCATGCTCGCCGCCCAACTTGTTCAGGTGACCCAGGAGCGCAGCCGGGCTCATCTTCTTGCCATCCACAGCCACCGGGTTGCCCGCGACATAGTCGATCTCGACTTCACGCGCCTTGGCAGGCGCCCGTTCCGGCGAGACGGACATGACGAAAATTTCTTCCGGCGGGGCTTCCCACGGATCCTCCAGAATGCCCCCTTCATAACTCGTATGGAACAGGTTCATGTCCATGCTGTAGGGCTTGGCCTTGGTCGCGGTGACCGGGATGCCGTGCTTCTCCGCATATTCGATCAGCTCTCGCCGCGAGCGCATGGTCCATTCCCGCCATGGGGCGATGATCTTGATCTGCGGATGCAGCGCCATGTACGTCAGCTCGAACCGGACCTGGTCGTTGCCCTTGCCCGTTGCCCCGTGGCAGACGGCTGCAGCGCCTTCCTTGGCGGCAATCTCGATTTGCCGTTTGGCAATGAGCGGGCGCGCAATGGACGTGCCTAAGAGATAGCTTCCCTCGTAGATTGCATTCCCGCGCAACATCGGAAATACGTGATCCTTGACAAACGTCTCCCGCAAATCCTCGACATACACTTTCTTCACACCCAGGGACTGCGCCTTTTTCTTAATGGCCTTCAAATCTTCGCCTTGCCCGAGATCGGCGCAAAAGGCCACCACTTCGCAGCCATAGACTTCCTCCAGCCATTTCAGAATGACTGAGGTGTCCAATCCGCCAGAATAGGCCAGCACCACTTTCTTGTACGACGACTGACTCATACCACTCCTTTTCCTTACGTCTTCCCGGCGGTTTTCTTTCCGAGGAGCCTGACCAAGATCGCCTTCTGCATGTGCAACCGGTTCTCGGCTTGATCGAACACGACGGACTGCGGGCCATCCAATACTTCGGCGCTGATTTCTTCCCCGCGATGGGCAGGCAGGCAATGCATCACCAGCGCATCGGGCTTCGCGCATTTCAACAGGCGCGCATTGAGCTGATAGGGCGCGAGGGTCTTGAGGCGCTTGGCCTGCTCCCGTTCCTGTCCCATGCTGATCCAGACATCGGTATAGACGACGTCCGCACCCTTGACGGCCACACAGGGGTCGGAGCCGATTTCAATGACCGCCCCAGTCCGCTCTGCTTCGGCCAGCGACAAATCTACAATACGCCGGTCCGGCTGATAGCCGGGCGGACAGCCCACCGCGATGGTCATGCCCATCTTGGCGGCAGCCTCGATGAGCGAATTCGTGACATTGTTCCCATCTCCAACGTAAGCGAGCTTGATGCCCTTCAGCCGTCGCTTCTTCTCCTGGATCGTCAACAGATCGGACAAGGCCTGGCAGGGATGATTCAGATCGGTGAGCCCGTTGATGATGGGAATGCTCGCTTCTCGCGCCCATTCCTCCGCGATGGCATGATCAAACGTCCGCAGGACAATCGCGTCGAGGTACCGCGACAACACGTGAGCCGTATCGGCGATGCTCTCCCCGCGGGACAATTGGATGTCGCCCATGGGCAACACCATCGCCTGGCCGCCAAGTTGGTTCATGCCCGCTTCGAACGACACACGCGTGCGGGTTGACGGCTTCTGAAAGAGCAACCCCAACATGCGGCCTTGCAGCAGGGGATGAGACACGCCGCGCCGTTGTTTGAGTTTCAGCTGGGCCGCAAGGCGCAGCAATCCCGTCAGCTCTTCGGTGGGAATCGAGAGCAAATCCAGAAAATCTTTCCCGAGGCCGGCCCGGGGAGCTGACCGAACGAAGACGCCGCAACATACGCGCCACGCACAACTAATGGGTTGAAGTGGTTCGTTGACTCAAAATTTGTGAGAGCGAGGCCAGGAGGCGATCGATCTCGCGCTCCGTAATGATGAGCGCGGGCACAAAACGCAGCACCCGATCTCCAACGCAGTTGATCAATATCCCTCGCGCCAGACAATCGGCGACAACGGTCTTGCCGTCGAAGTCCAATTCCATGCCCTGCAACAGCCCCATGCCGCGCACCTCTTTGACGCAGCGATGCCGCTCTTTCAAGGTCGCCAGGCCTTTCGCCAGATACTCGCCCATCCGCCGGCCCTGCTCCAAAATCTTGCCGTCCAGCAAGACCCGCAATACGGCTAGCGCGGAAGCACAGGCCAATGGATTCCCGCCGAACGTCGAGGCATGGGTACCGGGACCGAAGGCACGAGCGACACTGTCCGTAGCGAGGCAGGCGCCGATCGGCACTCCACCGCCAAGGCCTTTCGCCAGGGTCATAATGTCCGGCTGCATCCCGAATTGCTCATAACAAAAGAGGGTACCCGTCCGGCCGATGCCGGTTTGTACCTCATCAAATATCAGCAGAACATCACGTTCCCGGCACAACTCTCTGAGGCCCTGCAGGTAGCCTCGTTCCGCCACATGCACTCCGCCTTCGGCCTGAATCGGCTCCAGCATGATGGCCGCGGTCCGGGGCGTGATCGCTCGTTCGACGGCCGAGAGATCATTAAACGGCACATAGGAAAAGCCCGGCATCAACGGAGCAAATCCCTTTTGGACTTTGTCCTGCCCGGTGGCCGTTAGCGTGGCCATCGTGCGCCCGTGAAACGAACTCGTCATCGTGATGATCTCGTGACGGTCGGCGCCATATTTGTCGTGCGAATATTTTCTGGCCAGCTTGATCGCCGCTTCATTCGCTTCCGCGCCGCTGTTGCAGAAAAACACCTTCTGCGCAAACGAATGTTCGACGAGGGTCTGGGCGAGCCGCACTTGCGGCTCGGTGTAATAAAGATTCGATGTATGGAGCAGATGCTGCGCCTGTTTCTGAATGGCGAGCACCAGATCCGGATGTCCATGCCCAAGTACATTCACCGCAATGCCGGCCACAAAATCGATGTACTCCCGGCCTTCCAGGTCATAGACCTTCGAGCCACGTCCTCGCACGATCGAAATCGGCTGACGCTGGTAGGTATTCATCAGGTACTGTTCGGCATTGAGACGCAACTCACCAGTCGGCATGACGCACCTCTCCCATCGTGAGTCGGCGAAGCTATCATAGGGCACAGGTGAAAGCAACCGAACCAGCGGCCATTCGCGGCTCCCAGCGCGGCAGACGGTTGGATCGCACGGGGGTGTTCGCAGAGGCGTCCCTTGACGGGAAGAGATGGCGAATGGGATAAGGGGACGATATGAAATCCTGCACGCAATGCCGGCAAGAAAACCGTGACGATGCCCGCTTTTGTCACCAGTGCGGAGCACCCTTTGCGCTCGAAGCTCGCGCTGCCATGAGCGAGACGGAACAGGACGCTCCTCAGACCGATACGGAACTCTTGAAAGCCTTCATTGGCCCTAATGCCGACCGATACCTGGAGACCTTCAAGAAATTCTCAGGCCCGGGCGGACCGCAATTCGCGTTGACCTGGCACTGGCCGGCCTTCGTCTTCGAGCCATTTCTCTGGTTTCTGTACCGGAAAATGTATGTGTACGCGCTCATCTATGCGATCGGGCCCGCCATGGCCTTTTACATCACCCAGGACCTGTCCGCCGACATCGTTTGGCGAGTCATTGCGGGAGGCAGCGCCAACTACATCTATTTTTGGCATGCCAAGGAACAGCTCGCCAAAATTAAAAGCGAGCGGGCCACGGGGGGAGAAACACGCGAGCAGATGCTAGGAGAATTGGGTGGCGTACAACCCTATGTCGTGTGGGTCGGCGTCGGGCTGCTCGTCCTGAAAATCGGGCTGGTCGTCGCGATGTTCAAGGAAGGCCCACCGGACGGATCGAAAGGGACTCCCGCAAAACCGCACCCTGCCGGCCTGACCCGCGTCTAAGCCATCGTCAGCGGGCGCCTACTCCGGCGTTCGGCTCATATCGGTCACGACTCTCACCGTGAGGTTTTACGCCCTTACGTGCGGCGAGAGATGAAGTTAATTGGATCCTTGACAAACTGGTATGCGGGTGATTCTCCGATTTCCTCTTTCATCACGGAGAATATCGGCTCTATCACTTTTCCGCTGTCGGTGATGAGCCAGCACTCAAGATCTCGGCAAAACCGTACCGCAGTCTCAAGCAATTCGACCGATAACTCCCTCACGTCAAATCGAAAATAGACTTCTACAGGAAGATCCCCCTCGCGCCAGATCTCTAGACATGATGTCTCGAGGTTGCCGAGTACTTCGAGATCTTTCGACCATGCCTTCCCCGAAGGAAGCATCTTTTTCACGTCACTCAATAGGGCAACGGGTAATCGCTGATCCCTCCACCACACAATGGCTTCTCGTTGTTCTCGGGTAAGAATCATGCCGGGGCGCAATGAGTTCGCCTTTGCAACTCCTTGCGGCACTAACTCGATTTGAAATTGCCATACTGCCATTGCGCCACTCGAAGACCGGGTCAAACACCATCAATGCCGAGCCACGGCGCACAGGCCTTCTTATTCAGACAAGCGCTGCCGCTGCCACTCGAGCCAGGACACGAACCAATCAAAATCCTGCTGATAGGCCGCTCCGCTGAGATCGGGCGCCGCCTGCGTCTGCTCCAACTGGGTATAGGTACGAGGCCAGTTCTTCTGCCACCACGACTTCAGCTCGTCCGGGCCGTAGGCCTGTCCGTTGGGGTTGGCGATCCCGGCAGCCGCGCAGAGACCGGCCACCAAGGGCCAGTAGCGATCTTTGCCCAGCCCGAGGCTGCGGAAATGCTCGCGCAACAGGAAGACTACCCACAACTCGGCACTGTTCTTTTTGTTGTGTTTAAACGGCTGGGTCTGGCGCAAGGGGACGGGATCGAAGGTTTTGATCACCGACGTGTAATCCGGACCTCCGTAGCTTCCGGCAGATTCCGCAATCCCCTGCAGCATATTGGCGAGTTCGACCTCCACCATCGGTGGTCTGGCAGCCGGCGGCTCAGCCGTGCCGGCACTCAAGGGATTGCTCGCCGTCAGCAGCTCGATGAGCGGCTTCAGTTCCCTCAAGCGTACTGCGGCCGCCTTCAAAATCTGTTCGGATTCCAACCAGTAGTCCGGGTCCCCCTTGGAGGCCCGTTCCCGTCCCGGAGGCGGGAGCACGACGGGAATCCAGTAGCGCACCAGCACAAAGAGGATGTATTCAACCTTCCCGCCGACCTGCACCACGCCTGCTAGGGCTTGACTGGTCCCCAGCGCGCGGCGGAAAAACGCCTCGACGCGATCCTCGACCTGCAGGCGACGGCCCATCGCCTGCCACCACTGTTGCAGGGAAGCCCAGTCCGAGGGGGAGACATCCGGCATCGAGAGGTTCCAGGGGTGAAAACATTACAGGGAAACCGGCGGCATGGTACTGACTGCCACTGCTGATTGCAACCGAGCCACTCACGCCGATGTGTGTTTGCGAAACCAGAGACCTTGACAGGGTGAAGGGGAAATCGCATAACCTGTCGCGACAGGGTCGTATCCCTTCGGACAAGGAGACGAAGCACGATGAGTAAACTGGTTCTCATTCGTCACGGCGAGTCGCAGTGGAATCTGGAAAACCGTTTCACCGGCTGGGTGGACGTCCCCCTCTCCGCCAAGGGCATCGAAGAAGCGAAAGCTGCGGGCAAAAAGCTGGCAGGGTTCACCTTCGATCGCGCCTTTTCCTCCGTCCTGGCCCGGGCCAACGAAACCCTGCGCTACATTCTCGAAGCGATCGGACAGACGAACATTCCCGTCGAAAAAGACAAGGCGCTGAATGAGCGCATGTACGGCGAGTTACAGGGACTGAACAAGGCCGAGACGGCCAAGCAGTTCGGCGACGAACAGGTCAAAATCTGGCGGCGCAGTTACGACGTGCGCCCTCCGGGAGGAGAAAGTCTGAAGGATACAGCGGAGCGGGTCCTGCCGTATTATGAGAGCCGTATCCGACCCTATGTACACAAGGGGGAGACCATCCTCATCGCCGCCCACGGCAACAGTCTACGGGCTCTGGTCATGCAGCTCGAACAGCTGACCCGTGAACAGGTGCTGGAACTCAACATTCCCACCGGCGCGCCGTTGCTCTACGAGCTCGACAATACCGGCAAGGTGCTGTCACACCGCTACCTGTGACAACGTTCGCCCCAGGCGCTGGGGCGAACAATCTGCGTGAGGTCTCTCACGCCGCAGGAAGTGCGGGCCAAGGCTGGTCGCGTCGTACGTGGAGGCTTACACACACTGGCTCAATAGTTCCTGATACTTATCCAGCGGCACGAGATCGGGCAGCAAGACCAGCAACTTCGGCCGATCTTCGGGTTGGATCAGCCCTTCGGTTTCAAGCAGATCTGAGATTTCTTCGGATGCTGCGATGGCGCCTCCTTCGTAATCCCCTACCGGCGCATACCGGGCGCGGCGGTCTTCCACTTCATCCAGGTATTCCTCCCACTTCACCGCCCCGAGCTTGTACTCGTTCTCCCAATCGGTGCGAATCAGGTCCATTACGCGATGAAACACGAGATCGCGATACTTACGCGGAATGTGTGCATCGATGGCGGCCAAGACCCAGTAAAGAGTAAAGGACAGCAGCTCGCGCGTCATGGCGTCCTCATGCGCTTCCTCACCCTGAATTCCGTAGTCGCTCAACATCTCCACGGTAATCCGGCGCGGAATCAATTTGTACAAGGCATCCGCAGCCTGAGCCGGTGTCATGGGTTCTTTTTTCATGCGGTTCCTCCCTCAGGTGGGTCAGGATACGGGAGCCGCGAGTGCATTGACAACCCTCACGCAAGTCCGGCCACGAGCCGCGTTCGCTTGTCCGCGGCAAAGGCCTATGCTACATACAGCCCATCACCTGTAGCCGCTAGGACTATGACGTACAGACAACGGCTTCACCTCTTTCTTGTCAGCCTTACCTTCACAGGCCTGTTGTGGCCTTGCAGCGCCCAACCGGCCGATCCGCAGGATGCGCATTGGGGCTTTGCGACCGATCTCGGTCTCTGGACCGGCACAACGAACAACACGACCTTCGCGATGGGATTTGGTCTCGATTACTACATGGATCCGAATTTTTCATTTGGCGGGATGGCCCTCTTCACCCCGGTCGGCGATCTCACGCAAATCGGGGTGGCCGGCGTGGCCAAGTACCATCTCCGTTTGAATAGTGGCTTCAACCTGGTGCCCTTTGCCGGACTGGGTATCCTGCATGCCGATCTCAATCGCGGCAGCGGCCCCGCAAAAATCGACCGCAACGACACCAGCCATTTCATTCCCCTGGGCATGTCGCTGGAATATCAGGTCGGACCGAAAATCGCCTTCTCCACCACCCTCATGGTGAACTTGCACCATATCACCCTGTCGCCGCCCATCCCCAACGACAACACCAGCGTGGCCCTCCTCTTCGGCATTCGCTGGGGACCGTAGCCTTCGTCCCGCCAACAAGAACGTTGTGCATGGTGAAATGTAAGGACGAGGGCCCCAGGCGTACTCGAGCGCAGTACGTTGAGAGTATGAGCGAAGCGATACCATATTTGCCGCCGCTTAAACGACTTTCCAGCAAGGCCGCGGCCAAGCGAGGAGGCGAGGCGTACCCTTGCGGTATGTTGAGCTGCGGAGCGAGGCGAGAACGACGCTGGAGAGCCGTTTCAGGAGCGGCTTACGCGGCTTGGGCGGGACGCCACCTGAGCCCCACGTGCAACAATTCCTGCAGCAGGTCTTTGTAGGCGAGGTTGGCTTTTTCGGCCGAATCGGCAAAGTCTTCGCCGCTGGCGATCTGAGGGTTCGGATTGGCTTCAATCACATAGACGGTTCCCGCTTGGTCCATCCGCATGTCGATGCGCGCATAGCCGCTCAGTCCCAAGGCGCGGTAGACGCGCTTGGCCAGGTGCTGAATATGGTCGACCACACCGTTCGGGCAAATTCCTCGCTTCGCATGAACGGATGCCGTATTTGTCCTGGTATTTTCGGCTCCATTTCACGCGTTGGGTCGCGATGCGCCGTGACTCATCCGGCATTTTGTCCATCACCAATTCCCAAACCGGAAACACTTGCAAGTGCGCGTTGCCCATCACGCCGACATACAATTCCCGCCCTTCGATATACCGTTCGACGAGAGCTCCGGTTCCGACATTGTCATGAATGAAGGCCACCCGCTCGCGCAACTTCTCGTCATCGTCAACGATGGAGGCCTGCGAAATGCCCAGCGACGCTTCTTCGGTGATCGACTTCACGATCAACGGGAAGGGCAGATATTTCGGCCGGCGCACCATGCGGTGAAGCGGAACGACCATAAACTCCGGATAGGGAATCCGATGGTACGACATCACCTGTTTGGCTAAAGCCTTATCCCTCGCCAGCATGAGTCCGCGCGGGTTACAGCCGGTGTATGGAATCCGCATCAATTCGAGATAGGACACGACATTTTGGTCGTACACCGCCAGGCCGTCGAACTCTTCCAACAGATTGAAGGCAATGTGCGGCTTCCAGTCCTCCACCGCCGCGCGAATGACTTCCAGGTCACTTTTCACACCGAGCGCCTGCACATCATGGCCAAGTTTGCGGAGGGTCGAGACCACGTCATATTCGGTTTTCCACGCGGCGGCTTCCAGATCCTGACCGTTGAGTTGCTCCGGCGGGACCAGATCCTTATGCATGAGCACGAGTACTCGCATTCGTCTCATAACGCCACCTTGTGTCTTCCGCTGTGCAGGTAACTCATGGTCTGCACGGTCAGCAGGATCGCGAAGTCGAGTTTGGCCTGTTCCTTCTGCTGGATCAGATGCAATTTCGACGCATGGCACCGTTCGATCATCCCCTCCAAGACCTGATCGATCGTGTATTGATACTCTCCCGTCCACTCAGCGACCCGCCGGCGGATTTCCTTCCTCGTTCGACGGAGAAACTCGGCGGCGCTGGGATTTTTGGCATAGGCGGGCCCGGCCGAAAACAATTTGTTCAAGTCGGTGTCGTAGGAGGAGGTCCGGCCGATTCCGTAGTGCTTCCGCTTTTCCTCATAGTGGTCTCGCAGGGTCTTGTAGAGGCGAGGCAACGGATCCAGTTGTTGCCGGCCCGTGACCATCGGCGCCACGCCGGCGAGTTCACCCATGAGCCGTTCCATGAAATCCAGCTTCTTCATGACCGGCCAACCACGGTAGCGCTCCTTCCAGAGCGACTCGGCATCCAGCCACACGGCAAATGTTTCAGCAAAGTCTTCATCAGGATGACTCTGCGCGTACCAGACATCCAGGTGGCGCACGAAACTCCGGCTATAGGGCCGCGGGGTGTAATATTCTGGATAGGGTTGGGAGGAGCGGCCGAAAAGTTTCTGACGGCGGCGGCGCCGCCGCAGCAAGAACGCATTTTCAATCGCATGGCCGGCCTCATGGCGCAGGATGCGCATACACCAGTCGTGGGTCCCGCCTTCCACTTCAAGCATTTGACTGGCTTCCAACTTCGCCAGCCGCGGATGCGCGAGATAAAACGGCACCGCAATGCCCGGGACCCCGTCCGGCGTAAACCATTCATCCGATAGCCAGAAGTGCGGCCTGAAGACCAGCCGGCGCGCCTCCAATTCACGATACAATTGCTCGATCGGCTGCTGGTAGAAGGTGCCCTCGAGGCGCACATCCAGATCACACATGCGGAGATCGAGCAGCTGTTCGTCGGTCCAATCGGCCCACACCGGCGCCTGATCGCCCGCTCCGGGCCTCTGCCGTCGATGAATCTGTGTCCGCCCCATCGTGCAACCACCAAAAAGCCCCGTCCGGCGCCCTTTTGTGCTGTTTCAACTATAGCAGTTCGAAAAAATTGTGCTGCCCCGTCCACGACGAGTCGCTTCGAGGATCAGGGAAAACCCTTGGAGAAAGTGAACCCGGCCCGATGATGATAAAGGGACGTGATTCACGCCGGCGTCGTAAGGGGGGAATCGACCGTAGAAGTCACTGAATTCAGCGTCAGCCTCGATGGGCATTCAGCCTATCCCATTCGCGCCCCTTCTTGAGCTAGAATGCCTGGCCATGCAACCGACGAGCATCAAACCCATTCCGTCCCCCGCAGGCCCACCCGCACAATCCGAAGAGATCGAACGGGTCGAGACTCGCCTCTGCCGTCTCGTGGGGCAAGCCATTGCGGATTACCGCATGATTGAGGATGGCGACAAGGTCATGGTGTGTCTCTCGGGAGGAAAGGACAGTTACGGGCTCTTGGAAATTCTGCTGTCGCTACGCAGCAGGGCCCCGATTCATTTCGACATCATTGCCGTCAATCTGGATCAAAAGCAGCCGGGATTCCCCGCCCATGTGCTACCGGAGTATCTCACTCGCCGCGGGATCCCCTTTCACATTGAAACGCGCGATACCTATTCCGTCGTCAAACGGTTGATTCCGGAAGGGCAAACCACCTGCTCGCTCTGCTCTCGCCTGCGCCGCGGCCATCTGTATCGCCTGGCCACGGAATTGGGCGCGACCAAAATCGCGTTAGGACATCATCGCGACGATATTCTCGAAACCCTTCTATTGAATCTCTTCTTCACGGGCAAGATGAAGGCGATGCCGCCGAAATTACGTTCCAAAAGCGGCCGCCATGTGGTGATTCGACCGTTGGCCTATGTGAAAGAGGGGGACCTGGCCCGTTATGCCGCCCTGCTTCAGTTTCCGATCATCCCCTGCGACCTCTGCGGGTCGCAGGAAGATTTGAAACGTAAACAGGTCAAGCAGATGCTACAAGACTGGAATCAGCGTTTTCCCGGCTCCAACGACAGCATGTTCGCCGCCCTGGGGAACATCGCTCCCTCCCTGCTTCTGGATCGTTCACTCTTCAACTTTTCTGACCTGAAAGCGGACACCGGCTCCACTGAGGCCGCCGTAAGCGATGCTGAGGAGGATCTGCTATAGCGGTCCATCTGTGCAGCACCGCCTGTCCAGTTCGAAATCAGCGCCAGCCTACCGTTGTCACGGCAGGTTACATGGCCTTCGCTGGAAATCTTGAGGGACGAGCAGAAAGGAAAGGAACGATCAGACGCGCTGGCGCAGATGGGTACGCCGACCACATCGCAAACAGCGGTATGGATAGTAGCCGATCAGGAAAAAGAAAAAATCTAACAGCCCCTGACGGCGCGAACGTTTTGTATACCCGGAGCACTTACCGCAGTATGACATATCCCCTACTCACCCGCGCAGAAGCCAGATAGACAACAACCAAAGGAAGAATCCTACTGAAGACCTCAGGGCGATGCAAGTCAAGTTTCCACGACATTGGATGACCGACAGCTGAGGCAAATCCGCACACACCGGGATTCCTTCGAACAAGCGCCATGCCCGAGCCGGCATCACGTACGGCGGCGCAAGCGAAAGCGATACAGGCACAGGGTACATCGAAACGGATAAAACCCGATCACACGCATCACGAAATCACGCCAACCATGACGAGTCACTCGCTTGGCGCTACCGGAGCACATTGGACAATACACCATGGAGACTGTCGTCACGCGCCTTTCTCCTTCGCATCGAGTAAGATGACCCCGGTGCGGGGGCGTGAGTGTGAAACAGTTTCCGCGGGGATGCAAGCCCTATCGCATGGAGGCAGCCGGCAGGTATGAAACCGGTCAAACAGACCTCTCGGCAGGGAGCCGAGCCGCCGCTGTGGTCTATTGCAGCCGCAGCAGCCGTGATTCTGTTGACGCCGATGCTGCTGTTTTCGCTCGCCCCCGACGGGCCGATTCGCGATGGGGATACGGTGTTTTCCACCGGGGCTCATAAGGTGCCTCTCTTTAAACCGGAGCAGCACCGTCAGGCCGGGTATGATTCCACCTGTTTGCTTGATCCGAAGGATCCGATGATCGTCCTCCATGCCCCGGCGGAAGGATCGGAGGAGGACGAGATCATCGCGCAGGTCCAAGGCAAGAACACGATTGAATGGCCGTTTTGTCCCCCGCAGGCTGAGCTCCTCATCAAACCGCACCACGTCACTCAGCAACCAAGCATGATCAAGGATCTGCGAGACGGCCTCATGAGGTTCTTCAAGTCGTCCTAGCCCAGCCCTGTGCCGCAGATGCTCAGGCCTTCCGCAATGCCAGAAACCGCTGGCGGAATTTTGCGACTTTCGGCCCGACCACGTACGTGCAGTAGCCTTCGAGAGGATTGCGGGCGAAGTATTCCTGGTGATAGGCCTCGGCTTCAAACCATTGGGTTGCCGGTACCACCTCGGTGACCACCGGCTTGGGATACAGGCCCTCTTGAGTCACAGCCGCGATTATATCCTGCGCGGCCTGCTGCTGTTCAGGCGTGTGATAAAAGATCGCCGATCGGTATTGTGTGCCGACATCGTTCCCTTGCCGGTTCCGCGTCGTCGGATCATGAATCACGAAAAATATCTCGAGCAGGTCCCGAAAGCTGACCACGGCGGGATCAAATGTCACGCGCACCGCTTCGGCATGCCCGGTCCGCCCGCTGCAAACCTGTTCATATGTCGGCTCATTCACCTGTCCGCCGATATATCCGGATTCTACCGACTGCACCCCTTTGACCTGGTCATACACTGCTTCCAAACACCAGAAGCAGCCTCCCGCCAGGGTCGCAACCTCCATCCCCGCTTGCGCCATCAACGACCTCGCTTTCGGTTCCAATCCACCCATTACGCCTCCCCGCCGTTCCACCACTCACGCCCCTCGCGCCGCAACAACGCCTCGGCTTCCGGCGGGCCCCAGCTTCCACTTTGATAATTCGGCAAGGCTGCCGGCCCTGGCAGGGATTTCCACACATCCAGAATCATCTGCACGACCGACCAGCCCAATTCAATGTTGTCCGCCCGTTGAAACAGCGTCGCATCGCCGGCCATGGCATCGTGGAGGAGCGTTTCATATCCGGTGTGTGGAGCGTTCCCGAAATAGTCGGCGTACTGAAAATCCATATTGACCGTCCCGATCCGCACCGTCGGACCCGGGACTTTGGCATCGAAGCGCAGGCAAATGCCCTCGTCCGGCTGAATGCGGATGACGAGCACATTCGGCATCAGGCGATCGACTTGGGTTTTCCGAAACAACATGAACGGCGCTTGCTTGAATTGGACCACGATTTCCGTCAATCGCCGGGCCATCCGTTTTCCCGTCCGCAGGTAAAACGGCACTCCGGCCCAGCGCCAGTTGTCGATGAACAGTTTCATCGCCATAAAGGTCTCCGTCGTCGATTCGGCCCCCACGTGCGGCTCCGCGCGATATCCAACTACCGGCTTCCCATCAATCGAACCTTCGCCATACTGCCCAAAGGCCACATAGCGCAACACGTCGAGCGAACTGAGCGGCACGACCCCGCGCAACACCTTCGCTTTCTCATCGCGCACCGCGTCCGCGGCAAAGGAGTTCGGCGGTTCCATCGCCAAAAAAGAGACGAGTTGTAGGAGATGATTGGGCACCATGTCGCGCATGGCGCCTGCCTGCTCATAATACCGGCCTCGGTGTTCGACCCCGAGGCTCTCCGCCACCGTGATTTGCACGTGATCGATATACCGCCGGTTCCACACCGGCTCAAAAATCCCGTTCGCGAACCGGAACACCAGGATGTTCTGAACGGTTTCTTTCCCGAGGTAGTGATCGATCCGGTAAATCTGCCGTTCCTGCAGCACTCGCTGCAGTTCATGATTGAGGGATTTTGCCGAGTCCAGATCATGCCCGAATGGTTTCTCGATAATGACGCGACGCCAGGTGCCGTCCCGTTCCACTGTCAGGCCATATTCCCCCAGATGCGTCACAATCCGACCGAACAGGCCGGGAATGGTCGCCATGTAAAAAATATAATTGCCCTGGGTCCCGGCGGAAGCATCGACCTCTTGAAGCAAGTCGTTCAGCCGGCGGTAGGTGGCTCCCTCCTGAAAATCCCCAGCCATGTAATGCACACGTTGTGAGACGGCCTGCCAGACCGATCGATCGGCGTTGTCCGGCAGATACTCGGGCATGAGTCGATCCAGCTTGGCGCGAAATTCTCCCGTCGTCGTCTCCGAGCGATCCAATCCCACTATGGCGAATTGTTCGGGAAGGAACTGCCCTGCCATCAGATTGTACAGAGCAGGCAGCAACTTCCGCTTGGCCAGGTCGCCATCGATCCCGAAGATGATCATGACGCAGGGCGTACGCAGTTGTGCAAGGTCCATGGAAGGATCCCGGTTATTTTCGAGGTTGTTGCGGGGTCATACGGTATCCTGCCTGATCCCTCCCCTCACCGCAACCACCGCACCGGCTCGCTGAGTTTTTTTCTGAGGACGTCGTGAATCTGACACAGATCGTGCGGATCCGCTCATACCGCTCGACGTCTTCGCGATAATGAAAGCCAGGTACACGGCTGAGTGTGTTGCCGGAATGCTCGCTGGCCAGGGAAGAACATGGGCCTTCAACACAGAGAATCGTCACGAGGAGGGACAGTATCGGAAGAGGGCGTCACGACGGAAATCGTGAGCCTGTGCGCGAGGGACATGCGCAATTGGCTCACGGCAGGCGGCCGCGGCCTAATTGTTCTGGGTGCGCTTCAACCAGGCGATGAACCGCTGCAAGCGCGCATGCTCTTCGTCATGCACGTGCACAAACACCAGGCCGAAGCCGGTGGCATTCGTCCACCGCACCTCGGCGACTTCGACCGTCAGCGGTTCATAGGGGGCGGGGAATTGGACATGCAGCGAGAGGTTGGCGCGCATGGGAAGCGACTCTTCGCTCGTGACATGGCAGCCATCCTTAGAAAGACTGGTCACCAGCCCGCTTCCGTCGATGGCATGGCCGGAGAACGTGAGCGGCACTTTTATTTCATAGCGTGGCGTATCGCGGCGCTCCACGGGAACCTTTCATCCAATGATGGGGTGGTGGTCGATTCAAGAAATGTCCGGAGATGGATACGCTTTTCCGCCCTCGAAATCAACCGCCTTTCGCAATGGGTGTCGGCTCAGCCTGGTCTGCCCTGCCAGTCGGATCCACTGTGTATACGTTCTAGCTGAGAAGGTCTGGCAAGCTGTCTGACGCTTCCCCAGCTGCCTCACTGCCAGAGGAATTCCCAAGAAGTTGCCTGTTTGGCCGGCAAATGAATCGTTTCCTCAGCTTTTCAGGCTCAAGTCGGGGGAACGCCCTGCCGAAAAGGTTTATACGCCCTTAGGAATAGAGGGCCAAGGCAAGGAGGCCTTCCCATGGACACGGATCTTCGTTCATCCGCTCGCGTCACCGTTACCTATCCCGTCCGGCTCTCCGGCGACTCGATGATCGGCCAAGGCACGGTCGTCAATCTCTCCGCCCCCGGTTGCGCCATCGAAACGACACTTCCCGTGCAGCCTGGCGATTACCTCGAATTACACGTCATGGCTCCGGATCAGGCCCGACCGCTGAATGTGGGGCTGGCCAAGGTTCGCTGGGCCAGTGAACACAAGGCAGGCATCGAGTTCATCCGAGTGCGTCGGGACGAACAGAGCCGGCTTCAGCGGTTGATCGGCCAGGTCCTCGAAGAGTCCGCCGTCGGATCTGAGCGGGACAGGCAAGAACTGGCGGCTGCATAACCGGCGTTGCCTGAAGGCCAGGACGGCCGCCGGAACTTCTCGCACATTCCCGGAATGTTCGGCACAGTGGAAGGTACCGGGCGCGGGCTAGTGCCCGCCGGGATCACCGGCAGGATTCGCCATCCGCTTGATGATGATTTTCCGCCCCACGGTCATGAGGGTGAAGGAAATCGCGAAGGCGATCGGAACGAAAATGGCCGTGGCCACGTTGGCATTCTTGACCCATCCCATCTCGTAACAGGCCTTCAGCACATAGCCGCCCAACCCGGTAAGGTAGTACGTGATGACAATCACAGAGAGACTTTCCACGGTGCGCTGAAGGATCGCCTGCCCTCGCGTCGTGGAATCCACGCTCGCTAACAGCTTCATGTTCTGATCCTGCAATTGGATATTCTGCTCCTGCAGCCGCAACTCGATATGCGTGCGCAGCACCGCCACGGTCGCTTCAAAATCCTTCTCCATGGCATCGATGCGACGCAGCAACTGCTGGTAGCCGTCGTTGACCCCGGTGATCTTCCAACTGACATACTCTGAAATTTGGCGCAGCGGGGGGTAGGGCCGCTCCTGCAACGCGACCAGGTTGCTCTGTACGATGCGGTCGTACGGCACCGAGGCAGAGAGGCGGTATCGCATCGACTCTGCCAGCCGGCTCACCTGCAACAGGTCTTGTGTGAGCACCGTCAGCCATTTCTGCATCGTGGGCGGATTCGTGCCGCCCAATTGCTCGATCAACACGGCACGTTGATAGAGGTGGCGTTGCTCATAGTCATGGATTTGATCGACGGCCCGGGAAAACGCCTTCATCGGCAGCATGACCAGGTGGTAGTAATTCTCGATGGCGACGATCGTATCGACAATCTTCGCGACCTGTTGCCGAAGCGCCTGCTCCGAGGTGGAGCAAATTAGGTAGCGTTCCCGGTCGAACTCATCGGGTGTAAAACTCGTCACCGCCACAATTTCGTCGCCGAGAATCCGACTGCCATACACCATGGCGCCGGGAAGCCGGGCCGGCAGTTCGCGATCAAGCGGTACCTCCCGCGGCAGGAACAGGAGATCGAGCGCGTTCACCCGCAACCCGAGAGGACAAAACGGCATCTGATAGCCGGGAAACGTGATCGGCCCGAAATCCAGAGAGGCGCTCGAATCTTTCACGACATGCCAGACCTGGTAACTGTAGTACTCCGTGTGCGCCTCCCACACGACGACGAGACGATCGCCGTTGGGCGCCGTCTTAAATCCGTAGCCGAACCGCTCCTCGATGGCTCCTTCCGAAATCTCAAGAGCTTGGAGCAGATGCTGAAATTCGCGTCGGCTATTGGGCCGTTCGACCGGCGGATTCGCCATCCGGTAGGCGACGTGATGAATGTGCGCCGGCACGCCGAGCCATTGCGGCAGGTACTGCTTATTCGATTGGTGAATCCGGTTCAAAAATCCCGGAGGGCGGGAATGCGTTCCGGTCGACTCGGCGGTGTCCGTCATATCACCCTTGCCTCCCGCTGAACCCCGCCCAGGGCGCTGCCAAGCCTCTACCCGCCGGACCAGCCTCGCGACGGGTCTGGCGTCGGAGCCAAGCAGCAGAGGCGAATGGAGCGGACCTCGTCATTTACTCGTCTTCCTCTTCGATATCTTCAATGCCTTCGTAGCTGACATCGCCTTCGTGGATAGACGACGCCATCTTTTCACAGGCTGATTCAATAATCTCTTCGGCCTCCTCGGGCGAATCGGCTGAAATCAAAAACTTCACGGTAATCCCAAAGCGCTGGTTCACAATCGTACTCCTTCGGCGAAATAGGCGGCAGACAGTCTGTCGCCTGCTGTGGCTCAATACCATAAGCTCCCGCGTATTGTCACCTTCTGTAGCAGGATCGGAAATCGGCACGTGATTCACCGCCCTGGCAACTGCCAGAAAAGCAGAGATGTGACTGTTCGAAGGAGGCGTGACAGGGCCATCAGGATCGACAGGCGTCTTCTGAAGCACGGAGAGGATACGGAGGGGAAACTTGCTGAAGGGCGGAGGCTGCTGGAAGGAGCGCGTTACTGAAACCTGGCCCCGGCGCCCCGCGGGCGGGCGCCGGAGACTCTCGCCTATTTGCGCAGCAACATATGGCCGCGCCGATTCTGCTGATAACACACTTCGTCATGGTCGGCGCAGAAGGGACGGTCTTTGCCGTAGGACACGATCGCCACCTGCTTCGAACTCACGCCCATGTCGATCAAGAAGCTTCTTGCCGCTTTGGCACGTTTTTCACCGAGGACGAGATTGTAATCATGGGTACCGCGTTCGTCGCAATGCCCGGAGATCTTGAGGAGAGCCTTCGGGTTTTCCTTGAGCCACCCCGCATTGACAGTCAACGACGCGACGGCATCGTTGTCCGACACATTATAACGGTCATACCCGTAGAACACGTCCTTCAGGCCGGCTTCCATCGCTGCCGCTTCTTCACGTCGGATTTCTGCAGCCCACTTCGCGTCCTGTTCATTGGATGTCAGCATACTGCCGATCGGGCTCCGGCTCAGGCGTTCTTCACCGGCGATCTGGCCGTTCACGAGAGGAGAAAAGCCGCGCAATTTGCCGCCCTCCGCCTCTGATGAGTCGTTCGGCCGCGAGGAGCCGTCCTGTCGGCCAAGTGACGGATACTGCCCGTCACGCCCCGCCTCCCCGCTTCCGTATCCGCCCGAACGCGCCGGAGGACGCCGACAGAGAGGAACCAGAATTGCTGGCCTCATCCGAGCCGGACTGGAACCACTTCATGCCGCTACAGCCCGGTGCCGTTAACAGGACCATCGCCATTCCGCCCAACATCAACTGCGACGCGCCACGGTACTTCATGAACCTTGCTCCTTGCGAGGGGGTGTAACCTGTGCTGTACGTAACAACTATAGCACCGGGATCGATTTCCTCAGATTTCGCACAGTCGCGCCAGAATTCCTTATTACTTCGAGCAATTACGTGCGAACCTTGGGCGATGAGCAGTCGCGATGCATAAAAGAAACCGACGATGTTCAGCCATTCTGAGAGGCAAACGCCGTGGAGCATGGCAATAACACGTGTTCATGACCTGCGATGAGGAACATGCAAGGAGTGAGGAGACGTTCCGCTATAGAAGTGGATGTTGAGGGGAGAATGTCTGTACGGTGGTCGTACCGGAGAACTTCAAGTGTCCCCAGAAATCGCGACCGTCATCTCTTACACTTTAGCGAGAGATCGATATGCTTCCCGAAAATACGTGATCATCGGAACGGCTCAATTTCTAGACCAAATCCACTGCCATTGAGCGCGGAAATCCCCCAGAATTGACGGGCCTTGTCAGGACACAGTCAATCTACTTATGTCAAAAAGCAAGATGCGACCGACTGATTTCGCCCCGTAGCCCATGAAATACTGGACAACTGGCCACCTACGCTCGGATCCGATACGACTTATATGCGAAGCAAAGAATGCGGTCCAACCATCAGGCTGCTTTCCGACGGATACCTTCACGATCGTATAACCCTGATTTCATCACCGTGCTTTATTAACTCGTTGATGATTTGAGTGGCCCCTTGTATTGCGCTTTGGAAAGCGGCAGCTATACTTCTTCTAAGTCGTTGAGGAGGAAGTGATGACCAATTGGCTCGCCTATGCCGGTGCAATTCTTACTGGGCTGGTACCACCGTTGATCATGTATCTGATTGGATCGCAAAAAAAGGTCCTCGGCTATGCCATCACCAAAAACGAACCAGTGATCAATCTTCGCCATCCCGACCTCGATGGGCGACTCTCCATGACTTTAGATGGACAGAATCTGACTGGGTGTCAGGTCATCGGACTGACCATTCAGAATCTGGGCATGAAGGACATTGAAGAACAATGCGTTCATCTCACCTTTCCCGCTGGCGTGAGAATGCTTCATGCCCACTGCTCATCCTCAACCTTGGCCATCGGACCCACAATCGACGTGCTTCAGGCAGATTCCCATGAGGTACGTATCCCCCTTATGAATCCCGGTGACAAATTACTGGTGCGTCTTTTGATGACGGGGAATGACGCCGGGCGGATTCTGGTCACAGCCAAAGGACCAAGCCTTAAGTTTAAGCGATTCGACCCTGCGACGTTTATTTCGCCGGCCGTGAACCGAGGAATATTGGTCATGAGCGGCGCAATCTTCGCTTGGATTGTCTGGGCCTGTGCTGGAACCGACCGGTTTATGGCCAGGCCATTTTGGGATAAAACTATTACCTTGATCCTGATAGGCCTGTTCTTAGCCATTCCCTCGGCGATCCTGGCCTATCAAGGTACGATCCCCTTATTAAAAAGGGCCCTCCAGTGGAGAACACAGAACAAACTAGGCACGCTTCAAACACCCCCCGAGCTTCTCTCCTGACAGCTGGCCTCTTCGGCAGCAATGTTTATTGAAGCTGCTTGGCGAGGGCAGTTTTGGCGGAGTTCGATGTACCCAACGTCAAAAACCAGAACTTTTCCTCTGCCACTGTCTCCTTGACCGGGGGAGCTTACACTTCCAGCTGTTTGACGCGAACAATTCAGTTGCGGCGCCCAACCTGGTGCATGGTTTGCTTCCTCATCCTGAAACGACGAACCCTGCGTCGTTTTCCCCAACCAAAGCGGCCTCTGATTTCCGAGATGACGCCACGGCTCTTACGCTTCTTATCGGAATCAGCCGCTGCCACTACCCAGCCCTAACTGGCCCTACTCCTTTGCTCTCTGGGCACACTCTGTCGATTCACTTCGGCTCTGTGCTCACCTTTGTCTGAAAGGGACAAATTGTTGTCCGCGTTAGTATCCTTGCCTGCGGTCCCGACAGAATGACATGGCTAGAGCTTTCAGAATGGAGGCTCAAACATATTGGAATATCGGCCCATTGCACCGATGTGCTGAGCGACTTGTCTTCGCAGCGCCACCGGAAAGAAGGGGGCATTAGGCTTGCTCTACTGGTCCGATGATGGTTCGGCCGGCGGGGTGTAGGAAAAAATGCCGGCGGGGTGCTGAAAACGTCTACGCATCGTCTCACGGAAATCGGGAGGGACGTGGAATGAAGAAGTTGCTGTCGGCAGGAATCGGAACGCTGTTCCTTGCAGGATGTGCGATGGACGGAAGAAACCCGAATGTCGGAGTGGGGGTATCGGTGGGTAACCCTGCGCCGGAACCGGTGATCGTCGCGACGCCGCGAGGCGGCCCGCCGGCCTGGGCGCCAGCACATGGGCGGCGGGCGAAAGAAGTCCGGTATCGCTACCAGTACTATCCAGCGAGCGGGGTCTATGTGAACGTCAGTACCGGCAGCTATTTCTACATGAATGGGGGAAGTTGGCAGGTAGGTATGACGCTCCCTTCGACCCTCATTCTTGATAAGAGCAATTACGTTAGCCTTGAGTTGGAGACTGATAGACCCTACCTTTACTATGAAGAACACAAGGTGAAGTACAAGGGCAATGGTCGTCCCGACAATCCAGGGCGTGGGCGAGGGAATGGGAATGGAAGAGGCCATGGAAGAGACAGAGATTAACGCGCCGCTGTTGTGAGAAAGGCATCATGACAAGGCCAAGGGGTGAGATTGCTCCTTGGCCTTTGCTTTAGAACACTCCGCAATGAAGCTTCACCGCTGCTAGGTCAATCCCACACATCCCATACAGAGCCTCACTTCGCACCTCACGTCGTTCTCCGGATAACAGAGCCATACCCACATTCGTTCTATGTGGCAGCTCACAGAGCCGGTCTTCCCTATACTCCAGCTCGGTCGTGGGTCGGATCGCCGGGGCCTGTTGCCACTCACTCCGACATACCGCAGCCAGCCGCCGTGTCATGGCAGGGGTTGATCTCGTATCGGTGCAGGAGATCCCCGGGCACCGTGATATTGAGACGACCATGCGGTATGCCCATCTTGCACCAGGACATTTTCGCGAGGCGGTGAATCGAGGCAGTCTGAGTGGAACGTGACCAAAACCGTGACCGAGGAAGAGGAAGAAGCTGATGAAGAGATACAACCTATTGGATCTATGGTGCGCCCGGAGGGACTTGAACCCCCAACCCTCGGATCCGAAGTCCGATGCTCTATCCAATTGAGCTACGGGCGCGCGGGGGGATTAAAACCATGTTACTGAGGGGAAGTCAAGAAATGCGCGAGGGCACCTGCTTTCAGCCGAACAGGTTTCGCCGACTCAATGGCCTGACTCGCGCGGCATCAACCGGAGAATCTGTTCGGCCACTTCTGCCGTGGAGACGCCGTCGGTCGAGATCACATGGGCGGCGGCAGCCTGATACTTCGGGGTCCGTTCGGTCAGCACCTCACGGATTTCTTCGGTGAAGGATTTTGTGCCTGTCAACGACGGCCGTTGCGTATCGCCGCCGATGCGGCGTGTAATCGTTTCGACGGTCGCGGTGAGCCAGACCACCATGCCGTTCTTTTGCAACACTGCCACATTCTCCGGCCGGAGAATAGCACCGCCACCGGTATCGATGATCAGCTGATCACGCGCGGCAAAATCCCGGCAGACGGCCGATTCCACATCCCGAAAATGGTCCCACCCGAATTGCTTAACGATCTCAGGGACAGGGAGGTTCGAGCGCTTGACGATCTCGGCATCCGTCGAGACGACCGTACGGCCGAGCCTGCGGGCGAGAACTTTGCCCACCGTGCTCTTGCCGGTTCCACGATACCCGATCAGTACCAGATTCATAGGAGGTTCCCGGCCGGAAACGATACGGTCGCCGCCCGGGCTTGCGAGCGGAGAAGGGCTGCTTCGTTAGGCAAACCGCGATTCCAATACATGCCGCATGATGTCGACGGGAGCCGGCTGTTTCGTCCACAACTCAAATTGCAGCACGGCTTGATTGAGAAACATTTCCAACCCTGAAATAGTCCGGCACCCGCCGGCCTTCGCTTCCTGGAGCAGCTTGGTTTCACGCGGGTTGTAGACGATATCCATCACCGTGAGCTCAGGCCTGAACAGGTTGGCGGGCACGCAGGACTCCCCCACTTTGGGCGACATGCCGACCGGCGTACAGTGAATCAACGTCCGGACATGCGGGACCCAATTGCGGAGCATGTCCAGCGTGAGGGGGCCGTCCTCGATGGGCACTCCGGTCTTGTCGCGTAAATCCTTCACCAGCTTCTGCCGCTCAGCCTCCTCGATGCCGAGAATGGTCAATCCCGCGATGCCCGTTCCCGTAGCCAGCGCAAACGCAATGGCGCGAGCAGCCCCGCCGGATCCGAGAATCAATACCCGATGTCCATCGAGCAAAGCGCCTCCCTCTTTCAAAGCCCGCAGCGCCCCGGACGCATCCGTATTGAAGCCTTTGAGTTTGCCTTCTTCCGCGACGATGGTATTGATGGCGCCGATGTGCTTGGCGGTGGGTTCCACCTCATCCAGGAACGGAATGGCCGCCACCTTGTGCGGAATGGTCACGCTGAATCCCCGCGCATTCCCCAAAGCCCGGATGCCTTTCAAGGCGTCAGCGAGGGATTCCACGCGAAAGGCCAGATAGACGAGGTCGAGCCCCATTTTCTGAAAGGCGGCATTGTGGATAGCCGGCGACAGCGAATGCTCAACCGGGTTGCCGATAATGCCGCACCATTGGGTGTGAGGTGTAATGTCCATACGGGGGCGCTTTCTATTTCATGAGCATCACGTTCAGCGCCATATACTGAGATCTCTGCACCTGATACAGCACCGTCACATGATCGTCTTTCTTGAGATCTTTCACGGCTTTAATCCCGCCGTCGAAATGGGTTTTTTCATTGGCGACGAAGGTGAACCGGCTTCCACCGCCGTCCTTCTTGACGGCGAATTTGCCAGATGTCGTATCTACCGACAAGACCGTCCCAACGAATTCCGTGCCACCCTCCGCTCGGGCCGGTGTCTGGCTTGATCCCGCATCCCATGCAAGACTGGCAGCCAAAAAGAGGGCCGGTATTACAAACCCGTTGGCCCTTTGCATAGCTCTCATGATCGCGCCTCCTCGCTTCCGGCGACTCTGCGTCGCAGCATCCCTCACGAGGTCGTCGTCCCTGGCCGTAACAGGCCGTCGCCTTCTGTTCCCTACCCCTTGCTGATCGTCATGCCGCCATCGATCGGAAAGGTCTGACCGGTCACCCAGGTCAACTCGTCGGAGGCCAGATACAGCACCATCTTGGCGATTTCTTCCGGCTTACCGGGGCGACGGATGGCGTACTGCGCCATGATGGGTTCCAGACTGGCAGGATCCGCCATCAACGGCGCCGCCATCGGCGTGTCGACCAACCCGGGGTTCACCGCATTGCACCGGATGTTGTCTGACGCATAATCGACGGCCAGGGCTCGGGTCAATGCATCCAAGCCGCCTTTGGATGCGGCATAGGCCGACAGTCCGCGAATGCCGATCAGACTGGCCACGGTAGAAATATTGACGATCGACCCGCCGCCGGCCTTAATCATTTCCGGAAGGGCCGCCCGGGTTATCCGGAACACTCCCGTTAAATTGATATCCAACACTTTCGCCCAGGTGGCGTCGTCCGTCTCGTGAAGCCGCTTGCCGAAGTCGCCTATGCCGGCATTGTTCACCAGGATGTGCACCTTGCCGAACGTCCGCGTGGTCTGCGCCACGACATCCCGCACATGGGCTTCGTCGGTGACGGATCCGACGACGGCCAGCGCACGTCCCCCGTTCACTCCGATGCCTTTCACCACCCGGTCGAGTTCTTCCTTGCGGCGACCGGTCACGACGACATGGGCTCCTTCATCCGCAAATAACTTGGCGACGGCCTCGCCGATGCCGGCATTGCCACCGGTAATGATGGCCACTTTCCCCTGTAACCGATTCATGCCGTTGCGTCCTCCCCCTCCTGCGCCTCGTCGTCCCCGCCGGAGGACTCCTCCGTGTCAACGGTCTTATTCGGACGCGACCACCAGCCCTCCTCGACCTTCCTCGCCACGGTCAAAAAACCCGAGTGCGCCACCATACGATGATCGGGGCGGACACTGCGCCCTTGAATCGACCAGGTGCGCAACAAGGTCTCAAACGTTTCGATATTGCCGAACACCGACGTGCGTTCCAGCGCATCAACGGTTTGCATCACCTGCGGGATAGTGGGCACAAAACTCAAATAAATGCCGCCGGAACGCAAGACCTTCGCCGCATGCGGGACGACCTGCCAGGGTTCGGGCAGATCCAGCACGAGGCGATCGAACGGGCGGCCGTCTTCGAGGAGGTCGATGCCCTCATAGGCATTCTTTCTCATGGGCATCAGGGTGGACACCGGCCCCATGTAGCGTTCGATATTCGTCAGGGCCGTGCGGGCGAAGTCATCACGAGCTTCATAGGTCACGACTAATCCGGTCGGGCCTACGGCGCGCAACAAGGCCATCGTAAGCGCTCCGGAGCCGGTTCCGGCTTCGAACACCCGCGCACCGGGATACACATCCGCCCACATGGGAATCAACGACAAATCCTTGGGATATAATACCTGCGCGCCGCGGGGCATTTTGAGGACGTACTCGCCAAAGGTCGGCCGCAAGGCGAGGAATCGCTTGCCTTTCGACAGGGTGACGATCGACCCGTCGGGCTTGCCGATCAACTCATCGTGCGCAATGGTCTCGCCGCTGAAGTGATATATATCCCCGGCCTTCAAGGTCAGGGCGTACTGACGGCCCTTCCTGTTCAACCAGATGCACGCGTTCCCCGTTTTGTAGTTGTGACATAGGTCGGCATTCTAGGAGATGGCCGACGCGTTTTCAACCGAACCGCCGTCGAAGCAGCGATTGAGCCTCTGTCGAGCCGATCCCTTGACAGTTCAGCGAGCATCCCTATCTCAGAAGAATGAAAATCTGAAACGCTGCTGCCCGTAGTATGACCAAGGACAGGCGGAGAGGGGAATCCACGGCACGAAGGCACGAATCCTTTTTTCCATTCTGGCCTCTTACATAGATGAGGGCATCTTCCCTCAAGGGTTCCCGTAGCCAACCATCCCCAGGATGGGGAAGAGGGGTGACACATGATGAAACACGCGCTCGCGATTCAAGACGATACAGATCCGACGGTGGCCGTGGAAGTCGACCCGGACGCAGACGATGCGGAAGCCAGTACGCTGCTCGACAGCATCGCGCAGGGCGACCAACCTGAGGCGGATACCGAGGAACCGGCTCCCGAGAAACCATTGCGTTCGGCCTCGTCCCCATTTCTTTTGGAATCTTTATACTTTCGTTCATTTGGCGAGCGGGGACTGCTGGAACGGGAAGAGGAAATCGAACTGGCCAAGAAACTCGACCTCGGCACGCGCCAGATTCGCCAGACACTGCTGCAAGCGGTGAAAGCCTGTGGGGGCCTGAAAAGGGCTGAAACGGCGGCCGAACACATTCAGACCTTACAAACGGTACGACGGCTCAGCGGCCTGTCGGCCACGGCGCTCAACCAAGCAGATCGCGCGCTGGAACACCTGCTGCTAGACAGCACCGCCGGAGTCAAAGTCCCGGCAGCGGTACGAAAAGAGCTGGAGGCCTGCCTGGCCACCCTGCGCAGCTCGCGCGTCACACTGGAAACGGCGAAAGACGAGTTGGTGCGCTGCAACCTTCGGCTGGTCGTCAATGTCGCGAAGCATTACACAGGGCGAGGGCTCACACTGCTCGACTTGGTGCAGGAGGGCAACATCGGCCTGATGAAAGCCGCCGAGCGCTACCAGCATCGCAAGGGATTTAAATTCAGCACCTATGCCACCTGGTGGATCCGGCAAGGCATTACCCGTTCCCTGGCCGATCAATCGCGCACCATCAGGATTCCGGTGCACCAGACGGAAGCGTCAAATCGCATCCTCCGGGCGTCACGTCGGCTCGTGCAGCAATTGGGTCGTCAGCCGCGCCTGGAAGAGGTCGCCTCGATGATGCGGATGCGGCCCGATCGTCTGCATGAAACGATGCAGGCCTTTCAAGAACCGGTGGCGCTGGAGCATCAGGTCGGTGATGGCGGAACGGAGCTCGGTGAACTTCTGCCGGACCAGCAGGCGGTCCCGCCCGATGCCCACGTGAATCGCACGGAGCTCACCCGCGAGATGGACCGCATTCTCGGGACGTTAACGCCCAGAGAGCAAACGGTCATCCGGTTGCGATTCGGCATCGGCGAAGATCAAGCACGGACGCTCGAGCAGGTGGGGCAACATCTGTCGGTCACGCGCGAACGGATTCGACAGATCGAGGCCAAAGCGTTAAAGAAGCTCAAGACCCCCATGGTCAAGGAAATGTTTGCCGCGCTGAAGTAGCAACGGCATGACACCACGCGAGCATGAGACGGGCGAGGCCTCGGCCTCGCCCGTTTTGTTTTGCGCGCGCTTTCGCCGTACCTGCGAGTATGAGAGAATGCGCCGGCGGAGGATCGAGTTTCCATGGCGACAGGCTCCTGCAATCCCGGCGCACCACCCAGACGTGGTCTGACTTCTCCATCGGTCTGGCCCCTTCTCTCCGTCTTCCTGTGTAGTCTCACACTGGCTGTATTCGGGGGGGGGCGCCAGGTAGCCCATGCCGCTCCATTGACCGAACTGCCGGTGCCCGCCGTCGTCTCGAAAGTACGCCCCTCCGTGGTGACCGTGCTGACACGCGGAATCCCGCAGGGAGGTTCGCAACATGGTGCACCCTCCGGGTCCGGTTCCGGCATCATTCTCGATACCAACGGCTACATCCTCACCAACAATCACCTCGTTCAAGGCGTGACCAGTGTCGTGGTGGGATTATCCACGGGCCGGCTGACGCCCGGGCGTGTCGTCGCCCGTGATTTTCTCCTGGACCTCGCCCTCATCAGAATCACCGCGCCCGATCTCGTCCCTGCCGAATTCAGCCAACGCACCACCCTTGAGATTGGGGAAACCGTCATCGCCATCGGCAACCCGCTGGCTTTGAAAGGAGGCTCCACCGTCACCGTCGGTGTCATCAGCGCGCTGGACCGTTCCGTTCTGACGCCGGAGGGGGAAACCCTCTACGATTTGCTGCAAACGGATGCCGCCATCAACCCGGGTAACAGCGGCGGCCCGCTGGTCGATCGCTTCGGACAGGTGGTCGGGATCAATGTCGCCATTGCCCCGTTGGCTCAAGCCATCAGTTACGCCATTGCCATCGAAGCCATGACCTCGCACATCGAATCGATGATGGCCAAGGGATCCGTTGAGCGGCCGGACCTGGGATTGATTCCGCTGACCATCACCCCAAGCGTTGCGGCGAGTTTTGATTTGGAGAGCGATCGAGGCATCCTTGCCCTGCAGGTGGACCAAGCTAAACCAGCCGGACAAGCCGGATTGCAATCCGGAGATGTGGTGACAGCCATTGATAACCGTCCGCTCTACAATATGGGAGATTTCTGGCATGCCATCGAGCAGGCCAACGGGCAGATGGCATTCCAGGTCGCCACACAAGGTAAAGCCGGAACGGCCACGATCATCATTTCACGCCCCGGCCCGCCACGGCCGTAAGCCATGAGCCCCGATCATCTCATACATGATCCAGCCGCCACGCCATTCGCCGGCCATGCGGCCCCTGAACCCAGCGAGGCGCCACGATCCGCGACGTTAGTGTGCGGCGAGGCGATGCCATACGACCAAGCTTGGAACCTGCAACGGGCCTGCCGGGCCGAACGAGCGGCCGACCGCTGCTACGACCTGCTTCTCCTGATTGAACATCCTGCCGTTTATACCTTGGGACGCACGACACAGGACCGGCATTGGCCGGGAGAAGACCAGCTCTCACGAGAGACCGGCATTCCCGTCATCCGGACGGAGCGCGGCGGATCGATCACGTATCACGGGCCGGGACAGTTGGTGGGTTATCCCATCCTCCGGCTGACCGATTACTGTGCCGGACCGAAAGCCTACGTCCGCCGGCTGGAAGAGGTGTTGATCGACACGCTGGCCGAGTGGGGCATCACCGCCCGGCGGCGTGAGGGCCTGCCTGGCGTATGGGTCGGCGGCGAGCGCCCGTCGAAAATCGCATCGATTGGCGTGCGTATTTCCCAAGGCATCACCACGCACGGCTTCGCCTTGAATATCTGCCCTGACCTGGAGCCCTTTTCACACATCGTTCCCTGCGGCATTTCCAATTGCCGGGTCACATCCATGGCGGCCCTGATGAACACCACTCCCGATATCCACGCGGTGCAGCAACAGATTGCGGCACGGTTTGCCGCACGGTTTCATCTGGCATGGACGGAGACCGTGGCTCTTGAACGGCTCGCCGCTGTGATGGAACGACCACAGAGCGATCTATCCCCTTCATCCATTCATGCGCCAACCAACCCTCGAGGAGCGCCCTGATGACCGAACTGAACACCCACACCTTCCGATTGGCCGTCGCCCAATTCAACGAAGCAGCCGAAGCGATGCATCTGGATACCAACCTGCGCGAGCGATTGAAACTTCCACAGCGCTCGCTCATCGTCAGTGTGCCGGTCCGGATGGACGATGGCCGCGTTGAAGTCTTCACGGGATACCGCGTCCAGCATGATACGGCTCGTGGCCCTTCCAAAGGCGGGATCCGGTACCATCCGGAGGTGAATTTAGGCGAAGTCGCCGCCCTCTCCATGTGGATGACCTGGAAATGCGCCTTGGCCGATCTGCCCTATGGCGGCGCGAAAGGCGGCGTCAGAGTGGATCCCAAACAGTTGAGCCGAGCGGAACTCCAGCGCCTCACCCGGCGCTACGCGGCGGAGATTTTCCCCCTCATCGGCCCGGACAAGGACGTGCCCGCGCCTGATGTCGGGACCGATCAACAGGTGATGGCCTGGATCATGGACACCTATAGCCAGCAAGTCGGCTATGCGGTGCAAGGCGTCGTCACAGGAAAACCCTTGTCCATCGGGGGCAGCCTGGGACGGGAAGAGGCGACCGGTCGAGGTGTGGTCTATGTGACCCTGGAAGCGCTCCAACACTTGAAGCTGGATGTCTCGAAAGCCACGGTCGCGATTCAGGGTTTCGGCAACGTGGGCTCCCATACGGCCCGCATCATGCAACAGGCCGGCGCACGGGTGGTTGCCGTGAGCGACGTGAGCGGCGGGATCTACAATCCTAAGGGCCTCGACATTCCGGACCTGCTGCATCGCTACCACGAAAACCACCAGGCGCTTCATGACATCAAATTGGGCGACTCCATCACCAATGAGGAATTACTCCAGTTGGACTGCACCGTGCTGGTTCCTGCGGCCCTGTCGGAACAAATCACCGCAGCCAACGCGGCGAAGTTGCGTTGCCGCATTCTCGCAGAAGGCGCGAACGGCCCCACGACCCTGGAGGCCGATCGCATCCTGACCGATAAGGGGGTCTTCATCATTCCCGATATTCTGGCGAATTCTGGCGGCGTGATCGTGTCGTATTTTGAATGGGTGCAGGACGTGCAGCGCTTCTTCTGGAAAGCGAAGGACATTCAAGACCGGTTGCAAGACATCATCACCAGCGCCTTCCATCGAACCCTGCACTTTTCGCTCGAACGGCGAACGACGATGCGGATGGCGGCTCTCATGTCGGGCATCGACAAGGTGGCCCAGGCTCATCTCCAACGCGGCCTCTATCCGTAAGCCTTGTGTATGGTCAACCGGCGATTCAGAGTATGACCCGATACATTCTCGCCGCAATTGCCGGCATGTGGATGGCCGACGGTCTCGCCCTGTTGAGCGCCCCTCTGCTCGTGATCCGTCGGCTGCAGGAATCCCTGGACCACAGTCCGCAGTTGCTTCGCTGGCAAGCGATTGGAATCGGCCTGGGGATCATTCTCCTGCTGTGGTCTACTCCGCTACCCTACCAACCGCTCTGGTGGATGACCGGTAGCGCCATGGTCATCAAAAGCGGCTTCCTGATATGGAGCCCGGCCGCCTGGCGAACGCCTCTGTTGAGTTGGTGCTTCACGCGCGAGGCGGTCAACTACCGATTTTTCGGTCTGTGGCTCTGCACGCTTGCCGTCCTGCTCCTGCATGCGTTAGGGTTGCTGCACGGCTAACGCTTCGCCTGCTCCACCTTGTCCGGTACCGTCATATGAGCCATCAATCCATCGCCTCTCTCTGGGAAGAACACAGCCGCGACGGCTGGCCTCAATTTTCCAGCCCGAATGAGGGCCAGTTGATGACGTTGGATACCGTAATCGGCGGATGCGCGGTGTTTTATCTCGACGGGCAACCGGAGATGGATCGCCACCGTGTTGCGATCCTCGAGGATTGTGTAGCCGATCTCGATGGCCTTCTGGAAGACCTGTCGGAGGATAGCCTGGGGTATTTCCAGCGCCTTCGCCAGCTGGCGACCGCCCTCGTAGACATCGGCCGGCGGCCATAACTCTCCGCCTGTCCTGGGACGAGGACCGGCCATAGGGCCGGCCCCCGCATCGCTCATTCACGGCACCTCGACGATATCCCTCTTCATCGGACCGAGTAATGCCAGGAGCTCGCTCTTCTCCGCGGCGGGCACATTGAACTTGTCGAGCGCCGCCACCAGGTCCTGGACCAACGCTCCGAAATCTGCTGAGCTGATCTGCATGCCCAGGTGCGTGGCCTTCATCTCGCGCCCCTGATATCGGCAAGGCCCGCCCGTTGCCTGGCAGACCTGATCAATAAGATGCCCCTTCAACCTGGGAATGTCCGTGGTCGCGAACCGGTTGTTGATCCGTCCATCCGCCGCGACATTGGCCACAAACTGGTCAACCACCGCCGTAATCGCCGGCTTGCCGCCCAACCGTTCGTACAATGATTTCGTCATGGCTACGGCGGCTTCCGGGTGATGAACCCGACTCCCTCCACCCGTTGCGGCGCATCCGCCACACAACGCCAGGGCCCCCAAGAGCATTGCTCCCATCCCATATTTTGATACCATCCCTGCCTCCTTCATGATGAATGGCCGGTTGCCGGACCTCGCCGCCGACACGACATGCGAAGCGCTCTGTAAAGCGACATTCCGGTTGACGGCTCACCATAGGAGATCTATGATCTATTCGTCTAATATATTGTTTTCATAATTTCCATAGTCTAGAGCTATAGATAAGCTGACCTATTATGGAACTGCGACAACTTGAATATTTCATGGCCGTGGCGACGCACCAGAATTTCAGCCGCGCAGCGGAACATGTGCATGTTTCCCAACCTTCGCTATCGATTCAGATCGGCGGCCTTGAAAAGGAGCTCGGCACGCGCCTGTTCGACCGTCTCGGGCGGAAAGTCGTGCTGACGCAAGCAGGCGAACTCTTTCAGGTGCATGCAGAGCGGGCCTTGCGAGAAGTGGAGCAGGCGGAGCAGGTGGTCCACGAACTGCTCGGCGCGAAACGCGGGCGGTTGGTCGTCGGCACGCTCTCCACGGTAAATTCCTATCTGATTGCACCGCTGGTCTCTCGATTCAAGCAGCGCTTTCCGAACATCCATTTGCAGGTACACGCCCAACCGTCTTCCGATATCGTCAACGGCCTGTTGACGAATCGTTTGGATATCGGGATTTGTCTGCTCCCCCTGACTCATCCGCATGTCACCACCATTCCCCTGTTTGAAGAGCGCCTCGCCCTCATCGCTCCCACCGGAATGAACATCGGCAAACGCCGGGCGCGCATGCGGGACCTCGCACAGCTGCCGTTGGTCCTGATGCCGGCTGATTATTGCCTGCGGAAAATGGTCGAATCGGAATGTGCGAAGGCTGGTGTGCACCCGCAGGTGGTCCTGGAGATGACATCCCCGGAAGGCATTCTTCAGGCGGTGGCGGAAGGAACCGGCGCCACGATCCTTCCCGAGCTCTACGTCAAATCCCGGCTGCCGGCGTCACAGCTGCAGGTCGTTGATCTGTACGATCCCACACCCCGTCATACCGTCGGACTCGCATACCTCACCAAGCGGCATCGAGGCCAAGCCGCCCAAGAGTTTGCCACACTCTGCGAAACGACCATGCGCGATCTGAAGTCCGGATCCAGCCTGTCTCCCCGAAACGGAGGCCGCAAGCGGACCGCGGCCTGACGCCTCCAATCAAATGCGCTGCAGACGCCTGGCAGGCTTCTCCAATCTCCAATAAGCGCCGCTGCGACCTTGAAAGTCAGACGGCCGCTTGGATAGAATGCCCTGTTGCCTGACCTCCCCTCTTCATGTGGCCGGTAGTGGCGACCCAGTGGAATATTTCAGCATGGGCTTTATGGAGGCATTCATGATGCAGCGTACACGGACATTCACAGCCTTGATGACTATGCTGGGGTCCCTGTGCCTCGCTGCCATCGTCACTGCCGAGCCCTATGAACTCAGCAAGAACGACGTGAGCGACCCGAAAGGAATCGCGAGCCACGATGTGTCACTCTTCGGGATCAAGCTGGGGGATGATGAAGCGAAGGCTCTGGACGGGTTGGTGAACGAAAAGATCCCCGGCATCAAGGCGGAACAAGAAGCCACCTTCATTTTCTTGCTCGATCAGCGCAAACCGACTGGGCCGATGGCGGGCGTGCGGGTGCAAGACGGCAAAGTTGACCTCATCTTCATCAACAATCGGTTTGCGTTTAAAACCCGCGGCATCTTCCGCAACGTCCTCAACAGCGAAAGCCCCGACGATGTGCGCAAGATCCTGGGCAAGGAAGATTATGGCGACGAGAATGTCATGGGTGCCATGCTGGCCTATGACAAGCAGGGCTTTCAGGTGAATTATCTCGGCAAAGACGTCAACGTGGAGTTTTCACTCCCGCACTAAGCACTGAGACAAGAGATTCCCGCCCAATCCCTCGCAGGTTTGGTACGTTTCAACTCAATCACTCCGCCAACGCGATCTGCGTCATCCACAGGACGCACTGGTGCGAGCCTCGCAGACCACGAGCCGGCACAGCCAACGTACCACCATCACGATGACTGGAATTTATCTGGCCAGTGCGGTGCGGCTATCGCTCAAACGCAGGCCGTAATTGATAAGGCTGGTTGCCGTATTCCAGCGACGCTTGGAATTGAGGATCACGAGCAGCAGATCACTGCCGTCCTGGGAGACTTTCGCGATCAGGCACCGGCCGGCCTTTGAGGTAAAACCCGTCTTCACCCCCTGCACCCCGGGAATCCGGCCAAGCAGCCGATTGGTGGTGCGCAAGACGTACGCGCGATGCTCATTGATCGGCATGATGATTTCCCGCTCTTCGCGGACCAGTTCCTTGAACACGGGATGATGCAATGCAATCTCGCTGAGTTTGGCGAGATCTTCGGCGGTCGAGTAATGTTCCGGCGCATCAAATCCGCAGGCATTACTGAAATGGGTATTGTGTAGTTCGAGCGCCGCGGCCTTGGCATTCATGAGATCGACGAATCGCGCCTCATCGCCGCCGACATGCTCACTGGCCGCCAGGCAGGCATCGTTCGCGGAGACAATCAGCATCGCCTTGAGCAAGTCTTCCAATCGGAATATTTGCCCCGTTCGCAGGCGCAGGTGGGTTTTATGGGCGCGGGCGGCCTTGGGGCTGACGGTCACTTCATCATCCAGGTGGCCATCTCCAGGATCACCAGCGCAGACATGATCTTGGTGAGGCTCGCCGGGGACAGCCGCTTTTCGCTTTCAAACTGATAGAGCGTCGTGCCCGTCTTCAATTCCTTCAGGAGAATGCTATGCGCGGGCACGTGCCGCCACCGAAGGCTGTGATGCGCTTGCTTAGCCGAAGGCACCGGTCTGGGATCGTACGGAACGGTAATAACCTCGTCATCCACATCGGTGTCGATCGCTCGGGCCTGACCAGTCCAAAGGGCGCCCACGAGAAACGGAATGACCATAACAGCCACCGGCAACATCCGATGTGAACGGTTCATGCGGAATATCTATGCTTTCTTGTGACGAGCAGAGGGATTCTGACGGTCACAGGGTATAGGTTTCTCGAACCTTCGTGCCACGCACACTGCTGGCAATGACTTTGTGGAAAAACCGGAGCAGGTCCGCGAGATCGATCCAGAACCCGCAATTCAGGCAGCGTGCATACAGTCGGCGATTCATGAGCGTGTAATGCCGCTCCACCATCATGAATCCTTTGCATTTCAGGCAGTGCATCGCCCGACCATTGCTCCTTCGACCTGATTACATAGACGTCTCGGCGCATCTCAGACCGATACCAACGTCGTCATATGTTTAGCGGAGACGATTGAGGATAAGGGCGAGGCAGCCGGCCGACAACCCACCCCCGAAGATCGTGGTACTGAAGGAAAGGATCGCGCCGGAACTTCCCGTCGGATTGGTCCCCGACACCAGATCGCGTACCCCGCCTTGAACCATCAAGACTGCCAGCGTCGTCAGGCAGCCCATGCTAAACCACCACAAAAACGATCGCACGAGCCCCCGTGGTCTGATCGCTGAAAATGGCGCAAGACCCGTGTCCAGCGACTTTTTCGAACTCTATCCGAGCCCTATCGAGGTGTCAAGCAAACTGCTTGTCTCTTCTTCGGTTGTCGCGGCTCAAATCTGAATCCGTCGCTATTCCGTTCTACTGCTCGGCGGGACCTGCCCTTTCCTGCCGTGATGCAGAAACACCGAGACACTGGCCGCCCCGTTATCGGCCGTCACCAGACCCGGCTCTTCTCCGTTGTCGGCAGAGACTTGATAACTGGCCACGGCAAAGGGGCCGTTTTTCGTGCGGTAGTTGCGTGGAGGATAATGGAATGTCCCGTCGCCACGACCGAACAGAATGGACAGGTCTGTGGACTGCAAATTGACGATCGCCACATCGTCGATATGATCGCCGTTGAAGTCATGGGCCACACCGAAATTGGGGCTGGCATCGGCGCCGGAGTCCTTTCCCGGCTGAAAGGTTCCGTTGCCGTTGCCAAGGAAGGTGGTAAAACTATCCCCTTCGCCGTTAATGACCAGGAGATCGGGCAGGTGATCGTTGTTAAAGTCTGCGAAACTCACCCCGAGGGGCCGCCGGCCTGTTTTGTAATCTTTGGGATCTCGGAACGTCCCGTCGCCATTGCCGATCCATACCGAGACAGCGCTCAACATCGGCCCGCCATTCGTCACCACTAAATCCGGCTTGCCGTCCTGATTTGAGATCTTTGAGCACCACGGAGGTGGGAGTATCGCCATATTCATATTGCGCTCCCGGCCGAAATTGTCCGTTGGCGCTCCCGAGAAAAATCTTCACTTTGTCGTTGCGCAAGGCAACTGCCAAATCCGGATGCCCATCGCCGTTGACGTCCTGGCTGGAAATGGATACCGGCGTGCGATGCACCGGGTACTGCGGGCCTTCATCAAACTTTCCGTTGCCTCGTCCAAACAGGATGGAGACCTGATCCCCGCCTGAACAGGCCAGCGCCACGTCAAGCTGGTCATCATGGTTAAAATCATTGAGCGTGAGTGACCTCGGTTCCTGGCACACCTTGACCTGGACCTGGTCCCGAAAGGTTCCATCGCCATTGCCGAACAGTAGCGAAATGGAATTGCTTGAAATGTTGGTCGTGATGAGGTCGGTGATTTGATCCCGATTGAAGTCGGCCGTCGTCACGGTCGTCGGGTTTTTGCCGACCGCATAACTTTCAAAATAATAAAAGGGATCCGGCGGGACGTAGGGATCAGCTTTCGAACAGGCGAAGAGAAGGGGCAAGCCGGCCGCGAGTGCCAGACCGGCACGCACGATTGACAAACCCTTGCTGGCACAAGTGTTGATGGTCATTGCCATCTCGAGGAAAAAAGCATGACATTCCGGCCAAGTCCATGCTTCGCCGCTCCCAATCCTTCTGCGTTGAGCGGAGTATACAGAGACCCCCTGCTGCTTCGCAACGAAGTCGCGCCGCCCCACCACCGTGGTCGGACTTGGCCGCTGGGCTCCCCAATGGGCTCTCTCCTCTAGGCCTTTCGACCCTTTGAAAACTTGGAAAGCCTTAGGCTACAATGCAGGCCAAGCGTGGAGGAGGTGTCCATGAGCAATAAAGTTACGATCCCATTGTCGATGTATGGCGTCGCAGAAGTGCTGAAATGGTGTATTGATCGCAATAACGGCCGTGTTCCGGGTGTCGATACAGAAGGGTTCAAGCATATGCAGTCCCTTTTGGCGGAGAAGCCAACGTCTAACGACTATCTGGCCCTCGACCAATTCTGGAAGAAACAGGTCGCATTGGAATTGACGGAAGACGAGGTGTCAACCATTGACCGTTGCCTCTACGACATTCCGAACTTCGATAACGAACCGCTGCCCCAGATTCGGCATAAGTTCTGGCCCCAAGCGGCCGGCGTTGCCGCGCATTAAGCGGCCAGTCCTCGCATACAGCTTCAGTGTGATGATTCCACCCGCAGGCGTTGAGCTTGTGGGTGGAATTTCGTTTCGCCGTCTTCCTGGGGTCTCTCCGTTCCGGCCCACTCTCCGATCATCCCTCTCCAGCCCGAAAAGAGATGCGGATAATGTGCTCCGCCCTGCCATGTGGGCAAGGAAACCACCCATGTATTTGGTGAAAACAACGCACCTGCGAGACGGTGGAGACACGTGGAAGGAATGAGGACAACCAGAGCCGCCCGGCACTATCCCGTCGGCTCTGGTTGATTCTTACAGAGACCCTTCGCCCTTGAGGAACTTTCTGAATCGTCCCATCAGGTCGGCCCCCAAAGTACCACCTTCCGGCTTTTTCACTTCGGGATCACTGAAGTGGGAACGAATTTCCTGCAGCCGCTTTTCCGCTTGATCGTTGCCTTGCAACCGCTTGGTCTTTTGAAGGGCGGTGTCAAAGGCATCGAACGTCAACTCGTTATATCCGAATGAGCGGATTCGCTTCACGGCTTTCATCATGGCCTGATTGCGAAACGTGGTGAGATGCTCCGAGTCAACTTCTTTCAAGCCTAACTTGCGGGCCCTCCGTTCGGCCGCTTTACGAATGCCGCTTCGCACAAAATCGGGCGAAGTTTGCAGCCGCTTCCAGGCTTCATCACTCCAGGCAACGCGCTCCTGAGGAGCTTCCCACAACTGCACGGCGGTCTGCTCATCAATTCTGGTCAACCCCTTCTCCCGCGCCATCTCCTCCGTATCATGCCGGATCATGTCGCTCACGAAATCCATGGCGATCGGCGGAGACTCTTTGATCTTCTGCTGCAGCAGTGCGAGCGCCCCTTCGGTCCATTCCAACGGAATCGTTTCGCGCTCGTGAATTTCTCCCAAGGCTTCGACCTTTTCGAACAGGTCGACATTGACCTCCATGTGGCCGCCTTTGCGAGCAATCTCATCGGCGATCTGCTTGATCATCCCTCGCATGAATTCTGGGACTGCAGCAAGACGCTCCTTGGCGGCGGCGGTCCAGGGCAGCTGCCCTTTGGCCATTTGATCGGCCGCCTCTGCCATGCCCCCTTCCCCACCCATGGTCCCCATCATCTGACCTTTAAACTGCTCAAGGATCTCTTCGGTGATTTCGGCATAGCCCAACTCACGCGCCTTCTTCTCGGCCAGGCGGCGGACCATTCCCCGCAAAAACATGGGCGCACGCTCCATGCGTTTGAGCGCACCCTCACTCCACCGCACCTCAGGGGCTGTTATATTGGACGACTCTGCCACGGCATCACTCCTGTTACTTATTGAGTAATTCCTTCAGTTCCTTACCTGCCTTGAAGAATGGCACACGTTTAGCCGGCACCGCAACTGTCGCGCCGGTTTTCGGGTTGCGCCCCTCTTTCATGCGCCGGGCACGAAGACGGAAGCTGCCGAACCCTCGAATCTCTGTCTTGTTGCCACTGCGCAAGGAATCCCGAATACAATCGAAAATCGTATTGACCACGATTTCCGCCTGCCGTTTCGTCAACGTGGTGACCTGCTCCGATACCCGCTCGATAATCTGTGCTTTGGTCATCGTCCCTCTCCTCGTGGGTGGGGCTTACCTACAGGTGAATTGCAGCGTTGCCATGCGGATGAGACTCCGGGGCATTTAGAACGCCATGAGATATTTCAGTTTGACGCCGGTATCGAACTCCAGCTTGGGAAACACCGACGACCACCGTGATTCGATGATGTCCCGGAATGAAAACCGCTTACGCGGCTCGACGACCTTCGGCTCGCCTTCCATGCCCGCGATATCCGCCGCGATATGGATGGCATCATCGAGATCGCCCAATTCGTCGATCAGCCGCGCCTCTTTCGCCTGACGCCCGGTATAAATTCGGCCGTCGGCCAACGGTTCCACATCGGCAACTTCCAGCGACCGTCCGTCTGCCACGGCCTGAATAAACTGCTGATGAACGTCGTCCATCACGGACTGCAACAGCTTGCGCTCTTCATCGCTCATTTTGCGCAAGGGCGAGCCGACATCCTTGAAACGCCCGCTCTTGATGACGACGCCTTCGACCCCGACTTTTTTCATCAGGCCCTCGAAGTTCGCCATCTCCATAATGACGCCGATACTTCCCGTCAGGCTGCCGGGATTGGCAATGATCCGGTCGGTGGCCGCCGCAATGTAATACCCGCCTGATGCCGCAACCGTGCCCATGGAGGCGATCACGGCTTTATTACTTTTGTTTTTCACCCGCTTGACGGCGTCATGAATTTCCTGAGACGGCACGACGCCCCCGCCGGGGCTGTCGATACGGAGCACGATCGCCTTGACGAGCGGATTCTCGCTGTAATGCTTTAACTCGCTGATGGTCGCTTGCGCATCCAGGATGACGCCCTCGATGCGGATGAGGGCTACACGATCCTGGGTTGAGAACTCGAGGTCTGGGAGGAGCGCGTTCAACAGAATCAACGCTCCTCCCACCATCACGATGGCCCAAAGGATACGGCGCAGTAGGCTCCGCTGTGGTCTCCCCGCCGTGTCTGCTTGTGGGCCCATTCAGTCTCCCGACGGTTAGGCTTCGGAATCGCTCTGGTTCCGCTTCCGGCTTTGCTTGGCCGCGCGCCCCAGGGTTTGGTCGATTCCGCCCTGCGAGGCATGGAACTCATCGACCTGGCGACGGTCGGAATCCAACTGGTGATCACGAAGGCTGAGCGCAATTTTCCGCTCATCGCGATCCACCTTGATGATCTTCGCCGTGACATCATCACCCGGCTTGAACTTTTCTTCCATGCGCACGTTGGCGTCCAGCCCCACTTCGCTGATGTGGATCAAGCCTTCCACGTCCCCGTCCAGTTCGATAAAGAGGCCGAAATCAGCGATCTTGCTGACCTTGCCGGCAATGCTATCGCCGACCCGGTACTTGTTGGGAATCTGCTCTTCCCACGGATCGCGGGACAATTGCTTGTACCCCAGCGAGAGACGTTCTTTTTCCTTATCGATGCGAATCACAACCGCATCCACCTTCTGGCCTTTCTTGAAGAGCTCAGACGGATGCTTGATGTGTTTCGTCCAGGACATGTCGGAGATGTGGATCAATCCATCGATGCCTTCCTCTAACCCAACGAAGGCGCCGAAATCGGTCAGGCTCTTCACCTTGCCTTCGATCCGCGTGCCGGCCGGATATTTGGCTTCGATCATGTCCCAGGGATTCGGGGCCGTCTGCTTCATGCCCAAGGAAATCTTGCGGCTTCCCGGATCGATATTCAAGACGGCCGCTTCGACCTGATCCCCCACCGAGACCACGCGCGATGGATGCCGCACTTCGTGCGTCCAGGACATCTCGGACACGTGGACCAATCCTTCTACGCCAGGCTCCAGTTCGACGAACGCGCCGTAATCGGTCAGGCTCACGACCCGCCCCCGTACGCGTGTCCCTACCGGGTACTTCGCCGCCACGCCGGTCCAGGGATCGGCCGACTTCTGCTTGAGACCCAGCGAAATACGGCCGGTTTCCCGATCGTACTTGAGCACGGTGACTTCGACCTTGTCGCTGACCTGGAACAACTCCGAAGGATGTCCCACACGGCCCCACGACATATCGGTGATGTGCAACAACCCGTCGATCCCACCCAGATCGATGAAGGCGCCGTAATCGGTGATATTCTTGACCGTGCCTTGAATCAACTGACCTTCCTTCAGCGTGGACAAGGTCGTCTGGCGACGTTGGTCGCGGGTTTCTTCCAACAAGACCCGTTGGGAGACCACCACATTGCCACGGCGATGATTGATCTTGATGATCTTCAGGGGGAAGGTCTTGCCGACCAACCCATCCAGGTCGCGGACGGGATGCAGATCGATCTGTGAACCGGGCAAGAACGCCTTGACGCCGATGTTGACCATCATGCCGCCCTTGATACGGGAAATGATCTTGCCTTCGATGCTTTTTTCTTCCTTGTGCAGCTTCTCCAATTCCTCCCAGATTTTCATCTTGTCGGCTTTTTCTTTGGAGAGCACCAGGTTGCCATCAGCGTCTTCACATTCTTCGAGATACACCTGAAGGCGATCGCCCACTTTCAGTTGACCCAATTCTTCCTGCGAGAACTGGTCGGCGGGAATCATCCCTTCAGACTTGTAGCCGATATCGACGACCACTTTGTCCTTGCCGATCGCGACCACCATGCCCTCGGTGATGGTGCCTTCCTCAAAATTCCGGAAGGTCTCCTCATACATCGCCGCTAAGGCATCGCGGTCGAGCTTGGGTTCGCTTTGTGGTGTGGCAGTACTCATGAAAGGTCCGTCCTCCGGCCTATGCCGGGTGCTGATAGTGAAAAAATCCGAGTCTTACTCAGCGTTGCAAGACTTGGCTGTCGGTCTGGCTTCTCGATCGTGAGAGAGTCCGGCCTGCGCCTGCCCTTCTCCCGGGTTCGGCACCCGTCCGAGCTCGGCAATCTTGGCCATGACCGTACGACTGACATGTTGATAAAACACTTTGCCTTCCAACTCGGCGGCGTCTGCCGAGAAATCCAACGGTTCGCCATAGGTCACCGTCACGCGGCGAAATCTCGGCCACTTGGCCCCGGGAGGCAGCACCTCGAACGTCCCGCCGATATGCGCCGGGACAACACGGCATCCCGTCTGCGACACGATCACCCCGATCCCGGGCTTCCCCGGTTTCAAGGCCCCGGTCATCGTCCGCCCACCCTCCGGGAAAATGGCCACCGCCTTATCCTCTTTGATCAAGGCGACCGCTTTACTGAAGGCGTCCCGGTCGAGGCGGCCGATCCGTAACGGAATCCATCCCAACGCTTGCAGCAGGCCATTGAGCAGCGGGACCGGAAAGAGATCATGCCGCCCCATGTACCAGACACGCCGGGGAATTCCACAGCCCAGCAAGGGAATATCCAAGTAGCTGGCGTGGTTCGAGGCGATCAACACCCCGCCCTGCTGCGGCACCCGACCGATGGTGCGATACCGGAAACAGATCCAGCCGATGATGCGAGAGAGGACCCACAAGAGGCCATACAGGGCGGAGCTCACAATCGCGCCGCAACCACGGCCATCATGTGCGAGACGACCTCCTCCACCGGCATGCTCGATGTATCGAGCCTTTCCGCATCGGATGCGGGAATCAACGGCGCCACCGCGCGGGAACGGTCACGATCATCACGCCCGGTGAGGTCGCGCTTGGTCTGCTCAAATTGAACCGAGTGCCCCGCCGCCACCAGTTCGCGATGCCGCCGCGTGGCTCGAACTTCTGCATCGGCTTCGAGGAAAAATTTGACGTCGGCTTCCGGAAACACCTTGGTTCCGATGTCACGCCCTTCCGCCACGACACACCCTTCGGCGCCGATCTGCCGTTGCACGGGCAACAGCCATTCACGAACGGCCGGAATGGCTGAGACCACGGACGCTAATGCACTAACTGCCGGAGTTCGCAGCTCTCCGGTAATATCGCGTCCGTTCAGGAGAACGTGGGATTGTTCTGGTCCACAGGCCATCTGCAGGGTTGTCTTGGGAAGCAACGCGGCGATGGCAAGGTGATCGACAGGACTGAGCCCCGCATTGTGGACTTTCCATGCAATGGCGCGATACAAGGCACCGGTATCCAGATAGAGGTATCCGAGCCGCAAGGCCAACAGTCGTGCTACCGTACTCTTCCCCACGCCGGCCGGACCATCGATGGCAATGATCAAGCCGCGTTTGGCGCGGTTGGCGACACTAATTTCACCCACGCGATCCTCGCACTATAGACATTTCCCAGAATCAGTCAACAGTTCCAGGAGCTTACGATCAAAATTTGGAAATGAGGTCTCGATACAGGCCGTATTCTGAATCTGCGTCTCCTGGGCCGCAGTCAAGCCGCCGATCGCTACAGACATGGCCACACGATGATCGCCATGACTTTCACAGATGGCGCCGGTGAGTGCCCCGTTGGCGCCGTTGCGTCCGAGTCCTTGAATGACCATACCGTCCGGCCGCTCGTCGATACGCGCTCCCATGGCCCGCAACTCTTTCGCCATGGTGGCAATCCGGTCGCTTTCTTTTACCCGCAGTTCTTCAGCGCCGGTGATCACGGTTTCGCCTTCCGCCACGGCTGCCGCCACGCAGAGGATGGGAAATTCATCGATGGTTTGTGGAATCTGGTCTGGCCCGATCCGTACCCCACGAAGCGGTCTGGAAAGTACTCGCAAATCTGCTACGGGCTCCCCCGCCTCCTCGCGCGGATCCAGCACCTCGATATACGCGCCCATGTTGCGCAGGATGCCGATCAGGCCGGTTCGCGTCGGATTCATCCCCACATTGCGAACCGTGACATCGGAATCCGGGACAATGGAGGCTCCGACCAGAAAAAATGCCGCGGCCGAGAGGTCCCCGGGGACGATCACCGGCTTGCCATTCCAACGGACCGAAGGACGCCCTTCGATCCGGACCGTGCAGCCGTCCCGCTCAAAAGGAATTCCGAAATAGGCCAACATGCGTTCGGTGTGATCACGGGAGAGACGCGGTTCGGAGATGGTCGTAAGGCCGTCTGCATAGAGGGCTGCAAAGAGCAGTGACGATTTGATCTGAGCGCTCGCAACCGGCGAGACATACGACATGCCTTTCAGTCTGGTCCCCGTAATGGCTAATGGTGCAAGTTCCCCGCCCTTCCGGCCGGCAATGGTCGCGCCCATCGCCCGCAGAGGTTTGACGACCCGCCCCATGGGACGTCGTCTGATCGATTCATCTCCGGTCAAGACCGTAAAAAAATCCTGTCCGGCCAGCAGCCCGGCCATCAAACGGATCCCCGTCCCTGAATTGCCGCAATCGATGGGGCTGAACGGTTCCGTTAAACCCCACATCCCTTTGCCGTAGACCGTTAATGATTCTTGCGTCTCTTCGATCCGCACCCCCAGCGCCTGGAAAGCGCGCATGGTATTCAAACAGTCTTCGCCACGGCAATACTCCTTCACGGTGCTCGATCCTTCGGCCAAGGCCGTGAGGATGATGGCCCGATGCGTGACGGACTTATCGCCCGGCACCGTGATGGTGCCCTTCAACGGGCGACCTGGTGTGATCGTTAACGAGGCCATCGCAGCTTAGGCCTTCCCCTGTGTCCGGGGGATGAGTTGTTCGCGCTCATGCTTGGCCTTGTCCAATTGCTTTTCAATTCCAGCCGCATCGCCGGCGGCAATCAGCCGTTTGAGCTCACCGAGATGCCGTTCATAGGTCTCGATCAACGACACGACGTTGTCTCGATTCCACAGGAATATGTCTCTCCACATCTCCGGCGAACTGGCGGCGATCCTGGTGGTGTCACGCAATCCCCCACCGGAATGACCGGCCAGGTCCAATTCCGGCACGCCATGGTCGCGCACGTCCGCCAAGGCAGTCATCAACGCAAAGGCTGCCGCATGCGGAAGGTGACTGACGGCACCAAGAATTTTATCGTGGAGGAAGGGATCCATCTCCAGCACGATCGAGCCTGCGAGCTCCCAGATTCTACGAACGATCTTCAGTGCCTCGGGATCGGTGTGAGCGGTGGGCGTCAGAATGCAGCGTGCGCCGGTAAAGAGTGTCTCCGACCCGGCGGCTACTCCAGTCTTTTCCTTGCCCGCAATGGGATGTGCGCCGACAAATTTCACTCCAGACGGCATCAGGGCCTCTGCCCTGGTGACCAATTCCCCCTTCACACTGCCGACATCGCTGACGATGGTATCGGGCCTGAGGCAGCCGGCCCACTCCTGCAAATGCCGCTCATAGGTGTCTACCGGCGTGGCCAGCAGGACAAAGTCTGCATGTTCGACACCTTCGCGCGGATCAGACACGTATCGATCGATAGCGCCGACCTCAACCGCCGTTTTCAGATTCTCCACGCGGCGACCGATGCCGACGACCGAATCAGCCAGCCTCTGACGGCGCAGGATCATCCCCAGGGAGCCGCCGATGAGCCCGACCCCGATAATGGCCACTTGCTTGAAATGTGGTGTCGTCATTAGTTAATGGGCAGATCCTTAGGCCATTCCCAGGTCAACGTCTCTCCGCGGTCCTTTACAATGTGCGATCAACGGCGGCAGCGATCTTGCGCAAATCTCCCATCAGTTCTTTAAATTTCGACGGCCGGATGGATTCCTCTCCGTCGCACAGGGCGCACTCGGGATTGGAATGCACTTCGATCAACAGCCCATCGGCACCGGCAGCGATGGCTGCTTTGGACATCGGCGCCACCAGATCCCACTTGCCGGTGGCATGACTGGGATCGACGATGACGGGAAGATGGGAGAGATCCTTGAGTGTCGGGATGGCCGCAAGATCCAGCGTATTCCGATACTGCGTTTTCGAAGGTGCGAATGCCCCGCTCGCATAACATGACATTACGATTGCCGCGGGACATGACGTACTCCGCGGAAAGCAGAAACTCCTTGATGGTGGCCGAGAGCCCGCGCTTCAACAGGACCGGCTTATCATACGCGCCGACTTCCTTGAGCAACTCGAAGTTCTGCATGTTGCGGGCACCGATTTGAATGATGTCGGCTTTTTCCAGAAAGAGTTCGATATCGCGGGTATCCAGAATCTCGCTGACGACCGGCAGGCCGGTCTGCTTCTTTGCTTCCACCAAATAATCCAGCCCCTCGCGCCCCAATCCCTGGAAGGAATAGGGTGAGGTACGCGGCTTATACGCCCCGCCTCGCAGCACCGTCGCGCCGGCGGATTTGACTTCGTGAGCGATCCCCACGGTCAACTCCAAGCGCTCGACCGCACAGGGACCGGCCATGATCGTAATTTTCTTGTCCCCGATCTTGACGCCGTTCACATCGATGATGGTGTTTTCTTTCTTAAACTCCCGGCTGACGAGCTTCCAGGGAGCCAGAATCGGCAACACGCTCTCCACGCCGGGCAAGGCGGTCAACGGCTGATTGTGCAAGATCCGGTCGTCCCCGATCACCCCGATAATGGTGCGTTCCTGCCCTGCCGAGATGTGCGACTTCAACCCCAATTCCCGAAGCCGGTCGGTGATGTGATCGACTTCCCGCTCCGAAGCATCAGGCTTCAAGACAATAATCATGATCTCGTCTCGCTTTCCTTATTGCGACGCGCGTGTGACGTCTTCCAGCGCGCTCAGGAACAATTGATTTTCTTCCGGGAGGCCAATGGTCACCCGCAACATGCGGCCTTCGATGTGACGGACAATGATGCCCTTGGCCAACAACGCGTCAAATACCTCGCGTCCATTTCTCCCGACATCGAAATAGAGAAAATTCGTTTCGCTGGGCAAGGCCTCAAACCCTAACCGGCGCAGACCACCACGCACTTTGTCCATTTCCACGTGATTGAGCGAGCGGCTTGCAGCCACATGCGCTTCGTCGTCCAGCGCCGCCAAGGCGGCACGTTGCGCCATACTATTGGCGTTGAAGGGCGGACGGATGCGATTCAGATAATTGGTGATTTCAGGAGTGGTGATCCCATACCCGATGCGCAAGCCGGCTAATCCATAAATCTTGGAGAACGTCCGCAAGACGATGACAGGACGTCCGGCCTTGACGTAGCGGAGCGACTCCGGAAATTCTGGATGCCGCACATATTCGTAATAGGCCTCATCGAACACGACCACGACGTGGTCAGGCACCCGCTCCATGAGCGCTGCCACTTCCGCTTTGGTAGCCATGGTGCCGGTCGGATTGTTGGGATTGCAGACAAAAAGCAGCCTGGTCTTATCGGTGATGGCAGCCGCCATGGCCGGCAAATCGTGATGCCAATTTTTCTGAGGCACTTCGACTGCCACGCCGTGCGCCGCCTTCACCTCCATTTTATAAATCACGAAGGTATGCTCGGCCATCACCGCCTCGTCTCCCGGCGACAGGAAGGTTCGCGCGAGCAGGCCCAGAATTTCATCGGAACCGTTTCCGAGAATGACCTGGTCCGCCAAGACCTTCCAACGTTCGGCCAAGGCTCCGCGCAAGCGGAACGCGCCGCCGTCGGGATACCGGTGTAGCGTCGAAACGGTCTCGGCCAACACGGCCATGGCCTTCGGCGATGGCCCGATCGGATTTTCATTGGACGCCAGCTTCACCGCGCGCGGCAATCCCAACTCTCGCTGCAGCTCTTCGATGGGTTTTCCAGGCACGTACGGCACGAGAGAAGCGATATCGGGGTGCACCTTCAATGGCATGGTGTAACTTGGACCTCTAGGAATAGGCGGGGTACGACCCAAGAATCTTCATGAATAGGCACCGACTCTTGACCTCTTCTGCCGCTTTTTTAACCCGCTCTTCATCGATATGCCCCTCGATATCGACAAAGAAAATGTATTCCCAGGCTTTGCGGCGCGAGGGTCGCGATTCAATCTTCGTCATGTTCAGGCCATGGGAGGCAAAGGGTCGCAATAAGTCGTAGAGGGCCCCGACCTTGTCCTTCACCGACAACATCAGCGACGTCTTGTCACGGCCCGTGCGCTCCGGGGCCTTCTGTGACAGCACGAGAAACCGCGTAAAGTTATTAATATTGTCTTCAATTCTCGCCGTCACAACTTTCAGGCCATAGAGCTGGGACGCCAATTCCGACGCGATCGCGGCGGCCGATGGATCATCCACCGACATTTCCGCGGCACGCGCGGTACTCGCCACTTCCGACACCGGTACGTGAGGCAAGTTAGTCTCCAACCAATTTCGGCATTGCGCAATCGCGTGGGGATGCGAATAGATGCGCTTGATGTCAGCGGACACACCGCTTTTTGACATAAGATGATGTGCCACTTCTTGCAGTACTTCGCCGTAGATCAAGAGGTTGGAGTCGACGAACATGTCTAGGGTGTGATTGACCACGCCTTCGGTCGTGTTTTCGATCGGCACCACGCCGAAATGGGCACGTCCCCGCTCCACTTCACTGAAGACGTCCTTGATACTGTTGACAGGGATATAGTGCGCAGAAGCCCCGAACTTTTGCATGCAGGCCATATGGGTAAACGTGGCGCGCGGTCCGAGGTAGGCGACCTTTTGAGGCCCCTCCAGGGATAAGGAGGCTGACATGATTTCCCGGTACACGGCGCGGATGCCTTCGGTGGGAAAAGGGCCGGTGTTTTGTTTGCTGAGACGATCGAAAATCGCCGATTCGCGTGCCTGCGTGTGCAAATTCGCGTCAGCATCTTTGAGCTTTTTCAGCCGACCGATCTCGATGACCGATTTTGAGCGCTCATTCAAGAGACGTAAAATCTGATCGTCGAGCCGGTCGATTTCTTCGCGATGGACTTGCAAGTCATCTGACATGACGGGGGGATTTCCTCCTCGCAGTACCGCCTTTCACACAGACGGTGCGCGAAACGAGTCCAAGCCAAAGGGCGGCACTTGGACAAGTGGGTATCCTACAGGAGCCACGCCAGGCATTGCAAGGATAGGTCTGGGGATTCAAGGAGTTGCGACCGAATCCGTCTCACCAGAAAACGGCAGCAGGTCTTTTTGTTTCTTGAAATGCTCGTACGCCAACCTGGTGGCTTGGCGGCCGCGACCAGTGCGTTCCAGAAAGCCCGCTTGGATCAAATACGGTTCATAGACATCTTCCAGCGTGCCCTTATCCTCCTGCACCGCGGCGGCCAAAGAATCAACCCCGACGGGGCCGCCGTTAAACTTTTCGATCACGGTCAGAAGCACACGGCGGTCCATTTCATCCAAACCGGCCGCATCCACCGCCAACCACGCCAGGGCCTCCTGAGCCACCCGTTGAGTAATGCGGCCTCCGGCTTTGATTTGGGCATAATCCCGGATGCGTTTAATCAATCGATTAACGATGCGAGGGGTGCCGCGGGCTCGCCGGGCAATCTCAGCGGCCCCGGCCTCGTCGATGGGAATATTCAGCAACCCGGCTGAACGCGTGACAATCGACGTCAGTTCCTCAGAAGAATAAAATTCCAGCCGATGCACTAACCCGAACCGATCACGCAGAGGGGAGGTCAGTGCCCCGGCCCTGGTCGTAGCGCCGACCAGGGTAAAGCGAGGCAACTCCAGCTTGACGGTCCTCGTCGAGGCACCTTGTCCGACCACGAGATCAAGCTGGTAGTCCTCCATCGCCGGATAGAGAGCTTCCTCCACCGACGCCGGTAACCGGTGAATTTCATCGATGAATAAGACATCGCGTTCCTGCAAATTGGTCAGAATCGCGGCAAGATCACCGGCGTGGCTCAAGACCAGGCCGGAGGTCGATCGGATGGCCGATCCCATTTCCCTGGCGATAATGTGCGCGATGGTCGTCTTGCCCAGCCCCGGTGGACCGTAAAAAATCGCATGGTCCAAGGCTTCGCCACGGCGCTTAGCCGCTTCAATGCAAATCTCCAGCGATTCCTTCATCCGGGGTTGCCCGACATACTCCCGCAAACTCTGCGGCCGTAGCGCCGCCTCGAGCCCGCGCTCGTCGTCGGTCAGCTGGTTGCTTACGGTACGTTCAGACATGGCAAACCCCTCAAAGAAACGGGCCTCGACTATTTGGACTCGGGTGCGGGTCTGAATTTAGGCGGCGGAGGAGACGCGCCCTGTCCGGGAGCAGCCGTGTTTCCGCAATCAGGCGGGCACCGGACGCCTCCTTGAGTGGGATCGGGCATATTCAACCCCATCTGCTGCGATTGGCATTGTGACACCAGCCCGCCGTCGACGGAACCGCAACGCGAAGGCACATTCGACCGGCCGACCTCGCTATAGCCATCCGGACAGGACCCGCAGACCGAAAGCATGTTGCTGCCTAAGGGCACACATTGCACCAGTACCGGGTCTCCATCTTTACATACCTCCGGCGCATTGGTCCTCCCGGTGGTGGCATATCCTTCCGGGCACACCCCACAGGTTTTGCGGATACTTTTCGGCTCGTCCATGCCATCGGCCGCGGAGATTCGTTCCGCCGTTGAGACACAGAAGAAAGCAGCCACCACGACTACACCGATCGCGTTTCGCCGCCGATTGCTTCGCCCTTGCGCACCCGTCATCATTGCCATGTGTCACCCCTTGGCCAGGTCTTTGAGGGCCTCTCGAATCACCTGCTCCAACCCCTGCGTCATCACACCGGCTTGCTCCACTCGCTTCAAGGCGTCTTTCACGTCCGGCTGCCGATAACCGAGATTCACCAGCGCGGATAAGGCATCCTCATACAGAGGATTAGCGGAATGTCCAAGGCCCGCGCCGGCCTGCCCTCCGGAGGGATGTAACTTCGCCACCTTATCTTTGAGTTCCAGCGCAATTCTGCCCGCCGATTTTTTACCGATACCGGGGACGGTTCCCAACTTTTCGATATCACCCGCTTGAATCGCCGCGTACAGGTCTCGCACAGACAGCGTAGAGAGGACACTGAGCCCCAACTTCGGCCCGATACCGGAAATGCCCGTCAACAGCAGGAAGGCTTCCTTCTCGGCGGCGGTGAGAAACCCGAACAACTGGATGGCATCTTCCCGTACATGGGTATGGATGCTGAGCGTCACGGGCTCATGCTGGTTCGGCAATGAATAATAGGTGCTGAGAGGAACCAGCACCTCATAACCCACGCCATGGACATCGAGCGTGACTTGCGAGGGCGCCTTGAAGGCCAAGAGGCCTGTCAGTAAGGCGATCATTTGATCAGGAGGAACGAGGGCGGCGGGGTGATTGGTGAATAGACTGCGTGCTCGTCGATACTCAGTGCCGAAACTCCCGGATTACGCGGTGGCTGCGGCAACTTTCTCCATGACCTCGTCGGAGATATCAAAGTTCGCATGGACCTTCTGCACATCGTCGTGCTCATCCAGGATCTCCATGAGCTTCAACATGTGTTCCGCGGCCTTTTCTTCCAACGCAATCGTATTCTGGGGAATGAAGTTTAATTCAGCAAGCGTATACTCGATTTTCGCGTCGCTCAGCGCTTTCTTGACGGCTTCAAAATCATGGGGGCTGGTCAGGACCTCGAATGCCTTATCGCTGACCTTCACGTCTTCCGCGCCGGCTTCCAGGGCAATGGTGAGGAGGGCATCCTCCTCGACCTTTCCCTTTTCAACAACCAGCACGCCCTTCTTATGGAATTGCCAGGCGACGGCCCCGGCCTCTGCCATATTGCCGCCGTTTTTCGTCAGCAGGCTTCGGATTTCGGCGACCGTGCGATTCCGGTTGTCCGACGTAATTTCCATCAAGACGGCGGTGCCTCCAGGACCATAGCCCTCGAGCGTGAACTCTTCATAGGTCACGCCAGGTAATTCTCCGGTACCTCGTTGAATGGCCTTTTTCATCGTATCGCCGGGCATGTTGGCTTCTTTGGCCTTGGCGATAGCCAATCGCAACCGCGGGTTCCCATCGGGGTCCCCGCCAGACCGTGCCGCAATCGTCAACTCACGGATGATGCGCGTGAAGATCTTGCCGCGCTTGGCATCGACCGCCGATTTATGCCGCTTGATTGTTGCCCAATGACTATGGCCACCCATGGCGACTCCTCTTGGCGCACAGACCACCGCTGATCAGGTCTATGAACGCCTGACACCGAAATTAAAAATGTACAGCTAACATAGTCCAGACAAGGGTGTCAACGCGATGCCGATGCTCCTCAGGCCTTATTGAACAAGGCAGTCTCTACTCTGAATAGAACAGCAGTTGCACGCCGATCACGAAGACGAGGCTTGCCCAGACGAGTTCCCAGTACGATCGTTCCGTCACAAGCTGCCCCTGGCGCCAGCCGGAGATCAGCTTTGATGAGCCTGCAATGATCGCCATGGTTCCCATCATGACGTGATGCAGCGCAATTTTGTCCGCGGCAGGGTGGCCCCCGTGGGAATGCGAGAACAACATGAGTCCTCCCACGACGGCGAATATCGGAAGAGGCACGGTCCACACCGCGTTGGCGAACCTGCCCAGGCGCCGCAGAAACTCGATGGTCCCCACTGCAAGAGCCAGGACGCCATAGGTTTTATGCTGCAACACCTCCGGATCGCTCCCGAGGAACGTCTGTGCAAACGTCATCGACCCGATCGGCCAGGCATCATGATCACTCCAAATCAGGAGAAACAGGCCGGCTACACCCAGCGCCCCTGGAAGCAAAAAGCGCGTCCAGATGAGGACCGGCCATCCCAGAGCCTGGCGTAATTCGCTCAGCCCGATCAGCAGAAGAAAGGCTCCGGCCAAGTGATGATTGAATTCGGAATAGGCAATTCCTTCGCGCGATCCTTCCCATTGAGACCCCGACGACGACGGTTCGTGATGATGCCCATGTTCCTCGACAGCCGCGGCGTGACTATGATCCGCAGACTGTGCGACAGGAGAGGAAACCGCCCACGCGAGGACCGCGAAGCAGCACAAGGCTACCAGCGCACACCATGACCTGAGAAGTCTCAGACAATAATTCGGTCGAGAGAGGGAAACCGGCGGGAATCGAACGGCCCGTCCGGACTGCCGGACGGGCCGAGCACTCGTCTCACGCATGCATTCGTCTACTACATGAACTTCATGAACTTCTCTTTGGCCTCGTCCATGACCTGGGCCGTAATCTCGACGAGCCCTCGTTCCTTGGCGATCCGCTCGATTTCCCGTCGCGCCATGGGACGAATGAAGTCAGGGATATTATCCATCCGTTGCTCCGCATCTTTCGTCCAGGCGATGCCGTTCGGTGAGTCGTTCTTGGAATCATCCATAACCTGGAGGGTAATGTTCTTATACCCGTGTTTGCGTGCATAAGCTTCGACGCTGCTTTGCACCATCGGCTTGACGAAAGACGGCAACCGTTCCAACTTTTCCTTGGCATCCGGCGTCCAGGTAAATTCGCTCGTGCCGTTGGCATTCGGCTTTCCGCCCGAGGTCAGTCCCATCTCCGCGACCATCGCCGAGAACGGGCACCCGCCGGAAGTCTTTTCTCCCGCAGCCGCCGGGGCACTGGCCTTGGGTGCCGCCGTCGCCGGCTGGCCACCCTGAATCTTCTCGTTCAGATAGGCTGCCATTTGCCCGGCGCCGGCCTGCGCTTCATCCTTGAGGGTTCCGCGAGTCATCTCGAATGGTTCTGCGGTTTCGGTGCGGCCTCCCAGTTTGACCCCAAGCGACGCGACCATTTGTGTTTCGCCGGGATTGGTCACCATCGAAAACTTGGCTTCGCAGGATGGACAGCCGAAGAACACACCGAGTGAGCCCTCACCGGGTTTTTCGACCTTTTGAAACGTCATGTAGGTCTCGCAGTTCAGGCAAACGAACTTCATAGGCTCCCCCTTCCAGGCAGGTCTGCTTACAGCTTTTCCGCCAGGACTTTTTTGTAATCCAGCAACGATTGAATCCGCCCGACGATCTCTTGGTATTTCCGGATTGTGGGATAGTCGGGATCAAGGAGCGGTTGCCCCTTATCGAACGTTTTCGCGAGCGTGCGGTCAAAGGGAATACGACCCAGCAAGGGCAGATCCAGCACCTCGCACATCGCCTCCGTATTTCCTTCAAACAGCTCGTTTTCGGCACCACAAGACGGGCACCGATATTCGCTCATATTTTCTACGATACCCAACACCCGGATCCCCATATCCCTGGCGTAGGTGACCGATTTCTGCACCACATCTGAGGCAACTTCGGAGGGCGTGGTCACGACAATCGCACCGGCCAGGTCGGGAATGAATCCCGCAATGACCGGCGGCTTGTCCGCGGCTGCTCCAGGCGGCAAGTCAGCCAGAAGATAATCCAGCTCGCCCCAGACCACGTCGGCGAGGAACTCACGAATCACGTTCATTTCCATCAGGCCCAGCCAGACCGGGCTCAAGTCCATGGGGCCCTTCCACCGAACCGGTGAGGCATCACCCAGGAAAAAATCCATCGACGCGACTTTGATACCAAGCGGCCCGATTGGAGGCTGAGCTCCTTCCGGCGTCATGGTCAACGACTGGCCGTGCAAGCCCATCATGCGTGGGACGCAGGGACCGTTCAAATCGACGTCGAGCAGTCCAACCTTCGCCCCCTGGCGCGCGAATGCCAAGGCGAGATTGACGGTCGTCATGCTCTTCCCGACTCCGCCTTTGCCGCTCATCACCACGAGCTTCTGCTTAATGCCGGCCATTCGAGCCTGCACCTGCTTCATCTGCGCGGTAATCTGCTGCACGACTTTGGCGTCGTTGGAATACTGGAGTTTTGTCAGGATCGACTTGAGATCCTTCCCGGCAGCCATGGTCATGAAAAACCCTCGAAATTGTTGATGAAGGACGCTACCACAGGGGTTTCGGTGGAGTCAAACCGCCTCCAGATGCCTTCGTCAGATCGAATATTGAATGGTCGATTTGGTTCCGGACGGCTGGATGAGCACGCCTCGCTTCTTCAACTCCTCAATGATTTGGCGGGCAGCGGCATCGAAATCCTGGGGGCCGGCAAAATGCAAGTCGGTGTTCGGCGGCGGCTCTTCACCGGCTCGGCTCATATGCACGGCAATCACCGGCGCCGGCTGAACCAAGGTCCGTATCATCTCGGCCATGCGCTGATAATTGATGCCGAATGTTTTGCTGGTCGAGACGACAATCAGCCCCGTGTCGATCAACAACCGGGCGACTTCGCCGTATCGACGAACCCGCTCGGACGCAAATGAAGGGTCTGCAGCCGATAAATCGGCATCCAAACCCTGCAGCAGATTTTCACCTTCCAACAAATAGGCATGTCGGCTGTCAGCGACCAACAATGCTTCCACCCGCCGCGCAAGAAACGTCTTGCCCGTCTGGGCGGAGCCGGTAAAGAGCACAATGGCCGCACGGTGCCCATACTGCAGGGCCCGGTCTTCGGGCCGAACGTCACCCGTAAGCCAGGCATATTCCCGCTGCCGTGCCTCTTCCCGCAGACCTTCCTGTTCGTCGTGCACCAATTCGGTGATGATGCCGCCTCCGGAAATGTCATATTCGTCCACCAGCACGAAACGGCCTGTCGATTCGAACGAGGACGAGAGGTCAAAGGCGAGCGGAGATTTCACCCGCAGGGTCAACTCAGCCACCTGATTCCTGGCCACCGATTGGCTCTCCTGCAACTGCGCCAAGTCAGCGGTGTCGATAATGCGATGGATGACTGCCACCTCGCAGGCCACCTCCCGAGTGGCCAGACGCAATACATACTTCCGGCCCTTCTCCAGGGGCCTCCGGCCCATCCAGAACAAATTCACACGGACCGCTGTCGAGACCAGCGGAACCGAATCTCGATGCGACGCAATTTCTCCACGCTCCACAAAGATCTGTTCGTCGAGTGTAATGCCAACCGATTGCCCGGCCTGCGCCTCGATCGGAGATGGATCGACATTGAATCCTTCGATGGATTGCACCACCGCGGTTTTGTTCGAGGGGGAAAAGACGAGCTGATCGCCGACCTTCAACCGTCCCGCCGTAATACGGCCGGCGAGAATTCGGCGGGCGTCGAACTTGTAGACATCCTGGAGCGGAAAGCGAAGTGGCTGCTCTGAACGGACCTGCTCCTTCTTAAAGAGCGCCAGCGTTTCCAGCACGGTGGGGCCTTGATACCAGTTCATATGGCTGCTGCGCGTCGCGATGTTGTCACCCATCTTGGCGCTGACCGGAATCATCTGTTGCGGCACCGCCCTGAACTGCCCCAGGAATTCCCGATATTCTTTTTCAATGCCGTCGAATACATCCTGCCGATAACCGACCAGATCCATCTTATTGACGACGACAGCGAATTGCGTCACGCCCAACAGCGACAGCAGGTAGCCATGTTTCTTCGATTGCTCACGCACACCCTCCAGGGCGTCGATCAGCAAGAGGGCGGCTTCGGCCCGGGCGGCGCCCGAGATCATATTCTTTAAGAATTCCTTATGCCCCGGCGCGTCGATGATGATGTATTGCCGCCCGTTCCAGATAAAGAACGTGCGCGCCGTATCGATCGTGATGCCTTGCTCCTGTTCCTCCAAAAAGGCATCAAACAGGAATGCGTATTCGAACTCCTTGCCCTGTTGCCGGCAGATAGCCTGCACCTTCTCCAACTTCCCTTCGGGCAATGAACCGGTGTCGGCGTAGAGGCGCCCTACCAGCGTGGATTTCCCGTGATCGACGTGGCCCACAATGACGATATTGAGGCTTTCTTGCGGCTTGGTCTGGTCGTGCTGTGTCATATGGTTACTCGTGCAGTGGAACTCTCATTTCCCAATTCGCCTGATACCGGCGGCCGGGCGGAGGCGGTACCCGGACTTACATGTAGCCCTTCTTGCGCAGCATCTCCATGCCGCGTCCCGCATCCTGGGCGCGGCCGGCCCGTTCCGCCACCGTGCTCTTGCGCAGCTCGACAATAATCTCGTCAACCGTCTTCGCGGTCGATTTGATGGGCATGGTGCAGGGGGCGCAGCCGAGGCTGCGATAGCGTGTGCCATCCCCCCTGTCGAGATACAGGTCCATAAAAGGAATGTTCTCGTGCTTGATATATTCCCAGATATTGATCTCGGTCCAATCGAGAAGGGGATGAATCCGGATATGCGTCCCCGGGGGGAACGTGGTTTTGAACTGATCCCACAATTCAGGCGGCTGATCGCGGAAATCCCAATCACCGTGTTTGTCACGCGGAGAAAAGTATCGCTCTTTCGCCCTGGTGCTGTCCTCGTCCGCGCGAACACCGAGAATGATGCCCGTATAGCCCTTTTCCTCAACGAGATTCTTCATGGCGTTCGTCTTCAAGGCCGTACAGCAGACATCCCGCCCCAGAGTATGGTTCATCCCCGCGGCCAAGGCTTCCTTATTCTGGCCCACCACCAGGTTGAGCCGCCATTCGCGCGCAATCCGGTCACGGTATTCGATCATCGCCGGGATCTTGTAGCTCGTATCCACGTGGAGCAAGGGAAAGGGCACATGCCCGAAAAAGGCCTTGCGAGCGAGCCACAGCAAGACGGTCGAATCCTTCCCCATCGACCACAGCATGGCGAGGTGGTTGAAGTGTTTATACGCTTCGCGAAGAATGTAGACGCTTTGGTCTTCAAGTTGACGCAAATGTTTCATGATTCACACTCGTGTATTTATACGGACAGGCCGACCTTCGACTCCGTTGCTGCTTCCGACCCTGCTCCCGCGATCAGTTCTGCCAGTTTGGCCTTCGCTCGACCGGACTCCAGCGCGTTGCGGGCTGCCGCCAGATTTCCGGTGATCGACGTCCCCTTTCCGGCCGCGTAAAGCAACATGGCGGCATTGAGCAGGACCCAATCTCGTTGCCCGCCCTGGATCTCGTTGGCGACCAGTCGCTTAATCAGGTCGGCTTCCCGTTCGCGCTGCTCCGCCGGGAAGCCGGCCATCTCTCGGAATGTCGCCATGGCCAGCCCGGCGTCCTTGGGTTGAAAGGTAAAGGGCGTGATGCGTTCGTCTTTGAGTTCCAAAAGGCGGGTTGAGTTGCCAATTGATAGTTCCGGGTCCCCTTCGACCCCGCGGATCACCAGCGCGCGCGGACAGCTCAGCATCCGCAACGCCTCAATCGTTTTCTCAAAATAAGGCGGGTGCGACAGGCCGATCACCTGGGAAGTAGCGCGGGCCGGATTCAGCATTCTCGCCACGGGGTGGAAGAAATTGCGCACGCCCAATTCCTGCCGCATTTCGAGGAACCGGCTCACCGGCGGGTGATACAGCGCCAGATCGAGGTAGGCAAACCCCTTCTTTTCCAACTCAGGACCGACGAGCTTGGCAGTCTGATCAGTCGAAATCCCGAGCAGCTTTAAGACTGAGGACACGCCGCGACGATCGGCCGGTCCATCCACACCATGAAGTAACAGCACCGCACCGGCCGCCGCGGCAATGATCGCGGCGGGCACAATGGCGTGAAACGTTTCCCTTTTTCCCGCATACGCGGGCACATCCACGACTCCCAGTCCGGAGCGAACCGGCACCGGAGGCACATATTGTCTGGCGGTGGCGGTGAACGCAGCCAATTCCGTGACCGACTCGGACTTGAACCGCATGGCCGTTAAAAACGCGCCGATTTGAGCCTGCGTGGCAGTCCCTTCGATCATCAGGCGCATGGCCTGCTTGGCTTCTTCCCAGGTGAGATCCTTAGAGGTCTTTTGACCCTTGGCGACTTTCGCGAGCAGATGTTGCATGTGGTGGTAGTAACCTTGTCTGTATCAGGGTGACGATGATGTTATTTGTGTAATCCGCATTCGGTCTTGCCGAAATTTTTCCACCGACCGGAACGCGGATCGTCCCCCGGAAGGACGGGCGCTGTGCAATGCGTGCAACCGATGCTGGGATAACTGCGGTCGTGCAAGACGTTGTACGGCACCTCGTGGAGCTGAACATACGTCCACACCTGCTCCGTACTCCAGGCGGCCAAAGGGTTCACTTTGACGAGATTGAATTTTTTGTCCCACTCGATCAGCCCGGCATTGGCCCGGGTCGGAGCCTGATCCCGCCTGATTCCAGTGATCCACGCACTATACCGGCCGAGAATACGGGTCAATGGCTCGATCTTTCTCAGCTCACAGCACTGATCGGGTTTGCTGGCCCATAAGGCCGGCCCATGTTGGGCAACCTGCTGCTCCGGCGTCAAGAGCGATTTCATCTGAATCACCTGCACCGGTTTCAGCCCATATCGCGCAACAATGCGGTCCCGCACGTCGAATGTTTCCGGAAACAGGAAGTCGGTATCGAGGTAGAACAGCGGCGCATCCGGATCGATCCGATGCACCATATCAACCAACGCCACATCTTCCGCTCCGAAGCTACAGGCGAGCACAATCCGCCTCTGATACGTCTTCAGGGCATACTCCAACAGATCCCACGGCTGCTTGGTTTCGAATGAATCGCTCAGCGCCTTGAGCTCTGCCTCAGAGGGACGCTCAGCGGGCTTCTGTGTGTCTTGCACCCTTCTTACCCCTCGACTTTTTCCACCAAAATTTTGAAATGTTTGGCCTCAGGTTCCAACGGACCCTCTTCGAGGATCTTGTGCCCATCGTTCCGGAGACTCATCGGCACATTGCGAATCGGCTCTCCGGCATCGAGCCAGACTTCGAGTTGTTCCCCGTTGTCCATCATCTCCAATTTCAATTTGGTCTTCACATAATTCATCGGACAGGCGACACCGCGCAAATCGTAGACCGGTGCGGTCGCAACGGGACTCGCAGGTTCCACTTTGGAAACCGGAGTGGAGGGCACCGCTTCCTTCACCTGCGCCAACTTCAAGTCCTTGCCCATTTGTTCGGTGGCTGCCCGGCAGACGGAGAGAAACCGTTTGGCAAAGGCCATCTTGTCATTCGCCGCCTCGGCTGTGGCATCCTTTGATCCCAAATCCCCAACCTGTGCACCGAGGTTGGTGTAAGAAGCCGGCACAATGCCTTTGGTCGCCAAGCGCGCATCGAACTCCTGGAATGTCTCGGCATCGGTGGCCGGATCGATCCCTTCAGTGACTAACAATCCTTTGGCCGCCGCCAGCACGGCACGATAGGACTTGTTCACCGAGAGGGCATACTGATGCTTCTCGACAAGCAGTTTCGCCTGATAGAGCTCCTGATCGGCTTCCAACATGCGATCATCGATCATTTCCAAGGCTCCGCCTGCGCACTCGCCGGGGCCCAAGTCCTCCAACACAAATTCGGCCTCGCCTTCCCAGTCATAGTAATAGGTCGGATCCTGGTCGTACGCCGGAACAATCGTGTAGGGAATGAGTTCATCCTTGAGGACGTTCTTTCCAACCCGCCCGATGAAGGTTTGTAAACTCTCCCCAGACTTCCGGTCCCGGCGATACACGTTAACGAGATGGCGCACTGCCGCCGGAACACTTTTGGCCGGCAACTTCACCGCGAGCTGCCCGATTTTCGGCGTGCCGTCCACGTGCCCGCCAAGGTGCAATTCGTAATGCGGTGCCGTGTGTTCGCCGAGCCGCTTACCAACTCCGTGCAATCCGATCGTCGCGATATGGTGTTGCGCACAGGAGTTATGACAACCGCTGATTTTGACGCTGACGTCCCGCAGATCTTCCGGCACCTGGCCGGCGGGAAAGACCTCGGCGAGCGCACGGGCCATGCCCTTTGACGAGGTGATCCCCAACCCGCAGGTGTCCGTACCAGGGCAGGCGATGATGTCCTCGACGAGCTCAGCCCCGGGATCGCCCAGGCTATGCGCCACCAACTCCGCATGAAACTCACCGAGACGGTCTTCCGGAATCCACCGAATGATCATGTTCTGATTAATCGTGGTCCGGATGTTTCCATTGGAATACCGTTCGGCCAAATCGGCCACCACCCACATCTGTTCGCCCGTCAGATCGCCCATGGGCAACTTGATGGCCGCCGCAGCAAATCCCGCCTGCCGTTGAGGCACGACATTGGTCCGCTTCCAGGCTTCAAACGCTGATTCGGCCCCATTGCGCGATGCGGCCCCGTTGCCGTTTCCATTCCCGCTTCCGTTCGTGCTGCTCGGCGCTTTCGTCGGCATCAACAGCGGCGGCGTATCGGCATACTCCAGCAGCTTGATCGGTTCGTGCGTCGGCACCGCATATCCCATGGCCGCATAGGCGGCTTCCCAGCGACGCTTGAATTCGTCGAATCCAAGCTTCTCGATGACGAACTTCATGCGGGCCTTGTTCCGATTCTTGCGGTTGCCTAAGGTATCGAACACTTTGATCACGGCTTCGATGGTCGGCAGCAATTCGTCCATCGGCGTAAACTCCCGCAGCACTTGCGCCATGCGCGGGGTCAACCCAAGGCCGCCACCCGCCACCATCCGGAAACCGATGGTTCCGTCCGCCCGCTTTGCTGCCAACAGACCAATGTCATGAATGGGCGTGAGGGCGCAATCCTGCCGGCAGCCTGAGAGTGCGATCTTGAACTTCCGCGGAAGACTCTGGTTCAGCGGATTCCGCAGCAAATGGTAGGCCACTGTTTTCGCATAGGGCGTCACATCGAACACTTCGCCCTGGCATACCCCTGCCAAATGGCACGCCGTCACATTACGCACCGTGTTGGCGCAGGCTTCACGCGTGGTCAATCCCACTGCAGCCAATTGGCGCATCATCTCAGGCACGTGCTTGAGCTCCACGAAATGCAGCTGAATGTCCTGACGCGTCGTGACATGACCCACGCCGGTGGCAAACCGGTCGGCCAATTCGGCGACTCGTCGCAATTGATTGGCCGTCAAGCCGCCGAACGGAATCTTGATCCGGAACATCTGCACGCCCGGCTGCCGCTGGCCATAAATGCCGTACTGCAATCGGAAAGGCTTGAAGATGTCGGTCGAGAGATCGCCGGCCAGCACACGTTGAGCTTCGGCCTCGAATGTCTCGATTTCTTCGACAATATGAGGGGGAATGGGGTCGGTCTTCACAGCGGGGCGCAGAGCCTCTGTATGACTACTTATCATAACGACCTCGTCGGTTCGGAAGTAATGTGCAGGCGCATCATGCGGGACTTCAAATGTGATACATCAATGTATGTTGCTCGTCGAGGGTCCGTTGGCGCTTCGCCAACTCCTCGACCGTCACTTCGGATAACACACTCAATTCCGCTCGTTTCACACGATCCCAAATGTGCGCGAGGAGCGCTTCCTGCTTGGAAGCCCGTGAAGACGTCTGTTTCGGTGCGGCGTCTCCGTTCGTCGTCAGAAGCGGGCCTTCTAAGGCATCGAGAATGTCCGCCACAGAGAGCTCCGAGGGCTTTCGACTCAACACGTACCCGCCTTGCGCTCCGCGCTGACTCGTCACGACTCCCGCCTTCTTCATGGCATGCAGCACCTGCTCGAGGAACCGGGCCGGAATCGCCTGCCGCTTGGCAATGGATTTTGCGCACACCGGATGCTCAGCGTGGTGAAGCGCAAGGTCTACGGCAGCAATGATCCCATAGGTGGCTCTAAGGCTAACCTTCATTTGCGACTATTCCGATGGGGATTCATGGTTGTCTATACATTGCGCCTCCCTTTGCTGTCAAGCCTGCCGGGCGCGCTCCTGGTTTTAGACATCGCAGATGCCCTGTCGGTAATGACGTTTGCCTGGTATGTGTTCAGCCTCTTGGTGGCGAGATGAATCCGCACCATCGGAAGTTTTTCGCTCGCGGTGCGAATTAATGTGGCTAACCACGTCTTCTAAGGGTGCACTCTTCTCTCCTTTGCTCGATTTGGCTGCGTCGAAACTGTCGCCGATTTTTCGTCATTGACATCATCTGGGGCGTGAGCAATAATCCCGCCCTCTTCTTCCTCGGTGCCTCTCATGACGCTGCGTTCATCAACATTTAATATTCTATTGCTCAGCACAGACAGCGAGATCCAGTCACACTACAAGGACCTTCTCGGTGAGCAGGCGATTACCGTTGGCCGTGAAGGCCCATCACTGCAGAAGGACCTGGCAAAGCGCGACTATGACGCGGTCATCATCGAATCAAAGTTAGCCGCCGCCGCGGACCTGAGCAAATTGTTGACCGGAATCGATCCGTCTCGAACGCTGCTTCTCGTGGGATCGCGTACCGTGCTGAAACGCACCGCCTCTGTGCTTCAGGCGTCCAAGGCCTCGAAAGCCGAAGCGCCGCAGTCCAACGGCAAAGGACAAGCCTTGTGTTTGGATTCCTATCTTGAACACAAGGTCGGGGATTTCGTCAAAGGCATGCGGAACGGCTCAGGGAAAAACCTCCACCCGATGCTGATCGCCGCGGTCGAACGTCCGTTGATTCTTCTGACCTTGCGAGAGACCAAAGGCAACCAGATCCAAGCCGCGGAACTCCTTGGCCTGAATCGCAATACGCTGAGAAAAAAGATTCTCGATCTGGATATCCCCGTCAAACGCGCCAGGGCAAGCTAGAGCCCCGAACGACTGAGTCGCACCTCACAAGGCGTCACAAGTACGCCCATGCATCACATCCACGGGTCGCCAGCCACCAACGGAGGGAAGCAATGACCAAGGAAGAATTGATTGCACAAATGGCGAATAGTGCAGGTATCACCAAGGTCGCCGCAACGGTCGCGCTCGAAGCCTTCACCGGCGCCGTCACCACATCGCTCAAAAAGGGGAAACGCGTGACGCTGGTCAATTTCGGCACCTTCACGATTTCAAAGCGCAAGGCCAGGATGGGACGCAATCCGCGGACCGGCGAAGCGTTGGAAATCTCCCGCCGCCCGCATTCCGAAGTTCTCGGCCGGCAAGGAATTGAAGGCGGCAGTCAAATAGCGAGTCGGCAGACCGCCGGCAGTCTCACGGGCAAGGCGCGATTGCGGGGGCGTGGCACAGAGAAAAGCCTGTCTTGCCACCGCGTTTCCTTGACACCTTTGGTAGGCCTGTATTAGCATCGCCGATCGATAGGCGCGTAGCTCAGGGGGAGAGCGCTACCTTGACACGGTAGAGGTCAACGGTTCAAGACCGTCCGCGCCTACCATTTACGTTCGCTCACGAAGTTCGTGATCCGATTACCGGCAGTGGGTGGTCGGCACGACGTTGTATTTTTTTGGCAGGATTGACCGGAGTGGCCTCACAGCTCATTCACATTACCCTTCCTGACGGAACTCGGAAAAACAGTACCAACAGGATGCACCATCCGAGAGGCTTTAACCCCGCAGGGCGGCCGCCTCGACGGAAAGATCTTGGCCGCGAAGGTCAACGGCGTCCCGATGGACTTGTTTCATGCGCTGGATCAAGACGCGGCCGTCGAACCCTTGACCTTTGAATCCGCGGAAGGGCGTGAGGTGTACCGCCATAGCAGCACCCACATTATGGCTCAAGCCGTCAAGGAAGTGTTCCCGAGCGCCCAACTTACGATAGGTCCGGCGCTCGAAGACGGGTTCTATTACGATTTTGCGTTCGACCGACCGTTCACTCCGGAAGACCTGGAAAAGATCGAAGCCCGCGCCATTGAGATCACCAAGCGTGGCCTGACTGTCAGCCGTAGTGAACTGTCCAAAGAAGACGCGATCAAATTTTTTCAGGACCGCGGAGAAGCCTATAAGGTTGAGTTAATCAATAGCTTTGAAGATGGTTCCCCTATTTCTCTCTACCGGCAGGGGGAATTCGTCGATCTCTGTCGGGGGCCGCACCTTCCCACCACCGGCTACGTGGGCGCCTTCAAGCTGCTCTCTACCGGCGGCGCCTATTGGCGCGGCGACGAACGCAATCCCATGCTCCAGCGAGTGTACGGCACCTCGTTTCCCACGAAAAAGGAACTTGATGCCCATCTGGCGAAACTGGAAGAGATCAAGCGTCGTGACCATCGCAAACTCGGGAAAGAGCTCGACCTGATCACGATTCAGGACGAAATCGGTCCCGGCTGGGTGCTCTGGCATCCCAAAGGCTCCCTGATCCGGCTGCTCATCGAAAACTTCTGGCGCGAGCAACACATCAAGGACGGATACGACCTGGTCTATTCACCGCATGTCGCGAGGCTCGACCTCTGGAAGACCAGCGGCCACGTCAACTACTACCGCGAAAACATGTTTGCTTCGATGAAATTGGAAGGCAGCGAGTATCAGCTCAAGCCGATGAACTGCCCCTTCCATATCATGATTTACAAATCTCACCTGCGCAGCTATCGGGATTTGCCGATCCGGTACGGGGAGTTGGGCACCGTCTATCGTTACGAGCGAACCGGCGTGCTTCATGGACTGCTGCGGGTCCGCGGCTTTACTCAGGACGACGCGCATTTGTTCTGCCGACCTGATCAGATTGAGGCCGAAGTCAGCCGCGTGCTCGACTTTACCTTTTTCGTGCTTGGCACCTTCGGGTTTACGGAATTTGAAATCTACCTCTCGACCCGGCCTGAGAAATCAGTCGGATCGGATGAGAACTGGACCATCGCCACGAATGCCTTGGAAGCTGCACTCAAGAGCCGGAACGTGGCCTATCAGGTAGATCCCGGCGAAGGCGTCTTCTACGGCCCCAAAATCGACATCAAGATCAAAGATGTGCTGGGTCGTTCCTGGCAATGCTCGACGGTTCAGGTCGATTTTAACAATCCCGAGCGCTTCAAACTGGCTTATACCGGCGAAGATGGCAAGCACCACCAGCCCATTATGATTCATCGGGCGCTCATGGGGTCGATTGAGCGCTTCTTTGGCATTTTGATTGAGCACTATGCCGGCGCCTTCCCAACGTGGCTGGCTCCGGTTCAAGCAGTCGTGCTGACGATTACCGACCATCAACAGGAATTTGCGGCAAGAATCGTCTCTACCCTCAAGAGCCACGGCTACCGGGTCGAGGCGGATCTCCGCAATGAGAAAATTGGATTTAAGATCCGGGAAGCGGAAAAAAATAAGATCCCCTATATGCTGGTCGTCGGGGACAAGGAAGTACAGAGCGGCATGGTGGCGGTTCGCGGCCGGAGCAGGGGCGAACCATGGAACCATGCCGGTCGAACAATTCCTGGAACTCATTCGCACAGATACCAATCACGCATTGCGCGACACTGCAACCCACTCACAAACGAGGTGACCTATCGTCCCTAAATTACGTGTAAACCGGGAAATCAGGATTCGGGAAGTTCGAGTCATCGGTCCTGACGGCGAGCAATTGGGAATACTGCCGACCGTAGAGGCATTCAATAAGGCACAGGAAGGGGGCTACGATCTCGTTGAGGTGGCCCCGACTTCGCAGCCTCCGGTTTGCCGTATCATGGACTATGGGAAATATAAGTTCGAGCTCAGCAAAAAGGATCACCAGAGCCGGCGGCACCAGAAATCCACGCAGGTCAAAGAGATCAAGCTGAGACCGCGCACCGACAAACATGATCTCGAGATCAAGATCCGCCCAGATCAAGGAATTTCTGGCCGATGGAAATAAGACCAAGGTGACGCTCACATATCGCGGCCGTGAGATGGCCAATCAGGAAATGGGTCGCACGATGATGACCAGTGTGATTCAGCAGTGCATGGAAGCGGGAACCGTCGAGTTTGCGCCGAGAATGGAAGGGCGGAGCCTGATCATGATTTTGGCTCCCAAATAGTGTGCGCGATGCACACAAGGAAGGAATGAGAGCATGAAGATGAAGATGAAAACCCACAGCGGCGCGAAGAAGCGGTTTAAGCGCACAGGAACCGGCAAATTGGTTCGCCGAAAGGCCGGCGGTCGGCATTTGTTGACCGGTAAACCGCGCTGACCGCAAGCGGAATCTGAAGGGGGCCACGGATGTCTCCTCCGCCTCGACGCCCGCATTAAACAAGTTGCTTCCGCAGTAACGATGATTGTGCCGTGAACCGGATCTGAAAGGAGTCGCATCCCATGCCTCGTACAAAAGGTGGTCCAAAAACACGACAGCGGCGAAAGAAACGCCTGAAACTGGCGAAAGGCCAGTATGTCGCCAGTAAGCCGGCTGTTCCGAACAGCAACGGAATCGGTCGATAAAGGGCAGGCTTATGCGTACTCAGGGCGAAAGCAACGGAAGCGCGATTTCCGTCAACTCTGGATCGCGCGCATCAGCGCTGCGACCCGCTTGCATGGCATCGCGTATAGCCGATTCATGAACGCTCTGAAGAAGGCGAATATCTTATTGGATCGGAAAGTGCTGTCCGATATGGCGATCCGGGATATGGCGGGATTTGAGAAACTCGTCGGGGTTGCCAAGCAGCAGCTCGCCACGGCAGCGAGCTAACGCGTACGCCTCAGAGCTCTGTGACGGGAAGATTCTCACTGAACGGATTTTCCCGTCACGCCTCCTCTAGCAATCGATCGATTTCCAACTCCAGCGCGACTGCCGGCGTTCCAATCTGCCACTGCTCTAACACCTCGGGATGCAGCTCTCCGAGCAGTCCGATGGCTTGTCCATCCAGCATGATTCTTCCCGCCCTGCCCTCAAGAAACGACGGGTGAGGGACCGGTTCCAACGCAAAAGAACGGTCCAAATAATAGAGCAGCAAATCGAGGCAGGAATGAATTTCTGAGAAATGCGCGCCGGCATGGGCAATGACCGCACCCAACATCGTGATCGTCCGTGATCCGACATCGGCGCGAGCATCGGGCACAGCCACTTCACCGACCTCGAACATCCGATGCGGATAAAACGCCCGGCTTGAATTGGTCTCCACCTGCAGCAACGAAGGGGTAATCCACTGCCGCAGGCAGGAATAGCTGAGTGACATCACATTATCCACTTCCACCACTTTCGCCCATTCGGTGCCATCCAATCGCATGCGCGTGCAAAAATCCTGGTGAGACCCCATGATGTTGGAAATGATTTCTTGGAACTCCATTCCCACCATGAGATGACGAACCCGGTCGGCCATTTGCTCCAACCGCGACAGCCCTCCCACCGTGAACTGCGAAGGCATCACTGGGGCAAACCGTGCATAGCCCTGACTGATCGCCACATCCTCCACCACATCGACAGTATGCAGCAGGTCGTTGCGATACGGCGGCAACTGCACGGCGACTTTGGGCCCGGCTGATTTCACCGTGTAGCCATAGGACTTAAGCGCCGTGGTGACTTCTTTGCTACCCAACGCTTCTCCCAGCGCGGTTTCGATGGCCTTGAGCGGAATCGTCCGCGGCGCGCCGAAATCGATCGGTGTGTGCCAACGTTTACCGAAGGCGGTTTTCACCGGCGACTGAATTTCAACCGGCGCAATCGCGGCTCCGCGGTCGGCAAGGTTCGCGGCAAAAATGTTCAATGTCAGCGCGACCATGTGGAGATCGGTCCCGGTCACCTCGACGAACAGATGATCGTCTCCAACCTGCACCTCGCCGATTTCGCGGCTATTGATGATCGGAGGGAACGACAGGACTTGTCCTTTGGCATCACGCAGTACAGGCAATCGATCGTGACCGCTGACAATTCCGCCATACTCCACGCCTTTGGGATGGACCATCAGAATCTCGCGCAGAGTCATCACCGTTTCCATGCCCAGCGGGGCGAACCGCACGTCATCCGGCTTCACCAGATCGTATGATACGGGAAAGACAATTGGTGCCAGGCGATAGAGGCCTATGGACACCGTGCGGCGCTTGCGCCCGAAAATATCCGCCAACTTCTCCTGCGTCTGGATCAGTTGCGCCAGACCGGACGCCGTCACGCGATAGCCGATCGCCGTACAGGCCGCTACATAGGGCCTGACCTGCTCTAGCCCAGGCGCCACCAGGAGTTTTCCAGCCGCACGTTTTTGCTTCTTGAAAAAGGGGTAGGAAATCGCCGCTCCCCGCTGCTTGGTTCTGATCTGCCGGGCGATCCCTTCGCAACACCACAAATCCGGCCGGTTGCTGTCCTGCAGCTCGATTCGTAATTCACCGGTTTCGGTGTTGTGCCCCTTCAACTCGCCTTTCACCAACATCAGCCATTGCTCAAGCTGGTCGATCGAAATACGGGCGGCCGTTTCGTCCGGCCCGGCGATCAACGCCTCAAGATCATCTCGTTGTAGGGAAATGGTGGGCATGATGTGATAGTCCTAAAAACTTCCCCGCATGGTCCGAATGAATTCCAAATCCGCCGAGAACAGGTCCCGAATATCATGAATGCCCAACGCCACCATCGCCATGCGATCCAGCCCGAGGCCCCAGGCAATGACTGGCACTGAGACGCCGAGCGGCGTCGTAACCTCCGGTCGGAAGAGTCCCGCGCCGCCCAATTCCATCCAGCCCAACTTCGGATGGCGCACATGCATTTCAACCAACGGTTCGGTGAAGGGGAAGTAGGCGGGAAGAAACTTCATTTCCTTGGCCTGCGCCACCTCCCGAGCGAACAGGTTCAACAATCCGAGCAATGTTCGGAAGTTGATATCCGAACCCAACACGATCCCTTCCACCTGAAAAAAATCAGTCGCATGTGTCGCGTCTACCTGGTCGTAACGAAAGCAGCGGGCAATGGAGAAGTACTTTCCCGGCACGGACGGGCTGGTCGCCAGCCTGCGCGCAGAGACCGCCGTCCCTTGGCTCCGCAATACCAAGCGCTTGGCTCGCTCCGCATCGAACTGATAGCCCCAGCCGGTCGATCCCGCCCCCGCTCCATTTTCGTGCACCTGCGTCACGTTCGTCAGGTAGGGCTCAGCGATGTCCTTCGCATGGGTGGGATTCTTGACAAAGTAGACATCATGGATATCGCGCGCGGGATGAAACTGCGGCATGAATAACGCGTCCATATTCCAGAACTCGGTCTCCACGAGCGTCCCGCGCATTTCCTGAAAGCCCATGCTGACCAGCTTGAGTTTCACGAGATCCAGGAATTCCCGATACGGGTGCCGTTTCCCGGCCGCGATCCTCGGAGCCCGCAGGCTGATCGTATATTTCCGGAACTGCTTCGTCCGCCAGGCACCTTCCTTGAGAAGCTCGGGCGTCAATTGAGAAACTTCTTCCGCCACGCCGTCCCGCGACAACTGGTCAGCCACTTCCTGGCCGGAAGGCGTCAGCAAAAACGATCGCGTCACCCGTTCATCGACACGGAAGGGCTCTCGCGCATTCCCACGTTTGACCGCATGCTGTTGAAGCACGGCCCGGAGCGGTTCCGCAAAGGTCTGTACCTCACGTTGTCCGCTCCGCAATTCCTGTAAGAGCGCTCGAATGGCCTCCGCCGTGGGACTATTCCGGCCGGTACTTTCAATGCACCCACCCTGTACGATGAGGATGGCACCCTCTTTCTTGAGAGTGCCGACCGCTTTGCTGACATCCGAGGGTTCGAGGGCTTCCTTGGCTTGGATGTCCTGAATCGTCAGACGTTTTCCAGTCTGCCCGGCCTCCCGTGCCGCGGAGAGCACGCGTTCAATCGGCGCGTATTTCTCGAAAAACGCCTCACCGATCGACGTCAGCGACGCGATATACGCAACCGTTTCGGCGTGCACGGCAATGAGGGATTTGGCCAAGAGCCATTCGACGGCCATGCTTAACTGTGAGGGTTCCAGACCGGTGGAGTCCGCGAGTTGATCGAGCGTGGAGGGCGAGCCAGGCTGCGGAGCCAATGCCAGCAGCACTTTGCTTTCGAGGGGATGAAGATTATCCATGAATGACGGTGCGGTCCGATGCCTCTTCTATCGCTGGGCGGCCATATTTCTGCTGCTGCGTGGCGGTGATACACGGCCGGCTCTGAGGGCCATAATGGCGGCGGCATAATCGTGATCGGAAAATACCGCCGATCCTGCCACCAACACATCGGCCCCGGCCTCGAGAATGGACTCCGCGTTGTCCGGCTTCACTCCCCCGTCCACCTCAAGGAGCGCATGGCTGTGAGCCCGGTCGATCATCGCCCGTACGGCAGCCACCTTCTGTAAGGACGACGGAATAAACTTTTGCCCGCCAAATCCGGGATTCACGGACATGATGAGGATGAGATCGGCATCGCTCACAATTTCGGACAGGCTGATCGCCGGCGTGGCGGGATTCAGGGTCACCCCGGCCTTCACGCCACGTTCTTTGATCAATTGCACGGTCCGATGCAGATGAGGACAGGTTTCCACGTGAACGGTGAGATAGTCCGCGCCGGCTTCGGCAAACTCACCGATGAACGCATCCGGATTGGTCATCATCAGATGCACGTCCAACGGCAGGCTGGTGACTTTTCTCAAGGCTTCAACGACCGGAGGCCCGATCGTCAGATTCGGCACGAAGTGACCATCCATCACATCGACGTGCAACCAGTCGGCTCCTGCTTCTTCGACTTTGGCAACCTCTTCGGCCAGGCGGGCGAAATCTGCCAGAGAATAGACGGGGCGATACAGACGGTTCTGCTGGCCATCACTCGGCCCTCCGCAGACGGGCGGCAAAAAACGCATCCATGTTATTTCTATTGGCCATCGTAGACAGATCCCCTCGCGGGGTCAGGAACGGCAGACCGGCTGGGGGCAACCAGGGCGCGATCGAGTCGCGCTGAAATTCACGATGAGACTGACAAAACTCGTCGATGACCGACTCGGTTTCTTCCGGCTCAATCGAGCACGTACTATAGACCAACACTCCACCGGGTCGCAAGAGACGACTCGTCGCGGCGAGCAGGTCCAGCTGCACCTGTCGGTGTTGCGCGATGGAGTCCGGCGACTTGTACCATTTAGCTTCCGGGTGACGCCGCAGCACGCCGAGGCCGCTGCACGGGGCATCGAGTAATATCCGATCGAACGGGCGCGACCGCACCTCAGACAGCGCGGTAGAGGTCTCCGTCTCCCTCGTCCCCGCCTGTTCCCCTATCAGCTGACGCATGTCACCCACGACCGGCGTGACGATCGTCACGCCCAGGCGCCGGCAATTGTCCATCACCCGGTCCAGACGTGACCCGACTCTATCGACCGCGATGATTTCACCTCGATTGTCCATGATCGCCGCAATATGCGTCGCCTTCCCGCCTGGAGCGGCGCAGGCATCCAATACGCGCTGCCCCTGATGCACATCCAAGAGCAACGGCACGAGTTGCCCCGCTTCATCTTCGACATAAAAATGTCCTGCCGCGTATCCGGGAAGGTCGGCGACGGAACTGGTGCGGCCTAGTCGAATGCCGCCTTCGCTGATCGACGTGACCTCCGCTTCAACGTGCGCCGCGCCCAAATCAGCCAGGAGCGCCGCTCGCGTAGTTCGAAGCCGGTTCACGCGAAGTGTGAGCGGAGGAACTTCAACGGAGGCCTGACACAGGGCTGCGGCTCGCTCAGCCCCCCACTGTCGACACCAACGATCCACGAGCCACGTTCGGGCAGGAGTACCGGATGGCCAATGCCTCGACGGGGTCCTTCGCGAGATCCGGCCATTCTGGAGGCGACGCTCGCAGCATGGCCCGGAGCACGGCATTGACGAATCCGCTCCAATCCCGCCCCAGGCGCCGTCGCAGTTGTTTCATCATCTGCACGGATTCGTTCACTGCGGCTGAGGCCGGCACTCGATCCAGGTACAGCACTTGATACGCACCCAGGCGCAACATGATTTGCACGAGAGTAGGAAGTTTGGCGATACGCCGATCGGACAAGAAGCCTAGTCGCCAATCAAGCGTCGCGCGATACCGCAACACACCGCGCACGAGTTCAACCATGAATGCTCGATCGCGGAGATCGAGCCCGGCCTTCGCAGATACCTGATCGAATAAGTCATCGGCCAAGGAGCCGGCTTCGTCGATGGCCAATAACGCCTTGACCGCGGCATGCCGTCCCGGGGATACGGCGTGGCCGGATGACGCTGGTTGCGGATCAGTTCCCATGGGCAGCAGACATGAACATGGCTGGAAATCGTGATTGGAATGGGCGTGCCCGCTCTGGGTCAAGCCTGTGGCGGCGGGACAGCGTGCAGACTGATGCCTTCAGTCACACGATGGCCAGCCAGGTATTGCGCCACCGTCATCCGGCGACTATTGGATGGTTGGATGTCGAAAATCTGAATGGTTCCGGCACCGGTCGCCACATCGATGCGGTCTTTCGTCACCTTCGTGATGGTGCCGGCAGCCGCTTGTTGAGCCCCCTCGGCGACCGCAACGCGGCAGATGGTCCACCGTTCACCTATCACATACGTATAGGCCCCGGGCCAGGGCGAAAGGCCCCGCACGCGGTTGGCGATCTCTATGGCCGATAGCGTCCAGTCGATGAGCCCATCTTCCTTCTTAAGCAACGGCGCCATGGTCGCCTGCGAATCATCCTGTCGTTCCGGCGTCAGCGTCCCCGCCTTCAGGCGACGCAGGGTCTCGACCAGCAACCGTCCGCCAACATCAGCGAGTCGAGGGGCGAGTGTGCCGGCCGTGTCGTCTGGACGGATTTCCACGGCCTCACGCAGCAACATATCCCCGGTGTCCATGCCTTCAGCCATGAACATGGTCGTAATGCCGGTTTCGCGTTCACCTCGGATAATGGCCCATTGCACAGGACCAGCCCCGCGATACTTCGGCAAGAGCGACCCGTGCACATTGATGCAGCCTCGCGGCGGCATGGTCAGGATGACGGGGGCAGGATGCGGCCGAAGGCCGTCACCGCAATGACATCCGGCCTCCACGCGCGTAACGCGTCCAGAAAAGCCGGATCCTTCATCTTCAGCGGCTGGAGCACCGGAATGCCCTCGCGCTGGCAGACGACTTTCACCGGGGAAGGAATAACCTCCTGCCCACGGCCCTTAGGACGATCCGGCTGAGTTACCACACCGACGACCTGATCATCGGACTTCAGCAACGCTTCCAACGAGGGCACGGCGAAGTCGGGTGTTCCCATGAATACGATACGCATGCTCTGGCTTTATCATTCTCCCCTCGCGAATGCAATTCTCGTCGCGGCTTCCTTGACTCTCGTTTCACACGCCTGTTAGTATCCGGTCGCGGGGTGGAGCAGCCTGGTAGCTCGTTGGGCTCATAACCCGAAGGTCGTCGGTTCAAATCCGGCCCCCGCAACCAACGTAACTGACGAATCTCAAAGGGGTTGGCCGTCATCACACGGTCAGCCCCTTTTTCTTTCCCCGCACCAATTGTCCGCGTTTTGTCCGTGTTCTGCCCCACGGACCGCTGCTCTACTGTCCCATTTCCGCACGCAATGGAACGACCGACGCCACGCGCGGAAGGTTTTCCACATACGCATCTGGTCTTCAGCACGGCCTGCCGAATATCGTCCTCATTGATGATGTTGTATCGGTCGAATACATTTCGGGTTCGGTGCCCGCTGATCTTCATCGCAACCGCGGGATCCACCCCGGCGCGCACCATGTTTCTTGACGGCCGTACGCCTCAAATCGTAGATCAGCTTTCCAGCAATGCCCACCTCTCGGCACGCTCGATTCCAGACCTTTCGGAAGTCCCCGAACGGCTTCCCGCCCCGATGGAAGATCAAAGCGCAGTCCAGCCGCCTAGCCTGCACCCGTCGCTCAATGATCGTCCGCACCTCACCGGCCAATGCAATGACCCTTCCTCGTCGCGTCTTTGCGTCTCGCGCGTGGAGGCGAAGAGTCCAGGTTTCTCGGTCCAGTGTGTCCCATGTCAGCGCACGGATCTCGCCCGGCCTCATGCCGGTTCGATAGAACCAATCACAGAAATCCTTCACGTCACTATCACGGAGCCGGTCGAGGACAGCCTGGAAATCTCCTCGTTCGAAGAAGCCCTGCCTCGCATTGTTCTCTGGAAGGGAGGTGAATACCGGAATGGTCGTCAATACCTGAGCCTCAACCGCCAGGGCGAATGCTCGTCTCAACCCTTCCAACTCCCGATTAACGGTTGCAGGCTGGGCGCCCTCTACTTGCCTGGAGGCGATGTAGCTCCGCAGCCGATTGGACGTCACCGCAAGAGCGCGATCCATCGCGAAGAATTTCCGAATGTGGGCGAGATGCGAGCGGAGTTGCGGCAAGGACTTTCGACCGTGAATGATATAGTCCTGCTCGAGGCTCTGAAGCAGCTCGTTCAACTGTGACTCGCTCTTGTCGAGGCCCCTGGAACCGCTGACCGCCTCTTCGAGCCACAATGATCTCTTCCAAACGGCTCTTCAGCTTCTTGCGCGCTTCTTTCTCGGTTGCCCTCCCGGCTCTCGATGCTCGGCACTCTTCCCGTCTTTTGGAGCGTAATAGCTAATCCAAAACTGACCGCCACGCTGAAACACTCGTCCGCTTCCTCGCGGACTTTTTGTGGAAAACTTCTTGGGATGCTCTGCCGGCTGCTTGGGAAATTGTTCGTTGATGAGGTCGGATGGGACAGGAAGGGTCTTGGCCAAGTCTGGCGCAATCAGTCTAAGCCGCTCAATTGCTTCCCTATAGGCCTGCTGAGGATTGACGAGGATCTCCATGGTGCTCCTCCTTACTCGGCCGCCTTTCTCAAATGCGTCTCGAGCGCGGCAATGATTACGGACCGCAAATCAGATCGATCATCCATCGCTCGAATCTTCGCTTTGCGCCACAACTCTTCAGGCAATTCAACGGTTGTCTTCACGGTCTCCCCTCCTTTGCGTTCGGACTTCATGGCTTAACAATATACGGTTATACGTTTTGCTGTCAATACGGCAATATGGTTACACATCAGTTGTCGGGTGAATGCCCGCTCTTACTTGCCCTGTCGATTTCGGATGTATTTCTGAATGCCGAGTTTTGAGAAGCGAAGTTGCTTCGGGGCAGGACGCACGGTAAAAGGCAATTGGTCGGCGTGGCGGACAAGTAGTCCCTCGTCATGCGGAGCATGCTGGCAGCTTCATCAACCAGCAAAAGCCGGTCTTCTGTCCCATCTTCACGGCGAGAATCCGGAGTCATTCCTGTAAAGAGTCGCCCAGCAGGACCGTTTGAAGGCTCGCCATTTGCGCCAGCAACATGGCCGCCACATGCGGGGGAAGATCGGCAGCCTGCTCCGGACGTGCGGCCAGATCATTTAGGGTTGGAATGGAAATCATCGGCAATCCTCAGGCCGTCCCCGCGTTCCCATGTGATGCATTCAAACTCTCTGTACGGGCCAGGAGTTCAACCGAAAACAAGCCCCACAATTTATGCGGATCGCTGGGTAATGGGCGGTTCTGGCTTCTTAGATACGCAATCATTGATTCTGCCGAACCCGTCGCTAGGATATGAGCGGCCTCGAGCGGGGTCATCTCTGATGCCCACTGCCGAAACCTCCCGATTAATACTTCGTCAGAGACTTCTTGAGGCAGCGTGATTTCTTGTTCCATGGCCCACCTCAGTACTGCAGATATGGCGACGTGTAGAAATTCTCCCAGGACTGCGGCTGACTTCTCCGCTGGTCGTTCTGGGATTGTATCCGGGCAAGCTTCTCCGCAATTGGGCCCCTAACAAGCCCATCCATCCCGGCGCTCATGGCTGGGCTTCCCAAGCTTTGCATGATGTCCCCAACGTAGTTTCCCACCGGCGCTACCGTGTTCAATCCCTGGAAGGCGTCGTAGCCAATCTGCGGAGTCGCCGAGAGTCCAGGGGTGTACGTCGGCAACGCACTGATCGCAAACCGCTGGTTGTTCAGCGCCACGTCTGCATTCTTCTGATTGACGTCCCTGATCATCTTGGCTTTGTTGACCGCAAGGTTCTGGCCAAGCTGCCGAGTCGCCCGATCGTACCGCCCAGGCGTGTAGACATTGCCGCCACCGGAATTCTTGCCAACGGCGGAATTGGCCGAGATTCGAGAAATGTCCGCGAGCCCCTGCCCATAATCCTCGTTGACGTCATCCTTCATCCCGCGGAGCATGTCCTCGTCGTACCCGGACTTCCCCTGCGAGTAGGTCATGAGCTTGTCGCGGATGGGGCTCGTCGAATCGAGGAACTTCTGTCGCTCCCGATTCTGGTAGTCGATATACATCTGCGCGGCCTTGCGAGCCGCCTTCGCTTGCGAGTCACCGCCAAACGCTTTCGCAATACCCCCACCGACAACCCCAAGACCACCAAGCCCCGCCAATGCCATTGCCGGCATAGTTACACCTCCTCTTCCGGTTCAGGTTCAGGTTCAGACACATGCGCGAGATCCGCGCGGTTACAGAACTCCACAAGCAGGTGTCGGCCGATGAGATCCGGCAAGCTCGTACAATTCTTAATTCGGGCGTGCAGCTGAACAGGTCCGGCCGGCTCGAACTTGGCCCCCATGAGCATTTCCCCGACCTTCTCCAACGGCGCCCCGTACTGCAGCGCGAGGGAAGCCAAGCGTCCCAGGACGTCATACAGCCCCACGACTTCCGAACGTGCAATCTACGCCTCGCACACGAATGAAGAGCTCAGCCGGCGCCGGGTCGTCATGTACCGAGATATAGGCAGTGCGCTGGCCGGCAATGCGCACCTTCTGTGTTCGGTGGTTTCGACGGCTCGGCAAGTCTCGGCGTTCAGTTGTCATGGTGCTCCAATTCGCTGAATCGGGCGTGTTGCTCCGAAAAGTGAAGCATGAGGTCTCCTGTTGGACCATTGCGGTGTTTCCGGATAAGAATTTCCGCTATCCCTTTGCGCTGGGAATCAGGGTCGTAGAAATCCTCCCGATAAATGAACATGACCACATCCGCGTCCTGCTCGATCGCCCCCGATTCTCGCAAATCGGCCAACATTGGGATGGGCGGCCTTCTCGCTTCAACGGCCCGGCTCAGCTGAGAGAGGGCAATCACTGGAACATCCAATTCTTTCGCAAGGCTCTTGAGCGCCCGTGAGATATCCGAAATTTCCTGCTGCCTCGATTCCGCCCCAGCTCGGCCTTGCATCAGCTGGAGATAGTCAACAATGAGGAGGGAGAGTCCTCGCTCTGCCTTTAATCGCCGAGCCTTCCCCCGAAGCTGCGCCACCGTGAGCCCTCCGCTGTCGTCGATGAACAGCGGCAACCCTTCGAGACGTCCCACCGCCTCACTCAACCGCCACCAGGCATCTTTGTGAAGCTGACCAGTGCGAAGCATATGTGCGTCGATGGAGGCTTCTGCGCTGAGCAGCCGAAAGGTCAATTGCTTCTTCGGCATCTCGAGGCTAAAAATCCCAACCACCAATTTTTCTTTCAGTGCGGCATGTAAGGCCATACCAAGAGCCAGACTGGTCTTGCCCATACTTGGCCGCGCGCCGATGATCACCAGATCTCCTGGCTGCCAACCAGCCGTCATACGATCGATGGACGGAAACCCACTGGGGACCCCTGTCACCGCGGTCTGACGCTTGTACAGGCGGTCTAGGTCATCAAGGCTGCCTTTGAGTAATCCGCCGAGCGGCTCAAATGTCGTCACATCTTGCCCTTGAACGACCGTGAAGATGTGTTTTTCCGTGGCATCCAACAACTCGCTTAGCGACTCTTGTTCGTCATAGGCCTTCCGGTGGAGTTCGAGGCCAGTTTGTCCAAGTCGTCGACGAAGGGACTTTTCCCGAACCATCTGGCAATGATGTTTGATATTTGCCGTTGAGGACACGCAGGCTAGTAGTTCGGCGAGATAGGAAGATCCGCCCACGCTCTCAAGGTGTCCGGCCTTTCGAAGCTGATCCGATAGGGTGAGTTGGTCGATCGGCTCGCCTCCATCGGCTAGGGTTTCCATAGCGTCATAGATCACCGCATGGGCGGACTTATAGAAATCGTGACGCATGAGGAAGTCGCTGACCGTCGAAAGACTGGCGGCATCCATAAGGATCGCGCCAAGCACGGACCGTTCAGCTTCAATGTCATGAGGGGGCAGAGTTGGAAGCGTAGATGTCATGACGATACGACCTCATTCGCTTTTATCTTGGCCATCAGGTCTCGATGGCCGACGCATAGCGTTGAATCCAACGCTGACACATCGCCGCAGTCATGGTGTCGATGGTTACGCAATACTGGAAATGTGCAGCGGCCCGACTGCCCTCCATGACCGTTCCGGACAGTGCTGACAGCAACCAGCTTCTGTGACTCTGAATCTGTCTCTTTCTCTCCTTCTCCTTCTATGGAGGATACTCTCCGGAGTGACTCCTTACTCTGTCTGGATTTTTTTGAGTACTCATCTCGATATTTCACAAGGTTAGGAGATCTCACTAGCAAGAGACCGCCTACCGAGTTGATGGTTACCAGCCCGTGCACCTCTAGGGCAGTCAGGTATTTTTTTACTTTTCCGTGGTGACAACCGAGCAATTGCCCCCATCTTTTTAGTGAGTACCCCACCTCGCAGAGATCCCCTCCGGCAGGCATTTGCTCGGCTATAACCTCCGTGACTGCCCAGAAAAACCCGTAACCTTCAAAACCATGCTCATCAATCAATGCAGCGATTCGTTCATCACGCCGTGTCGCTGACATGTGCTTCAGCCACTTCACCTCAGGACTGTCGCCTCCTGATACCTTGGATTCGAATTTGTTTCTTGTGATACCGCTGAAGACTAAGAGCTTCCATTGATGACAATTTCGAAGCGATGAGGTTGACGTAAAAGTCTGTTCCTGTATGGATAGGCTTCGTGGCGAGCTGGGTCTTTTCATTTGAGATGGTGGGTTTCCGCACTTCACACCTCTTTCTGAGCGACTACCTTCCGGCTTTCCGGCACGAATGGGTAGTAGCTCCAATCGGTTAATCTGACTCTCCAATCATTTGAGCCGATGTTTGTCGAAATGCAGGGCGAAGCAGGGTCGTGGCGGGCGCCTTCAAAATTGTGGCTAACCGTTCGCGCTCCTCAGTAGTAGGACAGATGAGCCCTCGCTCTATCATGGAATACCGGCCTTGACTGAAGCCGGCGGCGCGTCCCACCTCCCACTGCGAAAGACCTCGATGGAGCCGGAGAAGTTTGAGCCGTCGCATAGTCACCCCCTGTGGATTCGGAATGAATCATCACGCAGAGGTAATTCTATGGCCGAAATTGAGGGAAGGGTCTAACTGCCAAACGGAAATAAATCAGTGCGAAGTTATGGAGGGGGACACTTCTTCTATTTCGAGTACATGCCACGGTTGGGGGCCAGCGAGGAGGTCGGGATAACGAACCTGAGCAGCCTCACCACGCTTTCCCAAAAAGTATTTCAGGTCATGGCCAACATGTTCGTCCGGCCAGGGCTTGGGCTCGTTCAAAATTCTCTGATAGGCCTGCTTGGCCCCGCGGTGTCCATAGACATAACAGGTGTAGAACGCCTCATGGCTTCCCTTTGAATATGGTGCAGTGATACCAGATTTTTCCCATATGCCATCAAATGCCCGCTCCATGATATAGGCCAAAAGCTTTCTGGTCGAAACCTTGCGGCGAGAAGGGTGCTCCCGTTGATGCTCCTGCATGATGATTTGGAGACGAGAATCTCTCATCCGAAGCGGCTTCCTAAGTTCAGCGACGAGAAATACGTACACTAAAGGTGTGCGCTCTTTCAGCACATTGATGAAATCCCAGGCCTTCGCAGCTTTACCACGAAGGTGCGAATTTTCGACGGCGTGAGCCGGTATCTTATATTCTCTAATGCGTAAGATTTTCCCGTCTTCACCTTGAGTCAAAACCTCCTTCTTGGGACGACCTCGCGTTTTTGATCGCGAAGCCGACCCCAATGAAGAAGCTGATTTCTTAGCACATGAAAGCCGACCTTCTTTCTCCAAACGCCGTAGCCGCTTCACCTCTTGCGCAAGAGAGAGATGTCGAAATGGTGGCGATTTCTTAGAAGGCATGTCCCCTCCTGTCGGGGCCTGGTGAGGAAGGGCAGCGCCAGCGCCAGGAACGCTGGCCGGCCAGGTGATCAAGCCCGGCCGTTGCTGCCCGTCACATTGTATCCAGATTCAACAGCGGATTATAGGTAACACTTTCCACTGAGTCCCCTTCATCCAAATGGGGTATCGCCTGATGCTGCCGACTTCGCTAGACTGTCCACATGTCTACGACACCAACTCGCTTTCGCCTCCGCTCCTATAGCCGTGTTCCGATTCAGGGAACGGCTTTCTTTCTGAATGAAGAGACACACGGCCGAGGGTTTGTGTGGAACCTTTCACCGAAGGGTTGCCGCGTCGACGCAGAGAAGAAAGTACCGGAAGGGACTGAACTAACCATCACCCTTCATCTCGACAAAGCTGAGGAGAGCATTCAAGTCCACAGCGCTGTTGTTGCCTGGAGCCGCGGGCAGGAGTTTGGACTCCGTATCAACGAAATCGACAAGCCAGAGGCCATGCGCCTGAAACGCTATCTTCGAGGCGCTCGCTAGGCACGATGGATCGGGTCAGCCGAATCGACGACGACCACACCCGCACACATGCCTGGATCGTCCGAATCCAGCGCCGCAACCGGACCCACCACCGCTATTTTAGCGACAGCATTCATGGAGGGAAGCGCCCAGCCTTAGTAGCTGCGAAGGCCTATCTAGAAACCCTCCTGAACACACTCCCCGAACTTACGCGTTCAGAATTCTGCAAGATCAAAAAGAGAAATAATCGATCGGGGGTGTCAGGAGTCAGCCGGCACGAGACAGCTGGTCGTACACCCACGAGCCCACGTCACACCTTTTGGCTTGCTCAATGGCCGATCGGTGGAGGGAAAGCCAAGATGCGCAAATTCTCCATAAAGCGATACGGAGAGCGCGGGGCCTATCTCCGTGCACTTCGTGCGCGAAGGACCGCACTCACAGCACTCAGCCAGGAAGCTTATCGCAGGTCTCCAACAGAGGGTTAACCCATAACCCTTTATCGCATCCCTCGTTGCCCGTAGGTTTCGCAGGTATGCCATCTGTAAATTTTTCTCGGTAGCCTGGTATGCAAATCCATCCGAGGCCGGTTGTTTTGGGATAGAATCGGCCGCGCAATGCCGAACGTCTCCGCCCTCCTTATCCTTGCAATCTCCTTTCTCTGGCCTGCTCATGGCCAGGGTCAGGTGTACTTTGATTTCGACCAAGCCGTGTATCACACCTGCTATGACGGCGATACCTGCATGATGAGCCTACCCGGGGTTCACCCGCTCTTTGGGGACCATATTCCTGTTCGGCTAGCCGGCATCGATATTCCAGAAATGAAGGGGCAGTGCGAACGGGAGAAGCAGCTTGCTCGCCAGGCGCGAGATGTGGTCCGCTCAGCCCTCAGCCAAGCCGGAACGATTCATCTGCGAAAAGCCAGTCGGGATAAGTATTTCAGAATTGACGCGCGCGTGCTGGCTGATGGGCAAGATATTAGCGACGTCCTCGTTACTCAGGGGCTCGCTGTGCCGTATGACGGAGGGACGAAGACGAAGGATTGGTGCACAGAACTACCACAGTAATAGATAGAAGATATGTGGCCATTGGCAGCGGGGTTTATTTATCTGACGGACGAGGAAACTTCCTAAAGATGCGCTCTTAGGCAACTCGCAATCAGCGAAGACCCTGAATATTTGAAAGTGGCACTACACATAAAAGGATTCTATCAATGGAGCATCTTCGCTACCGATCAAGGTGTAATCGGTTTCAAGACCGAAGGCTATGAAGGCAGTGATCGACTTAATCACTACCGAAAGTTATTCTTCAATCGCTAGCCAAAGGTTGAGCGGCTACTCTTCGCCTTACTGCGCGCCGGCCGCAGTTGGGTCGTACCGTTTGAGAAGTACGCCGTCGGGATGGGGCTCCCCCGCGGATGAGCCTTTCCCAATCCTGCCTTGGCTCCAAGATCGCGAAATCATTTTTCCGTCCGCACCAAAGACCACGTGAAGCGATCGCGTGTCTCCACTGACACCGTTGCCACTGGCCACCACAAACATGCCGACCACGGGGACCATGAGGGCGGGATTCGCCTGGGCTTCACCGTAAGACCACAACATCGTTTCTCGATCGTGGCCTGCGACATTCGAGACGGTACGCATGCGAGGTGGCCCAAGTTTCCTCACCAGTTCAGCCTTCGTCATATTGAGGGGCGGCCAATCTGGTCCGTAATCGAGAAGCGCCTCATCTCCATAGCTGGCGCAGCCGCTAAGAAGAAAAATTGCGAGGAGCGCAGGTATAACAGCGAGGATTTTCATGTTTGTCTCCTTGAAAAGACGATATCTCTCTGGTCCTCATTGCTAGTCCGTGGCCATCAGAGGAGCAAGCAATGGGGACACGAGCTGTTCCTGACGAGCGTCAGAATGTGTATCCCTGCTCAGCTTTCAGTTAAGTTGACAATACTACAATGTTGCAGTATTGTCACTATCCGTGCTTGGCTCACTTCAAGGAAGGAAAGAAGCCAACATGGGAAATGTCGTGCCTTTGTTTCAGCCAGACAATTATGAATGGGCTCAGCGCAGGATAAAAGCGCTATGGAATCAGGGAAATATCATCATTCTTCCTCACGCCCAGCAGCGCATGCTAGAGCGGGGGTTGGACCTGACCGACATACAGCACATTGTCCAACGTGGCATCATCGTCGAACATAGCTTCCCTAAGGATCTCTGGCGGTACAAAATAGTGGGCAAGGCGCTCGACAATCGTAAGGCAGCAGTGGTGATTGAGGTCGATTCTCACTCAAATATTGTTGTGACTGTTATTGGAGGGAGGACCAAGAGTTAAGAGAGGGGATGCGTGGGCGCGCCTCTTACTAAAATAAGGAGGGCATACGATGAAGTGCAGAACGTGTGGAATGGAGGAGATGGTAGAGCTTAAAGCTACCGAAGACGCTCCCTACCACTACACGCTCAGTGGATTGCAGGAGGTTTACCTGGTAGGGATTTCAATTTGGAGGTGCTCGTCATGTGGGGAGGAGGTTCCTGTTATTCCAAAGGTTGGAGAGTTGCATGAAGCTATCGCGCGCTCTTTGATCACAAGAGACGGGAATCTCACTGGAAAAGAGATTAAGTTTCTGAGAAAAAATGCCGGCTTTCAGAGTGCGGAGTTTGCCGCCTTAATGGGTGTGTCGGCAACCTATATGTCCAAGGTTGAAAATAATCGCCTCAAGTTAGGGCCAGGCGCCGACAAACTTGTCCGCATTCTTTCCAGCGCAGATGAGAAGTTGCGTGACTTGCTCTACGAAATCGCCAAGGACTTAAAACCCACGAAGAAGAAGGGCAAGCCTTCAACTGCAAAGCCAGTGTTTCGACTCGAGCGCAAGCGCTGGCTAAAAGCAGTAGCCTGATACTGGCCCAGACTCGCAAGGGTCTGGGCCCATTCTCGCCATTTCCCTGATAGCACGTTGTCGAATGTCATAGTAGAGGCAGTATGGGAACAGATGAAGAACGATCCATTCAGTCCCGTATCGAGCAAATCGAAGACCTGACTCGGACAGACCGAGATTTTACTCATTTTTTTGAAGCAGCAACCTTGGCCCAATCAGTCCTTCATGACACTGTCGGAGGGACTCATCCAACCATGCTGGAACTTGAGAGCGCGCTTAAGGCAGCGGACTATCAACGAGCCGCAGCAGCCAGCAGGACAGTCGTAACACTTTGCAAAATTGGTGCGCTCAAAAATCCCCGTCTGAAGATTGCAGGTGAGATTGAGGGGGATATTCTAGATATTGCAGAGGGGCAAGCACGAGCCGCAGAAATAACCACAGACGGCGCAAAGAAACATACCCATCTGGGCATTGCGGCGTTCCTTTCCGGAGCTTCCTTGGAAGATGCCTTGCGGCGCCTGTGCGATGCTCGCCGCATTCCCTATGAGCAAAAGACAACAATAGCAAAGCTGCAGGCGGCTCTTTATCAACCTTCCAAACAAATCGAAATCATTTCTTCTTCGGAAACCAAGCATATTACAGCGTGGGGAGATACGCGAAATAAGGCTGATCACGGAAGATTTAGTGAGATTACCCAAACCGAGGTTGTTACTATGATTATGGGGATAAGAGCATTCATCGATAAGCATCTTTTATAAATTCCGAAATCCCTATTTCTATCAAGATGCAGATGAAATCATCTCAGCCAGCCTTCAGTTCAGTCTTTAGCACTCACGAATTGCTGTCTCAACTCGATCAGGGGTGCACTTGGGCTCAGATTTATCAAGGCCGAGCTACGAAATATGCATCGCTCATAACTGATTTTTTTGAGGGTACAGGAACCAGCCACGAACACATACTCGCCCATTATGAGGCTAGCCACATTGCCGAGATCTACAACCTCTGGGGAAACAAGGCTGATGATTTCCCGGGACTTATGGAGAGGATCTGCGAGTCGATCAAGAGCGGTCCGGTTTTGCAAGACGATGAGATTCCAGCATCCTCAAGTAATAGGCCTCGAAATGATGCCTTTGGTTTCTTCATGGCAGGACGGTTATTAGCTGCAGGATGCGACGTGCTTAGCGTTGATGGCATTAACAGACGCGATGAGACTCGCCTCTGGCGCGGAGATGCTACGATCCACCATCGAGGTGTAATTCTCGATGTCCAATGCAAACGGCCTCAATCTGCAGAAGCCGTGAGCCGGAATGTCGATAAAGCAAGGCGGCAAATCCTTGAAGCTGCTGCTCCTCAGGTAGGAATCATAGCAATTGACGCTTCGGTGATTATTCGGCCAAAGGGAACGCTATTATCTGCTCGTAGCGTTTCGAGCGCTTCCCATAAACTAAGCAATTTGATTCAGCCTCACGCAGAATCTATTGCAAGGACAATGGCCCATCCGCAAGTTGCAGGCCTGATCTGGTTCGGAAGGTTGCCTTGTATGATCACGGAACCATCCAGGATTGTCAGACCTACAGGAAGTCATTTCGACCTTACTCGATCATATACAGCTACTGAAATAGCAGTCAGCCCGAACCCTTCGTCACAATATGCCAAGACTCTGATCGACATCGGCTGGCAGTTAAAGCGCTGGCGTGCATCCAATTAGAATATTGATGCCGAAGGTTGGAAGAAACGATCCTTGTCCTTGCGGAAGTGGCAAGAAATATAAGAAATGCTGTTTGCCCGTTCAAGCTAGCAGAAAACCGCGATCTGAGTATGTTTACGCGACGACTAAGGACAATAATGTCGCAGAGCTCTTCTTATCATTCGATCCTATGACTGGTGCAATAGAGCTTGACCTTCCAATTATCAATACGTATGCACAAAACGCTTACGAAAAACACGGATCTAAAGGTCAAAAAATAATCAACAAGGTTCCTCTTCGTTCAGACTCTCTGCAATTCTATTCTGATCAATCGATCCTAGAAAGCTTTGACCTTCTGTTTGCAATTGACACGAACACTCGCGAGATAGAGGGTGTGAGACGTTCCGTTGGAGCCTTTCTTTACTGCGAGATAGATAAGGCTACGAAAAAATTCAAATGGCATTTTCCGTTCGCCGTTGATTTCACCCATGAGAATAAGCCCGAGAACTTTTCATGGAAGATTCTTATCGATCATGTACTAGACGATCCAGAACTGAGCATATTGCCTAGGATCGGAATTGTGGTTGATTCAGACCTTGGCCAGATCAATCTTTATAACGAAGGGGCTCTTCCAATATGGGGCAATGTCATGCTCCCTCTTAACGTCATCCTCATTTATGCGAGCACCGACACTGGCAAAGATTACGTCATTAATAGGCTTATCGGGGAATCTGACAAAACGGCGACCGCCTTACTGGATCACATCGAACAGAACAATATTCCTAATTCGGAAACAATTAAAAGTCCACGGTACAGGAAACTGTTTCCTCGAAGCACTTCCGAGCAGGTACCTTATCGAATGCTCCAGCGATCACGGGCAAGAACCATAAAATAGACTTGGACTCATTTTATAAGAGTTCCCCATAGACAATTTCCGGCTGGTATCCAGTTGAGCGTAATCTCTAAGATTAAGAAGCGCCTCAATATCGATTCCTCTCCCTACCTACGTTATGGAGTGGCACAAGAAATTTCCTCACAACTATTCAGCTTGGGTATTACTCTAAATACTTTCAGAGTAACTTCGAGGAAGAACCTCACTGCACGATATCACCTCGATTCTCGAATAATCGATTTAGTTAAACTCTCAATAAGAAGAAAGCCAATTGAGGAGGATTTGCTTTGGAACTTGCTTCAGGCGAGCAACTACACATGTTGTTGCTGTCGAGGAACAAAGGGATCCTCCTTTTTGATCCATCACATTATCCCTTATGAGAGGTCTCAAGATAATACCTACGACAATTTGGCAGTTCTTTGCCCAAACTGTCACGACCTTGCTCACCACAAGGGAGGGCTGACATCGAGCATTTCGGAAAAGCTAATTCGTAAATCGAAACGAGATTGGGAGCGGCACGTCGAGAGGAGTAACGTCGATAAAGCGGCACTCACGTTCAGGGTTAATGATATTGATTATGTCAATATGTCGAGAATCGCCGAGTTAATTAGACAATCTCAATCACGCTTTCCAGACGTTGAATTGCCAGATTCAATGCCACGTATTGCACCCACCGATGGAAACAGATTTCATGTAGGATGGCGAGCAAAGCATAGCTTTGCAGATGCCTTCCGTCCCTTAATTAAGTATTTGCATTTCACGAATCTCGACGATTTTATAAACAAACGTTCAATCACTGATCCTAAACTTATCGGAAGTTATTGTTACTACGTTGGCGGTGTTTACGCGCAATCCCCACGGATTCCCATTACTCGCTCGACTAAGGCGATCGTGGTCTATGTTCACAAGAGAGGATTTTACATTCGATGGATTATTGACCCCTTCGATTTAGTATCAATGACTGCTGTGTCAAGACTCGGTGAACATTCGGTCTATGCCATTTACGGAAAGGTGCTCAGCGTGCTGCGAACCGAGGTGAAGAAGAGACCATGCATTCGGATCGATGTACGTCCCTACATAATGGCATCACCTGAAGTCATACCCCACAGAACTCCTGGTATCGCATATGCAAAATTATCGGAGTCCTTTGATCGGGGATGCGAATAGCTGCTGGGGATGTCCGACCTCTCTCAATTAGACTAGTCCTAGGTGGGCAATCGCACTTCGCTTAATGGCGATGACTTTACTCTGGACTACAGAGGCGTTGGCAGAAAAACTGTCGAGGTCGGTGAGGTCTACCCACCTCTCTACGAATCCTTTCAATCCGACGGGCTCGATGGAGTAGTTCGGCCGATTAATCAAGCTAGATGGCTACTCTAAACCTTCCAAGATTCGCCATATCTTTCGATAAACTATGCCCTGAGGTTGTCCGAGAGCTTGTACCCATTCTTCTTCATTCAAGTGCGTTAGTCGTTCTCTGACACCTGCCAGAGGGTGCGTCAAAACGTTCTCCATGCCCCTCGCCAACGGTATTGCTGCCGTGCGCGGCACACCAAGTAATCTTAATGCAATCGCCGAATCATCGTTGACACCGTAATAAACTCGCGACGGCAGATTTCGGGAAAGCTTATATTGGTCCTCTGTCAGGTCGCTGCCAGTTATCGACAGTAGTGCCCCCAATCCCCATGAAGCTGCTTGAATTATTTTGCCGAATAAACTCTTTCCGCAATTGGTCATTGTCTGGGTGACATCATCGCCTTCTTTTAGGTAGTAGCGATCTGCGATATCAGGCACCGAAACTCCATTGACCCAGTCCTTTATTATCAAGGCCAATGTCTGTCCGTCTGCGTTACTTCCGCTTATGGCCCCTGCGAAACTTTCACGTAGCTCAGGAACTTTTAGCAAGACACCCATCATCCCTTGTAAATTCTGATTATCATGGCTGAATAATGATTCAGAATTCCAAGTTGTTTCACTGATATGTTCTTGGCTAGCCGCAGACAGGACAGCTTTGATGCTTTGGAGAGAAAACCCAGTACTGTCAACCAGCTTTAACGGCTGTCCCGGCTCCTGCAAATAATCCGTATAGGTGTGGATGCCTGCAAGCAGTTTAGAGGCCAGTGCTGGGTTCTGCGATCGAAGTTTCTCAAAACCAAAGGTGCCTCGAAGAACCTGTTCAATTTTATTGGCAAAACCGGCAGGTTCTCCCATTTGTCTATAGGTGTGAGCAAGGTATTGGACAAAGGCCGACCAGACGGGATACTTGTAAACAATGCCCCCAAGGTTGCTTAGCCAATCACCGGCTTCATTGGCGAGAGCAATAAGCGCTGAGTTCAATTCGCCAGATTGCTGAGCAATGAAGGCTTTAAGAGTTTCTGCCTTACTATCACTGTCTGCGACTAGCGCAACAATGCCCAAACTGCTTTGCCCTACTCTCCCTGCTCGTCCTGCGATATTCCAGAAATCTTCTGGCGGCATATCTTGACCGTATGGATACTGATGAGATGCCATGACTACCCCGGTCACTGGGAAGTTCACGCCTTGGGCAATGGTGGTAGTAGCTACGAGAACCCTCAATTCACCTTCCTCAAACAACCACTCCATGAGAGTACGGGTATCATCAGACAGCCCGGCGTGATGAACTCCAACGCCATAGTCCAAGAGATCATTCAAAGGAAAGTCAGATCCAAACTCTAGCTCTAAAAATTGTTTAACCAAAGTGATCTTTTCGCTCAGACCTGGCGGTCGGTTGGCCTCAATTTTGAACTTTTGAGCCAAGGCCCAGACCCAATCAGGGCGCGTGTGCATTACGATAATTGGCCCTCGTTCTTGTAGGCGCTGAGCAGTTACGGCGGCCAGCGTGCTGGCGTCAGATACTTTGCTAAAGGTTTCTGCGATATCCTGATTTTTTGATAGGCCCAAAAACTCATCAACCACCAGCGTATTTCTGGTCGTGTGTACTGTTTCGAGCTGAAGGTTATAATCAAAACTTCTCTTGGTGAGGGACTCTCCTTTTCTGGCCTGAACAATGCCAATGAGACGATCATTAGGCTGCCAGTCCACTGAAAGGCTGACATCGTCTGAATTCGTTCCGCCCAGCCATCGTGCCACTTCGCGAGCATTACTGATAAACGGAGTGAGCAGTAAGAACTGCGCATGCTGACATTCATTGTTGATGGTTGCTAAAAGCAATTCGAGCTTCAGACCCCGGTGCACATTGTGGATGTTGTGGGCTTCATCCACAACTACTAGGGTCAAGGGACGTCCAACTTTTTCTTCTAGCCCTTGTCGCAACATCAGATCAAGCTTCTCCGGTGTCGTTACAAGAACACGGAACTCTTGGGTTGGATGATGTTCGCGAAGGAGATTTTCCTCGATACTATCGACCTCCAAAGCTGGGCTGACTTGCTCAACCACAATTTTGGGACTTAGTACTGCGAAATCTCGGCGTAATTGTCGGGTTATCTGATTGACGAGGGTTCGAGTTGGAGCGAGATAAGCCACCCATCCTCGCTCTTGATCAAACTGGTTCAACGCTTGCAGTATCCGGAACTGAGCAATCAAGGTTTTCCCACTCGACGTAGGAAGACTCACAACAACCGCCCGCCGACTGGAGCCCAACAAACCTTTCTCTGCAAGTGTTCGTCGTTGAGGTGGAAGTACATCGAAAATAGCACGGTTTCCTCGACCTCGATCTACCAAACTTTGTACAAATTTTGTAACGCGGGAGTTGACTGCTCGAGTAACAGTCCAGATCGAATTTTCAGCCATTTGCGAAGAACAAGCAGCTAGGATGCGAGTTAACGGCTCTAGCTCCAGCATCTTCGCTTGCTGGCAAACGGCCAAAACCCGATCAAAATGAGTATCCAATAATTGATGTATTTGATAGTTTCGTTCATCAACGACCCCATCAGTCATGTAATGAGCAAATACTTCGGCGGCTTTGGCGAGATGATAGAGACCGATCAATTCTAAGGCGGATGACTTTACGGAGACGGGTGACTGGCCGTTCAGATAATTTCTTTCGAATTGTCCCTGTGAATCCCGCAAAGCTGCAATATGCACCAGAACCATGTCTCGATCCGCCCAGCCCTCCTTTCGAATCAGTCTCAGCCAAATATCAATGATAGTCGCCCAGGTACGCTCACCCCAATCTTCTGATCCCAGAGGTAGCTCTGGCCACGAATACTCACGGAGTAAGCGCGCCGCGTCAGCTCCCATATCGCCCAAAACCGCGAGGGCGCTTCCACGGAGTCTGACCAGGGATTCTTCGATACTATTCTCCACAGGAGGGAGAACTCTAAAAAGGCGGAAGGCATCGGCGGCACTAGACTTCAACGTCGCCAGCTTGACTTCATCGTCTCGCGTCCCTTCCGAGAGCAGGTCAAGCACGACCATTTCAAGCGCTTCCGCTGTACGCTTAATGAGGAGGTTATCTGCGTTGAAGGAAGCGTTGAATAACTCATGGTGGATCTGTGCCTGGCTGGCTTGTTTGAGAGCCTGCGCTCTGGTAGCGCCCAGTGTTTCGAGCAACCAATGGCTCACGATGTTCGGCCTCTCGTGACTTTCGCAGGAAGGTCGGCAATTGAACAAGGGATGTGTAGCGCTATCAAGTGGCAGTTCGCCGGTGCAGTCACTATTGCTGCCAGAGATTGGGCTCGGGCCTTAAGGTCAAGTTCGTTCGGTGGCGTATCGCGGATCAGAAAACCAAATAAGACAATATCTTTGTTGCCCGAATTCAAAAAAACGGCAACCGCCGTTCTAAAAGACGATTCATGTTGCGTCATCTTACAACGTGGCCATAGCCATTTAAGCAACTGGCAAACCAATCCCAGATTATTTACAAGATTATCGATCTGATGAGCCATACCCGACCGGCCATTCATCACGTTTGGCGGCGTGTTTACGTCGCCTGATGTCTTTACCTCGCCCAATGCTAACCGCACACTACCGCCACAAATCTCAAACCCTACTAGATCGGCTCCTGGCAGGCTGGCCTTGGGTGTCCGCTTGTCTCTTTCCATATTCCAAGGTAACGTAAGATTGTGCTGGTTCATCAGGTACGCTTCTGCCATGGCCTCACCAACGGCCCAATCTCGCTCTTCCGGTACCTCCGCCGCTAAGATTTTCTCGAGACTGTCACTTGCAAACCCAGTCGTAGTTAGGCTGCGCAGGGTATTACTGAAATCTCTTCCTCCATCTTCATCATGAAGACGAGAAGAAACGTTGTTAGCCATGAAGGAATTAAACATATCCCCATCTGCCACACTAATCCCTTGCCAAGAGATTTGTTGATCACTAGCTTTATAGACGATCGTTTTTTGCATCGATCAATAAGGGATCAGAGTTACGTTTTGAAAAAGCGGCGTCAGGCTACTTTTTATAGAATTCTGTGTCAACTAGCTCTAGACTCCCTTCTGTTCAGCACCGGCACTCGCACTACAGTTCAATCTAGCTGGAACCTTTAAGCATCCGCTGATCTTCTTGAACCCTGGATGGCTCAATCTGTTGGTCATGACCAGGTGTGCACATACGCCAGCAGGACGATTCTTTGACCCGAATTCCCAGTCCGCGTACACTACCTGATATGCCATTAGCCACACCTCGCCGCTACCGCGGCAATCCCTACTGGGAAACCGAACAACCTCGCAAAGCCACTACGGACAAGCTTTTAGTCTCCTATTATCCGAAAGCCGGCAAGGTCCAGATTTCCGCGCTTTGGAAGGATAAGGAATCGGGAGAGGTCAAACCCGGCCGCACAGCCGTTCTTGATGCCGCTGAGCTCGGCGCCCACCCGGAGGCTCTCGGTCTTCTTGAGGCATTCCTAACTCAAGCCCGCTCCTAGCCCCCTCACGATCTCAAGAAGTACCGGCTGGAACCGCCCCTATCTCAGACGGTGGTTCAATTTGTCCGATCGCTGAATAGCGGAGAGCGCGCCCTCGTTTTGACTTGTTTCCTGGAACCAAATCCACCTGACTTTTTTCATATATGAGGCCGGAACCACAAATCGATAGAATCCGGATTTTTCGGAGGTCAGGCGGAGGGAGAAACGTATAACCTACACACCCCCCATCCCCCAATTTTTCCCTTACCCCTCTTCGCTCCGTATCTTCCCTCCGAGTCTGAACCCGGGAAAGGCTATCCTCCTCCCGCCCATCTTCCGGCCGCTTTCCTGATCCGAGACTACCCCAAGCGGTAGTGGGTCAGTTTGAAATTTAGTTTCGGCAAAATTGCCAAAACTTATATTGTGTGTGGACGCTGGAGGGACTGGCTGGAAATCTGAGGCCTGGAACCATCACGGGAACCCCCAGCTTCAAACAGCTTTAAGCCACAGCGAAGGGACAGGTAGTAAGTCAGGGCAATGTGAGCAGAACGCCTGGAATCGTTCCTAGGGCAATTGTGTGCGTTTCTAAGACAAGAGGCTTTATTCCGCAGGAAATGGGGGACAAATGGGCCTTCCCAATGGCTCTAGAACGAATCAAGAAGACCTCACCTTACCTCGGGCATGGGTAAATGACGAAAAAAGCCCGGGACCATTCCTGATCCGAGTCCGTTTACGGTGAATGGGGAAGGACTATTCCGGGGTGATGTCGAGAATCTGAGAATCCTTCTTCAGCTGCTCGTCCATCTGCTCCTGCCCCCGCTTGATGGACTCCTTCAAAAACTCCACCCCTTGCTCATGTTGCAGGTGCGAGAACTTCCCAAGATCAGCAATATCCTTGGGGGTGAATCGGACCGTGGACTTCGGATCGTTGACCTCCTTCCACAGTTTTTTAAGCATGGCTTCCGCGATTCGGTCCGAAAATGCGCCGTTGCTGATCCGCTTCATCGCGGTCCGCTGCAGCGACGTTGCCAAGGACTTCTGAAACGCTTTTCCCGAACATAAGTTCAGCACCTGACGCTCGGAGATCCCCTCTTTGTCGGCAATGTCTTTCACTGTCATGCCTTGCTTCCGGGCTCGTTGCACGCGTCTGGTTCGTGGTGCCTGTGCCATTACCGCTCGCCTCCCTCCTCGCAGTCCAAGCCCACTATCTGCCTTGTCTCGAGTGCGGCTTCATCTATCAGCGTTTCGAAGGCATCGGAGAGATGTTCCCCCAGCAGTGCCGGCGGCCGACGCAGTACGCCTGATTCCCGCAGCACCAGTTGTGAGGATCCGAATCGCTTTGTGGCCAATTCATCTGTGAGCAAGATCTGCTCAAACTCTTTCGCGGACTGCTGAAGCATGCTCACCTCGTCCAAGTCTAGGACTTCGCGTTGATGTAGGCTATCCAAAAGCATTGAGAGTTTCGCATCCTGCACGTCCAGCGCGCCCCTGAGCGATTGCACCATGGCCAGCAGCGTCAGCCAATCTTTCGTAGGAATGTCCATATTCTTCATTTGCCTTTCATAATCGATGACACAGCCAATGTCTGTTGTTGCTTGGAGAATGCGCCCAATGAGACTAGATCCGCCATCGACAACGGCACAGCAGCACCTGACTTGGCCAATCTCAGTAATTTGGTCAGCGCTCGACCCGTGATTCGGTCTCGGTGAGGAGACGGCTTGAGCCTCGCCAGAGAGGTGTTTACGTGATGCATGGTGAGATCCTTTTGAAACCGAGGTGCGGAGGTAAGCTGACGCACGGCGTCAACGGAGAGCCCTTCTTGCTCCGCTATCTTCCGAAGCGATTCTCCTCGCTGACATCGACGTTGAATCTGCTCAATTAACTCACGTTGTGACATTGATGCCTTCTTTCGTTCGAAGTGATTACCAGTACTGCACGCTCCATGACCTGAGACGTTCGGTCGCCCCGTCAAAAACGAGCTGAAAACGTGAGCCCGATTCCGGCAGCGCCACCGCTAAGGACGACGAATAGGGATTACCAGGGATCGGCGGCATGAGGAGGTAGCCAGGACTCGCCCGGCGACTCTGCCATACCGCAACAATCATCCCTTTGTGTTCCTGTGACTGAACCGGAGGCCCCCACTTCACCAGCGCCTCTGAATAGGTCAGCTGGCCAACCTGACCATCTAGCCAAGTCTGTCGACTCAGATAGGCCTGCTGCTGACTGGCTTCCAGCTTCTCTCGCTCCTTGATTGCCCCGATCGCTACTTCACTCAATGTCAGGGTGCCAACCCAAGCCAGCACTCTGGCCGCCACTTTCCCGGCAACCACCCCCGCTGAATCTTGGTCTCGAATGATCAAGCCCGCACACCCCTGGAATAACAGGCAGCCCGTTAAGAGAACCACCGGTGACGTTCTCATGGTCAACCCCCTCCCTGGTTCTTTTCATACCTGCCGATCGTGGATCACATTGCTATCCGGGGAACTCCATATCCTGCCGATCCGCAGCGGCTGAATCGTTAACTGAGGGAGCTGCTAGCTCTGAATCGCGCGCCATCGACCAAGCTTCACGCGAGGCCTGAGCTTCCGGCGGCAAGTCTTCAAACGTCAGCGGCGCGCACAGCTTGGCAAAGAAGGGATTCGAGTCCACCATGTGTTTTGCGACACCTGACAGGGCTTTGCCGGCCGTCTGGACGTCCAGCCGGGCGTACCGATGCGTCGCTTGCAAGGTTGCATGATTGAGAATGCACTGAATGGTAGAGAGGTTGACCCCATGATTCGCCAACCATGATGCCGTAGTGCGACGCAGATCATAGGCCGTCACGTCGCCCAACTGCGCCACTGCCCGAACTTTCTTCCAGGCCTTCCGGTATGTGCTCTCATCCCAAGGAACCGCCAGGTCATTGCCGGGAAACACGAACTCGCTCACTTCCGGCAATTCACGAAGCAGACGATAGACAATTGGCGGAAGCACGATTTCTTGTGCCTGTCCTGTCTTACTGGTCGGCTTCCTCCACCGCATGTCCACGAAGTCCAGGTCACGCCATCGCATCAGACTGACCTCCCCAGGACGTGAGGCCGTGAAGAGCGTCGTGAGAAAGAAGGCCCGCGGCTTGGGGTCGGACGTTTCCAGGGCATACAACAACCGCGGCATTTCTCGGGGTGTCACGTAGCGCTTGCGGGCGTCTTCTCGGAACCGTTGAATGCCTTTGGTCGGATCTTCTCCGTCGAACAGTTCAAACTCTCGGCACAATCTCAGCGCCGTCCGCAGCGTCTTCAGCCCCTTATTCCCGGTCACATGGCGCGATGCCATACCCGCATGCCACTGCTTGATATAGCCGGGCGTGAGGTCAGTCAGTCTCATCTCGCCCATCCCGCTGTTCTCAATCGTGTGCCGGATGGTCCTTCGGGTGTTGTTGTACGACGGTCTTCCTTTCAATCCATACTCCAGATAAATCTCACAGGCATCGCGTACGGTAGTGGGACGCAACACCGTGGCGCCGTTTGGCAGCCGGCGAATTGTCGCCAACCGAGCATTTGCCTCCGCCAGCTGTTGACTTGGAAGAAGCCCCCGAGTGCGCATATGCCGAAGGCGCCGGCTCATGTCGTCGTCATCTGGGTCCGGCTTCCGTTGTTCGTAAATCACGGCCAAGGTGTAATTCAGCTCCTCATCCCAGGTCCGGCCGTAAAATGCCGCGCGGCGTTCGATCTCGGCTTGCATTTCAGACGAGCAGGGGAAGGACTGCGTCTCCCCTCGCTGGCATGATTCGCACTCGGCCACATGTCCCGCGTCGTCATCACCTTCCATCACTGTTTGCATAGGTCCCCACCTTTCTGGCCTTCATTTGGCCCTTGGCACGTTTGAGCCCCGAGAGCAGTCAACTACGAGTCACGGACAGGTCACTGACAGCCCAACAAAAAGCCATGGATATTCAATCGAGTTTGAGGGCGCGTTGGGTCAGCAGCCCAATAGGCGCGGGTAAGAAGATCTTGTAGGGGCAAGAACAGTCGGTCTATCCTTGGCACGCCGCTTCCATCTTTTCCGAGGTCCGAATGTCCGAAAAGGTTTCTCTCAACTGGCAGAGGTTCGTCACCTTCCAGGAAGCACTCAAGAAACATAAAGGCGTTGCTTGCCTCTATGTGCTCACCGACAAGGAGGAGCGAGTTCTCAGGATAGGCGAGTCTGGTTGCCTTAGGAGTCGTTACCGAGGTGGAACGGGATGGATGGTAGAAGCAGCTATGCACGGATCCGGAAATATTGTCTTTGTGGCTGCTGCACCAGTGGACCAAAAAATTAGGCAGTCGGCGGAGGCACTTCTCACCTACCGACACCAACCGCCTTACTGTCAGCGAGATAAAGTGGCTCCTCCGGTCGAACCCCTTGAGATCGAACACCAGGGGGACGTTCCACGAGGAATGCTTTAGAAAGAGGGAAAATTTGTCCGCGTTTTGTCCGTGAAGGTATACCGATTGCCCCATACTCACCCCTACTGCAGAACGCAGAAAGACGTGATATGGTGCGGGAGGAACCGTCAGAGGTTGGCGTGAGTCCTATGCAGATTTGCCCTCATAACCCAAAGGTCGTCGGTTCAAATCCGGCCCCCGCAACCAACCTTTCCACTTCTCCTTCAAACATTGACAGCGGCTTCAGTCACGCCCTTGGCACTCGTATGAGAAGCCGATTGAGCTGGTTTGTGCTACCTCCTGCCGGAAGGCGGTCGAGGATCTGTACCAGCACGCAACTCTCCGGGCGATGACGGGCATAGCGCCTCATCACCATGTCTGAAAGGCGGCGAGGAATCGCTGTCCTTGCCGTCCGCGAGCGTCACCCAATCATTACGCAGGAGAGTTTTCACTTGTGAGACCGTACGGCAATGAGCGAGGACAGGGCAATACGATTTCAGCCGGTCGCATAAGTTTCGGCACAGACCAAGTAGAGCGAGACCTGTGAACCGCCCTGCCGAATCTAAAAAGATACTAGGCGTATCGGATCTGATACGAACTCTGATAAAAAAATATGACAAGGGGAACAAGCTAGCCTGGTAGCGAATTGCGTAGGGACCGGTCCGTGGCGTGAATAGTATTCAGACCGTTTCCAACGGGGACTCGGTACAAAGTTTGCTCACGCCCTAGTTATCGTTGTCGCATGTCGAAAGGAATATCGGTATGAGTTACATGGTAACCGTTTCACTCGTAACGATGGCAGCCAGCGGGCTCGTGATCTTGAAAGTGTGGAAATCGTGACTGTCCACATACAGTCTGCAGGGCCGGTCCACTTTGTCAGGGAGTAATCTGCAGCACACGAGAGGGGAGCGACCACAAGTCTGACCCAGGCGTATGGCGCTCGAAGCAATTGCCGCGACTTCTAGTTGTGGAAGATGATCCCGATCAATCCCGTATGCTTTGTGATCGGTTGAAGCTGTACGGCTATGTCGTATCTTGTGTGAACGACGGCCCCGAGGCCCTGGAAATGATTCAGACCGACTCGTATAACGGCGTGCTGCTCGACCTGACCCTTCCTACCATGCAAGGACAGCATGTGCTGGAGCAGGCCCGGTACGCCTGTCCCGATCTTCCCGTCCTCATTATGTCGGCCTCGCGGGTGGGGATTCAGGCGGTACAGGCGGCACAACCAACCGCTTGCACCTATCTCCTGAAGCCGTACAACAGTAGTGAACTCAAACAAGCCTTGGTGAAGTCCTTCGGCCCGAGACCGGTGCCTGTGTAATAGGACTCTCCAAAGCTTGGAGGCAACGGTGGTATGAGTGATGATGACCATAGACGTCCTGCCCAGGACCTGCACAGAAAACTGAAAGAAGGGGAGGAGTACTTCGTCCGTGTGCTCGAGGGGGTTCGGGATTACGCCATCCTGATGCTCAGTCCAGAGGGCCGGATCCTGACGTGGAACGCAGGTGCGCAATCCATGAAAGGGTACACGCCTCAGGAAATTGTCGGCCAGCACTTTTCCTGCTTTTACACCGAAGCGGATTTGGAGGCTCAAAAGCCCTTCAGGCTACTGGAGATGGCGGCCAGAGACGGACGCGTTTCCGATGAAGGCTGGCGGGTGCGAAAAGACGGGTCTCGCTTCTGGGCCCTCGTTGTGATTACCGCGTTCTATGATGAAAAGGGCGCGGTGCAGGGTTATGCGAAGATCACTCGCGATATGACGGAGCTCCACGAAACCTTGCAACGCCTCGAGGCGGCAAATGAGCGTCTTCGGGAGTTAGACGAGGCGAAATCCTTTACTATCTCAGCAGCCTCGCATGAACTCCGCTCCCCCTTAACGTCGATTAAAGGATACGTGGAGAACTTGGTCGAAGGAGTTGCCGGGCCATTGCCCGAGCAAGCCGTAAGTTATTTGACTCGCATTGATCACAACGTGGATCGCGTGATTCGCATGACGAACATGTTACTGGATCTCTCGCGCATCGAGTCGGGTCAGATGGCTCTCCAGCTAGGCACCGTGTGCACGAAAGAGATTCTCACCCATGTGCTTCAAGATTTAAAACCGCTCGCCAACAAAAAAGCCATCACGGTGCAAGCCAATGATCTGGCCGACGTGCCGGTACGAGCGGACCGTCATAAGTTAGAACAGGTCTTCCTGAATTTGGTCCATAACGCACTCAAGTTTACCCCGGAGCGGGGACATCTCATGGTTCGCTCGGATCCGACAAAGGACCATCGGCTTACGATTACTGTCGCCGACACTGGCTGTGGAATTCCGCGGGAACACCACGAAAAAGTCTTTGAGAAATTTCATCGCGCCCCATCCCCGATTCATGAAGGTGCCGGCCTCGGGCTCGCCATCACGCGGAAGCTTGTAGAATTACAGGGAGGCACGATCTGGCTCGAAAGCGAACCAGGCCGAGGCAGCCGGTTTTTTGTATCACTTCCTCAAGCCGAAGCACGGCCCCAGACCCGCCCTTAAATGTCCGCTGCCGCTTATTGAAAGGCAGCGCGAGCCCGGCATGCAAATGCGCCTTGTCTCCCGCGCGAAACATGCTTGCGGCCAGGCGATGTGCTGTACCCGATGTTGCGGGAAAGACATCCGACTCAAATACTAGCTACCGAGGATGAGAGCCGACTTGGCTACCTGATCGGGCGCCCCTCTTGCTCCAATCAGCCGGGCAATCAAGTTAATTGAACAGCGTCGAAATCAGGACGAGAAGAGCATTACCTGAGCATGGCACGAGGATGAAGAGAAAAGACGCGCCGACAAGAATCCAACAGCCCGCCGATGAGATGGAACATATCTCTTCAGTCCCGCAAAGATGATCCCTACCGCAGGGAGGCCAGCAGGAACTTCCATGATTGCAACATCATGAATGAGGTCCTCACCGGACCAAGGAAAGGTCTCAGGTGCAAGCGGGAGGCCGCGATACAAGCACGAGCCGCTTTGCACCAGGTATAAGGAACATCCGCTTCATCGATGTCTCATCGTGACATGAAGCTTGTCACGTCAGACCTTTTGATCCACCTCATGCTCGTCCGTTGAGGGCATCTCCGGAAAGTCAGTCACTGCGCCATTGATGGGGAATGTCTGAGTGTTAGAGACCGGCGCTGCCACTCTCAGATTCCGTTGGGCTCTATAAAAACGCCGGCCACAATCCCAGCAACGATATGGATAGAGCCCCATTATCCGGCGCAGGAAATCGCCAAACCCGCGCCGGACTGAACGATGAACACGCGCGGCACACTGACAACCTGAGCTTGATGGGGGCACCATTTCATCCATGAAGTGTCTGGGACGTTTACCGGAATCGGATCTGTATCAGTCAGGAAATCAAACGTACCATGTCAGGACTACAACACCGGCATCGCCTCGTACATCCAAGTTTTTATGCGGCATCGATGGTTTACCAGGACGGGAATGTGAGAACCATCGGATTTTTGCCAGGTTATTCGTCGCCGTTTTGTTGAGTCGGCATGTCGAGGTTGATGCGACGAAGGTGCGAATATTTGAGACGGAGCCAGACAAAGGGAGACGACAGACGGCCATACGCCTCGAGGCGGTCGGCAGAATTTCAAATTCAAAGTTGATGGAGTGTCGTGGAGGGGGATCGGAGGCACTGAGGGGGGCGTCTGATGAAAATTGTTCAATTTAAGCTGATGAAATATTCCTTATGAGATAGGATGTACCGTATGACGAGCGTGCTGACTGCTCCGACCGATCTCATGGCATCGACTCCGCGCCATCAATGCCTCATTTATAAGGGCTCACCTGCCACACATTTTTCTGGGCTCTCGGCGGTTATCCGAAAACAGCTTACTGAGAATTATCGCTGCCTGTATTTCAACACCTCGGCCATGGTCACTGCAATGCGTCCCTATCTGTCGGCCGCGGGAATCGATATCACACAAGAAGTTGAGAAAGGCCGTCTCATCCTATCTTCGAACCCGATCCATCTCACCGATGGGCATTTCAGTATTGATCGAATGCTGGGAATGCTTGAGGAGGAATTGAATCAAGCATTACAAGGCGGGTATGCCGGCCTCTGGTGTACCGGTGATATGACCGTGGAGTTTGGTCCGGAACGAGACTTTTCAAAGCTTTTGGATTATGAATGGCGGCTAGAGGAATTTCTGCGATTACACCCGGCCCTGTCCGGTATCTGCCAATATAATGCGGATACCCTTCCTCATGAAGTGTTGCGGCAAGGCTTATTGGCCCATCCGTCACTCTACATCAACCAGACACTCTCTCGCCTCAATCCTTATTACGTAGAGCGTGACTCATTCACGACCGAATCGTACAATAACCCTGCCCTTGATAAGACCATCCGGGCACTATGCATGGTGCCAGATGCGTTAATCTTGAATTCCCTCCCTCCCGATTATCTCCATTAAAGCCACCAGCCACCTAATCTGATTTCGAGTTTCTTCCACAACGCCTGTGATCCGCTTGATGGAGAATGTCAGCTAACTGCGGAGTCCACAGCCCCCATGCCCGTGGTTCAATTAGAGCCCCCTCGAGGACGGCGCAGGCCTACGCTCCGGTGTTGGCATCAGATCGCTCGACCGCGCGTATGCCGATGACGAGTTCATAGTCGCGATCCCAATGGTCGAGCTCGGCTTGGTGAGCGCTGTGGAGTGGAGCCCATGCAAACTCGCAAGGGAGGACAGCACATTGCCGTAGGTCGTGATCCTAATGTCTTCCGGACGAAACACTTGCTCAAAGAGCCGGCGGGCGGAAAGGGATGTGAACCGCCAAAACTCACCCCAATTCTCCATATCGTAACAGGCAATCTGACTGATCCCGGGAACGATCACCAATAACACTCCCCCCGGGCGCAAAATACGTCCGAGTGTGTTGAGCGCCGCTGGACCATCAAAATAAACTGCACGGTAAAGGTCAGAATGGCGCAATCATAGATGTTTGACGGGATCTGTTTGGCATCCGTGAGGTCCGCCTGGATGGTGGTGCCACCCAGGCCAGGATTTACATTGAGGACCTTCGAGATCGTCACTCTCGATCCTCCGAATTGCCGGGTATAGCGATCGTCGCCGATTTTGCGCCGGATGCACTGATCAGGCACATCGCTACGGCATGAACCATTGTGTGGACAAAATGGTCACGCGAGGAAGCAGGCTCTTGTTTGAAGGTTTGAATCGACATGCTAAAATTCCGTTCAAGCCGGTCCTTCGAACGCAGGACGCCGCGGGCAGGAGAGATGCCTGCATCGAATCCGCGCCTGGCCGCCATTCACGCATGATGAGCAAGACCCTACCGGCACTCAAAGGTAATCGTTTCGCAAAGGTGTGTTCACCACAGCTCACTTCGAGCCAGCCCATCGAATACGGCGATTGGACCCTGAGCACAGCCTCATGATCAAACTCCTTCTCGTGGAAGATAATTCCGTCGATGCGCAACTGACGCAAGATCTCCTTGCCGAATGGTCGCTGGACCGCTTCGAGATCACACATGCCTCCGTCCTGGCGGAAGGACTTGTCCGATTGAGCCGAGACCGGTTCGATGTCGTCCTTCTCGATCTCTCGCTCCCGGATACGCATGGCCTAGCCACCGTCACCCAGGTCTTAGCGACAAGCCCGGATGTGCCGGTCGTCGTCCTGAGCGGACACGATGACCATCCGCTCGCGCTGCAGGCTCTCCAACACGGCGCGCAGGACTATCTCGTCAAGGGGGAAGGCGGGACGGAGTTTCTTGCACGGTCGATTCTGTATGCCATTGAACGCAAGAAAGCGCAGGAGCGGCTGACGTACTTTGCGCAGCACGATCCGCTTACCGGCCTGATCAATCGGGCGCTGTTTCGCGACCGGCTGATTCACGCCATGGCCCGCAGCAAGCGGAAGGATCAACCTCTGGCGGTCATGCTACTTGACCTGGATCGCTTCAAAGCCGTCAACGACACCCTCGGCCACGATGTCGGCGATCAGTTATTAAAAGAGGTTTCGATCCGATTAATGAAATGTGTGCGAGAGGTCGATACGGTCGCGCGGATGGGCGGCGATGAATTCACCGCCATCCTCGAAGGCATCTCAGGCGAAGAAGACGTGCCGGTGGTCGCAAAGCGGATCGTGGAATCGATTGGCACGCCATTTCAGATTGAGCCGCATCGCATTTCGATCGGCGTGAGCATCGGCATTACTCTCTACCCCTCGGACGATGAAGACCTCGACGAACTTCTCAGGCACGCCGACAAAGCCATGTACGCAGCCAAACAGCAAGGCGGAGGCCGATATCATTTTCACTCACCGGCCGGCCGTTCTCCCGACATCCCCTCTCCGTAAACAAGCCACTGGCCAGCAGCCGGAGTTCATCCCCACCCACGCTTAATCGCTCACCGCTACCGCCCGATATCGGCGAGAGGCTGGTCCGTTACCACCAATGAGCCACGAGGATTGGACAGGAAGGCGTTCGCCGCCACCAATTCCTCCCGAGATGGGGTCGGATGTGAATCCGGCGTCATCACCAATCCCCAATGCTGGTTATCGCGGCAGATATTATCCAGGAGCAGGGCCTCCGCATGATGGAACAAGAGCATCCCGCTCAGCATATTGCTATGACACACATTCCGAACGCACTCCGGATGACTTCCCGGATCTCGCACCGCTATACCAAAGTGGTGATTGCCGTAACACACATTCTGCGCGACTCGTGGTTGCGCACCGGCAAACACAAAGATGCCGGATTCCCGATTGGAACAGACCTCATTATCGATAAACGTCGGTCTTGCCTCAGGACCGTAAATCACCACCCCCGAGAGAATACCTTCCGTGGCCCGGCACTGCGTAATCGTGCACACCGAGTCCAACAGGTTCATGGCGGAATGCTGATCGCTGCCCACATACCGGAACGTGATCCCGGCGATCATCCCATTGGGCACCCGTTGCAGATAGAGCGGACCGCCACGACGGCTGTAAATCTGCACATGGTCTCGACCGGCCCCGAACGAGAAGCACCGGCTTATCCGCAACAAAGACCTTATCTTCATACACACCGGGGCGGATAAAGACCTGATCATCATCGCCCGCATCTTTGAGCGCGGCGCTGGGACGAATATAGGCATCGGGGTCGCGGGCATCAACAATCAAGGTCTTCCCGCCTTTGGGATTGGGTGGCGGTTCAATGAGAGGGTGCTTGCCTGCGCCCGATGAGCCAGACTCCTGAGCGTTTTCCATACGTCCGTTTCATTCCTCTGCGAACTGGGCCAAGTCGTTCACCACACCACATGGTGCGCTAACCGATAACAAACGAAAACGTGCCTGCTGTCAACCTGTCTGCTCGCACCATTCCGGTCGGCTCTTTTCCGTACAATCCTGTGTGCTTTCCACACAAGACTTCCATGGCCCACGCCACTCGGATTTTGCCAAACATACAATTTCACAACAAGTTCTTAGATCGCCTCCGGCTGGTGCGGTTCTTTCATATCGACCGTCACGACAATCGACCCGATCCCGGCTCTGACACTACGGAAGAAAGAGGGGCTGCTATGATCATCCTTCACCTCACCTTTGGGAAGATGCGAGGCCTCGGTGCCGCAATGCTGTTGTTCGGCCTGCTGGCGAGCGCGTCCGATCTGTTCGCGGCGTCGTCCCAGCCACCGGATGCCTCACGCCGCCTTTACGATCGCGTGATGGACGAGTTCCGCCATAAAGACTATCCCGCAGCACTCGCCGGCTTTCGCTTCTTCCTCGAACTCCACGGGCAATCCTCGTTGTCGGCCAATGCGCAATACTGGATGGGCAAATGTCAGTACCGGATGGGACGGCATGAGGAGGCCCTGGGATCCTTCTTCAAACTCATTTCAGATTATCCGATGAGCCAGAAACTCGCGGCATCGACGCTCAAAATCGGGCAAATCTATACGAAACAGGGCGATGTCGAAAATGCCCGCATGATGTACGAGCGGGTTACGGGCCAATATCCTGATAGCCCGGAGGCAGAAGTCGCGCGCAAGGCCATAGAGGCTGCCGCCGCCAAGGGAGAACCTGTCGCAGCCGGGCCGAACTGACGGGATTGCTGCATGGGGTCGTTACGAGTGGGGCCAACACCTGGTCTACCGAGCCGCCCTCAGTCCGGATCGGCGAGATCCAACACCGTTACGAGCCCGGGAACCGTATACGCATGGAACGGACTCAATCGCACGAGTTGCACGCCGGCGGCGCGCAACGCACCGTCGAATAGGGAGTCCGGCGTCCCATCCCCTTCCACCTGCGACGCCGGTGGCTCGACCTGCACCACCTTTTCCACCAACCGGCTGCCGGGATGCACCAACACAAAGGTGGCGCGTGTGAGCGCCAGCTCCCGCAGCGTTTCCGCCGGAGGCATCCCGGAAGGAACGCGTAAATCCAAGACGCTCCAGAGAGGAATTTGAGTAAACAAGAGATATCGGTCTTCAACCGCTAGACGCAGAAGGTTATAGAGCTGAACCTCCTGGTCTGTCAGCAGAGGCTTGGGGGCAAAGGTCAATCCGGACGGCAGGCTGCCCGTCGGTGCAGCCGGTGCACGTCGACGCCCGAATGTTTCCCACGCGAGACTTCCCACAAGGACCAGCGCGCCGATTGCAAGGAGAGGATAGAGTACGTCCATGTTCATGTGAATCACTTAACCCGGCAGATACCGGTTCTTCCTCTGTATATCCGCATTGCCGGGAACCACGCACCCGAGTAATACGGGATGACGAGCCCCTGTCACCTGCGGAACATTCGTGCAGTGCCCGTGCAATACGTCATGGGCGAGCAACGCGAACGCGGTCGCCTCAAACGCCTTGCTGCTCCAACCGCACTCATCAAACGTCAACACCGGTGCGGGGGAAAACAGGGTCCGGAGCGACGCCATGATGGCTCGATTGGAAACCCCGCCTCCTCCCACAATCACGTCATCAATCGTGCCGGGAACCCAGCGCCGCGCCGTGGCGATCGCTTCCGCCGTCCAGGCTGCGCAGGTCGCCAACAGATCCTCAATCGACAACCGCGCCTTCTCCTGTTTGGCGAGCAAGCGACGAACCAGGGGCGCACCGAACTCTTCACGACCAGTAGACTTCGGCGGACGCCGCGTGAGGAACGGATGGTCCATAAGTTCGGTGAGCAGCGGCTGGTGTATGGTGCCCTTTCGCGCCCATCGCCCCCCGGCATCGTACCCACGCTTGCCCCTTGTTGTTTCCTGCACGATGGCATCAAGCACCATATTGCCGGGACCCGTGTCAAACGCGCGCACATCAGCCATCTCGCCGCCTGCCGGGAGATAGGTCACATTGCTGATCCCGCCGATATTGACCACCAATCGCGTCCGACGTGCATGGCGGAAGGCGACGGCATGGGCATAGGGGACCAGTGGGGCGCCTTCACCTCCGGCCGCCATATCTCGCGGCCGGAAATTGGCCACGGTAGTGATCCCCGTGCGCTCGGCAATCACTGCCGGCTCACCGATTTGTAATGTCGATCGGATCAGGCCGATGCCGGACTCACGCCTTCCCTTTGGCAGGTGGTGGATCGTCTGGCCATGTGATCCAATGGCATGAATATCGGCTGGCTGATGTTTTGCCGCGCGAATCACCTTGAGTGCGGCCTTGGCAAACAATTCTCCCAGGTACGCATTCATATGGCAGATCTCCGCCACCTGGCCGTGAAGCGACAGATCCACCACTCGTTGCTGCAAGGCTCGAGGATAGGGCACGGTGGAGAAGGCGATGGGCGTGATGGTGGGCCGGCCCCCGCGCCGGACGATATTCACCAGCGCCGCGTCTATCCCATCTGCCGATGTCCCGGACATGAGTCCAACAACCTTCATCCCGCCTCCATTCAGCACAGTCCCAGGGATCGACCTGGCATTCGGTGCGCTACGCTAATCGAAACCACGCGACGGGTCAAGCGGTACGCTCCTTTCAGAGGACTCTGTCTGCATGCGTCATCGCGTTGACTTTGGGTACATCGGGTGTTACCGTCCGCCGGATGTTTCGCCTGATTTCACTGCCCCTTTTCATTCTGATGACGATGGTATGGAACCTTTCCGCAGCTGTATGCACGGCATCGGCGGCAGAACCGCTCAACGTCGTGGTGACGCTCCCAGTCTTGAAAGATTGGGTGCAACAGATCGGCGGGGCTCATGTCCATGTCGTCTCGCTCATGACCGGGTATGAAAGCGAGCATACCTACTCACCCAAGCCCAGCGATCTGGTTGCGGTCCGCAAAGCTTCCCTCTTGTTCGAGGTCGGAGCAGGACTCGAAGTGTGGGTCTCTTCGCTGGTCAAAAATGCGGGAAACGCCTCCTTGCAGGTGGTCACGACATCTCAAGACATTGAATTGATCCCGGATCATCCCGAATCGACTGCCGATGCCCACCAGCATCATCATGCGGGCGGCAATCCGCACGTCTGGCTGGATCCGTCCGCGGCCGCCACGATGGTGCAGCATATTTCCAAAGCCATGGCAGAAGCCGACCCGCCTCACGCAGCTGAATACCGCAGCAACACGGCAGACTATCTCCATGCCCTGCTGCGTGTTCAGGAAGAGTCGCTGGAGCGGCTCAAAAAGGTGCCCAACCGTGCGGTCATCGTCCATCACCCGGCTTGGCCCTATTTTGCCCGGCGTTACGGTCTACAGATTGCGGGAACGATTCTCACTCAGCCGGGAGGAGAGCCCTCCGCACGGCATCTGCATACGCTGATCGACGCCATCAAACGTGGCCATATCCGGGTCATTATTTCCGAGGTTCAACTGAATCAGAAAGTTCCACAACTGCTGGCCCGGGAAACCGGGGCGCACATCGCCGTCCTGACCACCTTGCCGGGGGGACTCCCGGGGACCGAGACCTACCTCGACATGCTCCGCTATAATGTGCTCCAATTGGCCCACGCGCTTGAACAGACATAACCGCCGCCTCGACCCGGACATCGACGACAACCGGCATCTCCATCGAACGCACCACGCACATGACCCATCCGATTATCCGTTTTGACCATGCGACTTTCGGTTTTCCCGGCACCGTAGCCTTGGAGGACATTTCTCTGTCTATTCCCGAATCGGAATTCGTCGGAGTCATCGGCCCGAACGGGTCCGGGAAAACGACACTGTGCCGCGCCGTGCTCGGATTGATGGCTCCGGTGAGCGGCACGCTTCGCGTCCTCGACTGCGCGTGCGAGGAACTGCGCTGCCACCATCGCGCTCTCATCGGATACCTCCCGCAAAAAGGCATGCTGGACCGCAACTTTCCGGTTACCGTCCTGGAAGCGGTGATGATGGGACGATATGGCGCGCTCGGCCTGTTCCGGCGGCCATCCGGCAAAGATCGTGACATTGCCCGCCAGGCGCTCACGCAGGTCGGCATGGACCATCATCGGGATTCCGCACTGGGTGCCTTATCCGGCGGCCAGCAGCAACGTGTGTTCATCGCCCGAGCCCTGGCGCAACAGCCGCGCATTCTGCTTCTCGATGAACCCACCACCGGCCTGGACCTGACAGCTCAACATAGCGTCGTGGAATTGATTCAACAGCTGCATCATGAACTGAAACTGACGATCCTCATGATTACCCACGACATCAATATGATTCGCTCGCGGGTGGATCGATTGGTCCTGCTCAAAACCAGATTGTTCGCGGCGGGCCCTCCGCAGGATGTGCTGAAGCCGGAGATTCTCAGCCAGGTCTACGGCAAAGAATTGGTCATTACCGATAAAGACTTCATCATCGTGGAAGACTACCATCATCACCACTGACGCCTTGCCGATCTTCTGATGAATCGAATGGAACATACGCTGACTTATCACCGTTCATCATGCATTCACCATGGTCCAATGACGCAGTGAACCGATGTTAGAGTTACTCGCCTACGATTTTATGCAACGCTCACTGCTGGCCGCCGCCCTGGTGGGCTTGGTCTGTTCGGTGATCGGCGTGTTTGTGGTGTTGCGCGGCCTCGCTTTCGCCGGTGCAGGGACGGCCCACGCCGCATTTGCCGGCGTCACGCTGGCCTATCTGCTCGGCCTGCCTCCCCTCAGCCTCGCCATCGTGTTCGGACTCGCCACGGTGTGGATCACCGGATGGGTCGAGGAAAAGGGCCGCATGAAGCTGGATGTGTCTATCGGCATTCTGTATACCGCGACCATGGCTCTGGCCATTTTGTTTCTAGGCCTCATGAAGACGTATAACCCCGAAGTCTACGGCTACCTCTTCGGCAGCGTGCTATCCGTCACGACGGAAGAGCTGCTGACCATTGGCGGATTGAGCGTCGCGGTATTGGGAACGATTCTTCTTCTTTCGAAAGAACTCTACTTCATCGCTTTCGACCAGGAAATGGCCGCGGCGTTGGGCGCGCCCGCGCGCCAGATTTTTTACCTCCTCCTCACTCTGGTGGCACTGACCGTCGTGATTGCCTTAAAAACGGTCGGCGCGATTCTGGTCTTCGCGATGATTCTCATCCCGGCATCCACAGCCTATCAGCTCACACACAGCCTCACCCAAATGACCCTCTATTCCATGCTCATTGGGATCTTCTGCGCTGTCACCGGCGTGTTGGTATCCTACGCATTCGACCTGCCGTCCGGGCCATCGATTGTTCTATTGGCCACGAGCCTCTTCTTCCTTGCCGTCTGTTGTTCACCGAAGCGGCTGCATCGTATTCAGGCAGAATAGCCAGGAACGCCAGAGTGGTGACGAAAGGCTCCGTCGCCTAGTCAGTCGCGGCGTGTGCCGGTAATTGGAAGGGAGGAGAACGAAGGACGGGACCGTCTGTTAGGTCTGGGGGGACGATTGCTTTCGAGACCAGACCATGCCGGTCTGCTCCTTGGCGCTAAAGCCGAGCCGTTCGTAGAATCCCGGCATGCGCGTGCACAACCAGAACAATTCAACCTGCCGCAGCGTGGGATGGTCGAGAATGCGCCGCACGATTTCAGTGCCGATCTGTTGCCCCTGATAGTCGCGATCGACGATCACATCCCAGATTGAAGCACGAAAAACATAGTCTGTCAGCACTCGACCGAAGCCCACCAGTCGCGGTCCGTCCCACGCTGAAATGACCAGATCGGTCTTCGCCAGCATCGCTTGGGCCTGCTCCAACGCGCGATGCTTGGCCCAGGGAGCCTGCCGGTACAAATGAATCAGTTGGGTCGCGTCGAAATCGTTGCGATCGGAGAATGCGATGGGTCGTTGGCCGGTCTTGAGAGCAGGAGGCATCTTGTACTAAATTAATCCCTCCGAACGGGGCTATCGGTTAACCGTAGTGTAAGAGGAAGACCATGGGAACGCAAGTACGAAGCTGTCCGAAGTGTTTTCAATTGATGTGGCTCAAGCAAGATCACTACGACGTGATCGATGAAGAAACGGTCCGCACGAAATGTCCCCACTGCGACTCGACCGTCCGCTTTCAGCTGGTTACCGCCGGCGCCAACGCTGCGGGACCGAAAATGGGGCACTAACCGCTCGACCAGTCCTGCTCCCCGGGTGCTGCATTCCAGGTTGGCGATTGATTTCAGAAGTTGACAGCACGCACTGCAGACTGTCAGGCTACATGCCCCGTCCGGCTCCCTCCAACTCCGGCTGATTGCCCGGAAGAATCTTGATCAGCGCCGCACGATACTCTCCCATCCTCTTATCCTCTGCCTGGCTCACTTTAATTTCCTCATCCCGCTGCATCCGTTCGACCTGGTCAAGGACGGCCATCAGTGGCTGCACCGAGCCCAGCACATTGCCGACTTCGAACGCTTCCAACGATTCAAGCAGGTACTCCTGCAATCCCTTGAACGGCGAGCGACCGCTCTGCTCTCGAAATCGCAAGAGCGACAGCTCATATGCTTCTACGGCCTCCGGTTTTGGTTTCACCCCGGTCGGCACTGATGCGAGATGCACGACCGTTGGTAACTTGGCGGCATAGCCCTTGAGCTGCGCAATCAGCTCTCCGATTCGATCGAGCACGGCACTGGTTTCCATCGTTGACTTCTCCTCACCCTCGCCGACTTGAACGGCCGGCCTCCTGTTGTGTTGACTGCCCATCACTGCCGGCAGGCCCCCCCTGTGTCGTGGCTGCCCGAAGGAGAACCTGCACCTGCTCCATATCCGGGGGGAATGGCACATCGAACTGATGATACTCCCCGCCCGTGGGATGTGTGAATCCCAGCGTGCGGGCATGCAGCATGACCCGGGGTATCGGGATGCCTGCCACTGTCATGACTTTTGCTCCCCCATATGTTTTATCGCCCAGGATGGGATGATCGATGGACGTGAGGTGGACTCGCAACTGATGGGTGCGCCCGGTCCTGGGGGACAACCGGACCTGTGCGGCAATCTTTCCGAATCGTTCCTCCACCTGGTAGTCCGTGGCGGAGGCTTTTGGATTGGTGGTCCTTGCCGAAAATTTCTTGCGCTCTTTCGTATCACGCCCGATAGCCAGCTCGATGAGTCCGTGCCCTTTCTTGGGCACCCGCCAGATCAACGCTTCATAGACGCGGGTAATCGTGTGCAATTTGAATTGGGCAGCCAGTGCACGGTGCGCCTGATCAGTCTTGGCAATCACCATCACCCCCGACGTTTCCTTATCGAGCCGGTGAACAAGGCCCGGTCGCTCTTTTCCGCCGATGTGAGAAGGAGTGACCCCCGAGGTGGCAAAGTGATGCAACAAGGCATTCACCATCGTCCCCGACCAATTCCCCGGTGCAGGATGCACGACGAGGCCGGCCTGCTTATTCAGGACCAAGAGGTCGGAGTCTTCATGGAGAATTTCAAGCGGGATCGGCTCAGGACTCAGGTCTAGAGGCTCTGGGCGCGGCACCTCCAACCTGATTCGATCGCCCGGCCTGATTTTCTGACTCGGCCGGACTGGTTGGCCATTGATTTGAATGCGGCCCTCGCCGATCAGCCGCTGCAAGGCCGAGCGGGAAAATGTCGGGTCACGATTGGCAAGAAAGACGTCGATCCGTTTGGACGATTCTCCCCCGGTGACGACAATTTCAACCGGAGTCGTGCTGACTCTATTCACGTGGTGACTGCCTAACCTGTGACTGACATGATAAGCGTGCGTAAGCTGCCATAGGGAGGCACTAAAAACAAGATGCCGGGATATCCACCTGACTTCACAGGTGGCGCACACCTCATCCACAATTCATCCACAAGTTTCTGCTGATCTTTCCTCCGCAAGTCCCGCCGGGGACCTATCGTCAGGCCCTTCATCTTTGTCAGGAGTGCGGCAAGTGTGACACTGCCATGACGCCTAATTTTTGACTCCCGGTTCCTGCGCAAAAGAGACTCCGACAAAAATCAGGCGGTTGGCGTGACACACATTTTTTGTCGTCGGGGCACTTGAATTGCTTTCTTATAAGGCGGATTTCGCGTCGCACCCTCTGCTCAGAAAGACAATCTGATGGCCTCAAATTTTATCCACAGAATCCTCAGATCGCTACGAGGCTCGGTTGATCCCTCTCCGTCAATCGCACCTGTGATTGTGGACAACGTCCCGGACGTTCCGGTGGACGAGGTTCTCCGGGAACGCCGGCTCGATGCTCGATTCGCTGTCAGAACCCCCTGTCTTTACGGACTAGTCACAAAACAGGTGCGGGAGAGTCCGACGATTTCCGGCAAGGCTCATTCGTTGAATGTCAGTTCCGGCGGCGTCCTTTTGTTGCTCGATCAACAACCACAAACCGGGCAGGTCCTGAGCCTTCATAATCCGACGCTGCAATCGCAACCGGGAAGTAGCCTGTTCGAGGTCCGGTGGACGACGCCACTTCCGCTCGGCACTCAGCAAGGATGTTATCTGGCAGGATGCCATTTGGCCTTTGGGCGTTTTCCCTTCTTCCTCGTGCAACGGCAATACCTGCACAGGGATATTTCCAGCCTCTCCATCTAGTATTTGAACTCCTACACATTCTTAACACACGCGGAGGATGACGCCGTTCACTGCTTCCTCCTTCACCCTTCAATCGCGGTTGCGAAACGAAGTGCGTCACACAGGAAGCGAAAATCAGCCGGGGGCTTCGCCGTAAATTCACAATAGACTTCCGTCAGAGGATGGTGGAATCCCAGCTTGTGCGCATGGAGCATCACCCGAGGTACCGCCCATCCATCCAGAGGACTGACCTGTCCTGCGCCGTAGACCAGATCTCCCAGAATGGGGTGACCGATCGCCTGTAGATGGGCTCGTAGCTGGTGGGTGCGCCCGGTCCTCGGAGTAAGCACCAAATGGGCGGCCGCAGCACCGAACGCCTGCTCGACGAGATACTCGGTGAGTGAGGCCTTCGGATGCTGCGTGTGGGGGGAGGTCCGTTTAACGTTGTCGCGATCCGGGCCAAGCGCGAGTTCAATACGACCTTGGGACTGTTCAGGGATCCCTTGAACCAGAGCTTCGTATTGTCTCGTGATCGTATGCTGTTCAAACTGCACTGCAAGCCGGCAATGAGCAGCCTTTGTTTTCGCCACGACCATGACGCCGGAGGTGTCTTTATCCAACCGATGGACGAGTCCTGCCATACTGGCGCCTCCTGCCCGCAGAGCATGATCGAGAAGCGCGTTTAATAACGTGTCGTCCCAATGGCCGGGCCCTGGATGGGATGTGACTCCGGCAGGTTTATTGATGACCAGGACGGTGGAATCTTCGAACAGAATCTCGAGGGTCGCCGGTTGTCCATCAACCAGTAAGGGGACCGGTTTTGGCTTGTCGAGGTTGACCACATCACCCGGCTTTATTCTCTGACTCGACTTGGCGAACTGATTGTTCACGCGCACCCGGCCGGCCGAAATCATTCGCTGCACAGCCGCACGGGATAATTTCGGCTCACGGTTTACCAGGAAGATATCCAACCGTTTCGGCTGCTCGCCTGGTGAAATGAGAAATTCCGTCTGCATATCAGCGCTACGCTACGGGACTGTGACTGCCGAATGCAATCGCCGGGGACCCGCTGATTGCCTCTCTGTGTGAATTGGCCTAAGCTGAGACACGCGAGACTGCTTGTCTCACAACAAGGAGGGTTCAGCCATGATGCGGAAGGCAGCTCTGGTTGCAACGTGCCTGACACTGTTCGGCGGATTCACCCATGCTGGATGGGCAGACGACTTACCTGGAATCCCACCAGAGACCGTGACTGATTTTCTACACTCGCTCATTGAAGCGGACCGCACCTTCTATACGATCCACGTCGTTGAACGGATGCAAAAGCACGGAAGCATCACCGCGTCGGAAACCTGGCGCACAGACAAGACCACCTTGCCACTACCGGCCCAGTTTCTTCGCGAAGCAAACGACCTGGCGACGATGACCGGCACGAGGGTCCGCGTTCGACTGATTAGCCACTGGCCGATCAATCCTCAGAATGCACCGGCAAACGATACCGAACGTCACACTCTGGAAGCCGTCCGGCAACATCCTGAACGGGCTGCTACCACCACCGTCAAGGTTGACCAGCAAAGCTATTTTCAAGCGATCTATGCCGATCGGGCCGTCACGCAGGCCTGCATTGGCTGCCATAATGCACATCCGCGGAGCCCAAAACACGATTTTAAAATGAACGACATTATGGGCGGAATGGTGATCGAGATTCCGCTGAATCCACAATAGCTCAAACAGCAGCGGCGAAACCAACTGGAGACAGCCCTTTGAGCTCACTGGATCTGCGACGCCCTCAGGGCCGGAGTTCCTATCTCAGCCGCCGGGTGGCCAGCTGAAGCAAGTTCGCATACCCCTTGTAGCTTGAACGGTTGCGGCATGCCTGGTTGACAGCCTTACATAGGGGTCTCACCAGAATCACTTGGCCTGGATCCTGTCTTGTGGCGGTCCGGGCTTCATGTTGCGCAGGACGTAGCCTCTGAGATGGATTGCCCTCCTGATTGAATCGCCTCCTCACTTCACGGGTCATCGCCTCCACTTCGAGGACCGTCACTTCACTCCCTGGCCACCTGTCATGTTGGCGAGGGTCGCCATGCTGTGCGGTCATAATGGTTGTATTTATACTTAGTTCATAATGCAACCTCACCTTCTGCACTGTGAATGATTGGACAGCTCACGAGTCAAAGAGTATGATTGGGCATCGTATGACCTTGCGGGTACGCTGGTTCGTACGGGCGGGAAACTGGGACTATGTCTGCGGTACCTTCCCACGGCCGGTTTGGCGTTCAGGAGGTGCTCTCCGATACCAGCCTCCTGCCCTCTCCACTGACCCCGGTCGAGTTCCGATCCACACGCTTCTCTGCTGCACTCGTTGAACTGGCATTCCGCCGTCTCACCCAACATCGCGAATGTATGCCCTCCAATTCCTTCGCATCCACTCGCCCGCTGATTGTGACCGCTCACGCCGTTGCATCCGCGCGCACAACAAGGAGGTGTTCTATGACGTCCTCTAACAAATTACTATGGGGAGCCATCCTGCTGGGACTCGCATGGGGAAGCGTACTCTGGCCGACGCACGCTCGGCCAGAGAATGCGACGGTCAACCTGCCGATTGAAACGGTAGCCAACTACATACACTCGGTGATCGAAGCTGACCGGGATGTCTATACCAGGCATGTGGTGGAGCGGCTGCAGATGAAAGGCGTCGTCGTGGCATCGGAAAACTGGGAATCTAAAAACACCTTGCCCCTGCCGGCCCAATTCCTCATGGAATCAGGCCGGTACATCTGCCAAGAAGGGTATTGGCGTGCAGTACCGGTTGATCAGCTTGTGGCCAATCAACAAACATAATGTCGCAGGGAACGAGCTCGAAAAGGCGGGGCTTGGTACCATCCTGACTCAACCCAGCCGCCCATACACGGGATTCATGAAGATCGGTGAGAGTAAGTATTTTCAGGCCGTCTATGCCGATCTCGCGGCAACCCAGGCTTGTATTGGCTGCCACAACGCGCACCCAGACAGTCCAAAGCGCGACTTCAAAATCAACGATGTCATGGGTGCCATCGTGATTACGATCCCTGTCGGCCAATAATGAGTCAACAGCTTGGAATGATCGCCATAAAGATTGGACGACCGGCAGGACATCTCCGCCGTCCTGCCGGAGGAGAACGCATAATATGCCTATCCCACATCAGCAGAACCAACGGCCTGCCTTCGCGACGTAGCCAGCTGACACAACTCACGTTGAAGTGGTGCGCATGTCCAGAAGGAATTTTTGTCCCGGTCTTTCCTGAGGCGAAATATTGCGAATGCTTCAAAATAGTTAAGACGAGACCAAACCTGCGCTGCATGGATCGAATACAACCTTCCCCAGATGAGCCCGGAACATCCATGACGAAGAAGGGCCGACATGGTTCATCAACGGGATCTGGCACAGCCGGAGCAGACAGCTAGAAACGGAAGAACAAGAAATAGCGAGAGAGTCTGATGGACGGTACCTGAGGCTCCTGATGAGCTGGAGAAGAAAGAATGAAGATAAGGAACGAGGATTTCAGGCGAGAACTTAGGCGTGCCCTGTTTTTCGCGCGCGATCGGCAATCTTTTTGCGGAGGCGGGCTTTTTCGAGGCTGATTTCCGCTTCTCTCACTTCTGACGGGAGGCCGCCGGCCTGTACGCGTTGCTCGGCTTTTTCGACGGCCTGTTGCGCGCGGCCCACATCGATATCTTCGGCCTTCTCGGCAATTTCCGCCATCACAGTCACCTTCACCGGTGTCACTTCGGCATAACCCCAGAGGATCGACATGTAGTGCCACACGTCGTGAGATTTATATCGAAGCTCTCCGATGCGCAGGCTTGACAGCAGATGACAATGGCCAGGAAGGACACCAAATTCCCCCTCACTGCCTGGAGCGATGACTTCATCAACCTCCTGGCTCAGGAGCAACTTTTCCGGCGTCACGACTTCTAAGAGAATCTTCCCTGCCATCTTTTTCTACTACTCCCTTGCACCATGAGGGAGAAGCGATTCGTCCTCTCCTGCGCGCGTCCAACGACGGCCTTCTGAGGCCGCGCGTTGCGCGCAAAGAGGGCGCTCGATTCGCCCCCTCTTAAACCTTCACTCCCATCTTTTCAGCCTTCGCCACCGCTTCTTCGATCGGACCGACCATGTAGAAGGCCTGTTCCGGGAGGTGATCGTATTTCCCTTCCAGGATCTCCTTGAAGCTCCGCACCGTGTCTTTCAACTTCACGTATTTCCCGGGAGCGCCGGTGAAGGCTTCGGCCACATGGAACGGCTGTGACAGGAACCGTTGAATCTTACGCGCACGCGCCACGACCATCTTGTCGTCTTCGGACAGTTCGTCCATTCCGAGAATGGCGATGATGTCCTGCAAATCCTTATACCGCTGCAACACGGATTGCACGCCGCGCGCGACCTTGTAATGCTCTTCGCCAATGACTTGCGGATCCAAAATACGTGACGTGGAATCGAGCGGGTCAACCGCGGGGTAAATGCCCAACTCGGCCAACTGCCTGGACAACACCGTGGTGGCGTCCAAGTGCGCAAAGGCCGTGGCTGGAGCGGGGTCGGTCAAGTCGTCGGCAGGGACGTAAATTGCCTGCACCAACGTGATGGATCCCTTCTTCGTGGACGTAATACGTTCTTGAAGGGCCCCCATTTCAGTGGACAGGTTCGGTTGATAACCCACCGCTGACGGCATACGACCGAGCAACGCGGACACCTCAGAACCGGCTTGGGTAAACCGGAAGATGTTATCCACGAACAACAACACGTCCTGATTTTCTTCGTCACGGAAAAATTCTGCCACGGCCAGTCCGGTCAATGCCACCCGGAGACGCGCTCCCGGTGGTTCGTTCATCTGCCCGTAGACCAAGGCCGCTTTCGACTTGGTGTGGTCATCAGGATCGATGACCTTCGATTCCTGCATTTCGTGCCAGAGGTCGTTTCCTTCTCGAGTACGCTCACCGACGCCGGCGAACACCGAGAATCCACCGTGGTGGAGCGCGATGTTGTTGATGAGTTCCATAATGATGACGGTCTTACCGACTCCGGCTCCGCCGAAGAGGCCGACTTTTCCGCCCTTGCTGTAGGGCTCCAACAAATCGACCACCTTGATGCCGGTCTCCAGCACCTCGGTTTTCGTATCTTGGTCTTCGAGCCTCGGAGCCGGGCGGTGAATGGGATAGGTCTTGTTCGTCTTGATGGGGCCTTTTTCGTCGACTGGTTCACCGAGCACGTTGATCAAGCGACCGAGAGTTTCGCGGCCAACGGGAACTGCGATCGGCGCACCGGTGTCGGTCACATCCATTCCACGTGTGAGACCATCCGTTGTCGACATCGCGATACCGCGCACTCGGTTTTCGCCAAGGTGAGAGGCGACTTCCAGAGTGATTCGCACCGCGGGCTTGCCCGCCGCCTTGTTCTCTTCCTGGGTCACCTTGAGTGCGTTATAAATATTCGGCAGTTGACCCGGAGGAAACTCTACGTCAACCACGGGGCCGATGACTTGAATGACTTTTCCTGTGCTCATAACGCTCCTCTTGTCGTCACTGATGCAGCCGGCAGCTTACCGTCGTGCAGCATTTCCTCAGTCCAGATTTATTTCAGGGCCTCTGCTCCACCCACGATGTCCATAAGTTCTTTGGTGATGGCCGCTTGGCGAGTCTTGTTGTAATACAAGGTCACTTTCTTGATCAGTTGTCCGGCATTACGGGTTGCGCCGTCCATGGCCGCCATGCGTGCGCCATGTTCTGCGGCCGCCGACTCCAACAGGATGCGGTACGTCTGAATTTGAAAGTGCTTTGGAACCAATGCGCTTAAAAGGTCACCCTCATCAGGCTCATACAGATAGCTGCCCCCAAGAGACGAACCCTCGGTGGCTTGTGGCGCACCAAACTCTGTAGCGGCATCGATAGGGAACAACTTTTCGACAATCACGCGCTGTTGAATAGCGGACTTAAACTCATTGTAAACCACGTAGAGTTCGTCGAACGTGCCCTTGACGAAATTTTCGGTCAAGTCACCACCGATGTCGATGGCGTGCTCAAAGCTCAATTTATCGAAAATCCCGGTCCACTCCTGCCTGATCGGCCATGACCGGCGACGAAAATAATCACGGCCCTTGCGTCCGATCAGACTGAGATTGACCGACAACCCTTGCGACTCGCATTGCCGGACAAACTCTGCGCTCTTTCTGACGATATTGCCGTTGAAGCCGCCGCAGAGACCACGATCGCTCGTCACGACAAGGATTTCGATTTTCTTCCCCTCACGCTTTTGAAGCAAGGGATGGGATGTGCGATTAACACGCTGGCTCAGATTGCTGAGCACGCCACGCATTTTGTGCGCGTAGGGCCGCGCGGCGAGAATACGATCCTGCGAGCGCTTGAGCTTTGCCGCCGCGACCATTTTCATGGCCTTCGTGATCTTCTGCGTATTTTTGAAGGCGGCAATCTTCCGCCTGAGAGATTGTAAGCTCGGCATATTTTACGGAAGCAGACAGGTGCGATTGGACGAGTCAGTGAAGAGAGGACTGGTCACTCCCCGATCACGCAATCACGATATCTTACTTTCCTCCATAGCCCATTTTCTGCTTAAAGGTCGCGATGATTTCTTTCAGTTTGCCGCCCACCTTGTCGTCGATTTTCCCGACGGTGGCGATATCTTTTCGCATGTCCTGATGATTCTGCGCCACATAGTGGAGGAGATCGGCCTCGAATTGGAGCACCTTGTCCACCGGCACATCATCCAGGAATCCGTTGACACCTGCATAAATCGACAAGACCTGGTCGGCGACGGGCATCGGCTTGTATTGCCCTTGCTTAAGCAATTCCACCATCCGCACACCCCGTGCGAGCTGCATCTGGGTCGCCTTGTCGAGTTCGCTGCCGAACTGGGAGAAAGCGGCCATCTCGCGATATTGCGCGAGATCGAGGCGGAGCGTCCCGGCGACCTGCTTCATGGTCTTGATTTGCGCGGAGCCGCCGACGCGGGACACCGACAGACCGACGTTAATCGCCGGACGGATACCGGAATAGAACAAATCGCTGCCGAGATAAATCTGCCCGTCGGTAATCGAGATGACGTTCGTCGGAATATAGGCCGACACGTCGCCGGCCTGGGTCTCGATGATCGGCAGGGCCGTCAAACTGCCGCCGCCCAACTTATCGCTCAATTTCGCGGCGCGCTCCAACAGACGAGAGTGCAGATAGAACACGTCGCCGGGATAGGCCTCACGCCCTGGCGGACGACGGAGCAGGAGCGACAGCTGACGATAGGCTACCGCATGTTTGGACAAATCGTCGTACACGATCAACGCGTGCTTCCCGTTGTCACGGAAATACTCACCGATCGCCGCGCCTGCGAACGGGGCCAAGAACTGCATCGGCGCCGGATCACTGGCCGTTGCCGCCACCACCATGCTGTAATCCATGGCGTGGTTTTCTTCAAGCGTCTTCACCACTCGCGCAACGGTCGACCGTTTCTGTCCAACGGCGACATAAATGCAGAACACGCCGAGGCCCTTCTGATTGATGATGGTGTCGACGGCGATGGCGGTTTTTCCGGTCTGACGGTCTCCGATGATCAACTCACGCTGACCGCGGCCGATGGGGATCATGGCATCAATGGCCTTGATGCCCGTCTGCAACGGTTCGCGCACGGACTGCCTGGTATTCACACCAGGAGCCACCACTTCGATGCGGGAGGAATGTTGCGAGTTGATCGGGCCTTTGCCGTCGATCGGCTGTCCGATGGCGTTGACTACGCGTCCGACCAGCGCTTCACCTACGGGGATTTCGGCAATTCGGCCGGTGCGCTTGACGGGATCACCCTCTTTGATTCCCACATCCTCGCCCATCAACACGGCGCCGACATTGTCTTCTTCGAGGTTCAAGGCGATGCCGTACAGTCCGCCCGGGAATTCGAGCATTTCTCCGGCCATGGCGCCGTCGAGCCCGTACACTTTGGCAATACCGTCACCGACCTGAATGACGGAACCGGTTTGGCTGACATCGACTTGTTGATCGAACCCCTTGATCTTCTCTTTAATGATGGAGCTGATCTCTTCTGCCTTGATCTGCATGGCTACTCCTTGGTCAACACACGCTGCATGGCGCTCAGTCGGCCCCGGACCGTGCTGTCTACGACGGTGCTGCCCAGGCGGATGTGGAGGCCGGCGACATGTTGAGGTTCTGTATGGAAAGTGACATCGACATCGCGCTTCAGCAGATCGCGCAACCGGGTGGTGATGCGATTCTGCTCAGTCGCCGGCAGCGCATTCGCGGATGACACGAGAACTTGCTGCGTCCCTTTGGATTCGTCCACCAGCTTGGCAAAGGCGTCGGCGATGTCGGGCAGGAAACTGACACGATTCTTTTTTACGAGTTGATCAAGGAACCGCTTGACGACCGGCGGGCATCCAAGTTTGGTGGCGACTTCGATCAGCACACTTAACTTGGTGGCTTCGGGGAACATCGGAGAGGCAACGGCGTGCCGCAATGCGGCTGACTCAGTGAAGGCCTCCCCTAGTCCATTGAGGGCCAAGCGTGCCGGCTCGATGCTCGGGGTATCAAGAAGTTCGAACAGAGCTTTTGCGTATCGACGTGCGACGGCTGTCTTAATCACAATAACTATCCGCTACGGTTAACCGTGTTTTGATCAAACGGGAAGCTTGCGTGCGGTGGGCACGACAAAAAGCGCGCCAAGTTAGCATTCAAACGCGGGTACTGTCAAGGAGGATCCCATGCCTGGCTACAGGAATGGTCACCCGAGGACCGTCAGACCGGCTCGGGAGGTCAGGATAGATGGCGTCACCGCCGGGTACTAATCTGATTGCCACTTATGGAAAGCCTGCAAAGGCAGGACAGGCCCTAGGTACGCTGAATGATTCCACCGCCAAGCACGCGATCCCCTTGGTAGAAGACGGCAGACTGTCCAGGGCTCAGCGCTCGTTGGGGCTGGTGAAACTGAATCCGTAATGTCCCGTTCGATGAAGGCAAGAGAGTCGCGGCTGCTGGCGGAGTGGCATACCGGATTTTCACCTCTACATCGACGGGCTGTCGGCCGATACCCATATCGAACAGACTGAGGTCCCCCACCCGGCAATCGGACTGCACGAGCTGTTCTTCCGCGCACAACACCACTTCTCCTGACTCAGGGACGACTTTCTGCACGTACAGCCTTTGGCCGACCGCAATACCCAGTCCGCGCCGCTGGCCCGGCGTGTAAAAGGCAATCCCTTCGTGTCGGCCCAGCAGTTCACCACGTACACCCACAAAGGATCCCGGCTGCTTGAGGTCAGGCCGTTCCTGCTCGAGAAAGGTCCGATAGTCGCCTTGGCTCACAAAACAAATCTCCTGGCTCTCCTTCAGTTCCTCGACTGGCAATCCTAGGGATTCCGCTTCTTTCCACACGTCGCTCTTTTGCATTTCTCCGACCGGAAACAACAGCCCCGGCAGCCAGTCCGCCTGGATTCGATACAAAAAGTAACTCTGGTCTTTGCGTGTATCGAGTGCCCTGTGTAGCGACCATTGTCCTCCCGCCTGCCGCACGCGCGCATAATGCCCCGTCGCCACGTAGTCCATCCCCCGCTCTTGCGCCAGCGCATAGAGAGAACGGAGCTTGACCCGCTCATTGCACCGGACGCAGGGGTTCGGCGTGGTACCGGCCGCATATCCGGCAACAAAGTCGTCGATGACACCCTGCTGAAAAATCTCTCGGCGATCGACGACCTCATAAGGAATACGTAGTCGTTGCGCAACGAACTTTGCAATCCCGATCTTGCAGCAGCCACGCTCTTCCCAGCGCTTGGATACCGCCGTCTGCTCGTCTTCACGCTCCCAGACCTGGAGCGTGACGCCATGGACATCATACCCTTGCTGGACGAGCAACGATGCAGCGACGGAGCTATCGACTCCGCCACTCATCCCTAGCAGCACCCTCTGACGTGTCATAAAGAATACCGGGGGAACAAGGAGTCGCGCACTTACGGCTCTTGGGTCTTGACTTTGCCGCGATGGGCCACGAGGTCGCGCACGCCCGGATCCTGCGGAGAACCGAATTCGGAAGCTTCATCCTCCGACCACTTCTCAGCGCCCATGTTGCTCATGCCGTGAAAATGCGCGCCTTCTTCGATCATGATGACGGGGCTCTGGATGTCCCCGATGAGAATGCCGGGCTTCTGAATTTCCACCTTCTGCTGCGCAGTAATCGATCCCTTCACGCGCCCGCTGATTTCAACGGACCCGGCGGCGATCACACCCTTAATCACGGCGCTTTCCCCGACGATCACCGCCCCACCCGTGTGGACTTCCCCTTCGACGCGGCCATCGATACGGACGGTTCCGTCAAAGGTGACGATTCCTTTAAAACTTGTTCCCTTCCCGAGAAAGGTGAACTTATCGGATTCCGCGACGGACTGCTTTTTGGTCTCACCCCACATCAGCGTCCTCCTTCACGCACCCCACGACGGTGACCGCCCGCGGCGCGGACTGAAATGGAACTCTATTGATGCCTGGTTCCAGCATACAAGGCCGGTGGCACTCTGTTCTATGATTTCGTGATCAAGCGGGATTAGCCGTTGACGAGCTTCACGCCCTGGCCGCGCGACGTTCCTTGCGGTTCACGGGTCCCCGCTTGGCTCATCTCCAACGTGCCGTTGAACACCACGCCCTCTTCCATCGCCAGCAACGGAGCCTTTACACCGGCGTTCACCACGGCGGGCGCACGCAACTTTACCTTCTCGCGCGCACTGATGTCGCCGGTGATCTTTCCCTTGCAAACCACCGTGCCGGCCGTGATCTTCGCAGTCAGGACCGCGTCTTCACCGACCAACAGGACACCCTCGGTATGGATTTCGCCATCCAGATTACCGTCGATACGTACGGTGCCATTATAGGAAATGACGCCCTTAAAGCTGACTCCCTTTCCGACAAAGGCATTAATCTCTTCGTTCCCTTCACGGGGTGCTGTCGATTCCAAATTTTCCATTTCACTTACCTCAGTTTGTCCTGCCTGACGCTTTCCTTCTGGTTTGTCCTTACTAATCCACGCCATTTCTAACACCTCCCACGTGTTACCTGCTTCGCAAGGCCAGCTCGGGGAAAATTCGCCCCCACCTCAGATGATGGCCAGTCCCCACGAGCGTGCCGGCATTCTACTCCGGTCAGTTGGAGAAAATCTTCCCTGAAAATTCCACTGGTAATCAATTGAGCAACTGCTCAACCACCCCATCCAATTCCTCCGGAGAAAAATAATGAATGATGATCTTGCCGCCCCGGCGCCCTTTCTGCACATCCACCCTGGTGCCGAGGCGTTTTTGCAGCCGCTCCTCAAGATCGGATCGCAACGGCGCCCGCATCGGACGCTTGCCCGTTTTTTTTGCTTCCGCGTGGCCCTGAACCAACCGCTCCGCCTCTCGCACCGACAATTGCCCGCTCACGATCTGGGCGGCCAAACTAATCTGCGAAGCCGGCGTCATCAAGCCGAGGATCACCTTGGCGTGCCCCGTGGATAATTGATCCGTCTCAATCATGTGCTGAACCTCGGCAGGGAGCGAGGTCAGCCGCAACATATTCGCCACCGATGACCGGTCGCAGGCGACTTTTTGCGCAATCGCCTCCTGCGTTAGACTAAATTCATTCAGCATGCGTTGGTACGCCCGCGCAGTCTCCATGGGATTCAGATCATCACGCTGGAGATTTTCCACCAGCGCGAGCACCATCGATTCCTGGTCCGACACATTGCGAATAAGCGCAGGAATCTTCTGCATTCCCGCCAACTTAGCTGCTCTCAGGCGCCGTTCTCCTGCGATCAATTCATAGATGCCGTCGCCTTTTCGGCGCACCAAAATGGGTTGCAGCAGGCCATTTTGCTTGAGTGAAGCCGTCAATTCGGCCAGTTCGACCTCGGAGAACTGCTGCCTTGGCTGAAAGCGATTGGGGACCACCGATTCCAAGCGCAACTCCTGGACATCTCCTCGCTCGGGATCGGCTGTACTTCTGCCAGTCGGCAACAGAGCGTCGAGACCTCTACCGAGGGCTTTTTTCTCCATGGACCACAAACTCCTTGGCTAGGGAAAGATAAGCTTGAGCGCCGGATGATGCCATGTTGTACAGCAACGCCGGACGACCATAACTGGGGGCCTCCGCCAGCGTCACGTTACGCGGAATCATAGTCTGATACACCGCATCGCCAAAATGGCCTCGAATCTGCTCGACAACCTGGCGGGCCAGCGAATTACGCGCGTCATACATCGTCAACACAATTCCCTCTATTTCTAAACTTGGATTCAATGATTCCCTCATGCGCTCAATGCTTTCCATGAGTCGACCGAGACCTTCCATCGCATAATATTCGCACTGGACCGGAATCAGAACTGAGTGCGCAGCCGCCATGGCATTGATGGTGAGAAGACCGAGAGCCGGCGGACAGTCCAGCAAAATAGTATCGTAACGATCAGCCACTTCAGCCAAGGCTTCCTTAAGCCGCTGTTCCCTACCCTCCATATTGACCAATTCCACTTCAGCCCCGGCTAGGTGGGAATTGGCTGGTACTAGCGACAAGCCATTGACCGCGGTCGGCATCGCAAGATCGGCAATGCTTTCCTTCACAATCAGGGCGTTGTAGACCGTCCTTCCAAGCGACATGGCATCCACCCCGAGGCCGCTGCTCGCGTTCCCTTGAGGGTCAATATCAACAAGGAGAACCGATCCACCCTCAATTGCCAAGGCTGCGGCCAAATTCACGGAGGTGGTTGTTTTGCCTACTCCACCCTTCTGGTTTGCGACAGCAATGATTCTCGCCATGTCCTCCTCAATCCCTCACAGTGCCTTATTCCGATGTTCCACGTGGAACACCGGGTCGTCGTATTATTTTGAAAATACGGAAAGCACGCGATGCCCATATCCAGCTGGAAGCTCATACTCGACTTCCTCTACCAAAGCAAGGCCATCAAGCTTAAAACCTCTTGGAATCTGCTCTGCACGATACAAAATCACTCTGCCGCCAGGCTTCAGCAGATCGGCCAGCAACCTTCCACTTTCATCCACCTTAAAAGCTCGCACCAGGATGTAATTGAACGTTCGGCGATTCGGGCGCTGAACGTATTGCTCCAACTTGGCGGGGACAACCGTCACATGCTGTAACCCCAGAGATCCAATGACATATCTCAAAAAGGACCCTTTTTTCTCGCTCGGCTCAAGCAGTTCCAACTCCATTTGAGGCAACATAAATTTGAGTGGAAGACCCGGAAACCCGGCCCCTGTCCCAACATCCAGCACTTCATTTTTATCAGCATTATCAATTACTTTTATGCCAGCAATGGAATCAACGAAATGCTTCATCAGGATTTCCTGATCGTCGTCGATGGCGGTCAGATTGATCGCTCTATTCCATTTTTTGAGCTCTGAAAGGTAGCTCAAAAACAGGGGGAGGCACGAATCATCTAGATGGATGGCGAGCTCGGCGGCAAATTGTCGAAAGGAGGATACAAACTTGCTGGCGTCTTGTTCCACGTGGAACAATTACGCGAAACAAGCGCAAGGGTCAAGAATGTTTCAGCAGGTAAAGGAAAGCGGATCAAAACCAGGGGCAGAATCACAAAACAATCACTCGGCGGTTAGCGGCTGACGCCTATGGCGCTCGATCGCAACCAGTAACAGCGAAATCGCGGCAGGCGTCACACCAGAAATCCGCGATGCCTGCCCAACAGATGCCGGCTGTACACGCTTAAGCTTCTCTCTCACCTCAGCAGAAAATCCTGACACCGCGTCATAGTCGAAGCTGTCAGGGATCGCCCTGTGCTCGAATTTCTGTGATCGCTGGATCTGCTGCTGCTGGCGCTTGATGTAGCCCTCATACTTCACTTCAAGCTGCACCGCATCCATAATGTCGGAATCCTTAATCTCACTTCCTCCAAACACCGAAGAAATCTTGTTATAGGTCAAGTCCTGACGCCTGAGAATCTCGGCCAACGATTGGGTCGGTGTGACCGGCCCGATTTCGAATTCTTCAAGCAGCCGCCTGACTTCCGGCGTCAACTTCGGCCTTGTATCCTTGAGTCGCTGAACCTCGCGCTCGATGGCCAAACGCTTCTCTTCAAATTTGTGGTGGACGCCAGCCGGAATGAGCCCGATCCGGTGCCCGAGATCCATCAGGCGAAGATCCGCGTTGTCGTGCCGCAGCAACAAGCGATATTCTGCCCGGGAGGTGAACATCCTGTATGGTTCTCGGGCATCCTTCGTGATCAAATCATCTATTAATACACCGATGTAGGCCTGCGACCGGTCGAGCACGAGCGGTTCATCTCCTCTCAGCTTTAAGGCTGCATTAATACCGGCCATGATTCCTTGCGCCCCCGCCTCTTCATAGCCGGAGGTCCCATTGATCTGACCGGCATGGTAAAGCCCCTGGACGAGCTTCGTCTCCAAGGAATTGTGGAGCTGTCGCGGGGGGAAATAATCGTACTCCACCGCATAGCCAGGTTTTAAGATTTTGGCCTGTTGCAGTCCGGGGATGGTCTTCAAGATGGCGGCTTGCACATCCACGGGCAAACTCGTGGAAATGCCATTCGGGTAGAACTCGTTTGTATCAAGACCCTCGGGCTCGATGAAGATTTGGTGCCGGTCCTTGTCGGCAAATCTCACGACTTTATCCTCGATCGACGGGCAATACCGCGGACCAATACCGTCGATGAGGCCGCTGAATAATGGAGATCTGTCAATATTTTTCGCAATAATATCATGCGTTTGCGAATTTGTATATGTCAAATGACAAGGTACCTGCGGCAACCGAATTCGACTGGTGCGATAAGAGAAAGGCGGAGGAGGATCATCACCGGGCTGTAATTCCATGACCGAAAAATCGATGGTGTCGCGATCCAACCGAGGCGGAGTTCCCGTTTTGAGACGGCCCACCTCGAACCCGAAATCGCGCATACAATCTGAAAGGTTCTCGGCTGATTCCTCTCCAGCGCGTCCTGCGGGAAAGTGGCTTAGACCGATGTGAATGAGCCCTTTCAAAAAGGTGCCCGAGGTGAGCACCACCGCACGAGCCTCAATGTGCTGACCTGAATCGGTCACAATGCCGACTACGCCCCCGGCATGCGTCAGAATACGGTCGGCCGTTCCTCCCCTGATGTGAAGACCCGGCTGCGCGCGAAGGGTTTCCTGCATCACTTGGCGATAAATCTTTTTGTCGCACTGCGCGCGCAATGCGCGAACCGCCGGCCCTTTACTGGTATTGATCATACGGAATTGGATACCTGCCTGATCCGTGTTCCGTCCCATTTCACCACCCAAGGCATCAATCTCTTTGACGAGATGTCCCTTGGCGATTCCACCGATGGCGGGATTACAAGACATTTGGGCGATACGGTCCGGGTCCATGGTCAGCAACAGGGTACGCGCGCCCATACGAGCCGCAGCTAAGGCCGCTTCACAGCCCGCATGCCCTCCTCCTACCACGATCACGTCGCATTGCTCACTCATCCGGACATCCTTTCATTTCCCGATACAAAACTCGGCAAAAATACGCCCCAGAATTTCGTCCGTCGTAATGACTCCAGTAATTTCTCCTAAGGCGTCTGCCGCTATGCGGAGATCCATGGCGACCAATTCTCCCGCCCGGCCGGCCTCGACGGACTGCCTGGCCTGATCAACACCTTGCAGGGCGCGCTCGATCGCGACGGTGTGGCGAAGATTCGTCACCTGGACTCCTTCATTCGACTCCAAGGTACCAGGCATCAGCCGGCTGCGAATCGCTTTGCGTAGTGCGTCGAGTCCAATCGACAATGTGGCAGAAATTTCGAGAACGTCTCCATGGCCGGGACAAGCCCCATCAAGATCCTCACTGGACAATTGGCGCGGCAAATCGCATTTATTGACAACCAGCAGAGCGCGGGCGGATTCACCTTCAGAGAGGAGGGCCCGATCGCTGTCCGACAAGGGCTGGGAGCCATCCAAGAGTATTAGGGCAAGATCAGCATCTGCCCAGGCCAATCGGCTCCGGCGAATTCCTTCGACTTCTACAGGATCCTCCGTCATGCGTATGCCTGCCGTATCCAACAGTCGCACAGGAATGCCATCAATGCTAACCGATTCTTCCAGAAGGTCCCGGGTCGTACCCGGGATAGCCGTGACGATGGCGCGATCGCTTCGCAACAAGGCGTTCATCAAACTGGACTTCCCGACGTTCGGACGTCCAAGAATCGCCACCACCGCCCCTTCTCTCCAAATGCGACCGTCACGTCCCGACTGAAGGAGCCGACGCAGATTATGCAGGGTCGCCTCAAGCAGCCGCATCAATTCGTCTTGGCGAACAAACGAAATATCTTCCTCGGCAAAATCCAGGGCAGCTTCGATGTGTGCAAGCGCCACAACTAATTCGGAGCGGATTTCTTCCACCTGGCGGGATAATTCGCCCCGGCGCTGGGACTGGGCCACGGTGAGGCTGCGTGCGGTCTTCGCGCGAATGGTATCGAGCACCGCCTCCGCTTGCGCCAGATCGAGACGCCCGTTGAGAAAAGCGCGCTTGGTAAATTCGCCCGGCGCAGCGAGTCTTGCCCCGGCTGAGATTAATCCCCGGCACAGTTGGTCCAGGATGACTGGACCACCGTGGCATTGCACTTCCACCACATCCTCCCCGGTGAAGGAATGGGGTCCTTTCATCACGACGACCAGCGCTTCATCAATAAAACGCAACGCCGTCGCGTCATTGGTACTATTGGCAGGCGCATTCGTATTGTCAGTCCAGATATCGGCGAGCGTGAGCCGATGCGTATGAAGAGCGTGAAGGGATTTACCCGACCGGAGGTGCACAACGTGAGAAGCCACTTCAAGCGCGCGAAGGCCGCTGATGCGGAGTATTCCGATCCCCCCCTCGCCGGGAGGTGTGGCGATGGCACAAATGGTATCGTCTAGCGCGCCAAGCATGACGCACCCAGTGAGGTGGTTCTATTCGGCGGTTGTGGCGTTTCGCCGCTTGCCGGTAGTTTTCTGTTCTTTCGATTCTTCGATGGCAGCAGCCGCAACGTCCACTGGCGGGGCCTGCCATTTCTTCCCGAACAAACGCTCGGTCACGATTTGCTGCGTAATGGTGAGCGTGTTGTTGGTCAGCCAATACAGCACTAACCCTGCCGGGAAATTGACGAACAGGAAGGTCATGAACACCGGCAGGAACAACATGATCTTCGCTTGCGTCGGGTCCATCGTGGTGGGCGTAATCTTTTGCTGAATGACCATGGTGGCGCCCATGATGATCGGCAAGACGTAATAGGGATCCTGCACTGAGAGGTCTTTGATCCAGAGCATGAACGGCGCTTGCCGGAGGTCGATCGTCATGTAGAGAATATTAAACAGCGCGACGAAGACCGGCATTTGCAGCACCATCGGCAGGCACCCACCGACGGGGTTCACCCGATGATCCTTGTACAGCTTGATCAACTCCTTGTTCAGCCGCTCCCGATCATCCTTGAACTTATTTTGAATGGCCAGGACCTTCGGCTGAATCACCTGCATCTGCTTCATCGACTTGTAGCTTTTATACTGCAGTGGCACGAACATCAGCTTGATCAGCATCGTCAAGAGAATGATCGTGACACCATAGTTGTGCGTAAACTCGTAGAGGAAGCGCAGGACGTAAAAAATCGGCTTGGCTACCGCTTTCACCAATGCCCAACTACCGAAGACAAACCAGCCGAAGTCGATCGTATCCTCCAGGCCGACATTCAATGCCTTGAGCGTGTCGTACTCTTTCGGTCCGGCATAGAGCTGCATCGTCATTGTCGATCCGGAAGTCGGCGCAGGGAACCTGACTCCGGCAGACACCAGCTTATCGCCTTCTTTCTTCGCCAGAGCAGACGCCGCCTTCTGGGGCATCAGGACGCTCAGGAAATATTTGTCCTGAATGGCGGACCATTTCACATCCCCCTTGCGCTCCGCTTCGCCGTCCGGGGTTTCCTTCAAGACCTTGTCATCCACCAGAGAGGCTGAGCCCATCAGGCCGATAAATCCCTCCCCCCATTCCACGATGCCAAAATTGGTCCCGAGCGTGACATCCACCGGCGTGGTCAGGCCTTGCGTTCGAACCGCGATATCCACCACGTACGATCCGTGATGGAACGTCAACTCCTTCTCCACATCCATGTTCCGCTGAGTGTCGTGATACCGAAATGTGATATGCCCGGTGGGATGGGCGCTATCAAGGTGAGAAACGTCCTGCGTCACCTGGTAGAGAGCAGATCCGAGATCGGACGTCACAGACTGATCGGTAGTGACCAGACTCAGAGGACCCTTGAAGCCTCCCCCGGCGTACACGAGCTGTACCGGCACGGGTCCCTGGTCCGTTGTCGTGGTATATCGCTTCAACTCCCAGGATTTGAGCACGCCGCCACGGTTCGTGAACTTGGCCCGAAACAAGTCAGTATCCACCTCGACCGTCTGCTCTTCTTTGACCGCTCCCGTCCCACCGTCCGATGCAGCCGGCGTAGATGTGGAACTTGTCGCCATGGAAGAGGCCGGACTGACGGACTGGGTGGAGGCATTCTCGGACCCTGCAGACTGTCGTTCCACGACCGGGGTATTTGCCGTGGTCGCGACTTGTACAGGCTCCGACGGGGGCAGCAACCCCATACCTTTCAGGAGGTAGTCGTAGCCAATAATAACGGCCAGAGAGACGATGAGGAAAACAATGACGCGCTTTTCCATGAAATTTATGTACCGAATACAAACTGAGGGGTTATCGTCACAAGGATCACCGTACCGGGTCCACTCCGCCAGGATGGAACGGGTGACATTTCAGAAGGCGCCAACTAGCCATAGCTACCCCCCTGAATAATCCATATCGTTCAATGGCGTCTTGCGCATAGACTGAACAGGTGGGGTGAAAGCGGCACGCAGGACCGAGCATCGGCGATACACAGGCCCGGTAGACCGACAGCAGGCCGATGCAGAAATACCTCACGACGAGGGATCCCCAACACGAACCAACCGTTGTCTTTGCAATGTGCTGCGCCATACGCTTTGCAGCTCCACAAACGGCACACTCAGGCACTGTCGCTTCGGGAAGACAAGAAATGCATGGCCCGCAATCAACGTGGGCCGAAGTGCACGGCCCAATTCGCGGAATAGGCGCTTCGCCCTGTTCCGCCGCACCGCCGTCCCGAATCGCCGTCCGATGACAATCCCCATCATGGTGTCTTCAGGCATCGTGCCCGGACAAATCTGGAGATTGAACAATCCTGTTGAAACACGTCGCCCATTCTTCTTGATGAGCTGGATATCCCGGCTACGCTTCAAGAAAAACGATGCAGACGCCTGCCCTGCCGTCATAACCAACCTGTCTGCGGCTTACCAGGTTCGACCCGGCTTCAACCATGTGAAGCCGCATATCGTCCTCTGTGTTGCCCATGTTCTTCCACGACCAGGCTAAGACGACAGTATCCACCCCCGGTGACGACCCACCACCTGGATGTTTGCTACATGCAGATTGCCTAGTGGCAGGAAAGAATCAGACGGTGAGGCGAGCGCGGCCCTTGGCTCGGCGACGAGCGATAACCTTGCGGCCGTTCTTTGTGCTCATGCGCTTCCGAAATCCATGTTCCCGCTTGCGCTTGAGATTCGAGGGCTGTTTAAAAGTGAACGACATTGCGCACTCCTTCTCGAGAGATCATTTTTCAATGAAGAGGCCGCATTATAGGTGCGTAATGGGAGGGTGTCAATCAATCTACAATCGCGTCTCCGCCAACAAACCGAGCGCCTGAACTGCAGACTGCACTGAACGCCTGGCCTCTCTCACTGTGCAGACACCTTATTAATCGCCACTTCTTGAGGCACTCTTGCCCGATTGCGGCAAAGATGCCACAGCGGTGACTCAGCGAGACGACGGAATACTTCACCGTAACATATTGTTCTCGCAAGGCATTCAATGGTCATCGGTAGAATATATTTTCTGGCATCTACATTGCCTAGGAGGATATTGGCTTGATGGGATCAACGACGTTCCCGCGGAGTTCTTGAAGCACCGCGCATAGGCATTGGTACCCTAGCACAGAAGGCACCACGGTAAAACTACCGTCCAGTTAATGACAAAAAGGCGGGAAGAACTCGCGGTACAGCCATCCACACGATAAAATATAGGAATGATGAGCCGCTCACGTTACATCTGCCGCATCCTCACTCGCTTCACCCTCGTCGCTCTCTTGTCAACGAGCTTGGGCGGATGCGTCGAAACCGTTCCTGAGGAGTTGGTGGAATCCATCGAGAGTCTCGACCGTGACCTGGCGACACTTCGCGCCTCTGATGTGACACCCGCGGCTTATTCCAGGTTTTCCCGCCAATGGATTGCGCTACAAGGCCGGATCCGGTCGGAGGAGAACATCGTCCGGTGGCCCTGGGAAGACAATGAGCTGGAAACCGATCTGGAAGCCCTTCAAGTCGAGGGCACGCAGCTTCTGAGTGACGTCAATAGCCGCATTCAGGCTCAGCGCACGACTGCCGAAACGAAACTCGCCAAAATCGAGCAACGGCTTCGGCTTCTGAACAGCCGGGTAGGGGATATCGGCAGCCGCGTGGTGCTTGGCGAGCATCCGGTCGAGACTGAAGTGCACGTCAAACAGGCTCGCCTGTTCCTCGAACAAGGACAATTCGAACATTCGATCCAGGCCTCGGAGCAAGCCGGCAGAATCCTCCTGACTCAGACCGCCCTGTTGACGAATGAATTAGGCCGGTATGCGGACGATGATCTGATTGCGGCGTGGCGGGAATCGGCGCAACGCACCATTGAGTGGTCTCGAACACATCGCGCGCAGGCCATTGTCGTCAGCAAGGCCGACCGCGTCCTCACCTTATACAAGAACGGTCGTAAAGTACTGACCTATCCCATTCGGTTAGGATCAAGAGGCATCCGGGCAAAACAGCACTACGGTGATGGCGCCACTCCCGAAGGCGAATATCGCATTCAACGCAAACGCGGACCTGGACAAACGCCCTACTTCCGCGCCCTGATTCTCGACTATCCCAATATGGACGACCAACGCCGATTCGAGGAAGCTCAGAAGGCAGGGTTGATTCCCAAGAGCCAACATATGCCAGGCCTCATTCAGCTACACGGAATCGCCCAGGGAATTTCAGATCAACCCTATGGCAGTATCGTGCTGGATAACCCGCAGATTGCCCAACTGTTTGATCAGGTCGCCGTGGGCACACCGGTCAATATCGTCGGCGCGCTGGAATCCCAGAATTCCATTTCGCTAGTCCTTGCTGACTTGGGCGATCAGGAGGAGGAAACGTAGCGTCAGCCGAGCTACATACCGGCCTACGGTTGCCATCTCCACTTTTATCATTCATCTCTTCCGCTTCAGACCAACCTGCCATCACGTGCCTAGTTTGCCTTTTCAAATCCTCGAACCTAAGATAGGATTCAGCCAACGAGCATCTTCGTTCCTCCACCTATGGAAGAGAGCGTGTTATGCCGATCCGCCCCAAAGTGACCTCCCTTCTGGATAACCAGACCCTCGCGACGACATTCGATGATCTAGCAAGCAGCCGTGCGATCGAACGCATTTGGACGCGAGACCATACCCTTTGGAAACCGGATCCGACGGAAATCGATAACCGGCTGGGCTGGCTGACGGTCCTCGACCACATGCAAGATGGGCTCTCCGACTTGCGAAGCTTCGCCCAAGCCGCGCGAGAAGCCCGCACGACGAACGTGGTGTTGCTCGGAATGGGCGGCAGCAGTTTGGGACCAGAAGTATTGCGGTGCACCTTCGGGTCAGCGAAAGGCGCACCTCGACTCTGGGTTTTGGACTCCACCGTTCCCGGCTGGGTGCGACAGGTCACCGATGCGATTCAACCGGCACGATCATTGTTCCTTGTGGCGAGCAAATCCGGTGGAACAATTGAAGTCATGTCTCTCTTCTCCCACTTCTGGGAACTCGTGCATCGGACAAAAGGCAATCGCGGCGGTGCGCAGTTTGTCGCTATTACGGATCCGGCAACTGGTCTCGAGGAACTCGCACGGGAGCGCGGGTTTTGGCGGACGTTCACCAACCAACCGGACATAGGCGGACGGTACTCCGTGCTCTCATATTTTGGGCTCGTTCCGGCGGCTCTGCTCGGACTGGACGTGGGAAAACTCCTCGCTCGAGCTCTGGCCATGCGCGAAGCCTGCCGGCAAACGGTGGCCCAAAAAAATCCGGGATCCGCCCTGGGAGGCCTGATGGCGGCCATGGCCAAAAGCGGGCGGGACAAGGTCACCCTTCTCACCTCTCCCGCATTGACTTCATTTGGACTCTGGGTAGAACAATTGCTCGCGGAAAGCACCGGGAAGGAAGGAACTGGCCTCATTCCGATAGCGGGAGAACCATTCGCATCTCCGGCTGCCTACGGGACCGATAGAGTCTTTGTCTCCCTCCGGCTGAGAGGAGATCGTAACGCCTCCCTCGATAGAACCGTTTCCGCCCTGCAGCGATCGGGACAGCCGGTGTATTCCTTACAACTGAAAGATCGTTACGATCTGGGCGGGGAATTCTTCCGGTGGGAGTTCGCCACGGCCATCGCCGGACATGCGCTTGGCATTCATCCGTTCGACCAGCCCAACGTACAGGAAAGCAAAGACAACACGGGGCGTGTTCTGAAAGAGGTCGAAACTCAGGGGAAACTCCCCTCCATAGCCGTGCTGTCACCCAAACAAGCACTGACTCAATTGCTCGAACAGATCGGGCCGAATCACTACCTGGCCATCCTGGCTTACACCATTCCGACTACCCAGGTGGAAGCGGCACTGCGAGCCCTACGCAAAGCCCTCATGGTCCGACACCACCTGGCTACGACGGCAGGATATGGGCCCCGCTATCTGCATTCGACGGGACAACTTCACAAAGGTGGACCGAACAGCGGGCTCTTTCTGGAGTTGGTCGATACGATGAAACCGGATCTGGCGGTCCCGGAGAAATTCTATACGTTCGGGACCTTGGCTCAAGCCCAGGCCATCGGTGATTTGCAATCGTTACACACACACCAGCGCCCGGCCGTCCGCATCGCTCTCGGCCCCAATCCCGTACGGACCATCCGCAGCCTTGTCACATTCCTGACACCTATCAAAGCCACGCGCCGGAAATCCGTTCCAAAGAAGCGGGCCACGTCAACTCGTCGCTCCCGCCGTTGAGATGGCACATTCTCCCGAACGTTACATTTTTGCTGATGCGCAAGAGGTCGTTCGTGCCGCAGCCACGCTTTTCGTTACAGTGGGGCAACAAGCCATAGGCAAGCGTGCGCGGTTTCTTGTGGCTCTGTCCGGGGGCTCCACCCCAAAGGCTCTCTATACGGTTCTGGCGAGCCACGAATTCGCAACACAGCTCGACTGGAGCAAGGTGCACTTCCTGTTTGGCGATGAGCGCGCGGTTCCGCCTACACATCGCGACAGTAACTTTGCCTTGGCCAACACGCTGTTGTTCACGCCGCTGAATATTCCAGCTGCGCACATCCATCGGATGCACGGTGAAGATCCGCCTGAAACCGCAGCCAGTCAGTACGAGGACCTGTTGCGGCGTCTGACGGCCACAATGTCGGAACAATGGCCGGTACTGGACCTGGTCCTCTTAGGCATGGGGGAAGATGGTCACACGGCCTCGCTCTTCCCTGGTACGCCGGCGCTCATCGAACAGACCCGCTGGGTCGTTCCCGGCATATCGCCGCAAGGCACGCGATCCCGCATCACCCTCACCCTAGGTGTGATCAATCATGCGAGTGTGATACTGTTCCTCGTGACCGGACTGACTAAGGCCGCTGTCGTCCGGCGTGTCGTTGAAAGTCATGCCAACGCCTCCGATGCCTATCCGGCCGCGCGAATCCGTCCCGAGACGGGGCGACTGGTATGGTATCTTGACCGCGCCGCGGCGTCGGAATTGATGGTGGCGAAAGATGAGTTGTCATCATAAGAGGAACCATGATTCTGGCAGGTGATATCGGCGGAACAAAGACGAACTTGGCCCTGTATGAGTGGACCGGCGGGCGGGTCGAACCGGTGCGCGAGGACAGTTTTCACAGTGCGGATTATAAAGCCCTTGAAGACATCGTCAACGAGTTCCTGAGCACCCCGCTCGTCAAACCGGCCCTAGAAAACGCTCATGCAGAGGACTCCGTCAACCTGGGCAGCGATGTCGCCGCTGAGACCGTCCCAGTCGTACCAGAACCGATCACGCTGACGGCGGCCTGTTTTGGCGTGGCGGGACCGGTCATCGACAATCGTTGCCGCACGACCAATCTGCCCTGGTTCATTGACGGAGCCGCCTTAGGCGAACGATTCGTCATTCCTCACGTGCGCCTCTTGAATGATCTCGAAGCCACCGCTCATGGACTTCTCCATCTCACAGCCGATGAAGTGGTCGTGCTGAACGCGGGGGCGCCGCCAAAGAAAAAACAGGCGCTCGCCCTCATCGCGGCTGGGACCGGCCTCGGCGAATGCATCCTTTACTGGGACGGAGCCCGCTACCGTCCCATGCCATCGGAAGGCGGACATACGGACTTTGCGCCCAACAGCGATAGCGAGATCGAGTTGCTTCGGCATCTGCGCGGCAGCTATCTCCACGTCAGCTATGAACGCATTGTGTCAGGACCTGGCCTCCATGCGATTTACGAGTATCTCCGCGACACGAAGAAGAATGAGCCAACGTGGCTGGCCGAGAAGATCAAAGCCGGTAACCCGGCAGCTGAGATCGCCGAGGCGGGACTCAAAGGCCAAGCGGAAATCGCCAAACAAGCACTGGAATTATTCGCATCCGTGTATGGGGCAGAAGCGGGCAACCTGGCGCTGAAAGCCCTCACGCTGGACGGGGTCTATGTTGCCGGCGGCATTGCTCCCAAACTGCTGAAGAAACTGCAGGACGGCTCGTTCATGCGCGGCTTCACCAACAAAGGCCGCTACAAACGACTGATGAACCAGATTCCGGTGAAAGTCGTGATGAACGATAAGACCGCTCTGCTCGGCGCCGCCTCCGTGGCGGCACAACTCACACTTCCTCCTCCACTATGACAACAACATCCTGTGACCTCGATTCGGAAAAGCGCCAAGCCGCACTGAAGGCGACTGAATTCGTCCACGACGGCATGGTCGTCGGCCTCGGAACCGGCACCACGTCGAAACATCTCATTATCGCTCTTGGCGAGCGGGTACGCGCAGGGCTCAATATTCACGCCGTTCCGACATCACACGACACCGCCGCCCTCGCGAAGCAATCCGGCATTCCGCTGATCGACTCGGACAATGCCTGGATGATCGATGTCGCGATCGACGGAGCGGATCAAGTCGACCCCGCATTGAATCTCGTGAAGGGCGGAGGGGGCGCATTGCTGAAGGAAAAAATTGTGGCCGCCGCCGCGAAACGATTCATCGTCATGGTTGACCACACAAAACTGGTGCCGGCGCTCGGCGGCAGTTTCCCTCTGCCTATTGAAGTCGTGCCGTTCGGGTGGGGCAGCACCGCCAGACACATCGAAGCGGTCTCGGGCGGCAGAGCGGTCTTGCGCCAGCGTAACGGAAACGTGTTTCAGACCGAGGCGGGACATGTCATCCTTGATCTGCACATGCCAATCATTGATGACCCTGCTGCGCTGGAAGTTGAACTCAATCAGATTCCGGGAATCGTTGAAACCGGTCTGTTCATCGGACGGACCAGCACCCTGATCGTCGGTCATGGACAAGGCACCGACATCATCCACGCCCCGGAGCCATGAACGGAGCGCAGGGCGACCCGCCGGTGACTCGCCGGCAGGCGGCTGGTCTGGTCGCACGCGCCGTTACCCATGCGGCCTTGTGGCTGGGCGCATGGCCGGGAATCGCATCCATGGTCTTCGTGTCTGAGGCCTGGAGCCGAACAAAGTCAACTCATCACCAACAACATCCTCACAACACCATGACGACTTCATCCGCAATTGTTGATCCCTACCGTCTCCCGCGCCATGTCATCCCAACATTTTATGACCTGCGGATGGAGCCGGATCTCAACTCACACTCGTTCACGGGCCATGAGGTCGTCACGCTGACGGTCACTGAGCCTACTACTGACATTCTCTTAAATGCTACAGAGTTGGATGTATCGGCGGCGACATTGACCGGCGAAGGACAATCCCCACGTACGGGGACCGTGCGGATGGACGATGAACACCAACGATGCCATATCACCTTCCCATCGGTAATCCCTCCGGGTACGTGGAAACTGAGCCTCGCCTTTCGCGGAACGTTGAACGACAAGCTCCGCGGTTTCTATCGCAGCAGTTACAAAGACGACCGGGGTATCGCACATACCCTCGCCGCCACGCAGTTTGAAGCGACGGACGCACGCCGGGCTTTCCCCTGTTGGGATGAGCCTCACTTCAAGGCCGTGTTCGCCGTGACTGTAGCCATCGACCCTGCCCTGACGGCTATCTCGAATACCCGAATCGTTGACGACCGGCTGGAGGGCGGCAAACGCATCGTTCGATTCGCGGAATCCATGAAGATGTCTACCTATCTGGTGGCTCTCATCGTCGGCGAACTGGTATCGACCGCGCCCGTCATGGCTCGACAGACGCCGGTTCGCCTCTGGTCAGTCCCCGGCAAGCAACATCTGACTCCGTTCGGACATGACATTGCCGTCTACTCACTCAATTTCCTGGCCGAGTACTACGATATTCCCTATCCGGGCGACAAGCTCGATCTGATCGCCATTCCCGATTTCGCCTCCGGCGCCATGGAAAATCTGGGCGCCATCACCTTTCGTGAAACCGCCTTGTTATTGGATCAGCGCACCGCCACACATGCGGAGCAAGGGCGCATTGCGGACGTCGTGGCCCATGAAAACGCCCACATGTGGTTCGGTGACTTGGTCACCATGGCTTGGTGGAACGGGCTCTGGCTGAACGAAGCCTTCGCCACCTTTATGGAGATGCTGGTGGTCGATGCCTGGAAACCGGAATGGGAACGTTGGACGGCCTTCGGCATGGCACGCGCCGCCGCATTATCGGTGGATGGCCTGCTGAGCACCAGACCGATTGAATTTCCCGTACGCGCGCCGAAAGAAGCCGAAGCCATGTTCGACGTGTTGACGTATGAGAAAGGCGCGTCCGTCCTTCGCATGCTGGAACAACATATCGGCCCGACGGTGTTTCGGGATGGCGTGCGTCATTATCTGACGACGCATGCCTATGGCAATGCAGAAACGACCGACCTCTGGGTCTCGCTGGGCCATGCATCAAAACAGAATGTCCCGGCGCTCATGAACGAATGGATTTTCTCGCCCGGCTATCCCTTGCTCTCACTCGCCGTCGAGTCATCCTCCACCTTGAAACTGACGCAACGCCGGTTCACCTATGCCGAAGATTCATCCGCAACACCATCCGACGCGACGACCGCACGTTGGCATGTGCCGGTTCAATTGCGCATCACCACCGCGCGAGGCACTGAAACCAAACGCGTGCTGCTCAGTGATCGGGAGAGTCGCATCCCCTTGCCGGAAGGCTGGACATCGGTGTTGGCCAATGACGGGGGCCACGGATTTTACCGCGTGCGGTACAGCCTCGATTTGCTCACCGGCCTGCAAAAAGGCGGTCTGAACAACCTCGCTGCAGTAGAACGGTTTAACCTGTTGAATGATACCTGGGCCGCCACCCTGGCCGGCATGGTTTCGTCCGCAGACTACCTGGCCTTGACCGAGCATTTCCGCAATGAACAGGACCCGCATGTCTGGGCCGTCATGCTGGGGTCTTTCTCCACAATCAACCATCTCCTAGACGAAGGCGATCGGCCGCTGTTGGCCTCATTGGTTCGCGATCGTGTCTCGCCGATGTTTCAGCAACTCGGGTGGACACCGAGCCTCGATGAACGCGATCTCGTCAAAGAATTGCGTGGCGACATCATTCGCGCCTTGGGCACCTTGGGACGTGACGAAACTATTCAAGCGCAAGCGCGTGAAGCCTACACAGCCCTTCAGCAACAGTCCCGGCCTATTGACCCCAACGTGATCCCGGCGCTCGTCTCAATCCTGGCCTTTACCGGTGATGAGGCTTGGTACGAAGACTTTACCGGCCGGTTCCGTCAAGCCACCACCCCGCAAGAGGAACGCCGCTATCTCTTCTCTCTGGCTGCTTTCCGGAAGCGCGAGCTACTGGAGCGTACGTTAGCGAAAACTTTGACCGACGAGATCCGCACGCAGGATGCGCCATTCCTCGTCAGCAGCCTTCTCCACAATGTCTACATCCGGGAGGAGGCCTGGGAATTTGTGAAGACCAACTGGGAGCGGATGGACAAGCAGTTTCCCAAAAGCGGGTTGCGGAGAATGTGCGGTGGCATCATCGGACTTTCGACCCCCGAACTGGAACGGGATGTCCGTGGATTTTTTGCCTCCCGCAAGATCGACCTTGGCGGAAAGACGCTGGAGCAGTACTTGGAACAACTGCATATCGCCGTACAATTCCGCGAACGTGATCGCGAGGCGATTCGCGCCCTGTTGGCGCGCAAATCGACCTGACAGAACCGGAGTCTTTATCGCCCGTTGATCATTCGTGCCGAAGCACGCTCAGCGGAGGTTGGCCAAGAATGCGGTAGGTACTGAGAAATCCGACGAGGAGCGTCAGCAGAACGGTACAGCCCAATCCAAGGCCAAGCAAAGGCAGCTCCAACGCCCAGGGCAGTTCCAAAATATATCGTAAGATCGCCCATGAGAACAGACTGGCGAGGGCGACACCAATCATTCCCGCCACACATCCCAGCAACGCATATTCGGCTGCAAATGAGCGGGCAATCAACCCGCGGGTTGCGCCAAGCGCCTTGAGAATCACGGCCTCATACAGCCGCCGATATCGCGTGGCGGCGAGCGCCGCCGCCATCACCAGCGCACCCGCCATCAGACAGAACAGCGCGACGCCTCGAATCGCCAACGACAGGCGATCGAGCACGCGGGCAAAGCTGTTCAACACTTCGCCGATGTTAATGGCGGTCACATTGGGAAAGGCAGCGACCACGGCCGACTGAAAGGCCACCTCGTCGTGAGGAGCCACTCGCACGGTGGCGACGTAGGTCATCGGCGCAGCATCGAGCGAGCCAGGCGAAAAGATCATGTAGAAATTCGTGGAAAAATTCCCCCACTCGACTTTCCTGATGCTGCTCACTTCGGCTTGCAGAATCGTTCCTTGGATGTTGAGATCCAGCAGACTGCCGACATCAAGATCGAGACTCTTGGCGGCTTCCTCCTCGACAGACACCTGCGGTTTCGAAAACACCTGCCCCGGCTTCCACCAGGCGCCTTTCACAATCGTATTATCCTTGGGCACTTGATCGAGAAACGTCAGCACATACTCACGAGTCACATACCAGCTTTTGCGCTTCTCGTCTTTCGACTGAGCAGGCGGCTCATCCTGTTGAGCCTCGCGCTCATCGGTAACCGGCCGCCCATTGATGGCATGGATCCGTGAGCGCACCAATGGAGTCAGGTCAGGAGCGACATCGCCGGTACGCCGATGGACCAACTCCCCAAAGGCCTGTGCCTGATCGGGTTGGATATCGATGAAAAAGAAGGTCGGCGAATCGGACGGACGGTTTTCTCCCACCTGCCGCACCAGCGCATGCTGAAGCAACGCGATCGCCAGGATTACCATCACGCCGACGCCGATCGACACCATCACCCCTAAGGTTTGACCACCGGGTCGCTGAATGTTGCCCAGCGCCTGCCGCAAAGACAACTCTCGCGGCACAGGCAGCGCACGCAGTCCCCGCAACAACGCGTGGGCTCCGGCGCCCAAGACCGCTATCGCGACCAACAATCCCCCGATAAACAGCCCGCCGATCGTCAACGATCCGGCCTGCCACATAGACAGGCCAGCCAGTCCGATCCCGATACCTGCCGCCGTGACGCTTCGGAGAGGGTCCGCCGTCATCACTCGCACCACACGACTCGCAAGAGATATCTCGCGTCGCAGCAGCGGCGCACCAGCAGGTTCCACTTCACGCCTGAAGATGGCAGCAGGCTTGATATCTCGAATGGTCAGCAGCGGCCACAGGCTGAACAACAACGTCGTCAGAATGCCCAAGCCCACCCCTTTCCCAATGGGGGCCACGGCTGCGAGAGAGAGCACCGATGTAAACTCGACTTGCTGGAGAACATCCGTTGCCAACAACGTGGACACCGCCTGTGGAAGGACCGTTTGCAAGGCCACGCCAATGCCGATTCCTGCCAGACTACCCAACAGGCCCAAGCCAACGGCCTGGCCCAAATAAGAATAGATAATGGTCGCAGTATCCGCGCCCACGGTTTTCAAAATCGCAATAGAAGGGAGCTTCTCTCGCACGAACGCATGAATGGATAGCGCCACGCCGATGCCTCCCACGAAGAGCGCCGTCAGCCCGACAAGGCCAAGGTACCGCGCGAGTTGATCGAGGAACTGCTTGAGCTGTGGCTGGGCATCGCGATAGGAAGACACCCGTGCGGATTCGGCGGCGAGGCGGCCTCGCAGTTCATGAATGAGGGGAAACAGCGCCATCGATGCAGGAAGCTGTAACAAATGCCGTTCGCGCATTCGGCTGCCCGGCTTGATGAGATCGGCGGCTGCCAGTCCTTCTTGGGAAATCAGCACCCGCGGACCAAGGCTGAACATGTTCGCCATGCGATCCGGCTCCGTATGAATCACGCCCGTGATCCGAAAGGAGGCCTGCCCAATCTTCATCGTGTCGCCGATGGCCAAGCCCAGCCGGATCAGCAATGCCTCCTGCACGACCGCCCCGTGACAGATGTTTCCGCAACGTTGACTGGCCGGATCAAGCAATTCGCTCAATGGTCGATCCGGTTCGACCCGCACTACCCCATACAACGGATACCGCGGTTCCACAGCTTTCAACTCGACGAGCAGCGTGGCGTCCATTCCGCCCTGGCCCCGATCGACCCGTGCCACCATTGCGACCAATTCGTTCACGCGTGTGGTTGCAATCCCGCGCCCCGCGAGTTCCGTCAGGACGGCGGAGCCCGGCCCACCGAGAGGTCTGGATAGCCGGATTTCCACATCTCCCCCCAGCAAACCGCGGGCCTCTTTCAGCACCGCACGCTCGACATTGGCCGAAAAGAGCGACACCCCCACGACCGCCCCGAACGCCTAATGCGATACAGGCCAGAAAATAGACAAAATGCCGCCACGAAGATCGCAAGTCCCGCCAGGCCAGGATGAACCAAAATGGCCTCATAGCCGGTCGCCGGACTCGTCGTAGGCAGATGATGTGAGTTCATCAGACCCGATCCGGCCATCTCGCAGGGTAATGACCCGCTCCATCAAAGCAGCCAGTTGTTGATCGTGCGTGACCAGCACGAGAGTGGTGCCGGCATCTCGGTGCAAGGCCATGATGAGCTGGATCACCTGCTGGCCCGTATGAGAATCCAAGTTTCCGGTCGGTTCGTTGGCCAACAGAATCGGCGGCCGGCAGGCAAAGGCACGCGCTACGGCAACCCGCTGCTGTTCACCGCCGGAAAGCTGAACCGGATAGTGCGAAACCCGATGCCCTAACCCCACCGCCTCCAGCAATTCGATGGCGCGTTGGCGGGCATGACGGTCACCTGCCAGCTCCAACGGAATCGACACGTTCTCCAGAGCGGTTAAGGTCGGAATCAGATGAAAGGACTGAAAGATATACCCCACGTTGGCCAGACGCAGGCGCGCCATCGCCTTTTCGTTCAGTCGGGTAATCTCCCGGCCATTGAGCCAGATGGTGCCGGATGTCGGCCGGTCAAGTCCCGCGATCAAGCCCAGCAGAGTTGACTTGCCACTGCCGGACGGCCCGACAATCGCCACGGTTTGCTTCTCTGGAATCTCAAGGGTGATATCATCAAGAATCTTGACCGTCTCGCCCCCGGCCTCCAATTGCATCGTCACATGTTGAGTGGCAATCATCATCCCGTTGATCCGTAGTCACACATGCAAAAACAGTTTTCATATTATACTGTACGCATGACGACCCGCTCCGACCTTTTCCGTATCATCCCCCGCCTGATGACAGGCAGCCTCATAGCCCTGCTTGTGAGCGGGCTCGTAGGCTGTGATCAAGCCCCCCTTTCATCTGGTTCTCCCTCATCCTCCGCCCCTGCCGGCCTTTCCCGGCCTCAACCGGCGACTGACGAAAAGCCTCCTCCTGGCCCGCCGGCTACGGCGACGAGGCCAGAATCCGACAGCCGACCGAGAATCGTCGCATTCGGCGATAGTTTGACTGCCGGCCTGGGAGTCTCCCCCAAACAAACGTATCCGGCGCAACTGCAGACACAGCTCGACACCCTCGGCCTTCACTATCAGGTGCTCAATGCAGGTGTGAGCGGAGACACGACCGCAGGAGGACTGCGTCGAGTCTCCTGGGTGCTCGCCGGAAAACCGTCCGTCGTCATTCTTGAATTAGGCGGGAACGATGGATTGCGCGGTTTGAGTCTGCCGGAAACTCGTTCGCACCTGGACGCGATTATCACCCGATTGAAAGAAGCCCGCGTGCAGGTGATTCTGGCAGGCATGAAACTGCCACCGAACTACGGGGAGGAGTACACCACGAAATTTGAAGCAATGTACCGAGACCTCGCCAAGGCCCATGCACTGGCCTTGATTCCATTTCTTCTTGAAGGAGTGGGCGGCGACCAGAAGCTCAATCAAGCCGACGGTATTCATCCCACCGGGGAAGGCTATCGGATTGTGGTTCAGAACGTGCTGCAGACCCTGCTTCCACTGCTGAAATCAGGCGAATCCCGTTCACCGTACAGCAAAAAGAAGGCGTGAAACATCCTCCCCGGCTTCCGCAACGGAGAAACATTTCACGCCACTCGATCCGGAGGAGCTGGTTAACTCTTCTTGAAGAAGGTGTCGTACACCCCGAATCCCAATATGAGGGCGATCAGGATGTAGTAGAGAGCCGTGATGCCACTGTAATCCGGCGGACCCTCACCCACATTGGCAAACACATTGGTCGCCTGAAGCGCCCCGATTCCACCCAACACTCCTGCTATCAGCTTGTTCATGATCTCCCCCTTATAGTCAAGGAATGCCCAAAGTGGCCCGCATTGTACTGAAGGGACTAGGGATGACGCAAGGGGGAGGAAGAAAGAGGGAGGAAGAAAGAAGGATTCGACTCGAACTGGAAAGGACAGGCCGGGTTGAGGTCGGGAGGCCCCTTACACCTTCCCCAGGGCTTTCAACATCGTCAACACATCTCGACAGGTATCGGAGAGGCTTTCCAAACGCCGGCCTTTTTCCGTCAGGAGACCGGCAATGGCCCTCACCTCGCCCTCGAATTGTTCGACGTGTCGTGACAACTCCGTGGATTTGGACAGCGAGGCCTTGTGCTGATCCACCTCCCGCTGGAGATCCCGGCAAATCACCTGCAAGGATTTGGCTTCCTTTGCGGATGCTTCCAAATCTTGAGTCAGGCGGGCGACGACCGCTTCACGATTGCGGATATCCGTATCGAGTTCAATTTGCGCGACTTCGCTCTCCCGCCTTCGTTCATCCAATTGCTGAATGATCCGGGTCCAGGTCGAGACCAACCCCGGTTCGATATCGGGCTGGGCAGGAACCGGCTGACCGGATTGAATGGCCTGAACCACTCGTTGCATCCAGTCGCTGAACTGATTCAACTCGCTGAGCTTCACATCCCCGGAGTGGCCGGATTTTGCGGTTGTCCTTTCGGCCTCCGGACGAGGAGCTGGAGGCCGCGCCTTGGAAACCACGCGAGTCTTCGACCACCGCTGATACTCGAGCAGCGCAGCGACACCGTGCCGGCAGATCGGTTGCTCGTGTAGGGTACAGGAGCACTTGGCCTCAAGGTGCCCGTTATGGAGACGGATGGTCTGCTCGTACAGCCCGGAATTGCCCATCACAGAGGAGGTGAACTCGGTATCCAACGCGTCGGTCAGCTGCACACGGCGTTCCGTCTGATATTGCTTCCCGATTTGGAACGCATTGGGCTCCACGATAGAGCTGATCATGTCCGCCTCCAGTAAACTGAGGCGATCCGCTGAACATGCGATTTTGCCCCGCATCATGCCACCTGTGGAATGGTTGGTGCCAGTGAGTCAACCTTGCAACTTGTCGAATGATCGCCGCAGTGTCATGGAATGCCTACCCCCTGAAGCCCATCACCCGGGCATGGAAGCCGAGTGTGCGGCAGGTTCCCCGATCCGACTGTCCCGGTGACGGGGTTTTCTGCAGGGGTCAACATAATTCGGCAGGGCCGCGGGGACTCGACCGCCCGATATCTTATCGGCACCGGCGAGGAGCCCCTTGAGACCCAGGCGGGGTCAACCACACAAAATCTGCAATGCCTTCCTGCATGGACTGATGGAGTTCTGCGGCCCGTTCTTGCTCAAAAGTGGCCATATAGATGGTCACCTGCTTGAGTCCGTTCTCAACCCGCCGGGCGACGCGATTCGGCACCGGCAACCGGTACTGGACGTGTCCGCCGCCGGTATAACTCACCACGGGCCCCTGGGTCGCGTCACCCGCAGCGCGAACACGATGCACCGCCGCCGTGACGATCTTCGCCATGCCCTCGTCCCTCACCATCGAGGCGTCGTACATGGTTTGATAGTCTTCCGGTGCCCCCCCTCCATGGCAGGCCTGGAGTTGAGACAGAATACGGGAACGATAGGCCGGGGCATCAACAATCGTCTCCTGCTCCATGCCCCATTGACGCCATTCGGGCTGCTCCTTGGCTTGAGCCAATCCCAGCTTGACGACCTGACGAATCAATGTTTTTGGGGGATTCATGGCCAGCACCGGGAGCCGCTGATCCTTGGCAAACTGCACCAGGGGTTCATAATCCTCAAAGGCTCCGCCCCAGTTTTGCTTCCATCCCACGCGTTCCAGAAATTCCAGGCGGGCAGGTTCCTTCGTCTCGAGATAGCCGTCGAGCGCCGGCTGGCCCTCCCAGCCGAACATCTCCATCGCGAGCACAGGCCAACGCCCACGGGTGACAAGAGACCGCAGCACCGTCAGCGCGGCATCGATGTGGGACCGATTGTGATGTTCCTCTCCCAGATAAATCACGTCATATCCGGCCAACCGCTCCAGCCATTCAGCCGTTGCAACGAAGCGGCCGGTCTTGGCCTCCAACACATGGCCGACAGACCAGTCGTCCCAGACTTGCGGGGTTACCTGGGGCACAGGATCGGTCGTCTGGCAGCCTCCCAGGGTAATCACCAAACCAAGTAGGGCGATAAAACCCCTGAGGCGATTCCAGACCTGCTCACGCAAATGTTGTAAGGATCGACGCATATCGTCTACCTAACATACGCATCCTGCAGTCGCAAGACGACCTGCTTGACTCTTTTACAACCCGCCCGATACTCTGCGCGACGCGACGGAACGGTCGATCATCCACAACCCACACGCCGATCGTTGACTCCTGATGCCTGTTGATTCCGACAGCCTGGCCGCATTCCGGAAACAGGTCATGTCCGCCAGATCGCTCGATGCACCCTTATGGGAGGCCTCGCGCCACCTCGTCCATTCCACGGACTGGCCCGCGACAAGAACAGCCCTCGTCGAGGCGATGTACACTTCTTCTCTAGCTGACGGACTCAAACAGACTCTCGTGGCGGCCTTGCCGGAGGATCTCACGACCGAAGATCGCACCTCCTCCGCCATGCTGCTCAAGCAGCTCACCGGGCTGCCTGTCACAAAAGCCCTGCGCGCCCTATGCGTGTTCTTCAAGGTTGGACGATCTACAATGGCCAAGTGGCCCAGGCCGACCATCACACCAGAGAGTCTCGACCGGTTCATCCAGACGCATCACAATCCATTTGATGTGTTAGTGGAGCAGCTTCCTGCCTCGGTGTTAGACCTGGGAGCAGGGGATCTTTCTTTTGCTGAAGAACTGGTCACCCTCTACGAACCTACGTTGACGGCGCAACGCAGATCGCTCGTGCTCCACTGTCTCGACCGGCTCGATCCTTCGTCCCAACTCGGCGGACCACTACATGCGCCGCCGCTTCGATTAAATCGCCTGCGCAGCAAGCCGGGGCTGGAGTTCCGCTTTTATGGCGATCAAGACATGTTTGCCCTCGACGCCTTGGAACGGGACCAGCGCCTGGCCGCCCGATACCTCATCGTCACCTGCTGGGCCCCCGCTACGCCGACCTTTGCTTATGAACCAACCCGCCTGTCTGCCCGCTGCCTCGCCGAAGAGCTCCGGCGGACCAAGGGAGATTCCCGCCGGATTCGACATGGCAAAGAAGCAGCCCTCGAGGTGAACCATGCCGGGCGAAGCCTGCTGTTTCCGCCATGGAAGTTCGATATTCGGGGGCCCCTCGCCCTGCTGGAATTAATGGCCGGGCGTGGAGCCCTCTGTGTGTTGGGGGCGGTGGACTCGCAGGTGTGTTGGGAAATTCTTTCGCAGCTGATCGATGACCCGCGGGTCAGGCCTGCCGATGTCGTGTTGTCGGCAGAAACGCTGCCTGAGATCTTCGGGGAAACCTACCGCCAACTCTCAGCTCTGCCGGTCGGTGGCTCCTGCCTGCTGTCAGACCTGACGCCGCTGCGTACGAGTTTTCCGTCGGTTCTGCCTACATCTTCCGGTCATCGTGCCCCCTATCGATTCCGGCAGGTCAAAATTCAGCGCGGTGCGTTATTCGAAGGCCTCCCTGCCAGTAGCACAGCCAGGCGGTTCCAAGGCATGTCGGAGGAAACTCCCCCCTGGCTGCTGATCCTCGTACCGGAGCCCGGCTCAGTGTCGTAACTACTTGCCTCGGTTCCCGCTCCGGCGCCTCCCAATCGATCGCCACGCCACCCCGCATGAAAAGGCCGTATAAATTGACGGTCCCCAGACCCTTTGTTAGACTTCTGGCATACACGCCATGTGCCGCACATAATCCCCCGCACAAACAGACACATCGTGAATTCTTCCCAATCTATCAAACTGTTACAGGACAATATCGCGCAGGTCATCAAGGGAAAGGCACGGGCGATTGAGTTGGCGGTCGTGTGCCTATTGGCACGGGGACATCTTTTGATAGAAGACGTGCCCGGAGTCGGGAAAACGACCCTGGCCCACAGTCTGGCCCGTTCCCTGGACTGCTCCTTTAAGCGCATCCAGTTCACGAGTGACTTATTGCCGTCCGACATCGTCGGAATATCGGTGTTCAATCGTCAGAAACAAGCCTTCGAGTTCATGCGGGGACCGCTCTTTGCCAACATCGTCCTGGCAGACGAGATCAATCGCACCACACCAAAAACACAAAGCAGTTTGCTGGAAGCGATGAGCGAAGCCCAGATTTCTGTCGACAATCAGACCTATCCGCTTCAACAGCCCTTCATGGTGATTGCGACCCAAAACCCGGCGGAGTACCACGGGACCTTTCCACTTCCGGAATCGCAATTGGACCGGTTTCTTATGCGGCTGTGTATCGGGTATCCCACGCCGGAAGAGGAAAAAAAGGTGCTGGACCGACCACAATCGCTGCATCCGGCCGACGAAATCGAGCCGGTTCTCAATGCGCAGCACATCCTGGATCTGCAAGCCCAGGTGGATAAGGTCAGAATGGAAGACAGCCTGATGGATTACCTGCTGGCCATCGTGCTCGCCACCAGGCAAAACCCCTTATTTTCACTGGGCGTCAGTACGCGGGGAGCGCTCGCGCTCAGCAAAGCGGCGAAGGCCCTCGCTCTTGCGCGAGACCGAACCTATTGCTTGCCAGAAGACATTAAAGAACTGGCTCCGGCTGTCCTCTCGCACCGCGTCATGCTCAGCCGTTCTCAGGGCACACGCACGAAGAGTGTCGAACACACAGAACGTGTCATTCACGACATTCTGGAGAGCATACCGGTTCCCGTGTGACCACCTGGCGCGCGACGCAGCAGCCTATCGGATAATCTCCCCGTAGCCGCTCACGGGATGACGGGCCACCAGCATGGCGTCCATGACTCTCCGTACCTGGCTTCACCAGCTCCCCAGACGGCGCGCGATCAGCGTGACAACGGAAGGCGTACGCTTTCTGTTGCTCACCCTGGCGGTTGGAATCGCTGCAGTGAATACGGGCAACAATCTGTTCTACCTGTTGCTCGCGATGATGCTCAGCCTCATCGTGTTATCCGGCTTGCTGTCGGAACAATGCGTGCGGCGGCTGGAATTCCACCGCCACCTCCCCGACACGCTGTTTGTCAATCAACCGGCCACCGCCACGCTGTGGATTGCCAACCGCAAAGCCCATCTTCCGGGCATCTCCTTGCGGTTCCTAGACGTCGCCTCCGGCCAGGACCGTGATTGCGGCATTCATCTGACTCACCTTGCCCCCGGCGCGTCAACGTTACGTGCCTACCCACTGCTCATCAGGCGACGAGGGCGCTACCAACTGGACGGGGTCCGTGTCGTCACGCCGTTTCCTTTCGGACTGTTTCACAAGAAAGCGTTCTATCCGCAAGAGGCCAATGTCGTGGTCTGCCCAGCACTCATTCCGCTTCCGTCAATGCTGGTCCAGGACATACAGGCGATCGGCCATGATCACGCCTTGGCTCGACGCGGCCCCGGAAATTCACTCTACAATCTGCGGGAGTTTCGCCCGGGTGACGATTCCCGCGCCATCCATTGGATGACGACCGCGCGAACGGCCAAACTCATGCTCAAAGAGACCGAAGCCGAAGATCAACGCATCATCACACTGGCGGTCTTTACGGTCGCTCCGGACGAAGACGAGGAAACATTCGAACGGGCGCTCTCCGTCGCCGCTTCTCTGATCGATCAATTGCTGAACAGCGGGCTTCGACTCCGCTTGCTGGTCGGTAATCAACAAGAAGTCGTGGCCGACGGAAACGAGTCACGGCTTCACCTGTTCCATGCCCTGGCTCTCTGCGAGCGACGCCCCGTCGCTCACAGTGCGGCCGTACAGCAGGCGCTGACCTCAGCACTGCTACGATCCCAGGATGGCCCTATTCTCCTGCTTTCGTCATGGACAGACCCGGCCCTCCACGATCTGTTTTCAGCGGCCGATCAGATTCTTACCCCTCACACGCATAAGGACCTCTTCGATGCCGCTGGATCAAGCCTTCCGGCTTAGCTCCATCCTTCTGGCTGGGACCGGCTTTGCCAGCCTGACACTCGCCATTGCCTTGCCGCTGTGGCTCTTAGTCCTGGCAGCGGGCGCCTTCGGTATGGCATTGCTGCGCGTCCAATCCTCAGGGGTGATCTCCGGCGCCCTCAGTCGTCTGCGGTTCTCAGCGCTCACGTGGAATATATTTCTCCTGCTTGCTTTCGCGGGATTCTGGATCGACCTCTTCCTCATCTCACAGGAGATCCTCCCTGCGGGCATTCACTTTCTTGTCCTGCTCCTCGTGAACAAACTTTCGAACCTCGACCAGCGTCGCGACTTCCTGCATCTCTACGCCATCAGCCTGATCGCACTCCTGGCGTCCGCAGCGTTGACGACGCAGATCTGGTATGCCCCGTTTTTCCTCGTCTACCTGGTCATCGGCGTGTGGACTCTTCTCCTTTATCACCTGCTGCAGGAACAGGAAGAACTGGCTGAACCTCAGCAGGGGCACACCCATGCCGCGCCATCCGCCGCGCCGCTTCCCCGCCTCACGACTCGTTTTTTCTGGGCCACCAACGCCATGGCGGCGAGCGCGTTTGGAATCACCCTGTTGTTCTTTTTTCTGATCCCTCGGGTCGGAGTAGGGTTCTTTCAAAACAACCATGGAGAAAACCTGCGCACGACCGGGTTTTCGGAACATGTCGACTTGGGAGTGATGGGGCCCGTCAAGCAGGACCCGAGTATTGTGATGCGAGTAGAACTCCCTGAACACTCAGGGCAGGACTCGAAATGGGAACCACTGTATCTTCGAGGCGTCGCCTACAATCGGTATGATGGAAAATCCTGGAGCAACAGCCTGCCGCACCGCCGCATGCTGACCGAGCTTCCCGAAGGCACCTTCACGCTCCGTGCCTCAGGGCCCAAATCATCGACTCCGGCTCGGCAACTCAAGCTGGAGATTCTTCTCGAGCCCCTCGACACCACAGTCCTCTTCGGCAGCCCGTTTCCCACATCGGTCAAAGGCCACTTTCTCTCTCTCCAATCGGATTTGATGGGCTCACTGTACCTGCCGTTTCCCCTCCATACTCGCAGCCAATACATCGTCTATTCCTCGCCGACCAGCTTGAATGCAGCCGAGAAGAAGTCCGCGGCGTTGGTCTACCCCGACTTTATTCAGCAACACTATCTCCAAGTGCCCGCCGTGAATGAGCAGGTCCTCGAACTCGCGCGCCAGATCACGCGTCCTGCAACCAGCGTGGCCCAAGCCGTCGCCATGGTTCACACACATTTGCTGACTCATTACCGATACAACCTGGATGTCCCCTCTCTGCAATCTCCGCATCCCCTCGAAGATTTTCTGTTGACTCGAAAAACCGGCTATTGCGAGCACTATGCGACGGCCATGGTGATGATGCTTCGCTCCGTAGGCATACCTGCACGCCTGGTGACCGGATTTCTCGCCACTGAATGGAACGCATTCGGCGGGTACTACACCGTACGTCAACGAGATGCGCATGCCTGGGTGGAAGTGTATTTCCCCCAATCAGGCTGGATCACCATGGACCCCACCCCGCCCTCCCCGGATGGGGTCGGTCCGACCTGGTGGCAATCGGCCAACAGTGCGATGGATTCGATTCGCCTCCGATGGGATCGCATGTTCGTCCACTACAGCGCACATGACCAATTCACCGTGGTGCAGGGCATTCGAGAGGGCGGGGAAGCCGTACGGGCAGGTCTTTCCGAGACGCTGAGTGCCCTGTCAGCGCAAGGCGTCTCCATCGTGAGCCATATGGTGCTCAGCGTGACTCCATCGGGTGTTCCGCAGGTTGCGATCGCTCTTGTGCTCGCAACCGCCGCAGTTTATGGAGGGATCACGATCTTGCGAAGGTTCCGGAATAGGACCACGCAACACAGCTCCTTTTCAACGCAACAGCAGACCGTCATCGCGCTTTACACCACCATGCTGAATTGCTGCGCGCAGCAGGGACTCATGAAACCGGCCAGCGCCACATCAGGCGAATTTCTCGAACAGATTCGTACGCGATGGGGCGAGGCCTGGCCTCTCGTTGATTCCGTCACGCGACTGTATGCTCAAGTGCGATTCGGGGAAGCGGCGCTCACGGACGCGGACCTCGCAACAGCACAAACTCAGCTGCGAAAGCTCCGCCTTCTCGGGCGCTCGACAGCCGATTCACAATAACCAGGGCGCCCACGTTTCACGCCATCAAGCCCCTGCTAAGTGAAACCGCCGGACCTTCGCACGCCGGGCAAAATGGAAGGATGTCGTTGTGATCAAAGAAGCGCTCGATGCCGAACGAGTCTTCGTCATTCACCAGTTTCTTTCGGAGGAAGAGTGTGCGGCGCTGATCCGACGCAGCGAAGCATTGGCCTATGAACCTGGAACCGTTGGTGGCGTGGTGAATGAAAACTTCCGCAATAACGAGCGGGTGATTGTCGATGACGAGTCTCTCGCGTCAAACTTATTTCACCGCGCGCAACCTTTCTTGCCAGCCGTTCTTGACGGTCATCATCTCGTCGGCTTCAACGAACGGTGGCGATTTTATCGGTATCAGCCCGGCCATACCTTCCAGCCTCATTGCGACGGCTCCTATCTGCGGATGAAGACCGGAGACAAAAGTGAAGTGACCATGATGATCTATCTCAATGATGGGATGGTGGGCGGGGAGACGAAGTTTTATGCGAGCGCCGACCACGCAATCCTGCAACCTCCGGCTCCGTATCTGTCGGTTCAACCGAAGACGGGAATGGCGCTGGTATTTCTGCATGACATTTGGCACGAAGGTGCAGTGGTGCAGAGCGGACAGAAGTACGTGCTCCGCACGGATGTCTTATACGGCCTGCACCCTGCCAAGTCCCGCCAGGGGTAGCGACGCCTTTCTACCTGGAGTCCTGCGCTGCCGCCTTTAATACCGAAATCGGCACAGGTGCACGAGCAAAAACCTGATGGGCTTCCGCCGTTTATGGAGAGGAGAACTGAAAAACGAACCAGTGAAGGCAATTGGGCAATTGGAGCGCGAAACGGGATTTGAACCCGGACTATCGCCCTGGGGATCTAAAAAGAGCACCTTTGCAAGAGATTTCCTGAGCTGTGGCTCCAAGATTTTCCCTTATTGTGGTTTACTGAATCGATGCGTCTGATGGAATTGAGAAATTCTTACAACTTCTAGCACAAACCCATCACAGTGCCTTGGAGTGAATCCTTCAATCAAACCTTTTAGCCAGTAGCACTTGTGTTGATCGCCGTCCTTCCTCTGCGAGACCGCTTCCGGGTTTGAATCTGTGTGGATAAATAACGTGGGATATCAGACAGGCCCGGACACAAACCCGCGGTCAAATTCTTTTGGTGGCTGGTAGCCGGGTGCCATTGTAGTACAGATCGATGAATGCGGAGAGGTTCGCCCGCAGATGATCTCCAGATCGCGATACAGGCCCCGACAGATATTCGGATCATTGAGGACGCATCTTCAAGGGGTTTGCCTAGGCCCGCTCATCCCTGGCGGTGTTACCGTCAGCCGAACAGGCTCAACGGAATAAGAAGAGGAGACGCCAGTGGATTGGTTCGCCCATGATCATTTTTTGCGCGGATTTTTCCTCCCCCTAGAAATTTCGGAATGGCCGTCAAACGAGATGTACTTAAAACGATACGTAAGATTGAAGCCACCGCGCCACGTAAACCTCTCGAAGGATTAGTCTCGGTGTCTCCAATAGACGCTTGAATTCGGCTGTTTACTGCGAAAAGTGGCGGGGCAATCTATGTTCGTAGGAAGGCGATCAGCCGGTCACATTGCTCTCTCCTCCCGCCCAACATTTAACGGCAACTATTCCAGTGACCTCCCCTAGGCTTCAGGATATGCCTAAGCTGAAGCCCAGGCTACCAAGGGCCTCCTCGCCCTCTCCCGTGCCGCAGCTTCCCCATATGAGCCCCAGACGAGAACGACCAAATCACGGGATGCTAGAAAAAGTGAGGCACCGTTTGTCTGTCATCATCGACGTTCTCTGCATCCTTCGCCGCATTGCCGCTTGAGACTGAGGAGCCGCCCATCGTGTAACGCGCAGCCGTATAGCCTATGGGAACCCGACCCAGCCACCTCCATAGTGAAAGTCGGGCAATGAGGTATGGCAATGCAACCGATTGACCTCGACGAAATGGAAACCCAGGCTGCTTCGTGCAAAGAAGTGACGCTGTCGAGCGATCAACTTCGTCAATTAATTCGTTTGGCTAAGTTGGGGCAAGCGAGAGAAGAATACGACAATCACCACTTCTAACCAGGACACCCGACACATCCTGCCCATCCTTTGCCTCGTTGTTGTAACAGCAGGTCGTTGGCAGTCAAGCTGGGGAGTATTTTACCAAAGGGGTTTTTCCTCATGAGTCTTCTCCTAGCCATCCCTCATGACATTCTCCTCACGATCGCCGTGAGGAATACGGTACGCCGCTATACCTATCCCATTATGACCCCGCTCGCTCACGATACCGGGGAAAGAAAGGCTGCTGAAACTTCCGAGTCCCGCCGCCACCGCTTAGCACCATTCCCCCCTTTAGCCTCCCTGCCATGAGCTGCATGCATCTCCGTTAACGACTCAACGAGAATTGACTGGAAGAAGGGAGTTCATCGACTGATGAAGCGGTTCGTTGTCGTGCCTTCTCCAGGGGTCTTCCTAGCATCATTTGCAGATAGATCGGGGTACCCTTCGAGGCGTTCGGCTAAGAATCTTCCGCGCAATCTCCTTTGCGTTATGTGAACCAGGGGAGAGTGCGTCCGATTTAACGGAAGACTCTTAGCTCACGCTTGTTTGACGATATAAAAACGCCGACCTCACGCAGCCACGAATTTGCCAACAGGCTTCAGGGAGATCCGTATGAACGAATGGATGGGGGTGATGATCTACCTGGCATATGGCAGCTTTTCCGTCCTCAGCATCATGTATGTATTACGCGTTCTGCTGCTCGTCTTCGCTCAGAAAGAGCCCACCTAGCAATTAGGGGCGAGGCCAAGCTGTGAAAATGAATGGACGCCCGGGATGACGCTCATCGACGCTACAGTCAGGACTGGACGGCGCCCAGCACGTTTTGCCTATCTACTGGTACTGCTTCCGGTTGCGGCGCTCACTATCCTGGGGGGCCTCGTATCGGTTGAGGCCACGGAGTCCGAGCTGACGCCTACCGACACCATTGCCAGTACGATTGATGAACTATTTTCAATATTGAAAGAGCAACAAGGCCCTGCTCTTTTCCACGAGCGCCGTCGTGAAATCGAACGAGTGATTCGACGCGACGTCCACTACGAGGAGATGGCCAAGCGGTCGCTGGGGAGTCCGTGGGGGCAGATGGATGATCAAGGCCGCAGGGAATACGTGGACCTCTTTGTCCGTCTACTCCGGGATGCCCTGGCAAATCGGATGATCCAGTACCAGGACGAAAAAATCCTGTACCTCTCTGAACGGCGGCAGGCCACTTGTGCCGAGGTCAGGACACGGCTCGTAGGCAGCAAGGTCGACACGGTTCTCGACTTTCGGCTTACATATGACGATGGACGCTGGCTGGTGTACGACGCTGTCATGGACGGGACTAGTATTGTCGGCACCTATCGTGCTCAGTTTGCGACCATCATTCGCGATGAGTCGATGACAGAGTTGTTGAACAAACTCAAGGCAAATACAGTACTGGTGAAGCTTTTTGACACGCATGGCTCATAACTGCATCCGTTCAGGTCACTAAACAAAGTCCCTCCATCGTCGAATCTTGAGCCGGTGGATCCTGCGAGTTTTCAAGGATCCTCGACTTGCTCTTCAGAGATAATATCCAGACCCGTGGCATCGGTCCTCACGACCTTTAGACAATCTAAGACCATACGTTCGACATAGCACCTGGCCGCAGTTCGACTCACAAATTTCCGTGTTGGAGGAGGAGGTAGAGCCAGCGGGGTAATCGCATGTGCGAAATGAGCCTGGTAGGCCATCACATACCAGTGTTCCTGCCTACGTTGGAGTCTGATGTTGAGCTTAACCATACGGGCTATCCAATAGTGTGCATCGCCAGACTCCTTGCGGCCCGCGTGAAAAACATTAAAGTCATCCCGGAACCAGTTGAATAACGATCAACTCATCTCCTCGGTTTAGAGGCTATTCGAAAGTATACGGCTGGAGGCAGTAGGTGTACCCTAGGGACGCAACTAGCACCACCAGATGCAAAAAAAGACCAGCCTGAAGAGTCCAGTCATGCCGTTAGCGAGTGGCCTGCGACAAACACCGCCATTCTTTCCAGGGACCTCTCTAGGGTCACTCCTGGGCCGGATGCCCTAATATCGAGGACTGGACACTTAACAGTGTCATACAGGAGTCCTTGATCGCCTTGATGAAGTGCATCCTGCTGACGGAGATTGTCTTTGGATCAGAATCTATCGGCTGCAAATATGCACGGGGTAAGGAGCTAGCGCTTGGACGAGCGGGGCGGATCAAGGCTTCTCGAGAACGGTCTAGAGGAAGGAGGAATCGAGATGATTGTCAGCATATTGTCACATTTTCGAGGCACCCCCCTCTGCGTAGGATGCGAGGAGCGTCGAGTCGTGCGTGATTACCTCTGCCAGCATTGCTTAGACAAGGTCGCAGCACTAGATAGAAAGAGAGAGGACAAACCCAAGAACCGTACATTGCATTTAGTGTAGCCACAGCGCCTCGAGATCGTATCAGCCATTCACAGTCTGATAAGAACCGAAGCGTTGAGGAACGTTCCGGCTTAACATGTCATTGCCCAGGTGAAAGGAGTGGCTCCCCAAGCGAGAAGACGCTCTAGGGAATCTCCCAGTTCCTTCAGCGCCTGAGTTGGCCGATAGTGCGGTTGGGTCTTAATTGCATTTGCGACCTGCTCGGAACACGGTGAACAATTATGACCGCCATGAACAACGGATCTACTCTTGTCTATAACAGGTGCACAATACGATTGATGTCGTACCGGAGCGATGGTCGATGGGTACCACACGCCTTGGTAGTCCGCGCTTTTGAGACGGAGGAGCAAGGCCACCCTGTGACGGGTGAATGGGATTATCCATTGTCCACCAAAGAGGCAGCGGATGAGGTAGCCGAACTCCTGGCTATGGGGTTGATCGACTCGCAATGCGAGCATGATTACCAGCTGGAGAGTGTAGGCGGCGTGTATTTGACTGGCGCCTATGTCTGTCGCCTTTGCAGTCACAGAATCGCAATGTCAGAGGCCCAGTTTCATCGACACGCAGACTATCCCAGGCACTACCAGGACACAAGAAAGACTACCGACCCATCGCCACATCCCGCTGAGCGTGTATCAGAGGCCACAAGGCCGTGACCCATCGCCACATCCCGCTGAGCGTGTATCAGAGGCCACAAGGCCGTGACCCATCTCCACACCGAACAATTCGCCATCTGCGAGCACCAGCGGTAAGCCTACGCTTCAGACTACGCCATCATTGCCTTGGCAGGATGGCCGCTGTGTCAAGACAGTCGGATTCGTTTATAACCGCCACATAAAAATGTCTTAGGGCCGACAGCGAATCTTCCCTGGGCGGTCGTACCGCGAGATGTTGCCCGCGCCGGACAGCGATTCCCGTTTATCATACAGTCGTCAAGTGAAAGATCCGGGTTGACCCCGTCACCTCTTCCGTGCCGTGAATCTTCACAGGTAAGAGAATGGGATTCCATCTGATCCAGCGCTGCTGAATGTTTCTTATCATCCTCAATTTCACACGATGAGCCATACGACAATGGCCAGCGCTGGCCCGGTCAGCCTCCATAGAATGATAGGCGTCGAAGTCATCCAAGCGGGAGCTTTATACGTAAGATTGAAGGCCGCGCAACGAGAGGGGAAATACCATGAAAGGAAGGCGGGAATCGACGACGAGTGCCCATGAACTCCACCGTGGTTGGCCTTCTAATCGATCTCAGGTGCGAACCGACCTCCTCACAGCTTGACCCGATCTTCCACACGACGGACGCTATACTCCGTGGTACTCTTGTGAAGGCCGCAAGAGTCCGGGCCTGACGCCGTTTCGCTTTCATGACTCCGGCACACTTTCGCTTCATGTCTCGCCATGCAAGGCGTGAATGACCGAACGCTGATGGCCTTGGGTGGGTGGAAGTCTCCAGGGATGCTGACGAGGTACGCACACCTATCCCCGGCTCACCTGTGGCAGGCCGTAGAAGGGCGGACACAAGCTGGAGCCGTGACCCGTGGGAAGATGGTTGAGGAAACCGTGTAGAAGTAATTGAGAAAGTTGGAGCGGGAAACGGGATTTGAACCCGCGACCCTCGCCTTGGCAAGGCGATGCTCTACCACTGAGCTATTCCCGCGCCCGTCGGAAGAAGCGGGATTCTACCGGCCAGATGTAAAGACTGTCAAGCCAGACATTGCAAATATCCTTCGCGCAGTAGTCGATCATCTTCTCGTACGAATTGTCGATTCAATCGAAACCGATCATCGCACAGAGTGCCTATCTACTATCGACATCTTGGCCTTTCGACTCAGACCTGCCTGCTTCTTCTGTCCACTTGACGGACTTAGGAGGCTTGAGTACAGTGAATGCAACGTCGCTTTTCGCCATTCCTATCAATAAGGTAACCGTAGCGTGACCTCCCGCCCTCAGCAGTCGGTCCCCTTTGCAGCGCAGGCCATTTCATTCGACGAGTATCTCGCCTCAGGCAAGATTCCCGAACGGGCTGCTTGTCAGCGAGTATGTGGAGCAGCAATTCGTAGAACGGCTGGTGCATTACGTACTCAGTGTTCCGGCCGGCAGTTACTCGATGGCTCAGCTAAGCCGTCTCCTCGAGCAATTAGATCCTCGCGCCCAGGTCTTTTTCTTCAAGCGACTCAAAGAGAACAGCCCGGACAGTCTCAAAGATTTTGCTCCGCTGTACTACGGGTTCATGAACGAGTTTCACTCCCTCCTGTTCACATAGTCGCTGGTCATCAAAAAAATTCCTTGTCGCCCCCCTAATCTCAGGTATAATCACGAGAACCTCTTAATGAGCCAAGGAGCACTATGAATCCCACGTTACAACGCGCTGTTACGAGTTTCTATAATCTGGTGTACGAAGCCCAGACCTTTGCGACGACTATGTCCCGCATCGACACCGCTGAGCAGGAACATTATGCGGGGCGGATCGAAGGCCTCAATTGGGTCCTGGATCGCTGCCAGGAACTCGAGGATATGGACGCCAACATCACGCCAACGACGCTGCAACGCGTACTGACGGAAGTGAAATCAGACCTGGATCATGAGCTCTCCGTGCAGCGTCGGGAAAAGGGCGAACGGGCAGACGGACGCGAGGAGGCACTGACCTTCGTCGCGGACTATTTGTCCAGTCTGATTACGGCAACTGAGATCGAGTCCGCAAAAACCTCCGTGTAACCGCCTGTCGATTTGTCTCCAGGCTTATCCTTTGTTATGGCCTCCTCCGAGGGCGACTATGGCCCGTGAGTGGATCATCTTCGCCATTTGTCTCGGCTTGGGAGGCCATATTGCCCTCGCCGTCGTTTTGCATGCACCGGACATGTGGCCGTGGAGTAAAGCCT